>NZ_CP070506.1:4558390-6037020 GCF_016925675.1 Pseudomonas hygromyciniae | reverse complement strand
AGACGCAGCAGGAGCCGGCGCATGATTGACCGGGGCCGCGGCAGCCTGGGCTTGCGACGCGGCGGCGGCAAGCGGCGCATTCGGTGCAGCGCGAGGTACGGAGCTGCGTTTGCTGCCTATTAATAAGGAGAGCGCTGGAGCCATTCCATTGCCATGTTCGTCGAACAATTCGAGAACGCGGCTCAGGTACTTCTCGTTGACCCAGTCGAGAACAAAACGATTGGGTGCGTAGACACGCAACTCGTCGCCTTCGGCTTCGACCTGTAGTGGACGGATCCAGGTGTTGAATTGCTGGGCAGGCAGCTCATCGCGCAAAAGCTCCACGCACTGCTGCCAAAGTTCCACTGACACGGATATCCCCTAAGTTGAAAGCCGGTGAGGCAAAAACAGCCGCCATTGTAGCGGCGAGCGGCCCACTTATCCACATGTAGGTTGCTCACAGACCGCCAAGAATCAATGCCTTAACCGTAAAAAAGGCGACAAATGGTCTGTGCATAAGCTCTGTGGATAAGCGCCCCTAAGCTCGTTGTACAAGTGGGGTCGAAAGTCTGTGGGTAACTGGCCTGTGGATAAGTAGCCATTCCACACACAGCTTATCCGACAGTGCAGCACAGGCAGAGCACCGCTTCTCCCCCATGTTGTCATTCTCTGTACAGCACGTGGAATGTGGGCTCAAGGTAGTTATCCACAGATGATCGGCTCCCTAGCTTTTATAAGCTTTACAGAAAAGCTTTAAATAACTTCCTTCTTTATTTTTATATCTATGGCATTGCTCGTGAAAGCCGAACCTCACGGAATCGGTCCCAGGGCCTCCAGATATCTAATTGAAGGAATAGCTGGTTGGAAATTGACCTAGAGGCTTGCTTTCTCTAGAATCCCCGGTCTCTTAAAACGGGGGCCATTCCGGCCCGTTGTGGACGAACCAGGTAACACGCCATGAAACGTACTTTCCAACCAAGCACCATCAAACGCGCCCGTACCCACGGTTTCCGTGCTCGCATGGCTACCAAGAACGGCCGTGCTGTCCTGTCGCGTCGCCGCGCCAAAGGTCGTGCGCGTCTGGCAGTTTGATAATCCGGTACTGGTGGTGAGTCAGGACTTCAGTCGGGAAAAGCGTCTGCTAACCCCCCGGCACTTCAAGGCAGTCTTTGACTCCCCCACCGGCAAGGTTCCGGGGAAAAATCTCCTGCTCCTTGCGCGTAACAACGATCTGGATCACCCCCGTCTCGGGTTGGTGATCGGCAAGAAGAGCGTAAAGCTCTCCGTTGAGCGCAATCGCCTCAAGCGTCTGATGCGCGAATCGTTTCGCCTCCACCAGGACACTCTGGTTGGTTGGGATATTGTTATCGTCGCGCGCAAAGGCTTGGGGGACGTAGAAAACCCCGAATTGATTCAGCATTTCGGCAAGCTCTGGAAACGTTTGGCTCGCACCAGCAAGCCGACCCCAGCAGTCAGCCCCGAAACTGTAGGGGTAGACAGCACTGATGCGTAAACTGGCCCTCGTTCCGATCCAGTTTTACCGTTATGCCATCAGTCCGCTGATGGCCAGCCACTGTCGTTTCTACCCCAGTTGTTCCTGCTACGCGTATGAAGCCATAGAAAATCATGGCCTTCTGCGCGGTGGCTGGCTGACCTTTCGTCGTTTAGGTCGCTGTCATCCGTGGAATCCCGGTGGTTATGACCCGGTTCCGCCTATCCCTACCTCCCGTTCTTCTTCGATGGCCGAGTAATCATGGATATTAAACGCACGATCCTGATCGTCGCCCTGGCAATCGTGTCCTACGTTATGGTTCTGAAATGGAACCAGGACTATGGCCAGGCTGCCCTGCCGACTCAGAATGTTGCTACCAATCAGTCTGCTCCTGCTATTGCAGATGCACCGTTGGGTAACAATGCTTCCGCCAGTGCCGATGTACCCAGCGCGAATGCCGATACCAGCACCCCTGTAGACAACGCGGTCATCACCAATAAAGACCTCATCCACGTCAAAACGGATGTGCTGGACCTGGCGATCGATCCACAGGGCGGCGATATTGCCCAGCTGAAATTGCCACTGTATCCACGTCGCCAAGACCATCCGGATGTTCCATTCCAGTTGTTCGATAACGGTGGCGAGCGTGTTTATCTGGCGCAAAGCGGCCTGACTGGCACTGATGGTCCTGATGCTCGTGCTACCGGTCGTCCGGTTTATTCGACCGAACAGAAGACTTATCAACTGGCTGATGGCCAAAACCAGTTGAACGTCGACCTGAAATTCAGTCACGACGGCGTCAATTACATCAAGCGCTTCAGCTTCACTCGCGGTTTGTACGATCTGAAAGTCACTTATCTGATCGACAACACCAGCGAAAAGGCCTGGACCGGCAACCTGTTTGCCCAGCTCAAGCGTGATGGCAGCTCCGATCCGTCTTCCAGCACTGCTACTGGCACCGCGACTTACCTGGGCGCTGCCCTGTGGACAAGTAACGAGCCGTACAAAAAAGTGTCGATGAAAGATATCGACAAGGGCGCGCTGAAAGAAACGGTGCAAGGTGGTTGGGTAGCCTGGCTGCAACACTACTTTGTAACTGCTTGGATCCCGAACAAAGGCGAAGCCAACCTGGTTCAGACCCGCAAGGACAACCAGGGCAACTACATCATCGGTTTCACTGGCCCGGCGTTGACCGTTGCACCAGGCGCCAAGGCTGAAACCAGCGCCACCTTGTATGCCGGCCCAAAAAGCCAGGCAGTACTCAAGGAGTTATCCCCAGGTCTGGAACTGACTGTGGATTACGGCATCCTGTGGTTCATTGCCCAGCCAATCTTCTGGTTGCTGCAACATATCCACAGCATCGTCGGTAACTGGGGCTGGTCGATCATCTTCCTGACCATGCTGATCAAAGGGATTTTCTTCCCGCTGTCGGCTGCCAGCTACAAATCGATGGCCCGTATGCGTGCGGTTGCACCGAAACTGGCTGCACTGAAAGAGCAACACGGCGATGACCGGCAGAAAATGTCGCAAGCCATGATGGAGCTGTACAAGAAAGAGAAGATCAACCCGTTGGGTGGATGCTTGCCGATTCTGGTACAGATGCCGGTGTTCCTGTCGCTGTACTGGGTACTCCTGGAAAGCGTGGAAATGCGCCAGGCGCCGTTCATGTTGTGGATAACTGACCTGTCGATCAAGGACCCGTTCTTTATCCTGCCGATCATCATGGGCGCGACCATGTTCATCCAGCAGCGTCTGAACCCGACACCTCCGGATCCGATGCAGGCCAAGGTGATGAAAATGATGCCAATCATCTTCACCTTCTTCTTCCTGTGGTTCCCGGCTGGCCTGGTTCTGTACTGGGTGGTCAACAACGTGTTGTCGATCTCTCAACAGTGGTACATCACACGTAAGATCGAAGCGGCTACCAAAAAAGCCGAGGCGTAACTTACTCTGTGGATAACCACTCAAGACGCCCCCTCGTGGGGCGTTTTGCATTCTGTCACTTTTGTCTGGGAAACCGCTGATGAGCGCTCCTCGTGAAACCATCGCTGCCGTCGCCACCGCTCAGGGCCGGGGCGGTGTCGGTATCGTTCGAATTTCCGGACCGCTGGCCGGCATTGCCGCCCAAGCTATCAGCGGGCGCGAGCTGAAGCCCCGTTATGCGCATTACGGGCCTTTTCTTGGTGAAGACCTCCAGGTGCTGGATGAAGGCTTGGCCCTATATTTCCCCGGGCCGAACTCGTTCACCGGCGAGGATGTGCTGGAACTGCAGGGCCATGGCGGCCCTATCGTGCTAGACATGCTGCTGCAGCGCTGCCTGCAATTGGGCTGCCGCCTGGCCCGGCCGGGTGAATTCAGCGAGCGGGCGTTCCTCAATGACAAGCTCGACCTGGCTCAGGCCGAGGCCATCGCCGACCTGATCGAGGCCAGTTCTGCACAGGCCGCACGCAATGCTCTGCGCTCGTTGCAGGGTGCGTTTTCCCTGCGTGTGCATAACCTCACCGAGCAACTGATCAGTTTGCGCATCTACGTCGAGGCAGCAATTGATTTCCCGGAAGAAGAGATCGACTTTCTCGCCGATGGCCATGTCCTGGCCATGCTCGATAAAGTGCGAGACGAGTTATCCACAGTTTTGAAGGAAGCCGGGCAGGGTGCATTGCTGCGCGATGGCATGACGGTGGTGATTGCCGGCCGGCCCAACGCCGGCAAGTCCAGCTTGCTCAACGCACTGGCGGGGCGTGAAGCGGCCATTGTCACCGAGATTGCCGGTACCACCCGGGATATCCTGCGCGAACATATCCACATTGATGGCATGCCGCTGCACGTGGTTGATACTGCCGGTTTGCGTGATACCGATGACCAGGTGGAAAAAATCGGTGTGGAACGGGCGCTCAAGGCAATCGGTGAAGCGGATCGGGTGCTGTTGGTGGTGGATGCCACTGCGCCTGAGGCAGTTGATCCTTTTGCCCTGTGGCCAGAATTCCTCGAACAGCGGCCCGATCCGGCCAAAGTCACGCTGATTCGCAATAAGGCGGACCTCACTGGTGAGCCGATTGCCCTGGAGGTCAGCGACGATGGCCATGTCACCATCAGCCTCAGCGCCAAGTCTGCCGGCGATGGCCTAGAGCTGCTGCGCGATCATCTCAAGGCCTGCATGGGCTACGAACAGACCTCGGAAAGCAGCTTCAGTGCTCGCCGCAGGCACCTGGAAGCCCTGCGCCATGCGAGTGCGGCCCTTGAGCATGGCCGTGCGCAGTTGACCCTGGCAGGGGCTGGAGAGCTTTTGGCTGAGGATTTGCGCCAGGCACAGCAGCTTCTGGGGGAGATTACCGGGGCATTCAGTTCCGACGATCTGCTCGGCAGGATCTTTTCCAGTTTCTGCATCGGTAAATAACCCTTCGTTATTCACAGACAGGCCATTCGTGCCTGTCTGTTTTGTCCGTTCCAGGACACTCCCGCGCATTTTCTGACAGTAACCTCTCTCCGAGATGGCCTTGCCGTGGGCGAAATTTGCCGCGGCTGATGCTTTTCTGTGGATTAAGCCCTGTGAATAACCACCCCTGTGCCCAGTTGATAACAGGGCTTGAAACCTGAGTAAAAACCCCTCTGTGGATAACCACCTGTTTAATCCACAGGCTTAAAGCACTTATCCAAGGGCCTCCTTGCCACCTAACCACAGACTTTTGAATCTCTGTACAGTAAGTAAATAAAGGCCTGTAGAGATCTATCCACAGAAAGTAGGCTCAGTAGAAATAAACATAAAAACAAAGATTTAATAAATTTCTCTCTTTTAATTTCTATTACCTCTGATTCATCCACAGCTGGTTAAATTTTGTGCAAAGGGTTCTTTAGGAAGGGCTAAGTCCCTATACTTGCCGCCATAGCTCCAAAACTCTTTCAACAGACAATTCCTGATTACCTACATAAGCAGGCACGAGGTGCGTGGTGGATTTCCCTTCCCGTTTTGAAGTGATCGTCATCGGCGGCGGTCATGCCGGTACCGAGGCAGCACTGGCGTCAGCCCGCATGGGGGTCAAAACCCTGTTGCTGACGCACAACGTGGAAACCCTCGGTGCCATGAGTTGCAACCCCGCCATCGGTGGGATCGGCAAAAGCCACCTGGTCAAGGAAATCGACGCCCTTGGCGGTGTGATGGCCATGGCTACCGACAAAGGTGGTATTCAATTTCGCGTACTTAACAGCCGCAAAGGCCCGGCCGTGCGTGCAACTCGGGCACAAGCCGACCGCATCCTGTACAAGGCCGCGGTGCGTGAAACCCTGGAAAACCAGGACAACCTGTGGATATTTCAGCAAGCTGCTGACGACCTGATCGTCGAACAGGACCAGGTTCGCGGCGTTGTCACGCAAATGGGCCTGCGTTTCTTTGCAGAATCCGTGGTGTTGACCACGGGTACCTTCCTTGGTGGACTTATCCACATCGGGATGCAGAACTATTCGGGTGGCCGCGCCGGCGATCCGCCGTCCATCGCCCTGGCTCATCGCCTTCGCGAACTGCCACTGCGTGTAGGGCGCCTGAAAACCGGGACCCCGCCACGTATCGACGGGCGTTCTGTGGATTTTTCGGTGATGACCGAGCAAGCCGGGGATACGCCGATTCCGGTGATGTCATTCATGGGGTCCAAGGAGCAGCACCCGAAACAGGTGAGTTGCTGGATTACCCACACCAATGCGCGCACCCATGAAATCATCGCGGCCAACCTTGACCGTTCGCCGATGTATTCCGGGGTGATCGAGGGCATCGGCCCGCGCTATTGCCCGTCGATCGAAGACAAGATCCACCGCTTTGCCGACAAGGAAAGCCACCAGGTCTTCATCGAGCCGGAAGGCTTGACCACCCACGAGCTGTACCCGAACGGGATTTCCACTTCCCTGCCGTTCGATGTGCAAATCCAGATCGTGCAGTCGATTCGCGGGATGGAAAACGCCCATATCGTGCGTCCGGGCTATGCCATTGAATACGACTACTTCGATCCCCGGGACTTGAAGTACAGCCTGGAAACCAAAGTGATTGGCGGTCTGTTCTTCGCTGGGCAAATCAACGGCACGACCGGTTACGAAGAAGCCGGCGCCCAAGGTTTGCTGGCCGGGACCAACGCGGCATTGCGCGCCCAGGGCAAAGACAGCTGGTGCCCGCGTCGCGATGAAGCGTACATCGGGGTGTTGGTTGATGACCTGATTACCCTGGGTACCCAGGAACCGTACCGGATGTTCACCTCCCGGGCCGAATATCGCCTGATCCTGCGCGAAGACAACGCCGACCTGCGCCTGACCGAAAAAGGTCGCGAGCTGGGCCTGGTCGATGATGCGCGCTGGGCAGCGTTCTGCAAAAAACGCGAAAGCATCGAATTGGAAGAACAACGCCTGAAAAGTACCTGGGTGCGCCCGGGCACTGAGCAGGGTGATGCCATTGCCGAAAAATTTGGCACGCCGTTGACCCACGAGTACAACCTGCTGAACCTGCTGTCCCGTCCGGAAATCGACTACGCTGGTCTGGTCGAAGTCACTGGCGGCGGCGCAGAAGATCCACAGGTGGCCGAGCAGGTCGAAATCAAGACCAAATATGCCGGGTACATTGACCGTCAGCAGGACGAGATCGCTCGGCTGCGCGCCAGTGAAGACACCAAGCTGCCTGTGGATATCGATTACACCGGGATCTCCGGGCTGTCGAAAGAGATTCAAAGCAAGCTGGGGATAACTCGCCCCGAGACTTTGGGTCAGGCTTCCCGTATCCCAGGCGTCACCCCGGCAGCCATTTCGCTGTTGATGATTCATTTGAAAAAACGCGGCGCGGGCCGTCAGTTGGAGCAAAGCGCTTGAGTTCGTTGGTCACCTCGCAACACGCCGAAGAGTTATCCACAGGTGCACGCCAGTTGGGTGTGCACTTGACCGAAGCCCAGCACGAATTGCTGTTGGGCTATCTGGCCTTGTTGATCAAGTGGAACAAGGCCTACAACCTCACTGCGGTGCGCGATCCGGACGAAATGGTCTCGCGGCATTTGCTCGACAGCTTGAGCGTGATGCCATTCATCGAAAACGGGCGCTGGCTGGATGTTGGCAGTGGCGGGGGCATGCCTGGCATCCCGCTGGCTATCCTGTTTCCCGAGTCGCAAGTGACTTGCCTGGACAGCAACGGTAAGAAAACCCGCTTCCTGACCCAGGTCAAACTCGAACTCAAGCTGGACAACCTGCAAGTTATCCACAGCCGCGTCGAAGCCTTCACGCCTGAACTGCCCTTCAACGGAATTGTTTCCAGGGCCTTCAGCAGCATGGAGAACTTCAGCAATTGGACCCGGCACCTGGGTGACCTGAACACCCGTTGGCTGGCAATGAAGGGCGTTCATCCAAGCGACGAGCTGTTAGCATTGCCGGCAGACTTCCACCTCGATAGCGAACACGCCTTGGCCGTACCCGGTTGCCAAGGCCAACGCCATCTGCTGATACTGCGCCGCACGGCATGATTGGGAACACAAGCAAGAATGGCTAAGGTATTCGCGATAGCGAACCAGAAAGGTGGCGTGGGCAAAACCACCACCTGCATCAACCTCGCAGCATCCCTGGTCGCTACCAAGCGTCGGGTGCTGTTGATCGATCTCGATCCACAGGGCAACGCCACCATGGGTAGCGGTGTGGATAAACACGGCCTGGAAAACTCGGTCTATGACTTGCTGATTGGCGAGTGCGACCTGGCCCAGGCCATGCACTATTCCGAGCACGGCGGTTATCAACTGCTGCCGGCCAACCGCGATCTGACCGCGGCGGAAGTGGTGCTGCTAGAAATGCAGATGAAAGAAAGCCGTCTGCGCAGCGCCCTGGCGCCAATCCGCGAGAATTACGACTACATTTTGATCGACTGCCCGCCGTCTCTGTCGATGCTGACGCTCAACGCATTGGTCGCTGCCGATGGGGTGATTATCCCCATGCAGTGCGAGTACTTCGCCCTCGAAGGCTTGAGCGACCTTGTGGATAACATCAAGCGCATCGCTGAGTTGCTCAACCCGAACCTGAAAGTCGAAGGCCTGCTGCGGACCATGTATGACCCGCGCCTGAGCCTGATGAACGACGTGTCGGCGCAGCTCAAGGAACACTTTGGTGACCAGCTCTATGACACAGTGATCCCGCGTAACATCCGCCTGGCCGAAGCGCCAAGCTATGGCATGCCCGCGCTGGCGTACGACAAGTCATCCCGTGGTGCCATTGCCTACCTGGCGTTGGCCGGCGAGATGGTTCGTCGCCAACGTCGCAACTCACGCACCGCTGCCGCCCAGCCAACTTAAGGAATCCCCATGGCCGTCAAGAAACGAGGTCTCGGACGTGGACTGGATGCACTGCTGAGTGGTCCGACTGTCACTTCGCTGGAAGAACAGGCGGTGCAGGCCGACTCCCGCGAGCTGCAACACTTGCCGTTGGACCTGATCCAGCGTGGCAAGTACCAGCCGCGCCGGGACATGGACCCGCAGGCGCTGGAAGAGTTGGCCAATTCGATCAAGGCCCAGGGCGTGATGCAGCCGATTGTGGTGCGCCCCATTGGTGGCGGTCGGTTTGAAATCATCGCCGGCGAACGCCGCTGGCGCGCCAGCCAGCAGGCCGGTCAGGAAACCATTCCGGCGATGGTGCGCGATGTGCCGGATGAAACCGCCATTGCCATGGCGTTGATCGAGAATATCCAGCGCGAAGACCTCAATCCCATCGAGGAAGCCATTGCCCTGCAGCGGTTGCAGCAGGAATTCAAGCTGACCCAGCAGGAAGTAGCCGATGCGGTGGGCAAATCCCGTGTCACGGTTTCCAACCTGTTGCGCCTGATCGCGCTTCCGGAAGTGATCAAGACCATGCTTTCCCACGGCGACCTGGAAATGGGTCATGCCCGCGCTTTGCTCGGTTTGCCGGAAAATCAACAGGTTGAAGGGGCGCGACACGTTGTCGCACGAGGTCTCACCGTTCGTCAGACCGAGGCCCTGGTTCGCCAGTGGCTCAGTGGCAAACCTGCACCGGTTGAAACCACCAAAACTGATCCGGATATTGCGCGCCTTGAGCAGCGGCTGGCCGAGCGGCTAGGCTCTGCGGTGCAAATTCGCCACGGTAAGAAGGGTAAAGGGCAATTGGTTATCGGATATAACTCCCTTGATGAGCTTCAGGGCGTTCTTTCCCACATCCGCTGAAACATTTGCTTATGTAGCGTGCAGTCGGAAATCACTACCCGGCAGTTGAATAGGGGCAGAACCGCCCCTATACTCTGCGCGCATTTTGTCGGCACAAATTATGCCAAGTTATTGATTTCCGGCAGCCGACCATTGAGGAGCGAGAGTGATGGAAACCCGCACGCCAAACACGTTGCCGTTCCATCGCTTGGCCGTTTTTCCGGTTTTATTGGCCCAATTTGTCATTTTGCTGATCGCCGCATTGGCGCTTTGGTACTGGCATGGGGTCGTAGCCGGATATTCAGGACTCTGCGGAGGCCTGATAGCCTTGCTGCCCAATATGTATTTTGCTCACAGGGCCTTTCGGTTTTCCGGCGCCCGAGCAGCCCAGGCTATCGTCCGGTCTTTTTATGCTGGCGAGGCAGGGAAACTGATTTTGACGGCAGTGCTGTTTGCACTGACCTTTGCAGGTGTGAAGCCATTGGCGCCGCTAGCTGTATTCGGCGTCTTCGTGTTGACCCAACTGGTCAGCTGGTTCGCTCCCCTGCTAATGAAAACAAGACTTTCGAAACCTTAGGGCGTTTGAGGCAACCATGGCAGAAACAACCGCTTCGGGCTATATCCAGCACCACTTGCAGAACCTGACCTTCGGTCAGCTTCCCAACGGCGGCTGGGGCTTTGCCCACTCCGCAGCAGAGGCCAAAGAAATGGGCTTCTGGGCTTTCCACCTGGATACTCTGGGCTGGTCGGTCGCATTGGGTCTGATCTTCGTCCTGATTTTCCGCATGGCGGCAAAGAAGGCGACTTCCGGTCAGCCAGGTGCTTTGCAGAACTTCGTTGAAGTATTGGTCGAATTCGTCGATGGCAGCGTGAAAGACAGCTTCCATGGCCGTAGCCCGGTGATTGCACCGCTGGCACTGACCATCTTCGTCTGGGTGTTCCTGATGAACGCCGTCGACCTGATCCCGGTGGACTGGATCCCGCAAGTGGCCATGTGGATCAGCGGCGACCCGCACATCCCATTCCGCGCGGTATCGACCACTGACCCGAACGCTACCCTGGGCATGGCCCTGTCGGTGTTCGCGTTGATCATCTTCTACAGCATCAAGATCAAGGGCATCGGCGGCTTCATCGGCGAACTGACCCTGCACCCGTTTGGCAGCAAGAACATCTTCGTTCAAGCCCTGCTGATCCCGGTGAACTTCCTGCTGGAATTCGTCACCCTGATCGCCAAGCCGATTTCCCTGGCTCTGCGACTGTTCGGCAACATGTATGCCGGCGAGCTGGTGTTCATCCTGATCGCTGTGATGTTCGGCAGCGGCCTGCTCTGGCTTAGCGGCCTGGGCATTGTTCTGCAGTGGGCGTGGGCTGTGTTCCACATCCTGATCATCACCCTGCAGGCGTTTATCTTCATGATGCTGACCATCGTCTACCTGTCGATGGCGCACGAAGAGAACCATTAAGACCAGTCTCGACTAGTCTGATGTCCTTCCCGGTCAAACGGGAAGGTGGCCCACCAGGGCTATGAAACGATTTGTTTTACCGCTTTAAAATCTAAAAAACCTAAACCATACGACGTAAAAGTCGGGAGGAAAGATGGAAACTGTAGTTGGTCTAACCGCTATCGCTGTTGCACTGTTGATCGGCCTGGGCGCCCTGGGTACTGCCATTGGTTTCGGCCTGTTGGGCGGCAAGTTCCTGGAAGGCGCCGCGCGTCAGCCAGAAATGGTTCCAATGCTGCAAGTTAAAATGTTCATCGTTGCCGGCCTGCTCGACGCCGTGACCATGATCGGTGTTGGTATCGCTCTGTTCTTCACCTTCGCGAACCCCTTCGTTGGTCAACTCGCCGGTTAATCACTCGTTTTTTCGAGTGATTGGTGTGTTGTGCAACGAACGAGCGAGGTATTGGCGTGAACATTAATGCAACCATTATTGGTCAGTCCTTAGCGTTCTTGATTTTTGTTGTTTTCTGCATGAAGTTCGTATGGCCTCCGGTCATCGCGGCTTTGCACGAACGTCAGAAGAAGATCGCGGATGGACTGGACGCTGCCGCACGAGCAGCTCGCGACCTGGAGTTGGCCCAAGATAAAGCGGGTCAGCAACTGCGCGAAGCGAAGGCTCAGGCAGCTGAAATCATTGAGCAAGCCAAGAAACGCGGTAACCAGATTGTTGAAGAGGCTGTTGAAAAAGCCCGTATCGACGCTGACCGTGTGAAGGTTCAGGCTCAGGCCGAGATCGAACAGGAACTGAATGGTGTCAAAGATGCGCTGCGTGCCCAACTGGGTGCTCTGGCCGTCGGCGGTGCTGAGAAGATCCTGGGTGCCACAATCGATCAAAACGCGCACGCGGAGCTGGTAAACAAACTGGCTGCTGAAATTTAAGCGAGGGCGATCATGGCAGAATTGACCACGTTGGCCCGACCTTACGCTAAGGCAGCCTTCGAGCACGCCCAGGCCCACCAGCAGCTGGCCTCTTGGTCAGCCATGCTCGGCCTGGCTGCAGCAGTGTCGCAAGACGACACCATGCAGCGCGTGCTCAAGGCCCCGCGACTGACGAGCGCAGACAAGGCCGCCACGTTTATTGACGTGTGCGGCGACAAGTTTGATGTGAAAGTGCAGAACTTCATCCACGTCGTTGCCGAAAACGACCGTCTCCCGCTTTTGCCGGAGATTGCCGCTCTGTTCGACCTGTACAAGGCCGAGCAAGAGAAGTCGGTAGACGTTGAAGTGACCAGTGCTTTTGCATTGAACCAAGAACAGCAAGACAAACTCGCCAAGGTTCTCAGTGCACGACTCGACCGGGAAGTGCGCCTGCAAGTTGCGGAAGACCCATCCCTCATTGGGGGTGTTGTCATTCGCGCCGGCGACCTGGTTATCGATGGCTCGATTCGCGGCAAACTCGCGAATCTTGCCGAAGCATTGAAATCTTGAGTTTGAAGGGGCAGCAGAGCAATGCAGCAACTCAATCCTTCCGAAATAAGTGAAATTATCAAGGGCCGCATCGACAAGCTCGATGTGACCTCCCAAGCCCGTAACGAAGGCACTGTCGTCAGCGTATCTGACGGCATCGTGCGGATTCACGGTCTGGCCGACGTAATGTACGGCGAGATGATCGAGTTTCCGGGCGGCGTCTACGGTATGGCTCTCAACCTGGAGCAAGACTCCGTAGGTGCCGTTGTATTGGGCGCGTACACCAGTCTGGCTGAAGGCATGAGCGCCAAGTGCACTGGCCGCATACTCGAAGTTCCGGTTGGTAAGGAACTGCTGGGTCGCGTTGTCGACGCACTGGGTAACCCTGTTGACGGTAAAGGTCCGCTGGGCAACACCGAGACCGACGCGGTCGAGAAAGTTGCTCCAGGCGTGATCTGGCGTAAGTCGGTAGACCAGCCTGTACAGACTGGCTACAAGGCTGTCGATGCCATGATCCCAGTCGGCCGTGGCCAGCGTGAGCTGATCATCGGTGACCGTCAGATCGGTAAGACCGCTCTGGCGATCGACGCGATCATCAACCAGAAAGACAGCGGCATTTTCTGCGTCTACGTAGCGATCGGTCAGAAACAATCGACCATCGCCAACGTGGTTCGCAAGCTGGAAGAAAACGGCGCCCTGGCCAACACGATCATCGTGGCTGCCAGTGCTTCGGAATCTCCTGCGCTGCAATTCCTGGCACCGTACTCCGGTTGCACCATGGGTGAATTCTTCCGCGACCGCGGTGAAGACGCGCTGATCGTTTATGACGATCTGTCCAAGCAAGCAGTGGCTTACCGCCAGATTTCCCTGCTGCTGCGTCGTCCACCAGGCCGTGAAGCCTACCCAGGCGACGTGTTCTATCTCCACTCCCGTCTGCTGGAGCGCGCATCCCGCGTATCCGAAGAGTATGTAGAGAAGTTCACCAACGGCGCAGTGACCGGCAAAACCGGTTCCCTGACCGCACTGCCGATCATCGAAACCCAGGCTGGTGACGTTTCCGCGTTCGTTCCGACCAACGTGATTTCCATCACCGACGGTCAGATCTTCCTGGAATCGGCCATGTTCAACTCCGGGATCCGTCCTGCTGTGAACGCCGGCGTTTCGGTATCCCGTGTGGGTGGTGCCGCTCAGACCAAGATCATCAAGAAGCTCTCCGGTGGTATCCGTACCGCTCTGGCTCAGTACCGTGAACTGGCGGCATTCGCCCAGTTTGCTTCTGACCTGGACGAAGCGACCCGTAAGCAACTTGAGCATGGTCAGCGCGTTACCGAGCTGATGAAGCAGAAGCAATACGCGCCAATGTCGATCGCTGACATGTCGCTGTCGCTGTATGCCGCTGAGCGTGGGTTCCTGACTGACGTCGAAATCGCCAAGGTCGGCAGCTTTGAACAAGCGCTGATTGCTTACTTCAACCGAGATCACGCCGATTTGATGGCCAAGATCAACGTGAAGGGTGACTTCAATGACGAAATCGACGCTGGCCTGAAGGCTGGTATCGAGAAGTTCAAGGCCACCCAAACCTGGTAAGCCGCAGCGGGAGCCGCAAGGCTCCCGCTTGCTAACCTGATAGGTGTTACATGGCAGGCGCAAAAGAGATTCGCAGTAAGATTGCGAGCATCAAAAGCACGCAAAAAATTACCAGCGCCATGGAGAAAGTGGCGGTCAGCAAAATGCGCAAGGCACAAATGCGCATGTCGGCTAGCCGTCCTTATGCGGAGCGTATCCGCCAGGTAATTGGGCATCTGGCCAACGCCAACCCGGAATACCGCCACCCGTTCATGATCGAGCGCGCCGTCAAGCGTGTAGGTTATGTGGTAGTGAGCAGTGACCGTGGTTTGTGCGGTGGTTTGAATACCAACCTGTTCAAGGCCCTGGTCAAGGACATGGCGGTAAACCGCGAAAACGGCGTCGAGATTGATCTGTGTGTTGTTGGTAGCAAGGGTGCGGCCTTTTTCCGCAACTTCGGCGGTAACGTCGTTGCAGCTATCAGCCACCTGGGTGAAGAGCCGTCGATCAATGACTTGATCGGCAGTGTGAAGGTGATGCTGGATGCGTACCTGGAAGGCCGGATCGACCGCCTGTCCGTGGTATCCAACAAGTTCATCAACACCATGACCCAGCAGCCAACCGTGGAGCAATTGATTCCACTGGTGGCGACCCCGGATCAGGAACTCAAGCACCACTGGGACTACCTCTACGAACCAGACGCCAAAGAGCTGCTTGACGGCTTGATGGTGCGCTACGTGGAGTCGCAGGTGTACCAGGCGGTGGTCGAGAACAACGCAGCTGAACAAGCGGCGCGGATGATCGCGATGAAAAACGCTACCGACAACGCCGGTGATCTGATCAGCGATTTGCAGCTGATCTACAACAAGGCGCGTCAGGCTGCGATCACCCAAGAGATCTCGGAAATCGTCGGCGGCGCTGCCGCGGTTTAACGGTTCAAATATTCAGAGGATCCAGCTATGAGTAGCGGACGTATCGTTCAAATCATCGGCGCCGTTATCGACGTGGAATTCCCACGCGACAGCGTACCGAGCATCTACAACGCGCTGAAAGTACAAGGCGCGGAAACTACTCTGGAAGTTCAGCAGCAGCTGGGCGACGGCGTAGTTCGTACCATTGCGATGGGTTCCACCGAAGGCTTGAAGCGCGGTCTGGACGTTGTCGACACTGGTGCTGCCATCTCCGTACCGGTCGGTAAAGCGACCCTGGGCCGGATCATGGACGTACTGGGCAACCCGATTGACGAAGCTGGCCCGATCGACACCGAAGAGCGTTGGGGCATTCACCGTCCAGCACCTTCGTTCGCCGAGCAAGCTGGCGGCAACGACCTGCTGGAAACCGGCATCAAGGTTATCGACCTGGTCTGCCCGTTCGCCAAAGGCGGTAAAGTTGGTCTGTTCGGTGGTGCCGGTGTAGGCAAAACCGTAAACATGATGGAACTGATCCGTAACATCGCCATCGAGCACAGCGGTTATTCCGTGTTCGCCGGTGTGGGTGAGCGTACTCGTGAGGGTAACGACTTCTACCACGAGATGAAGGACTCCAACGTTCTGGACAAAGTGGCACTGGTCTACGGTCAGATGAACGAGCCGCCGGGTAACCGTCTGCGCGTAGCACTGACTGGCCTGACCATGGCCGAGAAGTTCCGTGACGAAGGTAACGACGTTCTGCTGTTCGTCGACAACATCTACCGTTACACCTTGGCCGGTACTGAAGTATCCGCACTGCTGGGCCGTATGCCTTCTGCAGTAGGTTACCAGCCGACCCTGGCTGAAGAGATGGGCGTTCTGCAAGAACGTATCACTTCGACCAAGGAAGGTTCGATCACTTCGATCCAAGCGGTATACGTACCTGCGGATGACTTGACCGACCCGTCGCCAGCGACCACCTTCGCCCACTTGGACGCCACCGTCGTACTGTCCCGTGACATCGCTTCCCTGGGTATCTACCCAGCGGTCGATCCACTGGACTCGACTTCGCGCCAGCTGGACCCGAACGTGATCGGCCAGGAGCACTACGACACCGCTCGCGGCGTTCAGTACGTGCTGCAGCGCTACAAAGAGCTGAAGGACATCATTGCGATCCTGGGTATGGACGAGCTGTCGGAAACCGACAAGCAGTTGGTATCCCGCGCTCGTAAGATCCAGCGCTTCTTGTCGCAGCCGTTCTTCGTGGCTGAAGTCTTCACCGGTGCTTCGGGTAAATACGTTTCCCTGAAAGACACCATCGCTGGCTTCAAAGGCATCCTCAACGGTGACTACGACCACCTGCCAGAACAAGCGTTCTACATGGTCGGCGGCATCGAAGAAGCGATCGAGAAAGCCAAGAAACTGTAATCCAGGCGCCCGGCAACGGGCGCTCATCAGGTTGAGGCAATCAGATGGCTATGACAGTCCATTGCGATATCGTCAGCGCGGAAGGGGAAATCTTCTCCGGTCTGGTAGAAATGGTGATTGCACACGGCGAACTCGGTGACCTGGGTATTGCCATGGGCCACGCGCCGTTGATCACCAGCTTGAAGCCAGGTCCGATCACTCTGACCAAGCAGGGCGGGGAAAAGGAGGTGTTCTACATCTCTGGTGGTTTCCTCGAAGTTCAGCCGAACATGGTCAAGGTTCTTGCCGACACCGTGCAACGTGCTGGCGACCTGGATGAAGCCTCCGCTCAGGAAGCCGTCAAGGCTGCCGAGAAGGCCCTGAACGAAAAGGGTGCGGACTTCGACTACAGCGCTGCTGCTGTACGTCTGGCCGAGGCTGCAGCCCAGCTGCGCACGCTCCAGCAGATCCGCAAGAAGTAAGCGGCCAAGCCGTCATGCTTCATGCGCGATTGATTAAAAAGGGTAGCCTCGGCTACCCTTTTTCTTTTTTTGCAAAACACTTCTTTGGTCTGAAGCCGGACCGCCCAGGATTGGTAGCCATTCATGTCTCTTGAAATCGTCATTCTCGCCGCAGGCCAGGGCACCCGCATGCGTTCCGCCCTGCCCAAGGTGCTGCACCCGGTTGCTGGCAACTCCATGCTTGGCCATGTTATCCACAGCGCCCGGCAACTGGAGCCACAGCGTATCCACGTAGTGATTGGCCACGGCGCCGACGCGGTGCGTGAGCGTCTGGCCGCCGACGACTTGAATTTCGTATTGCAGGACAAGCAATTGGGGACCGGTCATGCCACGGCGCAAGCCGTACCGTTCATCAAGGCTGACACTGTGCTGATCCTTTACGGTGACGTGCCGCTGATCGAAGTAGAAACCCTGCAGCGCTTGCTCAAACACGTGGTGCCTGGCCAGATGGGGTTGCTCACCGTCGAGCTGGAAGACCCGACCGGTTACGGCCGTATCGTGCGCAACGCCGACGGCAAGGTCACAGCCATCGTCGAGCATAAGGACGCCACTGAGGCCCAACGGGCAATTACCGAAGGCAACACCGGGATTCTCGCGGTGCCGGCAGCGCATTTGGCGGACTGGATGAGTCGCCTGTCGAACAACAACGCCCAGGGCGAGTACTACCTCACCGACGTCATCGAGATGGCCGTCAGCGATGGCCTGTTGGTCGCCACTGAGCAGCCCCACGACCCGATGGAAGTGCAGGGCGCCAACGACCGCAAGCAACTGGCGGAACTGGAGCGGCACTACCAACTGCGCGAAGGCCGCCGCCTGATGGCCCAAGGTGTCACGCTGCGTGATCCTGCGCGTTTCGATGTACGCGGTGAGGTTATCGTGGGGCGTGATGTGCTGATCGATATCAACGTGATCCTTGAAGGCCGCGTGATCATCGAAGACGACGTGGTGATTGGTCCCAACTGCGTGATCAAGGACAGCACCCTGCGCAAAGGCGTGGTGATCAAGGCTAACAGCCATATTGACGGAGCAGTGATGGGCGAGGGCAGCGATGCCGGGCCGTTCGCCCGGTTGCGTCCCGGTAGCGTGCTGGAGGCCAAGGCCCATGTGGGTAACTTTGTCGAACTGAAAAACGCCCACTTGGGCGAGGGCGCCAAGGCAGGTCACCTGACTTACCTGGGCGACGCCGTTATCGGCGCGCGCACCAACATCGGCGCAGGGACCATCACCTGCAACTACGATGGCGCCAACAAGCACCAGACCGTGCTGGGAGAAGATGTATTCATCGGCTCCAATAACTCGCTGGTTGCCCCTGTGAAGGTGGGCGATGGTGCCAGCACGGCCGCAGGCTCCACCATCAACCAGGATGTGGATAAGTCTCAACTGGCTGTTGCCCGCGCCCGCCAACGCAACATCGACGGCTGGAAACGCCCGGTCAAAATCAAAAAGACCTGACTTATCCACAACCTCATTAGCAACGCCATTCCATTGTGGGAGCGGGCTTGCTCGCGAAGACGGAGTGTCAGTCACTGAACGTGTATCTGATGCACCACCTTCGCGAGCAAGCCCGCTCCCACATTGGATCTATGTTGTTTTCAAAAAAGTGCACCCGCCGCTTGACGATTTCCCGCCAATAGGTTTTGATTGCCTTCGTTATCTTTCGAAACGAAACTTATCATCACTATGTCGAAACGAAACACACCGCAAAGACGCCACAACATCCTCACCTTGCTCACCGAGCAGGGTGAAGTGAGCGTGGACGAACTGGCCAAGCGTTTCGAAACCTCCGAAGTGACCATCCGCAAGGACCTCGCCGCGCTGGAAAGTAACGGCTTGTTGCTGCGTCGCTACGGTGGCGCAATCACTATGCCCCAGGAACTGGTCGGCGATCCTGCCCAGCCCATTTCCGTGCACAAGCGCGCCATCGCCCGAGCGGCGGTCAAACGCCTGCGTGAACATGCACGGATCATCATCGACAGCGGCAGCACCACCGCCGCGATGATCCCGGAACTGGGGCATCAGCCCGGCCTGGTGGTGATGACCAACTCCCTGCATGTGGCCAGTGCCCTGAGTGAGTTGGAGCATGAGCCGGTGCTGTTGATGACCGGCGGCACCTGGGACCCGCACTCGGACTCGTTCCAGGGCCAGGTCGCTGAACAAGTGCTGCGTTCCTATGACTTCGACCAACTGTTTATCGGCGCTGACGGCATCGACCTGCAGCGCGGCACCACCACCTTCAATGAATTGCTGGGCCTGAGCCGAGTGATGGCCGAAGTCGCCCGTGAAGTGGTGGTGATGGTCGAATCCGACAAGATCGGCCGCAAGATCCCCAACCTGGAACTGCCCTGGAGCAGCGTCCATACCCTTATTACCGATGATCGCCTGCCGCTTGAGGCCCGCGACCAGATTCAAGCCCGCGGCATCACGCTGATTTGCGCGGCAGTCATCTAGGAGAGAAACCATGTGTGGAATTGTAGGCGCAGTCGCTGAACGGAACGTTACCGCCATTTTGCTCGAAGGCCTCAAGCGCCTCGAATACCGTGGCTACGACAGTGCCGGCGTGGCGGTCTTCAGCAACGCGGGCAAGCTTGAGCGCATGCGTCGCCCAGGCAAAGTCAGTGAACTGGAACAGGCCCTGGCAGGTGAGCCCCTGGCGGGCCGCCTGGGCATCGCCCACACCCGCTGGGCGACCCACGGGGCACCGTGCGAGCGCAATGCGCACCCGCACTTCTCCGGTGACATTGCGGTGGTGCACAACGGCATCATCGAAAACCACGAAGTGCTGCGCGAACAACTCAAGGGTCAGGGCTACGTCTTTACTTCGGACACCGACACTGAAGTCATCGCCCACCTGCTCAACCACAAGCTCAAGGACCACAGTGACCTGA
The DNA here is from genome assembly GCF_016925675.1 of Pseudomonas hygromyciniae. NCBI lineage: Bacteria > Pseudomonadati > Pseudomonadota > Gammaproteobacteria > Pseudomonadales > Pseudomonadaceae > Pseudomonas > Pseudomonas hygromyciniae. The sequence continues at coordinate 6,017,197 of NZ_CP070506.1, read as the reverse complement.
CCACCGCCCTCAAGGCCACGGTCAAGGAACTGCATGGCGCCTACGGCCTGGCCGTGATCAGCGCCAGCCAACCGGATCGTGTGGTTGCCGCCCGCAGTGGCAGCCCATTGGTGATTGGCCTGGGTCTTGGGGAGAACTTCCTCGCCTCCGATCAACTGGCCTTGCGTCAGGTCACCGACCGCTTCATGTACCTGGAAGAAGGTGATATCGCCGACATCCGCCGTGAAAGCGTGGCGATCTGGGACGTCAACGGCAACTCCGTCGAGCGCGAAGCCGTGCAATACCGCGATGGTGCCGAAGCCGCCGACAAGGGCGAGTTCCGTCACTTCATGCTCAAGGAAATCCACGAGCAACCGACCGTGGTGCAACGCACCCTGGAAGGACGCCTGAGTCAGCACCAGGTGCTGGTCAATGCCTTCGGCCCACAAGCCGCCGAGCTGTTCGCCAAAGTGCGCAATGTTCAGATCGTCGCCTGTGGTACCAGTTACCACGCCGGCATGGTCGCCCGTTACTGGCTGGAAGAACTGGCCGGCATCCCGTGCCAGGTCGAAGTGGCCAGCGAATTCCGCTACCGCAAGGTGGTGGTGCAGCCCGATACCCTGTTCGTGACCATCTCCCAGTCCGGCGAGACCGCCGACACCCTGGCCGCCCTGCGCAATGCCAAAGAGCTGGGCTACCTGGCGAGCCTGGCGATCTGCAACGTCAGCATCAGCTCCCTGGTGCGTGAGTCCGACCTGACCCTGCTGACCCAGGCCGGTCGCGAAATCGGCGTAGCTTCCACCAAGGCCTTCACCACCCAGTTGGTGGGCCTGTTGCTGCTGACCCTGTCCCTGGGCCAAGTCCGCGGCACACTGGCCGAGGGCGTCGAAGCCACCCTGGTAGAAGAGCTGCGCCGCCTGCCGACTCGCCTGGGCGAAGCCCTGGCCATGGACAGCACTGTAGAGAAAGTCGCCGAACTGTTTGCCGACAAGAACCACACCCTGTTCCTCGGTCGTGGCGCGCAATACCCCGTGGCGATGGAAGGCTCCCTGAAACTCAAGGAAATCTCCTATATCCACGCCGAAGCCTACCCGGCCGGTGAGCTCAAGCACGGCCCATTGGCCCTGGTAGACGACGACATGCCCGTGGTCACCGTTGCGCCGAACAATGAACTGCTGGAGAAGCTCAAGTCCAACCTGCAGGAAGTGCGCGCCCGTGGCGGCCAACTGATCGTGTTCGCCGATGAAAAGGCCGGCATGACCAACGGTGAAGGTACTCACGTGATCAACATGCCGCACATCCACGACATCCTGTCGCCGATTCTCTACACCATCCCGCTGCAGTTGCTGTCGTACTACGTGGCGGTGCTCAAGGGCACGGACGTTGACCAGCCGCGTAATTTGGCCAAGTCGGTGACGGTTGAGTAAAGCTGTCTCTAGGTATTAAAAGCTGTCCCGTTTGGAGCCTCTCTGGGCTCCAAACGACGTCCTTCTCTCGTTATCCGTGTTGATTTTGGGGATCCTCGCGCCTGAAGGACGAACACTGAGCAAAAGGCGCGTTTATAGGTGGAAGTCGCCCGCAGCCTCTGGCTGGTAAAGCACTTTCCTGATCTCAATCCGGCGGGTCCGATCAGAAATTCGCCAGTCGATGGCGTCTCCCTCCTGATAGCCCAGGATGGCGGCGCCGATGTCGGAATACACGGAATGCTTCCCTGCGCTGCTGTCCTCATCTTCGGGGTAGACCAGGGCCACTTCGATCTCTTCGTCGTCCAACTGCAGCAAGGCTCTAGAGTTCATCGTGACGACATTGCAGGCCACTTGCTGCGGCTTGACGACAATGGCTCGCTCAAGCTCATGTTCGAGTTCAACAATGGCCGGGCCTTGCTCGAGCACGATTAGACTTTCGAGTCTGGCCTTGTCGATTTCAGTGATGTAGATCCTAGTGGCGTCGCCAACGGCACCTTCGCGCAAGAACTGGAGATAGCGCCCCACCGTCATCGAAAACGACTTCAATGTCGGTGTTTCGCTCTCAATCACAAAGCCGCTGCGCAGAAAGGCTTTCAGCGAGCGCGTGTTGTCCGGGTGGATCTTGGCGATGAGCTTCTTGGCCCGCATGTCGAGGAAGGCCAGTTTCATGCCCTCGCGAATCGTGCGGGCACCAAGGTTTCGGCCCCATTTGTCGCTGTCTCCGATGACCAGGACGATCTCGCAATTTGAGTCGGTCTTGATGAGACGGACAAAGCCCACCGGGGCGTCATGCCGGTCATAGGCCATGAAGAATCGGCCACCCTTGTTGAATAGATGGGTCAGGATCGGCAATTGAGTCCGATCGATGGCGTGCTCGATGGAGCGGGAGACATCAGGCGAATCGCTCAGATAGCAGGTGACGCGCTCATCCTCCAACCAATCCATCAGCGTCAGCGCGTGCGCCCGAGTAATTTCAGGGCACAGCGAAATGAAAGGCTTGTTCATCTTCAGCACACTTATTTGTAGTCGAAAAGGGCGGAAGCCCTCCATGGTCATGGCCATGACGGTTCTTTCGGCAACCGGCTATGTTAAGACATAACGCGAGGAATGCCGAACAGCCTGGAGACTCAGCCAAACAGATGGTGCCTGACATCACGTTTTCGCGAGCAGGCCCGCTGCCACATTTGAACGTCGTTAGCCTTTAGATAGGTGTGACTCAGGTCCACCAATACCGCACCAGATGAAAGAAAATCGGCGCCGCGAAACACACCGAATCCAGCCGATCCAGCATCCCGCCGTGTCCTTCGATCATATGCCCCCAGTCCTTCACGCCTCGGTCGCGCTTGATCGCCGACATCACAATCCCGCCGGCAAAGCCCAGCAGGTTGATCAGCAGTGCAATCAGGAAGGACTGCCAAGGGTTGAACGGTGTGATCCACCACAGTGCCGCGCCGATCAGGGATGACAGCAGGATTCCGCCAACAAAGCCTTCAACGGTTTTCGACGGTGACAGGTTGGGCGCGATCTTGTGTTTGCCGAACAGTTTGCCGCACACGTATTGCAGCACGTCCGAGAGCTGCACCACGATCACCAGGTAGGCGATCAACAGTAGGTTGCGGCCCTCGTAGCCGACGATGTCGAGGGTCAGCAGGGCCGGGACGAAGGATACGCAGAACACCGCGATCATCAGGCCCCACTGTACTTTTGACGCCCGCTCCAGGAAGTGCGTGCTGTCGCCGCCCAGGGAGGCAAGGATGGGCAGCAGCAGGAACACGTAGACCGGGATAAAGATCGAGAACAGGCCGTACCAGTCAAAGTAGATCAGCAAGTATTGCAGGGGCAGGGCCAGATAGAACGCAGCCACCAGCGCCGGATAGTCGCTGCGGCGGGTGGGGGTGAGGGTGAGGAATTCGCGCAGGGCGTAGAACGACACGGCGTAGAACAACAGGATCACCGCGCCAGTCCCAAGCCAGAACGCGATGCCGATCACCACCACCATTACCCACCAGGCATTGATGCGGGCGTTGAGGTTGTCGATCACCGCGTTGGGTGTGCCACGGGTTTGCAGCTTGAGGATCAGGCCGATCAGCGAGGCGAGCACCAGGATCATGCCGATGCCGCCGAACAACATCAGGGTTTGGCTATCCATGTCAGGAATGCTCCGGGGCGAGGGCGAGCAGGGCGTCGCGGCTGCGGGCGAGGAACAGGGCTTTGTCTTCACCGTCCTGCAGTTGCAGCGGGGCGCCGAAGCTGGTGGTGCACAACAGCGGCAGCGGCAGTACGCGGCCCTTGGGCATCACGCGGTTGAGGTTGGCTATCCACACCGGGATCAGTTGTGCCTGTGGGTAACTTTTTGCCAGGTGATACAGGCCGCTCTTAAATGGCAACAGGCCATCCTCCAGGTTGCGCGTGCCTTCGGGGAAAATGATCAGCGAGTCGCCATGCTCCAGGGCTTCGAGCATCGGTTGCAAGGGGTTATCCACAGGGTCTTTGCGCTCGCGGTCGATCAGCACCCCGTTGAAGACCCGGTTGATGATGTAGCGGCGCAAAGCGCTCTTGTTCCAGTAGTCGGTGCCGGCCACCGGGCGCGTGGCTTTACGTAGGTTCTGCGGCAACGAGGCCCAGAGCAGCACGAAGTCACCGTGGCTGCTGTGGTTGGCAAAGTAGATGCGCTGCACGGGTTCTGGCGCGCAGCCCAGCCACAAGCTGCGGGCGCCGGTCACTGTGCGGGCCATGGAGGTAATCAGGGTTGCGACCACGGGTTCGAACATGAGGATTCCTTATCCGGCGAAGGGCAGCCATGGGCTGGCCAGGATGACGGCCAATGTCAGTAACACTTGCGCGCCCAGCAGATAGGCCTGTTTGCGCAGCAATTTGAGGGCGCCACGCCGACGCTCGGTCCATGGCCGGCTAGCGCGGTTGGCGGGTTGCAGGCCCAGGGTTTGCAAGGTCTGGTCCAGTTCGCCGGTGCGCTCTATGTCCTTGGCCATCAGCGCAAACAAGTCGGCGTCAAAGGCCACCCGCAGCGCCCAGTACTTTTGCAGCAGCCCGAGGACAATCATCCACAGGCTGAGCAGCAGGCAGATTGGCGTGATGCTGACCATCAACAGTTGCGCCAGGCCGAACAACACCCCGAGCAAGGTCAGGCCTGTGGATAACTGATCCAGCGAACGTCCACGACGCAGCAGGCTGGCGACCACCTGGAGTTGCATATCAGCGGGCATAAGGCAGTTCTCCCAAGGCTTGACGGTGATGGGCGTGCAGGATCACATCCGGCCGTGCTGTACGAATAATAGCCAGTGCCTCATCCACCGTGCTGGCGCGCCCGCTGTGCAGCAGCCATGCCGCCACGGCACTGGCGCTGCGGGAGTAGCCGAGGGCGCAGCACACCAGCAAAGGCCCGTGTTTGCGCAAGCGCTCAATGGCTTGGGCCGCTTCCAGGCACTGCGCAGGTGTAGGGGCGGTGAGGTCGAGGACGGGCAGGGCATGGTAAGCGCGACCTTGTGGATAAAGCGGCAGTTCGGCACACAGATCGACCACGGCATTGAATGAACTCAGCTGCGCTGTCGTCGGAATTCGCCCCAGCCATACGTTATCCACAATCAGATCGGGTTGTGGGTGTTTACGTGTCCATAGCCGCGAGTTGAGCCACGCCGCCGCGAGATAGGGCGCGTACAGCCAGCGGGACGCCGGGCTGAGTCGGCCATCGTCGAGTTTCTGAAAGCCTGCGGCACCCAACAGCCAATAGTTGAGCGCCACCAGCAACACCGCGACGGCCGGCCACAACAGCCATAGCCAGGCGCCGCCCCAGGTAAAGGCCGCTGTCGCCAGCAGCAGGGCGCCCACGGCGTAGCGCAAACCCAGGCGCCAAAGTTTCGGATCTTTGGCCAGGCGCGCATTAAGCAGCGGGCTTGGATGATCCACCGGCCATAGCCATACGCATAGCCAGCCGGCCAGGGCGCCTGTGGGTAAGTCGATAAAGTGATGTTGGTAAGTGGTCAGTACCGAAATGCCGATCAGTGCGAACCAGCCATGCACCAGCCAGCGCCAAAGGCCTTGGCTATGCCGCTGGAACATCACCCACAGGATCACCAGCAGGGCGATGTGCAGCGAAGGCGCCTGGTTGAACGGTTTATCAAACCCCGCCAGCACCGCGAACAGCCAACCAAACACGCCGTCCATTTCCGGGCGCTCAAAGGTGAAGCGCAACGGCCAGAGCAGGAAGCAGCTCACCGCAATCACTTGGGCACTCAGCAGGCGCAGGGCATGTTGCTTGAGCTCATGGCGACTGTTGGGCAGCAGCAGGGAGAAGCCATAGAGCAGGTCGATTGACCAGTAGGGCACGATGGTCCAGGCCCAGAACGGGATATGGGTTTCCCAGCCGAACACCAGGGTGCCGACGTCGCTGCGCTGGCTGGTCACCCACGTGGCAAAGCCGTAGGTGCCGAAAAACAGCGGCGCCAACAGCAGCAGCCACAGCAGCGCTGGTTTGAAAAGTCCCGGTTCGCGCATGCTCAGATCTTCTGCGCCAGCGAGACGCTGAAGATGCCCCACTCATCCACACGCTGGGTGATCTTGCGAAAGCCCGCCGCCTCCACCAGTTGATCCATTTCCGCCTGGCTGCGGCGGCGCATCACCCAGGCCTGGCCCTGGCGATGGCTGGTGAGGGCGCGGGCGATCAGTTCCAGTTGCGGGTGCCACGGTTGGCCGGTGTACACCAGGTACCCACCGGGCTCCACGGCCTCGGCCAGGCCGGCGAGGGAGCCACCGACCATGGCGTTATCGGCAAACAGCTCGTACAGCCCGGACACCACCGCCAGTGTCGGCTTGGGCGCCAGCGCCGCCAGGTCGGCCCGGTCGAAGGCATCACCTTTGACGAACTGCGCAATATCTCCCAGGCCTTTCTCGCGGATCAGCGCGCCACCGTCGCGCACGTTGATATCGCTGTAGTCGCGCAACAGGATCGATTCCGGCAGTGGAGAAACGCCCTGCAAGGCTTCCAGAATGTACCGACCATGCCCCGCGGCGATGTCGACGATGCGCACCTCACGCCCGTCATCCCGCAGCTTGACCATGGCCAGGCGCAGCAATTCTTCAACATGCAGTTTGCGCTGGCGAATCCCGCGCCAGCCAATGGAGTTCAGGTAGTTGGTGTCGATCATCCGCCCCAGCGCACCTTTGCCGGTGGGCTTGTTGCGATAGACATAGTCCAGGGTACTGCCGGAATCGAAACCGGTGTCGAAGCCCAGCTTCACGCCCTCGGACAACTGGCGGCCCAGGCCCATGCTGGCGCGGGTCATGCGCCAGTACAGGTCACGTAGCGAGTTGCGCGGCAGTGGCGCAGCGAGGGATTCGGATTCGGCGCAGGTCGCGCCGATCTTGTCGGCATCCAGCAGGCTGGCGCGGTCCAACGGGTGAGCGAAGTTTTGCAGGATAAAACGCCTGGCACTGGCCAGCGCCACGGCACGGTCGCGTTCGCCGAGGGTGTCGTGGAAAAAGCCGGGCAGGATGTGCAGTTCTTTTTTCAGGCTGCCCAGGCGCTCGAAGAACTGTTGCTGGGGTTTGCGATGCACCACAAAGTCCGAGCCGGAGATCAGCAGTTGGGTCGGCACTTGGATCGCCTGGGCATCGGCGACTACGCGGTCGGCCGCTTCGTACAGGCCCAGCAGCACATTCACCGAGATCGCCTTGGTAATCAGCGGGTCTGTGTCGTAGGACGCGACGCGCTCGGGGTCATGGCTGAGGAACTTGGCCTTGACGTAGCTGTTGACGAAAAAGTTGCCGCGAAAGCGCCGCATCAGCGCAAGGCCTGGCCGGGCGAAAGGTACGTAGAGCTTGACCTTGAATGCCGGGGAGGCAAGCACCAGGGCGCGGATGTTGGGTGCGTAGTCGTGGACCCAGGTAGCAGCAATCACCGCGCCGACGCTTTGGGCGATGACGGCGAGGTTTTCTGGCTCGATGTCATAGGCTGCGCCGATATGGTCGCAGAACGTCTGCACGTCCCGTGCGCTGGTGGCAAAGCTCGGGCTGTCGCCACGCGCGCCGGGGGACTGGCCATGGCCACGGGCGTCCCAGGCGAAGAAATCGAAGTGCGGCAGGTCCAGTTCATCCACTAGGTGCGCAATACGCCCGGAATGCTCGTGGCCCCGATGGAACAGCAGGATCGCCTGGCGTGGCTCAGGCCCGGTCGCGGTGGTCGCGGGCCAGTGCCGATAGAAAAGCTCTACGCCGTCATGGGTGCTGAAGGTGTGCTGTTGCTGTTCGCGCATCGCAAGATCCTTATGCCGTCGGAGGGGTTTCTAGTTGTTCTTCAAGGCCCTGGCGCACTCGATTGACCAGGGTATAGGCGAGCAATGCAGCCACCAGCCACATCACGCCATCGACCCAGCCGGCGCCGAGCCAGCCCAGTGCCACGCCGGTGGCCAGCACGCCGAGGACGAACGCCCGATCACTCTTGCCCATGGGCCCGTCATAGCGCCGCGATGCACCGACCATCGGCCCAAGCACGCCCGCATATTCACTGAACACCGCCAGCAGCGTCACCAGTAGCACCGGCGCCAGGCTGACGCCGGGGATCAGCGCAAATGGCAGGATCAGCGCGCTGTCGGCGATCACGTCGCACAGTTCATTGAGGTAGGCGCCCAGGCGCGACTGTTGACCAAACTCTCGGGCGAGCATGCCGTCGATGGCATTGAGGGCCATGCGCAGGATCATCCACAGCGGGATCAACACGAATACCCAGGCATGCCCGGCGAAACCCGCTACCAGCAGGCCTACCAGCAGCGACACGATTCCCGCCAGTACGGTGATCTGGTTGGCGGTGGTGCCGTTGTCGTACAGGCGCTGGACCAGGGGCCGCAGCAGGTTTTGAAAACGCGGTTTGAGCTGATAGATCGAAATCATGAGAGTGACGCTTCCTTGTCCGTGATCCCGCGAAAAAGCTGGTGCGAGTGTGACGACAAATCGCCGTGGGCACTAGTGCCCGCCGGCGGTACATAAAAATGTCGATCACGTTGTAACGCCCAGCAGGCACCTCACTCTAGTGCTGTGTCGGGACTGAACAAACCGTTCAGCCGACGCCCTACAGACCTATGAGGATTACCATAATGAACTTCAAGAACGCCGTTTCCGGTGCTGCCCTGGCCATTGCTGCCGCCACTATGTTTGCCGGTGTCGCGACCCAGGTTCAGGCGGCAGATGAAGCGAAGGTGCATTGCTATGGCGTGACCTCCTGCAAAGGCATGAACGACTGCAAGACTGCTGAAAACGCCTGTAAAGGCCAGGCCGTCTGCAAGGGACACGGTTTCAAGGCGATGACCAAGGCTGCTTGCGATGCAGCTGGCGGCAAAGTCGGCGAATAACCGCGAGTACGTGATCCTGCAGCGGTGTGCACGTCGCTGCGGACACTTTCCAGGAGTTCGTCATGTCGGTATCGGTTCCTTGCCTGGGCTACGGCCTGGGGTTACGCAGCAATTACTATCAGCAGATCATCGAGCAGTCGCCGCAGGTGGACTGGTTCGAAATCGTCTCCGAGAATTATCTGGTCCAGGGCGGCAAAGCCTTGTACTACCTGGACGCCATCGCCGAGCGCTATCCGTTGGTGATGCATGGCGTGTCCCTGTCCATCGGCGGGCCCCATGCCCTCGATATGGACTACCTCAAGCAACTCAAGCAATTGGCCGACCGGGTCAAACCGGCGTGGGTCTCCGATCACCTGTGCTGGAGCCGTGGCAACGCCCATCAACTGCATGACTTGTTGCCGCTGCCCTACACCGAGGAAAGCCTCTACCACGTCGCTGGCCGCGTGCTGCAGGTGCAGGAGGTTCTGCAGCGGCCGCTGGTGCTGGAAAATGTCTCCAGCTACGTGCGCTCAAAGGCCGATGACTTTACCGAGTGGGAATTTCTCAACGCCTTGAGCCACCTCAGTGGTTGCGAACTGCTGCTGGACATCAACAACGTGTATGTCAGCTCGCGCAATCACGGTTTCGATGCCTGGACCTTTATCCGCAACCTGCCGCCGCACAGCATCCGCCAGCTGCATTTGGCCGGGCATATGGACTACGGCGACTATGTGGTCGATACCCATGACCATCCGGTATGCGATCCGGTGTGGCAGTTGTTTCAACAGACCCTGGAGCACTTGGGGCCGGTGGCGACGTTGCTGGAGCGCGATGATCATTTCCCGCCGTTTGCCGAGCTACTCGACGAATTGGCCAAGGCCCGTGAGCTGGGGGCTGGCGCCTTGGCCCGGAGGTCGCTATGCGCCTGATCGATTGGCAACTGGCGTTTGAACGGCATCTATTGGCAGACGCCGACGACAGCGGTTTTGCCAGCACCTTGATTGGTGGCCCGACACTGGACATCGACACTGGCCTTGCGATCTACCACAACGCCTATCGGGCCCGTTTGCTGGAAGTGATGCAGGGGGATTTCCCGGCCGTGTGGCATTGGCTGGGGGATGATGAATTTGCCGGGCTGGTGGCTGCTTATGTACAGCGTTATCCCTCGGCGCATTTCAGCTTGCGCTGGCTGGGGCAGCGGTTTGAAGGTTTTATCGGCGAGTATCTGGTCGCCGAGCAAAGTGCACCGTTGGCCGAGCTGGCGCGCCTGGAATGGGCTTTTACCCTGGCGTTTGATGCACCTGCGGGCCAGCCCCTGGTCCTGGAAGACATGGCTCGGCTGGCACCCGAGGCCTGGCCGTTGTTGCAGGTCGAGTGGGGACCGGCGGTGCAGCAGGTATTGTGCCGCTTCAACAGTCTGCAGATCTGGCGTGCGGTCAAGGCGCAGGCTGCGTTTCCCGGCAGCCTGGCGTTGCAGCAGGCCGAGGTATGCCTGATCTGGCGTGACCAGCAGGTCTGTCGCTACCGCAGCCTGGAGCCTGCCGAGGCGTACGCGTTGGCCGGGATGGCCGACCAGGGATGGACTTTTTCAGAACTGTGCGCCGAATTGGCAGTCACTTACCAAGAGGGCGCGCCGCTGCAAGCTGTCACGTGGTTGAAACAGTGGGTTCAAGACGGTTTGCTGCAACGTCGGGCACCATAGAAGGCGGCTATTAAATCGATAGCCAGCTACTTTTTTGTGGATGGTCTACCCTCATTTCAGACGTCTGAAACAAGGGGGGACTACTCATGCTCGCGCAACTTCCACCGGCCTTACAGAATCTTCAGCTACCGCTGCGTCTGCGACTCTGGGATGGCCATGAGTTCAACCTGGGCCCGGAGCCCAGCGTCACGATTGTGGTCAAGGACCCGGTGATGGTGACGCAACTGACCCATCCCACGCTCGATTCCCTGGGCGCTGCCTTCGTCGAAGGCAAACTGGAGCTGGAAGGCTCCATCAGCGATGTAATCCGGGTGTGTGACGAATTGAGCCACGCCCTGGTCGAGGACGATGAGCATGCCGGACCGGTGCGCTCTATCCACGACAAGGCTACGGATGCCGCCGCGATTTCCTACCACTACGACCTGTCGAACGAGTTCTACCAGCTGTGGCTGGACCGTGACATGGCCTATTCCTGCGGTTACTTCGAGACCGGCAGTGAATCCCTCGACCAGGCCCAACAAGACAAATTCCGCCACCTGTGCCGCAAGCTACGCCTGCAGCCTGGGGAGTACCTGCTGGATGTCGGTTGCGGCTGGGGTGGGCTGGCGCGTTACGCGGCGCGTGAGTTCGGGGTCAAGGTGTTCGGTATCACCCTGAGCAAGGAGCAACTGGAATTGGCCAGGGAGCGGGTGCTCGCCGAGGGCCTGGAGGATCAGGTGGAGTTGGCGTTGCTCGACTACCGCGACCTGCCCCAGGACGGGCGGTTCGACAAAGTGGTCAGCGTCGGCATGTTCGAACACGTCGGCCACGCCAACCTGGCGCAGTACTGCCAGACCCTGTTCGGCGCCGTGCGCGAAGGTGGCCTGGTGCTCAACCATGGCATCACCGCCAAACATACCGATGGCCGCCCGGTGGGGCGTGGCGCGGGGGATTTTATCGAGCGTTACGTGTTCCCCAATGGCGAGTTGCCGCACCTGGTGATGATCAGCGCCGAAATCAGCGAAGTCGGCCTGGAAGTGGTCGACGTGGAAAGCCTGCGCCTGCATTACGCGCGCACCCTGGATCACTGGAGCGAGCGCCTGGAAGACAACCTGGAGGCGGCGGCGAAAATGGTTCCGGCCCAAGCATTGCGCATCTGGCGCCTGTACCTGGCAGGTTGCGCGTATGCGTTTGCGCGGGGCTGGATCAACCTGCACCAGATCCTGGCGGTCAAACCCCATGTCGATGGCAGTCATGAGTTGCCGTGGACGCGGGAGGATCTGTACCGCTGAGACTGTTGCCCCCTCTGAAAGACTAAATGTGGGAGCTGAGCTTGTGTGGGAGCTGGCTTGCCTGCGATTGCATCAGCGCGCGTTAACTGAAAGAACGCGGAGTCTGCATCGCGGGCAAGCCAGCTCCCACATTTGGTTTGGTGTTGGCTAAAGGATCGGGGAAATCAGCCGCGCCACCCGCATGCCCAATTGCTGCAGGCGGCGGGTCTGCTGGCTTTCTTCCTGGCTGGTTTCGTGGGCCTGGGCAAAGTCGTCCAGCAGCATGTGTTCCACTTCGCTGGCGAAGGCTGCATCGACCGTCAACAACATCACTTCAAAGTTGAGGCGGAACGAACGGTTATCCAGGTTCGCACTGCCGATGGCACTGATTTCGCCGTCTACCAGCACCACTTTCTGATGCAAAAAACCCGGCTTGTAGCGGAACACCCGGACCCCGGCGCGGACCGCTTCAATCGCGTACAGGCTGGATGCGGCGTAGACAATACGGTGGTCGGGGCGTGACGGCAGCAGCAGGCGCACGTCCACGCCACGTAACACTGCCAGGCGCAGCGCCGCAAATACCGCTTCGTCGGGGATGAAATACGGGCTGGTGATCCACACCCGCTCAGTCGCCGCATGAATGGCTTCAACGAAAAACAGCGAGCAGGTTTCATACGGGTCCGCCGGGCCGCTGGCCAGCAATTGGCAGAGTACGCCGTCATCGGCATAGGTGTCGGGCAGGATCAGTGGTGGCAGCTCGCGCGCGGCCCAGAACCAGTCTTCGGCAAACGACTCCTGCAGGCAGGCCACCACCGGGCCGCTGACTTGCACATGGGTGTCGCGCCAGGGGGCGAGCGGGGGTTTCTTACCCAAGTATTCATCGCCGACGTTATGCCCGCCGACAAAACCGGTCAGGCCATCGACCACGACAATTTTACGATGGTTGCGGAAATTCACCTGGAAGCGATTGAGCCAGCCGCTGCGGGTGGCAAACGCCTTGATCTGCACCCCGGCGTCGCGCAGCGATTGCACATAGCGGTGGGGCAGGGAGTGGCTGCCGATACGGTCATACAGCACGTAGATGGCCACGCCTTCGGCGGCCTTGGCCTTGAGCAGGTCATGCAACCGGCGCCCGAGTTCATCGTCATGAATGATGAAGAACTGCACCAGTACGGCCGTCTTGGCGGCGCGGATGGCGTCGAAGATGGCGTTGAAGGTTGCATCGCCATTGACCAGTAACTGCACTTGGTTGTTGGCCAGGCACGGCATGCGTCCCAGCTTGGGCATGGCGCGCAGGGAGGCATAGGCATGGGAGTTGCGCGCGGCCAGGGCTTCTTCGACCCAGGGGCGCCAGTTGAGCTCGGTGATTGCCTTGTGCATTTCCTGGTTGGCCTGGCGACGGGCCTGGATGTAGGCATCGAAGCTGCTGCGGCCAAAGATCAGGTATGGGATCAGCGTCAGGTAAGGCATGAACATCAGCGACAGCGCCCAGGCAATCGAGCCTTGGGCGGTGCGAACGGTCAGCACCGCGTGCAGGGCCGCGAGGGAGCCGAGAAAATGCAGGGTGGCGATGAAGTAGCCGAGCAAGTGCGGGCCGAAGAAATCCATGGACAACATGACTCCTGACAATCCAATGCGTAACAGACCATGTTCGGCAGCGATTGTCGCTATTTTATTGAGCGTGCAACGCCGACCGCTTTGCGACGTCTAACGCCGACAATTACCCAGGAGTTACCCGATGAATGCTCGTCTGCTTGGTTTGGCCATGGTTGTTGGTTTGACGCTGCCGGTGGCGGCGCAGGCGCAGATGTTGGCGCCGGGCTTGTGGGAACTGACCACCAGTAATATGAAAGTCGATAACCAGAACCTGCCGGATTTGTCGTTGATCCTCGGTCAACTGAAGCAACAGATGACCCCGGAACAGCGCGCCATGCTGGAAAAACAAGGCATTACCATGGCTGGCAAGGGCGTGCAGGTGTGCCTGACGCCGGCCCAGGTGGCCTCCGACGCCATCCCGCTGACCGACCCGCAATCGGGTTGCAAGCAAGAGGTGACCGACAAGACTGGCAACCAGTGGAAATTCCGTTTCAGTTGCCCGAAAGCCCAAGGCACTGGCGTGGCCACCTTCCAGAGCCAGAAGGCATTCACCACCTCAGTCAACGGCACCTTCAACGCTACCGGTATCCAGCAGAACGGCAGCCTCGATACTCAGGCCCAATGGTTGGGCAGCGACTGCGGCACGGTAAAACCGCGCGCCTGAAGCCCCCCTGTAGGAGCCGGCAAGCCGGCTCCTACACATTTGGTCAGCGCAAAAAGTGCAGGGGCAACCCCTGGCAACTGTTGATCACCTGACCGTCATGCCAAGCCAAATGCCCTGACACCAACGTGGTACTCACACTGTGGCGAAAGCTGCGCTCGGCAAACGGTGTCCAGCCGCAACGGGCGAGGATCGGCTGGCTGCTTACCGGCTTGCCTTCTGGCTCGGGTTTGATCAGCACCAGGTCGGCCCAGTAGCCCTCGCGCAGATAACCCCGGTCGGGAATGGCAAACAGGTCAGCCACGCGATGGCTGGTTTTCGCCACCAGCACAGTTAATGGCAGCAGACCGTCAGCCACCAATTCCAGCAATGCGGGCAGCGCATGTTGCACCAGGGGCAGCCCTGCCGGCGCCTCAGGGTATGGCCGCTGTTTTTGCTCCCAGGTATGCGGCGCGTGGTCGGTGCCGATCACATCCAGCCGATTACTGAGTAACGCCAGGCGCAGGGCATTGCGGTCGGCGCGGGTCTTGATCGCCGGGTTGCATTTGATCTGGTGACCGAGGCGCGCGTAGTCGCTGTCATCGAACAGCAGGTGATGCAGGCACACTTCGGCGGTGATGCGTTTTTCTACCAGCGGTTTGTCTTCGAATAACGACAGTTCCCGGGCACTGGTCAGGTGCAGCACATGCAGACGCGTGTTGTGGCGGCGCGCCAGTTCCACGGCCAGGGATGAGGAGCGATAGCACGCTTGGGCGTCGCGAATCAGCGGGTGGGCCACCGCGGGGATATTCTCGCCGAAGCGATCGCGCAGCCGTTGTTCGTTGGCCTGGATGCTGGGCGTGTGCTCGCAGTGTGCCAATAGAATCGTCGGTACCTCGGCAAACAAACGCTCCAGAATCCTTGGATCATCCACCAGCATATTGCCGGTGGAGGCACCCATGAATACCTTGACCCCGGCGACCTGCCGGGGATCGAGGGCCGCCACGGTGTCGAGGTTGTCGTTGCTCACGCCAAAGTGAAACCCATAGTTGGCTACCGAGTGCAGCGCCGCGCGGCGTTTCTTGTCTGCCAGTGCTTCCAGGGTCAGGGTTGCGGGCTGGGTGTTGGGCATGTCCATGAAACTGGTGATGCCGCCGGCCACCGCCGCGCGGGACTCGCTGTAGAAACTGCCTTTGTCCGGGGCGCCGGGTTCGCGAAAGTGCACTTGGTCGTCGATCATGCCCGGCAGCAGCCATTGGCCTTGGGCATCGATCTCGATGTCGGCCGTTTGCCCCTGGATACTGCTGGCGATTTTCTCGATACGGCCGTTGGCGACCAGCAAGTCGGCGTCGAATTCTCGGCCTTCATTTACCAGGCGGGCGTTACGGATCAGCAAGCGGCTCATGTTCAGAACTCGTTTTGCAGGGCTTTATAGCCGCGCACCAGGTCGACATTGGTGCGCGCCACGTCTTCGGAAAACTCCGAGGCGCTGACGCTCACTGGCGGGAACTGCGACAAGTCGGTGTTGGGGCCAATGCGCGTGGTGGATGGCACATAGAAAGCAGCGGGCAAATCACGGCCATCGACCACCGAGTTGTGCCGTACTACACAGCCGTCGCCGACCACGCAGTTGAACAGCACGCTGTTAAAGCCGATAAACACCCGGTCGCCGACAGTGCAGGGTCCGTGGACAATCGAGCGGTGGGCAATGGAAGTGAATTCGCCGATGGTCACCGCCGCGCCGGATTTGGAGTGGATCACCACACCGTCCTGGATATTGGAATTGGCGCCGATGGTGATCGGGTCCATGTCGCCGGTGGTGTCGACTTCATCGGCGCGGATCACCGCATAGGGGCCGACAAATACGTTTTCGCCGATGATCACTTTGCCGCAGATGATTGCGGTTTTATCGACGTAGGCCGACTCGGCAATGATCGGCAGATCGCCGGAAGGGTTTTTGCGGATCATGCTGCAGGCTCCTTGAGGGGCGCGGTGAGGATATGCACCTGGTCGTGTTCAATCGCGTTGTAGAAGCAGGTCGGGCGCCCCGTGTGGCAGGCCGGGCCTTGTTGATCGACGATCAGGAGTACGGCATCGCCATCGCAATCCAGGCGCGCTTCGATCAACTGTTGGATGTGTCCTGAGCTTTCGCCTTTGCGCCACAATCGCTGGCGCGAGCGTGACCAGTAGCAGACGCGGCCGCTGGCGAGGGTTTCGTCGAGGGCCTGGCGGTTCATCCAGGCCAGCATCAAAACCTCGCCGCTGCGGTGTTGCTGGGCGATGGCCGCGATCAGGCCGTCGCGGTTCCATGGCAAGGCATCCATGACTTGGGCCAGGGGGAAGCGGCTGCCGATGGGCGCGGCTTCCAACTCGAGCATCGACAGTGTCATGGGGTGCCCAAGGCGTCGTACAAAGTGTTGAGGTTGTATTCAAACAATCCGGTGAACGTGCTGGCCGGACCGTTGGCAGCCAGTGCATCGGAGTACAACGTGCCGCCGATATGGGCGCCGCTTTCCTCGGCAATCTGCTTGAGCAGGCGTGCGTCCTTGATGTTTTCCATAAACACCGCTTTGACGTGGGCCTGGCGGATCTGCGTGATCAACGCGGCGACTTCGGCCGCCGATGGGTCGCGCTCGGTGGATAAACCCTGGGGCGCCATGAAGTCGATACCGTAGGCCTGGCCCAGGTAGCCGAAGGCGTCATGGGAGGTGACGATACGTCGATTGCCCGCAGGCAGCGCGGCAAACTTGGCCTTGGCTTCGGCCAGCAGGCGGTAGATTTTTTGCAGGTACGCCTGGCTGTTGTGTTGATAGTCGGCCTTGTTGGCCGGGTCGGCGGTGATCAGTGCCTGGGTGATGTTGCTGACGTAGATTTCGGCGTTGGCCAGGTTATGCCAGGCATGGGGATCAGGGATCTTATCGCCGCCTTCCTCCAGCGTGCGAGCGATCACGCCTTTGCTGGCGTTGACCACTGTAGCCTGGGTCTCGGTACTGGTAATCAGGCGATCCAGCCATGGCTCGAAGCCCAGGCCGTTCTTGATGATGACACGGGCCTTGAGCAGCGCCTTGGCATCATCCGGGGACGGCTCGTAGGTATGGGCATCGGCGTCGGGGCCGACCATATTGCTGAGCTGGATATGCTCCCCGCCGACCTGCTGGGTTATGTCGGCGAGAATGCTGAAGCTGGTGACCACCTGGAGCTTGTCCTGGGCGGTTGCGAACGACAGCGGTAGCAGGACGCTGAACAGCACGAGTAGAGCGCGCATCGGAAAACACCTCATTGGGATGTAAGCAAGGGCGGGCGGCGCAGCAAGCCATGTACCGGCCCCAACACCACGGACAGCAGGTACAAGCCGCCAGCTACCAGCACAATTGCCGGGCCGCTGGGCAGCGAGTAGTAGAACGACAGCAACAGCCCGAGCCATACCGACAGGCATCCCAGCACGGCCGAGACGGCAATCAACATCGGCAGCCGCCGGCTCCAGAAGCGTGACGCTGCCGCGGGCAACATCATCAGACCGACCACCATCAAGGCGCCGATGGCCTGGAAACCAATCACCAGATTCAGCACTACCAAGGTCAAGAACACGCCGTGGGCCAAAGGCCCAAGGCGGCTGACGGTTTGCAAAAACAGTGGGTCGAGGGTGTCCAGCACCAGCAACCTGTAGATCAGTGCCATGGCGATCAGGCTGAAGCTGGAAACCCACAGCATGCCGGTCAATGTCGGGCCGTCTACCGCCAGCGCCGAGCCGAACAGCAGGTGCAGCAGGTCCAGGCGCTTGCCGGCAAGGCCGAGGATCAGCACACCGGCGGCCAGGGAAATCGGGTAAATCGCAGCCAGGCTGGCGTCTTCGCGCAGGCCGGTGCGACGGGTGATCCACGCGGCGAGGCCGGCCATGCCCAAGCCGGCGCCGAGGCCTCCGAGGGTCAGTGCTGGCAGGCTCAGGCCGGCAAACCAGAAGCCCAGTGCGGCGCCCGGCAGGATGCCGTGGGCCACCGCATCGCCGATCAGGCTCATACGCCGCAGGATCAGGAACACCCCCAGCGGCGCCGTGCTACACGCCAGCAGCAGGCCACCGAGCAGGGCGCGACGCATAAACACGAAGTCGTTGAAGGGCATCCACAGTTGGGCGGCGAGGTGCATCAGGCGACCTGCATCTGCGGCTGCTGAAGGGTCAGCTGTGTGCTGGGTGCGAGCACGCAGCCGCTGCTATGGATGTGCAGTGCCTGCGGCAGGTGTTGGCGTACAGCGGCCAAGTCATGGCAGACGACTACTAAGGTGCGGCCTTCGGCATGCCAAGCGTGGATATGTTTCCACAGCAGTGCCTGGCCTTGTTCATCCAGTGCGGCATGGGGTTCATCCAGCAACAACACCGGTGCTTGGGCCAGGCTGAGGCGGGCGAGAAGGGCGCGTTGCAGTTCGCCACCGGACAGGGCCATCAAGGGGCGCTGCTCAAGGCCGGTGAGACACCAGTCTTCCAACGCCGTTTGCAGGCGCTGGCTGCGTTGCTGCGGGGAGTGTTTTGCGCCCCATAGGCCGGCGGCTACCAGCTCTTGCAGGCTGATGGGGAATTGTCGGTCCAGGTGTTGCTGCTGCGCCAGGTACGACAGGCCGCCGCGCCGTGGAACATCCAGCGTGACCTTGCCGACCAGGGGCTTTTGCAGGCCGGCGATGACTTTCAACAAACTGCTTTTACCCGACCCGTTAGCGCCGATAACACCGGTCAGGCTGCCTTTGCCCAGTTCGATATCAATGGCCGGCGTCAGCGGTTGGCCTGGGGCGCCCCAGCGCAAGGCGTTACAGCGGATCACGCGATGGCCCTCGCCCAGCGGCTTTCGGCCACGGCATCGTGTGCGTGCAGGCTTTCGGCGTGGATGACTTTGAGGTGAAAGGCTTGCACGGCGTCCGAGCGTTGCAGCGCCAGGTTCAGGCGGCGGGCGGCGTCTTCACAGAACATCAGGTTCTGCCCGTTGGCCAAGGCGAAGGCTTGCTCATCGGCACGTTTGACGGCGGTCTGTACGGCGGTGCCGAGGGCGGCTTCGGCGCGGCCGATCAAATCAGTCAGCGGCAGCGTTGGTTGGCCGGGCTGTAGATGCACCCGTAACTGCGCACTGCTGCGCTGGCTGTGTGGCGTGGCGACGATACCTTTGGCGCTGCCAAGCCAGGCCAGCACGTCTTCGTGTTGCAGCGTTGTAGTGGCAAAGTCATTGATAAATTGCTGCTGAATCAATTGCCTGGCGAGGGCAGCCGAGCATGGGCAGGTTGAGGAATAAGTAACGTCAACTTTTAGTTCCACGTGGAACATCTGCTTTTCCAGGCGCGCTTCGATGCTCACCGGATAGCTCTTCCAGCCGGCGAGCGGGCTGACCAGCGCAGGACGTTTAAGCAGCAAGTCGGTATGAATCCGCAGGTACGCGCTGTGCGATAAGCCTTCATGGCTATCGAGGAAACGCTGCAGTACCTGACGCAGCAGTGCTGGTTGCAGGTCGTGTTGCTCCAGCATTTCCAGCGCCAGGTATAACCGCGACATATGGATGCCGCGCGCCTCGCCGTCGTCCAGGCTCACCCCTGCATCAGCCGTGGCGCTCAAACGCTTGCCGTCGAGCAGGATGGGCAGGGCAATACCGCACATGCCAACCCAGTCGAGTGGCAAGGCTTGGCGAGAAGCCTGCGCGGCGATATCCGGCAGAGTCAGCGCATTCATAAGCAGGTCCATCGTTGGTGATAAACCAACATGTTATAGTATAACAATTCAATCGACGATTATTTTTCGATCAACAACTATATGGCCTGGGCCCAGGAGCGGCACAAAGGCCAGGCCTAGCAACCACTGATCCGGCTGCAAGTGAACTTGGCGCTGGAGCCGCCGGAGCTGGAAAACCGGTTGATGGTGGTCCAACCCACCCGCCGCGTGTAGCCAACCCACGCCTCGCCGTCGGAGGCTAGTCCGGTAAAGAACGTCAACTGACCATAGCGGCTGTTGGTCTGCGCCCAGTAGCGTTTGCCGACTACCTCGAACCCGCGCAAATACGTGGTGTTGCCGGCGGTCGCGACACTGTAGGCGTTGCCCTGGACATCGACGCAGGCCAGCAGGATGGCGCTGCGGGTGCAGGTGGCCAACTGGCTCGGCACTTGGGCGCTGGCCTGACTTGCCACCAGCAGCAACACGCCGCACAACAGGTATCTCATAAGGCTTCTCGGGGCATGGACGGACTCATGGATTGCGCCCTTCGTCGTAACGGATAAGCGGGATTGGCTTATTTGTGTTGTTATACTATAACATCAAAAAACAGACTGACCCGTGAACCTCCCTCATGACTGAACAAGACCTGCTCGCCCAGCCGCCCGCTGATTACATGAATGAGGCCCAGCAAGCCTTTTTCCGTGAGCTGTTGTTGGCCCAGCGTTCTGACCTGCAAACGCGCATCGATGCCGAGTTCATGGTGCTGCGCGAGCAGGAGCCCAATAGCGATCCGGCCGATGTCGGCGCCGCCGAAGAACAGCGCCAGTGGCAACTACGCCTGCTGGAGCGGGAAAAGAAGCTGCTGGACAAGATCGACGAAGCCCTTGAGCACCTCGCTCGTGGTGAATACGGCTGGTGCCGCGAGACGGGCGAGCCGATCGGCCTCAAGCGCCTGTTGCTGCGGCCCACGGCCACCCTGTGTATCGAAGCCAAAGAACGTGAAGAGCTGCGCGAACGCCATCAACGGGCGATTTGACTGGCCAACCTGATGAGGAACACCTGATGACCGACCGACTACCCGTTACCGTGCTGTCCGGATTTCTCGGTGCCGGTAAAAGCACGCTGCTCAATTACGTCCTGCGCAACCGCGAAAACCTGCGGGTGGCGGTGATCGTCAACGATATGAGCGAAATCAACATCGACGGGGCCGCAGTCCAGCGCGACGTCAGCCTCAATCGCGCCGAAGAAAAACTGGTGGAGATGAGCAACGGCTGCATCTGCTGCACCTTGCGCGAAGATTTGCTGGTCGAGGTAGGAAAGCTCGCCAGGGAAGGGCGGTTTGATTACCTGCTGATCGAATCCACCGGCATTTCCGAGCCGCTGCCGGTGGCGGAAACGTTCACCTTTCGCGATGAAAACGGCCAGAGCCTGGCGGATGTTGCACGGCTCGACACTATGGTCACTGTGGTGGACGGCATGAACTTCCTGCTCGATTATCAGGCCGCTGAAAGCCTGGCGTCCCGGGGCGAAACCCTGGGCGAGGACGATGAGCGCTCCATCACCGACCTGCTGATCGAACAGATCGAGTTTGCCGACGTCATCCTTATCAGCAAGATCGACCTGATCAGCAGCCACGAACGTGAAGAACTGGTGGCCATCCTGGAACGCCTGAATGCCCAGGCACGCATCATTCCCATGGTGATGGGCGAGGTGCCGCTGGCCGAGATCCTCAATACCGGGCGTTTTGACTTTGAGCGCGCGGCCCAGGCGCCTGGCTGGTTGCAGGAACTGCGTGGCGAACATGTGCCGGAGACGGAGGAATATGGCATCGCCTCCACGGCTTACCGGGCGCGCCGGCCATTTCATCCCCAGCGCTTTTACGACTTTATCGATCGCCCGTGGAGCAACGGCAAGCTGCTGCGCTCCAAGGGTTTTTTCTGGCTGGCCAGCAAGCACCGCGACGCCGGCAGTTGGTCCCAGGCCGGTGGCCTGATGCGCCATGGTTTTGCCGGTCGCTGGTGGCGTTTTGTGCCCAAGAGCCAATGGCCCGAGGACCAGGAAAGCGTCGCGGCGATCATGGGTAACTGGCAACTGAGCACCGGCGACTGCCGCCAGGAACTGGTGTTTATCGGGCAGAACATCGATTTTGCGCAACTGCGCACCGAACTGGATGGGTGCCTGCTGACCGACGATGAAATGGCTCTGGGCGTCGAAGGTTGGCGCCTGCTGGTCGATCCTTTTGGCCCTTGGCACGAGGAGGCAGCCGCCTGATGCTGGCACCTGTGATTCAACTGCGTCCGGTCATTCGCCAGACCCGTGGGCAAACCCCGCTGGCGCTGGCCGACATCCTCGACAATGGTGTGAACCTGGCGCTGTGGCAGCGCCAGTTGCCACTGCATATCGCCGAGTTTGGCGCCTTGCTGGTCTCGCTGAACGAGCCGCTTGCTGAATCGCTGGTGGTGGAGTTGGACAGCGAAGAGGCTGAGCCCAACTTGCTGGGCCTGGCCGCAGGCTGTCGTGATCTTGAAGGTTACGACGGGTTTATCGCCGATGTGGCATGGCTGGTCAGCGCCTTTGCCTGTCTGTTGGGGGCCAAGCGCATTGGCGTGCGGCTGAGGCTGCTGGACAAGGCCATGTGCCCGCGTTTTCATGTCGATCATGTGCCAGTGCGCTTGATCACAACCTATGCCGGCATCGGTAGTCAGTGGCTGCGCGAAGGGGTGATGGACCGTCGCCAGTTGAGCCAGGCAGATGCGCAACCCAGTGAGCGCATCGAGCAGATCCACTGTGGTGAAGTCGCCCTGCTCAAGGGCGAAAAGTGGCGTGGCAATGAAGGCTACGGCTTGATTCATCGCTCGCCGGCGTTGGCCCCCAACGAGCGACGGCTGATTCTGACCCTGGATTGGCTGGCATAACCGGGTAGGATCAAGGCTCTCTACACGGTCAGAATGATGCCCAGCATGCTGCAAAATATTCCCACCCATGTAATTGCCGGGCCATTGGGCGCGGGCAAGACGAGCCTGATCAAGCACCTGCTCGCCCAGCGCCCGCCCCACGAACGCTGGGCGGTGTTGATCAATGAGTTCGGGCAGATTGGCCTGGATGCCGCGCTGCTGACCCAGGATGACGACGGCATTGCCCTCGGTGAGGTGGCTGGCGGCTGCTTGTGTTGCGTGAATGGCGCGCCGTTCCAGGTCGGCCTGGGTCGATTGTTGCGTAAGGCCAAGCCTGACCGGCTGTTTATCGAGCCCTCTGGGCTTGGCCATCCGGCGCAATTGCTTGCGCAGTTGCGCCAGGCGCCCTGGCAAACCGTGCTGGCCGTCCAGCCTTGTGTGCTGGTACTCGACGTCCAGGCTTTGGCGGCGGGCAGGCCGTTACCCGAGTCCCAGCGTGAAGCTCTGGCCAGTGCCGGGCTGCTGGTGCTGAACAAGGATGAAGGGTTGGATGCCGCACAACGCAGTGAGATTGAAAGGTCGCTGCCGGCTTGCGAGGTTTTCTGGACCCGACAGGCGCAACTGCCATTGGCCCGGCTGCCGGGGCTTGATGCTCAGGCGGGGATGGCTGTGGATAGCTTCGAGACACCCAAGGGGCTGGGGCAGCTCCAGGCTGTCTGGAACGATCCCTGCGTACCGATTTGCCTGCACCAGGCCCAGGCGGGTGCGTGGAGCATCGGTTGGCGCTGGCATCCGAGTCAGCAGTTCGACACCTGCAAAGTCCGGCAATGGCTAGAGAGCCTGGGCTGGCAGCGCGCCAAATTGGTTATCCACAGCGCCGATGGCTGGGTCTCGGCCAACGCTGTGGATAACTCCACGCTCACCTGGCAGCCCAGCGAATGGCGTCGAGACTCGCGTATCGAGTTGATTTTCAATGAGGAACACGACGCTGCCATGCTGCAGACAGCCTTGGCCAACTGCCGTCAGTGACGGGTCTTGCTGTGCTCCTGGCGCCACTGGCTCAGTTCAATCACTTCGGCACTGGGCGGTGGCGTCTTGATTTCAAACGGGTAGGGCGCCAGTTCGATCTGCGCACTGTGGGCACCAAACTGGGTGATGGTCCCGGGATGGCGGGCTTCGCCGGTCACCGTGAACTCGAAGTTGTAGACCCGCGCCAAACGTCGACGGCCATTGGCGTCCTTGACGAAACCGATGCGTTTCAAGGCCACGGCGCCGTCGAGCAGTTCGATATCGAGCTTGGCGCAATGCTGTTTGACCCTCTCCAGCGCGCGCTCGCGCAGGCCGTGGTTGTGCCACACCCAGGCGGCAGCCGCCGCCAGCAGCATCAGCACAAAAATATTTCCCAGGGTCAGCATGCGATTTGCTCCAACAAAGTAAGGCCAGCTTAACTGTGTCTCCGGTCTGTCGTACAGGCTGCTTTTAGTCGCATACTGCGCGGCCAGAATTTAACGGTTTTACGGAAGTCCCCTGCATGAAACGTACGCCTCATCTGCTTGCGATCCAGTCCCATGTGGTCTTTGGCCATGCCGGCAACAGCGCCGCCGTGTTTCCCATGCAGCGGGTCGGGGTGAATGTCTGGCCGCTCAACACCGTGCAGTTCTCCAACCATACCCAGTATGGCCAGTGGGCGGGAGAAGTGTTGGCGCCGCAGCAAATTCCTGCGCTGGTAGAGGGGATCGCGGCGATTGGCGAACTGGGCAACTGCGATGCAGTGCTGTCCGGCTACCTGGGCCGCGCCGCCCAGGGCCGGGCGATCCTGACCGGTGTAGCACGTATCAAGGCGATCAATCCCAAGGCGCTGTATCTGTGTGACCCGGTGATGGGCCATCCGGAAAAAGGCTGTATCGTGCCCCAGGAAGTCAGTGATTTTCTGCTGGACGAAGCGGTGGCCATGGCCGACTTCCTGTGCCCCAACCAGTTGGAGCTGGACAGTTTCTCCGGGCGTAAACCGCAGTCGCTGTTCGATTGCCTGGGGATGGCGCGAGCCCTGCTGGCGCGAGGACCCAAAGCGGTGCTGGTCAAGCACCTGGATTACCCGGGCAAGTTGGCGGACGGTTTCGAGATGCTACTGGTGACTGCCGAAGGCAGTTGGCACCTGCGTCGGCCATTGCTGGCCTTTCCGCGCCAGCCGGTGGGGGTGGGTGACCTGACTTCGGGCCTGTTCCTGGCGCGGGTGCTGCTGGGCGACAGCCTGCTGGCGGCCTTTGAGTTCACCGCGGCGGCTGTTCACGAAGTCCTGCTGGAAACCCAAGCGTGCGCCAGTTACGAGTTGGAACTGGTGCGGGCCCAGGACCGCATCGCCCATCCGCGCGTACGTTTCGAAGCCACGCCGATCAGCCTCTGACACCACCAACCCAATGTGGGAGCGGGCTTGCTCGCGAAGACGGTGTATCAGTCAATACATGTGCTGACTGGTACACCGTCTTCGCGAGCAAGCCCGCTCCCACATTTCGATTGGGTTTACACGTCGGCCTTGATCTCTTGGTAGCGCTTCTCCAGCTCCTGGCGAATCTGCCGGCGCTGTTTGCCCTGGATAAACCGACGCTTGTCTTCACTGTTCTGTGGCTGCAACGCGGGAACGGCGGCCGGTTTGCGGTCATCGTCGACCGCGACCATGGTGAAGAAACAACTGTTGGTATGGCGCACCGAACGCTCGCGGATGTTCTCGGTGACGACCTTGATCCCCACTTCCATCGAGGTGTTGCCGGTGTAATTGACCGACGCCAGGAACGTCACCAGTTCGCCGACATGGATCGGCTCGCGAAAAATTACCTGGTCCACCGACAGCGTGACTACATAGCGGCCGGCATAACGGCTGGCGCAGGCGTAGGCCACTTCGTCGAGGTACTTGAGCAGGGTGCCGCCGTGGACATTACCTGAGAAGTTGGCCATGTCAGGGGTCATCAATACCGTCATCGACAGCTGGGCGTTTCCGGGTTCCATAGCACACTCACGGTTGTAGGCATTGGTTGGGGGGCACCTCTGCGGATGCTGGATTCATTACAGCGCCATCCCTTACGGGACGCCGGGACGGGGTTTGCCGTCACGGCCGAGACGATCTGTTTCCATATATTGCACCGGCTTTCTGCCGGAAGTCGCGGTGTTACCCTTGGAAAAGCCCATTTCAAGGGTATTTCTTACGATTAAGGCCGACTTTTCCTTCCGCACATTGCGCGCCGTGGTAGCGGCCGCGTGGAAATCGGGACAGTGCCAGTACCCTCAAGGAGCCCCTCGCCATGCACGCCATCAGCTTTATACAGGACTTGGCCGTGATCATGCTCGTGGCAGGGGTGGTGACTATCCTGTTCCATCGTCTCAAGCAGCCGGTCGTCCTGGGTTACATCGTCGCCGGCTTCATCATTGGCCCGCACACGCCGCCGTTCGGCCTGATCCACGATGAAGACACCATCAAGACCCTGGCCGAGCTGGGGGTGATCTTCCTGATGTTCTGCCTGGGCCTGGAGTTCAGCCTGCGCAAGCTGTTCAAGGTCGGCGCCACGGCGTTTATCGCGGCCTTCCTCGAAATCATCCTGATGATCTGGATTGGCTACGAAATTGGTCAATGGTTCGACTGGAACACCATGGACTCACTGTTCCTCGGCGCGATCCTGGCAATTTCCTCGACCACCATCATCGTCAAGGCGCTCAACGACCTGAAGATGAAAAACCAGCGCTTTGCCCAACTGATCTTTGGCGTGCTGATCGTCGAAGACATCCTGGGCATCGGCATCATCGCCTTGTTGTCGAGCATCGCCGTCAGCGGCACGGTCAGCTCCGGCGAGGTGTTTTCCACGGTGGGCAAGCTCTCGCTGTTCATGATCGTGGCCCTGGTGATCGGCATTCTGCTGGTGCCTCGGCTGCTGGCCTACGTGGCCAAATTCGAAAGCAACGAGATGCTGTTGATCACCGTCCTGGGCCTGTGTTTCGGTTTTTGCCTGCTAGTGGTCAAGCTCGAATACAGCATGGTGCTGGGCGCCTTCCTGATCGGCGCGATCATGGCCGAATCCCGGCAGTTGCTGAAAATCGAGCGCCTGATCGAGCCGGTTCGCGACATGTTCAGCGCGATTTTCTTCGTGGCGATCGGCTTGATGATCGACCCACAGATCCTGCTGCAATACGCCTGGCCGATTGCGGTGATTACCGTAGCCGTGGTGCTGGGCAAGATGCTGTCCTGTGGCCTTGGTGCGTTTATCGCCGGTAATGACGGCCGGACCTCATTGCGAGTCGGGATGGGCCTGTCACAAATTGGCGAATTCTCTTTCATCATTGCGGCGTTGGGGATGACCTTGCAGGTCACCAGCGACTTTCTTTACCCGGTGGCGGTGGCCGTTTCGGCCATCACTACGTTGCTGACGCCATACCTGATTCGTGGTGCCGACCCGTTATCATTGAAGATCGCGGCGGTGATGCCGCAGCGCCTGAGCCGGGTGTTTGGCATGTATGGCGAATGGCTGCGCAGTATTTCGCCCCAAGGCGAAGGCGCGATGCTGGCGTCGATGATTCGCAAGATCATCCTGCAGGTAGGGGTGAACCTGGCACTGGTGGTAGCGATTTTCTTTACCGGCAGCTTCTTCGCGGCACGTATTGGTGGGTATCTGGAAGGCTGGATCAGTGATCCGAGTTGGCAGAAGGCATTGATCTGGGGCGGTGCGTTGTTGCTGTCGCTGCCATTTTTGATCGCCGCGTATCGCAAGCTCAAGGCGCTGTCGATGTTGCTGGCGGAGATGAGCGTAAAGCCGGAAATGGCCGGACGTCATACCCAGCGCGTACGACGAGTGATTTCCGAGCTGATCCCGATTCTCTCGCTGCTGGTGATCTTCCTGCTATTGGCAGCCTTGTCGGCCAGTATCCTACCGACCAACAAGTTGCTGGTGTTGATTGCCGTGGTCGCGGCTGCGGTGGCCGCAGTGCTCTGGCGTTGGTTTATCCGCATCCATACGCGCATGCAAGTGGCCTTGCTGGAGACCCTGGATAATCACAAGGACACACCGGAGCACTGACCCCGATCATTTGCCGAACGATTTACTGTAGGAGCGGGCTTGCCGGCTCCTACAAGGGTATCCGGGCAATCCGCAGGTTTTGTGACATCAGCTTTCCAGCCACACATCCCGCGCCCAGTGCCACACCGATTCCCAGGACTCTTCGGTGACCAGCTCTTCTTCGCCGGACCACAGCACCACCGTGCCGTCTTCTTCAACGCAGTAGTAATCGTCACCGTCCTGGCAAATCGGGATCAGCTCGCGAGGCACGCCCATATCCCAGGCATTGGCTGCGACTTCCGGCAGATAAGTGTGGGACTGGGGGTCGGTGATGGTCACAGGCTCCAGGCTGCCATACACCACATCGCTGACGGTCAGCAGGAATTCCTTGAACACAAACGGGATGTTGATAAACAGCTGTTCTTCGACTTCCACCAACTGGTCTTCGTCGGGCAGTTCCAGAGGAACCGGTACCGGTTCGTTGGCTTCACGCAATTGTTCGATAACTTCTTCCACGGCCGGGATCCTCATGCTAGATGGCGCGGTTTATAGGGGCGTTTTATACAGTAGCTCGCTATAAGTGCAACCGCGAAATAGAAAACCCGGTGAAGCCGGTTAAAACTGCCTTTCCAGCTTTAGGCTGATGCTGTTTTTGTCGTAGGAATAAAGCCAGTCAACATTGCTGACGACCTTGTTGTACTTGACCGTCAGGCTGGGCACCACATCCAGCCAGGCTTTGCGGCTGAGCAATACGCAGCATGCCGATTTTTCCGCCGGCAAAAAAACACCCCGGCTGTGCAGGCTTCTTAAAGCACTGCACAAGACCGGGGTGTTCGTTACAGCAGGCTGTAGGCCTTTGCGGATCAGCCGTTCTGGCGGATACCGGCGACCAGCCAAGGCTGGTTTTCGCCTTGTGGACGTTCCATGTTCCAGCTTTCGCTGAACACTTCGCCCTGGTCGAAGCGCGAAGTCTTCGACGTACCACTGAAGGTCAGGGTGGCGATGGTCTTGTCAGCGCGATCATCCACACCTTCAAGCTGCACACGCAGGTCGTCGATGTAGGTCGACTGGAAGCCGTCACCCAGTTCGGCACGTTCGCGCTTGAGGAACTCCAGCAATTGCGGGGTCACGAACTCGGCGATCTTGTCCATTTCGTTGGCGTCCCAGTGTTGCTGCAGGGACTGGAAGTGGTTGCGGGCCGCTTCGACGAAACGTTCTTCGTTGAACCAGGCTGGCGCATTGATTACCGGACGAGCGGCAGCAGCAGGTGCCGCCGAACCGCCAAAGATCGAACCCATGGCAGGCTTTTGCTCGAACACTTCACGCTGCATCGGCGCGCCGGCTGGAGCCAGGTGCTCCTGCTGCTTGCGGCGACGGGCGGCGATAAAGCGGAAGATCACAAAGGCGATGACCGCCATGATCAGGATGTCGAAGATCTGCATGCCCTGGAAGCCGCCGCCCATGAACATGGAAGCGAGCAGGCCGCCGGCGGCGATACCGGCCAGAGGGCCCAACCAGCGTGAAGCACCGCCGGCCTTGGCAGCAGCGCCCGCGGCACCGGCTGCACCCGCGGTGGCTGCCGCTCCGCCCATGCCGCCAGCGGCTGGGGCCATTTGGCTGGTCTGGTGGCTCGGCGCTGCGCCGGAGCTTTTACCGCCACCGAAGCGTTTGGCGTTGGCGTCGAGGCTCATCGTCAGGCCGATGCACAACGCCATGGCGATGCTAAGAAAACGTTTCATAAAGGGAATTCCCATTTGTGGATTGCACGCGCGCCATGTTGCACAGGTGTACTGACAGTGGCTAGCGACATAATGTTTCGGGCTTTTGCGTAAGGCCTGATCCGAATGCTCCGTAGGAGGTATTCCTACACAGTGTAGGAGCGAGCTTGCTCGCGAAAAAACCCAAGACACCACGCTCATTCAGAATGCCCGCGTTATCGTTGACGATCCTCGCGAGTAAGCCCGCTCCTACACAGGGCAGGCTTTAGACCGCTTCAAGCTTGGCGTAACCCATCATCAGCCACTTGCTGCCTTCAGCGAAGTTCACCTGCACCCGGGCCTGGGCCCCGGCGCCTTCGAAGTTGAGGATCACCCCTTCGCCAAAGATCGCATGTCTGACCTGCTGGCCAAGGCTGAACGGAGTTTCGGGAATTTCCGAACCGGCAAACATACTGCTGGAGTTCTGCTGCTGGCCCCCGCCGAACGGCCGGCTGACGCTATTGGACAAGCGCACTTCCTGAATCAGCCCCTTCGGCACTTCCCGTACGAAACGCGACACCTTGTTGTAGGTCTCGCTACCATACAGGCGACGAGTCTCGGCGTAGGTCATCACCAGGTTCTGCATCGCCCGAGTAATGCCAACGTAGGCCAGGCGGCGTTCTTCCTCAAGGCGGCCGGGCTCTTCCAGGCTCATCTTGTGAGGGAACAGTCCTTCTTCCATGCCCACCAGGAACACGTAGGGGAACTCCAGGCCCTTGGCACTGTGCAGCGTCATCAACTGCACGCTGTCTTCGTGTTCGTCGGCCTGGGTATCGCCGGCTTCCAGAGACGCGTGGCCGAGGAACGCTGCCAGTGGCGACAGGTCGGCATCCTCCTCGCTGTTCTCGAAAGCGCGGGCGGCGCTGACCAGTTCCTCAAGGTTTTCTACCCGGGCCTGGCCTTTCTCGCCTTTTTCCGCTTCGTGATAAGCGATCAGGCCGGACTGCTCGATCACCGTCTGGGTCATCAGGTGCAGCGGCATTTCCAGGCACTTGGCGGCGAGGTTGTCGATCAACTCCACAAACCCACCCAACGCCCCGGCAGCGCGGCCTGTCAGGCCTTTATTGGCGATCAACAGGCGCATGGCTTCCCACATCGACACATCGCTGTGACGCGCATGCTCGCGGATCGCCTCGACGGTTTTCTCGCCGATGCCCCGTGCCGGTACGTTGATCACCCGTTCCAGCGCCGCGTCGTTGCCGCGCCCTTCCAGCAAACGCAGGTAGGCCATGGCGTTCTTGATTTCTGCGCGTTCGAAGAAGCGCTGGCCGCCATAGATGCGGTACGGGATACGCTCGCGCAGCAAGGCCTCTTCGAGCACCCGCGACTGGGCGTTGGAGCGGTACAGAATGGCGATATCGCTGCGGGCCAGCCCGGTTTTCAGGGCGCTTTCAATGGTTTCCACCACGTAGCGTGCTTCGTCGTGCTCGTTGAAGGCCGCGTACAGGTTGATCGCCTCGCCTTCGCCGCCATCGGTCCACAATTCCTTGCCCAGGCGCCCGGTGTTATTGGCGATCAAGGCGTTGGCGGCCTTGAGAATGCCCGCCGTGGAGCGATAGTTCTGCTCCAGGCGAATGGTCTCGGCATCCGGGAAGTCGTCGGAATACTGGTAGATGTTCTCGATTTTCGCGCCGCGCCAGCCGTAGATCGACTGATCGTCGTCACCCACCACCATCAGGCTGTCGCCGCCCTTGGCCAGCAGGCGCAACCAGGCGTACTGTACGGCGTTGGTGTCCTGGAACTCATCCACCAGAATGTGCCGGAAGCGCTTCTGGTAATGGGCCAGCAAACCCGGGTTATCGCGCCACAGGTCTAGAGCCCGCAGCAGCAGTTCGGAGAAGTCGATGACCCCGGCACGCTGGCAGGCCACTTCATAGGCTTCATAAATGCTGCGCATGGTGGCCAGGAACAGATCACCACTGGCCTGTATATGTTGCGGGCGCAGGCCTTCGTCTTTCTGGCCGTTGATAAACCATTGGGCCTGGCGCACCGGCCAGCGTTGTTCATCCAGGCCTAGCTCGCGGATCACCCGCTTGACCAAGCGTTGCTGGTCATCGCTGTCGAGAATCTGGAAGGTCTGGGCCAGGCCCGCTTCCTGCCAGTGGGCCCGCAGCAAGCGGTGCGCCAGGCCGTGGAAGGTGCCGACCCACATCCCGGCCGGGCTGATGCCCATCAACTGCTCGATGCGGTGGCGCATCTCGGCAGCGGCCTTGTTGGTGAAGGTCACCGACAGGATGGAATGTGGGGACGCGTTCTCGACCTGGATCAACCAGGCGATACGGTGCACCAGCACTCGGGTTTTACCGGAGCCAGCACCGGCCAGGACCAACTGACGGCCAACGGGGGCTGCTACGGCCTGGCGTTGGGCATCGTTGAGGGAGTTCAGCAAAAGGGAGAGATCATCGCGCATCGGCGCATTCTAGGGGGCCGGGGGAAGGGGGGGGCAAATCCCATTGCCGGATGGTCGGCACAAAAAAACATCGGCGCTCTTCAATCGGCACATAATCGATCTGCAAGGATGACCGGTAAGTCATCGCCTGCAGCCCGCGTCCTGTCTTGTTCAGCCCCTCTGGGCCAAAGGTTTGCGCGGGTTTATTCGCGGATTTTTATGACCCAGAGCAGTTTGGTCTGCACGCCTGCTTGTGTATGCTCCGTCGACGTTTCGGGCTCACCATTATAAGAACACTGCCTATGACCCTCAGCACTGACCTGCCTGGACCTTCTCTCGCGCCGGCGCAGGTTGTCCGCAAGCACTACGCCATGGAGATGGCGGTCGAGCGCACGCGTCTGCTGTACCAAGGTTCGTTGCTGCCCACCTTATTGATGCTGATTAACGGTCTGGTCTGCGCCTGGTTGCTCTGGAGCCCGCAGCGCTATGTGCTGGTCGGCAGTTGGCTGGTGTGGTTGCTGGCCCTGGTGGCGTTGCGCGTGATCCAGGTGGCGGCCTTCGACAGCGCCTTGCCCAGCCGACAGGCGCAGCCGATCTGGCGACGGATGTTCATGCTGGGCTCGGCGGCCAGTGGCCTGACCCTGGCGAGCGCGGCCATAGCCCTGGTGCCACTGGACAGCTTCGTGCTGCAGGCCTGGGTGTTTGGCCTGATTGGCGCGGCCACCTTATCGGCCAGCGTGGCCTACGCGGTGAGCATGCCGGCGTTTTTGTCGTTTGCCTTGCCCTGCCTGGTCCCCACCATCCTCTATCTATTGTGCAGCGGCGAACCGCAATTGCAGGGTTGGAGTTACCTGGGCCTGATCCTGCTGGCGTCCTTGAGCCTGGTGGCATGGCAGGTCAATCGTCTGACCCAGCGTGGTTTGCTGCGGCGTTTCCAGAACCAGGCCCTGATCGAGCACCTGCAGCAGGCCCGCCAGCGCAGCGAGCAGTTGAATCAGGACCTGGTGCGCGAGGTCGAGCAGCGGCGCCAAGTCGAGCAGGAGTTGCGCGAGGCCCAAGTCGGCCTGCAACACCGTGTCGAACAGCGTGGCCAGCAACTGGACGCCGCCAGCCTCGCCTTGAGCAAAAGCGAGGCGCGCCTGGCCATGGCCTTGCAGGCCAGTGAACTGGGCTTGTGGGACTGGAACCTGCAAACCGATGAAGTCCATCACACTCAGCTCAAGGAACTGTTCGGCCTGGAGCCGGAGTACGTCACGGCGATGCTGCGCGATCTCAAGCCGCGCCTGCACCCGGACGACTTGCCACTGCTCAAGCGCGCATTGGTGGAGCACCTGAAAGGTCGCAGCGAGGACTATCAGGTGGAGTACCGCGTGCGCCACGGTGACGGGCGCTGGGTGTGGATCGAAGATCGCGGGCGGGCCGTGGAGCGTACCGCCAGTGGACGTGTGACGCGCATGCTCGGTACTCGGCGCGATATCAGCGCCGGCAAGGCGGTGGAGGAGCAGTTGCGGCTGGCGTCCACGGTGTTCGAGGCGGCCAGCGAAGGCATTGTGATCCTGGACCCGGAATATGTGCTGATTGCGGTCAACCAGGCCTTCAGCCGCGTCACCGGCTTTGATATCGACGACATGCTCGGGCGCAACGTCGTGGAATTGCCGTGCAGCCGCGATGCGCGCCGACACTTCCCGGTGATTCGCCAGGCCTTGTTGAGCCACGGCAGTTGGCAGGGCGAACTGGTAGAGGCGCGCAAGAACGGCGAGTTGTACCCGCAATGGCTGCAACTGAGCGTGGTGCGTGATGTTCGGGGAAATGTCAGTCATATAGTGGGCTTCTTCGCCGATCTGTCGGCGCGCCGCGAGTCCGAGGAGCGCATGCGCTACCTCACCCATTACGACGAACTGACCGGCTTGGCCAACCGCTCGCTGTTCCGCGAGCGCCTGCGCGAAGCCCATCAACGGGTGCGCCAGGGCGGCCGCAGCCTGGCGTTGCTGCATATCAACCTGGACCGCTTCAAGCTGCTCAATGACAGCCTGGGTCATGAGGTCGCCGACCAGTTGCTGCAAAAAATGGCGCGGCGCCTGATCAACGCATTACCGGAGGCCGACACCATTGCGCGCTTGTCCGGCGACGAATTCGCGGTGTTGTTCGACGCTTATGGCAGCTTGTCGAGCCTGGCGCGCGTGGCCACCCGACTGCTGGCCAAGCTGCGGGTGCCGGTGGCAGTGGAGGGGCATGAATTGGTGGTCAGTGCCTCAATCGGTGTCAGCCTGTTGCCGGATAACGCGCGGGAAATTTCCGCACTGGTCAGCCAATCGAACATGGCCATGCAGCACGCCAAACATTTGGGCGGCAATAACTTCCAGTTCTACACCGACAGTCTGCAGGCCAGCACCCTTGAGCGTCTGCAGCTGGAAAACCAACTGCGCAAGGCTATCGATGAGCGCCAATTGAAGGTGTTCTATCAACCCAAGCTGTGCCTGGCCACCGGCAAGATGAACGCTGCCGAGGCACTGGTGCGGTGGGACCACCCGCAATGGGGCAGTGTGCCGCCCGGTGATTTCATCGGGTTGGCAGAAGAAACCGGGTTGATCGTGCCGTTGGGCGAATTCGTGTTGCGTCAGGCCTGCTGGCAGGCGTGTGAATGGCAGCGTCAGGGCCTGGCGCCGATCCGCGTGTCGGTCAACCTGTCGGTGCACCAGTTGCGCCAAGGCAAATTGGTCAGTCTGGTGCGCCAGGTGCTGGACGAAACCGGGCTGGCCCCCCAGTACTTGGAGTTGGAACTCACCGAAAGCCAACTGCTCGACAGCGTCGAGCACATCATCGCCACCTTCCAGCAGTTGCGCGACCTGGGGGTGAAGCTGGCCATTGACGACTTTGGCACGGGCTATTCGTCCCTCAGTTACCTCAAGCGCATCCCTGTGGATTACGTGAAGATCGACCAGACCTTTATTCGGGGCCTGGGCCAGGGGCGCGAAGACCTGGCGATTACTCGGGCGATCATCGCCATGGCCCATGGCCTGGCACTCAAAGTGGTCGCCGAGGGCGTGGAGGATCAGCAGCAGTTGGATTTCCTGCGTGCCGAAAACTGCGATGAAGTGCAGGGCTATTTGATCAGTCGGCCGATCGAGGCCGAAGGGTTGGCGGATTTGTTACGAAGAAATGCAGATTTTCCTGACTGCCAGTGAGGCGCCATCAGGTGCTACATGGCATATGCCCGCTGATTCAGGGGGCAGTAGGGCGATTTAGTGATGCATCGAACGGGCAAATCAACAATTCTTGTAGTATAACTACAAGCTTGCTACATCCCTGGCGTCTGCCAATAACAAGAGTCCTGCCCTTTGAACCTGTTGCAACATATCGCCCAGTCGCGCCACCTGTTACGCAAATCGGAACTCAAGGTTGCCGATCACGTGCTGCTTGACCCTGCGGCCGTGATGCACAGTTCCATGGCTGACCTGGCCCACAGCGTGGGCATCAGCGAGCCGACCATCGTGCGCTTCTGCCGCGCCATCGGTTGCTCGGGGTTCCAGGACTTGAAGCTGAAATTGGCCCAGAGCCTGGCGGCCGGTGCCAGCTTCGGCCAGTTCGCGATTCACGAAGACGACTCCGTCGCCGACTACAGCCTGAAAATTTTCGACACCACCCTGCACACCCTGATGGAAGTGCGGGAGAAGCTCGACCCGATCGAGCTGCAAAAAGCCGTGACCGCCATGTCCCAGGCCCAGCGTGTGGAATTCTATGGCTTTGGTGCGTCCGGCGCGGTGGCGGCGGATGCCCAGCACAAATTCTTCCGGTTGCTGCTGACGGCGGCGGCCTACAGCGACCCGCACATGCAGGCGATGTCGGCGGTGACGTTGAAGCCCACCGACGTGGCGATCTGTATTTCCCAGTCGGGCCGCTCCAAGGACCTGCTGATCACTGCCAACCTGGTGCGTGAGAGCGGCGCTTCGCTGATCACCCTGTGCCCGAGCCAGACGCCCTTGGCGGAACTGTCCACGGTCAACCTGGCGATCGATGTGCACGAAGACACCGAGATCTACACCCCGCTGACCTCGCGCATCGCCCACCTGGTGGTGATCGACGTGCTGGCGATGGGCGTGGCAATGGCGCGTGGCCCGAGCCTGGTCAACCACCTCAAGAGCGTCAAGCGCAGCTTGCGCAGCCTGCGGTTGTCGCCCAAGTCCGTCAAAGCGCTCGACGACTGACTCGAACCCCTGGCAAACGTGCCCGTTGAGCTGAGTGGGCTTGTTGTGGCGAGCGGGCTTGCCCCGCGCTGGGCTGCGAAGCAGCCCTATTCAAGAACAATGAGGTGTATCAGACATCCCTGGTTGCCTGGTTTTGGGGCTGCTACGCAGCCCAGCGCGGGGCAAGCCCGCTCGCCACAACAAACCTTTTCATCACAACAAGCCCGCTTACCACAGGTCAGTATTCATCGTCCTGTAACCCCCGCGCCGCCAAACCGTCATCCCCCGCGCCCATCCTGAACTCCCCGTACTCGCATTGGGAGACTCGAAATGGCCCGGCCCTACGAAGACAGCACCAGCACCGTCAAGACCCGTCGTCAGCAGGAAGACCAGCGCCGCATGGCGTTCCGCCGTGCAATTGAAGATCGCTGCGAGCAGCGTCAACTGCTACAGAGCATCAGTGACTACCCGGAGTTGCACTGGCAGGCACCCGCGGCTGCCCAGCGAAGCGTTCAGCCAGGGCGCTGATCTGCACCCGTTCACTGCGAATAAAGCCCAGGAACGCATGGGCCACCGGTGACAGGCGCTTGGCCTTGGCCTGCACCAGGCACCAACTGCGGTACAGCGGCAGCTCTTCCACCGGCAGCTCCTTGAGCCCGCCGGTGGCCAGTTCCAGGTTCAGGGCGTGGCGCGTCAACAGCGCCACCCCCAACCCTGCCACCACGCACTCGCGCTGTGCCTCGGCCGAGGCCACTTCCACCGTCTGGGTGAAGTGCACGCGCTTTTCCTTGAAGTATTCCTCGCAGGCCAGGCGTGTTCCGGAACCCGGCTCGCGCAGCAGCAGCGTATAAGGCTCCAGGTCTTGCAGGCGTAGCGGTCCTTGCAGGCTCAGGGGATGGTCCGGTGGGGCCACCG
Source organism: Pseudomonas hygromyciniae (assembly GCF_016925675.1). Taxonomy (NCBI): domain Bacteria; kingdom Pseudomonadati; phylum Pseudomonadota; class Gammaproteobacteria; order Pseudomonadales; family Pseudomonadaceae; genus Pseudomonas; species Pseudomonas hygromyciniae. The sequence continues at coordinate 5,980,363 of NZ_CP070506.1, read as the reverse complement.
CCACAATCGGGTTATTGAGAAACGGCAGGAATTCCAGGCCCATGTCCTGGGGCACCATGGACATGATCACCAGGTCATCACGGTTGTCCGACAGCCGGCGGATTACCTGGGCGCGGTTGACCACCGTGAGGTGCAACTGCACCTCCGGATGCTGGCGCTTGAAGGCGGCGAACAAGTGCGGCACGAAGTATTTGGCGCTGGACTCCACCGCCAGCTTCAATTGCCCCTGCAGCGAGCCCTGCATGTCCGAGAGCTGCATATCGAGGTTTTCCAGGCGCCCGAAAATATCCCGGCTGGCCCGTTGCAGGGCTTCGGCGGCTTCGGTCATGTAGAGCTTTTTGCCCACGTAATCGAACAGTGGCTGGCCGACCAGCTCTTCGAGCTGGCGAATTTGTAGGCTGACTGCCGGTTGGGTGAGGGACATTTCTTCGGCAGCGCGGCTGTAGGAACGTAAATCGCAGACTTCATTGAAGATCTGCAATTGACGTAATGTCATACGCATCAATGACTTACGCATAATTCAAAAGGGCTCGCCGGGGTTTGTGCGATCAACTATAAGTCTTTACTTATACACAACCCAATAATTATTGATTTTTGTTAATCCTTAAGTGCGCATAGTGTGTGTCTCGCGACTGACTTGAAACATTTGGTCACGCGCCGACCTGGTCTAGCAGGTCGATGAACGCAGCAATCGGCTCAAGGGAATTTCCAAGTGATAACAAAGATCCTGATCGCCAACCGTGGTGAGATTGCCGTCCGCATCGTGCGGGCTTGTGCCGAAATGGGTATTCGTTCGGTGGCGGTCTATTCCGACGCAGACCGGCATGCCTTGCACGTCAAACGCGCCGACGAGGCCCACAGCATTGGTGCCGAGCCCCTGGCCGGTTACTTGAACCCGCGCAAGCTGGTGAACCTGGCGGTGGAAACCGGCTGCGACGCATTGCACCCCGGCTATGGCTTCCTGTCGGAAAACGCCGAGCTGGCGGATATCTGTGCCGAACGCGGTATCAAATTCATTGGTCCATCGGCCGAAGTGATTCGCCGCATGGGCGACAAGACCGAAGCGCGCCGCAGCATGATCAAGGCGGGTGTACCGGTCACTCCCGGCACCGAAGGCAACGTTGCCGACATCGCCGAAGCGCTGACCGAAGGTGACCGCATCGGTTACCCGGTGATGCTCAAGGCCACCTCCGGTGGTGGCGGGCGCGGCATTCGTCGCTGCAACAGCCGTGAAGAACTTGAGCAAGCCTTCCCCCGCGTGATCTCCGAGGCCACCAAGGCCTTCGGCTCGGCGGAAGTGTTTCTGGAAAAATGCATCGTCAATCCCAAGCACATCGAGGCGCAGATCCTCGGCGACAGCTTTGGCAACGTGGTGCATCTGTTCGAGCGCGACTGCTCGATCCAGCGCCGTAACCAGAAGCTCATCGAAATTGCCCCAAGCCCGCAACTGACCCCCGAGCAGCGCGCCTATATCGGCGACCTGTCAGTGCGCGCGGCCAAGGCCGTGGGCTACGAGAACGCCGGCACCGTGGAGTTCCTGCTCGCCGAGGGCGAGGTGTACTTCATGGAGATGAACACCCGGGTGCAGGTGGAACACACCATCACCGAAGAAATCACCGGGATCGACATTGTCCGCGAGCAGATCCGCATCGCGTCCGGCCTGCCGCTGTCGGTAAAACAGGAAGATATCCAGCACCGTGGCTTTGCGTTGCAGTTCCGCATCAACGCCGAAGACCCGAAGAACAACTTCCTGCCCAGCTTCGGCAAGATCACCCGTTACTACGCCCCCGGCGGGCCTGGTGTGCGGACTGATACGGCGATCTACACCGGCTACACCATCCCGCCGTTCTACGACTCCATGTGCCTGAAACTGGTGGTGTGGGCGTTGACCTGGGAAGAAGCCATGGACCGCGGCCTGCGTGCCCTGGACGACATGCGCCTGCAAGGCGTGAAGACCACCGCCGCCTACTACCAGGAAATCCTGCGCAATCCGGAATTCCGCAGCGGCCAGTTCAACACCAGTTTTGTGGAAAGCCATCCTGAGCTGACCAACTACTCGATCAAGCGCAAACCCGAAGAGCTGGCCCTGGCCATCGCCGCCGCCATTGCCGCCCACGCAGGCCTGTGAGGAACATTCCAATGTCTAAGAAAATCTTCGTAACCGACACCATCCTGCGCGACGCCCACCAATCGTTGCTGGCGACCCGCATGCGCACTGACGACATGCTGCCGATCTGCGACAAGCTCGACAAAGTCGGCTACTGGTCCCTGGAAGTCTGGGGCGGCGCGACCTTTGACGCCTGCGTGCGTTTCTTGAAAGAAGACCCGTGGGAGCGCCTGCGCAAACTGCGCGCCGCGTTGCCTAACACTCGCCTGCAAATGCTCCTGCGTGGCCAGAACCTGCTGGGCTACCGCCACTACAGCGACGATGTGGTCAAGGCCTTCGTCGCCAAGGCCGCTGTGAATGGCATCGACGTGTTCCGCATCTTCGACGCCATGAACGACGTGCGTAACCTGCGTGTGGCCATCGAAGCGGTGAAAGCGGCGGGCAAGCACGCCCAGGGCACCATCGCCTACACCACCAGCCCGGTGCACACCATCGAGGCGTTCGTGGCCCAGGCCAAGCAAATGGAAGCCATGGGTTGCGACTCGGTGGCGATCAAGGACATGGCCGGCCTGCTGACCCCGTACGCCACCGGCGAACTGGTCAAGGCGCTGAAGGCCGAGCAAAGCCTGCCGATCTTTATCCACTCCCATGACACCGCTGGTCTGGCCGCGATGTGCCAACTCAAGGCCATCGAAAACGGTGCCGACCATATCGACACCGCCATCTCCAGCTTCGCCTGGGGCACCAGTCACCCGGGCACCGAGTCGATGGTCGCCGCCCTCAAAGGCAGCGAATTCGACACCGGCCTGGACCTGGAACTGCTGCAGGAAATCGGCCTGTACTTCTACGCCGTGCGTAAGAAGTACCACCAGTTCGAAAGCGAATTCACCGCCGTCGACACCCGTGTGCAAGTCAACCAGGTACCGGGCGGGATGATTTCCAACCTGGCCAACCAATTGAAAGAGCAGGGCGCCCTCAACCGCATGAGCGAAGTGCTGGCCGAAATCCCACGGGTGCGTGAAGACCTCGGCTTCCCACCGCTGGTGACGCCAACCTCGCAGATTGTCGGCACCCAGGCGTTCTTCAACGTGCTGGCCGGCGAGCGCTACAAAACCATCACCAACGAAGTGAAGCTCTACCTGCAAGGCGGCTACGGCAAGGCGCCGGGTACCGTTGACGAGAAACTGCGGCGCCAGGCGATCGGCAGCGAAGACGTGATCGACGTGCGCCCGGCCGACCTGCTCAAGCCGGAAATGACCAAGTTGCGTGGCGAAATCGGCGCGCTGGCCAAGTCTGAAGAAGACGTGCTGACCTACGCCATGTTCCCCGATATCGGACGCAAGTTCCTCGAAGAGCGTGATGCCGGCACCTTGTCCCCTGAAGTGCTGTTGCCAATCCCTGAAGCCGGCGGCGTGGCCCGTGCGGGCGGTGAAGGCGTGCCGACCGAGTTCGTCATCGACGTGCACGGCGAGAGCTACCGCGTCGATATCACCGGTGTCGGCGTCAAGGCCGAAGGCAAGCGCCACTTCTACCTGTCCATCGACGGCATGCCGGAAGAAGTGGTGTTCGAACCGCTCAACGAATTCGTCGGCGGCGGCACCAGCAAGCGCAAGCAGGCCAGCGCGCCAGGTCATGTGAGCACGGCGATGCCGGGCAATATCGTGGATGTACTGGTCAAGGAAGGCGACGTGGTCAAGGCCGGCCAGGCCGTGCTGATCACCGAAGCGATGAAGATGGAGACCGAAGTGCAGGCGGCCATCGCCGGCAAGGTCAGCGCCGTTCATGTGGTCAAGGGCGACCGGGTCAACCCGGGTGAAATCCTGATCGAAATCGAAGGCTGATACACAGCCTCCGACATTACCGCTTAATCCTCGGGGGGGCATGTGCCCCCCTTTTTTTGCGCACAATTTAGAAGGTCAGGGTCCATTGCCCCATGACCGCCTGGCTGGTACTGCGGGCGCCTAGGTCGCCGGTGTAGGTCACGCCGACGCTCTGCGTGGCCGAGACCGCCAGCCCCAGCCCGGCCTGCAACGCCAGGCTGTCACGGTTCAGGGAGGTGCCCTGGATGGTGAAGTCGCTGTTGAAATCGTTCTTATCCGCCCACGCGGAGGACTGGCGCACGCTGCTGCCAACATCGCCGTACAGATGCTTCCAGCTCGCACTGACGTAAGGCTTAAGGCTCATCTGGTTATCCAGCGCATAGAGGCTGCTCATGCGCAGGCCGAAGGTGGTGCTCAGATTCTGTTGCGTTTGCTCGCCGACGTTGAGGGCGCTAAGCCCGCCTTTTTCCTTGAAACGTTCGCGGTGATAGCGCTGATAGCCTACGCCGGCGAACGGCTCGACGGTGAAACTGCCGTGGTCCACGCGATAGCCCAGCTCGCTGAAAATAGTCTGGCTTTGCGCGGTGTACTTGCCCTTGAGCTGCTCGCGATGGTCGATGAAATCAAAATCGACACTGCGTTTGTTCTGGCCTGCGTGGCTGCTATGGATTGCTGCCAGGCGCAGCGCCAGCGGCCCGTCGTCGCGCATCGCGTAAGCCCCCAGGTGCCAGCTGTCCAGCCCGGCCTTGAAGCGTTTGGCACTCAGGTCGCTGGTGGATTTTGCGCCCATGACGCCCACGCGCCAGGCATGGTCTACCGCCCAATCGGCACCCAGCACCAGGCCTCGGTTACGTTGTTGCAGGCCGGCGCTGCCGTGCTGCCCACCCAGGCTGGCGCCGCTGCCCAGGCCCTGGAACCAGAAACGCCCAGGGGCATCGCCGCTCCCCTCGCGCATGGCCGCCAGCAGGCTGGCGTGCAGCGGGACCAAGCTGTTCTGGGTGGCGCTGCCCAGGTTGGCATTCTGGCTGGCGGCCAGTTGTTCAAGCACCGCGCCTATCCTGCCGGGGGCCAGGTCGTTGAAATATTCCTCGTCATGAGCGATCAGGTCCAGATCCCGATCGCTCATCCAGTCCGACTCAATCAACCGATCCACGGCGTTGTCCAGCACCCGGGCTACGCTGCGGCCGTTGCTGGTGGTGGCGTGATCGGCAAAGTAAAAGGCAGTAGCGGGGTCGGGGCGTTCCCGCGCGCTGTCGCTGGGCGGCTCCATATCCCCGCGTGCTGTGGCCATGGGAATGCTGATGGTGTTCAGCGCGAAGGTGATGACAAGGGCAAGTCGCGTGGATGTGTAGGGCATAAGGTCCCAGCCTCTGATATGTGAGGCCGGGAATTTAGCGAGGCGGCGAGCGTATAACTGTCAGCGGCGGTATGCGTAGTGCGCGGGAGATGTCTCTAGTCTGGGCCGAATGCGCGCATGTTTAACGTAGGTGGCCTCATTTGCATTTAATTGCATTTCTAATCCAATTAAAACGCAATGAATGCATTTTATTGCGTAAATAGAGCAAGCCTGTAGGCCATGTATGCACTATATTGCGTAATCAAGTCCGTCTCACTCGGCGAAGGTGCATTAAATTGCCAACGGAAACCATTTACTCCCTGATGTTGCAAATCTTTAATGCCGGCCACTGGCACGACGCAATGCGGCTGGAGTTTTCCGAGCCTCAAATAGGTTTTGATGGACCCTGTCGGTTTCACTATCGGCAGGACTATCTCGTTGAACACCTGGGCGACATTGAACAAGGTTTTTGTTCTGCGGTGAGTGGACGGTTTCCTCTGGGTTGGGATGTCACCTTCCTCAAGGCGGCTCCCGCCTTCCTGCATGACATTGCACCGGCGGGTGCGGCGAAACGCTTCCTGATGCAGCGAGTAGGCGCCGACAAGCCGGACGATGTCAGCGTCGATTTGTTTCTACTGGGCCTTTGCACACCGTCGCCTATTGGCAACCTGCGGATCAAGGAGTCCGTCGAGGCATTGGGTGTCAGGCCCGCCGTGGGCTTCAGCCGTCACGATGTGGTCAGTCGCGACAATGGCTTCCTGGAATATGCCTATGAGCAAGGCGAAGCCATTGGTGGCGCGACCGGGGCGGGCGGCGAAGCGCCGAAGTTGTTGATGGCCGAGAATCGCGACGGCCGGCTCTATCCGGACGCTGTTCTTCCCGACGCCGAGGTCGCCCAACACTGGTTTATCAAGTTTGCCCGCAATGGCGCGACCCTCAACGACCAAGCGATCCTCAGGAGCGAATTTCACTACTACAAGGCGCTCCAGGCGCTGGGTATCGAAACCGTCGCCGCCCAAGGGCTGGCGTTGGAAGAGGCGCACAAACCCAGCCTGTGGATGCAGCGTTTTGACCGTAATGTCACGCCAGCGGGCGTCGAGCGGCTGGCCGTCGAGTCGATCTATTCACTGGCGGGGGTTATTACGCCGGGCAGTTATATGGATCATCTGGAGGTCGTGCAGATGCTTGCCGAACACTGGCGACAGGTCGGTCAGGGGCACGGCGTTGCGGATTTGGTCGCCGAGTATTTGCGGCGTGACTTGCTCAACAAAATCCTCGGCAACTCAGATAACCACGGGCGTAACACTTCGATTATCCGCGAGCGTGGCTCCATGCGTCTGGCGCCGATTTATGACTTGGCCCCCATGGTCATGGATACTGAGGGCATCACCCGCACCACCAAGTGGCCCAGGGGCCTGGAAGTGGCCGGTGAAATTGACTGGCAAGGAGTATGCAGCGCACTGGACGGCCTGGTCGATCCGCAACAAGCCTTTGAACGGTTACGCGCCGACGCCGAACACTTGCGGGCGTTGCCGGACATCCTGGTGGACAGTGGTTTGCCCCAGGAAACCTGGAAGCACCCCGCGATCGCGCTCGGCAAACTGGATCAACGTCTACAGCAATGGGGGCTGCGATGACTGTCAGCATGGATACACGTGCCCTGTTGATCCAGGGCATCGAGCAGGGCCTGGCCCAAGGCACCCTGCAAATCGGCGAAGCGGTACGCCGCCTTCGCGTAGAAGTCACGGGCCTGCACCAGAGCCAGTTTGCCAGGATGTGCAAGATTTCCGTGCGCACGCTGGTGCATATCGAGCATGGCGAGGGTAATCAGACGCTCAAGTCGTTGAACGCTGTGTTCCGTCCGTTCGGCTTGCAGATGGGGGTGGTCAGGGTGCGGCGTTCGCTGGGCTGACGCTTAGCCGCGTCGTACATAACCCTTGCCGTAGTGGCGCTCCATACGGGCCTGGATCAGTTCCAGGCCGATGGACAACACCCAGTAAATGATCGCTGCAGTGGTCAGCATCTCGATGTAGCGATAACTGGAGCGGCCATAGGATTGCGCCAGAAACATCACTTCCCAGACACCCATCACCGAAATCAGCGACGAGTCCTTGAGCATCGAGATGAACTGGTTAGTGGTGGGCGGAATGATCGTACGCATGGCTTGTGGCAGGGTGACATGCCAGAAGATCAGGCTGTCACGCATGCCCAGGGCCAGGGCGGCCTCCCGTTGGCCATGGGGCACGCCGAGAATACCGGCACGGAAGATCTCGCTCAGGTAAGCCCCGTAGTTGAGCGACAAGGCGATGATCCCGGCGGCGATGGCGCCCGGGACCAAGCCCAGTTGGGGCAGGCCCAGGTAGATCAATAGGATCTGGATCAGCAACGGTGTGCCGCGAAAGAACGACGCATAGAAGCTGGCAATGCCAAAGGCAACGGCGCTTTTCGACAGGCGTCCCAGCGCGGTGACAAAACCCAGCACTGACGAAGCCGCGATTGAACACAGGCACAGAAACAACGTCAGCGCCGCGCCTTGCAGGAAGCCGCTGGGCGCCAGGCTCAGGCCCAGCAGGTTGGGCAGCTTGTCGAGGATGATCGAGAACTTCAGGTCAAAGCTCAGGAAAAAACTCGCGAACAGGGCGAACAGCACCGCCCAGGTCAGGTACAGGCGGGTGCGGAAACCGAAGAGGCGTTGTAGCCGCGATTCGCTAGCCACCGGCTTGGGAGGTGGGGGAAAGGCGGTCATTGGCTGATATCGGCGCCGATCCATTTCTGCGACAGCTTGCTCAAGGTGCCGTCCTGTTTCAGCTGGGCGAAGACTTCACGCACTTTGCTGTCCCATTGCGGGTCGCCTTTCTCGATCGCCACCGAATTGGGTTCCGAGTACAGCGCTTCCCCGGCGAGCTTGAAGCGTTTGTCCTCGGTCAAGCGCGGCTGGGCGGTCACCAGGTTGGTGAGGATCGCGTCCAGACGCACCCCTGCACCCAGGCCGAGGTCCTGGAAGGCCACGTTATCGGTGTCGTAGGGCGCGATCTGCACGTCCTCGAAGGGGTATTGCAACTGCGTGTCTTCGGCGCCTTCGATCACCAGGTTTTTGTTCAGGTAGCTTTCATAGCTGGAGGCGCTGGTAAGCCCGACCTTCTTGCCGCTCAAGTCCTTGGGGCCATGAATACGGTCGTCTTGGGCATTGACCACGATCACCGCCGGTGAGGCGTAGTACTGCACCGGAAAGTCAAATACCTCGGCGCGGGCTTTGCTCGGGGTCATCGAACAGATGCATATATCGTAACGACCGCTCCAGCGCCCGGCTGCGATCACATCCCAGGAGGGCGTTTCCAGGCGCAGCTTCACACCCAGTTTTTGCGCGACCGCCTTGGCCACATCGACGTCGAAGCCATCGAGTTGGTTCTGCTCATTGAGAAATGAGAACGGCGGGTAGCTTTCCATCAGCACGCCGACCAGTTCCTGCTTTTTCTCGATGCGCTCCAGAGTGGCACCGCCAAAGGCTTGGGTAGAGGCCAGAATCGTCAGGCCGAGGGCTAGCAGCGGTGGAAATTTCACGATGAATACCAATAAAAAAGAGGTTGTTAATAACCAGAAGGTGCGTATTAAATAGTTATAAGAACGACTCTCATAGTGAGTTATTTTCATAAGCATATGAGTAAAAGGTATATGGGCGCAGTACACACAGTGATTCTTGACGGTGGCATGGGCCGCGAACTGCAGCGCCGTGGCGCGCCGTTTCGCCAGCCGGAGTGGTCTGCGCTGGCCTTGAGCGAAGCCCCGCAAGCGGTGCAAGCGGTGCACGCGGCGTATATCGAGAGCGGCGCCAATGTCATCACCAGCAACAGCTATGCGGTGGTGCCGTTCCATATCGGTGAGGCGCGGTTTGCCGCCGAAGGCCAGGCCCTGGCGGCCTTGGCGGGCGAACTCGCGCGCCGGGCGGTGGATGCCTCGGGCAAAGCGGTACGTGTGGCGGGCTCCTTGCCGCCGTTGTTTGGCTCCTATCGCCCTGACCTGTTTGAAGCCGGTCGCGTCAGTGAGCTGCTGGCGCCGCTGGTAGCGGGCCTGGGGCCTCATGTCGATCTGTGGCTGGCGGAAACCCAAAGCTCCATCGTCGAAGCCCGAGCCATCCACGCCGGCCTGCCCGATGACGGCAAACCGTTTTGGCTGTCGTTTACCTTGCGCGACGAAGACACCGATGAGGTGCCACGCCTGCGCTCGGGCGAACCCGTGGCAGACGCAGCCGAAGCGGCGGCGCAGTTGGGTGTGCAGGTGTTGTTGTTCAACTGCAGCCAGCCGGAGGTGATTGGCGCCGCGATTGACGCCGCGCGGCAGACCTTTGAGCGCCTGGGGCGTGATATCCATATCGGCGCCTACGCCAACGCCTTCCCGCCGCAGCCCAAGCAAGCCACGGCCAACGATGGCCTGGACCCGCTGCGCGAAGACCTCGACCCGCCCGGTTACCTGCATTGGGCGGCTGACTGGCAGGCGCGCGGTGCCAGCCATTTGGGCGGTTGCTGCGGGATTGGCCCGGAACACATCGCGGTGTTGGCGCAAAAGCTGGCCTGACCTCAGCGCCATCCAACGAAACCCTTATGGGTGCCTGACCCACCGCCATAGCAGCCTCGTCGAAGCTCGACAGCTTTGATCTTTACTGCCTTGAGGTGGGATCAGGCCCGGCACTCTGCCAGGCTTCTCACCTGCCCATCTGTCGTCTGGTTGGCATCGGCAAGCCAGGCCTCAAACCCGGCACCCACCGTCGGCCACTCCCCATCCAGGATCGAATACCACGCGGTATCGCGGTTTTGTCCCTTGACCACCATGTGCTGGCGGAACACCCCTTCAAAACTGAAGCCCAGGCGTTCGGCTGCGTATTTGGAGCGGGCATTGGCGTTGTTGCACTTCCATTCCAGGCGGCGGTAGCCCAGTTCAAAGGAATGCCTGGCCAGCAGGTAGACCGCTTCGGTGCTTTTCGGTGAGCGCTGCATCGGAGCGCCAAAGGTGACGTGACCGATTTCGATGCGGCCTTGGGCCGGGACGATGGACATCAGGCTCAGAATGCCTTGTACCTCACCGCTGGCACGGTCGATCACGCTGAAAAAATACGGGTCGCTGTTGAGTGCGTGATTGTTCAGCCAGGCATCGAAGGCTGCGCGCTCGGTAAACGGGCCGTAGGGCAAATAGTCCCACAGCTTGGGATCGGCGCCGGGGCCTTGCAGGGCTTGCCACAGACCATCGGCGTGGCGGGACGGGTCGAGTTTTTCCAGGCGGATGAAGCGCCCCTCGATCAGTTGAGTGCTGGGCGCCGCGACGCCTTTCCAGTCTGCAAGTGAAGTCGACATGCTGTTCTCCTTAAAGGCCTTTGCGAAACTGGATAAAACCTGGGCGCTCGGCAATGCGTTCGTATAACGCAATCGCCGTGGCATTGCTCTCGTGGGTCAACCAATGGACCTTGCAGCAACCATCGGCCTTGGCGGTGGTGTAGACGAATTCGATCAGTTTACGGCCGATCCCACTGCCGCGTTGCGCCGGATCTACCAGCAAATCCTGCAGGTAGCAGGAATTCTCGATGCTCCAGTTGGAGCGATGGTAGATGAAATTGACCATGCCCAGCGCCTTGCCATCCTGCCAGGCCAGGGCCGAGTGCGTCGGCTCGTTGGGGTCGATCAGGCGTTGCCAGGTGCTGGCGCTGACCGCGTCTGGCAGCTCGGTGTTGTAGAAACGCAGGTACGCCTGCCACAGCGACAACCAGGCGGCATGATCGGCTGCGCTGACCGGGCGGATTTCAATCGGGTGCATGGGGGGCTCCTTGGGGGATGAAGCGGGCGAGGGTCTGGTCGCGTACATCGGGGCTGGCGGCCAGACCGTCACGCACGCCGGCAATGTCTGCTGCGCTGCGGTTCTGGCTGAGTTTGCGCTTGCCCTGCAAGCGCTCAATGGGCAGGGCGAAGCCGACGATGGCCTTGAGCATGCCCTCAATGTAGTCGGCCGGGGCGTCGCTGACTTTCCACGGCTGTGCGCGCGCCGATTCGTGGCGGTCGGTCAGGGCGCTGACCAGGGCCAGCAAGCGCTCGGCATCGGTGAACACATCGGCTTGACCGTAGGCGTGGACCGCAAGGTAATTCCAGGTCGGCACCACTTTGCCGTGTTCCGCCTTGGCCGGGTAAAAGCTCGGGCTGACATAGGCTTGGGCACCGGCAAAAATCACCAGCGCCTGGCCGCCGCGCTGCAGGTCTTGCCATTGCCCGTTGGCCTTGGCCAGGTGCCCGTAGAGGGTGCCATGGGGTCCTTCATCGGGCTTGAGCAGTAACGGCAGGTGGCTGGCTTGCAGGCCCTGTTCGCCAACGGTCACCAACTGGGCCAGGCGGGTGTGCTGGATCAGTTGGTGCAGTTCGGGCAAATCGTCGAGGGCGAAGGCGCGGGGTGTGTACATGGAGATTTTCCTTGGCGAATGCCAGCATCCTAGGCAGGCTAATGGTTCGTTGTAAGAGCCATCTTGTGCTCATTTCATAGGACCAATGCCGGAGCTGTCGCCATGTCGCCCATCGCGCCCCCGCTGTCTTTCAACCCGGCAGGCATTGAGTTGGACCGCCGGCAGGGCCTGACGCGCCAGCTTTATCTGGCGTTGCGCGAGCGCGTCCTGGATGCGCGCCTGGTCAGCGGCACGCGGCTGCCAGCCAGCCGCGATCTGGCGGCGGCGCTGGGGATTTCCCGCAACAGTGTGGTGCGAGCCTACGATCAGCTGTATGCCGAAGGTTTTATCGAGGGCCGGGTAGGGGATGGCACGTATGTGGCGCAGTTGCCGGAAAAATTATCCACAAAACTGTCCACAGGGTTTTCAACAGGCTTATCCCCAGCCTTATCCACAATTGATACCGTTTCGGAAGCAAATTCCCGCAAAAAAGTTATCCACAGTCCGGCTTTGGATCGCTTGCAAACCCACCATTTACCCCTGCCTCCCAGTGGGCCGCCCCGGGCTTTTCGGGTGGGTGTACCGGCGTTTGACCTGTTCCCTTTTGACGTGTGGGCCAAGCTGAATGCGGCTTTCTGGCGCAACCCGGACTTGCAGCAACTGTGCTATGGCGACCCGGCCGGCGATGAGCGCCTGCGCGTATTGATCGCCGCCTACTTGCGCAACGCCCGGGGCTTGCAGTGCAGCGCTGCGCAAATAGTAATCACCAGTGGCGCGCAACAGGCAATCAGCCTTTGTGCACAGTTGCTGGTGCGGCCGGGAGAGGGTGTGGCGATTGAAAATCCCGGCTACCGCGCCGCCGGGCACGCCTTCGCCATTGCGGGCGCACAGATGCAAGGTGTGGCGGTGGACGCTGAAGGTATCGACTGCAACGCGTTGGGGAGCAATCGCGTGGTTTACGTCACGCCATCCCATCAATACCCCCTGGGTGTGGTCATGAGTCTGGCGCGGCGCCTGGAGTTGCTGGCCTGGTCCGAGCGCAACGACGGCTGGATTGTCGAGGATGATTACGACGGCGAGTACCGCTACAGCGGCGCCCCCCTGGCGCCCTTGGCCGCGCTGGATCGCAGTGGTCGGGTGCTGTACGTCGGCACGTTCGGCAAGGTTGCGTTTCCGGCGTTGCGCCTGGGTTATCTGGTATTGCCGCCGGGGCTGGTGGACGCCTTCTCCCGGCGCCGTGCGGTGGATGTGCGCCATTCGGAAGTCAGCACCCAGGCGGTCATGGCCGAATTTATGGCCAGCGGGCATTTCCAGCGACATATCCGGCGCATGCGTCGTGCTGCGTTGAGTCGGCGCAATACCCTGTTGGCGGGCTGGCCGCAGGGTGTGCCCGGCATGGGCAGCCTGCCCGCTGTCACGGCGGGGCTGCACCTGACCGTGCGGGTGGACAGCCTGGCCCGGGAGCGGCAATTGCTGGATCAGGCTGCCAACGCCGATGTCGAAATCAACGGCTTGAGCAGCTATTGGTTACCCGACTCCCCTGAGCCCCAAGACCAGCGTGCCGGCCTGGTGCTGGGTTTTGCCGCCGTGCCCGAAGAGGCCATCACCCAGGCCCTGGCGCGGTTGCGCAAGGCCTGGCGGGCCGACTGAGGGTCAGGTGTTGAAAAACAGCTTGTTGGCCAATGGCAGGCGGATTTCGCTGCGATAAATCGCGATCTGGTCACGGTCATTGGTGCCCGTGGGCTGGAAGGCGCCGCCGAGTTTCTGCTGCTCACGGGTCTTCAGATGCCCGGCGGTATAGTCAGGCAGCGCCGCTTGCGGTGACCCGTAGTGAAAGTGCGCGTACCACAGCACCTCGTGGGTTTGATGGTCACGCACCTCGTATTCGTCCAGGTAGTTCTTGCCCGGCCCTTTGAGGCGCCGGCGGTTGATGACCTTGGCAATTTCCACCAGCCCCTTGTCGTACAGCCATTCGACTCGGGCGGCCGTGGGCGGTTGTTGCTTGGTCATGCTGATGCGCGTCTGCGTGCCCTGGTCGTAAAGGCGCTCGGCCGTGTCGTTGAGCTGCTTGTTGAGGGTGGCTGCGGAAGGGCGGTCACTTTCGGTCAGATTGAGTTCGGTGAGCGCCTGCTCAATGGTGCTGACCGCACGCTCCAGGCGGGCGGCGTACTGGTGGAACATCTCTTCAATTTCCACCGGAATCCGCCCGGTTTTTTTCGAGTGAGAGATGATGCGCTGGGTCGCCTCCGGTTCGCCTTCGAGCACGCTTTTGCCCGCGTTGATGCTGACGCCCAGGTCCACCGCCTGCGGTGGCCGCGAGGTGCTGGCCTGCTGCTCGCGCTCGACCCAGACCCCCGGGGTTTTTTCGTGGAAAGTGGCGAGCACCTTGCCCGTCATGGGCTCCTTCACGTCCACCAGATCGCTTTGGGTTTCCCGAGGTTCGCCCACCACCACGCCGTCGAAGCGGGTCTTGATGATTTTCTTTTTCGGCGTTTGTGCAACCTTGGAGGTGCCGGGCTTGGGTTCCAGGGCTTTCCTTTCGCGCAAGCATTGCGCCAGATTCTGCTCCGCCCGCCGGGCGAACTCGTCGATTTGCTGGCGCAGGCTTTCCAGCGGCTCGCGTAGCACCTGCTCCGGATGCTCGGCGTGCAGGTCCAGCAAACGCTGGTCGTTGATTGCAAACTGGTCGAGCAGGCTGTTGAGCGCTTCGATGCGCTCATCCAGGGAGCTTTCACTGAGGGTGCTGGCCATTTCGATCAGGCTTTGGATGTGCACGTCCGTCGCCTCGCTGATGTCATGCATGCGTGCACGCGCATCGACAAAGGCCTCGCCACTGCCCTCCTTGATGCACAGATAGCGCTGCAGCGTGATGTTGTAAGCCTTCAGGTCCGTCAGGGCGATGTTGGGCAGAGCCTGCATCGTGGCGTGGATGACCCGGGCGCCTTCGACCCCCAGGTTTTCCAGTTGGCGAAAGCGGGTGTCGATGTATTCCAGGCGCTGGATCATGTCCAGGGTCATGGTCGACATGGTCTGCGCTTTTGCGGCTTGCGCCTGGGGGGCTGGCGCACCCTCGGGTTCTATCACGCCCAAGGTCGACGACAGCAGGTTGCGGAACGGTTCCAGGCGTTCGGCGATGACAGAGCGGGTCAGCAGCAACTGCTTGTTCAGGTAGTCGATCATGAAGCCCTGATAATTGGGCACGGTGTCGATAATGTTCAGGGATCGCAGTTGACGGATCGGCACTTCGTATTCCTCCCTGCGCGCGTCTGCCTTGTCGATGAAGGCCTGGCGGCGCTCGCCGGTGGAGGGCCCTGCGCCGGTGCCGATCTCGGTGTAGGCGGTGTGGATTTGCGATTGCCGGAGATTTTCGGTGGCGTCAAAGCGGTGGAGTTGGTCCTGAAGGTCGCTGATGCGCGAAGGTTTGTCGGCCTGGGCAGCGTGTCGGCGGTTTCTGAAGCCGCCCCCGCGCAGGCGCAGGCGGGTATCGACAAACCACTGACCAGCCAGGTTGGACTGCAGCAATGGCCCGGTGCGCGAGGGCGTAGTGGGGTCGACGATAAGCACATTGTCATTGCTGTCGACGCTGACTTCGAACCAGCGCTCGGCCACTTGGGCATACCACTTTTCCCCCAGCGGATAGAGGTGCAGATGGGGGCCGGGTGTCTTGTTCTGGGCTTGCAGCCCTGTGGGTCGGTTGACTTTGAAACTGTCGAGCGTGGCCTCCAACCGTGTGGGGAGGCTGTTCAAGGCACCGCTGGTGTACAGGGGGCTTTGGTGCTGGGCGTGCAACTCGGTTTCGGTCAGGTTGGGTTTTTGGATCACCTCGATCTTACGCGGCGTCTCGACGGGGTTGTCGACCGGCACCGCTGGCGTTGTCGGTAGACGTTTGAGCGGTTCGACTTGCCCGGGCGGATGACGCAGGGCGACGTGCAGGATCAGCGCCATGCCCAGGTTCAGCAAGAGGTCGGCCTCGGCGGCCCAGGACGCCTGTGGGTCGTCGGACTCCTGGCCCTGCTCGATGGCCTGCAAGTCGTCCATGATTTGCCAGATCCACGCCGCGATTCCCAGCGTGCGCCCGAAAAAAGGCAGCACCACACTGAAAATCTGCCAGGCCGCCTGGCGGTAGGTCGCCCAGCGTTTCTGCACGTTGGACACCGATTGCCGGGTCGCCAGTTCGACCAGCGCGTTGGCATTGGCGGTGAACAGGGTGTGCAGCGTGTCATTGCCCAGCACCTCATCGCTCAAGGCGATGGGACCACTCATGTACAACAGGGTCTGCGACTCGATCAGCCCCCTTACCACTGTCCAGGGCGACGGCAATTTATAGGGGAACACGTATTCGGCGTAGTTGAAGCGTGCGCCCTCTGGCAGCCAGGCGAGTACCGACTCGCGCAGGTCGTGGTCATGCTTGATGGCGTAGAGCAGATTTTGCCGGGACGGGAATTGAATGAGCGACGGCGTCAGCAAAGGCCGATACAACAGGCACGGGCCGCGAGTGTGATCCTGGGGGCCGATCACAAACATGTTGGCGACGATGTCCTGTTCGTTGCTGGGGCGCAGTGTCGGCACAAACCCCAGCGCGCGGATGACGATGTCCTGCCCATCGACCTTGCGATCATGAGGCTCGACCTGCATGGCTGCGCTGACGTAGCGAACGCCCACGCCATCGATGCCATGCTTGTGCTGAACCTTGCACTGCAGGGCCAGCAGGGGGAGTTGCACCCGCAGGTGCATGGCGTACAGCGTCTGGCGGCTCTTGGATTGCTGCGGGTCGTCCAGCAGTGTCTGTTTGATCAAGGCCGGGTAATGCTTGCCGATGTCGAGGTCTTCGATCACTTGCTTGAGGTAGCGGTAGGGCAACCACTCGGGTGCCGGACGGCCTTTGTAGAGCACGCTGGCCTCGCCTGTGGGAAGGCCGGTCAGGTTTTCCAGCGCCAGATCTATCAGGGGGCGGCGTGTCAGGGTGTTGGGACCGGGCACGACAAATGTGCCCCAGACCTGCGGGCTTTCGATGACGATCTCGATGTCGTCCATCTCAAGATTGGCACCCTCGCGATCGGCCTCAATGCGGCTCTGCAACTGTTGTCGGGCGTAGGTGCGGATGGGGGCAATGCCGTCGTTGAACAAGCGGCCTTGGTTATGCGTGTGCAGTTCGGCCAGGTCCACCAATAGTCGGCTGTAAAGGGACACGTCGAGGTCCGAAGCATTGGCCAGCCAAGGTGGAATACGCTCATGGATCTGGCGGATATTGGACAGCGTGTGGTCGCTCAACTCTTCAACGCCCGGCAGGATGCGGTCGATGATCGTGCTTGGCTCTTCATCGTCTGCGCTGTCCGGGCTGTTGGGTTCGACCAGAGAGCCAATCAACCCGATCTGCATGGCGATCAAGGCGTTGGCCTGGCTGTCGAAATAGTTTCCGGAAGGCTCGTACAGGCGCCAATGCAAGGACAGTTCGGGGTGAGTGCGGCTCAGCTTGGCGGGTAGGATCTGCTCGAGTTGCTTGAGGGAATCGAAGCGCTGGTAACCATCCGTCAGCGAGTGCATCAGAATCAATGGGCGTTGCTCATGCTCGCCGATCAACACCGCTATGGCCGCGAGGCCCAGATGGCGTGTCTGGTTGTCGCTTAGGGTATCGATATCAATCAGGTAGGCGCGGGACTTGTACGAATCCTGTGCGGTGCGCGTGGCGTGGTCGGGGTAATGGAAGAGCGTTCTGGCCATCGCGCATTCCTCCTCGCTCCAGCCTTCGTACTCCGTGACATTCCAGACTTTGCGCAACATGTTGGAGAGGGTTTTCCAGCGTGGGCCGGTGCCGGTATTGGAGGTATTCCAGTAGTCCAGTTGCTGCTCTTGAAAAGCGCTGGACAGCAGGCCGGACAGCTCGTTTATCAGGCGCGCGATGGCGTCGATTTTCACCGGCAGGTGAACGGGCGGCTGTGCCGAGGGCGTCAGGGTGAGGAAATGCTCGCCGTCGATATATTCCACCGGTTCTGGTGACAGCGCCTGGCGCGCCAGAATGCTGGTCAGTGACTCGAAGAGGGGTTCAACCGGCTGCATCTCGGTGGCGGTGATAGACCAGCGTGGGGTGACGACCACTGCCAGGTCCGGGTCGATATTCAGCAGCGGATATTGCTCCTTGAGGGCCGCGCGCAAGGTTGCTGCAGCCACGTCGCGACTCGAAGGGCCGGTGGTCAGTTGGGTCAGCAGGTCGTAGATACTGGGCGGGCGATTGTTGGGGGTGTTGTGGTTAGCGGGGGTTGATGGATTGGGCATCTTCAGCTCCTTGGCAGACAGGCCTTGATATGCGCAAGGTACTGACCGCCGGGGCCGTGATGACGGTAGATAGTTGCAGCCCGCTCCCTGGCACGGGAACGGGCTGCAAAGGGGCAACCTCAGGTGCCGGACTTGATCCTGGTCCAGGCGCGGGTCCGGGCGCGTTCTGCCTTGCTGTCCAGGGGCTTGAGGGTATAGAGCGTCGCCATGGCTGCTTCGGTGGGGTACAGGTTGGGGTTGTTGCGGATGGCCGGGGCTACCTGCGCAGTGGCGTCCTTGTTGGGGTTGGGGTAACCGACAAAGTCACTGATGGGCGCAATCACCTGGGGCTGCAACAGGTAGTTGATGAAGGTGTAGGCGTCCTGCGGGTTCTTCGCCCCCTTGGGAATGGCGAGCATGTCGAACCAGATCGGCGCGCCTTCCTTGGGCAGGCGCATGTCGACGGTCACGCCATTGTTGGCTTCCTTGGCGCGGTTGGCGGCCTGGGAAAAGCTGCCGGAATAGCCGACCGCCACGCAGATGTCGCCGTTGGCGATATCGGCCATGTACTTGGATGAATGAAAGTAGGTGATGTAGGGACGGATTTTCAGCAGCAGGGCCTGGGCTTTTTCATAGTCCGCCGGCTTGTTGCTGTTGGGGTCCAGGCCCAGGTGCTGCAAGGCCAGGGGCAGGATCTCGGACGGCGAATCCAGCAAGGCGACGCCGCACTGCTTGAGCTTGCTGATGTTCTCTTGCTTGAAGATCAGGTCCCAGCTGTCCACCGGGGCATCGGCGCCCAGGGCGGCCTTGACCTTGTCCGAGTTGAAACCGATGAGGATGGTGCCGTACATGTAGGGCACCGCGTGTTTGTTGCCCGGATCGTTGGCCTCGATCAGTTTCATCAGCTTGGGATCGAGGTGGTTCCAGTTGGGCAACTGGCTGCGGTCCAGGGGCTGGAACACCCCGGCCTCGATCTGCTTGGCCAGGAACACATTGGACGGCACCACCACGTCATACCCGGAGTTGCCGGTCAGCAGCTTGGCTTCCAGGGCTTCGTTGGTGTCGAAGATGTCGTACACCAGTTTGATCGCCGGGTTCTGCGCCTTGAAATCTTCCAGGGCCTTGGGCGTGATGTAGTCGAACCAGTTGTAGACCCGCAGGGTTTTTTCTTCGGCGTGGGCGGCGGTGCTGAGCACGGCGGCGCAGAGCATAAGCGACTTGAGCATGTTCATTGGGCTGCCCCCTCAAAACCTTCGAGAACGTTGACGGCGTTGATGCCGATTTCTGCCACCGCGTAGCCGCCTTCCATCACAAACAGTGTCGGTTTACCCAGGCGGGCGATACGCGCGCCCATGGCCAGGTAGTCCGGGCTGTCGAGCTTGAACTGCGAGATGGGATCGTCCTTGAACGTGTCCACCCCCAGGGACACCACGATGATTTCGGCGCCGTAGCCCTCGATCTTGCGGCAGGCCTGTTCCAGCGCAGCGCTCCAGGTGTCCCAGGCGGAACCGGCCGCCAGCGGGTAATTGAAGTTGAAGCCCTCGCCGGCACCTTCGCCCAACTCATCGGCATACCCGAGGAAGAACGGAAACTCAGCCTCAGGATGCCCATGGATCGACGTGAACAGCACATCGCTGCGCTCATAGAAGATCGACTGGGTGCCGTTGCCATGGTGGTAATCCACATCGAGGATCGCGACCTTTTTGTGGCCCTGGTCGATAAAGGCCTGGGCGGCGATCGCGGCGTTGTTGAGGTAGCAATAACCCCCCATCAAGTCGCTGGCGGCGTGATGCCCCGGCGGTCGGCACAACGCAAAGGCACTGTGGGCACCCTGTTGGATCGCCTGTTGCGCCGTGAGCGCGACCTGCGCCGCGCTGTAGGCCGCTTGCCAAGTGCCGGCGGTAATCGGCGCGCCGCCGTCGAAGCTGTAATAGCCCAGTTGGCCGTGCAGGCTGGTGGGCAACACGCGACGCAAGGTGCGGGCGGGCCAGGTGTAGGGCAGCAGATCGCCGTCCTGGCCCAATTCTGCCCAGCGGGCCCAGGCACCCTGGAAGAACTCGAGGTAGTCGCGGCTGTGGATGCGTTGCAGTGGCGCCAGGCCAAAGTCCTGGGGCGCTTGCACCGGGCCCAGCTCACGGTCTTCGACCCGTTGCAGCACGTGGTCGGCGCGCGAGGGCATTTCAAAGCAGGGCATCAATTGCCCGTCCATCAATTCGCAACGGCCGTGGTGCAGGTGGTGATCGTCCGAGTAGATCGTCAGCATTTTTGTTGTTCTCCGCAGGCTGCTTGGGATGCCTTGCAGTGTTGCGGGGTACACCGGTTTGGAGAACGGCAGGAGCGGCCAAAAGGGGATAAATATGGCCAGATTATCTGTCCGTAATTCGCCCCTCCATGGAGCGTCATGCTCGAAATTGACTCGGCGCCACGCCGCTCCAGCGTACAAAGGCATGCCGGAAGCTCGCGGTCTCGCTGAAACCCAACTGCTCGGCGATCCGGTAGATCGGCCACTGGTCTTGTGCCAACAGTTGCTTGGCGCGCTCGAAGCGCAGTTCGTCCAGCAGCTCCTGGTAGCTGCAGCCCAGGTCATGCAGGCGCCGGCGCAGGGTGCGCGGCGAACAGTTCATCTGCTGGGCCAGGCCGTCGAGCCCGGGCGCGGCGTGCAGTTGCGCCGTGAGCAATTGGCGGACCCGCCCCAGCCAGGCCTCGCGCCCGGTGAATTCGGTGTTCTGTTTGCGGCAGCGCTCGGCCATGGCGCGGTGGGTCACGGTGTCGGCCAGGGGCAAAGGTTGGGCGAGCCAGCGTTGGTCAAAGGCGAACGCATTGGCCGTGGCCTGGAACTGCAACGGGCAGTCGAAGCACTCGGCGTAGCGTGTTTGATAATCCGGCGCAGCATGCTCAAAGCGGGCGCCCAGCAAGGGCAGCGGGTGGCCGAGCAGATCGTCGCAGATCACCTTCAGCGACCCCAGGCACAGCTCCACATTGAAGGCGGCCAGCGCCGGGTTCTCTCGGTAATCGCTGGCGGTGAACCAGATCCGCTCGCCATCTTCCTCAAGACTCAGTTCGAACAGTGTTCCCAACAGCGCCGGATAACGCAGGGCCAGGCGCAAAGCGTCACCGAAAGTGGCACTGGTGAGCAGGGCATAGCCGAGCATGCCGTAGGCCGATACGTGCATGCGCCGTCCCACGATCAGCCCGATATCGCGCTGCAAGGCCACGGCATTGGCGCACACCTGCATCTCCTGGTGCGTGGTGATGCGTGTGTCGGCGCGGCTCAAGTCCGCCGCACAGATACCACTGCCGGCCAGCAGTGCTTCGGCGGGCAAGCCTTCGGCCTTGAAGGTGCTGAGCACCAGGGAAACGGCATTGAGGGTGGTGAGGTGGGAGTGCAGCATGGGTACTTCCAGCCAGTGGATGGCTGGAAGTGGAGCAAGTTATATGCCGCTCAACTCAGTTCGCCGCACAGATCCAGTTCGACCAGGCGCCGTACTTCGTCGTTGGGCAGTCCGGCGCCGAGCAGGGCCTGCAGCTTGCCGAACACGGCTTCGCGGGTCATGCCACCACCGGACAACACACCGACCCCACGCAAGCGGCTGCCCGCTTCATACACGTCCAGTTCCACGCCACCTTCATGGCATTGGGTGATTGCCACGACCACGACGTGCCGATCCTGCGCACGCTGCAGGCTGGCGAGGAACGCCGGGTTATCGCTCGGCCCGGTGCCGCTGCCAAAACACTCCAGCACCAGCGCCTGAATGCCGCTGTCGAGCAGTGCATCCAGTTGCCCGGCATCAATGCCCGGCACCAGCGGTAACACGCCGACATTGGCCAGGGCCTTGGGCTGGCGGTAGTCCAGGGCGGCAGGCAGCGCCTGGGCCTTGGCCACGCCACCGTTGCGCTGCAGCGCGGCAAACGGATGCCGACCAAAACTGCGGATTTTCGCGCAGCGGGTCGGCGCCATCAGTGCGCCGTGGAAGTACAGGTGTACACCCGGTGCCAGGCCTTCGCCCAACGCGGCCAGGGCGCCGCTGACGTTTTCCCAGGCATCGCTGTCGGGCACGCCGGCCGGCAGCATCGAACCGGTAAACACCACGGGCGCCGGCAGGCCCAGCAATTGGAAACTCATGGCTGCCGCGCTGTAGGCCAGGGTGTCGGTGCCATGCAGGATCAGTACGGCGTCGCAGCCCTCGTCCACGGCCTCGACCACGGCGCTGCGCAGGCGCTGCCAGTAGGCGGGCGTCATATTGGCGCTGTCGATCAGCGGCGCCATTTCCCTAAAACGCCAGGCGGGCGCTGGCAGGTGGGCAAGCTGTTCGCGCATGCGCGCTTCAAAACCCGAAGCGGGCGCCAGGCCGTTGGCGCTGGCCTGCATGCCGATGGTGCCGCCGGTGTAGAGCACCATGATGTGATTGGCTTTGGACATCGAAGAATCTCCTGAACGAAAAACGCCGCCGGGCCCAGAGCATGCCCAAGGCCGGGCGGCGTGTCATCTGTCTACGCTCAGCGTTGCACTTGGGCGTTCAGTGGCGTGGCGGCTTGAGCGGTGGGCTCAGGCTGCACCGGGTTGGCCGGCCAGGCCTTGCGGTCCAGGTCCAGGTCGGGGAACTGGCTGGAGTCGAACACCGGGGTCTTGATGCCCGCCGCACGCTGGTTGTCGTAGTCGTTGAGGATGCGCATGGCGATCTTGAACAGGAACGCCAGGGCGAACAGGTTGACGAACGCGAGCATGGTCATGGTGATGTCGGCAAAGGCGAACACCGTGCTCAGGTTCTCGATCGAGCCCCAGAAAATCAGGACCAGCACCAACGCGCGATATCCGATCAGTACCTTGCGGTTGTTACCCACCAAAAAGCGCAGGTTGCTCTCGCCCAGGTAGTAGTTGTACATGATCGAGGTGAACACGAACAACGCCAGGGCTACCGAGATAAACATGCGGCCCCAGTCACCCACCACCGCCGCCAGGGAGTTCTGGGTCAGGGCAATGCCGTCGCCTTCAAAGCCTGGGGTGTAGAAGCCCGACAACAGGATCAGCAGTGCCGTGCAGGTGCAGATGATAAAGGTGTCGAGGAACACGCTGAACGCCTGCACCACGCCCTGAGCAACGGGGTGTTCCACCGAGGCCACGGCTGCTACGTTGGGCGCGCTGCCCAGGCCTGCTTCGTTGGCGAATACGCCGCGCTTCACGCCCATGATGATCGCACTGCCCACCAGGCCGCCGAAGGCCTGGTCCAGACCGAAGGCGCTCTTGACGATAGTCGCGAGCATGGCCGGTACCTGGTCGAATTGCAGCACGATCACGTAGACCGTCACGGCGATGTACACCAGGGTCTTGACCGGCACCAGCAGGTCGGCGATCGAGGCAATGCGCTTGATCCCGCCGATAAACACCAGGCCCAGCAAGAACGCGAGGGCCAGGCCGGTGTAGGTGGTGTCGAAGCCAAAGGCGTTATTCAACGAGTGGGTCACGGCATGGGCTTGCAGGCCGTTGAAGGCGAACCCGAAGGTCACCAGCAGCAGGAACGCCATCACCATGCCCAGCCAGCGTTTTTGCAGACCGTGCTGGATGTAATAGGCCGGGCCGCCACGGTAGGTGCCTTCAGCGTCGGTGCGTTTGTAGAGCTGGCCGAGGGAGCATTCGATGAAGCTCGACGACATGCCCACCAGCGCGGTGACCCACATCCAGAACACAGCACCCGGGCCGCCCAGGGTCACGGCAATGCCGACACCCGCGATGTTACCGGCGCCCACCCGCCCGGCCAGGCTGAGCATCAGCGCCTGGAACGAGCTGAGTTGGCCGGCGCTGCTTTTCAGGCTGTCGCGAAACACCGCGAACATGTGAAAGAAGTGACGAAACTGAACGAAACGCGAGCGGATCGTGAAGTAACCACCGAGCCCGACAATGAGCACGATCAGTACTTTTCCTGAGAGGAAGTCGTTAATGACTTCTAGCATGGAGTATTCCTCGCTGTTTTTTGTAAAAGCAAAAGCCGGACGGCTCGACTCCAACCCATTTCGCAGACAGCACGATAGGTGGGGCGAGTGGTCGTCCCGGTTCCAAGTCGCGGGTTGTTATTAGTTCGGCGTTCGCATGCGGTTGGCGACCGAGCATGCGAAGAGGGGCGGCACTATACCTAGGTGCGCGCCAGCCGTCTGCAAGCAGCGCAACTGGGCGAGGAATGGTAGGCGGGCAAAGGGCTGAATCGGTTCACCCTTGTAGGCGCGAGCTTGCTCGCGAAAAACGCCCAGGCACCGCGTTTTTTCAGGACGCCGGCGTCATCGTTGGCGATCTTCGCGAGCAAGCTCGCGCCTACAAGGGGGCATCAGAAGTAGTAACCAATATTCACGTTGGTGCGGTAATACCACTCGTTGCTGCCCACCGAACGGGTGTTGGTAAAGCCGCTGCCATTCTCGGCACCGCCATAGGGGTTGGCGTTGCGCGCCCAGGTCAGGTCGACCCAGGCCATCACCGGCATCGCCAGGAACTGCGCGCCCACGGTAAACATCTGCGAATCATCCCAGGCGCTCTTGTCTTTCATCATCCGACTGTAATCGGTGTACAGCTTGACCTTCTTCAACTGCCCCAGGGTTGGGGTGTAGACGTCATAACCGAGGTTGACCGAGGCCAGGCTGGCCTTGGAGGCGATCAGGTACGCCGGGGTCAGGCCGTTGCCGCCCATCAGCACCGAATCCTTGCTGACGCCAGTGGGGTTTTCGGGATCGTATTCGTAGCGGATGGCCTGGGTGGTGACCGTCCACAGCCCCTTGTTGATGATGGCGTGTACGCCCGCGGCCCAGTAGTCGCCATCATCCTTGGTGGTGGCGTTGTACAACTGGGCGGTGGTCAGCGAGGCGCCGATCTCGGTCTTCCAGCCATCGCTGTTGAAGGTGCGCGCCACGCGGGCGTTGAGCTGGTTGCGTTTCTCGTTGTCCTGGCGCGACTGGGTAAAGGCAATCGCATTGTCTTTCAGGTCGGCGTAACGCCCGACTTCAGGCGAGTAGCGAATATCGCTGGGCAACATGCGCGGGAAGAAGCCCAGTTGCACATCCCAGTCCTGGTCCTTGTAGCTGTACTTGAGGCCGGTGCCGGCGCTCACCGCATAACCCATGAAAAACGGCAGGTGGTAACTCCAGCCAAATTGCGGATAGGGCTCCAGGCCGAACGGCTTGAACGGCGCCCCCAGTTGCAGATTGGAGTTGGCGTTGAGCCGATAACCGACAAACCCACGATCGATGGAGCGTTTGCCGTCGTCCTGGAACCAGTAGCCGATATCGCTATAGAGGCTCTTGTAGGTGGCCTGCACATCCAGACGGAACGTATCGAACAGAAACCGGCCATTGTTCTCGGTGGTATCCCAATGCTCGTCGCGATAGTTGGTACGCAGCGCACCGCCGATATCCAGGCTGCTGTCACCGCTATCGCTGCGCCAGGAAATATGCGGGAAAGGTTTTTTGGCCGCGTTGGCCCGCACCGGCTCAGAAGGAATGGGTTCTGCGGCGAAACTGCTGAAACTGGCAAACATCAATCCTGCACACAAGACACGCTTCATAGAGACCTCTCTACCGGGTGATCGGCAACACTCGTCCGCTTGCCTTTAAAGGCAACTAAGGAGGGAGCGGGTCTTACCGGGTTTAAGTGTTGGTTCTTATTGTTTTATCGGCGAAACGCCGTTTAATCAGTGAATGCACAGGAGTAGAGCAGGAAGTGTGCCAGGCGACTTGTTAGTTTGTATTTTTATAAAAATATTATTAAAAACAATTGTTTATATGGGAAACAAAGCTGTTTGTATAACCCATGAAACAACCCGCAAGTGCGGTAACAAAGTTGCCCGTGATAGGTGCATCTTTATTGCACGTTGCCAATCAAGCGGGCACTTGTGTGTTTTACGGATGAATAATAATTTGCCTATTCATTTGTTCGATAAACGGCTACCTGACATTTTGGCGAGGTGCTTTTCTGTGGCGAGGGGGCTTGTCCCCCGTTGGGCTGCGAAGCAGCCCTAAACCCAGTCACCTCGGTCTGTCTGACAGTGGGCAGTGAGTTGCATTGGGGCTGCTTCGCAGCCCAACGGGGGTGTAGAACCGTAGACATCCTTTACATCTGAAACCGGGGACATCGTTTACACATTTGAAGCTTGGATGCGGCTCTTGCCGCGTCCAAGTCTGCCTAAGGGATAGTCACATAGGTACAGATCCCAAACATCCTCTTCAGCCTCTTTAAGCCCTATCCGTTCTCCAGATAAAGCCTCGCTGACAAATATCAGCTTGTTCTTCCACAAGATAGAGCCGTCCTGTCTGACACTTCGAACCTGCATGTCTGCCGGATATTCCACGGCGGGTAAGCATCCGGGGTAAGGCCGAGTAGATGGCACATACAACTCTCCCGGACGTTTCATGCCGAGCGCTTCGTGTGGTCGTATATAATTGAATTCATTCCTGAAATGCTCCAGCAACAGCTGTTGCTCAAGCAAGTCGCGTCCTAAAGGCAACTCGAATTTCAAGCTGCGGTGCATTCGCTCGTGGCGACCGTTCTGCGCGGGTCTTCCAGGCATGATTCGCTCGGGGTAGATGCCCAGACGGATCCACCAAACCGCCAATGTAGACATTCTTGCCAGACCAGGAGAGGCAAATGGAACACCGTTGTCAGAACGAATGACTTGCGGCATGCCGTATTCCTGAAAAAAGCCTCTCAAATGCCTGTTTTACAGGCTGTGTCATGATCTTGGGGTGGGCCCTGCACGCCAGAATCAGGCGCGATGCGTGGTCAGTCACGGTCAAAGGAAAGCACATCTGCCCGTTAAGCATCTTGAACTGCCCTTTGTAGTCAGCACACCACGTCTTGTTGGGCTCGTTGGCTTCTCGCATTGGGGCGTGGGAAGTGCCGTGTCGACGCTTGAAGCGCCGTTTGCTGACCAATCCAAGCCGATCAAGCCATTGCCCTGCCGTGCTGGGGGCAGGCCAGGTGATGGTTGGATCCTCGATTCGCAATAGCTCGAGAAGCTTCTTCGGCCCCCATTTATCGTGGGCTTCCTTCATGGCCACCACGCGGGCCAAGATCTCATCGTCGGTTTTGTTTGGACTGTTATGAGGTCGTCGGGAGAGCTCGGACAACGACTTCAAATCGCCGTCATGCCGGGCAATCCATTTATCGACGGTAGGCCGACTCACATTGAATCGGTGTGCCAACTGGGTTTTCGTGTAGTTGCCAGAAAGCCAGTCAGCGACCAGTTTGATTCGTTGGTTCATGGGGGACTCTTGGTTCCAGGGCATGATCAGATACCTCCTGACCATGCGTATTAACCTGTAAACCATGTCCCCGGTTAGAAATGTAAACGATGTCCCCGGTTTGTACCGGGACAAGCCCCCTCGCCACAACAAGTCATCACAACGAGCCTGTAGGCTAGAGGTCGAGTACCAGACGTTGGCTCTTGCAGCCCGAAACACACACCATCATCGACTTGTTCGCCGCACGCTCAGCCTTGGTCAGCACCCCATCGCGATGGTCGATCTCACCTTCCACCACCCGCGTTTCACAGGAACCACACACCCCTTCACGGCAGCTGTGGTCAATGTCGCAGCCGGCTTCAAGCAGCACATCCAGCAAACTCAAGCCCGGCTCAACCGACAAGGTCTTGCCGGATTTTTTCAGCTCCACGCTGTAGCGGTTCTGGGCATCTGCGCTGGGCGGCAGTTCGGCGGCGGTGAACCGCTCGATGTGCGCATGGGGATAACCCAGGCGCTCACAGGTACCTTCGAAGGCATCCAGCATCGGCGTTGGGCCGCAGCAGTAGAAGTGCGTATCCGCAGGCTGGCCGGCGAGGTAGGTGGCGAGGTCCGGTGGCACGCCTTTTTCGTCGTTGAAGTGGTACACCACCCGCGCATCCAGACCGTTCAAGGCTTCCACCAACGCCGCTTCCTGGCGCGAGCGCGCGCAGTAGATCAGCTCGGCGGATTTTCCCTGGGCCAGCAGTTGGCGGAACATGCAGTAGATCGGCGTAATGCCGATGCCACCGGCCACCAGCACGCTGTGGCTGGCGCTCAGGTCCAGTTCGAAGTTGTTGCGCGGTGCCGAGATCGACAGCGGCATGCCGACCCGCAGTTGACTGTGCACATATTCCGAGCCGCCGCGGCTGTTGCGGTCACGCAGGATGCCCACGGTGTAGCGTCCCCGATCGCTGGGGGAGTTGAGCAGCGAATAACTGCGCACCAAGCCGTTGGCCAGGTGCAGGTCGATGTGCGAGCCGGCCTCGAACGGCGGGAACACGGTATCGCCCAACGGCCGCAGTTCCACGCTGATGATGCCTTCGGCTTCATAGCGCAGGGTGTGCACGCGGGCGTTGAGCAGGGAGGGCTTAGACATCATTCACCTCTGTGACGGTACGCAGGTCGATATCGAGCCGGGCGCTGGCCTCGATCTCGACCCGTAGTTCAGGAAACACCAGCGCGCTGACGGCCACCAGGGTCGACGTGGGAAACACTGCCTGGCCGGCGAAAAAATCCCGCCGGGCGCGGCCCACCTGGTCCTTGTCGGCGATATCGGTGAGGTACACCGTCAGCCGGTAGATATTGCCGATATGCCCGCCGGCCGCGGTCACCAGCGCCTGGATCTTGCCCAGCACCACCAGGGTCTGGGCGTAGCAATCCAGGGTCGCCTCGCGGCTGGCGGGGTGCGCGGTCATCCCCGACATCACCACCTCGCGGCCGATCAGCAGCGCATTCGACCAACTGGCCCCGGCGGGCGCCACCACGACCGGATTCATGGCAGTTGCTTCGCTTCAATCAGTTCGAGCTGGGCCTTGGCCGCGTTCTTCAGGTAACGGCGCATGCGCACCACACCCAGGTCGTGCTGGTAGAGGTTTTCGCGCTGGTTGGCGTCCGGTTCCATGAACTCCAGCAGCACCCGATCCTGCTCCAGCACTGCCCAGTGCCGCGCTTCCAGGCGGTTCTTGTAGAGGAAGCGCCAGGTGTCGCGCTGCCAGCCGGTCAGCGGCCGGCAACGCCAGTGGAACACCGCTGACAACGCGCGGCTGCTCGGCGTATAGCTGCCGATAATGGTGAAGTTGCCGCCCGGGCCGCCGGTTTTCGGGTAGGGGATTTCCAGGCGCAGCCAGTGGCAGCCGTTGTCCATGAACTCGGTCCAGTCGAAGTTCACCCCGCGCTGGCCTTCCTTCTCGAAAAAGAACCCGTTGTCGGTATCGCGGGTGACGAACTTGGCGGTGGCTTCGCCTTCGCTCATCGAGTGCGACATCTTGTGCAGGTAGGTGCCGTGCATCGGGTCCATGACGTTGTCGATCACGTAGCGATAGTCACCTTTCCACTCGGTGTAGCAGACGAAGCTGCTCCACTCGGGCGAGGTCAACTGCTCGGGCAGCACCAACTCCGGCGGCGTCTCCAGGTGCGGGTCGGCGGCGTTGAACAAAAAGATCGCCCCCGCCGCTTCGCGGGTATGGAACATGCGGGTCGGGCGGCTGCCTTCAAGTTTGCAGCCGGGGCTGCCGGGCACCTTGGTCACGGTGCCGTCACAGCGCACTTCGATGCCGTGATACGGGCATTGCAGGCGATCACCCAGGATCGGGCCCTGGGACAGCGGCGCACCGCGATGGGGGCAATGGTCTTCCAGGGCATGCACGCGGCCATCGTTATCGCGCCACAGGGCGATCTTGTAGCCGAGGCGGCGCACCGACACCGGCTTTTCGCCGAGCAGGTCCGAGGGTAATACCGGGAACCAGAGGTCTTTAAGGCCATTGGCCAGATGGTTTTCAACAGGGTCGACGGTCAATTGCATAGTCATTTTTTATTCCTTCTGCCGGGTCATTCGCCCAGCCGGGCCATCAGGGTTTGATAGGCATCTGCCGTCCACTCGCCGCTGGTCAGCGGGCAGGGCGGGCCGGCCAGGTTGAGGTGGGCGAGCAGCGCTGGCAGTTCGGTCACGCCGTTGCCGAAAGCACGCTCGATGGAGTCGCCCAGCAGTTCTTCAAACTGGGTATTGGGCCGTTTGCGCGCCTGATGGGGCTCGAGGAATCGTTCGGTAGTGCTCATGTCATTGACCTCCGTTGCGTACCCGTTCGCGGATCGTTTCGCGTACCGGGATAAAGTCGTATGTCGGGAAAACTTCAGTGCTGAACACGCCCCACGCCGAGCGTTCCAGCTCCACGTTGAGGGCGGGCAGCAGGCTCGGCGGCAAGCGCAGGGTGACGATCTGGCCCAGGCCCATGGCCACGGTCCAGCTCACCAGCTCCACGCCTTGGGGCGGAAAACGCTCCCACCATTCCTGCTGCTTCATATGGCGCTGAATGTCTTCGAGGTTCTTCGATTGGTCGTGCTTGAGCAGCACCGTCACCAGCAAGGTTTCGTTCATGTTCAGGCCGCGCTTTGTGTGGGCACGGTCCAGGCGTCGTAGCCATAGACCCAGTCGGCATTACCGCCGTCCTTGAGCCATTGGTTGCCGCGCGAGCCGATCTGGATCTGGCTGGTACGTTCCAGGCGCGCCTGCTGGTACGCCTGCAATGCCTGCGCGACCTGGGCCGGGCTGTGGAGGTCTTGCAGGTAGCGACCGAGTACCACCGCATCCTCGATGGCCTGGCCGGCACCCTGGGCCATGAACGGCATCATCGGGTGACAGGCATCGCCCAGCAGGGTGATCGCGCCCTTGGACCAGAACGGCAGCGGGTCACGCTCATACAACGCGGTCTTGAGTACATCGCTGCACGCATCCAGCAGCGCGCGGGCGTCGGGATGGAATGCCTGATAGTGGCTGCGCAGCTCGTCGGCATCGCCAGCGCTGGTCCACGACTCTTCGTGCCAGCTGTCCTGGGCGGTGGTGGCGAAGATAAAAATGTCTTTACCTTGGTTGAGCGGGAACGTGACGATCTGGCTCTGCGGGTTGGGGCCCCACCACTTGGTGAACGCCTGGATATTCGGCACATGGGCCACCAACTCGGCCGGCACTACGGCGCGGTACGCCACCACCCCGGTAAAGCGCGGATGCTCTTCGCCGAACAGCGCGTTGCGCACCACCGAATGAATGCCATCGGCGCCGATCAGCACATCACAGCGGTGCTGACTGCCATCCTTGAAATGCAAGTAGATGCCGTCGTCAGTCTGCTCGACCCGTTCGGCGCGCTTGGCAAACTGCACCTGCTCCAGCGGGAACACCTCGGCCAGGGCCGCCAGCAGATCGGCGCGGTGGATGGTCAATTGCGGGGCGCCGTATTTCTGCTCGGCGGCGTCGGACATTTCCAGGCGCGACGTCTCTTCGCCGCTGTCCCACGTCCGGCTGATACGGTGGGTCGGCCGCGCAGCCGGGATGCGCACGGCGGCGCCTACGCCCAGGCCATCCAGCGCACGTACCGCGTTGGGGGTGAGGTTGATATCGGCACCGACCCGCAAAAAGGCTTTGGACTGTTCGAACACGGTGACCTGGTGACCGGCGCGATGCAGGGCGATGGCGGCGGTCAGGCCGCCGATACCGGCACCGGCGATAGCAATATTCAGGGAAGGCATGGGCGACTCCTGCTCAGGATTTGGGTTTGTCGGTGAGGAACTTGCCTTGCGGCGCCTCGACGTGTTGCTGGCGTCGGGTATTGCCGTCGATGCCACCGGCAATCGCCCATTCGGCGAACACCGTGGGCCCCGGCTCAAAGGTGCGCGGCTGCCATTCGCCGGTCAGTTGGTCTTCGTCGGCGTAGTACTCCACC
The DNA here is from genome assembly GCF_016925675.1 of Pseudomonas hygromyciniae. Classification (NCBI taxonomy): domain Bacteria; kingdom Pseudomonadati; phylum Pseudomonadota; class Gammaproteobacteria; order Pseudomonadales; family Pseudomonadaceae; genus Pseudomonas; species Pseudomonas hygromyciniae. The sequence continues at coordinate 5,948,742 of NZ_CP070506.1, read as the reverse complement.
AGCGCGCCGGCGGGGTTCTTGAAGTACCAGAAGAACGCCGAAGACACCGGGTGGCGCCCCGGGCCGATTTCGGTCGGCCAGCCGCTGCGCGACACATGCATGCCACCGCCAAACACCTCGTGTACGTCGCGCACGGTAAAGGCCACATGGTTCAGTCCGGCCCGTGGCGCCGGCAGTTGCAGCATGAACAGGTCGTGATGGCCGCCTTCTTCGGCGGTGCGCAAGAACGCCCCGCGATCCGGGTAGCGGTCCGAGGCCTGGAAGCCGAAACGCTCGTGGTAGAAGGCTTCGCAGGCGTTCACATCCTTGACGAAAAACACCACATGGCCGACTTCAATCGGCGTGGCGCGCTCGTAGATCGGCGCGGCCTTGTTGATCCGGCCCTTGGTCTGCCAGGTGTTGTGGCCGCTGCACTCGATCTGCAGCTCGCGCTTGCGCGTCACTTGCAGGCGGATCGCCAGGCCGTTGGGGTCGGTGCAGCCGATGCGCCCGTTACCTTCGATAAAATCCGGATCGTTGGCGATGCGTTCGGCGTACAGCGCAAGGTCCGCTGCGTCGGCCACGCCCCATACCACTTCGCGCACAGTGGAGCCGGCTTCGATGGCGGGCGGCAGGCCCGGTTTGTTCAGGTCGGCGAGTACTACGCGGCAGCCGTTGAGGGTCTCGAAGATCACCTCATCGGGTTGCGCGCTGACCTGGGTCAGGCCCCAGTCGCTGAAAAAACGCACGCAGGTGTCGAGGTCCTCGACGCCATAGGTGACTTCATCAATACCTAAAACGCTCATCACGCTACCTCATGTGGCACACCGGCCCAGGCCAGTGGCTGCTCGTTCATGCCCCAGTAGAGGCTCTTCTGTTCCATGTATTGCAGGATCCCCAAGCGGCCTTTTTCGCGGCCCAGGCCACTGTCGCGCCAACCGCCGAACGGCGTGGAGATCGAGAACTGCTTGTAGGTGTTGATCCATACCGTGCCGGCCTGCAAGCGCCGGCCCAGGGCCCAGGCGCGCTTGTAGTCACGGCTCCAGATGCCGGCGGCGAGGGCGTACAGGCTGTCGTTGGCCTGCTCCAGCAGTTGCTCTTCATCGTCGAACGGCATGGCCACCAGCACCGGGCCGAAGATTTCTTCCTGGCACACCTGTTGTTGGTTATGCAGGCCTTCGAGGATGGTTGGCGGGTAGAAGTAACCCTGGTCATACAGGCCACCGCTGGGGCGCTGCCCGCCCAGGCGCAGGCGCCCACCTTCGGCCAGGCCGAGGGCGACATAACGCTCTACCGATTCACGATGGCTGGCGCTGATCAGGGGGCCCATCTGCGTGTTTTCGTCGGCCGGGTCGCCCATGCGCAGGTTGGCGGCGGCGGCCACCAGGCGCTGCATAAAGGGTTCGTACAGGGGGCGCGCAACAAACAGCCGCGAGCCAGCGATACACGCCTCGCCCGAGGAGCTGAAAATGCCGTACAGCACACCGGCCACTGCGTGGTCGAGGTCGGCGTCATCCAGGACGATGGTTGGCGACTTGCCGCCCAACTCCAAAGACACCGGCATCATCTTGTCGGCGGCGATATGGGCGATGTGCTTGCCGGTGCGGGTGCCGCCGGTGAACGACACGCGCTTGACCAGTGGGTGGCGGGTCAGCGCATCACCGAGCAATGAACCTTTGCCCGGCAGCACGCTGATCAGGCCCTTGGGCAGGCCGGCCTCTTCACACAGGCGCGCCAGACGCAGGGCCAGTAGCGGGGTGATTTCTGCCGGCTTGATTACCACCGCATTGCCCGCCGCCAGGGCCGGGGCGACCTTTTGTGCCTCGCTGGCAATCGGCGAGTTCCATGGGGTGATCGCGGCGACCACGCCCATCGGCTCGTACACGCTCATGCTGACGAAATCACCGCGTGACGGGGTGATGGTTTCTTCCAGGGTTTCGCAGGCGGCGGCGAAGAACTGGAAGGTGCCGGCAGCACTCGCTACCAGCGCCCGGGTTTCATTGATCGGCTTGCCGTTGTCCTGGCGTTGCAACTGCGCCAGCTCTTCACTGTGCAGGCGGATCAACTCGGCGATGCGGTACAGCACGCCGGCCCGTTCGTGAGGTTTGCGCTGGGCCCAGCCGCTGTGCAGGAACGCCTGGTGCGCGCCCTGGATGGCGTCTTCCACATCCTGCAGATCGGCGGCATTGAGCCAGGCCACGGCTTCGCCGGTGGCCGGGTAGTGGCTGGCATAGCGCTCGCCACGGCCCTGGCGCCAGTGGCCGGCGATGCAGATCGGTAATGTCTGTTCGAGGGTCATCGACGGGCTCCTAAATTGAGATGGCATGGGCGTGGTTGCCCAAGGCGCGGACCACGCTGTACACGGTCAGCGCCGAGGTCTTGGGGTTGGCCAGCAGCGGCTTGCCGCGCAGGCTCAACTCGAAACGGCCAAAGGCGCCACGGGCTTCGAAGTGGTGGACGTTTTCGTCGCTGTGGGGGTCGGCGATCAACGTCACATGGGTGCGATCCAGGCCAAGCCCGGCCAGGGACAGGGTGGCGGCGACGTTGGCGTTTTTCGGGTACAGCCGCGCCGCTTCGCGGGCGCTGCCCTGGAAGATCACCGTGGCTTCGCTGATGGAATCCAGATCGCAGGCCTGCTCGCCGGGGGTGTTCTTCCAGGCGCGGGCCGGCTTGCGCCCGGTGTAGTTGACCGAATCCAGGCCGCCGACCTTGGCCGCCGACAACGCATCAATGCCGCCAATCGCGCCGGGCAGCAGTTCGATGCGGGTCTTGCCCCGTTCGGCGGCGGCCTCCAGGCGTTCCACCAGGCCCACTTCGGACAAGGCGCCGACCGAGACAATCAGGCAGGCAATGCCGCGCTCCAGGGCCGGCAGCACATGTTCCTCGATGGCCCGGTGGCCGGCGCACTCCACCAGCAAATCCGGGCGGGCGTCGGCGGGCAAGGCCGTGAGCACCTGCGGCGGCTGTTTGAAACTGGCCAGGCGCTGGCGCACCAGGGCTTCGGAGCCCCGGGACGCGATGACGTAATCCACGCACAGCTGCGGATCGTTCTCCAGCAGCTCCAGCACGCCGACGCCAATGGCGCCGCAGCCGATCATGGTGATATGCAACATGCGACGATCCTCAGGCGGTGGCCTTCTGGGCTTTGGTTTCGCTGTTGGGCGGGCCGGCGAACTGGGTGGCGAAGTTGCCCACGCTGAGCATGTCCACTTCCAGCAGGAACGGGCCGGGCTGGCTCAGGGCGCTGTCGACCACCTTGCCGAAGTCCTTGAGGTCGGTGACCAGGCCATGGCGCAGGCCCATGGATTCGGCGAGCTTGTTGTAGTCCGGGGTGTGCAGGTCGACATAGCAATGCCGGCTGCCGTAGACCGCGTCCTGAATATTGCGGATCACCCCGTAGCGCTGGTCGTTCATCAGCAGAATCACCAGGTTGGCGCGCTCCTGCACCAGGGTCGCCAGCTCACCGAGGTTGAGGATGAACCCGCCGTCGCCCGCCAAGGCAAACACCTTGCGCTCGGGCGCGGTTTCCGCCGCTGCCACGGCCGCACCGATGCCCATCGCCAGGCCCTGGCCGATACCGCCGCCGAGGGCGTGCACCCCGGCGCGCGGGTGGTACAGGTTGAGCAGGCGATTGCCCCAGATGCTGTTGGACAGGGTCACATCGCGCACCCAGGAGAAGTTACGCCCGGTGCTGGCCTGCAATTGCTCGACCATCGCCGAGTACGGCCCCAGGTCTGCTACCAGTTGGCTGCGCGATTGCTCGCGCACGGCCTTGAGTTCGCTGAGAAACTGCGGGTCGGTGTGCAGGCGGCCTTCCAGACGATCAGCCAAGCCGGCCAGGGCCAGGGCTGCATCGCCGCAGATAAACAGCTCGCTGGCATAGCTGCGGCCTTCGATGGCCGGGTTGGCGTCGATGCGCAACGTGTTCTGCGGCAGCTTGAGCGCGTACTTGAAGGTCTCATTGCTGCGCAGGCGCGACCCGGCGATCAGCAATGCGTCGCAGGTTTGCAGGAACTGCTCGACCCGCTTGTTTTGCGAAAAGGCCCCCAGGCAACGCTCGTCGTCTTCATTGACCACGCCACGGCCCTGGGTCGAAGTGATCACCCCTACACCCATCGCCAGCAGGCGCTTGACCTGCGGCCCGGCATGCCGTGCGCCGCCACCGAGCCAGAGCATCGGGCGCTTGGCGCTGGCCAGGCGTGCGGCCACCAGGTCGAGGGCTTCCGGCGGCGGCACGGCGACCGGGATCGGCAGCGGCGACAGGTCGGTGGGCATCGGGATAAAGGTCGACTGGATGTCGATCGGGATCTCGACGCTGACCGGGCCGGTGGGCGCGGTGAGGGCGGTCTGCACCGCGAGCTTCAGGGTGCTGATGGCGGTCTCGACGCTGCGCACGCGAAAGGCGGCCTTGGACACGGCCTTGAGCATGTTCAACTGGTCGCGGGCTTCGTGGATATAGGCCAGTTCCTGGTCCAGGTACGGCGTCTCGATCTGCCCGGTAATGTGCAGCAGCGGCGTGCCGGCGGTCTGTGCTTCAACCATGGCGCCAGCGGCATTGCCGGCGGCGGTGCCGGTGGACGTCAGGCACACGCCCAGGCCACCGGTGGTGCGGGCATAGGCATCGGCCATGTTGGCGGCGCCGGCTTCACCCCGGGCCATGACAAAGCGGATATTGCCGCGCACGGCAAAGGCATCGAGGATCGGCATGTTGTGGATCGAGATCACGCCAAACGCGGCCTTGACGTCGCATTGTTCGAGGAAGGCGGTGATGGCAGCGCCCACGGTGACAGTGTTTTCATTACGCATGGCGGGACAGGCCTCCGGATACATCGATATGGCTGCCTGTGGTGTAAGCCGACAGAGGCGAGGCCAGAAACAGGATCGCGCGGGCCGCTTCAAGCGGCAGGCCCAGGCGCCCCAGGGGAATATGTTTTTGTTGGGCCAGGCGGGCGGTCCATTGCGCCCAGTCGAGGTCGCGTTCTTCGCGGGCTTCGAAGCGGCGGCGCCATTGCCCGGATTCCACCAGGCCAATCAGGATGCCGTTGACGCGGATGCCCTGGGGGGCGAATTCGGTAGCCATCGAGCGCACCAGGTTCTTGATCCCGGCGCGGGCGGCCGAGGTGGCGACCATGTGCGGCTCCGGCTGGCTGGCCAGCAGCGAGTTGACGCAGACAATGGCGGCATCGGCCTGGCTTTGCAGTTGCGCCTTGAAGGCGCGCACCGGGTTGATCACCGAAAAAAACTTCAGGTGCAGCTCTTCGGTCCAGGCGCTGTCGGTGGTGTCGGCAAAGGTCGACACCCGGCCTTGCCCGGCGTTGTTGATCAGCACGCTGGCGTCGCCCAGCGTGGCCCGGCTGATGCTGGCAAAGGCGTTGACCGCTTCGCCATCGAGTACATCGCAAACCTGGGCCAGTAATCGTGCCCGGGGGAAGCGTTGGCGCAGGTCGGCTTCGGCACGGCCCAGGCGATCGGCGTCGCGCCCGCAGAAGGCCACGGCGGCGCCGGCCTCCAGCAGCAATTCGACGCACGCCAGGCCAATGCCCGAAGAACCACCGGTGACAATCGCGGTGCGGCCCTGCAATGGATAAAGGCTCATCTCAATCTCTCATCAAGGCAGTGACGCGGGGCTGGCCGCTGTGGGCGCCGCCGTTGTAGTTGAGCAGGCGCGACAACTCGTCGGCGCTGCGCCGGACCTGGGTCAACAGCTCTTCAAAATTCACATGACCGATTTGCGTGGTGGGGATGGTCACGCCAAGGGCCGCAACGATGTCGCCGCTCTGGTCGCGTACGGGCGCGGCGACTGTGGAAATCGCCGATTCAAAGAACCCTTCGCCGCTGACAAAGCCGCGCTGGCGGTCGGCCTGGAGCAAGTCGAACAGCTCCATCACGGTTTTGGGCGTGCAGTGAGAGTGCTGTTCCAGATGCTCCTCGGGGTACAGCTCGCGCAGTTCGGCCAGGGACAGGTCTTCGAGAAGGATGCGCCCCAGCACCGTGGCATGGGCCGGCAACCGGGTGCCGACGTTGACCGCGTTGGAGAACACCGAAGGCGGCGAGACCTTGGCCACGTACACGATGGAACGTCCGTCGCGCACTACCAGGTTGCTGGGGTAGTTCACCCGGTCGCACAACCGCGCCAACAGTGGCTGCCCCAGCTCGGTCAGCTCCAGCGACGCGAGGTACTCGAAGCCCAGGCGCAGCACCGACATGCCCAGGCGGTATTCGTTGCCGCTGCGGGTGACGAAGCCCATGGTTTCCAGGGTGGTCAGCAGGCGGAAGATGGTCGAGCGCGGCAGCGCCAGGCGCCGTGCCAGCTCTGGTGCCGTCAGGGTGCGGTTGCGCCGGCTGAACTCGCAGAGCAGCAGCAAGCCGCGCTCCAGGCCCGGCACGATGTATTTGTCCTGGGCATCCTTCAGCAGATCTGAGTCATTCATAAGGTTCTACCTGTCAGGGATTGTTTGAGGGCGTAGGCCAGGCGACCGGCAACCACCAGCGGTTGTTCGATGGGGCTGGCATGGCCTGCGTCGGCGATCAGGTTGAAGCTGGCACCCAGGGCCTTGGCCACGCCCAGGCAGGTGTCGGGGGTGGTGATGGCGTCGGCTTCGCCGCAGTGCACGTCGCAGGGCATCGCCGGTTGGCCGTGGCGCAGCAGGTCGTCGCCGCACAGCAATTCGATGGCCTGGCGATAACCCAGCGGGTTCAGGCGCGCCATGTTCCAGTGGACCCAGGCCAATGCTTCGGGCTGGGCACGGGGCGACAGCATGTGCGCGCTGCGTTGTGCGGCCAGCCCGGCGATGCCCAGGCGTTGCAGGTTGTCCAGGCGTTGCTGGCGTACTTGCTGGCGCTGGGCGCTACGTTCGGGCGCGCCATAGCCGCGGGCGGGGCTGATCAGCACCAGGCGGCTCACGCGTTTGGCCTGGGCACTGCGGGCCAATGCCAGGGCGGTCAGCGCGCCCAGGGAATGGCCGACCAGCACGCACTCATCCACCTGCAGCGCGTCGAGCATCTGCACCAGGCGCGCGGCGTATTGCTCGGCCTTGGGTACTTGCGACTCCAGGGGGCTGGAGTCGCCATAGCCGGGTGCGTCCCAGGCGATGACCCGCGCCTGGGCCGCCAGATGCTGTGCCACCTGCAGCCAGGACGCCGCGCCGGAACCGATGCCGTGCAGCAACACCACCGCAGGCCCCGTGCCGCATTCGCGCAGGGCCTGTTGGCCACCTGCTGAGGCGACCCGTTGCTGGGGGAAATCGCGCAGCAGTTGGGCTTGCAGATTGGCCGTCGGCGCGGCTTGAGTGAGTCCTGGCAACATGGGCTTACCCGCGCTTGATCGAGGCCAGAGGGTGCTCTGGCGGATAGGTCGGGGTGATCGGCTTTTTCGCGCCGAGCATCACGCACATCAGCGCGTCTTCGTCGCCGATGTTGATCTCTTCGCGGTACACGCCAGGCGGCACGGAAATCACGTCGCGGTCGGTGAGGATGGTTTCGAAGCGCTCGCCGTCCTTTTCCAGCACCACTTTGAGTTTGCCGCGCAGTACGAAGAACACTTCTTCGACGTCAATGTGCAGGTGCGGCGGGCCCTCGTGGCCGGCCGGGATGACCATGGTGGAAAAGGTGAAGTGCTCCGACGGGATGGTGTTCATGTCGGTGCTGATACCGGTACCGCCGGTGCCGATGTAGCGCATTTGCGCACGGCGGAACTTGGGGTCGTAGTCGGCCTGGAACTTCAGTGCATCCCAGTCGTACTTGCGCGTTTCGTAGCGGGCGATGCGCGTGTTCATCCAGCTTTCCAGGCTGGCGCCGGCAGGGCGGTCCCAGCTTTTGGGGGTGTCGTTTTGGGCAGATAGATCAGTCATGACAGTCTCCAGATCAAGGCATGACGAACCCGCCGTTGACCGGCAGGGTTTGTCCAGTGATAAAGCGGGCAAGGTCGGACAGCGCGAACAGCACGGCGCCGCTGACGTCTTCGGGCAATTGCGGGCGTTGCAGGGCCCGTTGGTCGTTGTACAAACGGTGGCGCGCTTCGGGCACGTAGGCGGTGGCCTCCACCAGCACCAGGCCGGGGGCGATGGCGTTGACGGTGATGTTGTCGCTGCCCAGCTCCCGCGCCAGGCTGCGGGTCATGGCGATGATTGCGCCTTTGCTGGCGACATACGCCAACAGGTTCGGCGCGCCCCACAGCGGGGTGTCCGAGGCCAGGTTGACGATGGCGCCCTGACCGCTGTCGCGCAGGGCTGGCAGGCAGGCGATGGTCATCAGCCAGGTGCCGCGCACGTTGACTTGCATCACCTGGTCCCAGGTGTCGATGCTCAGCTCCTCGCAGCTCTTGCCGCCGGAGTTAGTGATCGAGGCGTTGTTGACCAGGCCGTCGAGGCCGCCGAGCAGGCTGATCGTCGCGTCGACACAGGCCTGGATCGATGGGGGTTGCGCCAGGTCCACCGTCACGGCCTGTACGTCCAGGCCCAGCGCCCGTAATTCACAGGCGGCCTGCTGCACCCGTTCGTGCAGCACATCGGCGATCACCACCCGGGCGCCGGCCTGGCCGATGGCCTGGGCAAAGGCATAGCCCAGGCCACGGGCACCACCGGTGACCAGCACGCGGCGGCCTGCAAGCAAAAGGTCATGGCCGCTCATCATTGAGTGCTCAACATGGCTTTGGGCATGTAGTGCAGGACGCGTTTTTCCGCCCACACCACCGCGCCGTAGGCGATCACCCCAATCAGGGTCAACGCGACAATGGCGACGAACACCCCGGCGGTGTTGCCCTGGCCCTCGGCGTCCACCAGCAAGAAGCCCAGGCCCTGGTTGCCGCCCACCAATTCACCGACGGTGACGCCAATCACCGCCAGGGTCGAGGCGATACGCAGGCCGGAAAACAGCGCGGCCATGGCCGACGGGAACTCCACCAGGCGGAAGATCTGCCAGCGGCTGGCGTTCATGGTGCGCACCAGGTTGATCATGTCCGGGTCGACGGTGCGGATCGCCGAGAGCACGTTGATCATCACCGGGAAAAACACAATCAGGATCGCGATCAGGATCTTCGGGTAGATGGTGTAGCCCAGCCACATCACGAACAGCGGTGCGAAGGCGACTTTGGGGGCGATCTGCAACGCCAGGATGTACGGCGACAACATGGCTTCGGCCGCCGGCGACAGGCCCAGTGATACGCCGATCATCACCCCCAGCAGGGCGCCGAGGGCGAAGCCGACGACGATCTCCAGGGCGGTGATCAGGGTGTGTTGCAGCAGGCCGCCGGTCTGCCACATCACCAGGCTTTCCTGGGCCACGCGGCTGAGTTTGGGCATGACGAACTCGGGCATGCCGAGCAGGCCGGGGCCCCATTGCCACAGCACCAGGAACAGGATCAGCAGCGCGACGCTACCGAGCACGGAGTTGTTGTTTTTCATCGTGTGCGTACCTCAATGTCCCGGTGCTTCACTGTGCGGCGACCGGGCTGTCGACGAATTGGTTGGTGAACAGATCCTCAAGCGGGGTCGCCTGGGTGACGATGCCTTCGCTGACATAGAACTGGCGCACCTTGTCCAGATGCTCCGGATCGATGTGCCCGAGCACGGCCTGCTTGGCGTAGACGTGTTCGACGTAGAGCTTGAAGATCTTCTCCAGCGAGTCTTCCTTGCCGGCGTAGGCCGGTACCGCCTTGGCGAAGGTCACGGCGGCGGCGCGCGGGTCCTGGATGATGTCGCGCATGCCTTGCAGGGTGCCCTGGACCACGCCGCGCACAATCTGTGGCTGGTTCTTGATCGCGTCGTCCGAGGCGAGAATCGCCTGGGCCATGCTTTCGAAGATCTGGTCCTGGGGGATCAGCTTGATCTGCACCCCGGCTTCCTGGGCATTGATCACCCAGTCCGGCACGCCCGCCATGGCCTGGGCCTTGTTGGCGGAGAACAACTGCCAGACTCCGGCGGGGCCGGCGGCCTGGATGTCCACGTCGTTCTTGCCCAGCCCGGCTTTGCGCAGCGAGGCGAGCAGGGCGTAGTAAGTGGTGTCGGAGTACGACATCACCGTCATGGTCTTGCCCTTGAGGTCGCTGATGCTGTTGATGTTGTCCTTGGCGTTGGTGGCAATCATCGTCACCCCGCCGTCGCCCAGCACCGCCACGGCGCGCACCGGGATGCCATTGGCCCGCACCACAATCGGCGTGTCACCGATGGCCCCGCCGATCAGCGCGTTACCGGCGCCGATCTGTTTGGCCACGTCCACGCCACCTTTGGCGGCGATAAAGGTCAGGTCCAGGTTCTGGGCCGTGTAGTAGCCCTTTTCCTTGGCGATGATCCACGGTGCGAACGCAGGCGAGTTGGGCGGCGCCGGCAGCAGGTAAGTGACCTTGGTCGGCTGTGCCTGGGCGGCGCAGGCGATACCGAGGCCCAGGCTGAGGGCGCAAAGACGTTGAAACAGAGACTTGAGCATGGGGACTCCTGAATCGGTTGGGGGCCGCGAGGGCGGTGATCAGTGCAGTTCGGTGTCGGCGCCGACCTGGAGCAACTCCATCAGGCGGCCTACCAGCGGGCCGATTTCCGGCAGCTTGCGGCGCTCCAGGGGGTTGTCGCGAAACGGCAGGTCGATGCTGATTTCTTCGATGATCGTGCCGGGGCGGGCGCTCATGACCAGCAAGCGGTCGGACATGGCGATGCCTTCGATCAGGTCATGGGTGATGAACAGGGCGGTCTTCTTTTCGTCGAACAGCATCCGTGCCATGTCCTGTTGCAGGATCATCTTGGTCTGGGCATCGAGGGCCGAGAACGGCTCGTCGAGGAACAGCACCTGTGGGTCGATGGCCAGGGTGCGGGCCAGGGCGGCGCGCTGGCGCATGCCGCCGGAGAGCTGGAACGGGTAGTGATCGGCGTAACCGTTGAGGTGGCAGCGCTCGAGCAGATCCATGGCCACCTTCTGCCGGGTGGCGGCGGGCACGCCCTGGATCTCCAGGCCCAGCTCAACGTTGCGACGGATGCTGCGCCAAGGCATCAGCAAATCCTTTTGCAGCATGAACGCGACCTGCGGCACGGGCCCGGTGACTGGCTCGCCACCGACGAACACTTCACCTTCGCTGGGCCGGTATAGGCCCGAGCCCATATTCAAAATGGTGCTCTTGCCACAACCGGATGGGCCGATGATCGACACCACTTCACCCCGGCGAATCTTGAAGTTCACCTCGCGAATGGCGAAGGGCGCGTCCGCTTTACCCTTGGCCGGGAAACATTTACCGACATTGCGAAATTCAATTTCTGTCGGCTCCAGCTCTTCCTTGAGAGCGGGGTTATTCCATTGGGGCGTCACGGCGTACATCTCTTTCACAGCCATCAGGTAGGTTCTCTGGTCTGTTTTATAGGTGATACGCCGTTTAGTGCATGAACAATGCCAGGGGTTTATTTCCTACAGGTTTTTAGTAAATGTCCTTTGATATCAGGTGTTTGGATATAAATAGTTGAAGGCTTAATGTTTCATATATGAAACGTTGGTTCTTATATGGCACGAAATTGCACACTGCCCGGGCATGTTTTGGGAAGTTGCGAGAACTCGGTGCTTTTTCAGGTAACGCGGGGAAGTTACGAAGGGGCTTATTTGTTTTATATATAAAACGCAGTTGTGCGTTTCTATATAGGTATTTGTAGGAGCGAGCTTGCTCGCGAAGAACGTTAACGAAAACGCGGGCTTGCTGGATGAGCGCGGCGGTCTCGGGTTTTTCGTCGGAGCGCCGCCCGGAGTTCAAGCTCGCTCCTACAGGGGGCAGGCGTTAAAAAAAGGCAAAAAAAAGGGCCTGAAGAGCAAGTCTTCAAGCCCTCAAAAGGGTGAGAGGTGTCTAGTCCCTCAACCTGGTGAGCGGTGCTACATGCGTTCAGGCCTTCAAAGGCACCAGACGCGGGGCAATCATGTTTTCCGGGCGCAGGATGTCGTCGAGCATGGCGTCGTCGAGCAAGCCTTCTTCGCGCACCAGTTCCAGCACGCCGCGGCCGCTTTCAAGGGCGATACGTGCGATGCGGGTGGCGTTTTCATAGCCGATGTACGGGTTCAGCGCGGTGACCAGGCCGATGGAGTGCTCCACCAGTTCGCGGCAGCGTGCTTCGTTGGCGGTGATGCCGACGATGCAGTGTTCGCGCAGCATGTCCATGGCGCGTTGCAGCAGGCGGATCGAGTCGAAGATCTTGAAAGCGATCAACGGCTCCATCACGTTCAGCTGCAGTTGGCCGCCTTCGGCCGCCATGGTCAGGGCCAGGTCGTTACCGATGACCTGGAACGCTACCTGGTTCACGGCTTCCGGGATCACCGGGTTGACCTTGCCGGGCATGATCGAGCTGCCTGGCTGACGCGCAGGCAGGTTGATCTCGTTGATCCCGGTACGTGGGCCGCTGGACAGCAGGCGCAGGTCGTTGCAGATCTTCGACAGCTTCACCGCCGTACGCTTGAGCATGCCGGAGAACAGCACGAAAGCGCCCATGTCGGAGGTGGCTTCGATCAGGTCGGCCGCCGGTACCAGCGGCTGGCCGCTGATGGTGGCCAGGCGTTGTACAGCCAGGGCCTGGTAGCGCGGGTCGGCGTTGATGCCGGTACCGATGGCGGTGCCGCCCAGGTTGACTTCGGTCAGCAGCTCCGGAGCCAGGGTTTTCAGGCGTGCCAGGTCTTCACCCAGGGTGGTGGCGAAGGCGCGGAATTCCTGGCCGAGGGTCATCGGCACGGCGTCTTGCAGTTGGGTGCGGCCCATTTTCAGGACGTGGCCGAACTCGACACCTTTGGCGGCGAACGCCTGGATCAGGCTGTCGAGGCTGGCCAGCAGCGCGTCATGGCCCAACAGCAGACCCAGGCGGATCGCGGTCGGGTAGGCGTCGTTGGTCGACTGCGCCATGTTCACGTCGTTGTTGGGGTGCAGGTATTGGTATTCGCCCTTGTTGTGGCCCATGGCCTCCAACGCGATGTTGGCGATGACTTCGTTGGCATTCATGTTGGTTGAAGTGCCAGCGCCGCCTTGAATCATGTCCACCACGAACTCTTCGTGGAAGTCACCGCGGATCAGGCGGGCGCAGGCTTCGCTGATGGCGGCGTGCTTGGCTTCGCTGAGCTGGCCCAACTCGCGGTTGGCATCAGCGGCGGCTTGCTTGACCATTGCCAGACCGACCACCAATTTCGGGTAATGCGAAATCGGAACGCCGGAGAGACGGAAGTTATTCACGGCTCGCAGGGTCTGGATGCCGTAATACGCTTGGGCAGGTACTTCGAGTACGCCAAGCAGGTCTTTTTCTGTGCGGAATGATGCAGCGGAGGACATGACGGAAATCATCTCGATATGGACCCGGGCTAGGCCGGAACGCTGTGAATGCTAGGCTTGTGGAAGTTTTTGGGCCAATGCTATTAAGCACTGGCCTATGCACAAACGGCATAATGTAGGTGTGACCCGGTTATCATGGCGGGCGTGTGTGCCAAAATGGTGCGTGCCCTGGAGAATCAGATGAACCTTGAAAGCAAATGGCTGGAAGACTTTAGCGCCCTGGCGGCCACGCGCAGTTTTTCCCAGGCGGCGGAACGGCGTTTTGTCACCCAGCCGGCCTTCAGTCGACGTATCCGCAGCCTTGAAGCCGCTTTGGGGCTGACATTGGTCAACCGCTCGCGCACGCCCGTGGAGTTGACGGCGGCAGGGCAGTTGTTTCTGGTGACGGCGCGCACGGTGGTCGAGCAATTGGGTGAAGTGCTTCGCCATCTGCATCATTTGGAAGGTGGCCAGGGCGAAGTCATGCAGGTCGCGGCGGCGCACTCCCTGGCGTTGGGCTTTTTCCCACGCTGGATCGCACAATTGCGCAATGAGGGACTGAACATCGCCACGCGACTGGTGGCCACCAACGTCGGCGATGCCGTACACGCTTTGCGTGAGGGGGGCTGCGACCTGATGCTGGCGTTCTACGACCCGGATGCCGCGATGCAGATGGACCCGGACATTTTCCCGTCGCTGCACCTGGGCAACACCGAAATGCTTCCGGTGTGCGCCGCCGATGCCGATGGCAAACCCTTGTTCGACCTGGAGGGCGAGGGCAGCGTGCCGCTTCTGGCCTACAGCGCGGGGGCGTTCCTTGGGCGTTCGGTCAATCTGCTATTGCGCCAGCGTGCCCTGCGCTTCACCACGATTTACGAAACCGCGATGGCCGACAGCCTCAAAAGCATGGCCCTGGAAGGGTTGGGGATTGCCTGGGTGCCGCAGTTGAGTGTGCGCGCCGAATTGGCCAGGGGTGAACTGGTGGTGTGTGGCGGGGCGCAGTGGCATGTGCCACTGGAGATCCGGTTGTATCGCTGTGCGTTGGTGCGTAAGGCGAACGTGCGCTTGTTGTGGCGCAAGTTGGAAGGCGGCGCGGCGCAGTCCCCGGCGGCTGAGCGCGGTTAAATGTGGGAGCTGGCTTGCCTGCGATAGCGGTGTATCAGCTGACATTTCAGGCACTGACCCTCCGCCATCGCAGGCAAGCCAGCTCCCACAGTATTTTGTGGGGTTTTCGCTGACCTGGAAGTCAATAAAACCGCCTGGTTGAGGTGTAAGACAGATGGTCACCCAAGGGGCTGTTTATCTACGTTATTACGGTATACTGCGCGGCCTTCGGCCGGTCCAACCGGCCTTAATTCGTACAACAAGCCACGCCGGATTTCCCGCGTGGCTTGTTGTTTTTTGACGCGCCTGCGGGCGCCCAGAGAGAAGAGGCACGACGATGAGTGCATTGGTTGGCGTGATCATGGGCTCCAAGTCCGATTGGTCCACCCTTAGCCACACCGCCGATATGCTGGAAAAACTCGGCATTGCGTTTGAAGTGAAGGTGGTTTCGGCCCACCGCACGCCGGACTTGCTGTTCCAGTATGCCGATGAAGCAGAATCCCGTGGCATCGAGGTGATTATCGCCGGTGCCGGTGGCGCAGCCCACCTGCCGGGCATGTGTGCGGCCAAGACCCACTTGCCGGTACTCGGCGTGCCGGTGCAGTCGTCGATGCTCTCTGGCGTGGATTCGCTGCTGTCCATCGTGCAGATGCCTGCCGGGATTCCGGTGGCGACTCTGGCGATCGGCAAGGCTGGCGCGATCAACGCCGCGTTGCTGGCCGCCAGTATTCTGGGCGCCAAGCATCCACAGTTCCACGCGGCCCTGAAGAAATTCCGCGCCGAGCAGACTGACAGCGTCCTGGACAATCCAGACCCACGCATCGCCTGAGGTTGTTGATTGATGAAAATCGGTGTAATCGGTGGCGGCCAACTGGGTCGCATGCTGGCCTTGGCGGGTACTCCGCTGGGGATGAACTTCGCGTTTCTTGATCCGGCGCCGGACGCCTGTGCGGCGGCCCTGGGTGAACACCTGCGGGCTGACTACAGCGACCCGGACCACTTGCGCCAACTGGCCGATGAAGTCGACCTGGTGACCTTCGAGTTCGAAAGCGTGCCGGCTGAGACCGTGGCGTTCCTGTCGCAATTCGTGCCGGTGTACCCGAGCGCCGAAGCGCTGCGCATCGCCCGCGACCGCTGGTTCGAAAAGAGCATGTTCAAGGACCTGGGCATTCCGACCCCGGCGTTCGCCGATATCCAGTCCCAGGCAGACCTGGACGCCGCCGTCGCCAGCATCGGCCTGCCGGCAGTGCTGAAAACCCGCACCCTGGGTTATGACGGCAAGGGCCAGAAAGTGCTGCGTACCGAAGCCGATGTGGTCGGTACGTTCGCCGAGCTGGGCAGCGTCGCCTGCCTGTTGGAAGGCTTCGTGCCGTTCACCGGTGAAGTCTCGCTGGTGGCCGTACGTGCCCGTGATGGCGAAACCCGCTTCTATCCGTTGGTGCACAACACCCACGACAGCGGCATCCTCAAGCTGTCCGTGGCCAGCACCGATCACCCGTTGCAGGCCTTGGCCGAAGACTATTCCAGCCGAGTGCTCAAGCAACTGGATTATGTCGGCGTGATGGCATTCGAGTTCTTTGAAGTCGACGGTGGCCTCAAGGCCAACGAAATCGCCCCGCGCGTGCACAACTCCGGGCACTGGACCACCGAAGGCGCCGAGTGCAGCCAGTTCGAAAACCACCTGCGGGCGGTAGCGGGCTTGCCACTGGGTTCCACGGCCAAGGTCGGCGAGAGCGCGATGCTCAACTTCATTGGCGTGGTGCCGCCGGTGGAACAGGTCATTGCGATTGATGACTGCCATCTGCATCACTATGGCAAGGCCTTCAAGGCCGGGCGCAAAGTCGGTCACGCCAACTTGCGTTGCAAGGACCGCGCGACACTCGACGCGCAGATTGCCAAAGTGCAGGCGCTGATCGCAGCGCAATAACCCACGGGCTGGCGGGAACCATTGGTGACCGCCATCCTCTGATTGCAGGATGCCAAAGTCTGACTAGGCTTCAGCTAACTTTCATTCAGAGGGAAATGCCATGGGTATCATTGGGACCATCTTTATCGGTTTGATCGTCGGCCTGCTGGCGCGTTTCCTGAAACCAGGCGACGACAGCATGGGCTGGATCATGACCATCCTGCTGGGTATCGCCGGCTCCCTGGCGGCGACCTATGGCGGCCAGGCGCTGGGTATCTACCAGGCAGGCCAGGGCGCGGGTTTCATTGGCGCGTTGGTCGGTGCCATTGTGTTGCTGGTGATCTACGGTCTGCTGAAAAAGAAATGATTTAGCGACAAGCCCTCTGCGCTGCGCAGGCGCAGAGGGCTAGAATGCCGGCACTGTATTTATTTGCCGAGCCCCTTCATGCGCCGCCTCCTGTTGATTGTCCTTTTGCTGGGTTCAAGTCTGGCCCACGCCGCTGAGCTGCCGGAAACCGATTGGCTGGAACTGATGCCCAAGTCGGATCAGAAGGCCCTCGAACAAATGCCGGATATCGACCACAACTCCCCTGAAGCCCTGGGCACCTTTACCGAAAAAGGTGGCTTGAAGCAGAGCAAGGGCTTGCCGGCCGTGATGTATTCGACCAAGACCGTGGCCGCCATGAATGGCAAACACATCCGCCTGGGTGGCTACCCGGTGCCATTGGAAACCGACGCCAAGGGTCGCAGCACCCTGTTTTTCCTGGTGCCTTACCCGGGGGCCTGCATTCACGTGCCGCCGCCACCGCCAAACCAGTTGGTGTTGGTGCGTTATCCCAAGGGCTTGAAGCTCGATGATATCTACACACCGCTGTGGGTCACCGGCACGTTGAAGGTGGAGACGGTCAACAACGACCTGGCGGATGCGGCGTATGCGCTGGATGCGGGGGTGGTGCGGGTGGTGAAGGAGTCGGATCTGTAACCAGCGCCACAAAACCCCTTGTGGGAGCGGGCGTGCTCCCACATTTCGATTGGGTTACAGGGGCAGGCTGGTGATGCTCACGCCCATGGTGTGGCTCGCACCCGGTGCCAGCATCACCACATCGTCCAGCACATTGGCCGTCTCGATGCACAGCATGCCCTGCCAGCCGTCGTCGGCCATATCATCGAAAGCCTTGGCCCGCTCGGTCCATGGGTTCCAGATCACGGTCGATTTTGACCCCTCGCTGGTGAGCTGGATCTGACGCTGCCAGTCTTTATCGATAATGTTCAGCTGTGCAGGCGTATCGAGGTAGATACGGTCGGTCTCGGCGCGAAAGTGCAGCGGCCCAGCCTGTTGCCTGGTCACCCAGCCGTCGGCGGTATCGATATAGTCCAGCCCATCCAGGCCTTCGACCTGCACCTTGCGCACGTCGCTGACGGCGAAGTAGCTGTGCAGCGCCTGGCTGATGGTCACAGTGTCGGTGCCGCGGTTGTGGCTGGTCAGGTGGATATGCAACTGGTCGTCGAGCAGCAGGCTCATTTTCAGATCGACCTGATGCGGCCAGCCAGGGAAGCCGCCAGCCGGCGCAATGAGTGCCAGCTCAACCCGATTGTCTTCGACGCCGACCAGGGTCCAGTTAGCCGTTCGCGCAAAACCATGGGCGCCGGCCGGCTGATCGCTCTGGCGCATCGCCTTGACACTTTGTGGATTGCGCTCGAACACACCAAACCACGGCCAGCACACCGGCACGCCCGTACGGATGCCTTTGCCTTGCTTGAAGACCGCCTTGTCGTTGGGCCAGATCACCGGTTTTGCAGCGGCCGGCTGGTAACTGAAGACGTGCGCGCCCTGTTGGGCCACCAGCACTTCGGCGCCGTTGTGGCGGATGCGCCAGCAGTCCAGCTCATCCATTTTCACGGTTTCAAGGTGGGGCGTAGGCATACAAGGCTCTCTTAATGACAGGCAATGGGCAATGGACCGCCAAACCGCCGCGTGGTTTAACGCGCCCGCGACGGAACCGAGCGGGTGCGGCCGCTGCCATCAATGGCGACGAACACAAACACCGCCTCGGTGACTTTGCGCCATTCGCTGGACAGCGGGTCATCGCTCCACACTTCGACCATCATCTGGATCGAGCTGCGGCCGATTTCCAGGGCCTGGGTGTAGAAGGACAACTGCGCGCCCACCGCCACTGGAACCAGGAAAGCCATGCGATCGATCGCCACGGTAGCCACACGGCCGCCGGCGACCTTGCTGGCCATTGCCGTGCCGGCCAGGTCCATCTGCGCTACCAGCCAGCCGCCGAAAATATCGCCGAAACCGTTGGTTTCACGGGGGAGTGCGGTGATTTGCAGGGCGAGATCGCCTTGCGGGATAGGATCTTCTTGTTCGAGTTCGATCATGCCGGGGGTGCCTCTGACCCGTGACTCTTGGACTATGTAATCGGTGAATAGCCGTCTTGGAAAAACGATTCAGCCCCGAACATACTACGTTCGTCACGTTTTTCGAAAGGCGCCTTAAGGGAAACTCTGCGAAATCGGCTGGCCGGTGCCAACGACGTTTTCGCGCAACTTCCACTGATATGCCGGTGCAAGGCAGGCAGTATATCGGTCGATAGCCTGCACGACGACCACCGGGTCTGCATTTTGTACATCTATCTACATGGCTTTACATGCGTCAAAAAAATGGCCAAAACAGTCATGCAACTTGAGGGGTTTGACCATTGTTTCTTTTGAATCCTGCACCCCAGTATTTGCTGGAGTTTTCGGTCCCCGACAATAATTCGAAGAGGGAACAGGCGGGCCTCGCAAGGGGGTGACTTTGCGAGTCGGCGCCAACCGCACTGCAGGTGTTTGGACTGTGCTTTTCCGGGCAATTTGTTATCTTGCCGGACCTGCCAGGCGCAAACCCACGCTGTTGCGGATTCCTGATCTGACCTAATAAGAGAAGCCTTGCCATGACCACAGTGCCTTCAAGCATTGCGCCGCCCGCACGACCGCTGAACCGCAACGATTACAAGACCCTGTCGCTGTCCGCCCTGGGCGGCGCGTTGGAGTTCTACGACTTCATCATCTTCGTGTTCTTCGCCACTGTGGTCGGGAAGCTGTTCTTCCCTGCCGACATGCCCGAATGGCTGCGCCTGATGCAGACCTTCGGCATCTTTGCTGCCGGCTACCTGGCGCGTCCGCTGGGCGGGATCATCATGGCGCACTTCGGCGACCTGCTGGGGCGCAAGAAGATGTTCACCTTGAGCATCTTCATGATGGCCGTACCGACCCTGATCATGGGCCTGTTGCCGACGTACGCGCAGATTGGCCTGTGGGCACCGATCCTGTTGCTGCTGATGCGCGTGATTCAGGGCGCAGCGATTGGTGGCGAAGTGCCGGGGGCGTGGGTGTTTGTGTCCGAGCACGTACCACCACGGCATATCGGCTACGCCTGCGGCACCCTGACCAGCGGCCTGACCGCCGGGATCCTCCTGGGTTCGCTGGTGGCCACCGCGATCAACACGCTGTACACCCCGGAGCAGGTGTCGGATTACGCCTGGCGGATCCCGTTCCTGTTGGGCGGTGTGTTCGGCCTGTTTTCGGTGTACCTGCGCCGCTGGTTGCACGAAACCCCGATCTTCGCCGAGATGCAGCAGCGCAAGACCCTGGCCGCCGAGCTGCCATTGCGCGCGGTCCTGCGTGACCACCGTGGCGCCATCGTGCTGTCGATGCTGCTGACCTGGCTGCTGTCGGCGGGCATCGTTGTCGTGATCCTGATGACCCCGACCGTGCTGCAGACTATCTATCACTTCAGCCCGACGGTCTCGTTGCAGGCCAACAGCCTGGCGATCGTCACCCTGAGCCTGGGCTGCATCCTCTCCGGCGCACTGGCTGACCGTTTCGGCGCCGGGCGCGTACTGATCGCCGGTTGCGCGTTGCTGTTCGCGACCTCATGGACGCTGTATCACAGCCTGCTGGACCACCCGGACTGGCTGTTCCCGCTGTACACCCTCACCGGCCTGTTCGTCGGCGTGGTCGGCGTAGTGCCCTACGTGATGGTCAAGGCGTTCCCGCCGGTGGTGCGCTTCAGCGGCCTGTCGTTTTCCTACAACGTCGCCTACGCCGTGTTCGGTGGTCTGACGCCGCTGGTGGTATCCCTGCTGATGAAAGAAAGCCCCATGGGCCCGGCGTATTACGTGGCGGTGATCTGCACCATGGGGATGCTGGTGGGTGCATACCTGTGGAAACGCGGGCGCTGAACCTGGCAAGTCCCCTGTAGGAGCCGGCTTGCCGGCGATGGCGTCCAAGACCCCATTGCCGCCAGGCCGGTGCTTGCAACGATTACGGTGTGTTTCTGAATCAACGCAATTGCTCGCTTCGTCCCCGCATTTACTCAGCTTCCCTCCCGCATCTGCTTTTCCTGCCAATACTGGCCTTTCATCTAACTGTCATATTCCAGACATAGAGTGTTCACACGGCCTACCGATACTTGGCCCCGATCCAACTATCCCTATCTGCTAGGAGTAAGGCATGAAACTGAAGCGTTTGATGGCGGCAATGACTTTTGTCGCTGCTGGCGTAGCCACTGCCAACGCGGTCGCCGCTGTTGACCCTGCGATCAAGCCCTACACCAAGACCTCTGGTGTGTCGGGCAACCTGTCCAGTGTCGGCTCCGATACTCTGGCCAACCTGATGACTCTGTGGGCCGAGAACTACAAAAAAGAATACCCGAACGTCAACATCCAGATTCAAGCCGCCGGTTCTTCCACCGCGCCGCCTGCACTCACCGAAGGCACCGCTAACCTGGGCCCGATGAGCCGCAAAATGAAGGACAACGAACTGCAGGCTTTCGAGCAGAAGTACGGCTACAAGCCGACTGCTATCCCGGTGGCCGTGGACGCCCTGGCTGTATTCGTACACAAAGACAACCCGATCAAGCACCTGACCATGGCTCAAGTGGATGCCGTGTTCTCGTCGACGCGTCTTTGCGGTGCCAAGGCGGACGTCAAGACCTGGGGCGACCTGGGTGTGACCGGTGACCTGGCCAACAAGCCGGTGCAACTGTTCGGTCGTAACTCGGTATCCGGCACCTACGGCTACTTCAAGGAAGAAGCCCTGTGCAAAGGTGACTACAAGCCGAACGTCAACGAACAGCCAGGCTCGGCTTCGGTCGTGCAGTCCATCAGCTCTTCGCTCAACGGTATCGGTTACTCGGGCATCGGCTACAAGACTGCCAGCGTGAAAACCGTGGCCCTGGCCAAGAAAGAAGGCGGCGAGTTCGTCGAAGACACCGAAGAGAACGCCCTGAACGGCAAGTACCCGCTGTCGCGCTTCCTCTACGTGTACATCAACAAAGCCCCGAACAAGCCTCTGGCCCCGCTGGAAGCCGAGTTCGTGAAACTGGTTCTGTCCAAACAGGGCCAGGAAGTTGTAGTGAAAGACGGCTACATCCCACTGCCAGCTAAAGTGGTCGAAAAGACCCTGGCTGATCTGGGTCTGAAAGAAGGCAAATAAGCTACGGGGCCGGGCAAAACCGGCCTTTTCTGTAGGAGCGAGCTTGCTCGCGAAAGGCGTTAACGATAACGCGCCGTTCTGGATCAACGCGGTGCCTTGACGTTTTTCGCGAGCAAGCTCGCTCCTACAGAAATCCCTAATTTTTCGGTCCGCTGCTAGCGCTGCTACGCGGCGGATTTTTTGCGTCACTGCATTGTCATCTTTCTGTCATACAGGATCGCTAGGGTGTGCGCATGAATGATCTGGCCAATTCCACCATGACGACGACTTCTCCCCCCAAGCGCATTGACTTCAATACGCCTGAGCTGCAACGCAAGCGCCGCATCCGCGCGCTCAAGGATCGCCTGACCCGTTGGTACGTGCTGGTCGGCGGTCTTGCCGTCCTCGCCGCTATCACCCTGATTTTCTTCTTCCTGGCCTATGTGGTCGCGCCGCTGTTCCAGGGTGCCAGCCTGACCAAGGATGAGGCCCTGACTCCTGCCTGGATGCAGGATGCCGGCAAGCCGTTGCTGATCTCGATGGAAGAACAGAACCAGGTCGCCATGCGGGTTTCCGACAAGGGCCAGGCATTGTTCTTCAGTGTCGATACCGGGGCTGAACTCAAGCGTGTCGACCTGGCCCTGCCAGCCGGCGCCAGCGTGGTGTCCCTTGGTGAAGACCAGCCCGGCAGCCCGCTGGTGATCCTCGGCCTGTCCAATGGCCAGTCCCTGGTGTTCCGTCACTCCTATAAAGTGACCTACCCGGACGGCAAGAAGACCATTTCGCCCGAGATCGAATACCCCTACGGTGAAACGCCGATGGTGCTCGACGAGGCCGGTCGACCGCTGGAGCATGTGGCCCTGAATGCCACTGACAGCTCGCTGGTTGTTGCCGGTTCTGCCGGTTCGCACCTGAACGTGCTGTCGGTGAGCCGCGAAGAAAACATGATGACCGGCGAAGTCGTCAGCGAGCAGAAGCGTATCGAACTGCCGCAAATGACTGAGCCTGTGAAAGCGATCTTCGTCGATCCGCGCCAGCAATGGCTGTATGTGATCAACGGTCGCGCCCTGGCCGATGTGTTCAGCCTGCGGGACAACAGCCTCAACGGTCGCTACAAATTGTTGGAAGATGGCAACGCCGAAATCACCGCCAGCACCCAGCTGGTGGGCGGCATCTCGTTGATCGTCGGTAGCTCCAAGGGCGGCCTGGCCCAGTGGTTCATGGCCCGCGACCCGGATGGCGAGCAACGTTTCAAGCAGATCCGCACCTTCCAGATGGGCACCACGCCTATCGTTGAAATCACCGCCGAAGAGCGTCGCAAAGGCTTCGTCGCCCTGGATGCCTCCGGCAAGTTCGGGGTGTTCCACAGCACCGCGCACCGTACCTTGCTGGTCGACCCGGTGGTCGAAGGCCAGGGCATCTTCGGCATGTCGCCACGGGCCAACCGTGTGATCGTCGAAGCCGGCGGCAAGCTGCAGCCGCTGGGGCTCGACAACCCGCACCCGGAAGTGTCCTGGAGCGCGTTGTGGAGCAAGGTCTGGTACGAAAACTACGACGAGCCTAAATACGTCTGGCAATCGACCGCCGCCAACAGCGACTTCGAACCCAAGATGAGCCTGGCGCCACTGACTTTCGGTACGCTCAAGGCCGCGTTCTACGCCATGCTGCTGGCTGCCCCACTGGCCATCGCCGCGGCTATCTATACCGCTTACTTCATGGCCCCGAGCCTGCGCCGCAAGGTCAAGCCGGTGATCGAACTGATGGAAGCGATGCCCACGGTGATCCTCGGCTTCTTCGCCGGCCTGTTCCTGGCGCCGTATGTCGAAGGGCACTTGCCGGGGATTTTCAGCCTGCTGATGTTGTTGCCCATTGGCATCCTGCTGGCTGGTTTCATCTTCAGCCGCCTGCCTGAGTCGATCCGCCTGCGGGTTCCGGATGGTTGGGAAAGCGCGATCCTGATCCCGGTGATCCTGTTTGTGGGCTGGCTCTCGCTGTACATGAGCCCGTACCTGGAAACCTGGTTCTTCGGTGGCGACATGCGCATGTGGATTTCCCACGACCTTGGCATCACTTACGACCAGCGCAACGCCCTGGTGGTCGGCCTGGCCATGGGTTTTGCGGTGATCCCGAACATCTACTCCATCGCCGAAGACGCCGTGTTCAGCGTGCCGCGTGGCCTGACCCTGGGTTCCCTGGCCCTGGGCGCTACGCCATGGCAGACCATGACCCGCGTGGTATTGCTGACTGCCAGCCCGGGGATTTTCTCGGCGCTGATGATCGGCATGGGCCGTGCGGTGGGTGAAACCATGATCGTGTTGATGGCCACGGGCAACACCCCGGTCATGGAAATGAACCTGTTCGAAGGCCTGCGAACGCTCGCAGCCAACGTCGCTGTGGAAATGCCCGAGTCGGAAGTGGGCGGCAGTCACTACCGTGTGCTGTTCCTCTCGGCGCTGGTGCTGCTGCTGTTCACTTTCATCATGAACACCCTCGCCGAGCTGATCCGTCAGCGTCTGCGCAAGAAATACTCGTCGCTTTAAGAAAGGTAGAAGTCTGTGAAACAGAACTCCCTGAATGGATGGTTCAAGAGCGGCGCCCCAGGCGTCTGGATCAGCGGTGGTGCGGTGGCCATCGCGGTCATCATGACCATTGGTTTGCTGGCTGTGATTGCCGTGCGCGGCTTGGGTCACTTCTGGCCGGCTGACCTGATCCAGGCCAACTACAACGTGCCGGGCCAGGCCAACCACATCGTCATCGGCGAAGTGGTACAGAAAGAACAAGTGCCGCGCGAGCGCCTGAAAAGTGCCGGCCTGCCGGTGCCGGACGAAGGTCCGGAGTTCATGACTCGTGAGCTGATCAAGGTCGGCAACCGTGACTTGAACGGCAACGACTTCACGTGGATCGTTGGCGAGTGGCTGACCGACCAGACTACGCCTGTGGAGTTGATGGCCATCGAGCGTCGTGAGTGGGGCAACTTCTACGGCACCCTGGTCAACGTCAAGCAGGATGGCAAAGTCGTCGCCGAAGGCGAGGCTGCGTGGCCAGAGCTGCAGGCGCGGGTTGAGCGGGTGAACAAGCTGGCCGCCGACCTCAAGACCCTTGAAAAGAGCGATATTGGCGCGATCAACGCAGGTCTTGAACGTATCCGTCTGCACGGTCGCAAACTGGAGCTCAGCGGCAAGCTCGACGCCGCCGCCCAGGCCGACATGGATGCTGACCGCGCCGAGCTGAATGCGCGTTACCAGGCCATCGAGGCACGCCTGACGGACCTGCACGCCCAGTTCAACCGCGACAGCCTCACGGCCCGCGACGCCAACGGCAAAGAGCTTGAAATCAACATCGGCCACGTGGTGCACGCCTACCAGCCGAACGCCATGGGCACCCTGACCAAGATAGGGTTCTATTTCAGCAAGGTCTGGGAATTCCTCAGCGATGACCCACGGGAAGCCAACACCGAAGGCGGGATTTTCCCGGCGATCTTCGGCACCGTGATGATGACCCTGATCATGGCGATGATCGTGACCCCGTTCGGCGTACTGGCGGCGGTCTACCTGCGTGAATACGCCAAGCAGAACACCTTGACCCGCATCATCCGTATCGCGGTGAACAACCTGGCGGGTGTCCCGGCGATTGTCTACGGCGTGTTCGGCCTGGGTTTCTTCGTCTACGTGCTGGGTGGTTCGGTGGACCGGTTGTTCTTCCCCGAAGCCCTACCGGCACCGACCTTCGGTACGCCGGGCCTGTTGTGGGCCTCGCTGACCCTGGCGCTGCTGGCGGTGCCGGTGGTGATCGTGGCCACCGAAGAAGGCCTGGCACGCATCCCGCGTACTGTGCGCGAAGGCTCCCTGGCACTGGGCGCGACCAAGGCGGAAACGCTGTGGAAAATCGTCCTGCCCATGGCCAGCCCGGCGATGATGACCGGCATGATCCTCGCCGTGGCCCGTGCCGCCGGTGAAGTGGCGCCGCTGATGTTGGTGGGTGTGGTGAAGCTGGCGCCGTCGCTGCCGCTGGACGGCAACTACCCGTACCTGCACCTGGACCAGAAGATCATGCACTTGGGCTTCCATATCTACGACGTCGGCTTCCAGAGCCCCAACGTCGAGGCGGCACGTCCGCTGGTGTACGCCACCGCGTTCCTGCTGGTGCTGGTGATCGCCACGCTGAACCTGTCGGCGGTATGGATTCGTAACCACCTGCGCGAGAAGTACAAGGCGCTGGATAGCTAATTGAAATGAACGCGGACCCAGTGTGGGAGCGGGCTTGCTCGCGAATGCGGTGTCTCAGTAACAGATAGGTTGACTGACCTGACGCTTTCGCGAGCAAGCCCGCTCCCACAGGGAACCGAGTTGGAAACAGATTTGAGGTAAACCGCAAGGCCGACTATGAAGCCGCGGTTCAACGAAACGAATTGGTAGCACAGGGAGCATCCCATGCAACATGAAACCCATTCCCACGGCATCAACATGTCAGCCCTGGGTCGCGACAAGCAGAGCCTGAGCCTGGCCGAAGAAACCGTGGCCATCGAAGTCCCGGGCCTGAGCCTGTATTACGGTGAGAAGCAGGCACTGTTCGACGTCAGCATGAACATCCCCAAGCAGCGCGTGACCGCCTTTATCGGCCCGTCGGGCTGCGGCAAGTCCACGCTGCTGCGCACCTTCAACCGCATGAACGACCTGGTGGACGGTTGCCGTGTGGAAGGCGCGATCAACCTCTACGGCAGCAACATCTACCGCAAGGGCGAAGATGTGGCCGAGCTGCGTCGTCGGGTGGGCATGGTGTTCCAGAAGCCCAACCCTTTCCCCAAGACCATCTACGAAAACGTGGTCTACGGCCTGCGCATCCAGGGCATCAACAAAAAGCGCATCCTCGACGAAGCGGTCGAGTGGGCCCTTAAAGGCGCGGCGCTGTGGGACGAGGTCAAGGACCGCCTGCACGAATCGGCCCTCGGCCTGTCCGGCGGTCAGCAGCAGCGTCTGGTGATTGCCCGTACCATCGCCGTGGAGCCGGAAGTGCTGCTGCTCGACGAACCATGCTCGGCACTCGACCCGATCTCGACGCTGAAAGTCGAAGAGCTGATCTACGAGCTCAAGTCCAAGTTCACCATCGTCATCGTGACCCACAACATGCAACAGGCGGCGCGGGTTTCCGACTACACCGCGTTCATGTACATGGGCAAGCTGGTGGAATTCGGCGATACCGATACCCTGTTCACTAATCCGGCGAAGAAGCAGACCGAAGACTACATCACCGGTCGCTACGGCTAGGAAGCTGTGGTTCTGATTGCACTGACGCTGCGGTTCTCCGCACCTTACCGGACGCTCCAAGGACGCCAACATGATTAGCAAAGAAGGCCTTACCCACCACATCTCCGCGCAGTTCAACGCCGAGCTTGAGGAAGTGCGCAGCCACCTCCTGGCCATGGGCGGGCTGGTGGAGAAGCAAGTCAACGATGCGGTGACCGCGCTGATCGAGGCCGACTCGGGCCTTGCCCAGCAAGTGCGCGAGATCGACGACCAGATCAACCAGATGGAGCGCAACATCGACGAGGAATGCCTGCGCATCCTCGCCCGTCGCCAGCCGGCGGCGTCCGACCTGCGTTTGATCATCAGCATTTCCAAGTCGGTGATCGATTTGGAGCGTATCGGCGACGAAGCCACCAAAATCGCCCGTCGCGCCATCCAGTTGTGCGAAGAAGGCGAAGCGCCGCGCGGTTACGTCGAAGTGCGCCACATCGGCGACCAGGTGCGCAACATGGTCCGCGATGCGCTGGATGCCTTTGCCCGTTTCGACGCCGACCTGGCGTTGTCGGTGGCCCAGTACGACAAGATCATCGACCGCGAGTACAAGACCGCCCTGCGTGAACTGGCGACCTACATGATGGAAGACCCGCGCTCTATCTCGCGGGTGTTGAGCATCATCTGGGTGCTGCGCTCCCTGGAACGGATCGGCGACCACGCGCGCAATATCTCGGAATTGGTCATTTATCTGGTACGCGGCACCGACGTGCGGCACATGGGCCTCAAGCGCATGAAAGCCGAAGTTGAAGGCACGGCCGATCAAATCCCTAATGTTCCGGCAGAATCTGACGATAAGTAAGATTGCCCGAGAAATAAACGCCTGGCCTCTGGTCGGGCGTTTGCGTTTGTGGCGTATGAGTTTTGCGCTGCGGGCAGCCATAAAGTCCCGGCGTGACTGACGAGTTTTTGGCAAAATGCCATCAGTTAAGCGTTTTGCTTGCCGGGGTTTTGAGAGGATGAAGGGTCGATGAGTAAAGTCAGTGTATTGGTGGTGGATGACGCCTCGTTTATTCGCGACCTGGTGAAGAAGTGCCTGCGTAACTACTTCCCCGGTATCAAGATTGAAGATGCGGTAAACGGCAAAAAGGCCCAGGCCATCCTGATGCGCGAAACCTTCGACATGGTGTTGTGCGACTGGGAAATGCCGGAAATGTCGGGCCTGGAATTGTTGACCTGGTGCCGCGAGCAGCCGCAGCTCAAGTCCATGCCGTTTGTCATGGTCACTAGCCGTGGCGACAAGGAAAACGTGGTCCAGGCCATCCAGGCCGGCGTCTCCGGCTACGTCAGCAAGCCGTTCACCAACGAGCAGTTGCTGAACAAGGTCAAGCAGGCCCTGAACAAGATCGGGCGCCTCGATGCTTTGCTGGCCAGCGCACCGACCAAGATGAACTCGGCTTTTGGCAACGACTCCCTCAGCGCCCTGACCGGTGGCAAGCCCGAAGCGGTCAAGCCCGCTCCGGTGGCCGCGCCGAGCAAAGGCCTGCTCAACAGCCCGCCCGTGCAGGCTGCCGCCGCGCCGTCGGCGGCCAGCGGTCGTGGCCAGGGCCAGTTGCGCCTGTCCAGTGGTACCCAGCAATGCGTGATCAAGGGGCTGAGCATCAAGGAGGCGTTGCTGGTCGTGCGCCGTGGCGACGTCCTGCCCCAAGTGCTGGAAAGCGCGGTACTCGACCTTGAACAAGGCGAGAACGCCGAAACCGCCCGCCTCAATGGCTACCTGCATGCCATCGTCGCCTACGAGCCGCGTCCCGACAGCGACTGGTTGCAACTGACCTTCCGCTTTATCGACCAGGACGCGCAGAAACTCGACTACATCTCCCGGCTGATCGCCCGAGGCACAGCGCAGAAGCATTTTGTGCCGGGTGCCTGAACCAACCCCCTGACCCCTGTAGGAGCTGGCAAGCCGGCTCCTACAGGGGAGCCGGTCCACACAACATTGTCATGAACCCTTGCTAGCCTGCCGGTCAGTCATACCTGGCAGGTTTATCCGATGCTTGTGCGTTTTTTGCTGTTTTGTGGGCTGTGTGCAGTCGCGTCATCGACCCTGGCCATGACCCTCTATCGTTCCACCGATGCCCGTGGCGTGGTGTTCTTCAGTGACCAGAAGACCCCAGGCGCCCAGGCGTTTGTGTTCCAGGAGCGCCGTGCCGTGCCGGTCAAGCGCCAGGTGCTTGATCCCCAGCCGCTGCGTAATCTTCGGCCAGCGCAGTTGCAGCGCTACCCGTTGCCCTGGCGCGGCGGGCCCTTCCGCCTGACCCAAGGCCCTGGAGGGACGTTCAGTCACTCCGATGTGAAGAGCCGCTACGCCATGGACATCGCCATGCCCGAAGGCACGCCGATCATCGCAGCGCGGGGCGGGGTGGTAGTGAAGACAGAGAACAGCCAATCGGGGCGGGGCAGTGATCCCTCGGGCAACTTCGTGCGTGTATTGCACGATGACGGCACTCAGGGCGTGTATCTGCACCTCAAGCAAGGGTCGGTCAGCGTCAGGGATGGGCAGCGGGTGGCGGTGGGCAGCCCGCTGGCGCTGTCGGGCAATACCGGCAACAGCAGCGGGCCACACCTGCATTTTGTGGTGCAGCGCGATACGGGGGCGGGGTGGGTGTCGATCCCGTATGAGTTCACGCAGCCGGTACAGGCGTTGCCCAACTTTGCGTTGGGCACGCGGTAAGGCTTTTGTAGGAGCGAGCTTGCTCGCGAAAAACCTGAGGGCGCTGCCGGATGTCAGGATCCCAGCGTTATCGTTAACGCCCTTCGCGAGCAAGCTCGCTCCTACAGGGGGTGTGCCCTAGTCGAGCATCAGCACCTTGGCCAGCACGATTTTCGGGCCTTTCATCTTCTTGATGATGATCCGCAGGCCCTCCACCTCCAGCACTTCTTCCTCTTCCGGCACCCGGTTCAGGGTGTCGTAGATCAAGCCGGCGAGGGTTTCGGCCTCGATGTGGTCCAGGTCGATGCCCAGCAGGCGCTCAATCTTGAACAATGGTGTGTCACCACGTACCAGCAGCTTGCCCGGCTGGTAGGCGAGGATGCCGCGCTCGGCCTTGCGGTGTTCGTCCTGGATATCGCCCACCAGTACTTCCAGCACGTCTTCCATGGTCAGGTAGCCGATGATATTGCCGTCGGCTTCTTCAACCAGGGCAAAGTGGGCGCCGCCTTTGCGAAACTGCTCCAGCAACTGCGACAGCGGCATGTGCCGCGACACGCGCTCCAATGGGCGGGTCAGCTCGGCCAGGTTGAACGACTCGGGAATATGATCCAGGGCCGCCAGTTCCAGCAGTAGATCCTTGATGTGCAGCAGGCCGACAAACTCACCCCGCACGGGGTCGTACACCGGGTAGCGGCTGAATTTGTGGCGGCGGAACAGCGCGAGGATTTCCTTGAGCGGCGCGTTGAAGTCCAGGGTCACCAGGTCTTCCCGGGAGTTGGCCCAGTCCACCACTTCCAGTTCGCCCATTTCCACGGCCGAGGCCAACACGCGCATGCCTTGGTCGCTCGGGTCCTGGCCACGGCTGGAGTGCAGGATCAGCTTGAGCTCTTCGCGGCTGTAATGGTGCTCGTGATGGGGCCCGGGCTCGCCCTGGCCGGCGATGCGCAGGATCGCGTTGGCGCTGGCGTTGAGCAGGTAGATGGCCGGGTACATCGCCCAGTAGAACAGGTACAGCGGCACTGCGGTCCACAGCGACAGCAACTCGGGCTTGCGAATGGCCCAGGATTTGGGCGCCAGCTCACCGACCACGATGTGCAGGTACGAAATCACGAAGAAGGCGGCGAAGAACGACACGCCCTTGATGACTTCAGGCGACTCGACGCCCATGGCCCCCAGCAACGGCTCCAGGATGTGCGCAAAAGCCGGCTCGCCGACCCAGCCCAGGCCCAGGGAGGCGAGGGTGATACCCAGCTGGCAAGCCGACAGATAGGCGTCGAGCTGGCTGTGTACGGTGCGCAGAATCTGCCCGCGCCAGCCGTTGGTGTGGGCGATGGCCTCGACCCGAGTGGAGCGCAGTTTGACCATGGCAAATTCCGCCGCAACGAAGAAACCGTTGAGCAGTACCAGGATCAGTGCAAAAAGAATCATGCCGAAGTCGGCGAAGAGTGTCGCGAGGGTGATACCAGGGGAAGGGTCCATGATGGGGTTTTGCGGGTTCCGTGTATTCAAAAAAGGGTGATGGCTGTGCCTCAAGGGCGGGCACAAGTCACGCAATGTAGCGGCTGACGGGGCGCTTGCCTAGTGGCGCCTGCCGGGTGGGGCCGTGAATGCATGCTGCATGGGGCTTATGTAGGAGCGGGCTTGCCTGCGATAAAACCAAGCAGATAGGGCTGTTGTGGCGAGCGGGCTTGCCACAGGGGAGTTCGTCAGGTTCTGACAGTAGCTCCTACAGGGAATGGGGATAACGTCAGATTATTCCTCCGCCGCGATTGCCTGCGAGCGGCTGACCTGGGTCGGCGCAAAGTGGCAGGTAAAGGTGCTGCCATGGCCCAGTACGCTGCTGATTTCCAGGCGGGCCCGATGGCGCAACAGCACATGCTTGACGATCGCCAGGCCCAACCCAGTACCGCCGGTGTTGGAGTTGCGGCTGGAGTCGACGCGGTAGAAACGCTCGGTCAGGCGTGGCAAGTGCTTGCTGTCGATACCAATCCCCGAATCCTGCACGCTCAGGTGCGCACCCTGGTGATCGGCCCACCAACGGATGCGGATCGTGCCTTTGTCCTGGGTGTACTTCACTGCGTTGAACACCAGGTTGGAAAAAGCACTGCGCAACTCGCCCTCGCTGCCCTTGAGCAGCACCGACGGATCGGCTTCCAGGGTGATGTGCTGGCCGCGTTCGCCGGACAGCGCCTGGGCATCGTTCTTGATGGTCTGCAGCAGGCTCTGTACGGCCACGGGATGGTTGTCCGAGGGGTAGTCGGTGGCTTCCAGCTTGGCCAGCAGTAACAGGTCGTTGAGCAGGGTCTGCATGCGTGAGCCTTGTTGCTGCATTTGCTGCAAGGCACGGCTCCAGCGCGGGTTGACCTCTTCGACGTTGTCCAGCAGCGTCTCCAGGTAGCCGCAGATCACTGTCAGGGGCGTACGCAATTCGTGGGAGACGTTGGCGACGAAATCCTTGCGCATCTGCTCCAACTGATGGATGCGGGTGACGTCGCGCACCAGCATCAAATGCTCGTTGTTGCCGTAGCGCGTGAGGTACAACTGGATGCGCACCCGGTCGTTGGTGGGCGACGGGATTTCCAGGGCCTCTTCGAAATTGTCCTGCTCGAAGTACTCCTTGAAACGCGGATGGCGCACCAAGTTGGTCACCGGTTGGCCGCTGTCCTGGGGCGTCTTCAGGCCCAGCAGGGTTTCGGCGGCGCGGTTCCACCATTCCAGGTTGCCGTCGCTGTCGAGCATGATCACCGCGTCCTTGAGCGCGGCGGTCGACTCCTGGACGCGGTCGATCACTGCTTGCAGGCGGCCGCGTACCCGTTGGTCGCGGCGTTGCAGGTGGTAGATGCTGTCGAACACCTCGCCCCACAGGCCATAGCCGTCGGGTGGCGCTTCATCGGGCGTGTGCTGGCGCAGCCACTCGTGCAGGCGCAGCAATTGCTTGAGGGTCCAGCCCAGATAGAGGCCCAGGCCGATGGCCAGGCTCCAGCCGTAGTAGCCGCTGATCAGGCCGACCAACAGGCAGCCGGTGACCAGCAGGAGCATGTGGCGGATCAGGGTGCCATGCCAGTTTTGATTCACTTGAACATGCGTCCTTGTCGGCTGTTAAGTCTGGTTAGGGCTGGCTCAGCCTTTGGTGGAAAACCGATAACCGGTACCGCGCACGGTTTGTACCAGATTCTCGTAGGCATCGCCCAAGGCTTTGCGCAGGCGGCGGATATGCACGTCCACGGTGCGCTCCTCGACATACACGTTGCCGCCCCACACCTGGTCCAGCAGTTGGCCGCGGGTGTAGGCGCGTTCCTGGTGGGTCATGAAGAACTGCAACAGGCGGTATTCAGTCGGGCCCATCTCGGCCGGCTTGCCGTCGATGGTCACGCGGTGGCTGATGGGGTCCAGCAGCAGGCCGCCGACTTCAATCGGTGCCTCGCCATCGGTCGGCCCGGCGCGGCGCAGTACGGCCTTCAGACGTGCGACCAACTCCCGTGGGGAAAATGGCTTGGTGATGTAGTCATCGGCGCCCACTTCCAGGCCCTGGATCTTGTTGTCCTCTTCGCCCTTGGCGGTGAGCATGATGATCGGGATATCGCCGGTCAGCTCATCGCGCTTGAGACGCCGGGCCAACTCGATGCCGGAGGTGCCGGGCAGCATCCAGTCCAGCAGGATCAGGTCCGGTTTGCGGTCGACGATAATGGCGTGGGCCTGCTGGGAGTTCTCCGCCTCCAAGCAGTCATAGCCGGCCATTTCCAACGCAACGGCGATCATTTCGCGAATGGGCGCTTCGTCGTCAACGATCAGAATGCTCCTGCCAACCATGCTAAGTCCTCTTGTCATTTAACTGTCTTGCGCCGCATTAGATAACGGAATTATTGCAGTCGTGTGACAGTATTTTACTGGCCTGCGCAATCGGCCGAGTCCTGAACTACGCTTTGAGTCCGAATCCTGACAACCGCAAAAGGAAGGTTCTGATGAATCAACGTATTTTTTCCTGGAAAGCCCTGCTGGTCACGGCGGCGTTGACGCTGCCGACACTGGCTGTTGCGGCGGATCCAGCCATGACTAAAGACGGGATGTTGGTGGATCACAAGGGGATGGCGCTCTATACCTTCGCCAAGGATGCTGATGGCAAGTCTGCCTGCAATGACAAGTGCGCTACCAACTGGCCACCGTTGAAGGCCGAGTCCACCGATAAGCCAATGGGCAAGTGGACCGTCATCACCCGTGACGACAACACCAGCCAGTGGGCCTATGACGGCAAGCCGTTGTATACCTTCATTGCCGACAAGAAGGCCGGCGACGCGACCGGTGACGGCAAAATGGATGGCGCCTGGAAGATCGCCAAACCCTAAGCCATTACTGTGACATGCGGGCTCCTTGCGAGGGGCTGCTGTGGCAAGCGGGCTTGCCCCGCTCGCCACGGTTATCGGAAGGCGTAATCGGCCACAATCCCGAGAAAAATCGCCAACCCGGCCCAATGGTTGTGCAAAAACGCCTTGAAGCATTTCATCCGGTCGCGATCCCGGGTGTACCAGAACTCCCAGGCAAAACACCCTGCCGCCGCCACTAGCCCCAGATGGAACCAGCCACCCAGTTCGAAGCGCGAGCCCGCCAGCAGCAGGCAGAGCAGCGCCAACCCCTGCAGGGTGAGGATGATGATCCGGTCGGCATCGCCAAACAGGATCGCGGTGGATTTGACGCCGATTTTCAGATCGTCATCGCGGTCGGTCATCGCGTAATAGGTGTCGTAGGCCACCGTCCACAGCAGGTTGGCGATATACAGCAGCCACGCAATGGCCGGCAGGCTGCCGGTCTCGGCGGTAAACGCCATGGGCATGCCCCAGGAAAACGCTGCGCCCAGCACCACCTGCGGGTAATAGGTGTAGCGCTTCATGAAGGGATAACTGACAGCCAGCGCCAGGCCGCCCAGGGATAGCCAGATGGTGGCGGCGTTGGTCAGCAGCACCAGCAGGAAACTGATGGACATCAGCACCGCAAAGAACACCAAAGCTTCTTTGGAACTGATCTTGCCGCTCGCCAGCGGGCGCTGCGCGGTGCGCTTCACATGGCCGTCGACCTTGCGGTCAGCCCAGTCATTGATCACACAGCCCGCTGCCCGGGTCAGTGTCACGCCCAAGACAAAAATCACGATATTGCTCAACGACGGCGAGCCCTTGCCGGCGATCCACAGCGCCCACAGGGTGGGCCACAGCAGCAGATAGATGCCGATGGGCTTGTCCATCCGGGTCAATTGAACGAAGTCCCAGGCCCGTGGGTTCAGATGGTCCAGGGATTTGAGCAGGCGCTGATACATCAGCAATTCTCCACAGATTGGTGCACTGCTTGCCACAGGCTCGGCAGGAACACTTCCGCCACCAAGACACTTAACGCGCCGCGATCAAAG
The DNA here is from genome assembly GCF_016925675.1 of Pseudomonas hygromyciniae. Lineage (NCBI taxonomy): Bacteria > Pseudomonadati > Pseudomonadota > Gammaproteobacteria > Pseudomonadales > Pseudomonadaceae > Pseudomonas > Pseudomonas hygromyciniae. The sequence continues at coordinate 5,913,699 of NZ_CP070506.1, read as the reverse complement.
CGCGAGCGCCGCGCCCACAAGCCATTGGCCTGATCCGCCGTCGGCAGCCAGGCGCGTGGGTAGTGGCAGACCTCGATGGCCTGGCGGGTGAATGCCTGGTCACAAAACAGCAACTCACCCAGGGAACGACTGCCCAATTCATCCATATGCAAGCCGTCGCCCTGCAAGGCACTGCGCGCCGCCACGCTGCGGGCGAACACCCAGGCCTGGCCGTGACCGCGCAAATACACCTCGCGGACCCAGCCGATACTGGCGGCTGGCAGGTCGAGGGCGGCGCATTCGTCGTCTCGCAGGGGCTGCCAGCCTTCGAACAGTGGCGTAACACTGAAACCATCGTTGGACAGGTGCGTCAGGCGGCGGGTCAGCGAGCCCTCATCGAACAGCCAGTCGAGGGCAGGAGGTGCGGGCAGAGGGTGCAGAAGGCTCTGGTTCAACCATTGGCAAGCATCGGGAACGGCAATCGAATGCGGCACGGGGAGTCATTATTGGCAGTTAATGAGGCGCCGAGCTTACCATGGTCACCCGAATTTTTGCCGGGCTGCGCCGGGACATTGGGCCGAACGTGCTTGCATCTGGGCGCCCCGATCAGTACAAAACGCCCTGAGCCGGACGGCAATGCTGGATCTATCGACTGTCGGCCAGTAAGCCTGGACCCTGAGGAAGCAAGTAATGAAGAAGTGGCAATGTGTAGTTTGCGGCCTGATCTATGACGAGAAGGACGGTTGGCCGGATGATGGGATCGCCCCAGGCACCCTGTGGCAAGACGTCCCGGAAGACTGGCTGTGCCCGGACTGTGGCGTCGGCAAAATGGATTTCGAAATGATCGAAATCGGTTGATTCGCTGAATTTAAGAAACGTACTACAAGGAGAATGGAATGAGCGCACCTGTCGTGATCATCGGTACGGGCTTGGCCGGTTACAACCTGGCTCGGGAGTTTCGCAAGCTCGACAGCGAAACCCCGCTGTTGCTGATCACCGCAGATGACGGGCGCTCCTACTCCAAGCCCATGCTCTCCACCGGCTTTGGCAAAAACAAGGATGCCGATGGCCTGAGCATGGCGACCCCTGGCGCCATGGCCGAGCAACTCAAGGCTGAAGTGCGCACCCATACCCGTATCAGCGGCATCGATCCTGGTCATAAGCGCCTGTGGATTGGCGAGGAGGCGGTGGCCTACCGCGACCTGATCCTGGCCTGGGGCGCCCAGACGGTACAGGTACCGGTCGAGGGCGATGCCGCTGAACTGATTTTTCCGATCAACGACCTGGAAGACTACGCGCGCTTTCGCCACGCCGCCGCCGGCAAGCGCCGCGTGCTGCTATTGGGCGCTGGCCTGATCGGCTGTGAGTTTGCCAACGACCTGATCCTCGGCGGCTACACCATCGACCTGGTGGCGCCGTGCGAGCAAGTCATGCCGACCCTGCTGCACCCGGCAGCGGCTGCAGCGGTGCAGGCCGGGCTCGAAGGCCTCGGTGCGCGCTTCCACCTGGGGCCGGTGCTCAACCGCCTTCAGCGCACGGCTGACGGCCTGGAAGCCCACCTCTCCGATGGCACGGTAATCGAATGCGACCTGGTGGTCTCCGCCATTGGCTTGCGTCCACGGGTGGACCTGGCGGCTGCGGCCGGCCTGCAAATCAACCGTGGGATCATGGTCGACCGCCACCTCAAGACCTCCCACGCCAATATCTACGCCCTGGGCGACTGCGCCGAGGTCGATGGCCTGAACCTGCTGTACGTCATGCCCCTGATGAGCTGCGCCCGCGCCCTGGCCCAGACCCTGGCGGGCAACGCCACGGCCGTCAACTACGGGCCGATGCCGGTCACGGTGAAAACCCCGGCGTGCCCGCTGGTGGTCTCGCCACCGCCACGGGGCACTGAAGGCGTGTGGAGCGTCGAAGGGCAGGGCGGCGACATCAAAGCCTTGTGCCGCGACGCCAGCGGCCGTCTGCTGGGCTACGCGCTTACCGGCACGGCAGTCATGGAAAAACTGGCCCTGAATAAAGAACTTCCGCCACTGCTGGCGTAAATGCTGGTCGTTCTGTCGGAATAACCACCTTTTTCCCCCTAGAAAGGTCGCTGCGAGACTGGCGCAGGCACCAATGGCATGCCATCCTCACTCCCGTCTGCCGCAGAGTAGAGCCTGCGGCGCCTTGGCGCTGCTCCAGCAGAGAGCAGCACGGACATAACAACAAAAAACCGTCAAAGAGGCTTCACCTATGCGTAAACCAGAACTCGCAGCCGCCATTGCAGAAAAAGCAGACCTGACCAAAGAACAGGCCAACCGCGTCCTCAACGCCGTTCTTGAAGAAATTACTGGCGCATTGCACCGCAAAGACAGCGTCACCCTGGTTGGCTTCGGCACCTTCTTGCAACGCCACCGCGGCGCCCGCACCGGCAAAAACCCGCAAACCGGCGAGCCAGTGAAAATCAAGGCCAGCAACACCGTAGCGTTCAAACCGGGCAAGTCGCTCAAAGACAGCGTCAACCCGTAAGCGCAGCACCGTCTCGAAGGGAGGCGGGGAGGTATGAAAAATGGGCACGCCGACTGGGTCGGGTGCCCATTTTTGTTGGGGCGTGCTCTTGGGGGGTGAAGTGGGAGCATTGGCGCAACAGCGGGTTTTTGCAGCGGGCCAATGACCTGACTATGACGGGCCGACTGGGCGCCGGTACCTTGCCCTAACGTTTAAGCCAAGTTGTTGCTATAAGCGGTAAACGCCAGCCGATCTCCTGCTAACGCGGGAGATCGGTAGCGTTCCGCGCACAAATCGTTAAACTGCTGCGGCCACCCAATAATTACACTGAGGCCGTGTGCATGAAATTTCGTTTTCTCCTGTGGGTGCTGGGCCTGATGATGGCCAAAGCCAGCCGCAACAACCCCGCGTTCCAACAGCAGTTGGGTGACAAGGACCTGGCGTTCCAGTTGCAGACCCTCGACGGCAAGGTTGCCCGTCACTTCATCGTCAAACACCAGCGCATCACCAGCCGCTCGGGTGTCCACCCTGAGCCTGCGTTCGCCATTGCCTTTAAAGACGCCGCCTACGGCTTCGCCACGATGCAGGCGAAGAACAAGCAACTGGCGTTCATGACGGGGATTCAGGACAAGTCGATCCAGATCAAGGGCAACCCGGCGCTGGTGATGTGGTTCCAGGGGTTGACCAAGTATTTGAAGCCGAAGAAAAAGAAGTAGGGCTTCAGTCAGACCGAGGTGAGCTCTTCGCGAGCAAGCCCGCTCCCACATTTGACCGGGTTCCACCTTTGGAATGCAGTCGAATGTGGGAGCGGGCTTGCTCGCGATAGCGATACAACAGACGCCAGATTTACCCCTGGCTGAACTGCGACGCCAACTCCCGCAGCAACACCTCAGCATCCAGCACCCTGCTCACCACATCCTCCGCTTTGGTCCGGTCCAGGCCCAGGCGCTCCAGCAGCTCGTCTGGAATCTCGGCTTCAGGCCCGGAGCCAATCCCGCGCCCGCGCAGCAAGCGCACGGCCAGGCACACCAGGTTCGGGTATTCGGCGTACTGGCCGTCGTAGCTTGGGTCGTGCTGAAAGCGCAGGGCCGTGGACAGCTCTTGCGGCATATCCCAGTAACGCATCAGCCAGGCGCCGATCTGCTCGCGGCTGATCCCCAGCAAGTGCTGCTCGACATAGCTGTGGCACAGGTGCGGGTTGACCTCCAGGTGCCGGCAGATCAGCGAGAAGTGCGGCGGGAAGACGTGGGCCAGCAACAGATAGCCAAAGTTGTGCAGCAGGCCCGCCAGGTAGGTCAGGCCGGCTTCCGGGCGCTGGGCGCGGGGCATGGCGCGGGTCAGGCCTTCGATCACTGCCGCGGTGTAGATCGACTGGTGCCAGTAAGGCGTGGCCTGTTGCGGATGGTCCTTGGGCAGGCTCAGGGTCTTGCCCAGCGCCAGGCCCAGGGCCAGGTTGATCACCAGGTCGAAGCCCAGCACGCGCACAATGGCGTCCTCTACCGAGCGGATCTTGCCCGGCGAGGCGTAGTACGGCGATGCCGCCCAGCTCACTACTTGCGCGGCCAGGGCCGGGTCGGTTTCCACGACGCCAGTGATGTCATCGATGGTCGCGTTGGGATCGACCCGCAGCTTGATGATCTTCTGCGCGGTGTCGGCCAGCGGCGGGATCTCGATGGTGGCTTCCAGGCGTTGCTGGATGCGCCGGGCGGTAAACGCCTGCATCGCCTGGGAGATCTCGTCGCGGTCGTCGTTGGGGCGGTCGAAGTTGGGCCGGATGCTGCTCAAGGGCTCGCCGAATTTGGCCGCACTGGCTTTGTTCAGCATGCGCTTGAAGTCTTCGCTGGCGATTTCCAGCAGCACCGTGGCTTCGCCCGAGTGCACCAGTAAAGTCGGCTCGCGCAGCAGGCTTTCTTCGTACAGGCACGGTGAGCTGGTCAGCGGTGGCAGGCCAGGCAGCAGGCTCAGGCTGTGTTTGCCGAGCATACGCTCCAGGCGTTCCGGAGCCACGGCGGTGAGGTTGCGGCCGGTCAGTTCGGTCAGGCGATTGAGATCCAGCAGCTGGCTCTGGGGGAACAGCACCATCAGGGCGCCCACGGCGTCATCGAGCAGTACCGCTTGAACCTTGCGCGCTGGGTTCAGGCCTGGGTGTTCGGCGACTTCCTTGTAGCTGACGGCGAGTTTTGCGAGCAGGTCCCGAATGACCGTGGGTGCGGTCGGCGGGGCTGTGGCGTGGGCAAGTTCTGACATGGCCGGATCCAATTTCCTACATTTGCTTGGAGTATAACCAGCTTGGTCCGGCGCAGGGGTGTCTAACTGTGGTTTGTGATGGTGTTGGCGGTCCCGTTACTTTAGGAGCGCGCTTGCTCGCGAGGAACCTTAACGATTAAGCGGGGCACCGGCATATACGTGGCGCCTGTGAGTTCTTCGCGAGCAAGCTCGCTCCTACAGGGGCGCGGGGTCAGACCTGGCCATATTGTTGGCCGTGGCGCAGCCAGCGATCCAGCAGCGGGCTGACGTGGTGCGGCCAGCGCTCCAGCAGGGCCTGGGCGGCGTCGCGTACGGCGGGCAACAGGTCGGCGTCGCGCATCAGGTCGGCCACCTTGAATTGCAGCAGCCCGGTCTGGCGGGTGCCGAGCATCTCGCCGGGGCCGCGCAGTTCCAGGTCCTTTTCGGCGATCACGAAGCCGTCGTTGGTCTCGCGCATGATCCCCAGGCGCTGGCGGCCAATCTGCGACAGCGGCGGATGGTAGAGCAACACACAGTGGCTGGCGGCACTGCCCCGGCCGACACGGCCGCGTAGTTGGTGCAGTTGCGCCAGGCCCAGGCGCTCGGGGTTTTCGATGATCATCAGGCTGGCGTTGGGTACATCCACGCCGACTTCAATCACGGTAGTCGCCACCAGCAGTTGCAGGTTGCCGGCCTTGAACTCGGCCATCACCGCGGCTTTTTCCGCAGGCTTCATGCGCCCATGGATCAGCCCGACCTTGAGCTCGCCCAAGGCGCTAGTGAGGTCTTCGTAGGTGGTTTCGGCGGCCTGGCAGGTCAGCTCTTCGGACTCTTCGATCAGCGTGCAAACCCAATAGGCCTGGCGCCCTTCGGCGCAGGCACCGCGCACGCGCTCGATCACTTCGACGCGGCGGGTGTCGGTGACCAGCACCGTGTTGACGGGCGTTCGGCCCGGCGGCAGTTCGTCGAGGATCGAGGTGTCGAGGTCAGCGTAGGCACTCATGGCCAGCGTGCGCGGGATCGGCGTGGCGGTCATGATCAACTGGTGCGGGTTCATCCGCCCGCCCACGCCTTTTTCGCGCAGGGCCAGGCGTTGCTGCACGCCGAAACGGTGCTGCTCGTCGATGATCACCAGGGCCAGGTTCTTGAATTTAACCTCATCCTGGAACAGCGCGTGGGTGCCGACCACCATCGGCGCGCCGGCGGCGATCTGCTCCAGGGCGGCCGTGCGGTTCTTGCCCTTGAGCTTGCCCGCCAGCCACGCCACTTCCAGGCCCAGGGGTTCGAGCCAGCGTTTGAAGGTGATGAAGTGCTGCTCGGCGAGGATCTCGGTCGGCGCCATCAGCGCCACCTGGTAACCGGCCTCCAGGGCCTGCAGTGCGGCCAGGGCGGCGACCACGGTCTTGCCGGCGCCAACATCGCCCTGGATCAGGCGCAGCATGGGTTCTTTCTGGCTCAAGTCGTAGGCGATTTCATTGCCTACGCGCTGCTGCGCGCCGGTCGGCGCAAAACCGAGGTTGGCCAAGTACTGCGCGGGCAGGCGCGTGGCCTTGGGCATCGCCGGGGCACGTAGGGAGCGCATGCTTTCGCGCAGGCGTTGCTGGGACAGTTGGTGGGTCAGCAACTCTTCGAAGGCCAGGCGATGCTGGGCCCAGTGATGCCCCAGGGCCAGCTCATCCACATCGGCATCGGCCGGAGGATGATGCAGATAGCGAATCGCGTCAGCCAGGGGGGCCAATTGGTAGTCGCGGGCCAGCTCTTGCGGCAGCCAGTCGGGCAGGCTCTGCGGGCCGAGCAGGGTCAGGGTCTGCATGCACAACTGGCGCAGGCGCTGTTGCGTCAGGCCTTCGGTGAGTGGGTAGATGGGGGTGAGGGTGGTGTCTACCGGAGGCGGTTCGTCGCCGGTAATGGCACGGTATTCCGGATGGTAGATTTCCAGGCCCGACGCGCCCGGCCGGGCTTCGCCGTAGCAACGCACACGGGTACCACGCTTGAGGCCTTCCTTTTGCGCGTTACTGAAATGGTAGAAGCGCAGGCTCAGGCCGCCGGTGCCGTCCTGCAGGCGCACCACCAGGCTGCGGCGCTTGCCCATCACCACATCGGCACCGCTGACGGTGCCTTCGACCACGGCATCCTGCCCAGGGCGCAGATGGCCGATGGGCACTACGCGGGTGCGGTCCTGATAGCGCAGGGGCAGGTGAAACAGCACGTCCTGGAGGTTTTCCAGGCCAACCTTGGCCAGTTTCTCGGCCATGGCTTCACCGACACCCTTGAGTGCCGTCACCGACACCTGCGAAAGCTCAGTCATACGCTTGCTTAGCTCGCAGCAGGCGGCTTGGCCACCGAGCACAGGCGGATTGAGTCGGCGAGGATGTCGATCGCTTTGGGGCGCGGGAAGCTGGCGCGCCAGGCAATCGCCACGGTGCGGAACGGCACGGGCGGGGTGAGTGGACGCACTTCAATCACGCCGGCGGCGTAGTGATGGCTGTCCACGGCCGACAACGGCAGGATCGAAATACCCAGGCCGGACGCCACCATATGGCGAATGGTCTCCAGGGAGCTGGATTCGACGGTGGTGTGCTTGGCGCCATCGTTGCCCTTGGTCAGGGTCGGGCAGGCTTCCAGGACCTGGTCGCGGAAGCAATGACCCTCACCGAGCAGCAGCAGGCTCTTGTCGTTGAGCAGGCTGGCGTCGATCGTGTCTTTCTGGGTCCACGGGTGGGAGGCGGGCATCAGCACGTAGAACGGCTCGTCGTAGAGCGGCAATGTCAGCACGTCGGCTTCATTGAACGGCAGGGCGATGATGATCGCGTCCAACTCACCGTTACGCAGTTTGTCGCGCAGTACGTGGGTGAAGTTTTCTTCGATATACAGCGGCATCTGCGGCGCGACGCGGTGCAGTTGCGGAATCAGGTGCGGGAACAGGTACGGGCCGACGGTGTAGATCGCGCCGACTTTGAGCGGGGCAGTCAGCTGGTTCTTGCCGGCCTGGGCCAGTTCACGAATGCTCTGGGCCTGCTCCAGCACCTTTTGGGCCTGGGCCACAATGCCTTCGCCTACCGGGGTGAGGCGCACGGCGCTTTTGCTGCGCTCGAAAATCAGCACACCGAGTTCGTCTTCAAGCTTCTTCACGCCCACCGACAGCGTCGGCTGGCTGACATGGCAACGTTCGGCGGCATGGCCGAAGTGTTGCTCTTGGGCGAGGGTCACGATGTAGCGCAATTCTGTAAGAGTCATAGCGGGCGTCCATGAGGTTGCGGGCCAAGCATACCGGCTGCAATCGATAGGCGCACGTTATCAGAACTAGATGGGGGATTGAGCGGTTTGTGCGGGGGATTTTGCTTAACGCTGAAGCGGGTCCTGAATGTGGGAGGGGGCTTGTCGGATCGCCGCACCGCCGCGATCCGATAAGTCCGCTCCCACTGGGTCAGCGGCGGCGTTTCTCGATGTTGTAGACAAACGGCGCAACGATTTCGATGCTGCCGTTTTTCAACATGTCGGCCGGTGGCTTGGGCAGCGGCTGGGCGCGACGGATCATCTCCAGGGTAGCGCGGTCCAGATCGGCGTTGCCGGAGCGGCCCACCAGTTCATAGGACAGCACCTTACCTTCGGCATCCACCACGAACCGCAAGCGGTTCAAGCCTTCCTTGCCACGGGCCTGGGCGCCTGGCGGGTACTTCTTGTACTTCGCCAAATGACCGAGCAGCGTACTTTCCCACGTTGCCTTGGCCGCGATCTGCGCCGGCGAAGGGCCGGGTTGCGGCTGCGCCGACTTTTCCGAAGGCGCATTATTCGCCGGGCTTTCGCTTGGCGGATCCTCGGAAGGTTTCTCCTTGGGCGGCTCGATCTTCTTCTCAGGCTTGGGCGGCTGTGGCTTAGGCTTGGGTTTGACCGGCTTGGGCACGGAAATCGTCGGCTTGGGGGCCTCTGCCAGTTTCGGCAAGGGCAGCTCTTCCACCGGTGCTGGTGGTTGCGGAGGCGTCACCACCTTCGGCGGGGCCGGAGGCGGTGGTGCCGGCAGCGGCGCCAGGTCGATGACCATGGCCGCTGGTGGCAACTGCACCATATGTGGCGCCGACCACTGGTACGCGAGGATGATCGCGACGGCGTGGACGCCCAGCACGACGGCGAGGCTGGTGCCATAACGCGTCAGTTTGTGGCGCGTCGTGATCATTTTTTGGCTGCCGTCTCAAGTCCGACCAGACCGACCTTGAGGTAGCCGGCGGCCCGCAGGGCATCCATCACGCTCATCAGGTCGCCGTAGTCCACGCCCTTGTCGGCCTGGAAGAAGATCGTCGTGTCTTTCTTGCCCTGGGTGCGCGCATCGAGCACCGCGCCGAGGGTTTCGGATTTGACTTCTTCTTCGCCCAGGAACAGGCGCTGGTCAGCCTTGACGCTGAGGAACACCGGTTTCTCCGGCCGGGGCGCGGGTTTCGCGCTGGAGGCGGGGAGGTCGACCTTGATGTCCACCGTAGCCAAGGGTGCTGCCACCATGAAGATGATCAGCAGCACCAGCATCACGTCGATAAACGGCGTGACGTTGATTTCGTGGTTCTCGACGAGCTCGTCGTCACCTTGATTCAAATGCAGGCCCATGGCCGATTACCCCACTTTCACCATGTGCGGTTGCGAGCTGCGCTCGGTAGGCAAGTGATCGAGGTCACGGCTGACCAGCAGCAGGACTTCTGCCGAAGCATCCGACACCTGGGCCTTGTAGCCGGCGATCGAGCGGGCGAATACGTTGTAGATCACCACTGCAGGAATCGCGGCGACCAGGCCCAGCGCAGTTGCCAGCAGGGCTTCGGCGATGCCGGGGGCGACGACGGCGAGGTTGGTGGTCTGGGTCTTGGCGATGCCGATGAAGCTGTTCATGATGCCCCATACGGTACCGAACAGACCGACGAACGGCGCGGTAGAACCGATGGTTGCCAGCACGCCAGTGCCGTTGCTCATGTTACGACCGCAGGCCGCTACCAGGCGCTCGAGGCGGAAGCTCACGCGCTCCTTGATGCCTTCTTTTTCGCGGGTGTTGGCCGACAGGCGCATTTCTTCCAGCGCGTCGTGCACCAGCAGGTGCGCCAGGGTGCCCTTGATGGCCGCGCTTTCGCTGGCTTCTTTAAGGGTGGTGGCTTTTTTCAGGTTGGCGATTTCAGTGCGCAGGCGGCGTTTGGCGCCCAGCAGCTCGAAGCCTTTGGCGATCCAGATGGTCCAGGTGATGATCGAAGCGATGGCCAGGCCGATCATAACGATCTTCACGATGATGTCAGCGTTCTGGTACATGCCCCACGGCGACAGGTCGTGGGCCATGCCCAGAGTGTTGTCTTCTTCCAGGACCACGCCGGTTTCATCTTGCGGGGTCACACCCTCGGTGGCGACAGGGTCGGTGGCAGCAGGTGAGGCAGCCGGGGCACCTGGTACGGCGGCATTTTGCTCAGGTGCGGCGGCCGCAGCCGGGGCTGGTGCGGTAGCGGCAGGTGGGGTCGCCGGCGCAGTGGCATCGGCGAACGCGGCGGTCGGAGCCAGCAGGGCGCTGAACAGCACCGCAGCAATCGCACGCCAGGCGCGGGATGGACTGTGAGGCTTGGTTGGCGAAGCGGGGAGGTTATTGCGTGTCATGCTGGCCGGACCTAAGAGTTGAAAATAAGTAGTTGTCCTGCCAGACCGGAGGACGGCCGAGGACGAATGGGGGTTTATTATTGCAAGTAATTCTTGTTAACAGAAGTAATACAGTAACTTTATTTGTGCTTTTTCTGGCCGCTGGTCACCTGGGAGGGCTAATCTAGACCTTTGGGAACGGAGTTTTGTGATGTCTGCGCCTTCTGTGGTGATTGCCGGTTGTGGTGATGTAGGTAGTCGGCTGGCGAGTCAATTGCTGGCTGCGGGTTGGGAGGTGCATGGTCTGCGGCGTAATATCTCGCGCCTGCCGGAAGGGGTGATCGGGATTGCCGGCGACCTGTTCAAAAAGGATTGTCCTGACACCTGGCCGATCGGTGGTGTGGACTACCTGGTGTACTGCGCAGCCGCCACCGACCATGACGAGGCGGGCTATCGCAAGGCCTACGTCGAGGGTTTGCAGCATGTGCTGGAGTGGCTTGGCGACTATGGCCAGCAGCCCAAGCAGCTGTTGTTTGTGTCCAGCAGCAGCGTTTATGGGCAGCAAAATGGTGAATGGGTCGATGAGACCTCGCCCACTCAGGCCGTCGGCTATTCCGGGCAGGTGATGCTGGAAGCCGAGCAAGTGGCATTCAACAGTGGTATCCCGGCCACGGCCGTGCGTTTGACCGGTATCTACGGGCCTGGGCGTGAATGGTTGTTGAGCCAGGTGCGCCAGGGCTATCGCGTGGCGGTTGAGCCACCTTTATATGGCAACCGGATACATGTCGATGATGCGGCAGGGTTGTTGGCTTTTCTGCTGCGACATGTAGAGCAGGGCGGTTCGTTGGACAAGGTCTATATCGGCGTCGATGACGCGCCTGCGCCGCTGGCTGAAGTCGTGGGCTGGCTGCGTGAGTACCTTGGCGTGACCGAATGGGCCGAAGACGCCAGTGTGCGGCGCGCGGGCAGCAAGCAGTGCAGCAATACGCGGGCCAAGGCCCTGGGTTGGACGCCAATCTATCCCAGTTATCGCGAAGGCTACGCCGCTATTCTCAAAGGCTGAAACGCGGTCAAAAATGTGTGAGCGGGCTTGCTCGCTCACACATCTAGGTTACTGTTTTTCCAGCAACCACTGGCGCGGCCCGGGGGTAAACGAAGGCACTTCATCGGCCTGGGACGTATTGATCGCCTGGAAAATCTCCAGTTGCTTGTCATTGCGGCTGAAGATCCACGGGTTGCCCTGGCCGCTCTTTTGCAGCCAGATGCTGTCGTAGCCACCGCTCATAGAGGCGCAATCGCCGGCCAGGCACAGTGAGTATTGGTCCGCGCCGGGCAGGCCGGTGACTTGGCCGTTGGCCTGGAACTGTACGGTCTCGCCCAGGCCGCTGCCGCTGGTGATTTTCCAGCTACCGCCCATATAGGCCGAGTACAGCGCCCGTTCGAAGTTGGCGCCTAGGGGCGCGCCTTCGGGGGCAGGGTCTTTAGGGCGATCAAACAACTGCTCGGGCTCATTGTCGTTCGCCACTTGCAGCAACTGCTTGCCATCACGCTTGAGTTCGGTGGTTGAGCTGCCGTAGAAATCGACATTCCAGGTGCCGGCTTTTTCGCCTTCAAGCTTGCCTTCAGGGCGTTCAAAGCCGTTGAAGTAGCGTGCCTGGTTGGCCCGGGTATTGACCTCCCATTCGAGGTTCGGACCATAGGCCTGCAGAGCTTCACGCAAAGGGCCGCCCTTGGACGCCGCATCGATGGCGACCTGGTTGATCCAGGTGCCGCTCACATCCCGGGCGGCAGGATTGCTGGCGCAGCCGCCAAGGAACAGGGTGAGCAGCGTGGAGGCAACGAGCGCTTTGCGCATTACGAAATCCTTTTAAAACGAAGTCGGCGCAACCCCTGGGGTTGCGCCGAATGTATTACTCGATGACCAGAATCGCGTCCATCTCAACCTGCGAACCCTTGGGCAGGGCGGCAACGCCAATGGCGGCGCGGGCTGGGTAAGGTTGTTCGAAGTACTTGCCCATGATCTCGTTGACCTTGGCGAAGTGGCTCAGGTCGGTGAGGAAGATGTTCAATTTGACGATGTCCTTGAACGAACCGCCCGCTGCTTCGGCTACCGACTTGAGGTTCTCGAAGACTTGTACGGTCTGGGCTTCGAAGCCTTCAACCAGCTCCATGGTCTTTGGATCCAGTGGGATCTGGCCGGACATGTAGACGGTGTTGCCGGCCTTGATCGCCTGGGAGTAAGTACCGATGGCGGCAGGTGCCTTGTCGCTGGTGATAACAGTCTTGGTCATGAATGACTCCTTGTAATGTCCGGGCTATAGGGGGGCGTTATGCGCGCATGCGAGTGATGCGGATAACCCCGGTCAGGGCACGCAGTTTCTTGATCACGCGGGCCAGGTGCACACGGTCGTGCACGCTGACCACCAGTTGGACCACGCTGATGCGACCATCGCGTTCGTCCATGCTGATTTTTTCGATATTGCCGTCGGCGGCGTTGACACTGCTGGCCAGCAGGGCGATCAGCCCGCGCTGGTGCTCCAGCTCCACTCGCAGTTCGACGTTGAATTCGCCGGTCACATCCTTGGCCCATGACAGCTGGATGCATTTTTCCGGGTTGTGGCGGATTTCGCTGATATTGCGGCAGTTATCCAGGTGCACCACCATGCCTTTGCCGGCGGACAGGTGCCCGACAATCGGGTCGCCCGGGATCGGCGTGCAGCACTTGGCGTAGCTCAGTACCAGACCTTCGGTGCCGCGAATGGCCAGCGGGCCTTCGGGGCTTGGCAACTGCTCGCCTTCGCCCAGCAGGCGACGGGCGACGACGTAAGCCATGCGGTTGCCCAGGCCGATATCTTCGAGCAGGTCTTCGATGGTTTCCTGGCGGTACTCGTGGAGGATCGCCTGCACGCGCTCGGCGGGGATCTTTTCCAGGGAGCTGTCAAAGCCGTTGAGTACCTTGTTCAGCAGGCGTTCACCCAGGCTGATGGACTCGGACCGGCGTTGCAGCTTCAGCGCATGGCGGATGTGGGTACGCGCCTTGCCGGTGACTACGAAGTTGAGCCACGCCGGGTTCGGACGGGCCCCCGGTGCGCTGACGATCTCCACGGTGGAGCCGCTTTGCAGCGGCTCCGACAGCGGGGCCAGGCGACGATTGATCCGACAGGCGATGCAGCTGTTGCCGACGTCGGTGTGTACCGCGTAGGCAAAGTCGACCGCCGTGGAGCCCTTGGGCAGCTCCATGATTCGGCCTTTGGGCGTGAACACATAGACCTCGTCCGGGAACAGGTCTATCTTCACGCTTTCGATAAATTCCAGGGAGTTGCCGGCACGTTGCTGCATTTCCAGCACGCCCTTGACCCACTGGCGGGCGCGGGCATGGGTGCCTTTGGGCTGCTCGTCGCCGCTGGATTTGTACAGCCAATGGGCAGCGATGCCGTTGTTGGCCATCTCTTCCATTTCCCGGGTGCGGATCTGGATCTCGATCGGCACCCCATGCATACCGAACAGCGTGGTATGCAGCGACTGATAGCCGTTGGCCTTGGGAATGGCGATGTAGTCCTTGAAACGTCCCGGCAGGGGTTTGTACAAATTATGTACAGCGCCCAGTACGCGGTAACAGGTATCGACCTTGTCGACGATGATCCGGAACGCATACACGTCCATGATCTCGTTGAACGCCCGACGCTTGCCGCGCATCTTCTTGTAGATGCCGTAGATATGTTTCTGCCGCCCGCTGACTTCGCCTTCAATCTCGTCGATTGCCAGGCAATGACTCAGGGACTCTTCGATCTTGTTGACGATTTCCTTGCGATTGCCCCGGGCGCGCTTGACCGCCTGATAGATGCGCGCCGAGCGCATCGGGTGCATGGCCTTGAAGCCAAGGTCTTCGAATTCGATACGAATGGCATGCATGCCCAGCCGGTTGGCGATGGGCGCGTAGATTTCCAGGGTTTCCTTGGCGATGCGCCGGCGTTTTTCACCGGACAGCACTTCCAGCGTGCGCATGTTGTGCAGCCGGTCGGCCAGCTTGACCAGGATCACCCGGATATCCCGGGCCATGGCCATGGCCATTTTCTGGAAGTTCTCGGCCTGGGCCTCGGCCTTGGTCTCGAAGTTCATCTGGGTCAGCTTGCTGACCCCGTCGACCAGGTCGGCCACGGTTTCGCCAAATTGCGCACTGAGCGCTTCCTTGGCGATGCCGGTGTCTTCGATCACGTCATGCAGCATCGCGGCCATCAGGCTCTGATGGTCCATGTGCATGTCGGCAAGAATATTGGCCACCGCAAGAGGATGGGTGACATACGCCTCGCCGCTGCGGCGGCGTTGGCCGTCGTGGGCTTGTTCGGCGTAGAAATACGCTCGGCGGACCAGGTTGACCTGGTCGGTACCGAGGTAGGTCGATAAGCGATCGGCGAGGGCGTCTATACTCGGCAAAGTGTTAACTCCTGCCGAAGGCTGTGACCCCGCGCCGTGCTACGTCGACCAGGCATAGGCTTAGACGGCCTCGTTGGACTCGTCCTCGAACGCTGCAAACAGCGGTTCGTCTTCAACGATTTCAGCGCTGGCGATGTACTCATAGCTCATCACGCCGGCAGCGATTTCGCGCAGGGCCATTACGGTAGGCTTGTCATTTTCCCAATTGAGCAACGGCTCTTTGCCGCCAGTGGCCAATTGACGGGCACGCTTGGTAGAGAGCATGACCAGCTCAAAGCGGTTATCCACGTGTTCTAGGCAGTCTTCAACGGTTACGCGGGCCATGGTATTCCTCGGAGCGAATGCAAGATGCGCGCTGCCCGGTTGGGCGAGCGGACTCAACAGTTTAAAAAATCACCAGCGTTTAGGGAAGCGCTGATTTTCCGCAGGCCCCGGCAAACGCGCTACAAGTGCCAATGTAAGGCCCTCGCAGCGGTTTTGGGAAGAGCCATTCAACCGAGCAGTTCGGCCAACAATTTGCCAAAACGCTGCTGTTGGCGTTTTTGCTGGAGCTGATTGGCGCGGAAAATCGCCTTCAGGTCGTCCAGGGCGTGGGCAAAATCGTCGTTGATGATCAGGTAGTCGTAGTCCACATAGTGGCTCATTTCGCTGACAGCTTCGCGCATGCGCCCGGCGATGACCTCGTCGCTGTCCTGGCCGCGATTGTTCAGGCGCTGGTGCAAGGCCTCCAGGGACGGCGGCAGGATAAAGATCGAGCGTGCCTTGGGCATCAATTGGCGGACCTGTTCGGCGCCCTGCCAATCGATTTCCAGGATCAGGTCGTGGCCTTCGTCCAGGGTCTGCTGCAAGTGGCTCTGGGACGTGCCATAGAGGTTGCCAAACACTTCGGCGCGCTCCAGGAAATCACCGTGCTCGATCATCTTCACGAACTCGCTGCGTTCGACGAAGTGATAGTTCACACCGTTCACCTCACCCGGGCGCATGGCGCGGGTAGTGTGGGAGACCGATACGCGGATCTCCGGGTTAGTGTCGGTCAGGGCTTTGACCAGGCTGCTTTTGCCCGCGCCCGAGGGCGCAGAAATAATGTAAAGGGTGCCGGTGCTATGGGTCATGGGAGTTGCCTTACTCAATATTCTGTACTTGTTCGCGCATCTGCTCGATCAACACTTTGAGGTTGACCGCAGCCTGGGTGCTGCGCGGATCGAAGGCTTTGGAGCCCAGTGTATTGGCTTCGCGGTTGAGTTCCTGCATCAGGAAGTCCAGGCGCCGACCAGCGGCACCGGCCGACTTGAGCACGCGGCGCACTTCCAGGATATGGGTGCTCAGGCGATCGAGTTCTTCGGCGACGTCGCTTTTTTGTGCGAGCAGAACCATTTCCTGTTCCAGGCGTACCGGATCGAGGTCGGCCTTCATGTCGGTGAAGCGGTCGAGGACTTTCTGGCGCTGGGTGGCCAGCATTTGTGGCACCAGCTCGCGCAGGGTCACGACGTCGTCTTCGATGGCGGTCAGGCGCTCATTGATCAGCCGGGCCAGTTCGGCGCCTTCGCGCTCACGGCCGGCCTTGAGCTCCTTGAGGCCCTGGTTGAACAGGGCCAGGGCCTCGGCGTTCAGGGCCTGTGGGTCAGTGGCGTCGGCCACCAGTACGCCTGGCCAGGCCAGGACTTCCAGTGGGTTCAGTGCCGCCGGCTGCTTGATCAGGCTGGCAATCGTTTCAGCGGCAGCGACCAATTGTGCAGCGCGCTCGCGATCAACCTGCAGCGGCTTGCCGGTGGTTTCCTCGGTAAAGCGCAGGGTGCACTCCAGCTTGCCGCGGGAGATGCCGGCGCGCAGCGCTTCGCGCACTGCGCCTTCAAGGTCGCGAAAGGACTCGGGCAGGCGCAGGTGCGGCTCCAGGTAGCGGCTGTTGACCGAGCGCAATTCCCAGCTCAGCGTGCCTTGGGCGCCGGCTTTTTCGACGCGGGCGAAGGCGGTCATGCTATGCACCATGGAGGTACCTCGCGATACAGTCCCGCCAATGGGCGGGCTGGTGGGTAGATTGAAGCCGACTGGCTGCGAAGGCGCAGGATTGTAGCGCAACGGGGCAAGCGCCCCCAAATGCTGGCTGTGACAAGGGGTGCCAGGGCAGCCCTTTAGTAACCGAATTTATTAGCAGTGCCGCGAAGCGGCCTGCGGCTCTATAATGCTCGGCAGTTTTTCGTCCTTAGTACAGGTATCCCCTATGAAACGTCCAAGTGGTCGCGCTGCCGATCAGCTCCGCTCGATCCGCATCACCCGCAACTACACCAAACACGCCGAGGGATCTGTACTGGTCGAGTTTGGCGATACCAAGGTCATCTGCACCGTCAGCGTTGAAAACGGCGTGCCGCGTTTCCTCAAAGGCCAGGGCCAGGGTTGGTTGACCGCCGAATACGGCATGTTGCCGCGCGCCACCGGCGAACGTAACCAGCGTGAAGCCAGCCGTGGCAAGCAGGGCGGTCGCACTCTGGAAATCCAGCGCTTGATCGGCCGTTCCCTGCGCGCTGCGCTGGACATGTCCAAGCTGGGCGATGTGACCCTGTACGTCGACTGCGACGTGATCCAGGCCGACGGCGGCACCCGCACCGCGTCCATCACTGGCGCCATGGTGGCCCTGGTCGATGCGCTGAAAGTGATCAAGAAGCGCGGCGGCCTGAAAGGCGGCGACCCGCTCAAGCAGATGATTGCGGCCGTATCGGTGGGCATGTACCAGGGCGAGCCTGTGCTGGACCTGGACTACCTGGAAGACTCGGCGGCCGAGACCGACCTGAACGTGGTCATGACCAGCACCGGCGGGTTCATCGAAGTGCAGGGCACCGCCGAAGGCGCGCCGTTCCAGCCGGCAGACCTGAACGCCATGCTGGCCCTGGCCCAGAAAGGCATGAGCGAAATCTTCGAACTGCAGAACGCCGCACTGGCTGACTGAAACCGGCCTCAAGGAGTAACGCCATGAGTGACAACCAGCTTCCCGTGTCAGCCCAGAACAAGGAAGTGCGCCAGTGGGCGATGCTCTGTCACTTCGCGGCGTTCCTTGGCCTGGTGTTCCCTTTTGGCAGTGTGCTGGGCCCTTTGATCCTGTGGCAGGTGAAGAAGGACATGGATCCGTTGATCGATGATCAGGGCAAGGAAGCGCTGAACTTCCAACTGACCGTGGCTATTGCATGGCTGGTCTGCTTTGTCCTGGGGTTCGTGGTGATCGGCTTCCTGCTGATGGTGGTGTTGGTGATCGCCGCGCTGGTGTTGACCATCATCGGCGGGGTCAAGGCCAATAAAGGCATTGCCTACCGTTACCCGCTCACATGGCGATTGATCAAATAATGATCACCCACAAAAAAACCGACAGCGATGTCGGTTTTTTTGTGCCTGGATATTGACCTTAGATGGTCAAGGTCCAGTCGTAGTCCACGATCAACGGCGCGTGTTGCGAGAAGCGCGGTTGACGAGGCAGACGTGCGCTGCGGACAAACCGGCGCAGGCCGGGGGTCAGCAGTTGGTAGTCAAAACGCCAGCCCAGGTTGAGCATCTCGGCCTGTTCGTTGTCCGGCCACCAGCTGTACTGGTCGCCTTCACGGCTGACTTCGCGCAGGGCATCTACATAGCCCATGTTGCCGACAATCTCGTCCATCCAGGCCCGTTCCGGCGCCAGGAAACCCGGGGATTGCTGGCTGTCGCGCCAGTTCTTGATATCCAGCTTCTGTTGCGCCACGTACAACGAGCCACAATAAATGTACTCGCGACGTTTGCGTCGCTGTTTATCCAGATAACGGGCGAAATCGTCCATTAGCTTGAACTTCTGGTTCAAGTCTTCATCGCCGTTCATCCCCGAAGGGAGCAGCAAGGTAGCAATACTGACTTTGTCGAAATCGGCTTGCAGGTAGCGCCCGTAGCGATCGGCTGTCTCGAAGCCGAGGCCGCTGATGACCGCCTTGGGTTGCAACCGTGAATACAGAGCCACGCCACCTTGGGCAGGGACTTCGGCATCACAGGCATAAAGGAAGTAGCCATCCAGTTGGAAGGCTGGGTCGTCCAGTTCAAAGGCGGAGGCGCGGGTGTCCTGCAGGCAGATGACGTCGGCATTCTGGGCTTGCAGCCAACTGAGCAAACCACGCTCGACTGCAGCCTGAATACCATTAACGTTCACACTGATGATCCGCATAAATGGCCCCAAAAATCGCGTGCGTGTATGATACACGCCGTCTACCTATTTAGCTAAATCCGTGGTATCTGAGGCTTTTTTCATGCAGGCGTATCAACGCGATTTCATTCGTTTTGCCATCGATCGCGGGGTTTTGCGCTTCGGTGAGTTCACCCTCAAGTCCGGGCGCACCAGCCCATACTTCTTCAATGCCGGCCTGTTCAACTCGGGTTCTGCCCTGGCGCAACTGGGGCGTTTCTACGCTGCTGCCATCGTTGAAAGCGGTATTTCCTTCGATGTGCTATTCGGCCCGGCCTACAAAGGTATTCCGCTGGCCGCCGCGACCGCAGTGGCCCTGGCAGAACATCACGACCGGGACCTGCCGTGGTGCTTCAACCGCAAGGAAGCCAAGGCCCACGGCGAAGGCGGAAGCCTGGTCGGCGCTCCGTTGACCGGTGATGTACTGATCATCGACGATGTGATCACCGCTGGCACCGCGATTCGCGAAGTGATGCAGATCATTGCGTCCCAGGACGGCGCCAAGGCTGCTGGCGTGCTGATTGCCCTGAACCGCCAGGAGCGTGGCAACGGTGAGTTGTCGGCGATCCAGGAAGTGGAGCGTGACTTCGCAATCCCGGTGGTGAGCATTGTCTCGCTGAACCAGGTATTGCAGTTCCTCGAAGACGACTCACAGCTCAAGCAGCATTTGCCGGCTGTTCGTGCATACCGAGAGCAATTCGGCGTCTGATACCGAACCCTGTGGGAGCGGGCTTGCTCGCGAACACGGTAGGTCAGAAACATATTCAGTGACTGACACTCCGCTTTCGCGAGCAAGCCCGCTCCCACATTTGGATCGCGTGCAAACAAAAGGCCCCGCTCAATTTGATTGAGCGGGGCCTTTTGTTTTCTGGTGCTTAAGGACGCTTGCGATTGCTGATCAGCGTGCCCATGCCGGTATCGGTAAAGATCTCCAGCAACACAGCGTTCGGCACCCGTCCATCAATGATCAGCGAGCTGCCTACGCCACCTTGTACGGCTTCGAGTGCGCAGCGGATCTTCGGCAGCATGCCGCCGTAGATGGTGCCGTCGGCGATCAGGTCGTCGACTTGCTGGGTGGTCAGGCCGGTCAATACCTTGCCTTCCTTGTCCATCAAGCCGGCGATGTTGGTCAGCAACATCAGCTTCTCGGCCTTCAGGGCCTCGGCCACCTTGCCAGCCACCAGGTCGGCGTTGATGTTGTAGGACTCACCGTTGGCACCCACGCCGATCGGTGCGATCACCGGAATGAAGTCACCCTTGACCAGCAGGTTCAGCAAGTCGGTGTTGATGCCGATCACTTCGCCTACCTGGCCAATGTCGATAATTTCCGGCTGGGTCATCTCCGGGGTCTTGCGGGTCACGGTGAGCTTCTTCGCGCGGATCAGTTCGGCGTCCTTGCCGGTCAGGCCGATAGCGCTGCCGCCATGACGGTTGATCAGGTTGACGATGTCTTTGTTCACCTGGCCGCCAAGGACCATCTCCACCACGTCCATGGTCTGCGCATCGGTGACGCGCATGCCGTCGATGAAATGACTCTCGATGGACAAGCGCTTGAGCAGGTCACCGATCTGCGGGCCGCCGCCGTGGACCACCACTGGGTTGATCCCGACGGCTTTCATCAGCACGATATCGCGGGCAAAGCCGGTTTTCAGCTCGTCGCTTTCCATGGCATTGCC
This sequence comes from Pseudomonas hygromyciniae, assembly GCF_016925675.1. NCBI lineage: Bacteria > Pseudomonadati > Pseudomonadota > Gammaproteobacteria > Pseudomonadales > Pseudomonadaceae > Pseudomonas > Pseudomonas hygromyciniae. The sequence goes on along the minus strand of NZ_CP070506.1, from coordinate 5,893,110 downwards.
GCCGTACTTGATCACCAGCGTCTTGCCGACGTAGCGTCGAATGTAAGGCAGCGCTTCGGAAAGGACCTTGGCGGTGTTGGCGGCGGCTTCGCGTTCGAGGGTCATTCAGGGCTCCGGGGCAAATAATCAGAACGGTAGTTGGAGATCAGGGGCAACACGTTTCAACTGGGCGTGGAACACGTCCTTGATGCGCTGCAACTCGGCCTCGGTATCCGCCTCGAAACGCAGGACCAGCACCGGAGTGGTGTTGGACGCACGAACCAGGCCCCAGCCTTCGGCATAATCGACTCGCACACCATCAATGGTGGTCAGGTTGGCACCTTCGCCCCATTGCGCATCATGCAGTGCGTCAATGATGCTGAATTTGCTCTCTTCGGTCACATGGATATTGATTTCCGGCGTAGAAATATCGTTCGGGAAGGTCTCGAACAGATCCTCGGCGCTGGATTTTTCCTTGCTGAGGATCTCCAGCAAGCGGGCGGCGCTATAGATACCGTCGTCAAAACCGAACCAGCGCTCCTTGAAGAACACATGGCCGCTCATCTCGCCAGCCAGCAGGGCGCCGGTTTCCTTCATTTTCTTTTTGATCAGCGAGTGACCGGTCTTCCACATCAGTGGGCGGCCACCGTATTCCTTGATCAGCGGTGTCAGGCGCCGGGTGCATTTGACGTCGAAGATGATCTCGGCACCGGGGTTGCGCGCGACCACGTCGCGGGCGAACAGCATCAGCAGGCGGTCGGGGAACACGATGCTACCGGTGTTGGTCACCACGCCCACGCGGTCGCCGTCGCCATCGAAGGCCAGGCCGACATCGGCGCCCACTTCTTCGACCTTGGCGATCAGGTCCACCAGGTTCTCAGGCTTGCCCGGGTCCGGGTGATGGTTGGGGAAGTTGCCATCGACCTCGCAGAACAGCGGGATTACTTCACAGTTCAGGGCTTCGAGCAGTTGTGGGGCGATCACGCCGGCGGCGCCGTTGCCGCAGTCCACCACGACCTTCAGGCGACGCTCAAGCTTGATGTCACGGGTGATTTCATCGGAGTAGCGCTGGAGGATATCGACCTTGGTGATGCTGCCCTTGCCGCTGGTCAGGTCATTGGTCTTCAGGCGAGTATGCAGGGCCTGGATCTGTTCGTTGGCCAGGGTGTCGCCGGCGATCACGATCTTGAAGCCGTTGTAGTCCGATGGGTTGTGGCTGCCGGTGAGCATCACGCCCGACTTGCCGGCCAGCACGTTGGCGGCGTAGTACAGCGCCGGCGTCGGCACCAGGCCTACGTCACTGACATGGCAGCCGCTGTCGGCCAGGCCCTGGATCAGGCGTTCCACCAGCTCGGGGCCGGACAAGCGGCCGTCACGCCCCACAGAGACGTTAGGCTCGCCCTGGGCCAGGCTTTGGGAGCCAATGGCGCGGCCGATCCAGTAGGCGGTTTCGGCGGTCAGGGTTTTCGGGACGACGCCACGGATGTCGTAGGCGCGGAAAATGCTGTCGGGAAACGTCGGTGCGACTGGGGCTGCGTTGCTCATCACTGGGGAAACTCCATCGATACGGGGCGGACAGGCCTGAATATGGCGACCGGCAGGCTCAAACTGAAGGGTAAGACGGCGTTTTTGGCCTAGAGTTCGTGGTGCGAAAATGCCATCGGGGCATGCCGGACGCGGAGCACGGCATGCCTGAGCGTAGTCAGTGGCTGCCGGAATGCCCGAAACCGCCTGCGCCACGCTGGGTTTCGTCGAACTCGGTCACCAGCTCGAAATGCGCCTGCACCACCGGTACCAGCACCAGTTGGGCGATACGCTCGCCGACGGCGATGTTGAAGGCGGTCTGGCCACGGTTCCAGCACGAGACCATCAGTTCGCCCTGGTAGTCGGAGTCGATCAGGCCTACCAGGTTGCCCAGGACGATACCGTGTTTGTGGCCCAGGCCCGAGCGCGGCAGGATCAGCGCGGCCAGGCCGGGATCGCCGACGTAGATCGACAGGCCAGTGGGGATCAGCAGGGTCTGGCCCGGCTCAAGGACGGTGTCTTGCTTGAGCATGGCGCGCAGGTCCAGGCCGGCGGAGCCCGGTGTGGCGTAGGCCGGCAGTGGGAATTCGCTGCCGATGCGGGGGTCGAGGATCTTGGCTTGCAAAGCGTGCATGGAAATTAAACCTGGTTCAGCCGTTGGGCGATAAAAGAGATCAGTTGGCGGGCAATCTTGCCCTTGCTGGTCTGGGCGAAAAGGGTCGCGTGCAGTTCGCGGTCGATCACGCTGCAGGCGTTTTCCTCGCTGTTGAAACCGATGCTCGGGTTGGCGACATCATTGGCAACGATCAGGTCGAGGTTTTTGTCTTTGAGTTTGCGTGCGGCGTAGTCCAGCAGGTTTTCAGTCTCGGCGGCGAAACCGACGCTGAACGGCCGATCTGCGCGGGTGGCGATGGTGGCCAAAATGTCCGGGTTACGGACCATTTGCAGGAGCAGGCCGTCGCCGCTTGTAGGGTCTTTCTTGAGTTTTTGCGGCGCAACTACTTCCGGGCGGTAGTCTGCGACCGCTGCCGAAGCGATAAACACATCGCAGGGAATCGCTGCCTCACAGGCCGCGAGCATGTCACGGGCGCTGACTACGTCGATGCGGGTGACCCGGTCCGGGGTCGGCAGGTGCACCGGGCCGGTGATCAGGGTCACGCGCGCGCCTGCCTCAACCGCCGCTTCAGCCAGGGCGAAGCCCATTTTGCCTGAGCTATGGTTGGTGATGTAGCGCACGGGGTCGATGTTTTCCTGGGTCGGGCCGGCGGTAATCAGTACGTGCTTGCCGGTCAGGGCCAGGTGCTGGAAACACTCGGCGGCGCACAGCGCCAGGTCAGTGGCTTCGAGCATGCGGCCCAGGCCGACGTCGCCACAGGCCTGGCTGCCGGAGGCCGGGCCGAAGACTTTGAGGCCACGGCTTTGCAGCAATTGGGTGTTGGCCTGGGTGGCTGGGTCGCGCCACATGGCCTGGTTCATCGCCGGGGCGATGGCGACGGTAGCGTCGGTGGCCAGTACCAGCGTGGTCAGCAGGTCGTCGGCAATACCCTGGGCGAGGCGTGCGATGAGGTCGGCGGTGGCGGGTGCGATCAGCACCAGGTCGGCCCATTTGGCCAGTTCGATATGGCCCATGGCAGCTTCGGCCGCCGGGTCCAGCAGGTCCAGGTGAACCGGGTGGCCAGACAGGGCTTGCATGGTCAGCGGGGTAATGAACTCACTGCCGCCACGGGTCATGACCACGCGCACTTCAGCGCCCTGGTCCAGGAGCCTGCGAACCAACTCTGCGCTCTTGTAGGCGGCAATGCCGCCGCCGACGCCGAGAACGATGCGTTTCCGATACAGACGCTGCATTGGTTTGCCTTTCCAGTTCAGTGATGGCGTTGCGATCCCCCCTCCCCAGGAGAAATCGCGCGCAAAAAAGAGGGGCTAAGATAACACAGCGTCCGCCATGCAACAGCGGCGCACATGCACAGGGAGGTGCCATGAGTATTCGCAATTGGCCTGCGGCGGAGCGTCCGCGGGAGAGGCTTTTGGAGTTGGGGGCGGCGAGCCTCTCGGATGCCGAGTTGCTGGCGATATTCCTGCGCACCGGCGTCTCGGGTAAAAGCGCAGTGGATCTGGCGCGCCATCTGCTGGAGCAGTTTGGCAGCCTGCGCGCACTGCTGGAGGCCCGGCAGGCCATATTCGTCCAGCATCTGGGGCTGGGGCCGGCTAAATTTGCCCAGTTGCAGGCGGTGCTGGAAATGGGCCGGCGCCATCTGGCCGAGCATGTGCGTAATGAGTCGGTACTGGAAAGCCCGGTCGCCGTGCGTGATTACCTCAAGGCGCTGTTGCGCCATCAGCCCCACGAGATATTTGGCTGCCTGTTTCTCGATTCAAGGCACCGGGTGCTGGGCTTCGAAGCGTTGTTCCAGGGCACCATCGACAACGCCACGGTTTATCCACGACAAGTGGTCAAGCGCGCCCTGGACTACAACGCGGCGGCTTTGATCCTATGCCACAACCACCCCTCCGGGAATGCCGAGCCGAGCATCGCTGATCGAAAATTGACCAGGGTGCTGCAAAAAGCCCTGGATCTGGTGGACGTGCGGGTGTTGGATCACATCATCGTCGGCGAGGGTGATCCGCTGTCGATGGCTGAGTACGGCTGGATATAGCGCAATCCCTCGTAGGAGCCGGCAAGCCGGCTCCTACATAGGAAGGGTCAGGGGGTGACGCTGACTTTGGAGAAATCCTGGCGCCCAAACGGGCTGACCTGATACCCCTCGACATTCTTGCGCGTCAGGGCAAAGGCTGTCGGATGGGCCAGTGGCAACCACAGCGCCTGCTGCTGGATCTGCGCCTGCGCTTGTTGGTACAGCTTGCTGCGCACGCCTTGCTCGTTGGTGGTCTTGCCGGCGCTGATCAGCTTGTCCAACGCAGGGTCGCAGTAACGGGCGAAGTTGGTGCCGGATTTGACCGCAGCACAGGAAAATTGCGGGGTCAGGAAGTTATCCGGGTCGCCGTTGTCGCCGGCCCAGCCCATGAACAGCAGATCGTGCTCGCCGGCCTTGGCGCGGCGAATCAGCTCGCCCCATTCAATCACGCGAATCTCTGCCTGGATGCCGACCTTGGCCAGGTCCGCCTGTAACAACTGGGCGCCCAGGCTCGGGTTGGGGTTGAGCAGGCTGCCCGATGGTCGCGTCCAGATCGTAGTCTTGAAGCCGTCACTCAGGCCGGCTCGGGCCAGCAGTGCCTTGGCCTTGGCGATGTCTTGTGGATAACCCGGCAACTCCTTGGCATAGCTCCAGGTATTGGCTGGGTAAGGCCCATTGGCGGCTTCGGCGGTGCCTTCAAACACGGCCTTGAGGTAGCTGGCCTTGTCGAAGGCCAGGTTGATTGCCTGGCGCACCTCGGGTTTGTCCAGTGGCGGGTGCTGGCTGTTGATGGCGACGAAGGCGGTCATGAACGCTGCGGTTTTTTCTACCTTGAGCGCTGCATCCTTTTGCGCCTCGCCAATATCCAGGGGTTTGGGTGACAAGGCGATCTGGCATTCGTCCCGGCGCAGTTTCTGCAGGCGCACATTGGCATCCGGGGTGATAGCAAAGATCAAGTTATCCACAGCAGGCTTGCCGGCAAAGTAATCCGGGTTGGCCTTGTAGCGAATGACCGCATCTTTCTGGAAGCGCCCGAAAACGAAGGGCCCGGTGCCGATGGGTTGGCTATTGAGTTTTTCCGGGGTGCCGGCCTTGAGCAGCTTGTCGGCGTATTCTGCGGGGTAGATCGAGGCAAAGCCCATGCTCAGCGCGGCGAGGAAGGTGGAGTCGGCGTGATCCAGGGTAAAGCGCACGGTCAGCGGGTCAAGGGCGTCGATCTTCTTGATCAGCGCTGGCAGTTGCAGCGACTGGGCGTGGGGGAAGCCGCTTTGGGCGATCTGGTGCCAGGGGTTGGCCGGATCGAGCATGCGCTCGAAGCTGAAACGCACGTCTTCGGCGGTGAGGCTGCGGCTTGGGTTGAAATACGCGGTGCGGTGGAATTTGACGTCCGGGTGCAATTTAAAGGTATAGGTCAGGCCGTCCGGCGAGACTTCCCAGCTATCGGCCAGGCTTGGCACCAGCTTGCCACTCGCGGCGTCGAAGTCCACCAGGCGGTTCATCAGCACATCCGCCGAGGCGTTGGTGGTGGTCAGCGAGTTGTATTGCACCACGTCGAACCCTTCGGGGCTGGCCTCGGTGCAGACGCTCAACGTGCCGGCCGCCTGGGCCTGTGGGACGAGGAAGAGCGGGGCGAGCAGGAGTGGCAGGGCAGCGAGGCGCATGGTCGGTTTCCTTTGCAGATCGGAGGCCCATCTGCGAGTGCAGTCTGGAAAAGTCCTACCGTAGTGGGCTGATTCGTAAATGACTAGCCCATTTTTGCCTGTGCATTTACGGCAAATACTGTTTTGATGGCACTTCAGGTCATTTTGCCCAGGGCCTTGGCCTACAAATAGCGGCGATAAATCATTCGGTGCGACGAGCGGTTCGGCAGCACGGCGGCCCACCCTGGCAGCGCTTGAGACCTGTTCGGGCGAGATTTACAGCGGGAAAAACACACCGGCTGTTGTTGCATTGGGGTCTTTCTGGTATAAAGCAGCGCTCTTTTCTAGGGGCCCGGTTCCTTCACTGTAGGTGTAGCCGGTAAGACCCTTAAAGAAACGCGGCGCCTGGCGCCAAATGACTGAGAGATTAAGCGGCCAACCCATGCCGGGTTGGGCATGTGGTTTTAGAGGGCTGAGGCATGTCGAGAGTCTGTCAAGTTACCGGTAAGGGTCCGGTGACTGGGAATAACATTTCCCACGCAAACAACAAAACCCGTCGTCGTTTCCTGCCAAACCTGCAGCATCACCGCTTCTGGGTTGAAGAAGAGAAACGTTTTGTCCGTCTGCGCGTATCTGCCAAAGGCATGCGCATCATCGACAAGCGTGGCATCACTGTCGTGCTCGCTGAACTGCGCCGCGACGGCAAAATCTAAGGAGCTATATCATGCGTGAATTGATTCGAATGATCTCTAGCGCCGGTACTGGTCACTTCTACACTACCGACAAGAACAAGCGTACTACCCCGGACAAGCTCGAAAAGAAAATGTTCGACCCGCGCGTTCGCAAGCACGTGATCTACAAAGAAGGCAAAATCAAGTAATTGGTTTTCTTTCTTGTGAAAAAAACCCGCATCTCACGATGCGGGTTTTTTTTCGTCTTTGAAAAGTCGCAATCGACCGATCAGGCCTTTTCTTCGAACACCACGTAGATCTTGCGGCACGGCTCCAGCACTTCCCAGGTGCCGCTGAAGCCGGCCGGGATCACGAAGCGATCGCCGGCGCGCAAGGTCTTGGCGTTGCCAGCGGCATCGCGTAGCACCGAAACCCCCTGCACGATCTCGCAGTACTCGTGTTCGGTGTAGTTCACCGTCCATTGCCCGACTTCACCCTCCCAGACCCCGGCGTTCATCTGGCCGCACGGGCTGTTGTAGTGGTTGTAGAGCGTCTGCTCGGGGTCGCCCTTGAGGATTTTTTCTGCGGCGGGGCGGTAGCGTTCGGCGGCGGTGTTCGCCTGGCTGAAATCGACGACATCCTGAATGTTCATGCACGTATCCCGTCTAGGCCTGGGGTTGGAGAGCCAAAGTCTATGTTTATTAAAATGAACATCGCAAGGGCGTTTGCCGCCGTTATGTCAAATATATTGAAACATCCCTGGCGGCTGGTTTAGGGTGGCGGGTGCCTCGGACCGAATAGCTGGCTGGCCGGGCAAGCATTTGGAAGGGAACTGGTGATAACGCCGGGCCCTTATATTTAATAAGAGGAGGACACTCGCATGACCACCCTGACCCGTGCCGACTGGGAACAACGCGCCAAGGACCTGAAGATCGAAGGCCGCGCGTACATTAATGGCGAATATACCGCCGCCGTTTCTGGCGACACGTTCGAATGCCTCAGCCCGGTCGATGGCCGCCTGCTGACCACGGTTGCCAGCTGTGACGTCGCCGACGCCCAGCGCGCTGTGGAAAACGCCCGCGCCACCTTCAACTCGGGTGCCTGGTCACGCCTGGCCCCGGCCAAGCGCAAAGCCACCATGATCCGTTTCGCCGCGCTGCTCAAGGCCAATGCCGAAGAGCTGGCGCTGCTCGAAACCTTGGACATGGGCAAGCCAATCGGTGATTCCCTGGGCATCGACATTCCAGGCGCGGCGCAAGCCCTGAGCTGGAGCGGCGAGGCCATCGACAAGATTTACGACGAAGTCGCCGCCACCCCCCATGACCAACTGGGCCTGGTGACCCGCGAGCCCGTCGGCGTAGTGGCGGCCATCGTGCCGTGGAACTTCCCGCTGATGATGGCCTGCTGGAAACTGGGGCCGGCGCTGTCTACCGGTAACTCGGTCGTTCTCAAACCGTCGGAAAAATCGCCGCTGACCGCCATCCGCATCGCCGCCCTGGCCGTTGAAGCCGGTATCCCCAAAGGCGTGCTCAACGTGCTGCCGGGCTATGGCCACACCGTGGGCAAGGCGTTGGCACTGCATATGGACGTCGACACCCTGGTGTTCACCGGTTCGACCAAGATCGCCAAGCAACTGATGATCTACTCCGGCGAATCGAACATGAAGCGCGTCTGGCTGGAAGCCGGCGGCAAGAGTCCGAACATCGTGTTTGCCGATGCCCCGGACCTGCAAGCCGCTGCCGAATCCGCCGCGGGCGCCATCGCCTTCAACCAGGGCGAAGTCTGCACCGCCGGCTCGCGCCTGCTGGTGGAGCGTTCGATCAAGGACAAATTCCTGCCGATGGTGATCGAGGCCCTCAAGGGCTGGAAGCCGGGCAACCCGCTGGACCCGGCCACCAACGTCGGTGCGCTGGTGGACACCCAGCAGATGAACACCGTGTTGTCGTATATCGAAGCCGGGCACGCCGATGGCGCCAAATTGGTCGCCGGCGGCAAGCGCACCCTGCAGGAAACCGGCGGTACTTACGTCGAGCCGACGATTTTCGACGGTGTGACCAACGCCATGAAGATTGCCCAGGAAGAGATCTTTGGTCCGGTCCTGTCGGTGATTACCTTCGACAGCGCTGAAGAAGCCGTAGCCATTGCCAACGACACGCCTTATGGCCTGGCCGCTGCGGTCTGGACCTCGGATATCTCCAAGGCGCACCTGACCGCCAAGGCGTTGCGTGCCGGTAGCGTGTGGGTCAACCAGTACGATGGCGGCGACATGACGGCGCCGTTTGGCGGGTTCAAGCAGTCGGGCAACGGTCGCGACAAGTCGCTGCACGCGTTCGACAAGTACACCGAACTGAAGGCGACCTGGATCAAGCTGTAAGCAACCACGCTGATCCCTTGTAGGAGCGAGCTTGCTCGCGAAAAACGTCAACGATAACGCGTTCTGTCTGGTTGAACGCGGTGTCCTTGAGTTCTTCGCGAGCAAGCTCGCTCCTACAGTTCGTTTTACCGTCCACAAATGAGTTATCCACAGGAGCGTGGCAATGCGTTGGGCGACTTACTTTGCCGTCCTGGCTTCAGTACTCAGCGTCGGCCTTGCCCTGGGCGTCAGCATGCCGCTGGTGTCTCTGCGCCTGGAAAGCTGGGGCTATGGCAACTTTGCCATCGGCATCATGGCGGCGATGCCGGCGTTCGGTGTGTTGTTGGGCGCCAAGGTGTCGAGCCGCCTGGCTTCCTGGCTGGGTACGGCAAACCTGATGCGCCTGTGCCTGTGGGCCGGGGCGGTTTCCATCGGGTTGCTGGCGGTATTGCCCAGCTATCCGGTGTGGCTGGTGCTGCGGTTGATGATTGGGGTGATCCTGACCATTGTGTTTATCCTCGGCGAAAGCTGGATCAACCAACTGGTGGTGGAGCAGTGGCGTGGCCGGCTGGTGGCGCTGTATGGCTGTACCTACGCCTTGAGCCAGCTGTCGGGACCGTTGTTGCTCGGCGTGCTGGGCACCGATCACGACTATGGCTTCTGGGTTGGCGTCGGACTGTTGATCGTTGCGCCCTTCCTGCTGCTGGGGCGTAGCGGGGCGCCGACGGCAGAGGCCTTCAGCGTGACCTTTGGCGACTTATGGGGATTTTGCCGGGGCTTGCCGGCGATCGCCTGGGCGGTGGCATTGTTTGCCGCGTTCGAGGCGATGATTCTGACGCTGTTGCCGGTGTATTGCCTGCAACAGGGCTTCACTGCCGAAGTGGCGTTGGCGATGGTCAGCACCGTGGTAGTAGGCGATGCCCTGCTGCAATTGCCGATTGGTGCGCTGGCCGACTACCTGCCCAGGCGCACCCTGTTTCTCGGCTGTGCGGTGCTGTTGCTGCTGTCGAGCCTGGCCATTGCGCCGTTGCTGGATACCTGGCTGATCTGGCCGATCTGGGTCCTGTTCGGTGCCAGTGCGGGGGGCTTGTTCACCTTGTCGTTGATTCTGATCGGCGAGCGCTACCGTGACGATGCGCTGGTGCGAGCCAATGCCCATATTGCCCAGTTGTGGGGGATTGGTTGCCTGATCGGGCCGCTGGTGGCGGGGGCTGGCAGCCAGTGGATCAGCGGGCACGCGTTGCCGTGGTTGATGGCTGCGGGGGCCTTGGGGTTGGTGATTCTGTTGTTGCGCCAAGGCGCGTTTGGCGCAGAGCATCCGGCCTGACCTGGAAATGCGATCAAAACTGTGGGAGCTGGCTTGCCTGCGATAGCGGTGTATCAGTAGCAAATGGGCCAACTGACCCACCGCTATCGCAGGCAAGCCAGCTCCCACAATGGATATTCGTGGTTCTTAGAGCATGCGCTCCAGGCCCACGGTGGTAGCAAACCAGGCATTGAACCGGCGCCACCAACTGCCCGGCTCGCGGGTCAGGGTGTGCATCTGGCCGTTGTCTTCCGTTACCCATACCACCTGGCCATCCTTAAGTTTTGCCTCATAACTCAAGGCTGGCGCCATCCCTTGCAGGGCCAGGTTGCGCACATGCTCGGCCAGTTCGGGACTGTCCACCAGCACGCCGACCTCGGTGTTCCACAGCACCGAACGCGGGTCGAAATTGAACGAGCCGATAAACGACTTCTGCCGATCAAAAATCATCGCCTTGCTGTGCAGGCTGGAGTCCGAACCATGCAGCGAGCGGCTGCCCAGCAGGTGCGGGCCACTGCCGCCACCGTCGCCCGGTTGGCGACGCAGTTCGTACAACTTCACCCCGTGCTCCAGCAGCGCCTTGCGATAGGGCGCATAACCGCCATGCACCGCCGGCACGTCGGTGGCTTCCAGGGCGTTGGTCAGCAAGCGCACGTCGACGCCTGCGTCCGCGCGGCCGGTGAGGTACACCAGGCCCGGCTGGCCGGGCACGAAGTAGGCCGAAATCATCATCAGCTCACTGTGCACGCCTTCCAGCTCTGGCCCCAGTTGGGTCGTGAGCAGCAGTTGTGGGTCCGGATCGGCCTTGGCCAGGACCTTGCTCGGCGCATCCCACAGTGCCTGGTTCCAGGCCCAGATCAGCTCCCGGCGCCAGATATCCATGCGCGGCTGGGTCTGGTAGGTGCGCAGGCGGTTATACAGGGCATGGTTTTGCTGGCGCGATTCGGCCAGGGACTTCTCCAGAAGCCCGCGCGCCGTGGCCAGGTCGCGGGAGGACGGGGCGCTGGAGATAAAGTCGGCGATGGGCTTGCTCAGCGCACTGTTCCAGTACTGATCAAAGCTGTGGCCCAACTGCTCGGCCACGGGCCCCACACTGAGCATGTCGATATCGGTGAAGTTCAGGTTGGGCTCGGCATCGAAATACTCATCCCCCAGGTTGCGCCCGCCAACAATCGCCACGCTGTTGTCGGCCAGCCACAGCTTGTTGTGCATGCGCCGGTGTTGCAGCGACAGGTTGAACAACCGGCCCATGGCCCGTGTCACGCCGGTGCTGCGCCCCAGGTGCAAGGGGTTGAACAAGCGGATCTGGATCTGCGGATGTGCAGCCAGTGTGGCGATGATCTGGTCCAGGCCGTCGCTGGTGGTGTCGTCCAGGAGGATGCGCACCCGCACGCCACGGTCGGCCGCGGTCAGCAGTTCGTCCACCAGCATGCGCGTGCTGATGCCGTCATGGACGATGTAGTACTGCAAGTCGAGGCTGCTCTGGGCATTGCGGATCAATTCGGCGCGGGCCATGAACGCTTCGCTGCTGTTGGGCAGCAGGCGAAACCCGGAGCGGCCCTGATAGGGCGTGGCCTGGGCCTGGATCGAGCGCCCAAAGGCGGACTGCGTCGCCGGCAGTGCCTCGCTGGGCACCCGGGGCACGTCCAGGGTGGCGCAACCGCCCAGGGCCAGGAACCCCAGCAAAAAAAACGCTAACAGCCGTTGGCTCATCAAGAAGACAGGTTCCGAATCAGGGCGGTGACAGGCATATGACGGTGATTGCTGGCAAAAGGTCAGTCCTGCTGCCGTTCAGCTTCAGCGAGCATCTTGATCGCCGTTGCCCCGACCTTGCGCACCGCCTCTTCAATCTGGGGTGTTGGTTTGGCAGCGTAGTTCATCCGCAGGCAATTACGGTATTTGCCCGAGGCGGAAAAGATACTGCCTACGGCAATCTGTACCCCTTGCTCGACCAGGGCACGGTTGAGCCTGAGCGTGTCGAACCCCTCGGGCAGTTCCACCCACAGCATAAAGCTGCCCTGGGGCCGGCTGGCGCGGGTGCCGACGGGGAAATAGCGGCTGACCCAATCGAGCATCAGGTCGCGATTACGCTGGTATTGGGTACGCATCCGCCGCAAATGCGGTTCGAAGTGCCCGTTCTTGAGGAATTCGGCAATGGCGATCTGTGGTTGGGTGGCAGTGGAGCCGGTGCTGATGTATTTCATGTGCAGCACCCGCTCCAGATAACGTCCAGGTGCTACCCAGCCGATCCGCAGGCCGGGGGCCAGGGTCTTGGAGAACGAGCTGCAGAGTAGGACGCGGCCATCTTCGTCGAAGGATTTGATGGTGCGCGGTCGCGGGTAGCTGTAGGCCAGTTCGCCATACACATCGTCTTCGATGATCGCCACGTCAAAGCGCTGGGCCAGGGTCAGCAGCGCCCGCTTGCGCGCCTCGGGCATGATGTAGCCCAGGGGGTTGTTGCAGTTGGGCGTCAGTTGGATGACCTTGATCGGCCATTGCTCCAGGGCCAGTTCCAGGGCTTCTAGGCTGATGCCGGTGAGCGGGTCGGTGGGGATTTCCAGGGCTTTCATGCCCAGGCCCTTGAGGGTCTGCATGGCGCCGTGGAAGCTCGGCGAGTCGACGGCGACGATATCGCCGGGCTCGCAAATCGCACGGATGCTGGAGGACAACGCTTCGTGGCAGCCGGTGGTGATCACGATGTCCTGGGCGTCGAGCTGGCAGCCGGAATCCAATGACAGACGGGCTATTTGCTCGCGTAGCTCCATACAGCCGTAGATGTTGTCGTAATACAGACCCGGCAGGTCCTGGCGTCGGCTGACCCGGGCCAGGCTGCGCAGCAGGGGCTTGATGGTCGGCGACATTACATCGGGCATGCCGCGGCCCATCTGTATGACGTCTTTGCGCGGCACCGCGCGGACCAACTCCAGCACTTGGTCCCACTGGGAAATCTCCACCGGGCGCTGAGCTGGCCGGCCTACTGCGGGCAGCGCCGGCAGCTCGCGCCCAACGGGCACGAAGTAGCCGGATTTTGGCTTGGGCGTCGCCAGGCCGTTATCTTCCAGTAACCGGTAAGCCTGTTGCACGGTGCTCAGGCTGACCCCATGTTCCACGCTCAGGGCGCGCACCGAGGGCAGGCGATCGCCGGGGCGATAGAAGCCCTGTTCGATGCGGGTGCCCAGCAGTTCGGCGAGGTTGACGTAGAGGGTCATGGCGGTCGCTCCCAAGAGACCAGTACAGATGGGCGCAAAATACAGGATTCAGCCCGTGGTTGGCAGTATCTGTATGTATTTAATAAAAGTTGGTTGAATCTGTAATGGTTTTGCCGCGCCATCCATTCTAGTCACTCATGGCAACAGGCAAATGAGGGGCAGGACAATGAATGGCTTGAGCGATGTGCGGCTGGCGTTACACAGTCAGGAACTGGAAGCAGGGCAGGAGCGCGGGCTGACCGGGCTGGCGCCTGGCAATCCGAGCCGTTGGGAACTGTTCTGGCGCCGTCGCCACACGCGCCAGGCCCTGCTGGAGCTGACCCCGGAGCAACTGCGCGATATTGGCCTGAGCACCGAGCAGGCGCGCCAGGAAGGCTTGAAGCCGTTCTGGCGCGGGTGAGTCAGAGCACTTCTTTCAAGCGGTGCCAGAGCATGCCCAGGGCCAGCAGCGGTGAGCGCAAGTGCTTGCCGCCAGGGAAGGTGATGTGGGGCACCTGGGCAAACAGATCGAAGCGCCCACACTGCTGGCCGCTGATGGCTTCGGCCAGCAGCTTGCCCGCCAGGTGGGTGGCGTTCAGGCCATGGCCGGCATAGGCCTGGGCAAAGTACACGTTGGGTTGGTCGGCCAACCGGCCAATCTGCGGCAGGCGGTTGGCGCCGATGCCGATCATGCCGCCCCATTGGTAGTCGATCTTCGTCTCGGCCAATTGCGGGAAGACCTTGAGCATCTTGGGCCGCATATAGGCTGCGATGTCTTGAGGGTCGCGTCCGGAATAGTGGCAAGCACCGCCAAACAGCAGGCGCCGGTCGGCGGATAACCGGAAGTAGTCCACCGTGACCCGCTGATCACACACCGCCATGTTTTGCGGCAGCAGCTCGGCTGCCTGGGCCGGGCTCAAGGGTTCGGTGGCGATGATATAGCTGCCGGCGGGCAGCACCTTACCGCTCAGGTGGGGGTTGAGGCCGTTGAGGTAGGCATTGCAGCCCAGCACCAGGGTCTTGGAGCGCACGCTGCCGTGGGCCGTGTGGACTTTGACTTCAGGGCCGTAGTCGATGCGCACGGCTTCGGACTGCTCGAATAGCCTGACCCCCAGTTGCTGCGCGGCGGCGGCTTCGCCGAGGGCCAGGTTCAGCGGATGCAGGTGGCCGGAGCCCATGTCGATCATGCCGCCCACGTAACGGTCGGAACCGATCACGCTGCCCATCTCCGAGGCTTGCAGCAGGCGCAGTTCATGACCATAGCCAAGTTTGTGCAGTTCTTCGGCATCGGCGGCCAGGCCCTGCAGGTCGCGAGGCTTGTTGGCCAGGTCGCAGTAACCCCAGGTCAGGTCGCAATCAATCTGGAAGCGCTCGACCCGTTGGCGCACGATTTCCACGGCTTCCAGGCCCATCAATTTCATCTGCCGCACGCCTTCGGTGCCGACCACATTGGCAAACTGATCAAGGCCGTGGCCGACGCCACGAATGAGCTGCCCGCCATTGCGCCCGCTGGCGCCCCAGGCGATCTTGCGGGCCTCCAGCAGCACGACGCTAAAGCCCCGCTCAGCCAGCTCCAGCGCGGTGTTCAGCCCGGAAAACCCGCCGCCCACCACGCACACATCGGCGACGACCTCACCCGCCAGCGCCGGGTAATCGGGTTGCGGCAGGCTGCTGGCGGCGTAGTAGGAAGCGGTGTGCCGGGCGCTGGCGGTCATGGGGAGCATCCGTGTTTGGAAAATTTGACGCAGGATACAGCGGTCGGGTGAAGCTGTCTCACTCGGGGCTTTTAGGGCAAAATCCACGCCTATTCGCCGTTCGGTATGGGTTTCGATGAGTTGCAACAGCCAGAAAGTCAACGCGCTGCGCCGGCAGATCCCCTCGTTCGAGTGTGTGCCGGGTTGCCATGATTGCTGTGGGCCGGTGACGACATCCACCGAGGAAATGTCGCGCCTGCCGCGCAAGACCGCGGCCGAGCAGGAAGCGGCCATGGATGAGCTGAACTGTGTACACCTGGGGCCCAACGGTTGCACGGTGTACGACGAGCGCCCATTGATCTGTAGGTTGTTTGGTACCACGCCCAGCCTGCCATGCCCCAACAACCGTGGGCCGGTGGAACTGATTCACCCTCGGGTCGAGAAGCAGATCCACGAGTACATGGCGACGACGCGGCAGGTGCTTGTTTAGCTGATCTACTCGGTCAAAAAGTGGGAGCTGGATCAATCCGGGATCGG
Organism: Pseudomonas hygromyciniae; assembly: GCF_016925675.1. NCBI lineage: Bacteria > Pseudomonadati > Pseudomonadota > Gammaproteobacteria > Pseudomonadales > Pseudomonadaceae > Pseudomonas > Pseudomonas hygromyciniae. Next base: position 5,877,585 of record NZ_CP070506.1, on the reverse strand, counting down.
CAGGTTCAGGCTCTCTTTCACCTCTTCCATCACGATATAGCTCTTGGACTCGCGCACATGGGGCAGCTTGAGCAGGATGTCGCCCAGCAGTTTGCGGTACGAAGCCATTTCGGAAATCCGCGCCTTCACTAGATAGTCGAAATCCCCCGAGACCAGGTGGCACTCCAGCACATGGGGCAGTTTCAGCACGGCACGTCGGAATTCTTCGAAGGTATCGCCGGATTTGTAGTCGAGGCTGATCTCGACAAACACCAGCAGGCTACCCTTCAAGTGCTGCGGATTGAGGCGGGCGTTGTAGCCCATGATGATCCCCTCGCGCTCCAGGCGCCGGACCCGTTCAGTGCAGGGCGTGGTCGACAACCCTACCTTCTCCCCTAGCTCGGTAAATGAGATCCGCCCGTCTGCCTGCAGGATGCGCAGGATGTTGCGGTCGATCTTGTCCAGCTCCCGCTTGGTCTGGGTATTGGTCCGCATAGGGGATGCTCCTCCGTGAAAAGGGTTTTTGCCGAGAATTGTCGCCAAATATAGGCACTTATATAGTGAAATGCACTGGTCATTGCTTTTTATACTGCCCACATCTTTGTGCTGAACAACAAACGTCAGCGGTCAAGCCGTGATGAGGATATAAAAATGCGCGTTTTGGTCTTGGGTAGCGGTGTCATTGGTGTGGCCAGTGCCTACTATTTGGCGCGTGCCGGTTTTGAAGTGGTCGTGGTCGACCGTCAGCCGGCCGTTGCAATGGAGACCAGCTTCGCCAACGCAGGCCAAGTCTCGCCCGGCTATGCATCGCCATGGGCTGCGCCGGGTGTGCCGCTCAAGGCCATCAAGTGGCTGTTGCAGCGTCATGCGCCGCTGGCGATCAAGGCCACGGCCGATATCGACCAATACCTGTGGATGGCGCAGATGCTGCGTAACTGCACGGCCAACCGTTATGCGGTGAACAAGGAGCGCATGGTGCGCTTGTCCGAGTACAGCCGCGACTGCCTCGATGAACTGCGCGCCGAGACCGGCATTGCCTACGAAGGTCGCAGCCTGGGTACTACGCAATTGTTCCGCACCCAGGCGCAACTCGATGGCGCGGCCAAGGATATCGCCGTGTTGAAAGAGTCCGGCGTACCGTTCGAGCTGCTCGACCGCGCCGGCATCGCCCGCGTCGAGCCGGCCCTGGCCAGCGTCACGGATATCCTGGCCGGTGCCTTGCGCCTGCCCAATGACCAGACCGGCGACTGCCAGATGTTCACCACCCGCCTGGCCGATATGTGCAAACAGTTGGGTGTGGAGTTCCGTTTCGAGCAGGACATTCAGCGCCTGGACCACGCCGGTGATCGTATCAACGGTGTGTGGATCGACGGCAAGCTGGAAACCGCCGATCGCTACGTGCTGGCCCTGGGCAGCTACTCGCCGCAGTTGCTCAAGCCGCTGGGGATCAAGGCGCCGGTGTATCCGCTCAAGGGTTACTCCCTGACTGTGCCGATCACCAACCCGGCGATGGCCCCGACTTCGACCATTCTCGACGAAACCTACAAGGTTGCGATCACCCGGTTCGACAACCGCATCCGGGTCGGTGGCATGGCTGAAATCGCCGGTTTTGACCTGTCGCTGAACCCGCGCCGGCGCGAAACCCTGGAGATGATCGTCAACGACCTTTATCCTCAGGGCGGTGATTTGAGCGAGGCCACGTTCTGGACCGGCCTGCGCCCGACCACCCCGGACGGTACGCCAATTGTCGGCGCCACCCCGTTCAAGAATCTGTTCTTGAACACCGGCCACGGCACCCTAGGCTGGACCATGGCTTGCGGCTCCGGTCGCTTGCTGGCGGACCTGATGGCCAAGAAAACCCCGCAGATCAGCGCCGCTGGCCTTGATATTTCCCGTTACGGCAACCCTCAGGAGTCCACAAAACATGTCAATCCAGCGCCAGCTCACCAATGAGCGCATGAGCCAGATCGTTGTCCACAGCGGTACCGTGTATCTGGCAGGGCAAGTCGGCGACGACATGAGTGCCGGAATTGAACAGCAGACCCGTGAGACCCTGGCCAATATCGAGCGTTTGCTGGATCTGGCCGGTACCGACAAAACCAGGTTGCTGTCGGTGACGATCTACCTCAAAGACATCGACGCCGACTTTGCCGGCATGAACGCGGTATGGGACAAATGGCTGCCAAAAGGCGTCGCCCCGGCCCGCGCTACGGTCGAGTCGAAACTGTGTGAGCCAGAAATCCTGGTCGAGCTGTCTGTCGTGGCCGCTCTTCCTTAAACGATCCCTCTTCCGGTGCCGGCGTTATTGGCCGGTACCGGTTTTTTCTTCCCATCGCCGCCTAGAAGCCTGCCGCCATGCGTCCTGCCCGTGCCCTGATCGACCTACAAGCCCTGCGCCACAACTACCAATTGGCCCGCGAACTGACCGGGGCCAAGGCCCTCGCCGTGGTCAAGGCTGACGCCTACGGCCATGGAGCCGTGCGCGTGGCCCAGGCCCTGGAAGACCAGGCCGACGGTTTTGCCGTGGCCTGTATCGAGGAGGCGTTGGAGTTACGTGCTGCCGGGATTGGTGGGCCGGTGTTGTTGCTCGAAGGGTTCTTCGAGGCCGACGAACTGCCGCTGATCATCGAGCATGACTTCTGGTGTGTGGTGCATTCGTTGTGGCAGCTGGAAGCGATTGAACAGGCGCGCCTGAGCAAGCCGCTGACGGTGTGGTTGAAGCTGGACTCGGGCATGCACCGGGTCGGCTTGCATCCCAAGGATTATCACGACGCCTATCAGCGCCTGCTGGCCAGCGGCAAGGTGGCCAAGATCGTGTTGATGAGCCACTTCGCCCGCGCCGATGAACTGGACTGCACAAGCAGCGATGAACAGGTCGCGGTATTCGACGCGGCGCGCCAGGGCTTGGCGGCCCAGGTCAGCCTGCGCAATTCGCCGTCGGTGATGGGTTGGCCGAGCGTTTCCAGTGATTGGGTACGGCCGGGCATCATGCTTTATGGCGCGACCCCCTTTGGTGAAGACCAGGCGGTTGCCGCGCGTTTGCAGCCGGTGATGACCCTGGAGTCGAAAGTCATCTGCGTACGCGAGCTGCCTGCGGGCGAGCCAGTGGGTTATGGCGCGCGGTTTGTAACGCCCAAGCCGATGCGTATCGGTGTGGTTGCCATGGGTTATGCCGACGGTTATCCACGGCATGCGCCGACCGGTACGCCGGTGTTGGTCGCCGGCCAGCGCAGCCAATTGCTGGGGCGGGTGTCGATGGACATGCTGTGTATCGACCTGACCGATGTGCCCCAGGCCGGCCTGGGCTCTACTGTCGAGTTGTGGGGCAAAAACATCCTCGCCAGCGACGTGGCGACTGCCGCCGATACCATCCCTTATCAGATTTTCTGCAACCTGCGCCGTGTGCCACGGCTCTATTCCGGCGCTTAGCCGCCAGTTGTAGATGACGCCCACCGGGATTCAGACCAAAGTGTTGTAAATACTGAACGCTGTCGCCATGATAACGCTCAATTACAACAAAGCCTGAATCCTAGGAGGCTCCTGCATTGGACGTCGGCGAACGACTGCAATCCATCCGTAAACTGAAAGGTCTTTCCCAGCGTGAACTCGCCAAGCGTGCGGGCGTCACCAACAGCACCATTTCGATGATCGAGAAAAACAGTGTCAGCCCATCCATCAGCTCCTTGCGCAAGGTGCTGGGCGGCATCCCCATGTCCATGGTCGAGTTCTTTTCCGAGGAGATCCTCCAGGAAAAACCGACGCAGATAGTCTATAAAGCCAATGAGCTGATCGACATCTCCGATGGCGCGGTGACCATGAAGCTGGTGGGCCGGGCACATCCGAGCCGGGCGATTGCGTTTCTCAACGAAATCTACCCACCGGGCGCCGATACGGGTGAGGAAATGCTGACCCATGACGGCGAGGAAACCGGGATCCTGCTGGAAGGTCGTCTGGAACTGGTGGTAGGCGTTGAAACTTTTGTGCTCGAAGCCGGCGATAGCTACTACTTTGAAAGCACCAAGCCACACCGTTTTCGCAATCCGTTCGATGTGCCGGCGCGACTAATCAGCGCAGCCACACCCGCGAACTTTTAACAGAAGAGGCGCCCTGCCTACCTTGCAGAGGTGCCCGTAGTTGTATTTCGTCATGCTCAATCTCCCCTTGGATAATAGGGTTGTTTCAGTGAGGCGGCCTAACCGTTATACTTTCGCCGCCTGCGAAACCGTGGCCGCAGGCGTGAATAGCCACCATGAGGGTGAACGCGTGAACCTAATTATGAAAATGCTGGCTGTACCAGCAACCGTACTGGCCCTTTGGGCTGCCAGCGCTCAAGCTGCGACCAATGATGATATTGCCAAGCGCCTTGAACCCGTGGGGAAGGTTTGTATTCAAGGTGAGGAATGCAAGGGCATGGAAGTCGCTGTGACAGCGGGCGGCGGCGGCGCAAAAACGCCGGACGAGATCATCGCCAAACACTGTAATGCTTGCCACGGCACTGGCCTGTTGGGCGCACCGAAAATCGGTGACACCGCAGCCTGGAAAGAGCGCGCCGACCACCAGGGCGGCCTCGACGGCATCCTGGCCAAGGCCATCACCGGCATCAACGCCATGCCGCCTAAAGGCACCTGCTCCGATTGCTCGGATGACGACCTCAAGGCTGCAATCGAGAAGATGTCTGGTTTGAAATAAACCGATCTTCGCCAAAAAGCCGCTGACCAGCGGCTTTTTTGTGCCCGCAATTTGGCGCTCAAGGCTGTTCATTGCAGCAAAGACCCGGCAAGCTCGGTCCAACCCCTAATCACGGAACGTAAGGAGGGTCGGATGGTGCAGTTGTGTTCAATCGAGCAAGCGGTCGATGACGTCCTGGAGCGCCTGCCTGCGCATATCCACATGGGTATGCCGCTGGGCCTGGGTAAGCCGAATCTGTTTGCCAACGCCTTGTACCGGCGCATCGCCAAGCTGCCCGAGCGGGCGCTGACGATCTACACCGCGTTGAGCCTGGGCCGCCCGCCGTTGGGTGATGGTTTGCAGAAGCGCTTTCTGGAGCCGTTTGTCGAGCGGGTGTTCGGTGATTACCCCGAGCTGGATTTCCTCGACGCCCTGCGCAAGGACAGCCTGCCGGCCAACATCCACGTGCAGCAGTTCTTTATGCAGCCCGGCAGCCTGCTGCATAGCACCTCGGCCCAGCAGGATTACGTCAGCAGCAACTACAGCCATGCCGCCCGCGATATCAACGCCGCCGGCCTGAACCTGGTCGCGCAATTGGTGGCCAGTAGCAGTGAGCACCCGGATCGCCTGAGCCTGAGCTGCAACCCGGATATCACCCTCGACCTGTTGCCCATGATCGCCAAGCGCCGCGCGGCCGGCGAGACCATCCTGGTGGTCGGCCAGGTGCATGAAGATTTGCCCTACATGCCCGGTGATGCCGAACTGGGCATGGATCAGTTCGACTTTCTGATCGACGAAAAAGACCGCACCACGCTGTTCTCTACGCCCAACATGCCAGTGGGTTTGCAGGACCACTTCATCGGTTTGCACGCCAGTACCTTGGTGCGCGATGGCGGCACCTTACAGATTGGCATCGGTTCGATGGGCGACGCCTTGACCGCCGCGTTGCTGGCGCGTCAGGCCGATAACGAGGGCTATCGGCAATTGCTCACCGACCTGGATGTGTACCAATGGGCGCCGCTGATCAGCCGTGAGGGCGGGGTCGAGCCGTTTGCCCGGGGCCTTTATGGTTGCAGCGAAATGTTCGTCAACGGCCTGCTGGTACTGGCCGATGCGGGGATTGTGCGGCGCAAGGTGTACCCGGATGTGGCGACGCAGGAGCAGGCCAACGCGGGACTGCTGGACGATGCAGCACAGCCCGATGGCATATCGATCCACGGTGGTTTCTTCCTCGGCCCCCGCAGTTTTTACCAGCGCCTGCAGGAAATGACCCACGCCAAGCGCCTGGAATTCAACATGACTCGCATCAGCTATATCAACGAGCTGTACGGGCAGGAAGAACTCAAGCGTTTGCAGCGTGTGGATGCGCGGTTTATCAACAGTGCGATCATGGTCACGTTGCTGGGTGCAGGCGTTGCCGACCAACTGGAAGACGGCCGCGTGCTCAGCGGGGTGGGTGGGCAATACAACTTTGTTGCCCAGGGCCATGCGCTGGAGGGCGCGCGCTCGATCCTGATCCTGCGCAGTTGGCGTGAATCGGCCGGCGAGGTCAGCTCCAATATTGTCTGGGAATACGGCCATTGCACGATTCCCCGGCACCTGCGCGATATCGTGATCACCGAATACGGCATCGCTGACCTGCGCGGCCAGACCGACGCCCAGGTGATCGAGGCGTTGCTCAATATCACCGACTCACGGTTCCAGGCCGACTTGATCGAACAGGCGCAAAAAGCCGGCAAGTTGCCCAAGGACTTCCAGCTCGACCCGCGCTTTGCCGACAACACCCCCGAGCGTTTGCAGGCGGTGCAGGCGCGGCATACAAGGCTGTTCCCGGAGTATCCGCTGGGCAGTGACTTCACCGATGAAGAGCGGGATTTGTTGCGCGCGCTGAACTGGCTCAAGAGCAAATTCAAGCTGACCGAGATTCTGGAGTTGGGCAAGGCGGCGTTGGATGCACCGGAGCCTGAGGCGTTTCCCGAGCATCTAGTGCGCATGCGCCTGGATAAGCCTGAGGGGTTTAAAGAGGATCTGTATCAGCGCCTATTGCTTGCTGGCCTACAGGCCACCGCACACTGACAGGTAACACAAGGCAAATGTGGGAGCTGGCTTGCCTGCGATGAGCATAGGTATCTACACAACTCTCAGAAACTGACGAACTCCCCCGTGGCGAGCGGGCTTGTCCCGCGCTGGGCTGCGTAGCAGCCCCAAAAGGCCCGCCGCGTTTCTTCAGATAAACCGCGATGGCCGGGTTTAGGGCTGCTACGCAGCCCAGCGCGGGGCAAGCCCGCTCGCCACAACTGCGCTATCTACCTGGATCTAGGCGTTACGGTAAAGTTGTGTAGATACCTATGCTGCGATGAGGGCCTGCCAGTCGACATCTCTGTCGCCTGACACTGCGCTATCGCAGGCAAGCCCGCTCCCACATTTTTAACTGTGCTCGTTCACCTTCAGTCGATGAAGGTCACAACCCCACCCGCCAGGGACTTGACCCGCGCCAGCGACTCAACCCGGTAGCCCTGGGCGTCCAGTTCTGCACGGCCGCCCTGGAACGACTTCTCGATCACAATCCCCAGGCCCGCCACGGTGGCGCCGGCCTGTTTGATGATCGAAATCAGCGCCTGGGACGCCTTGCCGTTGGCCAGGAAGTCATCGATCACCAGCACGCGGTCGCTGCTGGTCAGGTGCCGAGGGGAGATCGCCACGGTACTTTCGACTTTCTTGGTGAAGGAATACACCGTCGCCGACAGCAGGTTTTCCGTCAGGGTCAGGGACTGTTGCTTACGGGCGAAAATCACCGGCACACCCAGGTTCAAGCCGGTCATGATCGCCGGCGCGATGCCCGAGGCTTCGATGGTGACGATCTTGGTGATCCCCGAATCCTTGAACAGTGCGGCGAATTCGTCGCCGATCAGCTTCATCAGCGCCGGGTCGATCTGATGGTTCAGAAAGGCGTCGACCTTGAGTACCTGGTCGGAAAGCACGATGCCTTCTTCGCGAATTTTCTTGTGCAGTGCTTCCACAAAAGCTTCCTCTGGTGGCGCAAGGGGCGCCGAAAGTAGATTAAAAAGTAGTCGATTCTAGCGCTTTAGCATCGCGCGTATATCCGCCAGGGCGGTGTTACCACGTACCGCCTTGACTTCAGTTGGGGTGTCGTCGTTGCCTTCCCAGGCCAGATCGTCCGGTGGCAGCTCATCAAGGAACCGGCTCGGGGCGCAGTCGATGATCTCGCCGTACTGCTTGCGCTTGGCCGCAAAGGTGAAGGCCAGGGTCTGACGCGCGCGGGTAATGCCCACGTAGGCCAGGCGCCGTTCTTCTTCAATGGTGTCGGCTTCGATACTGGAGCGGTGTGGGAGGATTTCCTCTTCCATGCCCATGATGAACACGTAGGGGAATTCCAGGCCCTTGGATGCATGCAAGGTCATCATCTGCACGCCTTCGGCGCCATCTTCTTCTTCCTGCTGGCGCTCGAGCATGTCGCGCAGCACCAGCTTGCCGATGGCGTCCTCGACGGTCATTTCACCGTCTTCGTCTTTTTCCAGGGTGTTCTTCAGCGCTTCGATCAGGAACCAGACGTTGCCCATGCGGTAATCCGCGGCCTTGTCGCTGGAGCTGTTGGTGCGCAGCCAGTTTTCATAGTCGATGTCCATGACCATGCTGCGCAGGGCGCTGATCGGGTCTTCGCCGGCACACTGCTCGCGCACCTTGTCCATAAAGCGCTTGAAGCGCGACAGGCGATCGGTGAAACGCGTATCCAGGTGTTCGCCCAGGCCGATTTCGTCGGTGGCGGCGTACATCGAGATCTTGCGTTCGGTGGCGTAGTTGCCGAGTTTTTCCAGGGTGGTGGAGCCGATCTCCCGACGCGGCACGTTGATCACGCGCAGGAACGCGTTGTCGTCATCCGGGTTCACGATCAACCGGAAGTAGGCCATCAGATCCTTTACTTCCTGGCGTCCGAAAAAGCTGTTGCCCCCAGACAGGCGATACGGCACCTGGTGGTGCTGCAACTTCAGCTCGATCAGCTTGGCCTGGTAGTTGCCGCGATACAGGATCGCAAAATCGCTGTAGGGCCGGTCGGTGCGCAGGTGCAGGCTGAGGATCTCGACGGCCACGCGCTCGGCTTCGGCGTCTTCGTTGCGGCAGCGGATCACGCGGATCTCATCGCCATGGCCCATCTCGCTCCACAACTGCTTTTCAAACTCGTGGGGGTTGTTGGAGATCAGCACGTTGGCGCAACGCAGGATGCGGCTGGTGGAGCGATAGTTCTGCTCCAGCATCACCACTTTCAGCGACGGGTAGTCGACCTTGAGCAGCATCAGGTTTTCCGGGCGCGCACCGCGCCAAGCGTAGATCGACTGGTCATCGTCGCCGACCACGGTGAACTGGTTGCGCGTACCGATCAGCAACTTCACCAGCAAATACTGGCTGGCGTTGGTGTCCTGGTATTCGTCCACCAGCAGGTAGCGCACCTTGTTCTGCCACTTTTCGAGGATGTCGGCGTGTTCCTGGAACAGCTTGACCGGCTGCAGGATCAGGTCGTCGAAGTCCACCGCATTGAACGCCTTGAGCGTGCGCTGGTAGTGGGTGTAGACGATGGCGGCGGTCTGTTCCTTGGGGTTGCGTGCGTTTTCCAGGGCTTCGGGGGGCAGGATCAGGTCGTTTTTCCAGGCGCCGATCATGTTCTTGATCTCATCGACGCCGTCGTCGCCCGCGTATTCCTTCTGCATGATGTCGGTCATCAGGGCCTTGACGTCGGTCTCGTCAAAGATCGAGAAGCCCGGCTTGTAGCCCAGCCGCGCATGCTCCTTGCGGATGATGTTCAGCCCCAGGTTGTGGAAGGTACACACGGTGAGGCCGCGGCCTTCGCCACCCTTGAGCAGGGTGCCGACGCGCTCTTTCATCTCGCGCGCGGCCTTGTTGGTAAAGGTCATGGCGACGATGTACTGGGCACGGATGCCACAGTTCTGGATCAAGTGCGCGATCTTGCGGGTGATCACGCTGGTCTTGCCGGAGCCAGCACCGGCGAGCACCAATAGAGGGCCGCCGACGTAGTTCACGGCTTCTTGCTGCCGGGGATTGAGTCGGGACATACAGGGTTTTGGGAGTCTTTGAGCGAAAAGGGCGGGCATTTTAACAGGCTGGCAAGATTCTGCTGCCTCTGAACGACAGTGTGACGTACCACTCGATCTAAATTTGCCGCTTTTGTTACTTTGCCGCAGGATGTGCGGGGTTTTTGGGTCTATTGTTCGATCTAGAGCCGCACTGCGCGTATTTGATAACCAATATCATTGGTCATTATCAGGCTGCACGTCATAATGCCCGCCGCCAACGAAATCTTGCACAGTCTAGGGAGCTAGCTTGTCTACGCCTGTCGAACCCTTGCGTTTGCTGCTATTGGCCGATACGCCTACGTGGGCAGCATTGTTGCGCGAGTGCCTGGTGCCGATGGGTGATGGTGCCGTGCTGATCAGTGCACCAAGCTGGGAGTCGGTGAGCAGCCTGTTCGACGATGATCGCTCGGCCGTATTGCTCACTACCCCGAGCCTGCAACCCGGCCCTGGCCGTTGCAGCCTGCCCACCGTATTGCTACTGGAGCAGGAACCGCTGGTTGCACCGCTGGGCGCCAGTGACTGGTTGATTCACGGTGGGTTTGATGTGGACACGGTGCGCCGCTGCCTGCGCCACGTGCGCGAGCGGGGCTTGCTGGAAAACACCCTGCAACGCCTGGCCGAACAGGACCCGCTGACCGGCATCGCCAACCGCCAGGGCTTCCAGACCCTGCTGGCCGCGCGCCTGGCGGAAAACGACGGGCGTGGCCTGGCACTCGGTCACCTGGACCTGGACAACTTCCGTCATGCTAACGATGCCCTCGGCCACCAGGCGGGCGACCGGTTGATCTTGCAAGTGGTCTCGCGGCTCAAGAGCCAACTCGAAGTCGGCGACCAATTGGCGCGCCTGGGCAGTGACGAATTCGCCTTGCTGATCGACACCCGCCGTGCGCCGCAACGCGCCGAGTGGATGGCTGAGCGCATCATCGAGGCCATGGCCGAGCCCTATTGGGTCGATGGCGAGAGCCTGCTGATCGGCTGCAGCCTCGGTGTGGCCCATGCCCGCGCCAAGGCCGGTGCTGACCCGTTGATGTGGCACGCGCATATCGCCATGCAACAGGCCAAGAGCACCCAGGGCTGCACCTTTCATATCTTCAATGAACGCATCAACCGTAACGCCCGCAGCCTCGCCGACCTGGAAAGCGAACTGCGCCGGGCGCTGCGCCGTGATGAACTGGAGCTGCATTACCAGCCGCGGTTGGACCTGGACGATGGGCATATCGTCGGCCTCGAAGCTCTGGTGCGCTGGCGCCATGGCGAGCGCGGCCTGTTGCCGCCAAGCGAGTTCGTGCCCTTGGCCGAGCAGAGCGGCCTGATCGTGCCGTTGGGCTACTGGGTGATTTCCCGTGCCCTGCGCGACATGCAGGACCTGCGCGAACGTGGCCTGCCGCCGCTGCACATGGCGGTCAACCTGTCGTTTCGCCAGTTCCAGGACACCCAATTGCTGTCGACCCTGAGCCGGCTGATTGCCGAGCGTGGGGTGGAGGCGCAGTGGCTGGAATTCGAACTGACGGAAACCGCCGTGATGCGCCGCAGCGACCTGGTCAAGCAGACCATGGACGCCTTGGGTCGCCTGGGTGTGCGCTTTTCCCTGGATGACTTTGGTACCGGGTTTTCGTCCTTCGTCCACCTCAACAGCTTGCCGATTGCCCTGCTCAAGATCGACAAGAGCTTTGTCGGCGGCATGGAAGAGCGCGAGGAAAACCGCAAGCTGGTGCACGCCATGATCAACCTGGCCCATAACCTCAACCTGGAAGTGGTGGCCGAAGGTGTGGAGACGCCCGAGCAACTGGCGTTGTTGCGTCTGTTTGGCTGCGACCAGGCCCAGGGTTACCTGATCAGCAAGCCGCTGCCGCTGGCGGAACTGGTGGAGTACCTGACATTTGGCAGCAGCCAGCAGGCGCTGTTGGGTGAAGTGATCTGACTTTGTAAGCCCAATCAAAAATGTGGGAGCTGGCTTGCCTGCGATAGCGGTGGGTCAGCCAGCCTCACCGCCAACTGACACAGCGCTATCGCAGGCAAGCCAGCTCCCACATTGACCGAGTACATGCTTCAGTTCGGCTGTGGGGCCGTGTCGATTTGCGGTTCCTGGGCAATCATCCGCTTCATCTTTCTTTCAAACGCCCACGTCAGGGTAATCGCCGCACAGGCCAGGCCCAGTGCCAAGCCCCACCACACGCCCGTCGGGCCCCAGTCCAGGGTAAACGCCATCAACCAGGCCGCCGGCGCGCCAATCAACCAGTAGCAACCTAGGCCGACAAGGAAGGTGGTCTTGGCATCCTTGAGCCCGCGAATACAGCCCATGGCGATGGTTTGCACGCCGTCGAACAACTCGAACCACGCCGCCACCGCCAACAGGCTGACCGCCAGGCTGATCACCTGGGCGAAGGCCGGGTCGTCATGGTCGAGGAACAGGCCGATCAGCGGGTCTGAAAACAACCAGAACACCATGGCAAACCCCAGCATCACCGTTGCGCCGAAGGCGATCCCGACCCGCCCGGCCAACCGCGCGCCAAGCAAATGCCCGCCGCCGTAGTGCAAGCCGATGCGCATGGTGACCGCGTAAGACATGCCCGCCGGCACCATGAACGCCACCGAGACGATTTGCAGGGCAATCTGATGGGCCGCCAATTGCGTACTGCCCATGGTGCCCATGCACAGCGCCGCAAAGGCGAACAAGCCGACTTCCACCGCGTAGGTGCCGCCAATCGGCAGGCCCAGGCGCCACAGCTCGCGCAGGTAGTGCAGGTTGGGCCGCAACAGGCCCTTGCCCAGCGGATACGCCGCGTAGGCGCGGTTGTATTTGATGTACCACAACAGCGCCAGGGCCATGCAGTTGGCGACAATCGCGGTGACCAGGCCAATGCCCATCAGGCCCAGCTTGGGCAGGCCGAACATGCCTTCGATCAACGCATGGTTGAGCAGGTAGTTGATCACCGTGCCGCACAGGCTGATCACCATCACCGGCGTGGCTTTGCCGATGGCGCTGGTGAAGCCGCGCAGGGCCATGAACGTCAGGTAACCGGGCAGGGCGAACGGCAGGATCATCAGGAACTGGCCGGCCGACTGCACGTTGGTTTCGGTCTGGCCGAACATCAGCAGCACCGGCTTGAGGTTCCACAGCAGCAGGCCCGCCACCAGGGCCATCAGCCAGGCCAGCCAGAGCCCGGCCTGGGTCAGGCGGGTCGCGCCTTCGATATCACCGGCGCCCTGGCGGATAGCGACCAGGGTGCCCACGGCGGCTATCACGCCGATGCAAAAGATCGACACAAACGAGTAGCTCGCCGCCCCCAGCCCGCCGCCGGCCAAGGCTTCGGGGCTCAGGCGGGCCATCATCAGGGTGTCGGTGAGCACCATCAGCATGTGCGCCAACTGGGAGGCAATCAACGGCCCTGACAGCCGCAGAATGGCCCAGAGTTCGGTACGCGCCGGATGCTGCATGATCATCACGCTCAATATTTGCACAAAGGGTAGAGGGGTTGATTCTCGGCGCTCGCAGCGCTTTGCACAAAGGGATAAATGCGATCAGTCACATGATTAAAACTCATGCCAGGACGATTCTGGTAGGGTTTGCGGATCAAGCCGTCGGAGTTTTCCTCATGTCTCGTCGCCTTCCTCCGCTGTATGCCCTGCGCGCGTTTGAAGCAGCGTCCCGGCACAACTCGTTCACCCGTGCCGCCGAAGAGCTGTCCATCACCCAAAGTGCGGTCAGCCGACATATCCGCACCCTGGAGGAGCACTTCGCCTGCCGCCTGTTCCAGCGCAGCGGGCGCACCTTGCAGCTCACCGAGTCGGCGCGTCTGCTGTTGCCCGGCGTGCGCGAGGGGTTTGCCGCCCTGGAGCGTGCTTGTCATACCTTGAATGCCGAGGACGACATCTTGCGCATGAAGGCCCCGTCGACCCTGACCATGCGCTGGTTACTGGCGCGGCTGAGTCGGTTCCGGCATCTGCAGCCGGGCAATGAGGTGCAGTTGACCAGCGCGTGGATGAGCATCGATGAAGTGGACTTCAACCAGGAACCGTTCGACTGCGCGGTACTGCTGAGCGATGGGCACTTTCCTGCGGACTGGGAAGCCAGTTACCTGTTTCCTGAATTGCTGATCCCGGTTGGCGCTCCGAACTTGCTCAACGATGGCCCCTGGGATGTGGAACGCCTGGCCGGCGCGGAACTGCTGCACCCGACGCCGGACCGGCGTGATTGGCGGCGCTGGTTGCAGCGAACGGGGTTGGCCTCCCGCGTCGCCATCAAGGGCGGGCAGGTGTTCGATACGCTGGAGCTGGGCATGATTGCTGCCGCCCGGGGCTACGGCGTGTCCATGGGCGACCTGTTGATGGTCGCCGAGGATGTGGCCCAAGGCCGTTTGAGTCTGCCTTGGCCTACTGCGGTGGCCAGCGGCGAAAGCTACTACCTGGTCTGGCCCAAGACCCGCCCCGGCGGTGAGCGCCTGCGCAGGCTGTCGGACTTCCTGCAAAGTGAAGTGCGGGCCATGGCACTGCCGGCAGTGGAACAGCTCGACTGAATCGATGCAGCGCCCGCCAACAATGCGTTGGAGTGATACCCCTGTGATTTGCTCAAGTATTGACCCCGGCCGCCGAAGTAGGTGTGTCGCAGCTGCCATTAGTTGCGGCTCAGCGTGCCCCCAATTCAAGAAATTCGCCGATTAGCGCTATGAGATCAGGAAGATCCGGGCCGCGGCCAGGAGCAGTCATGTCTCAACCCCGCGCCCGCATAGCTTCGCAGCTGGGCATCGCCTTGGCGGTCATATTGGCTGTCGTGATCAGCGGCAGCACCGTGTTTGCCCTACGCTCCCTTGATTCGGCCAACCTGCAGACCCGTGAAGAACACCTGGCCAGCGAAGCGCGTTTGCTCGCCGACCAACTCAATACCTTCCACAGCACCTTGCGCGAGAGCACCCAGCGTTTGAGCGGGTTGTTTGAAAAGCGCTTTGGCGCCGGGCTGAGTGTGCATGCCGAGCAGACGGTGAATGTGGCCGGGGTACCGACCCCGAGTCTCTACCTGGGCGATGCGGTGCTGAACAACAACTTCGACGAGGTCGATGAGTTCAAACAGATGTCCGGCGGCGTGGCCACGGTGTTTGTGCGCAGCGGCGAAGACTTTATCCGCATCAGTACCTCCCTGACCAAGCAGGACGGCAACCGCGCCATCGGCACTGTGCTGGATCGCCAGAGCCCAGCCTACCAGCGCCTGCTCGCCGGGCAGAGCTACATTGGTCGCGCGGTGCTGTTCGAGCGCTCCTACATGACCCAATACAGCCCAGTGAGCGACGCCAGCGGCAAGGTGATTGCGGTGTTGTTTATCGGTTTTGACTACACCGATGCGCAGAACGCCCAGTTCGCCAACCTCAAGCGTTTTCGCATTGGCCAGACGGGCTCGCTGGCGCTACTGGACGAGCAAAAGCACTGGCTGGTGCCGCCTGCCGGCGTGCAAGCGTTGGAGCAGGCGGTTCCGGTGATCCTGGAGTTGGCGCAAAAGCCCGGCCAGGGGCGGTTCTGGAGCGACCGGGGCGAAGACTTCTACAGCGTTGCCGTGCCGTTTGACGGCGGCCCGTGGTCGGTGGTGGCGAGCATGCCCAAGGCTGAGATCCGTGCTGTGACCTGGGCCGTGGGTATCCGCCTGGTGATTGGCAGTGTGCTGGCGATGCTGCTGGCCGTGGGGGCGGCGGTCTGGTTGCTGCGCAGTAAATTGCAGCCTTTGGGCGACCTGGTGCGCCAGGCGCAAGCCCTGGGCGCCGGTGATTTGAGTGCGCGGCTGAATGTCTCCAGCCAGGACGAAATCGGTCAATTGGCGCGCAGCTTCAACCAGATGGGCGAGGCCCTGTCGACCATGGTCTCGCATATCCGCGAGGCGGCCGAGGAGGTCAACAGCCGCGCCCAGGCGCTGTCGGGCTTGTCGGGTGGGGCCTATGAAGGCATGGAGCAGCAGTCCGGCGAGATCACCAGCATGGCTGGCGCGGTGGAAGAGTTCAGTGCCACCTCGTTGAACATTGCCGACAACATGGGCAATACCGAACGCCTGGCCCAGGAAAATGCCCAGCAGACCCGCATTGGCCGCAACTCGATGCAGGAGGCGTCCGCGTCCCTGGAACATATCGCCACGGCGCTCAACAGCACGGCCACGGTGATCAACACCCTAGGCCAGCGTTCCCAGGAAATCGGTGGCATCGTCGGCGTGATCACCTCGATTGCCGACCAGACCAACCTGTTGGCCCTCAACGCGGCCATCGAAGCGGCACGGGCTGGGGAGCAGGGGCGTGGGTTTGCCGTGGTTGCCGATGAGGTGCGCAACCTGGCCTCACGCACCCGCCAGGCCACCGATGAGATCTCCGGGATGATCCAGAGCATCCAGCAAGAAACCGGCAATGCCATCAGCACCATGGAGCAGGGCAATGTGCTGATGCAGGAAGGCTTGTCGCGCAATGCCGACGTTGCCTCGGCCCTGGCGCGCATTGACGAGCAAAGCCGCTCGGCGGGGCAGCAATTTGCCGCAATCACCACCGCCACCCAGGAGCAAAGCAGCACGGCGACCTTGCTCAGCAGCAACCTGCAGAGCATTGCACTGGCCAATAGTGAACAGCGTGAAGTGGTCTCGAACCTGGCGATTACCGCCAGGGAGCTGGAGACGTTGGCGGCGGGGTTGCGGCATGAGGTGGATCGGTTTCGTTGAAACACCCTCGATCAATTGTGGGAGCGGGCTTGCCCGCGATGGCGGTGTATCAGTCGCCGCATATGTCGGATGACCCGGCGCAATCGCGGGCAAGCCCGCTCCTACAGGGGATCTGAGCTCGGCTCAAGTCATCGCAGCCGGGCGATATTGCAGGGCCTCCGCCAGATGGTGACGAGCGATGGCATCTGCTTGCTCCAGATCCGCCAAGGTCCGTGCCACCTTGAGCAACCGATGCGCAGCCCGCAGCGATAGCGTCAGGCGTTCGCAGGCGCTCTCCAGCCAGCCTTCATCGACTTTCTCCAGCTGGCAGTGCTCACGCAACCCTGGCAGGTCGAGAAACGCATTGGCACAACCTTGGCGCCGTTGCTGATAGTCACGCGCTTGGGCGACACGTCGGGAAGCGCTGGCGGTGTCATCGCCGGCCTGTTTATCAGGATTCAGGGCGGTAGTTTCCCGGGCGACGGTCAAGTGCAGGTCGATGCGGTCCAGCAGCGGCCCGGACAGTTTGTTGCGGTAGCGCTGGATCTGCTCCGGCGTGCAGCGACAGCGCCCGCTGGGCTCGCCCATATAGCCGCAGGGGCAGGGGTTCATCGCCGCTACCAGTTGAAACCGCGCCGGGAAACTCACCCGGTCGCGGGCGCGGGAAATCACGATATGTCCGGACTCAAAGGGGTAGTCTTTTCTCACACATTATTGAAGCGTGTTTACCGGTTGTTAAACGCCCGGAAAACGGCATGTTTTTCTGATCGAGGTGGTTTTGAGTGCCGGGACTTGTACCGGTATGAAAAATCGCCGGATAACGCGGTGTGTGCGTCGGCTTTTCAGGCGTGACGGAAACGGTCAATCTGCTGCTATATTCTTGCCCAATACCACGCGGGATAGAGCACCATGATTAAGGAATCAAAGGAAGAAATTTTCATAAAAAGGGTGTTCCATCACTTCGGATTTGACCTTGAAAAAATTGGAGAAAGCGACGCAAAAAGCCCTGATTTCCTCACATCGGATGGTCAATATAAAATTCTGTTGGAATTGAAGACAAAAAATGAAAGCCAAGAAGTTCTTGATGAAAGAGACACGGTTTTAAAGACCGGCGAAATTTATTCAAAAACCACGCCACTACACCGAAATAATAGAATTTCCAAATTGTTTGACAAAGCCGCCAAGCAGTTTCACTCAAAGAAAGAAACCGTTGAAGCTGATTTTTGCTTTCTTATTCTGCATGCAAGCGGGCCTGCTACCTCTTATCATTTGAGCCAGTTTGAAGCATCGGCATATGGATCAGTGAAATTGATAACTTATGGGATTGCTAATGAGCCGTTGAAAGATTGTTACTATTTTCAAAATAGTGATTTTTACAAGCATCAATCCATAATTGATGGAGCAATATTTGTAGGAGAAAATAATCTGCAATTCTGTATTAACGATCTGTCTCCACGATATGATGCGGTGAAAAATTGCAGGTTTGTGAAAGCGTTCACTACTGGCGTAGTCGATCCGACTGCCAAAGAAGCCGCAGGCAAGGCGTATTCTGTACGAACCAATGTTGATAGAAATGATGAGTACGAACTCATAGAACATATCAAACAAAAATATTCGATGGACAAAGTAACCCCGTTTAATTTTATGCATCAAATGCTTATCACAAGAGTTGCCGCTAGTGAGGAAGAATAAAATGGCGGATATTAGGGAGCTAACAAAACGTCAGCACTACCATATGCGAGCAATTCTGAAAAATTTCTCGTTAGGTGAAGATCTAAGTATTTTTTACAAAGACGGAAGCACTGGAAGCCTGACCTACGAAGACAAAGCATTTTATGGGCATATTGCATGGTCGGATGAAACAGAAACACGTTATGGAGCCACCATCGAGAAAAAAGGATTGGGGCAAATACGTCACATCCTAAATACTCGTGGAGTGTCCGCACACCAAGACATATCGACATATCATATATTTTGGCGTTTGCGGCACATGTATGCGGTGACGCCTGAGCCAGTGACCAAAATTTATGAAGGTTTTGATTTCGGTACGTTGGAAGAAGTCAAAGACTGGGCCAATAGGCATGGGAAAATCTACGTCAATGGGGATGGCACCATTGATGGCATGTTTGCGGCAACTCTCAGGATTCAAGAAGGGCTTGATCGATACCGTAAAGACTATGAAGGCATATTTTGGTCAGTTGGAATTGCAGAACATGGCGGATTGATTTCGGCAGATAACTACCAAAGGTCTTTAATGTTTCCTTTATCGCCTCATATTTTGCTATGTGGCAAGCGTAAGAAAAATAAGAAGCCTTGGATTATGACTGACGAAGAAATCACGCAGGCAAACCAAATAGCGAAAAATGAATGCCATAGGTTTTGTTTTGGAAAGCCTAACAGCGATGATGCTACCGCATCATAATCTGGTGATCGCTTCGCTTTAAAATCACAAGCTTTTAAAGTCCAGAAAAAGGGCCTAAGCACAACAAACCATATATGGACGAAAACGGAAAATTGACAATATAAGAATACTGCCCACCCATAGGGTGGCGGTATGATTAACGGATTATTGACATTAAAAAAGCCCTTTCGGGCTGGTTTATATTCTCATCATATCGACTAGGCTTTTATAGTGTTTGTTCGTGTCGTTAAACGTCACCATTACATCAACGTCATCAATTGTGTAAACCGGGTTTAATAATGATGGTCTTGTGGCTTTTATCTCTTCGCTTTCTGTCTCTTGATAGTCGAATGGCTTCAACGTTTGTATTAACGTTAAATGGCCCAAATTACATTTTAACGTTTTCACTACCTTGCGATTTTTTACGAGCCTGATCGTAATTCTGTATTCATATTTCAATTCTTTGAAAAAGAAAAAATCTCGCGGCGTCATAGCTTCGTGGAACGCCTCTCTGTGAATTGGATCAATTTTTACCTTATTGACCGCCACTAATTCATCGGCATAAATCAACCTCGCATAATTTTCACAAGTTGAAATTTTCGAAATCGCTTTGTATTTTTTAGTCTTGCTTATCTTGATTACTGAATAATCATAGTCGAACTGATCTAAATCGAATAGGTGAATTTTTTTCTGTGTGGCGTCTTCGTATTCTTCTGACTTGAAATAGTCATGAAGCACATAATTGGCAACGCCAATTGATGACGCTGACTTGCTAACTAATAAAAATCTTGTAGGGTTTATTTCTCTGTTTTTTGAAAGTTGTATCGACGCTGAATACGGCACATGAGTGAAACGCTTCTTCTGCTAAATCGACTAGATTAAATTTCTTTTTGATATTTTTTCATAAATCTCCTTTTGTGTGTTGTTACTTAAATGAAAGCACGAAAAAAAGAAGAAGTCAACAGAAAGGGCCTAAACAATTTAGTGTATAGGGCTTATTGTCTAACCCTATTTTTTTAATAATGTTCAACCTTAAATATATTTTCAATCTGCTATTGACACGTAATTTATGGCTTACGCAAGCCATAAAACGACCATCGCAAAAATGGTAAAACTGAATAATTTGCAAGATTTTCTAAAATAAAATTGCCGAAATTTTATTGAAAAATAATTTGTCAAAAGAAAGGGCCTAAACCCAACAGGCACAAAAAAGCCCCAATCAAGGGGCTTTAATTTCTCGCGAAAAAATGTCAGGCAGTGACAGGAACGCCGCCCAGCTTTTTGATCAGTGCATCAAAGTCAGCGACTTTGTTTTTCTTCATCAGGTCGGCCAGATAATCAGCATAGGTCGTGAAGCCTAGTGCTTCAATTGTCTTACCAACGGCCCCAGCCTTTTTGCTTTGCAAGATCGTTTCAACACCATTGATCATGACTTTAAACTTCGGGGCTTTCGTCTTCGTGGTCTTCACGCTCACGCTTTTAGGTGTTTTAGCGGCTGTTTTAACGCCGTGAAGGGAATGCACCACATCGACAAAATCGGGCACCTTATAGCCGTATTTATTGCGAAGGGCTTCAAGCTCTTCGACAAATTTCATGACCTTTGCTTCTTCTTCATTTGATTGAAGTGTTTTGATTTGTTCAGCAATGGCATTTTGTTGCTCAGCAATTGCGTGTTGTTGTGCGAGTAGATCAAGCAATTTTGACATTTTTAAACGACCTTATGCAGTTCATGCAGGAAAGTGGAAAAGCCTTTTTCAATTTTAATGTAGAACTCAGGCCAATGATCATCGACGATCTTTGAAATGGTTTCTTTTACGTTATCAAGGTTTTCTTGGCTTTCGATTTCAGACTGTCGAAGCCCTAGTGTGTAGAGGATCACATAAAGGGCGTAGGTTTTTAAAGCCGATTTCAATGCGGTTTCAGCATTAAACAAGCCAAGATCAATCTTGGTTTTTAGATCCAGCACTTCAATACAATACTCGTCGTAATGAAGGCAATCTAAGGCTTTACCGTCCCTTGGATCTCTTGACCATTGGCTGTGCAGGGTTTCTAAAATGATCTCTTTATTTACGACTAGCTTTTCAATTATCAATCTTTTAGCCCATTCCATTGATCAAAAAATGGATTTTAAAATCACTCCTTGAAAAAGTCAAAATAAAGGGCCTAGGCTCTAACCAGAAAGATTTTAAGATCTTAGATCCACCAGATGAGCTTTTGACGTTCTGCCCTCATATTTTATATATACATTTACGAAGTAAATATCTTTTACCCTCCTGAAACTATCGAAAAAGCCCGCAAAAATCAGAGAAATCGCAAATGGCCGGTTATAGTTAACTGTAATCAACCCATCAAAAATGGTGGTTGTGGTTATAGTTAACTGTAAGATCGAAAATCAATTGTGCCGTTTTTTTCATTAAACAAAGGATAAAACAAATAGCATTAAAATACGGTGTGACATTTGTGTAAATATTTTCCCGTTATCTATTGAAAAAGGAAAAAATTATGGTTTGATATATATATGAATTAAGGATTTTAAAACCATGGAATACATCATCACAACCAAAGAAAAGAAAGTGGCAACATTGGAAAGATACATTTCGGTGCCTAAGCTTTTTCTTGCTTTGCCGTTTTTCACTCCAAAAAATTCAGCTTCAACTGAAAAATATACCGAAGTTGCAAAGTTCGGTGATCTTAGAAAGATTAGATTGAGGTCAGTCAACCTTTCCGTAATACGTGATTTTGAAGTGTTCTTGTTTCTAATGAAGAAAGCATATCTAAAAAAATCTAACACCTTTGAATTCGACAATACAGAGATTTTCGAGCTATTAAAAATAAAGCCCAATCATCGCGACAGCTTCATGAAAGAAGTTTACATAAACTTGATTGAAGAAAAACTTTCATCAATTGACGTTTCTTATACTAAAAGAGAAGATCTGTTAAATCAGAGAATTGGATTTAAGTTTATTGAATACAGACAGGTCAACAAAAAGACTACAAAAATAAGATTGAGCAAAGAATTTATTGAGTTCTTCAACGAGCTTGAATATCTCTATGACATACCATTAGATTTTTTAGACTTACTAAAAAATGAATACCAAAGAATTTTATACATTCTCTATGTGTGTAATCGAAAGAACGAAACAAATTTTTTCTCGCTTGAAGATTTAAGAAAGCGTTTCAACGTTTCTGAAACGACCTTGGACAAAACTGTTTCAATGAATATACGTAAAGCAAATGATGCATTGCTTGAATTGGGAATAATTACAAAATACGAAGAAGTCAAAGAAACGGTTACAGTGAAGGGTAAAACTATAACGAAGAAAAACGGTAAAACGGTGACTTTCAAAGTCGATTATACCTATAAGACTTTATATACCGAATTAGCCAAGAAAAGGGCGGCTGCTGCTAAGAATTTAGATGCTTTCAAAAAACCGATAAAGGTCAAAAAGACTAAGGTTGCAGAAGAAACGGAACAACCAAAATCAACAGACAATGGAGACGAAGAATGGGTATGAAAAAAGAAGAACAAAAGCCGCAATCGCGTGGCTTCATAGTAGAAGCGTTGATAATGAGAATTGAGGCACTTTTACACTTGATAAAAAGCGACGTGATAAGAGCGGCTATCTCCGCAAAATTAAGCGAAGTAAAAGACATTAAAGCTTTATATCAATTGTTATCGCTTGCACAAGCATCTATTGAAAGTAGTGAACTGATTGAAAATAAGATTAAGGGCGGTTTGGTTTTCCACCCGATTACGGGCGAGTTATTAAGTGAACTTGATTACACGGAAATATTGGATTATTTCATCGAAATGGGGAAAAAAGATTTGAATACCGTTAAACAAAAAAACAACCAAAAACCTAGTGTTTAACATCGATCAGGAGATCCATGAATGTAAGAAATTTAATCACTTTTTTAACGCTGCTTTTCCTTCCTGCCGTTGCGTTCGCATTCGGCAATGACGCCGCTGTTAAGGCTCAGGCTGAATTAATCTCTGCTATACAAAAATTGATCTACATAGGCTCATTTTTAATCGGTCTAATCCTGCTGGTTTCGGGTGGATACAAGATCAAAGCCATGTCAGACAATAACGAAAAAACCAAAATTTTCAGTGCTCCTATTATGGCGATTTTAGTAGGGGTCATCATGATGAATAGCTCCAACTCTTTGAGTGTCTTTGGTGCAACTCTATTCAGTGCTGAAAAGTTTTGCTTAGTTGTTGACGATGGCAGGATAAATGATAGCTGCATGAGCACTGAATTATCTGGCCTCACGGGTGAATTAAAAAGCCGTATAGAGAAGCTTTCAAGCGGTAACACCGCTGAAATATTCATGGATAAAATACAAATTATCATTGGGATTTTTCAAATCATAGGGCTGATTTATTTTCTAGTGGGTGCATACGGATTGGTGCAAGTAGCTAACGGTTCATCAAAAGATAGCGGCTACGGTAAACCCATCATAACCATGTTTGCATCGGCGTTGATTGTCGATATACCGCACACTGCACAAATGGCAATCAACACGCTCGAAAGCATAGGAATTAACTTTTAAAAAACCATGGGGAAATTATGAAAAATACGATGTTGCTTTTAACGCTTTTATTCTCAGTCAATGCTTTTGCTGATGACCCTGCATGGTGGAGCGATAGCAAATGCAGAGGGCAAAGAAACAAGGATTACGCTTCGCTAATGTTGCACGGCTTTAAATCTCACGATGCTATTAAAAAGATAGATGAGGGCGGTTGCAGGATCTGAGTGCAACACGGTTATTGAATTGAAGCGGGAGCATCATGCCGCATCACCACGGCTTCTTGCATCACTTCGCCCATCACCTCGATCGGGCATTTGAAGTCGAAGCGTTTGCGCGGTCGCATATTCAGTTGCAAAGCGATGGCGTCCAGGGCTTCCTGACTATGCACCGACAAGTCCGTGCCCTTGGGCAGGTACTGGCGGATCAGTCCATTGATGTTCTCATTGCTGCCGCGTTGCCAGGGGCTGTGCGGGTCGCAGAAGTAGATCGCCACCCCGGTCCGCTGGGTGATCTCGGCGTGCCGCGCCATCTCCCGGCCCTGGTCGTAGGTCATGCTCTTGCGCACCGCCAGCGGCATGCCATTGAGCGCCGCACTGAAGCCCTCCAGCGCCGAGGTCGCCGTCGCGTCGGCCATCTTGATCAGCATCAGGTAGCCGCTGGTACGCTCCACCAAGGTGCCCACCGCCGAGGCATTGGCCTTGCCCTTGATCAGGTCGCCCTCCCAATGGCCTGGCATCAGCCGGTCTTCGACCTCCGGCGGGCGCACGTGGATGCTGAGCATTTCAGGGATCTGGCCGCGCCGATCGACGCCGCCAGAGCGCGGCCTGCGACTCGTCTTGCCCTGGCGCAGGCAGATGATCAGCTCCTTGCGCAGGCCACCGACCGGCAGGGCGTAGATCGCGTTATAGATCGTCTCGCGGCAGACGTAGGCCTCTCTGAGGCTGGGTATGTTCATGCTGCGCAGCTTGCCGGCAATCTGCTCGGGAGACAAACCCTCACGCAGCATATGGACGACCAGCTCGAAGCGCTCACTGCCCGGCAGCAGCTTGCACTGAGGCCTGCAGACCTGGCGGCGGACCTGCATCTGCTGCTGGGCAGCACAGGCCTGGTAGCGGGTGCCAGGGGCCCGGTTGCGGCGCAGCTCCCGGCTGATGGTCGAGGGGGAGCGGCCGAGCATCCGGGCAATTCGCCGCTGGCTGAAACCTTGGGCAAGGCCGAGTTGAAGGGTCGCACGTTCGGGGATACTGAGTTCGTGATAGGACATAGTGGCAGCACCGTACCGGAAAGGTCAGGTGTTGCACTCAGTTTTTGCGGCCGCCGAGCAATTCAAAATTTGTGTTTGTTCGTCGGGCGATGAAACGAGGATTGCGGTTCAGGCACTTGCGGATAGTCATGAAATTGAAATGATGAGTAACGATGGAGTTATAACCGTCCCTATTAAGTATGGTCGAGATTTCGGAATGATGTCCTATAAAGGCCAATGTTATCTCAATATTGGAAAGCCGGAACTATGCAAAAACTCGGCGTTTATGGGTGAAGCAAAACAGTCATTTAATGTATATGAAACATACGACGAAAAAAACAATGTATGTTCTTTTGATTTCGACAAACAAAATAAATCAACAGGTGGATAATATGAACGAAGAAAATTGCCAAGCGATACTTGAACATTTCAGCATTAGAATTTACTCATTACAAAAGAATTCGACGCTTACAAGAATGACCAGATGATCCCAAGCGATGAAAGAAAAGCCGCAATGTTCGACCACTATCACCGTATTAGAGCGTTAAAATTAGAGTTGCTTTACTTGAAATTGATTTGAAATAAAGAAGCCCAAAAGAGGGCTTTTTGTTCGCATTTGATTTTTTTAATATTATTATATATAATAATATTAACAACATCTTTTAATGAAATGAAAACATCGCAAATAGTAATTTTAGTTTTATGTATAGCAGTAGCCGCAATTTTTACTTCGATTTATTTTGCAGTAGCCGCAAATTTCTACAACATTCAATTTTTCTTATTGATCGCCATTCAGAGCCTTGGTATTTACGCATTGCTAGGTTTGAAGGGTGAAGCACAAAGGAGAGAAAACAAAACAAACAATAATAACGGGGTA
Organism: Pseudomonas hygromyciniae; assembly: GCF_016925675.1. Classification (NCBI taxonomy): domain Bacteria; kingdom Pseudomonadati; phylum Pseudomonadota; class Gammaproteobacteria; order Pseudomonadales; family Pseudomonadaceae; genus Pseudomonas; species Pseudomonas hygromyciniae. Next base: position 5,852,115 of record NZ_CP070506.1, on the reverse strand, counting down.
TCTCAATGATCAAGCTTTCAATCTTAACAATTGCATTATTTGCTTCAATGTCAGCTAATGCGTCTTATACTTACATGACAACAATTGACGCGAATATCGTTTTCGTCAAACCACAAACTGATGAAAGCATGTGCCAAGCTTCATCAAGATACATCAAAGATTATGCCCAAGGATTGGGCGTGAGTATTGATGTTGGTGCGGGAGTTTCTGGCGGTGTGTGTAATGTTGATATTTACAACATTGGTTCTTTTGCAAACGTTGGTCAGCTAGCGAGTGTTGGAAACTACGTTAAATCTTTAAAAGCTGAAAACTACACTATGTCGAGCGTTGTCTATGGTCTTAATGATGGAACCGGCCAACCGCTTTTGTGGAATGACAAAGTCTACGCAGATACGCTATGGACTTTGAGATAAAAGAAAACGCCATTAAGGCGTTTTTTTAATGCGGGCTAGGTTTTTGAAGTCGGCTTCTTTTATTTTGATGATGCTCACTTTCAGCATTTTGTTTTTTACTTTCTGCTTGGGCTGCAAGCACTCGCATTTCTGAAAGCATTTCACTTTGAAGGCCAACGGTGTCTTTCGAAGTTAACACATCAACAGCAGCTTTTACTAAGCCATCGAGCAGGCCGACTGCCGCGTCCATGGTTGTTGATGCGACTTCTTTCGCACTGCCTTTAACACTAGAAACAGCATCATTTGTTGACGTGAAGTCTGTTGATGAACCTGTGATATTGTTTTCTTGTGTAGGCTTCTTAAAAGCCGGATTTTCAAGCTTCAATTTTTCAAGCTCTGCTTTATCGTTTGCGGTTGGTGTGAAACCTTTGAGCGAGTAACCTTTTTGATCCAGTTGCATCATGTGAAATTCGAGCCATGCGTTACGCTTAAAATCGTCATTGCCATCAAGGTGCAGGGTTTGGGGTTTGCCTTTCTCAGTGAGCTTTTGAAAGCCCGCTTTAATCGCCATTCGGCTGTTAGTGTTGAAAGTAGCTTTGCCGTTGCTGTATTCAAAAGCTTTCTTATTCGTCCCTTTATAAAAGAAATCGTGACCGTTAGGGGTATCGAACCGGGTATCTAGGACACGGTTAGATTTCTTGATCCTCTTTTCGGTGATGCTTGATTGCTCATCATGAAAGTCGCCGCCAATGCTGCCCATTTCACGTATAGGGGCCGTTTTCACTCCAAGACGTGCAAGCGTGTCACCAAACTGGGGATCGTCGCCAAAACGGGCTTTAAGAGCTTTGTAAGAAGCTCCAACCTCAGAGGCTTTGAAGGTCACGCCGTCTTTCTCCAGGGAATAGGCATTGTTCCCGTTGGTGATCAACGTGAAGCCGTCATTATCAAGAAATTCAAGGAACTCGCCAGCGGTCATAGCTTTGTCAGTTGCTGAGGTTACTGCTTCTTTAAATTTGGTCTTCTCGGACTTTATCCCACGGTTTTCAAGCCTGTATTCGTTCGGGCCTTGTGGATTTGTAGGCATGTTGGGTTTTAGGTATTTTCTGTTTTTGACTTCTTCAAGGCCGTGTTTCAACTCGGCTTGATGACAAAGCTTTTCAAATAGCTGGTAGTCGTTCTTTTGTTCGTATGGTTCACCTTTGTTATCTCGCTTATTCCAGATCAAATGGACGTGGGTTTTTCCGTTGTCGTCTTTGTCGTGAACAGCTACACGGTATTTTCTATTGTCTAAATCAAGGGCTTCTTTCCAAACCGACATAGCAATTTCTAATGCCTGTTCATTAGTTATCATGTCTTTTGCTGAAAAACTGATTACTTCGTGAATAGCTTGGACTTCTTGTTTTCTACCGGTCTTAGGCTCAAACTTATTATTGACCTGATCGAATTTCTTAACGCCCAGCTTGATATAGTCTTTAACACTGGTACCATCAAATTTGGCTTCACTGCCATCGACAAGCTCAGCTTTATCTAATGCATAACTCATGGTGTCTTTAACGGCGGCACTATCGGGTAATTTACTAAGAACCTTTCTGATCATTTTGAACCTCTCTTTTTGATTACTGTTTTTTTGGTTCTTGTAGAAATCAAATCAGAAAGAGTTTCAAAACGGGATGATGCTTGTTCAAGGATTTTCAAATCGCTCGCAAGGATTTTTCTATCTTGATCGGTAAATTTTTCGTTAGAGTTTATTTTTCTAGCGATTTGGTTGACGTTATCGCCCAACGGCTTTAATTGCTTTTCGATACTTTCAAGCATTGCTTGAATTTTTTCGAAATTGTCAAGAAGTGTAGGGTTTGTGATTTCGGCTGTTTGAGCAAAGCCATCGTTAACGATTTTTTTGATTACTGCTGTTTTAGTCATTGAAAGACTAGAAGCGAGGGTGTTGAATTTTTCCATGTCTTCTTTTGAAATTCTTATTGATACTTTATCTTGTGCCATGTTTCTCCTGATCTAAATTTAATTTGGTGAACAAAGGCCGGGGCCTGTTGTTCGTTTTGTTTCAACTATTTTTTTCGATTTCCTCATTGATCAATTGGTCGAGGTCTTCAAACTCTTCTTCAACCAATTCAACAAGAAGACTAACCATTGATTTTTTTAAAGCGTTGAAGAAGTATTTTTTCCCGTTTGCTTCTAGTCTCTTGCTTTCTACAACTACCTTAATAATATCAGCTATGAAGTCCATTCTTGCCTCAAATTCACCTTCTACAAATCTAATTCTAATTAACTGATCATTGAGTAAGCTTTTTCTTTTTGTCTGATCTCTAATGGTTAGAGCCAAACAAACGAAATGTTTTTCAGCTTCATTGAGGGAGGTGCAATCAATTTTTCGTATCATTGTTGGTTTTGTTGAAGTGATACCGAAATCATAATCAGGGAAGTCGTCTTCTTCATGATCTTTGATTTCTTTCTCGGTGATAGTGTTTTGTCTCTTGATGACGTTTTCACCTACTGGCCTAACGACTTCATCACCAAAATCAAAATCATCATTCAAATGCTTTGGATCAACTAGCTCGTCTTCTTTGTTAAAATCCTTGCTTAATATTTCATCATCAAAGTCAAAATCATTGCTATCTTCAAAATCGAAATCTTTCGGGTCTTTTTTATTTGTCATAATTTTCCTCATGTTTATGGTTTATTTTTGTAGCTGGACGAATGTCCGTTGTTCTTTTTCTTTGCTAAGGCTGCATAACAGTCTTCGCATAGCCAAGCCTCTATATATGCACGGCTATTTTTTACTGCTTTAAGTTGGCAGCATTTAATGCAGGTTCTAAATTTGTCATATTTACTCATAAGTCCTCATGGTTGGTTTTTTGTTTTTCTGTAATGTCGAAGCATTACAGGGGCTTGCTCTTGCTTCTAAATTTCAAACGAAGTGCGTAAATTTCAAGTAGGAAACGGAACAAAAAAGACCGAAGGTTTTTTTGTGCCCGACAAATTTAACGAAGTTAAATGTCGGACGTTTCCATTGCTTGCCTGTTCTTTAAAGACTTCATATAAAAGTTGTATCATATATTTTAATGTTTTCAAGAGTGTCCGACATATCTGTATGACAAAAAAGTGTCCGACAAATATTAAAAGCGTCCGACATAAAACGTTTGATGATCAGACCTTTTATGTACTCTTTTACCGTTTGATTTTTAGATCACATAAAAAAGGCCATCTATAAATAGACAGCCTCAATTTAATACGTTTGATGGTTAGATTTTTACAACGGCGTTCATATGTTCGTTTAGATTATCAATGCCGAATTCTTTCAATGGATTGTGAAGCGTGAATTTTTTGCCTACCCGATAAATCTCTGCATCTTTTTTATCCCGAACGACCATGAATACTGTGCGGGTTTTGGCTTCATAGTTAAAAACAAATTTGAGGCCGTTCGATTTAAAGAAGTGATTAAGCTTCAAGCGGCCTTCATCAGTGCTGTATAGCTCGATAATATCGCGATACGAATAGATTTCTAAACTGCTTTCTGCGTTGTCTATTTGAGCACTTAACGCGTCTATATTGGCCTTTGCATTCTCGTATGCTAGTTCTGCATCTGCCATCTGTTGAATGAAGAACGAAGGAATGCGACCATCTTTATACTGTGAAAATGAGGCGGTCATATTTTCATATAGCGATTTAGATTTAGCGAGTTCATTTTCTGCTTCATAGAACTCGGTTTTAATCGCTTCTGTTGCAGTTGATTTGCTAAATAATGACAAAAATTGATTTTCAAAGCTTTCGATATCAATTTCATCACCGTCCATGGTGCTATCGTAATCGGCTGGCATTTCATTCGCCCATGGGTGAACGTCAAAATCGTCATCTTCACAAGTTAATTGCCTGACTAATTGCAGTAGAGTGCCGAAAGCAAAATCAAACCGAAAACGTGGAACATCGCAATGGCTCAATGTTTCTTTTCGTGTGTAGCAATGAAAATAGCCGTATTTGACACCTTTTTGGTTTATTGATTTTTCAAACATAAGGCTTTGACCACATGCGGCACATTTAACGCAATGCTTGAAGATGTTCAAGTAGCCTTCGGTATTTCGTCCGTAGTCCTTTACTTTTCCGCGTAGCTTCATCGCTTGCAATGCGTCTTGAAATTCCTTGTGTGACAGGATCGCGGGATAGTAGTTTTCGATATAGCGTTCAAAAACCTTCTTTTTCCCGTCTCTTTTTTGTGACATTAGAGTGCCGATGGGATAGCGACTAGTAAGCATTAAATGGACGGTTTTACGTGACCATTTACGTTTTGAAGTTAGATTTACCTTTTTAAGAGTGTTCGACACGCCTTCATATTTCAAGCCTTCAAAAATTTTCTTAATTTCTTGGGCTTCTTCTTCTACGATTTCAAAGCTATTTGTTTCGAGGTTATGACGTAGACCATAAGGGAGGTTATGAGCATTGAAAGGCACGCCATCCGTTGCCTTAGTCTTTGCTTTACTCCAAGCAGAACGCCGACGCTTTGACTTTATTTCGCTTTCTTCGTTTGCACGTTTAGCGATCAGACTGATCATCAAAAGATTTTCAAAGTCTTTGTCAGGGTCTTCATACGAATAAATTTTGTTGTCGGTGGTGGTGTAGAGCTTCACACCTTTTTTCAAGATCCCGTCTTGTATCAGTGCGACGCCATCAAGCACACGCATTCGGGTAATCCGGTCGATACTTTCAACGACCAAAAAATCTCCCTTCCTGATTTCCCCGGACTCAATACGGTCAAGAATGCCTTTGAGTTTCCCTTTCTTCGAGTTTTCCCCGGTGAACGCTGACTGACCGGGGTCGATGATGGTTTCAACGACGGGGACACCTGTGGACGATGTGAAGAACTCCAACGGGCTTGTCTGTCGGTCATAGCTGTCTTTGTCGTCACCACCCTGCACGGTGCTAGACCAACGGACGTAGGCGATTGCCAGAGGTTTAGATCGGTCGATTTTCAGGGTTTCCATGTGTCCTAGTCCTGATTTTCAAAAGTGCATGATACGTCTATCCGCTCTCCAGCGGCTCGCGCAGCACCTCAAGCACTTTGCGATCAAACTCTGGCAACTCATCGAGAAACAGCACTCCATGATGGGCCAGGGTGATTTCCCCAGGTTGCGGTTTCGAGCCGCCACCTACCAGCGCCGGTCCTGACGCTGAGTGGTGCGGCTGGCGAAATGGTCGGTGGGGCCAGTGGCTCAACGGAGCGAGGCTGACCACCGACTGGATCGCCGCCACTTCCAGGGCTTCCTGTTCACTCAGCGGCGGCAGCAAACCGGGCAGGCGGCTGGCGAGCAGGGTTTTGCCGGTGCCCGGCGGGCCGCTGAACAGCAGGTTGTGGGCGCCAGCTGCGGCAATCAACAGCGCCCGCTTGGCCGCCAGTTGGCCTTGCACTTCACTCAGGTCGGGGTAGGGCTTGTTCAGGTACAGCAAACCGTCTGACTTGAACGGCTCAATCGGCACCTGCCCATTAAGGTGCGCCACCACCTGCAGCAGATGATCCACCGCAATCACTGTCAGCCCGGACGCCAGGCAGGCTTCCTCGGCATTGGCCCGAGGCACGATCACCGTGCGCCCGGCCTTGCGTGCCGCCAGGGCGGCCGGCAACACGCCTTTCACCGCTCGCACCTCGCCGGACAACGCCAATTCCCCGAGACACTCCACCTCATCCAGCTTCAGCGCTGGCACCTGCACACTGGCCGCGAGAATCCCCAGGGCAATCGCCAGGTCAAAACGCCCGCCGTCCTTGGGCAGGTCGGCGGGCGCCAGGTTGAGGGTGATACGGCGTGCGGGGTATTGCAGCGCACTGTTGAGAATGGCACTGCGCACGCGGTCTTTGCTTTCCTTGACCGCAGTCTCGGGCAGGCCCACCAGCGTCAGCGACGGCAAGCCATTGGCCATATGCACTTCGACCGTGACGGCGGGGGCTTCGACGCCGATCTGGGCGCGGCTGTGGACGATGGCGAGGGACATGCTCGTTCCTTGAAAGAGAGGCCGCTTCCTGCGGGTTTTTCAAGGGTAGACGAGGTGGGGAAGAGCGAGGCGGGGGAGGTTTTACAGAACGTATCCGGAGTCGTTCGCAGCGCTTTATGTGGGAGCTGGCTTGCCTGCGATGCAGACGCCTCGGTGTATCAGAAAGACTGAGGCGATGCTATCGCAGGCAAGCCAGCTCCCACACTGACCGCGTTTATTCAGCAGGGGGTGGCGTCAGCTTGGCTTCCAACTCCGCCACCTTCGCCTCCAGGCTCTCCAGCCGCGCACGGGTGCGGGCCAGGACCACCATTTGGCTGTCGAATTCCTCGCGGCTCACCAAGTCCAGTTTGCTGAACCCGCTTTGCAGCAGCGCCTTGAACTGGCTTTCGATTTCGTTGCGAGGCAGCGGGGTTTCACCGCTGAACAGGCGAGAGGCGTGGCCGCTCAGGGCGTCGAGGAGGTCTTTGGGCGCGAGCATGGGAAACATTCCGGAAAACAGTTGGCCGGCAGTGTATCACGCAGCGGCTACAGTCTTTTCCAAGTGCTCGGCGCACGCTTTTCGCGCATTAGCCCGAATGTGCATGCACTGTTTTTGTGCGTATCCAGGCTGCCGCACAGGCCCATAGGTGTGCGTAAGCGGGCAACGGATTGATTTCAGTGATTTTTATGGAGCTGGCAAGGTTTCTGCTTAGACGATCATGACCCATGCACTGATGCAGTCGCTGTGACGAATGCAGTGCGCTGACGGACCAGGGTACTTGTTTCGTCACCAACGGTTAGCTGGCGTCGCAAAGGCAATTGCCGAGGCGACGATGCGTTACAAAGCCAGGCACTGCGCTTAGACTTGAGACGGGTTTGTTTTCCTGGGGCAAGTCCACCAATTCGGGAGAGAGTTTTCATGAAGCTAGTCACTGCCATCATCAAGCCGTTCAAGTTGGACGATGTACGCGAGTCACTGTCCGAGATCGGCGTGCAGGGCATTACCGTCACTGAGGTCAAAGGCTTCGGTCGGCAGAAGGGTCATACCGAGCTGTATCGCGGCGCGGAATACGTAGTCGATTTCCTGCCGAAGGTGAAGATTGATGTCGCCATTGACGACAAGGATCTTGATCGGGTTATCGAGGCGATAACCAAGGCGGCCAACACCGGCAAGATCGGTGACGGCAAGATCTTCGTGGTCAATCTGGAACAGGCTATTCGCATCCGTACCGGCGAAACCGATACCGACGCAATCTAAGCCGCCAAACCCCAACGCCCCAGGAGAAAACAATATGACTCTGCGTAAATTCGCAGGGCTAGGAGCCCTGTTGTCGATCGTAATGCCCAGCCTGGCCATGGCGGCAGACGAAGTGGCGGCTCCAGTCCTCAATTCCGGCGACACCGCCTGGATGCTGACAGCCACCGCGCTGGTGCTGTTCATGACCATCCCTGGCCTCGCGCTGTTCTATGGCGGCATGGTCCGCTCCAAAAACATTCTTTCCGTGATGATGCAGTGCTTCGCCATTACCGGTCTGATCAGCATCCTGTGGGTCGTCTACGGCTACAGCATTGCGTTCGACACCACTGGCATGGAGCAGGGCGTCGTCAACTTCAACTCCTTCTTCGGCGGTATGGGCAAGGCGTTCCTGGCGGGTGTCACACCGTCCAGCATCACTGGCCCGGCGGCGCTGTTCCCGGAAGCGGTATTCATCACCTTCCAGATGACCTTCGCGATCATCACCCCGGCGCTGATCGTCGGTGCATTCGCCGAGCGTATGAAGTTCTCCGCCATGCTGCTGTTCATGGCCATCTGGTTCACCCTGGTCTATGCGCCGATCGCGCACATGGTCTGGAGCGGCAACGGCGGCCTGATGTGGGACTGGGGCGTGCTGGACTTCGCTGGCGGAACCGTGGTGCACATCAACGCTGGTGTGGCTGGCCTGGTGGCGTGCATCGTGCTCGGCAAGCGTAAAGGCTACCCGACTACGCCGATGGCCCCGCATAACCTGGGCTACACCCTGATCGGTGCGGCAATGCTGTGGATCGGCTGGTTCGGCTTCAACGCCGGCTCCGCTGCAGCGGCCAACGGCACGGCTGGTATGGCGATGCTGGTAACCCAGATTGCTACCGCTGCAGCAGCACTGGGCTGGATGTTTGCCGAGTGGATCACCCATGGCAAGCCAAGCGCCCTGGGTATCGCCTCGGGTGTGGTTGCCGGCCTGGTGGCTGTTACTCCGGCCGCCGGTACCGTGGGCCCGATGGGTGCCCTGGTGATCGGCCTGGCGTCTGGCGTGATCTGCTTCTTCTGCGCCACCAGCCTCAAGCGCAAGCTGGGCTACGATGACTCCCTGGATGCCTTCGGTGTACACGGTGTAGGCGGGATTGTCGGGGCGATTCTCACCGGCGTATTCGCGGCGCCAATCCTGGGTGGCTTCGGCACAGTGACCGATATTGCTGCACAGGTCTGGATCCAGGCCAAAGGCGTAGGCTTTACCGTGATCTACACCGGTATCGTGACCTTTGTGATTCTCAAGGTGCTGGACTTGACCATCGGCCTGCGTGTAACTGAAGAGGAAGAGGCCGTTGGCCTGGACCTGGCGGAACACAATGAGCGCGGTTACAACTTGTAATAACGGATGAAAAAACATGCCCGGCTTGCCGGGCATTTTTTTGTCTGGTATTTGCCTATGGTGAAGGCTTGTGAGGTTTTTTGTGCCGAGTTTGTGATCGGATCCACACGGTACTTTTCAGTGTGCGAATGTCTTACAGGCATGTAGGCGTATTCGGCACTTTGTTTTTTCCCAGAGCGCGCTAGAATGCGCGCCGATGGGCGCAGAACTGTATATGGCGACAGACCCTGATCACCCTGCGGGCCAAGGCCCGGGTCATTTCAAGGGCTGCCTATCGGTCGCCAACTGAGTTTGCCGGTCAAGGCCGGCCACTTGGCAATGGGCACATGGCAAAGCGTTTATCTGGGCGAGCATCCTGATCATGGCGGTGCTCGTAAAGCCCTCGCCACCTCGCACGGTGACGGGGCATAAGCCACTGGTTATCCGGTGGACGTTGATTTTTTTCCGGCAGCCTTCGACAGATGGTGAAGCTGGGCTATAACTAATCTGCTTTTCGCAAGTCATGAGGTAGAACATGAGCGACGATGATCTGGAAAACGACGACCTCGAAGTAGGTGATGACGAAACCGAAGAAGGTCTTGAGGCGGCTGCCGAAGACGTGGCTGACGACGACGGTGGCGATGACGCACCGGCCCCGACCGCCAAGGGCAAGGCCAAGGCTGCTGTGTCGGTTGACGAGTTGCCGAGCGTTGAAGCCAAGAACAAAGAGCGCGATGCGCTGGCCCGAGCGATGGAAGAATTCCTCGCCAAAGGCGGCAAAGTGCAGGAAGTCGAGGCCAACGTGGTGGCAGATCCACCGAAGAAGCCGGATAACAAGTACGGCAGCCGTCCTATCTGAGGTCGGTGACTTGCTTGCTGAAAAAGCCCGCCGTCGCTGCGGGCTTTTTCATGGGCGACTCTATTTCCTGCGGTGATGACTTCTGTAGGAGCCGGCTTGCCGGCGAAGATCGTCAACGATAACGCGGGGGGCCTGACGTCACGCGGTGCTCTCGGGTTTTTCGCCGGCAAGCCGGCTCCTACAGTTATTTCCAGCCGTGGAGCAGTGAGGGCAGCTCAGTCAGGCTACGAATCTGCGCATCCGGCAACTTATCGCCTGTCCAGGCCTTGCCAGTCGGGTTGAACCACACCGCTCGCAACCCCGCCTGCTGCGCCCCGGCAATGTCATCACCTGGATGATCGCCGATGTGCACTGCCGCACTGGCATCCACCCCGCCACGCTGCAACGCTTCCTCAAACAAGCGCGCATCCGGCTTGGCGATGCCGATATCTTCGGCCCTCAGGGCAAAGTGGAAGTAATCCGCCAGGCCCACGCGCTGTACATCCGCGTTGCCATTGGTGATCACCCCCAGCAGGAAGTGCTGGCGCAGGGCTTGAAGCATTGGCTCGGCTTCCGGGAATACGGTGAGCTGGTGCCGGGCGTGAATGAACGCTTCAAAACACACATCGGCCATCTCCGTGGCTTGCGGTTGTGGATAACCGGCCTCTTCAAAAGCGTGCATCAGCACTCGGTGGCGCAGGATGCTGATCCGGTGCTTGAGCTCGGGATGACGCTGCAGCACCTGCTGGCGCAGGCTGGCGAAATGCTCCAGGGGCAGGTCGCCGACCTTGGGCGCATGGGTTGCCAGCCATTGGCGCATCGATGCTTCGGCGCTGATGATGACGGGGACGTTATCCCACAGGGTATCGTCCAGGTCGAAGGTGATTAGCTTGATGCTCATGAGTCGCCGCCTTTAACGCGTTTGGCCCGTGGATGGGCGCTGTCGTACACCGTCGCCAGATGCTGGAAGTCCAGGTGGGTGTAGATCTGGGTGGTCTTGATATCCGAGTGGCCGAGCAGTTCCTGTACGGCGCGCAAGTCTTGTGATGATTCCAGCAAGTGGCTGGCAAAGGAGTGCCGCAGCATGTGCGGATGCAGGTTCTGCCCCAGTTCCCGCTCGCCGGCGGCCTTGACCCGTAACTGAATGGCCCGTGGCCCGAGGCGTCGGCCTTGCTGGCTGACAAACACCGCATCGTCCGGCGGATTGCTCAAGGCCCGCAGGGGCAGCCATATCAGCAGGGCGTCGCGGGCTTTTTTGCCGATGGGCAGCACACGGGTCTTGCTGCCTTTGCCGTGCACTTGCACCAGGCCGTCGGCCAGGTCCAGCTGTTCGAGATTGAGGCTGGTCAGCTCCGACAGGCGCAGGCCCGAAGAGTAGAACAGCTCCAGGATCGCCTGGTCGCGGTGTGCCAGGAAGTCATCCTCGACCGCGCCATCGAGCAATTGCAGGGTGCGGTCGGCATCCAGGGTCTTGGGCAGGCGGCGTTCACCCTTGGGCGGCGCCAGGCCGTTGGCCGGGTCGTGATCGCACAGGCCTTCGCGGTTGAGGTAGTGATAGAGGCCGCGCACCGCCGACAGCAGGCGCGCCAGGCTGCGCGAGGATTGGCCTTGCTGGTGCAGGCGGGCAATCAGGCTGCGCAGGCCCTGGATATCGAGGGCCTTCCAGCTGCCGATCTGTTGTTTCTCGCAGAAGGCCAGGACCTTGTTCAAGTCCCGCCGATAAGCCTCCAGCGTATGGGGCGACACCTGGCGCTCGCTGCGCAGGTGAGCGCAGTAGGCGTCCAGTTGTCGTTCCATGGCTAGCGCACCGCGCGCAGGGCGCTGGTGAAGCGCGGCAGGCTGCGGCTCAGCACTTCGGCAATGTAGGTCAAGAACAGGGTGCCGACGGTGCTCTTGTAGTGCTGCGGATCGCGGCTGGCGATGGCCAGGACGCCGTGCAAGCCCTGATGGCTGAGAGCGACCACGGCAGTCGAGCCGATCTGCACGCGCTGGTCTTCGCCAAACAGGAAGTCCAGCTCATGCTCGCGCAGCGTGCCGCTGATGGTCTTGCCTTCCGATAACAGGCCACCAATGGCGGTTTGCGCCTCGCTGCCCTTGACCCAGCGACCAACCGGCATCGGGTTGTCGCTGAACAGGATCAGGCTGACAAACGGTACCTGGAAGTCCTGGCGCAGGCTGTCTTCGACGGCAATGGTCAGGTCTTCCAGGCTGCCAGCATCCAGCAATGTCAGGATCAGGCGGCGGGTTTTGTCGAACAGGCGGTCGTTGTCGCGGGCCACGTCCATCAACTGCGAGAGCCGATGGCGCATTTCGATGTTGCGCTCGCGCAGGATCTTCATCTGCCGCTCCACCAACGACACGGTATCGCCGCGTTGGTGAGGGATGCGCAAGGCTGGCAGCAGTTCGTCGTGCTCGACGAAGAAGTCCGGGTTAGCCTCCAGGTAAGCGGCGACGGCCGCTGCCTCCAGGCTTTCGCAAGGGGATCCTTCGGGCTGCTTGGCGGGTGCCTGGGGCTTATCGGTCATTGGCGAGTCGCTCTCATAGACGGACCTGTCCTTCGTATACACGGGATGCCGGGCCGGTCATCTTCACCGGTTGGCCTGGGCCTGCCCATTCGATGGACAGGCGTCCGCCGGGCAGGTCGATCAACAGGGGCGAATCCATCCAGCCCTGGCTGATCGCGGCCACGGCGGCGGCGCAAGCACCGGTGCCGCAAGCCTGGGTTTCCCCGGCGCCGCGCTCCCAGACACGCAATTGCGCACGGGAGCGGTCGATGACCTGCAGGAAGCCGACGTTGACCCGTGCCGGAAAGCGCGGGTGATGTTCGATCTTCGGCCCCAGCTCATGCACCGGCGCATTGTTGATGTCGTTGACCCGCAGCACAGCATGGGGGTTGCCCATGGACACGGCGGCCACTTCGACCACGGTACCGTCGACCTCCAGCGGATAACTCAACGCCTGGGCATCGGCCTGGAACGGAATATCGGCCGGCACCAGGCGCGGAGCGCCCATGTCGACGCTGATCTGGCCGTCGCTGCGGATATCCAGCTCGATAATGCCGCTTTTGGTCTCGACGCGAATCTGCCGCTTGGCGGTCAGGCGCTTGTCCAGCACAAACCTGGCGAAGCAGCGCGCGCCGTTGCCGCATTGCTCCACTTCGGAACCGTCGGAGTTGAAGATCCGGTAACGGAAGTCCACTTCCGGGTTGCTCGGCGCCTCGACGATCAACAATTGATCGAAGCCGATGCCGGTATGCCGGTCGCCCCACAGCTTGGCGTGCTTGGGCAGGATGTGCGCGTGCTGGCTGACCAGGTCAAGGACCATGAAGTCATTGCCCAGGCCGTGCATCTTGGTAAAACGCAGCAGCATGGCTTACTCCGGCAGCAGGCTTTCGCCAGCAAACAACTCGGCTACCGTCTCGCGGCGACGCACTTCAAACGCTTGATCACCGTCCACCAACACTTCGGCAGCACGCCCGCGGGTGTTGTAGTTGGAGCTCATGACAAACCCATAGGCACCGGCCGAGTGCACGGCCAGCAGATCGCCTTCTGCCAGGGCCAGTTCACGGTCCTTGGCCAGGAAGTCGCCGGTTTCGCAGATCGGGCCGACGATGTCATAGGCGCGCGTTTCGCTGTCACGCGGCGTCACGGCGGTGACGTTCATCCAGGCCTGGTACAGCGCCGGGCGGATCAAGTCGTTCATCGCCGCATCGACGATGGCGAAATCCTTGTATTCGGTGTGCTTGAGGTACTCGACCTGGGTCAGCAGTACGCCCGCATTGGCGACGATGTAGCGGCCCGGCTCGAACATCAGCGTCAGGTCGCGGCCTTCGGTGCGCTCGCGTACGGCCTGGATGTAGTCGGCAATCAGCGGTGGCTCTTCATCGCGATAACGCACGCCCACGCCACCACCGAGGTCGATGTGGTGCAGGTAGATGCCGCACTCGCCGAGGCGATCGGTCAGCGCCAGCAGGCGGTCGAGGGCATCGAGGAACGGTGGCAGGCTGGTCAGTTGCGAGCCGATATGGCAGTCCACGCCCAGCACTTCCAGGTTCGGCAACTGGGCGGCACGGATGTACACGTCTTCGGCGTCGGCAATGGCGATGCCGAATTTGTTCTCTTTGAGACCGGTAGAAATGTACGGGTGGGTACCGGCATCGACATCCGGGTTGACGCGCAGGGAGATCGGCGCACGCACGCCCATCTCGGCGGCTACGACTTGCAGGCGCTCCAGCTCGTCGGTGGATTCGATGTTGAAGCAATGCACGCCCACTTCCAGGGCGCGGCGCATGTCTTCGCGGCTCTTGCCGACACCGGAGAACACGATTTTGTCGGCCTGGCCGCCAGCGGCCAGGACACGTTCCAGCTCGCCACGGGACACGATGTCGAAACCAGCGCCCAGACGCGCCAGGACATTGAGCACACCCAGGTTGGAGTTGGCCTTTACCGCGTAGCAAACCAGGTGCGGTACGCCATCGAGGGCGTCGGTGAAGGAGCGGTATTGCGCTTCGATGTGGGCACGGGAGTAGACATAGGTCGGGGTGCCGAAGCGTTCGGCAATCGCGGACAGCGCCACGCCTTCCGCGAACAGCTCGCCGTCCCGGTAGTTAAAAGCGTCCATGATGTTCCCTTAATTGATGTCGTGCTTGTGCGCTTTGGATTGCGACGTTTGCGCCTGTTCATTCGGGTCTTTGCTGTCATCGGGCAGGTACAGCGGGCCTTTTTGACCACAGGCACTGACGAGGCAAGCGACCGCGACGAGCGCAGCAAGGGAAGAGATCAGGCGCTTCATGGCTAAATCCTTGAATATGCATTAATTGCGCCCGAGTATACCGACCACCCGGCAGCTTGCCTATGCGCCGGGGCACCCGTCCGGCGGGGCTTTGCCGAGTTTGTCGTGAAGTGGCCCACACCGGTCTGGGATATTTCGCACGGCTGGAAGGGGTGAAATCGGTATTCTTTGCAATCATGATGGCGCCTCCGTATCGTGCGGCGCTTGAGCGTGAGTAGACACTTTTTGAGGTTCCCACCATGAGTTTGACCGAAGCCCGCTTTCACGACCTGGTCGATGCAACCCAGCAAGCGCTGGAGGATATTTTCGACGAGAGTGGCCTGGATGTGGATCTGGAGAATTCCGCTGGCGTGCTGACCGTCAAATTCGAAAACGGCAGCCAGTTGATTTTCAGTCGACAGGAGCCGCTGCGTCAGTTGTGGCTGGCAGCGCGATCTGGAGGTTTTCACTTCGACTATGACGAAGAAGAAAATCGCTGGTCGCACGACACCAGCGACGAACTGTTGAGCGAAATGCTTGCGCGCATTACCCAGGAACAAGCCGGCGTCGAGCTGGATTTCGACGAGATCTGATCGTGACCCAGCCTGCGCCCGCCCGCCCGCCCAAGCCGCTGTTCAGCAATGTCAGCCCAGCTGTGCCGTCACCTTGTATCAGTTTGTGTCGGTTGGATGAGCAAAAAGTCTGCCTTGGCTGCTTCCGGCACGTGGAAGACATCCGTGAATGGCGCTCCGCTGACGATCAGCGGCGCCGCGTGATCGTCGCCCAGGCCGCGCAACGCAAGGCTGGCGCCTGACCTTCGGGCCGTCCCATCTTGTTTATTTGTTGTGCTGTGGTAGTGTCCGGGTACGCCTCAAGTCATCGAGGTCCGTGAGAACCCCGCCGTTTACTGGCGGGGTTTTGCTTTTTTGTGCAGAAAAAAAAGGAGTCTGCCGCAATCATGACTGCACCTTCCATCATCCTCACCCGTCTCGATGTGCAACGTCTTGAGCAACTGATCGACCGTATGGACGACAAATTGCCAGGCGTCATCGCCCTGCAAGCCGAACTTGACCGCGCCGAAGACCTCGTTGGCCACGATGAAGTGCCTGCTGGTGTTGTCACCATGAACTCCAGCGTGCATTGCCGTGAGCAACTCAGCGGCAAGGACTATCACCTGACCCTGGTCTACCCCAAGGACGCGAATGCCGACGAAGGCAAAATCTCGATCCTGGCCCCAGTGGGCAGCGCGTTGCTGGGCCTGCAAGTTGGCCAGCATATCGATTGGCCAGCTCCCGGCGGCAAGACCCTCAAGCTTGAGCTGCTGAGTGTCGAAGGCCAGCCCAAGGACGGCGGCGCGTTTCCCCTCTAAACTTGGTTCAATGCCTGGTTGAGCGCCTGCTCCAACTCGGCCTTGTAGCGCAGGTACAGATTGCTTGGGCTTTGAACATCACCGAGTAGCCCGGACAGGTCCAGGTCGGTGATGTAGCAACGATAACGCTCGGTTTCCCGACGCTGCCCAACGATCTCCTGGGCGACCACTGCAAACAGTTGGTCGCCAAATTCCAGCTCGGAAAACTCCCGCTGATTGCAATACAGTGTAATCCCTACCTGGCCTGGCGAACCCTTGCCGATAATCGCCTGCACGTCGTAGAACGGTTTGTTGGCCGGCGTCTGTGGCGCAGGTCGTGGCTCTACCCGACGGGCGCGGCCGCCTGCCGATGGCAACACTTGGTAATACAGCACCTGCAAGGCCCCTGAAGGTTGCTGCGGGTCCAGCGGTGACAGCGCGTCGCGGCGATAGATGATCGATTGCAGGAAGCGCTGCAAAGGCGCCAACAAGCTCTGTTCATCATGAAACGGCAGGCGCTGCTGCCAGAGGGCGTTGAACTCGTCGAGTACGTACAGCTCGGCAGATCCCTCGTTGATACGGTAGAACACCTGCACACATTCGGGCAGGCCCATGGGCAACAATGCTGCCAGGTCGTGGTCCTCCAGGGCCATGGGGTCCAGGTGCAGCGGGCTGTAGCTGGCCAATTCTTCGCTGAGATATTCCACCAGCGCCTGCTGGTTGGGCAGCGACACATGATTGGCTTGTCCCGGCGCCAGCTCCATGACGTGATAATGCTGCTGCACCTGGATCAGGTAGCGGTGGTTTAGCTGGCTCAGTTGCAGGTTTTGCGCGGTATCGAAAATCTCTTCCACGCGCTTGGCGATGAATTGCGCACGGTTGTGGCAGAAACACCGCACCCGCAGTCGTGGCAGTTGGTTGCGCGGCAGCTGGTTGAGGTAGTCGCGCAGGCAGTCGAGCAGGGCATGGGGGCCGTCGTAGCGGCTGACTATCACCTCGTTCCAGCTGTTGAGCGTCACCTGGTCCAGGGTTAGCACCAGGTTTTCCCGGACGCCGGCATAACTCAGGGAGTCGGTGCGCTCGGTGGTCATCAGGATATTCAGGTCGCGATGGTGCTTGAGCGGGTCGACCCCAACGTTGATCAGCAAGAGCACTTCATCGGGTATTGCCGTGCGCAGCAAATGCTCCTCATCGACCGTCGCCAAGGGCAGGGCGATGGTCTGCTGCAGGCTGCCCAGCAGGTTGAACAGCTCGAATTCGCTCAAGTCACTGCTGCCCGGGTGCAGGGCCAGGCGGGTACTGCTGTCGATCACGCCGTTGCGATGGCACCAGGTGAGCATCTCCAGCAGGTCACGGCTGCGTTTGATCGGTGCAAAGTGCTCCCATTCCAGGGCGGTCAGGCTACCGTTGTACAAGCCCCAGTGAAACTGACCCGGCTCCTTGCGGTTGGGCGAGTGCACCAGGGTGAGGGTGTCTTCGGCCAGGTCCGGGGCAATCCCGGGGTTGATGAATTCGACTTTGCCGGCCTTGCGCTCAAACGCGGCGTACAGGCGCCGGCCCAGCACATTGAGGTCGCGCTTGTTGATCAGGCTCACGGTCTGTTCGGTACGCGCGAATTGGGTCAGGAAGCGATAGCTGTAATTGAGCTCATTGACCAGGGCCCGGCGCTCGGACGCGACCTGGCGCACTTTCCACTGGCTGCGGCTATCGAGCAGGGCCAGTTGCCGCTGGTCCCAGCCCCATTCATTGGCAAGGCGTTCCAGCAACGTGCGCTGCCAACCGCTGGTGCGTTGGCCGGTGGTGAGCTTGCGGTTGACCTTCAAGTACAGGCTGCGCCGCACCAGTTCCAGGCGCTCGGGCTCGTTGCGGCCGCGCAGGTACTCCTCGATGCGGCGGTAGACCACGATATAGGGGTCCAGCTCATCCAGATCCAGTTGGTTGGCGAACACCGCGCGTTTGAAGCGCAGGCTCAGGCACTGCACCTTGGGGTGTTCGCTGGCATACACCTCGGTGAGCAATAGCTTGAGTACTGACTTATAGGGCGACTCGATACCCTTGAATAACTGCCACAGGCCGGCGCCGATAAATTCTCCCGGCGGGATATGGGCCAGGTGCCCGAGGTCGAGGGTTTCGTCGGCGCGGATAAAACGTTTGGAAATCAGCGCGTGGGTAAATTCGGCGTAGCGCGCTTCTTCGTAGACCGGCACCAGCCACCAGATCGGCGTGCGCCCAGCCAGCCAGATGGCGGTGCGGTAGAACTCGTCGAGCAACAGATAGTGCTGGCTGGTGCCACAGTCATCCGAGCTGAGCTGGGTATCGCGACCGCCTTGTGCAAAGCGGTTCGGTTCGACCAGGAAAAAATGCGCTTCGGCGCCCATGCTCAGGGCCCAGGCCTCCAGCAGTTGGCATTTTTTGCGCAGCTCACCCAGCTCGGCCTCGTCCAGGTCGTCGGCGTGGCACACCCATACGTCCATATCGCTCTGGTCGGCCTGGGCCAGCGTGCCGAGGCTGCCCATCAGGAACAGACCGTGGATCGGGGTTGGCGGGTTGCCGTGACGTGGTTTGTAGGAAAACGAGCGGGTCAGGCGCTGGGCTTCGGCCAGGACCTGGGCATCGGGTTCAAAATTCGACAGCCCGGCCGGAGTGCTGCCCGAGACATAGCCAGGCAGCAGCGGGTGATTGACGTGGAAAAACAGCGGCAGCAGCGCCAGCACGCTTTGCTGGCGTGGCGTCAGGCCTTCGACGGCCCGGGCCATGCGGCCGGCATTGAGGGTCAGGAAACGCGAGCGCAGTTGGGCCAGTACCTTGCGGTCAATGCCTTCATCCAAGTCAGGGCGGATTTCATGGGTGCTGGTCATGTCGAACTCAACGGCTCGCAGGGCCCGGCGTGGGCAGCCGTGTAGGAGTTTACAGACAGAATCGTAGGAGGTTTAAAGGGAATTTGTTTTTGGCGTCAGAATTTCATCGCGCGCGCAGGAAAGCCCGCGGAATCCGTGAACAGAGGATCCCGTGGGCGATACGGAGTGTCAGGCAGCTTCTTTGGTGTTAGCGGTGGTCAGAATAGTCAGCAACGTTTGCGCTTGCTCTGCAGCATCCCGGCCCAGGCTGGTCAGGTAGCCACCATCTGGCTGGTCGATCAGTTTTTTATCGAACAGGCGCTTGGCAGCAGCAATGGCAGTGGGAGCAGCGGTCTGATGGACTTTCAGACCTTCCTGGATATTGCCCAGGTTGAAAAGTGCAAGGATTTCCAGTTCGGCAACCAACTCAGGGGTATACGACATAAGGACTCCAGACGTTCTAGGAATTGTCAGACGCTAGCAGAGCCTAAGGTGAACGCACTTGAGCGAACTGTCCAGTGCGATATGGGCGCAGAGGAGGCAAGCCGCACTCCTGTAGGAGCCGGCTTGCCGACGATGGCGGTTCCAGGGACCTACTGGTTTTCCGGCGGCAGTTCTGGCAGTGCGCGCAGCGCCGTTTCATACCAATCGGTATTGAACGGCCGGTCTTCTTCCAGCATCGCGTCGATTTCCACGGCCAGCACGTGGGCCATCAGGTTCAGGATGTCTTCACGCTCGTAACCCACCAGGGTCAGCTTGTTGAACGTAGCCTTGGCTGCCGGCGGGTTGTCGCTTTCGATCTGGTTTTCGATCGCCTGGGTCAAGGTGGACTCGGCGAACTCTTCTTCGTCGTTATCGATATCGGTTGGCTCGCTCATAGCAGCCTCCTGTCAGGAAAGGGCGCCAGTCTACCCCCATTCAGCCAGGTGATGCTGCTGGTCAGGCGGCGCATCACGTTCTATAACCTACCCAGCCAACCCCCTGCACGGCCTGGAGGCTTTGTGATGCTCAAGCTCTACGGATTTTCGGTCAGTAACTACTACAACATGGTCAAGCTGGCGCTGCTGGAAAAGGGCCTGAGCTTTGAAGAAGTGCCGTTTTATGCCGGGCAAACCGCTGAAGCCCTGGCGGTGAGCCCGCGCGGCAAGGTGCCGGTGTTGAAGGTCGAGAAAGGCTTCATCAACGAAACCAGCGTGATTCTCGAATACCTCGAACAGACACAGTCGGGCCCGGCCCTGCTGCCAGGTGATGCGTTCCAGCGCGCCCAGGTGCTGGCGTTGTGCAGGGAAATCGAGCTGTACATCGAACTGCCAGCCCGCGCGTGTTATGCCGAGGCGTTCTTTGGCATGTCGGTGCCAGAGGCGATCAAGGACAAGTCCAGGGCCGAGTTGCTGTTGGGGATTGCGGCGCTGGGGCGACACGGTAAGTTTGCGCCGTATGTCGCGGGGGAGAGTTTTACGCTTGCCGATCTGTATTTCATGTACAGCGTGGACTTGGCGTGCGCGGTCGGTGGAAAGCTGTTTGGCCTGGATCTGCTGGCGGAGTTTCCGAAAGCCAAGGCTTTGCTGAAGAAGTTGCAAGACATGCCCAACGCCCAGCGAGTGGCGGCGGACAAGGAAGCGGCGATGCCGGCCTTCCTGGCGATGATCGCGGCGAAGAAGTAATAAACCTGGGGGTGGGCTTGTGTGGGAGCTGGGCTTGCCCGCGATGCAGGCACCTCGGTGTGTCAGTGACACTAAGGTGATGCTATCGCAGGCAAGCCAGCTCCCACACAAGCCTGCTCCCACAGTTGACCGAGGTGGATTGAAGGCCCCGGTCAAAGGTGAGAGCTGGCTTGCCTGCGATGCTTTTAGCGGCTAGCGAGCAGCGTCTGGCCGCGCGCGACTGCCGCCTTGACCTGGGCCGGTGCGGTGCCGCCGATGTGGTTACGGGCATTGACCGAACCTTCCAGGGTCAGCACCGCAAACACATCCTGCTCGATCTGGTCGCTGAACTGGCGCAGCTCTTCCAGGCTCATTTCCGCCAGGTCCTTGCCGGTATCCACGCCGTATTTCACCGCATGCCCGACGATTTCATGGCAGTCGCGGAACGGCAGGCCACGGCGCACCAGATAATCCGCCAGGTCAGTGGCGGTGGAGAAACCGCGCAGGGCCGCTTCACGCATGATCGCGTGCTTGGGCTTGATCGCCGGGATCATGTCGGCAAATGCACGCAACGAGTCGCGCAGGGTGTCGGCGGCGTCGAACAGCGGTTCCTTGTCTTCCTGGTTGTCCTTGTTGTAGGCCAAGGGCTGGCCTTTCATCAGGGTCAGCAGGCCCATCAGCGCACCGAATACACGGCCACTTTTACCGCGCACCAGTTCCGGTACATCGGGGTTTTTCTTTTGCGGCATGATCGAACTGCCGGTGCAGAAGCGATCCGGCAGGTCGATGAACTGGAACTGCGCGCTGGTCCATAGCACCAGCTCCTCGGAGAAACGCGACAGGTGCATCATCGCAATGCTGGCTGCTGCACAGAACTCGATGGCGAAGTCACGATCCGACACGCCGTCCAGGGAGTTGCCGCCCACGGCGTCGAAACCCAGCAGTTGCGCGGTGTATTCGCGGTCAATCGGGTAAGTGGTGCCGGCCAGTGCGGCGCTGCCCAGGGGCATGCGATTGGCGCGCTTGCGGCAATCGACCAGGCGCTCGTAGTCGCGGCTGAGCATTTCGAACCAGGCCAACAGGTGGTGGCCGAATGTCACGGGCTGCGCGGTCTGCAGGTGGGTGAAGCCGGGCATGATGGTGTCCGATTCACGCTCTGCCTGTTCCAGCAGGCCTTTTTGCAGGCGGGTGATTTCGGCCAGGATCAGGTCGATTTCATCACGCAGCCACAAGCGGATATCGGTGGCCACCTGGTCGTTGCGGCTACGCCCGGTGTGCAGCTTCTTGCCGGTCACGCCGATGCGGTCGGTCAGGCGCGCCTCGATATTCATGTGCACATCTTCAAGGTCCACGCGCCAGTCGAAGGTGCCGGCCTCGATTTCGCCACGGATGGTGGTCAGGCCATCGATGATGCTGTCGCGTTCGGCATCGGTCAGCACGCCGACCTTGGCCAGCATGGTGGCGTGGGCGATGGAGCCCATGATGTCGTGGCGATAGAGGCGCTGGTCGAAATTGACGGAGGCGGTGAAGCGCGCGACGAAGGCGTCGACGGGCTCACTGAAGCGGCCGCCCCAGGACTGATTGGTCTTGTCGGTGCTCATGGATTCGCTCGTGGTCTGCTTAAAAGAGGCATGAAAGTGTGCCGCCGATAATAACAGGGTTGCCCGTGGAGGCGTTGATACGCCGTGTCGGCATTTTTATTTGTTTGATGGATGGCGAAGTGCCTTGCCGTTGGCCGCGTCCGGGATGAGACTGGAGGCAGGAGTGAAAGCGGGGGTTTCACCCGAGCGGATCCTGAGGTAAACAAAGGGTGTTTATTGAAACGATATTTGACGATTGAGCAATGTCGGCTTCGTGAGCGTCTACAGTTGCACTGACAGGGGTGCAGTGCACCAATGCCAGGCGATGAGGTCGAACTCCAGGCTAACCTTAACGTAGAGGGGGTGTTCATATTGAGTATCAGCAAACCCTATGACGATGCCCTGCGGTATCGGGTTTTGGGCGGTATTGAACAGGTCCGGGTAAATATTGGTGTCGCTCTCGGGGCACTTTTTGCCGCTCACGCTAGTCTTAGCGTGGATCGCCGTGACGGAAGTCACCGCACCTGTCTACGCTATCCTTGTGCGAGACTCACGCAGGAATCCAGCGCAATATGAATGTCCTGATCGTTGATGACGAACCCCAAGCCCGCGAGCGACTGAGCCGTATGGTCAGTGAGCTCGAGGGATACACAGCCCTTGAACCGAGTGCGTCCAGTGGCGACGAGGCATTGACCTTGATCGAAAGCCTCAAGCCGGACGTGGTGCTCCTCGATATCCGCATGCCGGGCCTTGATGGCTTGCAGGTTGCCGCCCGCTTGAGTGAACGCGAGTCGCCGCCGGCGCTGGTGTTGTGCGCGACCGACGAGGAGTTCTCCTCCGAGACCCTGGAGGCAAGTGGCGTCAGTTTCCTGGCCAAGCCGGTATCGGCCGATGCGCTGCTCAAGGCTTTGAAGAAAGCCGAGCGGCCCAATCGGGTGCAACTGGCTGCCCTGACCCAGCCGGCGGCGCAAAGTGGCAACGGCCCGCGCAGCCATATCAGCGCGAGGACCCGCAAGGGGATCGAGCTGATTCCCGTGGACCAGGTCATTTATTTCATTGCCGATCACAAGTACGTGACCCTGCGTCACGAGCACGGTGAAGTGTTGCTCGATGAGCCACTCAAGGCCCTGGAAGACGAATTTGGCGAGCGCTTCGTACGTATCCACCGCAACGCGCTGGTGGCCCGCGAGCGTATCGAACGCCTGCAACGCACACCCCTGGGGCATTTTCAGTTGTTCCTCAAAGGGCTCAACGGCGACGCGTTGATCGTCAGCCGGCGCCATGTCGCAGGCGTGCGCAAGATGATGCAGCAGCTTTAGCCCGAGGGCTGTAGCGACCTGCATGCCCCGAATCCCGGTGCGCAGCGGCCAGGGAGGCCCCGCACTTGCTGATTCAAATCAAGGCGGTTCTGCCTGAGCTGTTATTATCTGCCGTATCTATTCAGTACGGATTGATCCATGTCCTCTCGCGAAATCCGCATCGCCACCCGTAAAAGCGCCCTGGCCTTGTGGCAGGCCGAATACGTCAAAGCCCGCCTTGAGCAAGCCCATCCGGGGCTCACGGTGTCCCTGGTGCCCATGGTCAGTCGTGGCGACAAGCTGCTCGACTCGCCGCTGTCGAAAATCGGTGGCAAGGGTTTGTTCGTCAAAGAGTTGGAAACCGCTCTGCTGGAGAATGAAGCCGACATCGCCGTGCACTCGATGAAAGATGTGCCGATGGACTTTCCCCAAGGACTGGGCCTGTATTGCATCTGCGAGCGTGAAGACCCGCGCGATGCCTTCGTGTCCAATACCTACGCCTCCCTTGATGAGCTGCCGCAGGGCAGCATCGTCGGCACCTCCAGCCTGCGTCGACAGGCCCAGTTGCTGACCCGTCGCCCGGACTTGCAGATCCGCTTCCTGCGGGGCAACGTCAATACCCGCCTGGCCAAGCTGGATGCCGGCGAGTACGACGCGATTATCCTGGCGGCCGCAGGCCTGATTCGCCTGGGCTTTGAAGAGCGCATCACCTCTGCCATCAATGTCGAAGATAGCCTGCCGGCTGGAGGCCAGGGTGCCGTCGGTATCGAATGCCGCACCGCAGACCTGGAAATCCAGGCGCTGCTCAAACCCCTCGATCACCAGCCAACCGAAGTGCGGGTCACCGCCGAGCGTGCCCTGAACAAGCACCTCAACGGTGGCTGCCAGGTGCCGATTGCCTGCTACGCGGTCCTTGAGGGTGACAACCTCTGGCTGCGCGGCCTGGTGGGTGATCCCGACGGCGGTTTGTTGCTCACGGCTGAAACCCGCGGGCCACAAACCGAGGCCGCGAGCCTGGGCGTGCAGGTAGCCGAAGAACTCCTGGCAAAAGGCGCCGGCGCCATTCTGCAAAAAGTCTATGGCGAGGCCGGTCCACAGTGACCGGCTGGCGTGTGCTGCTGACGCGGCCTGCCGAGGAATCGGCAGCCCTGGCGGCCTCGTTGTCCGACGCCGGTATCTTCAGCAGCAGCCTGCCATTGCTGGAAACCCAACCCTTGCCCATCACTGCCGAGCACCAGGCGGTTTTTCAGCACCTGGATCGCTATTGTGCGGTGATCGTGGTGAGCAAGCCGGCCGCGCGCCGGGCGCTGCAGTTGCTCGACCAGTACGCGCCAGCGGTGCCGGCCTTGCCGTGGTTCAGTGTCGGCGCGGCCACGGCCCAGGTTCTGGCTGACCATGGCCTGGATGTGAGCTACCCCGAGGTTGGGGATGACAGCGAGGCCTTGCTTGAATTGCCCAGGTTGCGCGAGGCTGTCGCTGTTGACGATGCGCGTGTATTGATCCTGCGGGGGCAGGGGGGGCGAGAGTTGCTGGCTGAGCGTTTACGCGGCCAAGGTGCTAGTGTCGATTATCTGGAGTTGTACCGTCGGTTTTTGCCGACCTACGACCCGGATGTGCTCACCCAGCGCATTGATGTGGAACGCTTGAACGGCCTGGTGGTCAGCAGTGGGCAGGGTTTTTTGCATCTGCAAGGCCTCGCCGGTGCCGATTGGCCACGCGTGGCACAGTTGCCGTTGTTCGTGCCCAGCCCACGAGTCGCCGAAATGGCGCGGGCTGCGGGCGCGGAAAAAGTTGTGGATTGTCGCGGTGCCAGTGCCGCGGCTTTGCTAGTGGCGTTACGGAGCCAGCCCGTTCCCACTCTCTAATAACGCAAAGGATGGACACGTGAGCGAAACAGCCTTGCCTAAAGATGAAGCTCAGCCCGCGCTTGATGCGCCTGTTGAGACCCCGGTCACTACACCTCGCCGTGGCAACGGCCTGGCGGTCTTTGCTTTGCTGCTTGGTGCCGCCGGTGTTGCGGCCGGCGGCTGGGGGCTCTGGCAGGTCCGGGCCCTGCAAGCGAGCAGCCAGCAACAGTTGGGGCAGGTGCGCACCCTGGATGAACAGTCCCAGGGTATCCAGCAGGCGCAGCAGCAATTGGCCGCGCGCCTGGCACAATTGCCAGGTGCTGATGAGCTGGAAGAACGCCGTCGCCTGGTGGTGCAATTGCAGGGCGACCAGCAACGCCTGAACCAGCGTCTGGAAACCGTACTGGGGGCCAGCCGCAAGGACTGGCGCCTGGCCGAAGCCGAGCATTTGCTGCGTCTGGCCAGCCTGCGCTTGTCAGCGTTGCAGGACATCAACAGTGCCCAGGCGCTGGTGCAGGGCGCCGACGAGATCCTGCGTGAGCAGAGCGATCCGGGTTCCTACGCCGCCCGCGAGCAGTTGGCCAAGAGCCTGGCGGCCTTGCGCAGCGTTGAGCAGCCAGACCGCACCGGGCTGTACCTGCAACTGGCGGCGCTGCGTGACCAGGTGGTGCAACTGGCTGCCGTGTCCCCGGAATATCAGTTGCAAGAGAGCCCGCAGGGCCGTCCGAGCAGCGACACTGACAGTCGCTGGAGCCAGTGGTGGGAGCAGATCTCCCGCTACTTCCGTATCGATTTCAACCCCGATGACAACATCCGCCCGTTGCTGGCAGGCCAAGGCCTGAACCAGGTGCGCCTGGCCCTGAGCCTGGCGCTGGAGCAGGCGCAATGGGCCGCACTCAATGGCGAGCCGGCGGTGTACGCCCGGGCGTTGGGCGAGGCGCGCAGCGTATTGCAGGGCAACTTCAACCAGGACAACCCGCAAAGCCAGGCCATGCTGGCGCGTATCACCGAGCTTGAGCCCAAGGCCGTCTCGGTGGTGACCCCGGACCTCGCCGCAAGTTTGTCTGCGGTGCAGGCTTACCTTGAACGCCGCCATCTGTCTGCCGATGAAGCCAAGGCTTCCGCCGGTAAGCCGGCGACCCAGGAGTAAAGCCGATGAAGCGTTTCTATGTGATCCTGGTGCTGGCGATTGCCCTCGCTCTGGCGCTGGCGGTGGGCATCTCGAAACACACCGGTTATGTGCTGATCAGCTATCCCCATGTGCTGCATTATGAGTCCGGCCTGTGGTCGACCCTGGTGGCGGTGTTTGTCGTCGGTCTGGCGATCTATCTGCTGCGGGTGCTGCTGGGCCTGGTGACAACGTCCGGCGGTGTGGTCAATCCCTGGTCGCGGCGCAATCGCAGCCGGCGGGTGCAGGTGGCTATCGAACAGGGGCAGATGGACTTGGCGGAAGGCCGCTGGGCCAGTGCCGAGCGGCACCTGCACCGCGCGGCGGAAGCCGAGCGCCAGCCATTGCTGTACTACCTCGGCGCGGCCCGGGCGGCCAACGAGCAGGGGCGCTATGAAGAGTCCGACAGCCTGTTGGAGCGCGCCCTGGAGCGTCAGCCCCAGGCCGAGTTGGCGGTTGCCTTGAGCCACGCACAGTTGCAGATGGACCGTGGCGACACGGACGCCGCCCTCGTGACGCTGCAGGCCATGCATGAGCGCCATCCGCACAACGCCCAGGTGTTGCGCCAGCTCCAGCGCCTGCACCAGCAGCGCGGTGACTGGTCTTCGGTGATCCGGCTCTTACCGGAACTGCGCAAGGACAAAGTGTTGCCCGCCACCGAGCTGGCAGAGCTGGAGCGCCGAGCCTGGGGTGAAAACCTGAGCCTGGCCGTCCAGCGTGAAGAACATGGCGAAGCCGGACTGCAATCCCTTGAGCGGGCCTGGCAGCAATTGACCTCGGCCCAGCGCCAGGAGCCCCAACTGGTACTGGCCTATGCCGAGCAGTTGCGCCAGCTGGGCGCCGATGCCAAGGCCGAAGAGGCTTTACGTGTCGCGCTCAAGCGCGGGTACGACAGTCACCTGATCAGGTTGTATGGCCTGCTGCGCGGGGGCGATTCGGCACGGCAATTGAAGTTCGCCGAAGGCTGGCTCAAGGACCATCCGGGGGATGCCAGCCTGTTGCTGACACTGGGACGGCTCTGCCTGCAAAACAGTTTGTGGGGCAAGGCGCGGGACTATCTGGAAAGCAGCCTGCAAGTACAACGCAACCCCGAGGCCTGTGCCGAGTTGGCGCGATTGCTGGCGCAGTTGGGTGATGCCGAGCGCAGTAATCAACTGTTCCAGGAGGGCCTGGGGCTGTTGGACAGTCGCTTGCTAGCCTCACCGCTCCCGGTGCCTGCACGGGTTTGACGTAGGATTTTTTGAAGGGTTGGCTCAGACGCATCTGGCAACCAGCCCTTCAAAACCCCTCGATTTTGCGGATTTCAGGGGCTTGAGGTGGTTTCCCACACAGTGCCACGTAAAGTTACCTGTCCTCTGACGGGATATCCCTGCGATCTCGCGGAAGTGTCTGCTCCAACGCGTATTGAAAGGGGTAAGGTCTTTCCTCTACCGTAACGACCTATCTCTTGCGTTACGGATAAACAATGTCTTTGGCCCCCTCACGCTCCTTGTTCTTCCTGGCGTTCATGGCCGGTGTGCTGACGTTGGGCGCGTCGTTTTACCTGGAATACGGGGCTCTTTTGCGGCCTTGCTTCCTATGCCTGATCCAGCGCAGCCTGCTGGCGGTGTTCACGCTGATCAACTTGGTAGCGGCGATCCACGGTCCCAGGCGCGTGGGCATCTACCTGTACTGGGCGGCGAGCATGGGCTGTGCGTTGCTCGGCGCAGTGACAGCGGTGCGCCAGGTGTTATTGCAGAACATCCCGCCTGAGCAGATCCCCAACTGCTGGCCAAGCCTGGAATACATGATTGAAAACCTGTCCCTGGGGCAAGCCCTGCAATTGGCATTCAAGGGCACCGTCGACTGTGTGGAAATCAACTGGACGTTGTTCGACTTGAGCATCCCGGAATGGAGCTTACTGTTCTTCGTGGCCATGCTCATACTGGGGGCGACGCAGTTTTCCCGCCTGTTGCCCGGTCAGAATCTAAGGTTTGTGAAGCACTGACCGGCTGGGTTGGTTCGTAGGATGGGATTAAACACTTGTATGAACTTTCTGGTCTGCGTACCTTGAAGCCATAGTCGTGGGGGCATAATCTGGCCCGCACGCGTTATTGAAACAGTTTGTTCGATGCGGCGTTGTCCGCTTGCCGCTTTATCCTCGACGCATCGCGCGGGTGAAAGCGGCACCGCCCATAAGGGAAGAGATCATCATGTTGGAAAGTTGTCAGAATGCTCAGGAACGCTGGGGTGGTGTGCATAAGCTGATCGACAGCTGGTTGAAGGCACGTCACGAATTGGTTCGGGCCTTTGATGCGCTGGGCGAGAAGCCTGAAGCGCTGGCTGAGAACCGCAAGCCTCTGCAGGAGTTCTGTGGTGTCTTGATGGACTACGTCTCGGCAGGGCACTTCGGGGTCTATGAGCAACTGACCAAGGAGGCCGAGGCCTTCGATGACCAGCGTGGCCTGGATTTGGCCAAGACCATTTACCCGCGTATCGACGTCATCACCGAAAAGCTCCTGGCGTTTAATGACCTTTGCGACAAGGGTGAGTGCGTTGCCGCGAAATTCAAAGAGCTGGGTGGCCTGCTCCATGAGCGTTTCGAGCTGGAAGACTGCTTGATCGAAGTGCTGCACAACGCCCACAAGGAAGAGCTTGCAACCCAGGCCTGAGCCTCAGCGGCAGGACAAAAAAACGGTGCGCATGGCGCACCGTTTTTTATTGGCTCAGGCACCGATTGCGAGCAGCTCAATCTCGAAAACCAGCGGTGTGTAAGGTGCGATCAACTGGCCCGCACCGTCTGCGCCATAGGCCTGTGCAGAAGGAATCACCAGGCGCCATTTTGCGCCTACCGGCATCTGTTGCAGCGCGCTTTGCCAGCCGCTGATCACACTGTCCAGGCGAAACCATTGGGGCTGCGTGCTCTGGTCGAAAACCGTCCCATCCGGCAATCGCCCCACGTACTTCACCTTCACCCGATCATTGGCGCCTGGCTTTATCCCGTTTCCAGGGGCCAACTCCGTGAACAAGATACCGTCTGCCAATTCGCGCACACCGCTCCTGGTTTTTTCTGTGCTCAGGAATTGTTGTTCAGCGGCGAGAGCCTTTTCGCTTTGCGGCACTTGTGCATCGCTGCTGGCTTGCGCTTCGTGTTGGGCGAGGATCTGAGCGATGCGTGCGTCATCCAGGGCCAGGGGCTTGCCTTGATAGGCTTGCTTGAGGCCGTCGAGCAAGGCCTGGATCTGCAGGTCGGGGACTTCCTGGCGCAGGCGTTCGCCAAGGCTGGCGCCCAGGCTGTAGGCCAGGTCGTGGCTGTCTTTGGACGCTGCTGGCTCACTCGCGTTGGCCACTGAAAACGACAAACCCAGGATGAAAAAAAGGTAACGCGACATGGGTATTCTCCAGCCGAAAGTGCGGTGGATTATGCCAGTGTGGAGGGGTAAAGAATGGAGTGGTTTTTCGTTATATCGATAAGAATTTTTGTGCGGTGCAACGCAACGCATTCGATACTGTCAACATGCCCTAGCGGCGGTAAGAGCAGAGGGCTAGTATGAGCCGCACCCACGTCAGCCAGGAGGTAAATCATGTCGGCCAAACAGAAGCCTGTTAATACCCCGTTGCACTTGCTCCAACAACTCTCGGGCAGCCTGCTCGAACATTTGGAAAGTGCTTGCTCTCAAGCCTTGGCTGATGCAGAGAAATTGCTCGCCAAGCTGGAAAAGCAACGCGGCAAGGCTCAAGAAAAACTGCATAAATCCCGCACCAAACTGCAAGACGCCGCGACTGCCGGCAAAGCCAAGGCGCAAACCAAAGCCAAGGGCGCTGTCAAAGAACTTGAGGACTTGCTCGATGCCCTCAAGGATCGTCAATCCGAAACCCGCACCTACATTCTTCAACTCAAGCGCGATGCCCAAGAGAGCCTGAAACTGGCCCAGGGCGTTGGTCGTGTGAAAGAAGCAGTGGCCAAAGTGCTGAGCACTCGGACACCGGCCAAGGCAGTTGCTGCCAAGGCTTCGGCTAAAGTTGCGGCCAAGCCTGCGACTAAAAAAGCGCCTGCGAAAGTAGCCGCCAAGCCAGCTGCTAAAACCGCTGCTGCAAAACCAGCCGCCAAGCCAGCTGCTAAAACCGCTGCTGCGAAACCAGCCGCCAAGCCAGCTGCGAAACCTGCTGCTGCAAAACCAGCCGCCAAGCCAGTTGCCAAAACCGCTGCTGCAAAACCAGCCGCCAAGCCAGCTGCTAAAACCGCTGCTGCAAAACCAGCCGCCAAGCCAGCCGCTAAAACTGCTGCTGCGAAACCAGCCGCTAAGCCAGCTGCCAAACCTGCTGCTGCAAAACCAGCCGCCAAGCCAGCCGCTAAAACTGCTGCTGCGAAACCAGCCGCTAAGCCAGCTGCCAAACCTGCTGCTGCGAAACCAGCCGCCAAGCCAGTTGCCAAACCTGCTGCTGCAAAACCAGCCGCCAAGCCAACTGCCAAACCTGCTGCTGCAAAACCAGCCGCCAAGCCAGCTGCCAAACCTGCTGCTGCAAAACCAGCTGCCAAGCCGGCCGCCAAACCTGCTGCTGCAAAGCCCGCGACCCCCGCTGCACCGGCAGCTCCAGCTGCTACTCCGGCACCGACCAGCAGCACGTCTGCCCCGGTAGTGCCAGGCACCACCCCAACCAGCGCTTCCTAAGTGCCGGTGACCGCGGCGCGCAGCTGATGCAGCGCGTCGTGGTCGAGGTTGGCGACTTCGGTCGCCAATGCTTCAAGCCATACCTGATCCGTGGCTTGCTCCCCCGTCGGCCAACTCTGTACCAGCGCCTCCAGACGTAACAACAACTGCCGTTCAGCTTCCAGCTCCAGGGCCTTGACCCGCTCGCGCAGCGCTCCCAGCTCCACATCCTGCTGCGCCATGGCGCGCCATTGTTTGCGCACCCTGCGCAAAGGCTGCACTACATCTGCCTGCCAGGGCTGGGCGATTGTTCGCAGCGCCTGTACGCGTTCAGGTTCGGGTACGACCCCGCGCTGTTCCAGCCACAACCCACACAACAACAGGCACACATCCGCCCCTTGCTCCTGCAAGCGCAGGCAGGCATCTTCAGCACCCGCACGGGCGTAGGTCGAGAGGGCAAAGCTCCACAGGTCAGCGCACATGTTCACACCCAAGCCAGCGGCCAACGAAGCTGGTAGACTCCGCCGCCATTATGATCCGACTTCAAAGCCTAACATTACAGCGTGGCCCGCAACGTCTTCTTGAAGACGCCGAGCTGACCCTGCACGCCGGTCACAAAGCCGGCCTGATCGGTGCCAACGGCGCCGGCAAATCCACGTTGTTCGCCCTGTTGCTCGGTGAGCTGACCCCGGATTCCGGGGACTGCCTGCTGCCAGCCGACTGGCGTATCGCCCATATGCGTCAGGAGATCGACACCCTGGACCGCATCGCGATCGACTACGTGCTCGATGGCGACCTGCGCCTGCGCCAGGTGCAACACGACCTGGCCGAGGCCGAGAAAGCCCAGGATGGTGCCGCCCAGGCCCGCCTGCACTCGGAGCTCGACAGTGCCGACGGCTACACCGCCGACGCTCGTGCGCGCAAGATGCTCGCCGGCCTGGGGTTCACCAACGAGCAGATGGATCGCCCGGTCGCCGACTTCTCCGGTGGCTGGCGCATGCGCCTGAACCTGGCCCAGGCGTTGATGTGCCCCTCGGACCTGTTGCTGCTCGACGAACCCACCAACCACTTGGACCTCGATGCGATCCTGTGGCTGGAGGATTTCCTCAAGAGCTACCCAGGCACCTTGCTGCTGATTTCCCACGACCGGGATTTCCTCGACGCGGTGGTCGATAACATCGCCCATGTCGAACAGAAAAAAATCACCCTCTATCGCGGCGGCTACACCGCGTTCGAGCGGGCCCGCGCCGAACGCCTGGCCCAGCAGCAACAGGCCTTCGAGAAGCAGCAGGCGCAGCGTGCGCACATGGAAAGCTACATCGCCCGGTTCAAGGCCCAGGCCACCAAGGCCCGCCAGGCCCAGAGCCGGATCAAGGCCCTGGAGCGCATGGAAGAGCTGTCGGCGGCCCACGTCGATTCGCCGTTCGACTTTGTATTCCGCGAGTCGGTGAAAATCTCCAGCCCCTTGCTGGACCTCTCGGATGCACGCCTGGGCTATGGCGACAAAACCATCCTGGAGAAGGTCAAGCTGCAGCTCACCCCGGGCGCGCGCATCGGTTTGCTCGGGCCCAACGGCGCGGGCAAATCGACGCTGATCAAGAACCTTTCCGGTGAACTGCAACCCCTGGCCGGGCGCCTGACCCGTGGCGAGAACCTGGTGGTGGGCTACTTCGCCCAGCATCAGCTGGACTCCCTCGACTCCAAGGCCAGCCCGCTCCTGCATTTGCAGCGCCTGGCGCCAACCGAGCGCGAGCAGACCCTGCGCGACTTCCTGGGTGGTTTCGACTTCCGTGGCGCGCGCATCGATGAGCCGGTGTTGAATTTCTCCGGCGGCGAAAAAGCTCGCCTGGCCCTGGCCCTGATCGCCTGGGACCGGCCAAACCTGCTGCTGCTCGACGAACCGACCAACCACCTGGACCTGGAAATGCGCCTGGCGCTGACCATGGCCCTGCAGGAATTCAGCGGTGCGGTACTGGTGGTGTCTCACGATCGCCACCTGCTCAAGAGCACCACCGATAACTTCCTGCTGGTGGCCGATGGCAAGGTCGAAGAGTTCGATGGCGACCTGGACGACTACGCCCGTTGGCTGACTGACTATCGGCTGCGTAACGCGCCGGTCAGCAACACCCCGGTCAACCCGGACAAGACCGACAAGAAAGCCCAGCGCCAGGCCGCCGCGGCCCTGCGCCAGCAGTTGGCGCCGCACAAGCGCGAAGCCGACAAGCTCGAGGCCGAATTGGGCAAGGTTCACGAACGCCTGGCCAAGATCGAAGCCAGCCTCGGCGACAGTGCGGTGTACGAAGCGGCCCGCAAGGATGAACTGCGCGACCTGCTGGCCGAACAGGCCAAGCTGAAGGTGCGCGAAGGGCAATTGGAGGAAACCTGGATGGAAGCCCTCGAACTGCTGGAAGGCCTGCAAGCGGAGTTGGAGGCGCTGTCCTGATGGAAGCCTTGCAACTGCCGCTGCCCGCGCAATGGATCGAGCCGGTGTGGGTCGGCGTACAAATCCTGCTGATCCTGCTGGCCGGCTACCTGGCCCAGCGCTTCGTCGCCAAGGGCCTGACGCGCCTGGGCGAGCGCTACCCGTTCCCGCCGCAACTGCTGATGCCCCTGCGCGGTGGCCTGCGCTGGCTGATCATGGGCAGTGCGCTGATCTTCGTCCTCGAACGCCTGGGGGTGTCGGCCACTGTGCTGTGGACCGCGCTGTCGGGCTTTGTGGCCGTGGCAGCGGTGGCGTTCTTTGCCATGTGGTCGGTGTTGTCCAACCTACTGTGCGCGATCCTGATCTTCACCGTCGGGCCGTTTCGCCTGGGCGATGTGGTGGAGTTGGTGGATACCGTCGACAAGCCGGGCGTCAAAGGCCGGGTGATTGCGATCAACCTGCTTTACACCACGCTGATCGAAGTGGCCGAGGCGGGCACCGACAGCGCCGTGGTGCAAGTGCCCAACAGCCTGTTCTTCCAGCGTTCGGTACGCCGCTGGCGCGGTAGCGACGTCAGCCCCTTATCCTGAAAAAACTCTAGCCAGCCCTCGGCCGTCGGAGTTAGCTTAGTGCTCACAACGAATTTGCTACGAGGTGTGCAATGGCGCTCGACACATGGCTGGCCTTCTTCCTGGCCAGTTGGATCATCAGTCTCTCTCCCGGCGCGGGCGCCATCGCCTCGATGTCCAGCGGCCTGCAATACGGTTTTGTGCGCGGTTACTGGAATGCCATCGGCCTGCAACTGGGCCTGGCGATGCAGATTGCCGTGGTTGCTGGCGGCCTCGGGGCGGTGCTTGCGGCGTCGTCTACCGCCTTCTACGCGATCAAATGGTTCGGCGTGGCCTACCTTGTGTACCTGGCGATCAAGCAATGGCGTGCCTTGCCCATGGACCTGACCGATGACGCTGCCGTGCGCCCCATCGGCAAGCCCATGGCGATGATGTTCCGTGGTTTTCTGGTGAACGCCAGCAACCCCAAGGCCCTGGTGTTCATGCTGGCGGTGCTGCCGCAGTTCGTGAACCCGCAGGCGCCGCTGCTGATCCAGTATCTGGTCCTCGGCGCGACGATGATCGGCGTGGATATGATCGTAATGGCCGGCTACACGGGGCTGGCGTCCAAAGTGTTGCGCCTGTTGCGCACGCCCAAGCAGCAGAGGCGCGTGAACCGCACGTTTGCCGGGTTGTTCGTGGGCGCTGCGGGTTTCCTCGCCAGCCTGCACCGTGCCACGGCCTGACTGAAGAAACCGAATCAAAACTGTAGGAGCCGGCTTGCCGGCTCCTACATTGGTTTTGGGTTCAGCGCAGGATTTTCGGCGCTTCGTCCCTTGGCAGGTTATTGCGCAACGCTGGCTGGCCGGGCTCTTGATAGCCGCCGCCCAGTTGCTCCTGCAGCTGGCGCACCACATCCTCACCCAAGGTTTTCGATACCTCCTTCACCACCCGTGGCCGGCTCAGGCTGACGCGCGCGTCGCGACTGCTCACCAGCTTGGTGTCCTGGCCTTCACCCATGGCGGTGAACGCCGAGGTGATCTCGTAGGAGCGGGTGTTGATCAGGCTGAAATCCGCCACGACCGCCAGCCCCAGCACCGCAGAATAGCTGTTGGTGTGATCCAGGGCGTTGATGTCCTGGGTGAAGTCGATATCCGACAAGGTGCCAAACAGCACATAGTCGGCGCCTTTGAAGTGGCCGGCCTTGATCCGTTTGATCACGTCGTACACATCGCCCTTGGCCTCGCTGGTGTAGGGCGTGCCCTGGACCAGCTGAAACTGGCGCGACTTGAGGATTTCGCCCTTGATATCGCCGCCGAATTTGCGCAGCTCGCCCTGTTCGATGTAGCTGTCGCGGCTTTCAAACTCGGCGTAGCTGGACGCGCCGCTGGCGTTGTAGGGGCTGGCCTGGAAGTTGTTGCTCGCCGCGACGGCGTGGATGTATTGCTCCACACGCGCCTCGTAGGCCAGGTCCGTCACGGCGATTTTTGGCGCCGCCCAGGCGCCAAAGCTGCACAGCAGGGCGATGATGCCGATCCATGGGCGCATGGCTTAGCGCTCCGTGGTCTTGCGGATTTCTTTTTCGTCCATCCATTCGGCCAGGCCGCTTTCGACGTCGACCAGTTGCAGGCTGAACTTGTAGAACACGTCTTTGTAGTCGGCGCTGCGCTTGACGATGGAGCTGATGGAGCCTTCCAGGCGGTACTTGGCCGCGACCATATTGCCGGTCTTGCTGACCGTGGACTTCTTGTACAGGCCGCTCTGGTTTTGCAGCTTGAGCTGGTCGACCTGGCTTTGCATGTCAGTGTTGTCGCTGGCGAAGCGGGCGGTGCCGGTCTTCATCAGTTGGGTCTTGATCGAGGTGGTGATCTCGCGGGTATCGATGTATTCGCTGGTCTTGTTCTTCACGTCATACACCTGCACCACCGGGCGGCCCTGGAGAATGCCGGACTGCGCCAGGGAGCGGGTCATGCTTTCGGCGATCATCTGCAGGTCGGTGGAACCGAACTCGTTGGTCACCAATTCCACGGCCTTGGTATCGCCGTAGCTGATGTTTTTGCCGCCGATGACCGGCGAGGTGTTGGCGCAGCCGCTGGCCAGGACGGCGATCACGGCGAGGAACGAAAAGCGTGCAAACATAAGAATGTCTCTCGAAAACTGAATAGGGGGCAGGTTCAAGGCGTCTTGACTTCAAGGCGGAAGTCGGCGGCCTGGGGCAGGTTGGCGATAGCCGGCAGGAAAGTGGCCTGGTTGGCGTAGAGGTTCAGCACTTTCCAGGTTTCTTCGTCGCCCACCGGGAAGCCATCGGCGCCCAGCCAGGCGAAGCGGTAATACATCATCTGGTTGCTGCTGGTGATGTTGCTCAATTGCACCTTGGCCGTCAGGAAGCCGTTTTCGCGGGCCACCCGAATGGCGCCGACAGCGATGCCCTTGAACTTGCCCATGACCACGACTTTGCTCGCCGCGCTGCCCGGTTCTGGCGGCGGGGTGGCGCAACCGGCGAGGAAGATCAGCGCCAGGGCGCCGAGGATGAAATGACGCATAGCGTGCTCCTTAAGGTTGTTTGAGGCTGGCGACGGCCTGGGCCGGATTGCTCGCGACCACATGGGCCGCCAGGCCGCTGGCGAATACCTGGTTGCCGACCACGCGCAAGGTAATCACCTGGTGGCGTTGTTCGGCCTTGACCGTCACCAGCGTGCCGCCCAGGGCATTGGGCAGGCTCACCTGATGCTCGCCATGCTTGAGGCGCAGGCGCGCGACCTGGGTGACGTCCGGCAGGGTGCGCCAGGTGCGGGTGTCGGCGCCCTCGGTGACGGCGGAGGCGATGCCCAACACCAGGCCGGCCATGGGGTTGGTCTGGTTCAGGTTCTTTTGCGTCACGCCACGGCTGATGGCGCGCACGGTGGTGCGCAGGATGATCCCTGGCATGTCGTCGCGCAGGGCGCGGCGGGACATGGCGGTGGTGCTGTTGAGAGCTGTGAGGTTCTGCTGGCGGCCATCGACGCCGATCTGCGCAAAGGTGGCCGTCGAGGTGTCTGGCTTGATCACCGGGAACGACAGCGGTGTGATAACCCAATGCCCGTCGATGGGGATTGGCAGTGGCAGGCGTATCGAGTCACGGGCCGGTGCCAGGCCGCTCTGCACCACAATCAGCACGTCGCTTTCGTCAGCCGCCACGTTGGACGCGTCCAGATCCAGCAATGCCTGTTCCAGCAGCGGCGTGTTGGGGCGCAATTCGGCGGCCTTGCGATAGCCCGGCGCGGCCAGGTCCTTTTCGCCCAGGGCCTCATAGACGAAGCCGGCCAGGTAATGACTGAAAGCGCTCTGGTAGCTGTTCTTCAGGCCGACCACGTCGGGCGCATCGAGGCTCTCCACCGGGTAGCCGCGCAGATCCTTGAACTGGGTGGCTACGCCCTGGCGCTCGGCTTCGTTTTCGCGCTTGAGGTATTCCTTGTCCCGCAGCTCGGCGATCACGGCTTCGCGTTCGTGGGTTTTCTTGATTTCGGTGCGTGCGCCGTCAAAGTCGTTGACCGCCAGTCGGTTCAACGCCATCTGGGTGGTGAGCATGACTTTTTCGTAGTCATAGCCTTCGTAGCGTCGCACCTTGTCATTGATCAGGAAGCTGCCGAACTGTGCCAGATAGCGCTCGGTGTCGAACTTGACCGACTCTTCCCACTTGTAGACCACCAGGTCTGCGCGGTGCCAGGCCGCCTGGCTACCGGCCAGGTCGCCTTTGGCGCGCAGCAGCTCGCCTTTTTCAAAATAGTAGAGAAGGTCTTTGTCTTCGCTGCTGTTGTTTTTCTCCAGCAGGGTCAGCGCGCCATCCACATTGCCGCTGGCCAATTGCTGGTTGGTGGCTTGCAGTTCGGTGTCGTAACTGCGGAACATCGAACAACCCGACAGCAGCGTGGCCGCGGCGAGGGCAAGGGAGATCAAGACGCGAGATGCCATTGGAATGCTGCTTCCCTGAGCGTAATCGGCCGAAGGTGCTGGTCGGGCCGAATAACCAATCGCAGGAAAAGCCTTTCCTACATATTCCTCATAAAGCGAGGAGCTGAAATGCCGATTCGCGATAACGAAGGCGGCGCATTATAGGCCTCGTTACTGGCAAAACAATGGCTTTTCAGCGGGCGTATTGAAGACCTGGGCAGGTCATTTCGGCGGACAAAGCACTAACGTCTTGAGTCAAACCCATTAACATTCGACAATATGTTACTTCTTGTTTCCATTTGGGATTCATTCATGACTGCCCCCTCCCGTTTTCTCGCCTGGCTGTTGTTGCCGGCGTTGGTGTCGTGCAGCTTCAATCTGCTGGCTGCCACCGCAGAAGGTGCGCCCCAGGCCCTGCATTTGCTGGATTACATTGGCGCTGACTATCCGCCGACGGTGGAGGCGGGCAAGGTGGTCGATGAGTCCGAATACCGTGAGCAGGTGGAGTTTCTCGGTGTGCTGCAGGGGCTGGTGGCAGAGCTGCCCGACAAGCCTGAGCGCGCGGGCCTGGTCAAGGGTGTCGATGAGCTGCTGGCTGCCGTCACCGGCCATCAGGACGGCAACGCGGTCGCACGCCAGGCACGGCAACTGGGTGCGCAACTGGCGGCGGCCTATGAAGTCAGCCAGGCACCGGCCATTACCCCGAACCCGACCCGCGGTGCGCCGCTGTACGCCCAGCATTGCTCGGTGTGCCACGGTGACGCCGGGGCGGGCGATGGCCCGGCCGGTGTCGGCATGACCCCGCCCCCGGCCAACCTGCGCGATGCGCAGCGCCTGGATCGTCTGAGCCTCTACGGCATCTACAACACCCTGGGCCTGGGCGTCGAAGGCACCGATATGCCGTCGTTCGCCGACCAGTTGGATGACCGTCAGCGCTGGGACCTGGCGACCTATATCGCCGGCTTCACCGCCGACCCGGCCGCAGCAAAAAGCGAAAAATCCTTCAACCTGGCCGACCTTGCCCGCCAGACCCCGGAAGAAGTGCTGGCCGCCGAAGGGCCGGACGCTGTCCGTGTGTTCCGCGCCCAGCGTGCGCAGCCGCCGCAGGTCCAGCGTGGCCCGGCGCAGTTGCTGGAGTACACCGCGGCCACGCTGGACAAGAGCCTGGCGGCGTTCCGCAGCGGCGAGCATGAACAGGCCTACGACCTGTCGGTTGCCGCGTACCTGGAAGGTTTCGAGTTGGTGGAAAGCTCCCTGGATAACGTCGACGCCAATGTGCGCAAGGACACCGAGAAGGCCCTGATGGCCTATCGGCAGTCACTGCAGGACGGGTTGCCAATCGAGAAGGTCCAGCAGCGCCTGGAGGTGGCCAAGGGCAAACTCACCGAGTCGGCCGGCCTGTTGGGCGGCGACGGCCTGAGCTGGTCGTTGAGCTATATCTCGGGCTTGTTGATCCTGTTGCGTGAAGGGCTGGAAGCGATCCTGGTGCTGGCGGCGATCCTCGCCTTCCTGCGCAACACCGGCCAGCAGTCAGCGGTGCGCAGCGTCAACGTCGGATGGGCCCTGGCATTGGTAGCCGGCGCGGCAACCTGGGCGCTGGCGGCGTATGTCATTGACGTCAGCGGCGCCCAGCGTGAATTGCTGGAAGGCTGTACCGCGCTGTTCGCCAGCGTAATGGTGCTGTGGCTGGGCGTATGGATGCATGACCGCCGCCACGCGGCTGCCTGGCAGGACTACATCAAGAGCAGCCTGGTGGGCGGTGGGGGGCGTTTTGGGTTTGCAGTCCTGGCGTTCTTCTCGGTCTACCGCGAATTGTTCGAAGTGATCCTGTTCTACGAAACCCTGTGGCTGCAGGCCGGTCCTGCCGGGCATAACGCCGTGTTGGCCGGTGGTGCCACGGCGCTGGTGCTGCTGATGGGCCTGGCGTGGATCATTCTGCGCGGCTCGGCGAAATTGCCGC
The DNA here is from genome assembly GCF_016925675.1 of Pseudomonas hygromyciniae. NCBI lineage: Bacteria > Pseudomonadati > Pseudomonadota > Gammaproteobacteria > Pseudomonadales > Pseudomonadaceae > Pseudomonas > Pseudomonas hygromyciniae. Next base: position 5,812,321 of record NZ_CP070506.1, on the reverse strand, counting down.
TGGCGCTGTTCTTCGGGATCAACGCCGCGCTGCTGTGCGCGCTGTCGGTGGTGTTCGCCGGGCATGGCGTCAAGGCATTGCAGGAAGCCGGCATCTTCGGCACCCGGCCGGTGGCGTTCTTTGACTTCGATTGGCTGGGCATCCACGCCGATGCGTATTCATTGAGTGCCCAGGCGGTGGCGATCATTGCGATTGTGGTGTTGTACAGCCGCAGCCGCCTGGCCGAAAAGCGCCGGGTGGCGGCTTCCTGAAGGGCGCCAGCGATTAAAAGTGGGTTTGCCCGCGATGCAGACGCCTCGGTGTGTCAGTTGAACCGAGGTGATGCTATCGCAGGCAAGCCAGCTCCCACACTGAGGCTGTGAACTGTCAGAGATGAATCAGTCGTTCTCGTGGGTCAGTTCCAACACGCGGTCTACCAGCTTGTTGATCCCCGATGCGACTTCGCTGATGTTTTTGCCCAACATGTAGGCCGGCGTGCTCACCAGCTTGCGCGCCTTGTCTTCGACGATCTCGTCTACCGCGCATTCCTGGTGGGTGGCGCCCATTTTGTCCAGGGCCGCCGCGGTGTCGGTGTCGTTGCCGATGGTGCAGGTCACGCCGGGGCCGTAGATTTTCGCCGCCAAGGCTGGCGAGATGCAGATCAGCCCCACGGGCTTGCCTGCTTCGGCGAAGGCTTCGGCCAGTGCCAGGACATCCGGGTTGACGCTGCAGCCGGCGCCTTCGACCGCAAAGTTCGATAGGTTTTTCGCTGCGCCAAAACCGCCGGGCACGATCAGTGCGTCGAACGCCTCCACGCGGGCCTCGCGAACGTCTTTCACTTCGCCTCGGGCGATGCGCGCAGACTCCACCAGAACATTGCGCGACTCGGGCATTTCTTCGCCCGTGAGATGGTTGATCACATGCAGTTGCGCAATATCCGGGGCAAAGCACTGGACCTCGGCGCCGCGCTGGTCCAGCCGCAGCAAGGTGATCACACTTTCGTGGATTTCAGTGCCGTCGTACACGCCACAGCCGGAAAGGATCACTGCAATCTTTTTGCTCATGGGCATTTCTCCTGATTTATGGCGTTGAACGCTCTCTACATGGATCGTAACTACAGCGGGGTGTTCATTATTTGGGACTGTTTGTTTGGTCGGGCTCAGGAAGAACACGAAAACGAACCGCTGATCTTTGCGGTGCCCACCCCTGTGGCCCGTTGACATCCATTGTGGGTCAATCTGCAGTTCGGTGCGCGATGCTGGCGTGATGCCCGGCGGACCGAAGGCTGGCTGGGGCTGGCGAGCTCGCGCTTGCTCAGCCTCATGGGGCTTGAAGTTTCTGGCGCCGGTTTACTCGGTTGGCGTCGTAGGTTCGGGCTTTTTCGGCTCGGCCAGTTGTTCCTGCGCCAGCTGGGCTCTCTCGGCGGCGCAGGTTTCCCGGGCCAGGCGAGCGTTGCGGATGCGCCGGCGCAGCCACAGCCCAAGGCCGAGCAGCAGCAAGGCGCCCAGAACCCACAATTCGTATTTCTTGACGCTGCCCAGCATGCCTTCGAGCACCGCGCCGAAGTGGTAGGCCGCAGCACCCAGCGCTGCCGCCCAGATCGCCGCGCCGATGCCGTTGAGCAACAGGTAGCGTCCCGGCGGGTAGCCTGACAGGCCGATGGCCACGGGCATGACCGTGCGCAGGCCGTACACGAAGCGGAAACTCAGCACCCAGATATCCGGGTGTCGGCGGATATGTTCCAGTGCCCGATCCCCCATCAACTGCCAGCGTGGCTTGCGCGCCAACAGTTTGCGCCCATGCTTGCGGCCCATGAAGTACCAGAGCTGGTCGCCGGCGTAGCTGCCGAAGAACGCGACCACCACCACCACGTTGATATCCATGTATCCGCGGAACGCCAGGAAGCCCGCGAGAACCAGAATGGTCTCACCTTCGAAGAACGTCCCCAGGAAGAGGGCAAAGTAGCCAAAGTCATTCAGAAATTGTTGGAGCATTGTCTGGGTGCTGGCGAAATGAACGCGCAGCCTACGCCTTCGTGGACATTCATGAAAGTATCGAGATGTGTCACGAAGTGAACATTTCCTACAGAAACCGTGAATGCGGCTACAGGTCGCGTGCCGGTCGCATGAGTAAGCACAACTGTCATTCCTTCGTCATAATGGCCGCTTATAACTGTCACGCTCGCCCGTCAAGCCGGGCTCAGGAGTCTGCCGTGAGCTTTACCCCCGCCCAGCGTTTGTTTCCCGCAACCCGCCTGCGCCGCAACCGTCGTGATGATTTTTCTCGCCGCCTGGTCCGTGAAAACGTACTGACGGTCGATGATCTGATCCTGCCGGTGTTTGTGCTGGACGGTGAAAATCGTCGGGAAGCGGTGGCGTCGATGCCGGGTGTCGAGCGCTTGACCATTGATCTGCTGCTGGAAGAGGCCGCGCAGTGGGTCGAGCTGGGGATCCCGGCGCTGGCGTTGTTCCCGGTCACGCCGGCCGGGCTCAAGTCCCTGGACGCCGCCGAGGCCTGGAACCCCGAAGGCATTGCCCAGCGCGCTACCCGCGCCCTGCGCGAGCGTTTCCCGGAGTTGGGGGTGATCACCGACGTGGCGCTGGACCCGTTCACCACCCACGGGCAGGATGGGATCCTGGATGAAGAAGGCTACGTGCAGAACGACATCACCGTCGACGCACTGGTCAAGCAGGCGCTGTCCCATGCCGCCGCGGGCGCCCAGGTGGTGGCCCCGTCGGACATGATGGATGGTCGTATCCAGGCAATTCGCGAGGCGCTGGAGCTGGCCGGGCATGTCAATGTGCGGATCATGGCCTATTCGGCCAAGTACGCCAGTGCCTACTACGGCCCGTTCCGCGATGCGGTCGGCTCGGCCTTGAACCTGGGCAAGGCCAACAAGGCCTCGTACCAGATGGACCCGGCCAACAGCCACGAAGCCTTGCACGAAGTGGCGGCGGACCTGGCCGAAGGCGCTGATATGGTGATGGTCAAGCCCGGCATGCCGTACCTGGACATCCTTTATAGGGTCAAGGAGGAATTCAAGGTGCCGACCTTTGTCTATCAGGTCAGTGGTGAATACGCCATGCACATGGCTGCGATTCAAAATGGCTGGTTGGGTGAAGGAGTGATCCTCGAGTCCCTTACCGCTTTTAAACGTGCGGGTGCCGATGGCATCCTGACTTACTTTGCCGCCCGTGCCGCCCAATTGCTTAGAGAGCAACAATAGCCCTCACAGGAACACTCGATGAATACCGAAGGACTCACAGACGTTGCCGTAAAAGACGCTCACCCGGTGGTTGAACAGGTGGCCGAAACCCCGCCGGAGCTTGTGCCTGAGCAGCCTGCAGTGATTACTGAGCCGGTTGTGGCGGCACCGCCTATCGTGATTCCGAACCTGGATGACAGCAGCCTGTATATCCATCGCGAGCTGTCCCAACTGCAATTCAACATCCGCGTGCTGGAACAGGCGCTGGATGAGTCCTACCCACTGCTGGAGCGCCTGAAGTTCCTGTTGATCTTCTCCAGCAACCTGGACGAGTTCTTCGAGATTCGTGTCGCCGGCCTCAAGAAACAGATCACCTTTGCCCGTGAACAGGCCGGCGCCGATGGCCTGCAGCCGCACCAGGCCCTGGCCCGCATCAGCGAACTGGTGCACGGCCATGTGGATCGCCAATACGCCATCCTCAACGACATCCTGTTGCCGGAGCTGGAAAAGCATCAGGTGCGCTTCATCCGTCGGCGCAACTGGACCGTCAAGCTCAAGACCTGGGTCCGTCGCTACTTCCGTGACGAGATCGCGCCGATCATCACCCCGATTGGCCTGGACCCGACGCACCCGTTCCCGCTGCTGGTGAACAAGAGCCTGAACTTTATCGTCGAGCTTGAAGGCATCGATGCCTTTGGTCGTGATTCGGGCCTGGCGATCATCCCTGCTCCGCGCCTGTTGCCACGGATCATCAAGGTACCCGAAGAGGTCGGGGGGGCTGGCGATAACTATGTATTCCTTTCGTCGATGATCCACGCCCACGCCGATGACCTGTTCCAGGGCATGAAGGTCAAGGGCTGCTATCAGTTCCGCCTGACCCGTAATGCTGACCTGGCGGTCGACACCGAAGACGTCGAAGACCTGGCCCGCGCCCTGCGCGGCGAGCTGTTCTCGCGTCGTTACGGTGATGCGGTACGCCTGGAAGTGGCGGACACCTGCCCCAAACACCTGTCGGACTACCTGCTCAAGCAGTTCAACCTGGCCGAAACCGAGCTGTACCAGGTCAATGGCCCGGTGAACCTGACGCGCCTGTTCAGCATCACCAGCCTGGACAGCCATCCGGAGTTGCAATACACGCCGTTCACCCCGCAGATCCCGAAACTGCTGCAAAACAGCGAGAATATCTTCAGCGTGGTCAGCAAGCAGGACATCTTGCTGCTGCACCCCTTTGAGTCGTTTACCCCGGTGGTCGACCTGCTGCGCCAGGCCGCCAAGGACCCCCATGTCCTGGCCGTGCGCCAGACCCTGTACCGCAGCGGCGCCAACTCGGAAATCGTCGATGCGCTGGTGGACGCCGCGCGTAACGGCAAGGAAGTCACGGCGGTGATCGAGCTGCGTGCGCGGTTCGACGAAGAATCCAACCTGCAACTGGCCAGCCGCCTGCAAGCGGCCGGCGCGGTGGTGATCTATGGCGTGGTCGGCTTCAAGACTCACGCCAAGATGATGCTGATCCTGCGCCGCGAAGCCGGTGAAATCGTGCGTTACGCGCACCTTGGCACCGGTAACTACCACGCCGGCAACGCCAAGCTCTACACCGACTACAGTCTGCTGACTTCCGACGACGCGTTGTGCGAAGACGTCGGCAAACTGTTCAGCCAGCTGATTGGCATGGGTAAGACGCTGCGCATGAAAAAACTGCTGCATGCGCCGTTTACCCTGAAGAAGGGCATGCTCGACATGATTGCCCGCGAGACCCAATTCGCCCTCGATGGCAAGCCGGCGCATATCATCGCCAAATTCAACTCGCTGACCGATCCGAAGATCATCCGTGCGTTGTATAAGGCCAGCCAGTCCGGCGTGCGTATCGACCTGGTGGTGCGCGGCATGTGCTGCCTGCGTCCGGGCATCGCGGGGGTGTCCCACAATATCCACGTGCGTTCGATCATCGGCCGCTTCCTGGAGCACACGCGGGTGTTCTACTTCCTCAACGGCGGCGAAGAGCAGATGTTCCTCTCCAGCGCCGACTGGATGGAGCGCAACCTCGACAAGCGGGTAGAGACCTGCTTCCCGGTGGAAGGCAAGAAACTGATCATGCGGGTCAAGAAGGAGCTGGAGAGTTATCTCACCGATAACACCCACAGCTGGAGCCTGCAGTCGGATGGGCGCTATGTGCGCAACACCCCGACCGGCAACCAGAACCCGCGCAGTGCGCAGGCGACGTTGCTGGAGCGGCTGGGCAGCCCGCTGTTGACCGTGCGCTGATACAGGCCTTGGAGGAAGCGGCCTATCCGCTTTCCTGCTGGTCGCCTACATCCACCACTGAGCGGTCGGACAGACGCTTCAGACTTGCCAGGTTGGGAGTCGCCTATTCCCATTCCTAGACTGACACCGGGCTATCAGACGATAGCCCTGGACAGTTGAGGAGTTTTCGATGATAGGGCCAGTCGTGGGAATGGGAGTGGGCGGTTCGGGGCTTCTTGAGGCGTTCATTTCGCCGCCGAAAGATTACCGCAGCGCGCAGGTGATGTCGTCTGGCATGAGCCAGACGACGGTCACTTCAGAATCCCTGGTAAAGGATTCGTTGAAAAGCATCGCCAATATCGACCAGGGGTTGCAGGGTGGCAATGCGTTTCTTGAAGTCAATCCCGATGCCCGTGAGCAGGCAAGGGCGCGTGACCTGGAGCGTACCAACGGTACCGTGCGCGGTTTTTTGCATGGTGTTCCGATCGCTCTGAAGGATGTCTTTGAAACCAGTGGAAAAATGCAGACCAGTGCGGGCTCCCGCGCGTTGGTGGGATCACCGGCGCAAAAAAACGCCAAGGTTGTGGATAACTTGCTCAACGCTGGTGCGGTGATCGTGGGCAAAACCAACATGAGTGAGCTGTCCAACTTTCGCTCCGACGTACCGGTGGACGGATGGAGTTCTCGTGGCGGGCAAACCCTGAATCCGCATCGGCTGGGAGGGCAGGTGGCGGGGTCGAGTTCCGGTTCGGCGGTGGCGGTTGCCCAGGGGCATGTCCCACTGGCGTTGGGGGTCGAGACCAACGGTTCGATCATTTCGCCCGCGGCCTTCAACGGTGTGTTCGGTTTGAAAACAACGGTCGGGCTGGTAAGTACCGAAGGGGTGATGACCAGTTCGAGGCTGGACTCGGTGGGCACCTTTACGCGTAACGTACGCGATGCTGCTGAAGCGCTAAATGCCATGACGCAAACAACGGTCTATACCGCCGGGCTGAAGCCGGATGCCTTGCAGGGCAAACGCATCGGCTACACCCCTGTGCCCGAGTTGACGCAAGAAGACGCCAAGGACCCGGCCAAGCGCGCGGATAAAAAGCATTTTGAAGATGCTATCCAACTACTGGCGTCCAAGGGCGCCGTCATGGTGCCGATCGGCGCGCTGGATGCCGATGTGTCGAAGCAGACCTACGATCAGTACAACGACGCGCTTTTGGCCGGATTCAAACCAAGACTGGAAGCATACCTGGCTACAAGGGAAGGGTTGCCCGTGAAGTCGTTGTCCGATCTGATTGCGTTCAATGAGCGCGATAGGCGGCCGGGGGAGCCTGACCAGGATCTGCTGAGCTTTATCGACAGCCTGCAAGTGACGGATGAGCAGCGCGAGGCGCTATGGGCGTCCGTTCTCCCCACGTTCAGGAACACTCTCGACACGCCGCTCAATGAGCACAAGCTCGATGCAATCGTGTCGAACTTCCACTCACACAATTACTATGGCGCCGCCGCGGCAGGCTACCCCGGTATATCGGTGCCTTCGGGTATGGATGAGGAGGGGATGCCGACCGCGCTTTACTTTTGCGGTACGGGCAACAGCGAGGCCACGTTGCTTTCGCTCGCCTATGGCTATGAACAGGCTTCCCAGGCTATCCGCGAGCCGGCCTTCGAGCCGGGTGTGCCACAGTCGTCGGGCGTTTAGGGGCGTCATGCGGTTGCGCACCGGATGCCAGCCAGGCATCCGGTGTGGTGGCAGGTCAGTGGACGTTCAGGGTAAAGCCTACCCGTGTCAGCCACTCGGCCTCCTGGGCAAAATCCGCTTGGGTCAGTGGATGCTCCTCCAGCCAATCCTCGGGGAACACCACATCCAGGCTATCGCCACGGGCGTGCAAGGTGACCTGCGGCATCTGGTGGGTGCCACGAATGTGATGGAACAGAATCGCAAAGCGCAGCAGAGCACACAGGCGAATCAGCTTGATGCCGTCGGCGCCGAACTCTGCGAATTTGTCCTTGGGAATATTGCGGCGATGACCACGTACCAGCAGCGCCAGCATCTGCTGGTCTTCCCGGGAAAAGCCTGCCAGGTCGGAGTGCTCGATCAGGTAAGCGCCGTGCTTGTGGTAATGGTAGTGGGCGATATCCAGCCCCACTTCATGGACCTTGGCGGCCCATCCCAGCAGTTCCCGCCAGACTCCGTCTTCGAGCTCCCAGTCCTCGGCGACCTGATCAAAGGCATGCAACGCCTTGCGCTCGACCCGCGCCGCCTGTTCCAGATCGACGTGGTAACGCTCCATCAGCGAGCCCAGGGTGCGCTCACGCACGTCTTCATGATGGTGGCGGCCCAGCAGGTCATAGAGCACCCCTTCGCGCAGTGCACCGTCGCAATGGTCCATACGTTGCAGCTCGAGGGCATCGAAGATGGCTTCAAGAATCGCCATGCCCGCCGGGAAGATGGCCCGGCGGTCGGGCTTGATGCCATCGAAGTCGATCTTCTCGGCATCCCCGAGCTTGAACAGCTTGCGCTTGAGCCAGGCCAGGCCTTCGGCATTCACCTCACCGGTGCCATGGCCGCCAGCCTTCAGGGCCAGGCCAATGGCACGGATAGTGCCGGATGAGCCGATGGCCTCATCCCAGGTCAGGCGATGCAGGGCATGCTCGATGCTCATGATCTCCAGCCGCGCCGCCGTATACGCCTGGGCGTAGCGGGCCGGGGTGATCTTGCCGTCCTTGAAATAACGCTGGGTATAGCTGACGCAGCCCATTTGCAGACTTTCACGCAACAACGGTTCGAAGCGCTGGCCGATGATGAACTCGGTGCTGCCGCCACCAATGTCCGCTACCAGGCGCTTACCGGGGGTATCGGCCAGCGTGTGGGAAACGCCGAGGTAGATCAGGCGCGCCTCTTCACGACCCGAGATGACTTCCACCGGGTGGCCGAGGATCTCCTCGGCGCGGCGGATGAATTCGCCACGGTTACGCGCTTCGCGCAATGCGTTGGTGCCGACGATACGCACGGCGCCCTGGGGCATGCCGTTGATCAGTTGGGCAAAGCGCTTGAGGCAATCGAGCCCGCGTTGCATGGATTCTTCGTTGAGCTTGCGCTCGTCGTCGATTCCGGCAGCCAGTTGTACCTTTTCGCCGAGCCGCTCAAGGATGCGGATCTCACCGTTCTGGGCCTTGGCCACGACCATGTGAAAGCTGTTGGAGCCCAGGTCGATGGCGGCGATCAGGGACAGATTCTTGGCTTGGGATTGCGGCATGGTTAGGGGATCTCGGTCGATAACCTCGCCATCGTGCCACGATCAAACGCTGACGCCAACGCGTAGTGCTTGGTGATTTGTCCTACCCCTGCTCTCGATCAAATTTTGTAGGAAATGTAGGGCAAATTTCCGTAGTGCCGATGACATCGCTCTAGGTCGTTGACGGAAGTTTCAAGATTTTTTGCGACTTGCGATTTTTATGCTGTTTCCTACATGAGTAAGTTGACAATGCCGCTCCATAATTTGTTCTGGACTACTTGAGGCGTTGTTAAAGAGGACAGTTGTTTTTTACGAGTCTCACAGGGATTAAGGTGTCGTCTTATATTTATTGGGCGGGTCGAGGGGTGAAACTGTCATTCGGCAATCAAGCCGTGGTGTTATTTATCTATGCTTTGTGTTTCAAGGAGGAACTAGTAATGGAGAGCGGAATCTCCGGCCGGATAAATAATGACTAACACTTCCAACGACAGGTCGATCATGAAAAAAGTAGTAGGTTTGACAGTAGGCATCATTTGCCTGGCAGCCAGTATTGGCGCTCAAGCAACAAACGTTGCGCAACTGGTAGTACGCGGGACGATCACCCCCACAGCCTGCAATCTGAGCCTGGGTGGCGGCGGCATCATCGACTACGGGACCATTCGCTCTGGTGAACTGTCCCAGACTGCCTTCAATCCCCGTGAAGAGAAAACCACCTCGGTGGCCGTGAACTGCGGCAGTACCCCGGCCAAGTTCGCCCTGGCCCTGACCGACCTGCAGGCAGGCAGCAAGGTCACCGGGATCCTTGGTGCTGGCTATACCGAAGCGCAGAACTTCGGGCTGGGCGCAGTATCGTCCCGGCGTACCGGCGGGTACTCGGTCACGCTCAGGGACCTGAGGTCTTCAGGTGTCGTGTTGAACCCCATCATGCGGGTCAGCACCGGCGCCTGGCAGAACAGTGACGGGAAAGTTGCCCAGGCACCCAGCCAGTATTCGTGGCGCAATGGTTCGACCGTTACTCCAGCGTCAATTTCCCAACTGACAGGGGTCATTGCGGTGAAGGCGGTCATCAACAAGGCTCAGGACCTGGACCTAACCCGTGATGTCACGCTGGATGGGCGCGCCACTTTAGTACTTAGTTACATCTAAGGGCTTATAAAGGCAGCCGATATTGAAACGGAAGTTGTCATGACGCTTTCGTAACTTGTCGGCTGTTTTTGTGTGGCTGTTTATTTATTTTCTGTATGTCTGGGTCGTTGCGGAGAAACCACGGTGAGTTGTTTTTTAAAAGCAAGTGTGACGCTGTTGTGGTGTGCGGGTCTGTTGTTTTGCGCAAGTGGCGTCTCGGTCGCCGATGGCATGCAGCCCGAAACAACGGTCGTGGTGCTATATGAAGATGACGGTGAAGCGACGATCAATATCAAGAACACCGACCCGGGGCCCGCGTTACTTCACTCGGTAATTGAAAACATTGCTGAAGACCAAGAGCCACTGCTGATCGTCACGCCGCCGATTACCCGGGTCGAGGCAGGTGAAACCCAGCTCGTGCGTTTTATCAGCACGGCTGGGGCGCCGCTCAAGACCCAGCGTTTGAAACGCGTGTCCTTCGAAGGTATTCCCCAGGCGCGTAGTCCCGGCGGTACGACCATTGGCATCACCCTGCGGCAGAACCTGCCGCTGATCCTGCACCCCAGAGGGTTGGCCAGGCACCAGGCACCCTGGGAGTTGTTGAAGTGGAAGCGCCAGGGCACTGGCCTGGTTGTCCATAACGACAGTGCGTATGTGGTGCGCCTGGCGCTGGAGTTGCAACTGTTGCCCGGCAAGCAATTGGCGACCCTGCCGCGCAGCTATGTCCTGCCGGGAGAAGTACTGGTGGTCGATACCCACGGGCCGCAGTCCGATGTCACCTCGGTGGTTCTGCAGCCCGCGACGGTGTACGGGTTCAGTGTCGACAGCTATCAAGCAGATGTCACCGACCATGGGATTTGAGCGGGCGGTGGGCAAAGGGGCTGGCGGTGCGTGTTGCTCGGGGTTGTTCATGGGCCTGGCAACCCTGCTCGGGGTTCAGGGGGACGCGCAGGCTATCCAGTTGGGCGACGGGTTTGATCTGGCCGCCCTGACCACTCACGGCATTGATCCAAAAATCTCGGAGTACTTTCGCAGCGCCGCACGCTTTCGCGAAGGGGTCCAGGTGGTCGGGCTGCGGGTCAATGGCACGGCGTTGGGGCTGGTCGATGCGCGTTTCGACTATCGCGGGCAACTGTGTTTTACCCGCGGGTTGCTGGACAAGGCAGGGTTGCGGGTGCCGTCGGCGGTCCTGCAGGCTGGCGTGACGGCTGACCAGGCGTGTCACGACTTTCTTGGTGAGTTCCCGGCGACGATCGTCAGGTTGCGCCCCGGCAGTGACGAGGTGTCCCTGGTGGTGCCCACGCAATCGCTGCGCGAGCCAGAGTGGGAGGCGGGCAGCTTCAGCCAGGGCGGTACAGCCGCCATGCTCAACTACGATGTGCTGGGCTTCGATAGCCATGCGCGCGATGGCTCCAGTCGTTTCGTCTCGGCCTATACCGAGGCGGGATTCAACCTGGGTAACTGGGTGGTGCGCAGTCGGCAGTTCTATGTTTCCGACAACGGCAGGGGCCGTAGTGAGCATGTGTATGCCTATGCCCAGCGAGATTTCGCGGCCTTGCAGTCGACCTTCCAGGTGGGCCAGATTTCCAGCCGCAGCCCGGTGTTTGGCGGCCTCCAGCTCTCGGGTCTGCAGCTCTTCCCAGATGGCGTTGCGCGTCTGGGGAGTTCCAACGGTGTCGTGGTTGAAGGCCTGGCCCATAGCCAGGCAAGGGTCGAGGTGCGCCAGTCTGGCGTGCTGATTTATTCAACCCTGGTACCTGAAGGGCCTTTCAGCCTGACAGGCCTGCCCCTGCTCAACGGCACCAGTGACCTGGACGTGAGTGTTATCGGCACGCGGGGTGGCAAGCGCAGCTTCGTGGTACCCGCCGCGTCTTTCGGCGCTCAAGTGCCCGTCGCGCCAGGCTTCGATTTTGCCCTGGGCAAGGTGCGGGAAACCCTCGCCAATGGCCAGGAGTCGCCGGTGGTGGCGATGGGCAGTGGCACCTGGGGCCTGGGTGCAGGCACTTCCCTGGGGTTCGGCGTGCTGGGGACCGATGAGTATCACGCGGCCGGCGGCACATTGAGTCGTGTCTTTTTCCAGCGGGTCACGGTTGCGGCACGGCACAACCGCTCCCGAGACAAGGTCCGCGGAGTGGGCGGGACGCGCAGCGCCGTATCGTTGGGCAGCCCTTTGGGAGCGGGGGTTGAAGTCAACCTGAGCGTCACCACCCAGAGCCAGGGTTATCGTGATGTGCTGGAAGCCGGCATGGTATCAACCCGGGATGTCCTGGACGCACGCTTCCAGCATCAGTACACCGCCGGCATGAGTTGGGCCGAGCCGGGATTGGGCGTGTTCTCCCTCAGCTATTCGCGCAACCGGCAGTTTGATGGACAGGGCGCCGAGCATGTATTTGCGTCGTGGAACAAGCGATTCAATGAAATTGATGTCGCCTTGGTCGCCGACTCCCAGACAGGTCCTTCCCGTCGGCGAAAGCGCCGTTACGCGGCCAATGAGGAGCGCCCCTCAGAAGGCGTGTCGCTGCGCCTGCAAGTCAGCGTGCCCTTCGGTGAGAGTCGCCGACTCACCTCCTATGCCAGTCGGCGTAACGGTCGCTCCGATATCGGCACCGCGCTGTCGGAACGGGTCAACGAGTATGTGGATTATGAGGTCGGCGCCGAGCGCGACCTGAGTGAACGCCAGCAATCGGTATACGGGCGGGTCGACGTCATGCCCCGTTATACCCGCATCGGTGCCGGGATGAGCCGGGAGGCATCAGGCACCAGTTACACCGGGCAACTGCAGGGCGCCGTGGTCGCCCATGGGCAGGGGGTGTCTTTTTCGCCCTATGCGGTACAGGACACGTTCGGCCTGCTGTCGGTGGGAAATATCGCGGGGGCCAAGGTCTCCACGCCTCAGGGCCCGGTCTGGACCGACTATCGCGGTCATGCGGTCATCCCAGGGTTGCCGGCCTACAGCAACACCCACCTTGAGGTGCAGACCCAATCTCTGCCCAGGCATGTCGACCTCAAGAACGGCACCCACACCCTCGCTGCCGCACGCGGGTCGTTCAATACCGTGGAGTTCAAGGTGGTCAGTGCACGCCGTGTGCTGTTGACCGCTCGCGACCAGCGTGGACGTGCGTTGCCCCAGGGGGCTGCGGTGTTTGGACCGGACAAGGCCTTCCTGACCAGCGTGGTGGGCGAAGGGCTGATCTTCCTGAATGACAGCGAGCCCCAGCAAATCCTGAGTGTCGAACTGCCTGATTCGACGACGCCCTGCCTGCTGCAACTGAACCTTGAGCCAGAGCCCTCCAATGACAAATTGTATGAAGCCGCCTCGGCTACCTGCCGTGGATTGTAAGTCGATGGGCAACCACTCCCGGTGCCTGTTGTTCGTGATGGCGTTGTTGGTCGGTGAGGCCAGCAGCGCGACGTGTCAGTTAGCGCTGAGCCAGCCTCGGGTGGACTACGGCGTCTTGCGCCTCGGGCAGTTGCTGGATGGACACGCAGGCGCGCAGTCGCTGGGCAGGCGAACTGTGTTGCTGAACGTGGTGTGTGTAGACCCTGCCCCCATGGCATTGCGATTCAGTGGCCTGCCTGCGGGGGGGCTGGGTTTTCGGTTTGGCGGTGATGGCGCCTTTGCCTTGAACATCCGCCGCGCCCGTGTTGACGGGCGGTCGGTGGATTTGGTCGCCGAGGGCGCGCAGGCCATAGCTGCCGGTGAGCGCCTAATGCCCGGGCAGGTCCTGATCGCCCGTGCGGCGGGTGTTCCGGTGGCAGGCCGACGGCTATCGGCCGAGCTTGAGATTGACCCTTACTTGCCGCAGGGGGCTTTCTCTGTGCGCCGCGAAACCACCCTCCAAGGGCAGGTACAGGTGGAGTGGGTGCCACTGGGGGTGAGTATCAGCCCGGCTGTTCCACTGAGCCAATGAAGTTGGCCAGTTCCGCGGTGCGCGGTTGGGCGAACAGGGTTTTCGGGTCGCCCACCTCATGTACCTTGCCCTGATGCATGAACACCAGTTTGTCGCCCACTTCCCGGGCAAAGCGCATCTCATGGGTCACCATGATCAGCGTCATGCCGTCCTTGGCCAGTTGGCGTACTACGCTGAGCACCTCATTGACCAATTCCGGGTCCAGTGCCGAGGTGATTTCATCGCACAGTAATACCTTGGGCGACATTGCCAGGGCGCGGGCAATGGCCACCCGCTGCTGTTGGCCCCCAGACAGGCGATCGGGGAATGCATCGAACTTTTCCCCCAGCCCCACACGGTCAAGCATCTGCCGCGCCAGTTGCGCAGCCTTGGCCTTGGATATTTTTTGCACGACCTGGGGCGCGAGCATGACGTTTTCACCCACCGTCAAATGGGGGAACAGGTTGAACTGCTGGAACACCATGCCGACTTTCTGCCGCAGGCTGCGCAGGTCGGCGCGGGCCGCGTCGAGGTATTCGCCATCGACTTCAATCACCCCGTCGTTGATCGACTCCAGGCCATTGAGGGTGCGCAGCAAGGTGGATTTCCCCGAGCCACTGCGGCCAATGATCGCCACCACCTGGCCTTCCTCGACCGTCAAATCGATGCCCTTGAGCACATGGTGATCGCCGTAATACTTATGCAGCGCGGATATTCTAAGCAGAGGCATGCAGTCTCCTTTCCAGGTAGCGGGCACTGAGGGACAAGGGGTAGCAGAGCAGGAAGTAACCGAGTGCCACCAAGCCGTAGACCATGAAGGGCTCGAAGGTGGCGTTGGCGAGCATGCCGCCGGTCTTGGTCAGTTCGGTGAAGCCGATGATCGACGTCACCGCCGTGCCCTTGACCACCTGCACCGAGAAACCCACCGTCGGCGCCACGGCAATGCGTAGGGCCTGGGGCAGGATTACGTAGCGCAGTTGCTCATAAGGGTTGAGGGCCAGGCTGGCGGAGGCTTCCCATTGCCCGTGGGCAATGGAGTCGACACAGCCGCGCCAGATCTCGGCCAGGTAGGCGCTGGTAAACAGGGTCAAGGCAATCGCGGCGGCCAGCCACGGCGAGATATCGATCCCCAGCAAGGCCACACCGAAGAACACCAGGAACAACTGCATCAGCAGCGGCGTGCCCTGGAACAGCTCTATATAGGTGCGGGCAATATTGCGCGGCAACGCCTTTTTGCTGATGCGCAGAGTCATTACCAGCAAACCGATCAGCCCACCGCCGATAAACGCCACCAGCGACAACAGCAATGTCCACTGCAGGCCGGTCAGCAGGTTGCGCACGATGTCCCAGAACGAAAAATCACTCATGGCTGTTCCTCGTCACATACCGGCGCCCGATCCAATTGAGCAACTGGCGGATCATCAGCGCCATGCACAGGTACACCAGCGTGGTCAGCGCGTAGGTTTCAAAGGCGCGGAAGTTGCGCGACTGGATAAAGTTGGCGGCAAAGCTCAGCTCTTCAGTGGCGATCTGTGAGCACACCGCCGAGCCGAGCATCACGATGATGATCTGGCTGCTCAGGGCCGGCCAGACCTTGCCCAGCGCCGGCAGCAGCACCACGTGGCGAAACGCTTCAAAACGTGTCATCGCCAGCGCTGCCGCCGCCTCCAGTTGCCCGCGGGGAATCGCCTGGATACCGGCGCGGATGATCTCCGTGGAATAGGCGCCCAGGTTGATCACCATTGCCAATACCGCCGCTTGCCATTCGGAAATTTGCAGGCCCAGGGATGGCAGGCCGAAGAAGATAAAAAACAACTGCACCAGGAACGGTGTGTTGCGAATCAACTCGACATACACCCCGAAGAGCCAGCAGAACGGCTGGATTTTCCAGGCCCGCACCACGGCGCCGACAATCCCCAGCGCCACCCCCAGGATGGCGCCGATGGCGGTCAGTTCCAGGGTGAACAGCGCGCCGCGCAACAGGAGGTCGGTATTGGCCAGCACCGGCGCAAAGTCAAATTGATAGGCCATCAATCAGCTCCGCTTCAGAGATCTGCAGGCAATGGTTCTTTGAGCCACTGCATCGCGTTCTTTTCCAGGCTGCCATCAGCCTTGGCGGCGGCCAGGATCTGGTTGACCTTCTCCAACAGCGCCGGCTCGTTTTTGTTCACGCCGACATACACCGGCGAATCCTTGAGCTTGACCTTCAACGCCGGCACCCGCTTGGGGTTGCGCTCACTGATCGCCACCATCACCACGTTGCCACTGGCGATCAAGTCCACCTGGCCGGCGAGGTAGGCGGCGATGGTCGAGTTGTTGTCTTCGAAACGCTTGATCGTTGCTTCCTTGGGTGCGACAGCGGTCAACTCGATATCTTCAATGGCGCCCCGGGTTACGCTGATGGTCTTGCCCTTGAGGTCATCGAGGCTCGCAATAGCCGCCTCAGGTGGGCCGAACACCGCGAGATAGAACGGCGCGTAGGCCTTGGAGAAGTCGATGACCTTTTCGCGATCCGGGTTCTTGCCCAGGCTGGAAATCACCAGGTCCACTTTGCCGGTGGTGAGGAACGGAATGCGGTTGGTGCTGTTGACCGGGGTCAGTTCCAGTTTGACCTTGAGTTGTTCGGCCAGCAGTTTGGCGGTATCGATGTCCAGGCCACGTGGTTTCATATCCGGACCCACCGAACCGAATGGCGGGAAATCCTGGGGTACGGCGACCTTGAGGGTGCCACGGGCGACGATATCGTCCAGGCCACTGGCCTGGGCAGGTGCCTGGCTGAGCATCAGGCTGGCAAACAACGCAGTGAGCAGGACGCTGCAACGCTTGGTCATGGCAACTCTCCGAAAAGGGCGAAGGGATTTTCTGAGTGTTGCCAGTGCATAGCCCGTGCCATGGCGCTCTGAAACGCCTGCAAGGCAGGTTTTTCGAGGCGTGCAGCGGTCTGACTGGTCTGAACAGTAAAGTCCCGCTTCGCACCCTTTTCGAGCGCCGGCAAAACCGGGCGAGCCCCTTTGGGGCGTGGCTTGCCGGCTACCGAGAATAGCTTTACAACTAGGCCCACTGTTGACTGAAAACTCGGGTTTTTTCATGAATTCCATCGCCCAAGCCGTACCGGAAGCGGCCTTGCAAGCTATCCGCAAGCTCATCAAGGAGCAGGGCTTCGGTCCCGGCGATGCATTGCCTTCGCAGCGGGATCTGGCGATGCAATTGGGGGTCAGTCGTGCCTCGTTGCGCGAGGCCTTGTCATCGCTCAGTGCCCTGGGGCTGGTCAGCGTGCAACCGGGCAAGGGTGTGTTTGTGCAGGCGCCACCGGCGGCCGAGATGAAGGGGGTGGCCTGGCCGTTTACGGCGCAGGCCAGTCCGCTGGATATCTTCCAGTTACGTTATGCCCTGGAGGGTTTTGCGGCGGGGCTGGCGGCCATGACGCTGACCACCGAGGAACTGGATTGGCTCGAAGATAATGTCCAGGCCATGCGCCGGGAGCTCAAGTCCGGTGATTTCGAGGCCGCCGCCCGGTTGGACTTCGCTTTTCACCAGCGCATCCTGTTGGCCAGTGGCAATCAGGCGATGGTGAACATCCTCAGCGCCAGTGCCGAGGTGTTCCTGGAAAGCCAGAAACTACCGTTCATCCGACCGGAGCGGGCGATGGAAACCTGGCAGGAGCACCGCAAGATCCTCCGTGCCCTGGCCCGGCGCAGCAGCCCGGCGGCACAAAAAGCCATGCAGGAACACGTGCGTAACGCTGCGTTGCGCACAGGGATCATCTTTGTGACGGTGGCGGCCTCCTGATCCGGCCATATCCAAAATGATGGCGTTCGATAGCA
Source organism: Pseudomonas hygromyciniae (assembly GCF_016925675.1). Taxonomy (NCBI): domain Bacteria; kingdom Pseudomonadati; phylum Pseudomonadota; class Gammaproteobacteria; order Pseudomonadales; family Pseudomonadaceae; genus Pseudomonas; species Pseudomonas hygromyciniae. Next base: position 5,794,830 of record NZ_CP070506.1, on the reverse strand, counting down.
AGAGTCAATCAGCGGCGGCTTCCTGAACGAAGGAAGGGCAGCTATGATGGGCAACGTTTTTTTTGCTTACAACCCGGAGACATCCATGAGCAACGATCTTATCAAGCACGTCACCGACGCGACCTTTGAGGCCGAAGTACTGAAGGCTCAAGGCCCGGTGCTGGTTGACTACTGGGCTGAGTGGTGCGGTCCTTGCAAAATGATCGCTCCGGTCCTGGACGACATCGCAACCACCTACGAAGGCAAACTGACCATTGCCAAGCTGAACATCGACGAAAACCAGGAAACCCCGGCCAAGCACGGCGTACGTGGTATCCCGACCCTGATGCTGTTCAAGAACGGCAACGTCGAAGCGACCAAGGTCGGCGCACTGTCCAAGTCGCAACTGGCTGCATTCATCGACGCCAACCTCTAAGCGTCGTAAAAAAGCCCCGCAAATTGCGGGGCTTTTTCGTAAAGCAGGGCTAGACGCTCTGAAATTCAGGTGGTACATTCGGCCCCGCACTGGTTTCTCCACTGCCCCCTGCAAGCCGTCGCCGACGCATTCCTTTCGATTAGTACGCGATCCTGTCGCCTTCTCTGCGGCGCGGCCTCATTAAGCCAAAAGCTTAATTCCCCCCCTCTATAAATGATTACGTCATTCCTATATGAATCTGACTGAACTCAAGCAAAAGCCGATTACCGACCTGCTCCAACTGGCCGAAGAAATGGGCATAGAAAATATGGCCCGTTCGCGCAAGCAGGACGTGATTTTCTCCCTGCTGAAAAAGCACGCGAAAAGCGGCGAGGAAATCTCCGGTGATGGCGTGCTGGAGATTCTCCAGGACGGCTTCGGCTTTCTCCGCTCTGCAGACGCCTCCTATCTCGCCGGCCCAGACGATATCTACGTCTCGCCGAGCCAGATCCGTCGCTTCAACTTGCGCACCGGTGACACCATCGTTGGCAAGATCCGCCCTCCAAAGGAAGGCGAGCGTTATTTCGCCCTGCTCAAGGTCGACACGATCAACTTCGATCGCCCGGAGAACGCGAAGAACAAGATTCTCTTCGAGAACCTGACGCCGCTGTTCCCGACCGTGCGCATGAAGATGGAAGCCGGCAACGGTTCCACCGAAGACTTGACCGGTCGTGTCATCGACCTGTGCGCCCCGATCGGCAAAGGCCAGCGTGGCCTGATCGTTGCGCCGCCGAAAGCCGGTAAGACCATCATGCTGCAGAACATTGCAGCGAACATTGCGCGAAACAATCCTGAAGTTCACCTGATCGTGCTGCTGATCGATGAGCGTCCGGAAGAAGTAACCGAAATGCAGCGCACCGTGCGCGGCGAAGTGGTTGCCTCGACGTTCGATGAGCCGCCAACCCGCCACGTGCAGGTTGCCGAAATGGTGATCGAGAAGGCCAAGCGCCTGGTCGAGCACAAGAAAGACGTGGTGATCCTGCTCGACTCCATCACCCGTCTGGCCCGTGCCTACAACACCGTGATCCCAAGCTCCGGCAAAGTGCTCACCGGTGGTGTCGATGCCCACGCCCTGGAGAAACCGAAGCGTTTCTTCGGCGCCGCGCGGAACATCGAAGAAGGCGGCTCGCTGACCATTATCGCCACCGCGCTGGTTGAAACCGGCTCGAAGATGGACGAAGTGATCTACGAAGAGTTCAAGGGTACCGGCAACATGGAACTGCCTCTGGACCGTCGCATCGCTGAAAAGCGTGTGTTCCCGGCCATCAACATCAACCGCTCCGGCACCCGCCGCGAAGAGTTGCTGACGGCCGACGACGAACTGCAGCGCATGTGGATCCTGCGCAAGCTGCTGCACCCGATGGACGAAGTAGCTGCCATCGAGTTCCTGATCGACAAGCTGAAAACCACCAAGACCAACGACGAGTTCTTCCTGTCGATGAAACGTAAGTAATACGACGTTTCAGGTCCGAAAAAATGGCGCCCCCAGGGGCGCCATTTTTTTGCCTGGGGTTTTTAACGGCACCTGGCGGGCAATTGCGCCGCCGATAGGGCTGCCAGCGGCCCTCAGAGCAGGTACGATGTACGCCTATTTTACGGGTGGCATGGTTAATGAAATTCAAGGATCTTCGGGATTTCGTGCAGCAACTTGAGCAGCGCGGAGAGTTGAAACGTATTCAGGTGCCGGTTTCCCCGGTCCTGGAAATGACTGAGATTTGCGACCGCACCTTGCGTAACAAGGGCCCGGCGCTGCTGTTCGAAAACCCCACAGGCTTTGATATCCCGGTGCTCGGCAACCTGTTCGGCACGCCCGACCGGGTGGCGTTCGGCATGGGCGCCGAGTCGGTCAGCGAACTGCGCGAAATCGGCAAGCTGCTGGCCTTCCTCAAGGAGCCCGAGCCGCCCAAGGGCCTGAAGGACGCGTGGTCGAAGCTGCCGATCTTCCGCAAGATCATTGCCATGGCGCCCAAGGTGGTCAAAGACGCGGTCTGCCAGGAAGTGGTCATCGAAGGCGATGATGTCGACCTGGCGATGCTCCCGGTGCAGACCTGCTGGCCCGGCGATGTCGGCCCGCTGATCACCTGGGGCCTGACCGTCACCAAGGGCCCGAACAAGGACCGCCAGAACCTGGGCATCTACCGCCAGCAAGTGATCGGACGCAACAAGGTCATCATGCGCTGGTTGAGCCACCGTGGCGGTGCGCTGGATTTCCGCGAGTGGTGCGAAAAGCACCCGGGCCAGCCGTTCCCGGTCTCTGTGGCCCTGGGTGCCGACCCGGCGACGATCCTCGGTGCAGTGACGCCGGTGCCCGACAGCCTGTCTGAGTACGCCTTTGCCGGCCTGCTGCGCGGCAACCGCACCGAGTTGGTGAAGTGCCGTGGCAACGACCTGCAAGTACCGGCCACCGCCGAAATCATCCTTGAAGGCGTGATTCATCCGGGCGAGATGGCCGATGAAGGCCCGTATGGTGACCACACCGGCTACTACAATGAAGTCGACAGCTTCCCGGTGTTCACCGTCGAGCGCATCACCCACCGGATCAAACCGATCTACCACAGCACCTACACCGGCCGGCCGCCTGATGAACCGGCGATCCTCGGCGTGGCGCTGAACGAAGTGTTCGTGCCGATCCTGCAGAAGCAGTTCCCGGAAATCACCGACTTCTACCTGCCGCCGGAAGGCTGCTCGTACCGCATGGCCATCGTGACCATGAAGAAGTCGTACCCGGGCCATGCCAAGCGCGTCATGCTCGGTGTGTGGTCGTTTTTGCGACAGTTCATGTACACCAAGTTCGTTATTGTCACCGACGACGACATCAACGCCCGGGACTGGAACGACGTGATCTGGGCCATCACCACGCGCATGGACCCCAAGCGCGATACGGTGATGATCGATAACACGCCGATCGACTACCTCGACTTCGCCTCGCCGGTGTCGGGCCTGGGTTCGAAGATGGGCTTGGATGCGACCCACAAATGGCCGGGTGAAACCACCCGTGAGTGGGGCCGGGTAATCGTCAAGGATGAAGCCGTGACGGCGCGTGTCGATGCGATGTGGAAAGAATTGGGAATAGATTGATGCGTGTAACCCTGCAACCTTCCGGTGCGGTCCTCGACCTGCAGCCGGGCGAGCGGATTCTTGAAGGCGCGCGGCGCCTGGGCTACGAATGCCCGCAGGCGTGCCGCAATGGCGTATGCCATGTATGCGCGGCCCTGTTGGTCGAGGGCCGGGTGCAACAAGCCGGTGAGGTGCGCGATCATGGCGAGTTCTATACCTGCATCGCCGAGCCCCTGGAAGATTGCATCGTGCTCTGGGATGGCGTGTTGGCGCCGGGGGAGTTACCGGTGCGCAAGCTTTCCTGCCAGTTGAGCGAGTGCGTGGACTTGGGTGGCGATGTGTGGCGCGTGCGCCTGCGGGCTCCAGCCGGCAAGGCGCTGCGCTACCACGCTGGCCAGTACCTGATGATCGAGCGCGAAAACGGCGAGAAGTCGGCCTTTTCTCTGGCTTCGGCACCCCATGCCGGGCGCGAGCTGGAATTGCATGTGCTGGTGCGCGAAGACAGCGCCCGCAGCCTGATCGAGCAGTTGCAGCGTAACCAGATGGCGCGGGTCGAGCTGCCGTTTGGCGATACCCACTTGGCCGAGTTGCCCGACGGGCCGCTGGTGTTGATCGCAGCCGGCACTGGCATGGCGCAGATGCATAGCCTGATCGAACATTGCCGGGCCAGTGGTTTCAAGCATCCGGTGCATCTGTATTGGGGCGTGCGTCGTCCCGAAGACTTCTACCAGGTGGAGCATTGGGAGCAGTGGCAGCAATTGCCCAACCTGTTCCTGCATAAAGTGGTCAGCGACCTGTGCGGTTGGGAAGGGCGTTGCGGCTTGTTGCATGAAGCCGTGTGCGAAGACATTACCGACCTCAAGGCCGTGCATGTCTATGCCAGTGGTTCGCCGGCGATGATCTACGGCACGCTGGATGCGCTGGTCAACGCCGGCATGGATGCACACCAGATGCGCGCCGACGTGTTTGCCTACGCCCCACGCTCCTGACTTCAAACGGTGTGTGGGCTTGCCTGTGAAAGCGGTGAATCAGTCGCTGGATGTGTTGACTGACACACCGCATTCGCGGGCAAGCCCGCTCCCACATAGGCCCGGTTCCCACAGGGGATTGTGTCTACTCACGTCTGTCGGTGTCAGAACCGCACGCCTGTGGTCACCATCGCCGCATTGAACCCCAGCAATACGAATTCCGCCGCTATCGGCCCATAGTGGGCTCCCACCGACGGAATGATCACCGGCGCCACGCCGTAGCGGTTCAGCGGGATCTTGTCGCGGTATTTGCCGCGATAGCCCTGGATCGCCCCGCCGGTCAGCTTCAAATACACCGGATAGTCGCTCATGTCGTAGCGTTTGCCTGCGTACGCGTAGTACGAGCGCTGGCGAAACGAGTTGCGAAAGGTCGCACCGCCATACACCCACCCCGAAGCGTCATTACGCTCCAGGCCGATCAGGTCCTGATTGTTGTTGTGCTCGGGATCCGGCGCAAAGTGCCGGGTATAGACGCTGGTCTGGGCGTACCAGAAGCCTTTGTCGTCGTTGGCCGGCGCTTCGGCGGCCAGGGCGGTGGTGGCCTGCGCCAGGAGCAGCAGGCCGGAAAGTCGGTTTTTCATGGGGCGACCTCGATAGTCGGTGGATGCGCGGCTAAGTGGGTCGTGACGCGGGCCTAGTTTGAGGGCTCGCTCGCCACAAAGGCTGAACGGGCGCTGAAAATAGCGGGATTTTCCGGAGTAATCCTGACGAATGGAGCCTGTTGCTTATGCTTTTGCTTATTCTTAAAAGATATTTATTCGTCAAGATAAATATCATTAAGCTATATGTCATCGGGCCACCGACTGTCTGCCAATAACCAGTAAATGACCGCCACCGTCCGCCACACGGATCGATCGTATGAACTCAGGGCATTGACGTTCTGACTTTTGATTCCAAGGGGAGCGGTATGGGGAGCTACAACAAGCACGCGCTGTACACGGCGATTTTGTCAGCCAATTTGCTGGCCGCCGTGGGATTCAATCCAGTGATCGCCGCTGAAGCGGCGACGGCCGAAACGCCAAAACTCGACACCGTGATCGTCACCGGTACCCGCGCCCAAGAGCGCACGGCCAGCGCGTCACTCTCACCTATCGATGTGATTTCCGGCGAAAGCCTGCGCAGCACCGGTTCCGATGAACTGGGCGCGGTACTGGCGCGGCTGATTCCTTCTATCAACTTCCCCCGCCCTAGCCTGGTGGACGGCGCCGAACTGGTGCGCCCCGCACAACTGCGTGGCCTGTCGCCGGATCAAGTGCTGGTACTGGTCAATGGCAAGCGGCGCCACACCAGCGCCTTCGTCAACCTGGGCGGGGCGGTTGGCCGCGGTTCGGCCCCGGCGGATTTGAATGCCATCCCGCTGTCGGCGGTCGACCATATCGAAGTGCTGCGCGATGGCGCGTCGGCTCGCTACGGGTCCGATGCGATTGCCGGGGTGATCAACGTGATCCTCAAGCAGACCGACCACGGTGGTTCGGTTTCCAGCAAGTTCGGCCAGTACAAGAAAGGTGACGGGATCCAGCGCAATATCAGCGGCAACACCGGCCTGGCCGTGGGCGAGAATGGATTTATCAACCTGTCGGCCGAAGGTGCCGACAATGACTACACCAATCGCGCCGGCCACGATTACCGCCCGGCCAGCATCGGCTCCACCACTTACGGCCAGCGGGTGTTCCGCCAGGGCGAACCCTCGACCAACGAGGGCAAGCTGTGGTTGAACGCCGGTTACGCCTTCAACGATGCCGCTGAGTTCTACACTTTTGGCGGCTACAGCAAGCGGCGCGGCGAGACGGCGGCGTTCTATCGGGCGAGCAACGCGTCCAACAACCTTCCGGCGCTCAACCCCAATGGCTACCTGCCGCTGATCCGTGGCAGCCTCGAAGACACCTCGCTGGTGGCCGGCCTGCGTGGGCAGTTGGCGTATGACTGGCACTACGACCTGTCGGCCAACTACGGCAAGAACCAATACGAACTGCGCACCGCAACCATCAACACCTCCCTGGGCCTGGCGACGCCACGCAAATTCGACAACGGCACCCTGAGCAACGAGCAGAAGCAGCTCAGCCTGGACCTGTCCCGTGAGTTTGACCTGGGCTGGTTGCCGTACCCGGTCTCGGTGGCATTCGGCGGCGAATACCTGCACCAGGGCTATGAGATTGAAGCCGGTGAGCCGGCGTCCTACTACCAGACCGGCAGTTCAGGCCTCGGCGGTTTCCGCGATGCCGACGCCGGCAGCACCTCGCGCCACAACTGGGCGCAGTACCTGGACCTGGAAACCAATTTCACCGAACAACTCGGGGTGTCGGCGGCGGTGCGACATGAGGACTACAGCGACTTTGGCTCCAGCGTCAGCGGCTCGTTGTCGGCGCGCTATGATTTCACCCCGCAAGTGGCCCTGCGCGGTAGCATTTCCAATGGCTTCCGTGCGCCGTCCCTGGCCCAGCAGAACTTTGCCTACACCTCGTCGCAGTTGATCGGCAACACCATCCAGGAAGCCGGCACCTTCCCGGCCAACAGTCAGGTGGCGCGCTTGCTCGGCGCCGAAGACCTCAAGGCCGAGAAGTCGCGCAACTACAGTCTGGGCCTGGTGCTGGAGCCTGCGGACAACCTGACAGTGACGGTCGACGTCTACCGTATTGATATTCGCGACCGCATCAGCCTGTCGTCCAACCTGGCCCTTAACGCGGCGACGCGCGCCTATCTGCAGGCCAACGGTGTCGGCAACATCGACTACACCACCGCCCGCTACTTCACCAATGCTACCGATACCAGCACCGACGGCGTCGACCTGGTGGCTAACTATCGTTACCAGCTGGACAACGGCATCCGCTGGAACAGCACCGTGGGCTACAACTACAACCACACCAAGGTCACGGACGTGAAGGCCAACCCGGCCATTCTCGATAGCCTGGGGGCCAATCTGGTGCGGGTCGACCGGCGCGAGCGCATCGGTTTGCTGGGCGACACCACGCCCCAACACAAGCTGAGCCTGGGCAACGATTTCACCTTCGGCAACTGGGCGCTGCACAGCAATCTGGTGCGCTATGGCGAGTTCACCAGCTACCAGGCAGACAAGGTCAACGACCAGACCTTCAAGGCTGCCTGGGTGCTGGACCTGTCGGCTGACTACAAATTGCACAACTGGACCTTCACCGTGGGCGGCGACAACGTCACCGACAAGTACCCGGAAAAGCTCAATGCCTACGCCAGCAGTGGCGGCAACCTGGCCTATAGCACTTTTTCGCCTTACGGTTACAGCGGCGCGTTCTATTACGGTAAAGTCGCCTATAACTGGTAGTAGCTCTTCATTTCCGAGAAAGGAGACCTAAGCGATCCGCCATGACCGTTATTGAATCCGAACTTCTGCAATTGGCTTACCCTCCGCGGCTCGATCTGGGGCCGCAACTCACTCACGAACAATTGATGAGCTCGATGCAGGCCACCATGGGCCTGCACAAGGGTGGGCCGGTCTGGTTGTTTGCCTACGGCTCGCTGATCTGGCGTCCCGAGTGTTCGGCAACCCAACGCCTGCGCGCACGGGTCCACGGTTATCACCGGGGCCTGTACCTGTGGTCCCACGAGCATCGGGGTACGCCGGAGTTGCCGGGGCTGGTGTTTGGTCTGGATCGTGGCGGCTCATGCAGCGGTTTTGCCTATCGCCTGCCGGAGGATCAGCTGGAGGCTTCGCTCTATGCCTTGTGGCAGCGCGAGATGCCTTACCCTTCGTATCGGCCACACTGGCTCAGTTGCCGGCTTGAAGACGGCAGTCAGGTGCAGGCGTTGGGTTTTGTGCTGGAGCGGCACTTGCCCAGCTACGCCGGCAACTTGCCCGACAGCGTGCTGAACCAGGTATTTGCCAGCGCTTGCGGGCGTTACGGCACTACTCGCGATTATGTCGAGCAGACTGTCAACGCCCTGCGTAGCCACGCCATGCCAGACAAGAATCTGGAGGCGCGGCTCAAGCGATGTGCCAAAGGCGTCGCGGCGATTAACGCGCCGAGCTGACGCTATTGGTGTGCCACAGCGTAGGAATCAGGAACGCGATAGCCAACAGGCACGCGCCGATCAGCAGCACAAAGCCGCCATCCCAGCCGAAGTGGTCCACGGTGTAGCCCATGGCCGCACTGGCCGCTACCGAACCGCCCAGGTAACCGAACAGGCCGGTAAAACCTGCGGCCGTACCGGCGGCTTTCTTCGGCGCCAACTCCAGCGCCTGCAGGCCGATCAGCATCACCGGGCCGTAGATCAGGAAGCCAATGGAGAACAGCGCGATCATGTCGACCATCGGGTTGCCCGGCGGGTTGAGCCAGTACACCAGGGTCGCCACGGTCACCAATGCCATGAACACAATGCCGGTCAGGCCACGGTTGCCACGGAAGATCTTGTCCGACATCCAGCCGCACAGCAGCGTGCCCGGAATCCCTGCCCACTCATAGAAAAAGTACGCCCAGGACGACTTGTCGACCGTGAAGTGCTTGGCTTCCTTGAGGTAGGTCGGTGCCCAGTCCAGCACGCCGTAGCGCAGCAGGTAGACGAACACGTTGGCGAAGGCGATGTACCAGAGCATTTTGTTGCGCAGCACGTACTTGACGAAGATTTCCTTGGCGCTGAATTCGTCTTCGTGGCTGTCGTCGTAACCTTCCGGGTAGTCGTTCTTGTACTTCTCGATAGGCGGCAGGCCCACCGACTGCGGGGTGTCGCGCATGGTGATGAAGGCAAAGGCCGCCACCAACAGGGCCACGGTGGCCGGCACATAGAACGCGGCGTGCCAGTCGTTGAACCAGGCCATGCCCAGCAGGAACAGCGGGCCGATCAAGCCGCCGCCGACGTTATGCGCCACGTTCCACACCGACACCACGCCGCCGCGCTCTTTCTGCGACCACCAGTGCACCATGGTCCGTCCGCTCGGCGGCCAGCCCATGCCCTGGGCCCAGCCGTTGATGAACAGCAAAATGAACATCATGGTCACGCTGGAGGTGGCCCAAGGCGCGAAACCGAAAATGAACATCACCCCCGCCGACACCAGCAAGCCAAAAGGCAGGAAGTAGCGCGGGTTGGAGCGGTCGGACACCAGGCCCATGAGGAACTTGGACAGGCCATAGGCAATGGCGATCGCCGACATGGCCAGGCCCAGCTGACCACGGGTGTAACCCTCGTCGATCAGGTATGGCATGGCCAGGGAGAAGTTCTTGCGCAGCAGGTAGTAACCCGCGTAGCCAAAGAAAATACCGGCGAAGATCTGCCAGCGCAGTCGTCGGTAGGTACTGTCGATTTTTTCTTCAGGCAGGGGTGCCTGATGAGGGGCAGGACGAAAGAAAGCAAACATTCAAGAGCTCCAAATTTCTTGTTTTGACTGCGGATGCGAATGTTACAGTTTCGTTACCGAAAATAGCATCGCCTCTTATCTGCAAACACAGGAAACGGGAGGAATTGCATGTTCTTTTACGAACATGTCGCGAATAGATAAATAGAAGGCGTGATCAGATTCCTCAGAACACAGCAGATCAAATGTGGGAGCAGGCAAGCCAGCTCCCACACTGAGCGCATTTCAAATCACTGGCGGACCTGGACGACCACCTTGCCCACGGCCTTGCGTTGCCCCAGGTCGTTGATCGCCTGTGCGGCGTTGTCCAGCGGATACACTTGCGACACCAACGGCTTCAACTTGCCCTCGGCATACCAACTGAACAGTTGCTGGAAATTCGCCGCATTATCCTGCGGCTGGCGCTGGGCGAACGAGCCCCAGAACACCCCAACCACCGCCGCGCCCTTGAGCAGCGCCAGGTTTACTGGCAGCTCAGGAATACGCCCGCTGGCAAAGCCCACCACCAGCAGGCGGCCGTTCCAGGCGATGGCGCGGATGGCCTGGTCAAACAGATCGCCGCCCACCGGGTCGTAGATCACGTCGGCACCGTTGCCATCGGTCAGGCGTTTGATTTCATCCTTGAGGTTGCTTTCGCTGTAGTTGATCAGCTCATCGGCACCTGCGGCCTTGGCTATGGCCAACTTGTCGGCGCTGCTGGCGGCAGCGATCACCCGGGCGCCCATGGCCTTGCCGATTTCCACGGCGGCCAGGCCCACGCCACCGGACGCGCCCAGCACCAGCAGGGTCTCGCCGGCCGCCAGGTGGCCACGCTGCTTGAGCGCATGCATCGAGGTGCCGTAGGTCATGCTGAAGGCGGCGGCGGTGTTGAAGTCCATGCTCGGCGGGATCGGCAGTACGTTATAGCCCGGTACCGCGACCTGTTCGGCAAAGCTGCCCCAGCCGGTCAACGCCATGACCCGGTCACCGACCTTGAGGTGGCTGACCTTTTCCCCGACTTCGCTGACCACGCCCGCCGCTTCGCCACCCGGCGAGAACGGGAAGGGCGGCTTGAACTGATACTTGCCCTCGATGATCAGCGTGTCCGGGAAATTCACCCCTGCGGCATGCACATCCAGCAGGATCTCGTTCTTCTTGATCGCGGGGCTGGCGACGTCTTCCAACACCAGGGTTTCGGCAGGGCCGAAGGCTTTGCACAGCACAGCTTTCATCGGACTATTCCTTTTGGCGTATTGGCCGATAAGTGTAGGTGGGTAAGGTCACGGGTCAACGAGCATGCCCCGGCCTGATAAGTCGCCATAAGCTTGTGCTCTGCCTTGCTAGCGTTATGCTACTGGCAACCGAATGTGAGGAATGAACTGTGAAAGCGTGGATCCTGTTGATGCTGGCCCTGACGTTGCCGATGGCAGCCCATGCCGAAGAAGCCAAGGAAGGCGAAGCGCCGAAGGTCAGCTATTACAGCCTGACGCCGCCTTTTGTGGGCAACTACGCCTTGGATGGCGGCCCGAAACTGCGGGTGTACAAGGCCGATGTGGCCCTGCGCGTGACCGGCCCGGAAGCGGCGGCGGCGATCAAGGCCAATGAACCGTTGATTCGCAACCAACTGGTGGCATTGTTTACCCAGCAGACTGTCGAGAGCATGGGCAGTGTCGAAGGCAAAGAGAAGTTGCGCCAGGAAGCGTTGAAGCAGACCCAACAAGTGATGAACGACGAAACCGGCAAGCCGGTGGTCGAGGACCTGTTGTTCAACAACTTGATCATCCAGTAAAGCGCGCGCTGAAAAGCCGGTGCCCACATTTGACGGTGCTCACCCTCAAAATGTGGGCGCTGGCTTGCCTGCGATGACGGCCTTGCGGGCCCCTCAAGACGCCAGGCTTTTCCTGAACCTGGCCAAGGCCACCGCAAAAAACAACAGCCCAATGGTCGCCAGCGCCAGCAAGTCCGGCCACACCACGCTTACTCCCGCATCGCGGAACAGAATCGCCGCACTCAAGCTCACAAAGTGCGTCGACGGCGAGCCCTGCATCACCCATTGCAACCATTCGGGCATGCTGTCCAGCGGCGTACTGCCGCCTGACAAAAGCAGCATCGGAATGATCACCGGGATTGCCAGCAAACCGAATTGCGGCGTCGAGCGGGCGAGGGTGGCCAGGAAGATGCCCAGGGCGGTGCTGGCAAACAGGTAGAGTGCCGTCACCAGCAGGAACAGGCTCAACGACCCGGCCAGCGGCACGCCGAGCATGCCCTTGACCACCACTTCCAGCGACAGCCAGGTGCACAGCACCACCACCAGCATGTTGCTCCAGATTTTCGCCAGCATGATCTCCAGCGCTGTCAGCGGTAGCACCAGCAGATGGTCGAGGGTGCCGTGTTCGCGCTCGCGCAGCAGCGCGGTGCCGGTCAGGACGATGGCGAGGATGGTGATGTTGTTGACGATCTGGATCACCGCCAGGAACCAGCCACCTTCCAGGTTGGTGTTGAACAATGCCCGGGTGGTGAGGGTCGCCGGCGGGAGCTGGCTGGCGTCAGACTGGCCACTGTAGGTCAGCAGTTCGCGCTGGAAAATCCGCCCGATATAACCCGCGCCCATAAAGGCCTGGCTCATCGCCGTGGCATCCACGTTGACCTGTACGCTCGGCTGGCGCCCGGCCAACAGGTCCGCCTGGAAATTGGCTGGCACGTTGATCACGAAGGTGTACTGGCCGCTGTCCATGACCTTGTCCAGCTGGTCGTAGGCCAGTGGCACGGCGGGCTGGAACTCCGGTGGCTGCAAGGCTTCGGCCAACTGGCGCGACAGTTGGCCGTGGTCTTCATCGACAAAGGCTACGCTGGCGTTGTGTACGCCAATCACCGAGCCGGCCGCTGGCATATAGATGGCGACGGTGAAGGCGTAGAACAGAAACAACAGCAACACACTGTCGTGGCGCAGGCTGGTGAGCTCTTTGAACCCTAGACGCAGGATATGGGCGAACTTGTGCATCAGGCCTCCTGCTTCTTGAGCATGATCAGGCTCAGCCCGGTGAATCCCAGGAAAAACCCGAACAGCGCCAGGCACTGAGGCCACAATTGGCGCAAGTCCAGGGCTTTGGTAAAGGTGCCGACGGCCACATCCAGGAAATAACCGGCAGGAAACAGCATGCCCATCAGCGCGGCTGCCCCTTCCAGGGACGAGCGCGGCACGATCAGCCCGGAGAATTGGATGGTTGGCAGGCTGGTGATGATCATGGTGCCGAGGATCGCGGCGATCTGGGTGCGGGTGAACGCGGAAATCAGAAGGCCCATGCTGGTGGTCGCCAGCACGTAAAGCAGGCCGCCAAAGGCCAGGGTCAGAGCGCTGCCCTTGAATGGCACGCCGAACAGCCAGCGATTCATCGCCACCAGCAAGGCCAGGTTGATCAGGCTGATGACCAGATATGGCGCCTGTTTGCCGAGGAGGAATTCCAGGCGGGTCAGCGGCGTGGCGTAGAAGTTGGTAATCGAACCCAGCTCCTTCTCACGCACGATGCCCAGGGCAGTGAGCATTGCCGGGATAAAGGCCAGGATCAGCGCCATCACGCCGGGGCCGATGGCATTGACGCTGACCACGTCCTGGTTGTAGCGAAAGCGCGTTTCCAGTTTGGCCGCAGGCGGCTGGGACAGCGGTGTGCTGTTGAGTTCGACCAATTGCTGGAGATTGGCCTGGTGCACGGCTTCTACATAATTGCGGCTGGTCTCGGCGCGAAACGGCATGCCGCCATCGAGCCAGGCGGCCACCGCCGGTTGGCGTCCGGCGTACAGATCGCGGCCAAACCCGGGTGGAATTTCCAGGGCCAGTTTGATTTCCGAGCGCTGCAGGCGTCGGTGCAGCTCAGCCGAATCGGTGATTGGCGGCTGTTCGGCGAAGTAGCGCGAACTGCGGAAGGCTTCCAGGTAGGCGCGGCTTTGTGGCGTCTGGTCCTGGTCGTACACGGCGAAGGCAAGTTTTTCCACGTCCAGGGAAATGCCGTAGCCGAAGATCACCATCATGAAAATCGCCCCGAGCAGGGCAAAGGCCATGCGCACTTTGTCGCGCAGCAGTTCCTTGCCTTCACGGCTGGCTACTGCCAGCAGGCGCGTCAGGCTGAAGCCGCGTTTGCTGACGGGTGGCGTGGTTGGCGTGCTGACGGTCGCGCTGGGCGTGGCGGCTTCCTGGGTTTCCTGGGCTTGCTCCAGACAGGTGACGAACGCGGCTTCCAGGGTCTCGCCGTGGAACTGCTGTTGCAGCGCGTCCGGTGTGTCGCAGGCCAATACTTTGCCGGCGTGCATCAACGAAATGCGGTCGCAGCGCTGGGCTTCGTTCATAAAGTGGGTGGAGAGGAAAATCGTCACCCCTTGCTCGCGGGACAGCTCCACCAGCAAGCGCCAGAAATCGTCGCGTGCGGCGGGGTCCACACCGGAGGTGGGTTCGTCGAGGATCAGCACTTCCGGGCGATGCAGCACCGCCACGGCCAGGGACAGGCGCTGGCGCAAACCCAGGGGCAACTCGCCGGAGGGTTGCTCGGCAACGCTGCCCAGGTCAAAACGCTGGATCAATTCTTCGATGCGCGGGCCGCTGTCGGCTTTGGGCAAGTCGAACAGTTGTGCGTGCAGCACCAGGTTCTGGCGCACGCTGAGTTCGCCGTACAACGAGAAGCTCTGGGACATGAAGCCCACGCGCTTGCGGGTCGCCAGGTCCTTGGCGTTCACCGGGTTGCCCAGCAGCGTGGCACTGCCTTCGCTGGCCGGCATCAGCCCGGTGAGGACTTTCATGGTGGTGGTCTTGCCGCAGCCGTTGGAGCCAAGGAAGCCAAAGATCTCACCACGGCCAATGGCGAAGCTGACCTTGTTCACCGCCGTAAAGTCGCCAAAACGCAGGGTCAGGTCGTGGGCTTCGATGGCGATATCGGTGTTGTCGCTCGCCCGAGGTGGGATCACCAACGGCTGGTTGTTATGCGCGCTGTCGCCCTGGAAATGGGTAAAGGCCTCATCCAGCTTGCCACTGGGCGTGACAGCCGCCAGTTCGCGGCTCAGACCGTCGGCGATCAGCTTGCCGCGGTCAAGCATCAGGCAGTGCTCGAACTGCTCGGCTTCTTCCATGTAGGCCGTGGCCACCAGCAGCGTCAGTTGCGGGCGCTCACTGCGTACGGTTTCCACCAGTTCCCAGAAGCGCCGGCGTGACAAGGGGTCGACGCCGGTGGTGGGCTCATCGAGGATCAGCAGGTCCGGATCGTGGATCAGCGCGCAGCACAGCCCCAGCTTTTGCTTCATCCCGCCCGACAGTTTGCCCGCCGGGCGATCGGCGAAACGCGCCAGGTCGGTTGCCAGCAGCAGGTTGTGCATGCGCTGGTCGCAGTCGGTTTTGGACAGGCCAAACAGGGTGGCGAAAAAGCGGATGTTCTCGCTGATAGACAGCTCGGGGTACAGGTTGCCGCCCAGGCCTTGGGGCATAAAGGCGATCAACGGGTACAGGCTGTTCCGGTGGCGGCGGTCTTCGATGGAGCCGCCCAGCACTTGCAAGTCACCGGCCTGTAGCTTTTTAACCCCGGCGATCAAGCCCAGCAGGCTCGACTTGCCCGCGCCATCCGGGCCGATCAGCCCGCAGCGGGTGCCGGCCGGCAGGCTGAAGGCGATGTCGATCAGTGCCTGTTGCTTGCCGTAGCGGTGGTTGATACCCGTGGCGTGCAGCGCCAGGCCGTTCATTGCAGGTTGGCCGGCCAGTCCAGGTCGGCAGTGCGCACGTAGCCGGCGCCGGGCATGCCGGGCTTGGCCTGGGGCACAGCGCTGGGTTGAGTCAGGCGCAGCTTGACGCGGAACACCAGTTTCTGGCGCTCGTCGCGGGTTTCCACTTCTTTGGGGGTGAACTGGGATTTGGCCGCGACAAAGCTGATTTTTGCCGGCAACGGCTGATCCGGCAGGGCATCGAGCACGATCCGCGCTTCACTGCCCACGGTCAGGCGACCGGTGACCGAGGCGGGCAGGTAGAGGTTCATGTATTGGTCGTTCGGATCGATCAGCAACAATACCCGTCCGCCGGCACCGAGCACTTCACCGGGCTCGGCCAGGCGCAATTGGATGATGCCGTCGATGGGGGCGCGCAGGCTGCTGTCGTCGATTTCGCTGGTCAGTTGCGCCACCTGGGCCTGGGCGGCACCGATAGCGGCCTTGACCGCGTTCACCTGCGCCTGGGCCGCTACTACCGCCGCATTGCCGGTGTTCTGGCGAGCCTGTTGCTGGTCGATCAACTGCGCGCTGGCGAAACCGCGGCGGTACAGTTCCTGGGTGCGCTTGAGTTCCTGGCTGGCCAGCAGGTTTTCGCTCTGGCGCAGTTGCACGTTGGCCTCGGCGGCGGCGAAGTTTTCCTTGGCGCGCAGCACTTCGGCCTCGGCCTGGGAGCGCTGGGCTTCCAGGGTGCGGGTGTCGATACGCGCCAGCAGTTGGCCCTTGAGCACTTTGTCGCCTTCATCCACCCGCACCTCGGCCAGGCGGCCGGGGATTTTGCTGGCGATCTGCACTTCGGTGGATTCCAACCGGCCGTTGCCCATGCTCAAGCCTTCCGGCAGGCGGTCGAGGGTGGACTTCCAATAACCGAAGCCGCCGGCGGCGACCAACAGCAAAATCAGGAGAAAGGCGAAGAATTGCGAACTGCGATGTGACGTCGACATGGGTGCATCCTGCGGTGTTAGCGTCCTAGTTTGCCGGGATCGTAACCGATAGCCGTTGATGCCGGTCAAATGAATACCTGACCTGCTGTGCTGAAGTGCTGGACGGGTTAGCGCAGGGCTATTACCGCCGCCCATTGTTCGGCGGTCACCGGCATCACTGACAGGCGGCTGCCTTTTTGTACCAGGGGCATTTCGGCCAGGGCGGACTGTTGCTTGAGGTAGCCCAGCCCGAGGACTTTGGGGAAGGTCTTGACGTGGGCAACGGTGATGGCGCTCCACGGATTTTTCTCGGGTGTGGCCTTGGCATCGAAGTAATGGCTGTCAGGTTCCAGCGCGGTCGGGTCGGGATAAGCCGCTTCGATGATTTTCCCTACGCCGGCAATCCCCGGTTCCGGGCAACTGGAGTGGTAGAAGAAGAACTCATCGCCGACCGCCATGGCCCGCAGGAAGTTGCGCGCCTGGTAATTGCGCACGCCATCCCAGCGCGCCTCGCCGAGTTTTTCCAGGCCCTTGATGGACAGCTCATCGGGCTCGGATTTCATCAGCCAATAGGCCATGGTTTTGCTCCTTTGCAGGGGATTGGGCAGGTTGTCTGTCAATTTCATGACAAACCGACGGTCGGTTGACGTCAAGGTTTGCGTGTTGGTTCACGTTAACGCAGAATGCCGGGATTTTAAGCTTGACGCAGCTGGAACGGACTACTTTGGAACGTTGCTGTCATCGTGTGTGATATGCCTGAAGGGGGGCAATCGATGAAACGCAAACCGGATTTACTATGGATTTTGGTTATTTTGTTCGGTCTGGGCGTCGTGACCACCGGGTATGCGCAAAGCCTATGGTCGAACAAGACCGAAGCCCCCGTTGAATTTGCACAGCAGCAGCAACAAACCTTCAAGCGTTGACGCTATTTCGGCGCCGTTGATTCCAGCGGCGTCCCCTCTGCGACATACCATCTTCTATCGGTAACGGTGCCATTCAACGGCACGTCCCAGCTTGCCTGCGCCAGTCGTTCAACCTTCTGGCATTCATGGGCCAGCCCCAGCAGCGTTGGCTTGCGCCACGCCGAACGACGGGCCAGGTACGCCAGGCTGCGATCGTAAAAGCCGCCGCCCATGCCCAGCCGCCCACCCGCATCATCGAACCCCACCAATGGCAGCAGCACCAGATCCAGGGCCCAGACCTTGCGCTGGCGCCCGACATTGACCCGTGGCTCAAGAATGCCAAAGCGATTGGGCACAAGCTTTTCCCTGGGGCCCACGCGTTGGAACACCATCTTGGTCCGTGGCCAGGCGCTGAGCACCGGCAGGTAGGTGGCCTTGCCCCGGCGCTGGGCAGCGCGCAGCAGCAGGCGCGGATCGATTTCGCCATCCGTCGGCAGGTACAGGGAAATATGTTTGGCCCGGCGAAACAGCGGGTGCTGTGCCAGTTGTCGATACAGGCCAATGGCGGCCCGGCGCTGCTCGCTCGGCGTCAGGGCGCGGCGGGCGTTGCGCAACATGCGTCGAAGTTGCGGACGGGAAAGTGGCGCAGGTTCGGTCATGGTGGTCGGCTCATACAACAATGCCAGTCCGGAGACTGGCATTGAGTTTGGGAATCAGGCTCCCCGACAGAACCGCTGTCGACTTAGCCCTTGAACCCGAAAGTTCAAGGTGGAAGATGCAGTAGGCTTTAAGGCTTTCCGTCTAGCGGACATGCACACCAGCCCAACGTGCAACTTCCAGGGTAGTGCGAATCGGCTCAGGGACATCGCCGACTGGCAAGCACGCCAGGGAGTGAGGCGAGTATACCCCAAATAGACGCGGCAATCAGCCCTTGGGTGGTTCCTGGTCGGTCGAAAGTACCAGGTCAACGCGCTCGAGCAGGTCACGCACTTGCTCGCGTGTCGAGCCGCTGGCCTGTACGTCAGGGCGTTCCTGCTTATGCAGTAAATCGTGGGTAATGTTCAGCGCGGCCATCACGGCGATACGGTCGGCGCCAATGACTTTGCCGCTGCTGCGGATTTCGCGCATCTTGCCATCCAGGTAGCGTGCAGCGCTCACCAGGTTGCTGCGTTCTTCCTGGGGGCAGATGATTGAATACTCTTTGTCGAGAATCTGCACGGTGACGCTATTGCTTGAACTCATGAGTCTTGCTCCAGGGCCTTCAGGCGCGAAATCATCGATTCGACCTTACGCCGGGCGATTTCGTTTTTTTCAATGAGGTGAGCGCGTTCCTCGCGCCAGGTCTTTTCCTGAGCTAATAGGAGTCCGTTTTGACTCTTTAGTTGCTCGACCCGGGTAATTAGCAATTCGAGTCTGGCCATCAGCGCTTGCAAGTCGGTGTCTTCCATGGGGTTCCACTGGATTTGTCTGATGAATGGCAACTGCAGGATAAACGATCTGACGCCCTTGATAGTCGGGTGCGTCTGCCGGTGCTAGGATACAGCGCTTCATTCTAGACATCGCGCCGCCTGGCGCCTAGCTCATCATGCCTATTCAGAATTCCCCGTACGACGCTTTTTCCAAACTGCTGAGCACCAGCGGTCACCCTTGCTCGCCCGCCGAACTGCATGGCGTGCTGTTGGGCCGCAGCTGCACCGGCGTCGGTTTTGATGCCGATAACTGGCTGGCCGACGTGGCCGAACTGCTGGAAACCGAGCCTACCGAAAACGTGCGCAACGCGTTGATCGGTTTGCAAGAAATGGTTAAAGGCGAGCTGACCGGTGATGACGTCACCGTAGTCCTGCTGCTGCCAACCGACGATGCGCCGCTCACCGAGCGTGCTGCTGCTCTGGGCCAATGGTGCCAGGGCTTCCTCCATGGCTTTGGCGTGAACGCCGGCGGCCTGGAACTGAGCACCGACGCCAAGGAAGTGTTGCAAGACCTGGCCGCCATCTCCCAAGTGCAAGACGCCCTGGAAGAATCCGAAGACGGTGAAGGCGACTATATGGAAGTCATGGAATACCTGCGCGTCGCGCCGCTGCTACTGTTCACCGAGACCAAGAAGTCTGCTGAGCCCGCAGCGCCCAAGCCGTCGCTGCACTAAGAGAGGGAACCCACCTGCCCATGATCCATATCCCCAAAGCGGAATACACCCGCCGCCGCAAGGCGCTCATGGCGCAGATGGAACCCAACAGCATCGCGATCCTGCCGGCCGCCGCCGTGGCGATCCGCAATCGTGATGTCGAGCATGTGTACCGCCAGGACAGCGACTTCCAGTACCTGAGCGGTTTCCCCGAGCCCGAAGCGGTGATTGTGCTGATGCCCGGGCGTATTCACGGCGAATACGTGTTGTTCTGCCGCGAACGCAATGCCGAGCGCGAATTATGGGACGGCCTGCGCGCCGGCACCGAAGGCGCGATTCGCGAATACGGCGCCGACGATGCCTTCCCGATCACCGACATCGACGACATCCTGCCCGGCCTGATCGAAGGCCGCGACCGGGTGTACTCGGCCATGGGCAGCAATGCCGAATTCGACCGGCACCTGATGGAGTGGATCAACGTGATCCGCTCCAAGGCGCACCTCGGTGCGCAGCCGCCGAACGAATTCGTTGCCCTGGATCATCTGCTGCACGACATGCGCCTGTATAAATCCGCCGCAGAAGTGAAAGTCATGCGCGAAGCCGCACGGATTTCCTGCGCCGCTCATATTCGGGCGATGCAGGCCAGCCGCGCCGGGTTGCATGAGTTCAGCCTGGAAGCCGAGCTGGACTACGAGTTCCGCCGGGGTGGGGCGAAGATGCCGGCCTATGGCTCCATCGTCGCTTCGGGGCGCAACAGTTGCATCCTGCATTACCAGCAAAATGACGCGCTGCTCAAGGACGGTGACCTGGTATTGATCGACGCCGGTTGTGAAATCGACTGCTATGCCAGCGATATCACCCGCACCTGGCCGGTCAATGGCAAGTTTTCCGCCGAGCAGAAGGCGATCTACGAAATTGTGCTGGCCTCCCAGGAAGCCGCCTTTGCGCAGATCGCGCCGAACAAGCATTGGAACCAGGCCCATGAGGCGACGGTGCAAGTCATCACCGCGGGGCTGGTGAAGTTGGGCTTGTTGCAGGGTGATGTGGAAGAGCTGATCGCCAGCGAAGCCTACAAGGCGTTCTATATGCACCGCGCCGGGCACTGGCTGGGCATGGACGTGCATGATGTCGGCGAGTACAAGGTCGGCGGCGAATGGCGGGTGCTGGAAGTGGGTATGGCCCTGACCGTGGAGCCGGGCATCTACATTGCCCCCGACAACCAGAACGTGGCAAAGAAATGGCGTGGCATAGGCGTGCGCATCGAGGATGACGTGGTGGTGACCAAGCAAGGCTGTGAAATTCTGACCGTTGGCGTACCCAAGGGCGTGGCCGAGATTGAAGCACTGATGGCGGCCGCCCGATGAGCCGGGTCAACCTGGCCATTATCGGCGGCGGCCTGGTGGGCGCCAGCCTGGCGCTGGCGTTGCAGGCCGGGGCCAAGGCTCGGGGCTGGAAGATTGTGCTGATCGAACCCTTCGCCCCTGGCGATAGCTATCAGCCCAGCTACGACGCCCGCTCTTCGGCGCTGTCCTTTGGTGCCCGGCAGATCTATCAACGCTTGGACGTATGGCAGGACATTTCCCGGCGTGCCGAGCCGATCAAGCAAATCCACGTTTCCGATCGTGGCCGCTTCTCTACCGCACGCTTGTCGGCGCTGGAAGAAGGCGTGCCGGCCTTGGGCTATGTGGTGGAAAACGCCTGGCTCGGGCAGTGCCTGTGGCAAGGCCTGGACAAAGACGTGATCAGTTGGCGCTGCCCGGCAGAAGTCAGCCGTATGGAACCGCTGGCCGATGGCTACCGCCTGACCCTCAACGATGAAACCGTCATCGAATGCGACCTTGCGGTCCTGGCGGATGGCGGCCGTTCCGGGCTGCGCGAGCAGTTGGGCATTGGCGTCAAGCAACGGCCTTACAACCAGAGCGCGCTGATCGCCAACATCACCCCCAGCGAATCCCACAACGGCGAGGCCTTCGAGCGTTTCACCGACGAAGGCCCGATGGCCTTGCTGCCGCTGGCGGACAACCGTTGCGCGCTGGTCTGGACCCGCGTCGGTATGGACGCCCAGCGCCTGGCGCAGTTGGATGAGCGCAGTTTCCTCAGTGAATTGCAGGGTGTGTTCGGCTATCGCCTGGGCACCCTGAAACAGGTCGGCGCGCGTCACTTGTATCCGCTGACGCTGGTGGAGGCCGAGGAGCAAGTGCGCTCGCACCTGGTGATCCTTGGCAACGCCGCCCACAGCTTGCACCCGATTGCCGGCCAGGGTTTCAACCTGTCCCTGCGTGATGCCTACGCGTTGGCCGAGGCCTTGCTGGCCGGGCCGGCGGTGCCGGGCGACCTGGCGACCTTGCAGGCCTACCGCGAACGCCAGCGCCTGGATCAACAGCTGACTGTGGGCTTCTCTGATCAGGTCACCCGCCTGTTCGGCAGCGGCCAACCGCTGGTCGCCATGGGCCGTAACCTCGGCCTGCTGGGCCTGGACCTGTTGCCGCCGGCCAAGCGTTGGTTCGCCCGGCAGGCCATGGGCCTGGGTACGCGTCCTGATGCGTAAGTGGCTGATCGAGCGCTTGGGCAAAGCGCGGTTGTTGCGTTGGGTCATGACCTTGTACCCGCCGTATCTGGGGGCGGGGGTCAGCGTGCAGCACATGAGCGCTGACTTTCGTCATGTGAAGGTGCGGATGGGCCTGGGCTGGTACAACCGCAATTACGTGGGTACGCAGTTTGGCGGCAGCCTGTATTCGATGGTCGATCCGTTCTACATGCTGATGCTGATGGAGAACCTGGGGCGCGACTACATCGTCTGGGATAAGGCCGCCAGCATCGATTTCATCTCGCCGGGCAAAGGCCCGGTGTTTGCCGAATTCTCCATCGACCAGGCCTTGCTGGATGAGGTTCGGCGGCAGACCGAGGGCGGCGATAAATACTTGCCGCACCTCCAAGTGCAGATTCACGACGGCTCCGGCACCCTGGTGGCGCGGGTCGACAAAACCCTTTACGTGCGGCGCAAGCCGCCAGCGAAACAGGCATAAAGCATGGACATGCGCGCAGATGTGCTGATTGTCGGGGCCGGAATGGTCGGAAGCGCCTTGGCGTTGGCGTTGCAAGGCAGTGGCCTGCAAGTGCTGCTGCTCGACGGCAGCCCGTTGAGCGTCAAGCCCTTTGACGCCGATGCTCCGTTTGAACCTCGGGTGAGCGCCTTATCGGCTGCCAGCCAGCGCATCCTCGAACGCCTGGGCGTGTGGGACGGCATCGCCAGTCGCCGCGCCAGCCCCTACGGCGAGATGCAGGTGTGGGATGGCAGCGGCACCGGGCAGATCCACTTTTCGGCGGCCAGCGTGCATGCCGAGGTGTTGGGGCATATCGTCGAAAACCGCGTGGTCCAGGACGCCTTGCTCGACCGCCTGCACGACTGCGACCTGGGCCTGCTGGCCAATGCGCGCCTGGAACAGATGCGCCGCTCCGGCGATGACTGGCTGCTGACCCTGGCCGATGGCCGCACCCTGCGCGCACCGCTGGTGATCGCCGCCGACGGCGCCAACTCGGCGGTGCGCCGCCTGACGGGCACTGCCACCCGCGAATGGGATTACCTGCACAACGCCATTGTCACCAGCGTGCGCAGCAGCCAACCGC
Organism: Pseudomonas hygromyciniae; assembly: GCF_016925675.1. Taxonomy (NCBI): domain Bacteria; kingdom Pseudomonadati; phylum Pseudomonadota; class Gammaproteobacteria; order Pseudomonadales; family Pseudomonadaceae; genus Pseudomonas; species Pseudomonas hygromyciniae. The sequence goes on along the minus strand of NZ_CP070506.1, from coordinate 5,771,682 downwards.
ATCAACGCACGGCCTGGCAGCGCTTCACCGACCATGGCCCGCTAGCGTTCCTGCCGCTGGTGCGCGACGGGCAGGAAGACTGGTGTTCGATCGTCTGGTCGACCACGCCGAGCGAGTCCGAACGCCTGATGGCCCTGGACGACGAAAGCTTCTGCCGCGAGCTGGAGCGCGCTTTTGAAGGCCGTCTGGGCAGCGTGGTCAGTGCCGACCCACGCCTGTGCGTGCCACTGCGCCAGCGCCACGCCAAGCGCTACGTCGCCGGAGGCCTGGCCCTGATTGGCGATGCCGCCCACGTTATCCACCCATTGGCGGGGCAGGGCGTGAACCTGGGCTTCCTCGACGCCGCGGTGTTGGCCGAGGTGTTGTTGCAGGCTTCCGAGCGCGGTGAACGCTTGGCGGATGTGAAGGTGCTCAGTCGCTACGAGCGCCGGCGCATGCCCCACAACCTGGCGCTGATGGCGGCGATGGAGGGCTTTGAACGGTTGTTCCAGGCCGACCAGCTGCCGTTACGCTGGTTGCGCAATGCCGGGTTGAAGATGGTCGACCAGATGCCTGAGGCCAAGGCGGTATTTGTGCGCCAGGCGCTGGGATTGACCGGTGACCTACCGGAACTGGCCAAAGCCTGAGGCCAGTTGCCGCACCCCTGAAGCCAATCACGCAACATCTCGTAACGCCTCCGCCCAGTGTTCGGTTGAGATGCTAAATGTGAGTCTTTATCATTTGCGCTCACTTTTCCTACGAGAGACCGCACCTATGTTGGCACCCAAGCGCCTCCTGACTGCCCTGGCACTCACCCTTATCGCCAGCACCACCGTCCAGGCGGCTGACGAAGTGGTGGTCTACTCCTCTCGTATCGACGAGTTGATCAAGCCGGTGTTCGACGCCTACACCAAGAAAACCGGGGTGCAGGTGAAGTTCATCACCGACAAGGAAGCGCCGCTGATGCAGCGCATCAAGGCCGAAGGCGAGAACGCCACCGCCGACCTGCTGCTGACTGTCGATGGTGGCAACCTCTGGCAAGCCGAGCAGATGGGCATTTTGCAACCATTCACCTCCAAGGTGATCGACGCCAACATCCCTGCGCAATATCGCGCCGCAAGCCATGCCTGGACCGGATTGAGCCTGCGGGCGCGGACCATCGCCTACTCCACCGACCGCGTGAAGCCGGGCGAGTTGACCACCTACGAAGCCCTGGCCGACAAGCAATGGGAAGGCCGCCTGTGCCTGCGCACCGCGAAGAAGGTTTACAACCAGTCGCTGACCGCCACCTTGATCGAGACCCATGGCGCGCAAAAGACCGAAGAGATCATCAAGGGCTGGGTCAACAACCTGTCCACCGACGTGTTCTCCGATGACATCGCCGTATTGCAGGCAATCAACGCCGGGCAGTGCGATGTGGGCATCGTCAACACCTACTACTACGGCCGCCTGCACAAGCAGGATCCGAAGCTGGCCGTGAAACTGTTCTGGCCGAACCAGGGCGACCGTGGCGTGCACGTCAACCTGTCGGGCATTGGCCTGACCAAGTACGCCCCGCACCCAGAAGCCGCCAAGGCCCTGGTGGAGTGGATGACCACGCCTGAGGCACAGAAGATCTTTGCCGACGTCAACCAGGAGTTCCCGGCCAACCCGGCGGTAGAACCTTCGGCTGAAGTCGCGAGCTGGGGCAAGTTCAAGGCTGACACCCTGCCGGTGGAAGTGGCGGGCAAGCGCCAGGCCGAGGCGATTCGCCTGATGGATCGTGCGGGCTGGAACTGAGTACAATTTGTAAGGCTCCACCAAGCTAATGTGGGAGCGGGCTTGCTCGCGAAGGCGGAGTGTCAGTTAATAGATCGCTGACTGACACACCGCCTTCGCGAGCAAGCCCGCTCCCACAATGTTTTGTGCATGCCTCCAAATCATCCACTGCTTGAGAGTTCCTTTTGGCCCACCCCGCCCAACGCCGCTGGTACCTGCCGGTCTTCACTGTTGCTGCCTTGGTGCTGCTGCCGCTGAGTGTCCTGCTGCTGTCCTGGCAAAGCATTGATACGCAAATCTGGTCGCACCTATGGGACACCCAGATGCCGCGTCTGCTGGGCAACACCTTGACCCTGGTATTGGGGGTCGGGGTTGGGGTAACCGTGCTGGGCGTGAGCCTGGCCTGGCTGACCAGCCTCTGTGAATTCCCCGGCCGGTGCTGGCTGGACTGGGCGTTGATGCTGCCGTTTGCCATCCCGGCGTATGTCCTGGCGTTTGTCTTCGTGGGCTTGCTGGATTTTTCCGGGCCGGTGCAGACCCTGCTGCGTGAGTGGTTCGGCACAGGCCTGCGCTTGCCGCGCGTGCGCTCCACCAGTGGCGTGATCATCGTGTTGGTGCTGGTGTTCTATCCCTACGTCTACCTGCTGGCGCGCACCGCCTTTCTGGCGCAGGGCAAGGGCTTGATGGAAGCGGCGCGGGTGCTGGGCCAATCACCCTGGCAGGCGTTCTGGCGGGTGGCCCTGCCCATGGCGCGCCCGGCCATCGGCGCCGGCGTGGCCCTGGCGCTGATGGAGACCCTGGCGGATTTCGGTGCGGTGTCGGTGTTTAACTTCGACACCTTCACCACTGCGATCTACAAGACCTGGTACGGCTTTTTCAGCCTGTCCAGCGCCGCGCAACTGGCGAGCCTGTTGCTGTTGGTGGTGATGCTGGTGCTCTACGGCGAGCGCCGGGCCCGTGGCGCCAGCCGCCCGAGCAACGAGCGGCCACGGGGCAAGGCGCTGTATCACCTGACTGGGTTCAAGGCCGCCGCCGCTACTGGCTGGTGCGCCCTGGTGTTTGCCTGCGCCTTTGTCATCCCGATGATCCAACTGCTGGCCTGGTTCTGGCAGCGCGGGCGGTTCGACCTCGACGAGCGCTATGCCGGGCTGATCGTGCATACCCTCTACCTGGGCGGCATGGCCGCGCTGATCACCGTCAGCGTGGCGTTGCTGCTGGCGTTCGCCAACCGCCTGGCACCGACCCGGGCCATCCGCTCCGGGGTGAGCCTGGGTAACCTGGGCTATGCCTTGCCGGGTTCGGTATTGGCGGTGTCGATCATGTTGGCGTTCAGCTATTTGGATCGCGAGTGGGTGATTCCGCTTTCCAGCTGGTTGGGAGGCGCGGGCAAGCCTTTGCTGCTGGGCAGCCTGTCGGCCCTGCTGATGGCCTATCTGGTGCGCTTCCTGGCCGTGGCCTACGGCCCGCTGGAAAACAGTCTGGCACGCATCCGCCCATCCTTGCCGGAAGCAGCGCGTAGCCTGGGGGTCAGTGGGCCACGACTGTTTTGCAAAGTGTATCTGCCGCTCTTGTTACCAGGCACCTTGAGTGCAGCCTTGCTGGTGTTTGTCGATGTACTCAAGGAAATGCCCGCGACCTTGCTGATGCGCCCATTCGGCTGGGATACCCTGGCGGTACGCATCTTCGAGATGACCAGCGAAGGCGAGTGGGCGCGTGCCTCCTTGCCCGCGCTGACCCTGGTATTGGTCGGCCTGTTGCCGGTCATCGGCCTGATTCGACGTTCGGCGCGACGAATCGGTTAGGTGCCAGTCCTACGGCTTGAGGCTACAATGCGCGGCATTCGGTGCGGCCCTTCTTTCGGGCAGGGTGGCTGATTGTGGCTGCAGGCCTTGTATTTCAAGGTGTGTAGCCCGACGGTAACCGTCCGCACCTTCGCCACGCCCGGAAGGAGAAACCCATGGGACAGCGTACGCCTCTGTATGACCTGCATCTCGCCCTCGGCGCGAAAATGGTCGATTTTGGCGGTTGGGATATGCCTCTGCACTACGGCTCGCAAGTCGAGGAGCACCATCAGGTGCGCCGTGACTGCGGGGTGTTTGATGTTTCCCACATGACCGTGATCGATATCTCGGGCCACCAGGCCAGGGAGTGGCTGCAGTACCTGCTGGCCAATGATGTCGATCGTTTGCATGGCTGCGGCCATGCGCTGTACAGCGCCATGCTCAACGAGCAGGGCGGGGTGGTGGACGACATGATTGTCTACCGCACCGAAGACGGTTACCGGCTGGTGGTCAATGCGGCCACCCGCGATCAGGATATCGCCTGGATGCAGGCCCAACTGGGCAGCTACCAGGTGATGATGCGTGAGCGCCCGGACCTGGCCATGCTGGCTATCCAGGGTCCCCAGGCGCGACACAAGATTGCCGAGCTGGTCACCCAGTCCCGTGGCGTGTTGATCCACCAGCTCAAGCCGTTCGAGGGCCGTGCCGACGGCGACTGGTTTATCGCGCGCACTGGCTATACCGGCGAAGATGGCCTGGAAATCGTCCTGCCCGCCGACCAGGCCCCGGGTTTTTTCAACGACCTGGTGGGCGCGGGCATCTCGCCCATCGGCCTGGGCGCGCGCGATACCCTGCGCCTGGAGGCCGGCATGAACCTCTACGGCCAGGATATCCACCTGAATGTGTCACCTTTGGCCGCCAATATGGCCTGGAGCATCGCCTGGGAACCCGCCAGCCGCGACTTCATCGGGCGCGCAGCCCTGGAAGCCGAGCGTGAGGCCGGGGTACAGCTCAAACTGGTGGGTCTGGTGCTGGAGGAACGCGGGGTTTTACGGGCTCATCAAGTGGTTCGTATCGCCGATGTTGGCGAAGGAGAGATCACCAGTGGTAGTTTCTCTCCTACGCTGAGCAAATCCATTGCCCTGGCGCGTGTACCGATGGCAACTGCCGACCGCGCCGAGGTAGAGATTCGCGGCAAATGGTATCCAGTGCGAGTGGTCAAGCCGACCTTCGTGCGCCATGGCAAAACCTTGATCTAACCTTTTCCGGCAGGCCAATGGCCGCTGACATTTCTTTTGAGGACACAGACTATGAGCAATATCCCTGCCGAACTGCGTTTTGCCGAAAGCCACGAATGGGCCCGCCTGGAAGCTGATGGCACTGTGACCGTCGGGATCTCCGATCATGCCCAGGAAGCGTTGGGTGATGTGGTCTTCGTAGAGTTGGCTGAAGTGGGCAAGGTGTTTGCCGCAGGCGACGCAGCTGGCGTCGTGGAGTCGGTGAAGGCCGCTTCGGATATCTACTCGCCAGTTTCGGGTGAAGTGATTGCGGTCAACGAGGATTTGGCCGATGCCCCTGAGTCGCTCAATGAAAAGCCGTACGATGCCTGGATCTTCAAGGTCAAGCCAAGCAATCCCGCCGAGCTGGAAAAACTGCTGGATGCCGCTGGCTACAAGGCCGCCATCGGCGAATAACGCCCCCTCTTGTGTAGGAGCCGGCAAGCCGGCTCCTACAAAGCTCAGGGCTTGAGCACCTGCTTCACCGCCGCAACAGCGCGCTCCACATCTGCCTTGGTCATCGCCGTAAACATCGGCAACGACACAATCAAACGCCCGACTCTCTCTGCCACCGGGAACATGCCTTCCTTGAACCCCTGTGCACGGTACAAACTCAGCAGATGGATCGGCGGGTAGTGATAGCCAATGCCCACGCCCAGGGCTTGCATCTGTTCCATGAACGTAGCGCGGGCAGGCAAGCCGTCCCGGCGCTCGGGCAGTACCAACTGGAACAAGTGCCAGTTGCTGTTTTCGAAGTCGGCAGGCGGCAACTGCGCGCCGTACGTTGCCTCGAAGTCACGGCCAAAACACTCGAAATAATGCCGGGCCAGGGCCTGTCGATGGGCAGTGATCTGCTCGATGTTGGCAAATTGGCCCAGACCAATCGCCGCGGCGACATCGGTCATGTTGAACTTGCCGCCCAGTACATCCACATCCAGGCCATCGAAGCCGCTGCGAGTAACGCCTTGCAGCCGGTACTTTTCCGCCAGGCGCGCTTCTTCGGCGTTGTTCAACACCAGGCAACCGCCTTCGCAAGAGGTGATGTTCTTGTTTGCCTGGAAGCTGAACGAGACAAAATCCCCGGTGGCGCCGATCCTCTGGCCGTCCCAGCTGGACCCAAGCGCTTGTGCGGCATCTTCGATGATGCGCAGCCCGTACTTGTTGGCCAGGGCGTAGAGCATCGGCATGTCCAGCGGCAGGCCCGCCAGATACACCGGAATGATCGCCTTGGTGCGCGGTGTGATAGCGGCTTCCAGTTGAACCAGGTCAATATTGCGAGTCACGGGGTCGATATCGGCAAACACCGGCGTGGCGCCCACCTCCAGAATCACGTTGGCCGTCGCTACCCAGGAAATCGGTGTGGTGATCACTTCATCCCCTGGACCAACCCCGGCGATGCGCAGGGCAATCTCCATGGTGCAAGTGCCGGAGTTGAAGGTTCGCACTGGCCGTCCACCAAAGTATTCCGATAACTGTGCTTCGAACGCCTGGACCTTTGGCCCGCTGGTGATCCAGCCAGAGCGCAACACATCACCGACCGCCGCAATGGTGGCTTCATCAATGGTGGGTTTTGAAAACGGCAGGAAAGGCAGTTGGCTCATGATGTTGAAGGTACCCGCTGGAGAAAGACCAAGAATAAAAACTCAAATCAACCCCGACATCGTCGCACGGGGGAACTGAATATAGCCTGTCGCCTGTAAACGTATCGTCGAAAAACAGGCAAAAAAAAGCCGCTCTAAAGCGACTTTTTTCATGCCCCCGAATTTACTCGGCAGCCACTGCGTTTTTCGCCAGGATGGCGTTGGCCAACTCCATGTCAGTGGCCTTCAGGCCTGGGTTGTCCGCACGCACTTTCTGTATAGCGGCTTCCAGGTAAGGCCCACGGATGCCGCCGCCGCTGGCGACGAAGCTACCGGCGTCATCCTGTGCGGCGACGACCAGCTTGTGGTCTTTGAAGGTCAGGTACGTCGAGCCGGTGGTGGCGCCCGATGAGATGACATTACGCCAGAAGCTGTCGGCCATGGCCGATCCAACTGGGAGGGAAAGCACGGCGAGGGTGGCGACAGCATATTTGAGACGCATGATGGGTGACTCCGACTGGGTTATCTGAACAGTTTGATTGTAGATAACCCAGTCGAGTTCCATGGCTGACTAAACAGTTTCGATGCGCAGAATCACACCATCCTGGCCAATCACCCGCACTTGAGCCCCTACAGGCGCGTCAGGTCCGGTGACCATCCATACGCCATCGCCGACCTTGATTTTGCCCCGCCCGTCGATAATCGCCTGATGCACCACAAAGGTGCGGCCGATCAGCTCCGAACCGCGCATGTTCAGGCCCGGCTGGTCGCTGGCCTTGGCGCTGCTGCGCTGGCGCTTCCACCAATACACCGCCGTCAGAATGGACAGCACCGCAAACAGCAGCAGTTGCAGCTCCAGCCCAAGCCCCGGGATCAGGAACTTGAGCACACCGACGGCCGCCGCCGCGATCCCCATCCACAATAGATAACCGCCGGCACCAAACACTTCAAGAATCAGCAGCACCGTGCCCAGCGCCAGCCAATCCCAGAACGACAGGTGTTGCAGGAATTCCCACATGGCGCGGGCCTCAGGCTTTCTTGTTGTCGAAGGTGGCCTTGACGATTTCGCCGATACCACCCACTGCGCCAATGACCTGGCTGGCTTCCAGCGGCATCAGGATGACTTTGCTGTTGTTGGCCGATGCCAGCTTGCCCAACGCGTCGATGTATTTCTGCGCGACAAAGTAGTTGATGGCTTGCACGTTACCGGTGGCAATCGCTTCCGATACCACCTGGGTGGCGCGGGCTTCTGCCTCAGCCTGGCGTTCACGGGCTTCGGACTCCAGGAACGCAGCCTGGCGACCCCCTTCAGCCTCAAGGATCTGTGCCTGCTTCTTGCCTTCGGCGGTCAGGATGGCGGAGGCGCGCAGGCCTTCGGCTTCGAGGATCTGGGCACGCTTGATCCGCTCGGCTTTCATCTGGCCGGACATGGCGGCCATCAGGTCGGCAGGTGGGCTGATGTCCTTGATCTCGATGCGGGTGATCTTGATGCCCCAGGGTGCGGTGGCTTCATCGACCGTACGCAGCAGCTTCTCGTTGATGCCGTCGCGCTGGCTGAGCATGGCGTCCAGCTCCATCGAGCCGAGCACCGTACGGATATTGGTTTGCAGCAGGTTGCGGATCGCGTGTTCGAGGTTGTTGACCTCGTAGGCCGCCTGGGCGGTGTTCACCACCTGGAAGAAACACACTGCGTCGATCTGCACGGTGGCGTTATCGGCGGTGATCACTTCCTGGGGCGGAATATCCAGCACGCTTTCCATCACGTTGATCTTGCGCCCGATGCGGTCCATCACAGGAATAATGATATTCAGGCCAGGCTTGAGTGTGTTGGTGTAGCGGCCGAAGCGTTCCACCGTCCACTGGTAGCCCTGGGGCACGACTTTGAAGCCCATGAACAGGATGGCGATGGCCAAGCCTACGAAGAGAAGAAGCACTGTTCCGATCTGCATAACGATTCCTTGTCTGATGGTGGCGGGTGAAGCGAAGTCTGTCGATTGTAACGGGCTTGCCGCAGATAAGAACGGTTTACTCGTTCATGGGCGTGACCCGTAGCACTTCTTCCAGGGTGGTCAGCCCCGCCGCCACCTTGTGCGTACCCGCCAGACGCAGGCTGTGCATGCCGTCCTTGAGCGCCTCGCGGCGCAGTGCCTGCAAGTCGGTGTCGGCACTTACCAGGGCCCTGGCCCCGTCATTCATCAGCATGATTTCGTAGACGCCGATGCGCCCGCGATAGCCACTCTCGCGGCATTCCGAGCAGCCATTGGCCCGGTAGACGTTGTCGGGTGGCGGCGTGCAGGACTGGGTAGCGCTGTGCCAATCCGCCTGGCTCAGCGCTACCGGGCTTTTACACTGTGGGCATAACCGCCGCACGAGACGCTGGGCCATGACCCCAAGCAAGGTGGCCTTGATCAAGTAATGGGGAATGCCCAGTTCCAGCAGGCGGCTTACCGCGCTGGGAGCATCGTTGGTGTGCAGGGTCGACAGCACCAGATGACCGGTCAAAGCCGCCTGGATCGCCATTTCTGCGGTTTCCAGGTCGCGGATCTCGCCGATCATGATGATATCCGGGTCTTGGCGCATCAGCGCGCGGATGCCGCTGGCGAAGGTCAGATCGATATTGTGCTGGACCTGCATCTGGTTGAAGGCCGGCTCCACCATCTCGATGGGGTCTTCCACCGTGCACAGGTTCACCGTGCGGGTGGCCAGTTGCCGCAGGGTGGTATAGAGGGTGCTGGTCTTGCCGGACCCGGTGGGGCCGGTGACGAGGATGATACCGTTGGCCTGGGCGGTCATGTGCTGCCAGCGCTGCAGGTCATCGGCTGAAAGCCCCAGTTGCTGGAAATCCTGCAGCAGCACCTGGGGATCGAAAATCCGCATCACCAGCTTCTCGCCGAAGGCCGTGGGCAGGGTTGAAAGACGCAACTCCACTTCGATACCCGTGGGCGTCTTGGTCTTGACCCGGCCATCCTGGGGCTTGCGCTTCTCGGCGACATTCATCCGCCCGAGGCTTTTCAGGCGGCTGACCACGGCGGTCGTGACCTGGGGCGGAAACTGATAGACATCGTGCAGTAAACCGTCGATACGAAAGCGTACGCGGCCCTGGTCGCCGCCGGGCTCGATATGGATATCACTGGCGCGCTGGCCAAAGGCAAATTGCAGCAGCCAGTCGACAATATTGACGATATGCGCGTCATTGGCGTCGGGTTCCTGGTCGCCGGCTCCGAGGTTGAGCAACTGTTCGGCAGGGAGCGCCGTGGGGTTGGTCTGGTCGGCCCCGCTGACCGACCTGGCCAGCCGGAAGAACTCCTGGGTACAACTGCGGATCGCCTGGGGGTTGGCCACCACGCGCTTGATCGAGCGTTTCAACACATGAGCCAGGCCCGTTTCCCACTCGCGCAGGTATGGTTCGGCACTGGCCACGGTCACGCTGTCGCGATCGAGGGCGACGGCAAGGATATGGTGGCGCTGGGCGAAGGCGTGGGACATCAATGGAACCACGCTCGCCACATCGATTTTCAGTGGGTCGATGCGCAGATAGGGCTGGTCTACATGACTGGCGAGCCATTGGGTCAGCCGTTCCAGTGATAGCGATAGGCCGGGCCGCGCGGGGTCGGGCAGTGACTGGCCGGCGAGAAACTCCAGCGGGTGCAGGTCATTGGTCGGGGTACACCGCAAGCGTTCGGCCAGGGCGGTGTCGATCAAGCCATGGGCGTTGAGTGCAGGCAGCAGTTCGTCGAGGCAAAGCCTGCGATCCTGGAGTTGTGGGGCAGCGGACATGGCGGTTTCCTGGGCGGTTTCATGCAGTAGCGCCAAGGCTAGTTCCATCCTGGTCGCTGTCGCCCAGAGGGTTATTGCCAGGTTTTACTGAGCCACCGCCTGTACGGTTTGCAGCCTTGTGGATTCAACAGGTTGCAGCTCCAGCGAGCACACGCTGATCAGGTTACGAAGTTTTTCGCCGATCACCTGGGCGCGGTGCCAGCTCAGGCCGTCCATCACCACGTCGATGTGCAGCAGGTCATCGTCGCGTGTCACGTTCACCTGTTGCGGCACGAGGAACTGCAAGGCGAAGTAGTTGAGGATCCGGCACAGCACATCGGGCTCGGCTTCGGCGAGGATCTGATAGTGCGCTTGGCAATGGCTATTGCTGACAGCCCAGGCATCGACGCGGGTGGTGGGGTTGGCTGGGACTGAATGCATGGCCGTTCTCCAGATTTGACTGGAGAAATTTTTACATGGGGTGTGGGGTATTTCTTATCTATGTTTGAGTGATATGCCTTATAAATGAATCGAGTAATTCGAATAAAAAGGCTTTAAGGGAATTTTTATGCACAGTGAGTTGGACGTCTACGATCGCCGGATTCTGGCATTGCTCCAGGAAGACGCGTCACTCTCCAGCGCGCAGATTGCCGAACAGGTCGGGCTATCGCAGTCGCCCTGCTGGCGGCGGATCCAGCGGCTCAAGGAGGAGGGGGTGATTCGCGCCCAGGTGACGTTGCTCGACCGCAAGAAAATCGGCCTTAACACGCAGATCTTTGCCGAGGTCAAACTCAACGCCCACGGGCGCTCCAACTTCACGGAGTTCACCGAGGCGATTCGTGGGTTCCCGGAGGTGCTGGAGTGTTATGTGCTGATGGGGGCGGTGGATTTTCTGTTGCGCATTGTCACCTCGGATATCGAGGCGTATGAGCGGTTTTTCTTTGAGAAACTGTCGATGGTGCCGGGGATACAGGAGGTCAATTCGATTGTGGCATTGTCGGAAATCAAGTCGACCACAAGCCTGCCAGTGTTGCGCTGAAAGTTCAGGCCTCATCGCGGGCAAGCCCGCTCCCACAGGAAAATGCATTCCAATGTGGGAGCGGGCTTGCCCGCGATAGCATTCTTACAGACGCAGCAAAGTCTTCCACGCACGATTCTGATACACCGCAATCACCTGATGCATCCGCGCATCCAGCGATTCGTCGGTGATTGGCAGGTTGGCCAGGGCCGCCAACTTGTTCAGCTCACCGTACAAACGATCCAGCTCCGGGATTTCCAGCAGGTGCCGGGCGTGGTGCAGCCAAGCCTGCAGACGCTCGATGCGCGGCAGTTGCTCGGCCAGGTCTTCGGGCTGTTGCTGGTAGCGCGGCAGGCGCAGGGCGACGGCTTCGTCGGCCAGCAGGCGCGGCAGCCAGTTGGCGACCTGGGCGGCGCCCTGGCGGTTGCCACGCACATTACGGTCCAGGGTCCAGGTGCGGGCCAGCAGCCAGCGCGAAGTATTCAGTGAGAACAGGCCCCAGCGCACGTCGGTCAATTCTTCGAGGAACTGTTCCGGCGCGGCCTTGCGCACGTCCTCATCGTCTTCGCCGGCCTGGACCAGCGGGCGCCAGTCTTCCAGCAGGGCATCGAGCGCACTGCGCAGTTCGCTGGTGGATTGGCGTGGCGCGGCCTGGCCGAGGCTGCCAATCAGGGCACGCATTTCAGCGAGGTTTTCTACCCAGTCCTGCAACAGGCGCCAGTGACCGTTGAAACGGTACTGCTCGGCCAGGCGCTGGCTGCTGCCCAGCAGATGCCAGGTGAGCGCGGCGAAGGCGTCGTCCAGGGGGATTTCTGGTTGCAGTTGCGGGGCCGGCAGGCTCAGGGAATAGCTGTTGGCGTCAAACAGGCGATAGCCGCGCTCGGCCTTGCTGATATCGCACGGCATCAGCGCCAGGGTCTGGGCCAGTTCGGCAGCCAGTTCCAGCAGGGCGGCGGGCTCGCCTTCGCGCAGTTCCAGTTCCAGTTCGCAGATTTCTTCCTTCTGCTTGCCGGCAATCACATGGCCCAGGTCCAGGGCGGCTTCGATTACCACCTTGGCCTTGCCACGGCCCCAGGCGATCTCGGCACGTTCGCGCACGAAGTCGGTGGTGAAGATCGGCTTGAGGGTCTTTTTGTCCAGCTCGGCCAGTTGCTCGGGCCAGCATTCGCCGTCGAGTTTCTTCACGTCGAGCTTGGCTTTGGGCAGTTTCCAGTCGTATTCATTACGCTCCGACAAGCCGGCAACACTGTGGCCGCGGGTCTTGAGGGTCTGGATCACTTCGTCGCCATCCTTGCGCAGGCGCAGGGCAACCTTGGCCTGGGCCAGGTCACGCTCGGGGGTATCGAAGTACTGGTTCATCAACTCACGGCGTTCCCAGCCACTTTTGTTGCGTTTTTTCAGGAGCGGGTGCTCACGCAGCGCGGCGAGGGTCTCGCGGCTGACGCGGAGCTTGATTTCGGTTTCTTTTTGCATGGCCGGAACATCCAGGATCGGGAGTGCAGCCGGGGGAATATGTGGCTGCCAAGGTCGTGCAGTGTACAGGACTGAGCCCGGCAACGTGCCGCAACGGGTTTATTGTGCAGCGCAGATGGTTCTATGATGGGTTTCATCTGTGGAAGTTGAGAGACAGCGCATGCCTTTACCGTCCATGAAAGAACAATTTGCCGCTCTGATTGCCGCGCCCTCTGTCAGTTGTACCCAAGCGTCTCTCGACCAGACCAACCGCCCGGTGATCGATCTGCTCGCCACCTGGCTCGGCGACCTGGGCTTTGCCTGCGAGATCCAGCAGGTCAGCCCCGGCAAGTTCAACCTGCTCGCCAGCTTCGGCAGCGGCCCCGGTGGCCTGGTGCTGGCGGGGCACAGCGATACCGTGCCGTACGATGAAGCGCTATGGCAGACCGATCCTTTGAAGTTGACGGAAGTGGACGGGCGCTGGGTAGGGCTGGGTAGCTGCGACATGAAAGGTTTTTTCGCGCTGGCCATCGAAGCAGTCCTGCCGCTGCTCGACCAACCGTTCAAGCAGCCGCTGTTGATCCTTGCCACCTGTGATGAAGAAAGCTCCATGGCCGGCGCCCGCGCGTTGGCTGCGGCCGGTCGTCCGCTGGGGCGTGCTGCGGTGATTGGCGAGCCCACGGGCCTCAAGCCGATCCGCCTGCACAAGGGCGTGATGATGGAACGTATCGACATCCTCGGGCGCAGTGGTCACTCGTCGGACCCGAGTCTGGGTCACAGCGCCCTCGAAGCCATGCATGACGCCATGGGCGAACTGCGCGGCCTGCGCCTGGCCTGGCAGCGGGAGTATCGCAACCCACAATTCAGCGTGCCCCAGCCCACCTTGAATTTTGGATGTATCCACGGCGGCGACAATCCCAACCGCATTTGCGGCCAATGCTCCCTGGAATTCGACCTGCGGCCCTTGCCCGGCATGGATCCGCAGGTACTGCGCGACGCCATCCAGCAGAAACTTCGGCCCATCGCCGAACGCCATCAGGTGCAGATCGACTATGCGCCGCTGTTCCCCGAAGTGCCGCCCTTTGAGCAGCCTGAGGATGCCGAGCTGGTACGGGTCGCGGAACGATTGACCGGCCATCGTGCCGAAGCAGTAGCGTTCGGCACTGAAGCGCCTTATCTTCAGCGCCTTGGTTGTGAAACCCTGGTGCTCGGCCCTGGGGATATCGCCTGCGCCCACCAGCCGGGCGAGTACCTTGAAATGTCACGCTTGACGCCTACAGTGCGTCTATTGCGGGAATTGATTGAACACTACTGCCTCAAACCTGCATAAATTAACCCCATTGCACCCCGTACTTAGAAGGAGAGCGAGCGTGTCGCCAAGCCTGTTCCGACGATAACCATCAGCCCGCTGTGCGTTTAGCGATTCATCCTTTTTTTGGCTGCTTTTTATTACAGGCCCAGGTTTATGCCCGAATACGTCAATTGGCTTCGTCACGCTTCGCCTTACATCAATGCCCACCGCGACTGCACCTTTGTGGTCATGCTGCCGGGCGACGGTGTGGATCACCCCAACTTCGGCAACATCGTCCACGACCTGGTGCTGCTGCACAGCCTCGGCGTGCGTCTGGTGCTGGTGCATGGTTCGCGCCCGCAAATCGAAACCCGCCTCGCCGCTCGCGGCCTGACCCCGCATTACCACGATGGCATGCGCATCACCGATGCCGCGACCCTGGAGTGTGTGATCGACGCGGTTGGCCACTTGCGTATTGCTATCGAAGCACGGCTGTCCATGGACATGGCGTCTTCGCCGATGCAGGGCTCGCGCCTGCGGGTGGCCAGCGGCAACCTGGTGACCGCGCGGCCGATCGGCGTGTTGGACGGTATCGATTACCACCATACCGGCGAAGTGCGCCGGGTCGACCGCAAGGGCATCAACCGCCTGCTGGACGAGCGCTCGATTGTCGTACTGTCGCCTTTGGGCTATTCGCCGACCGGAGAGATTTTCAACCTGGCCTGTGAAGACGTCGCTACCCGCGCCGCCATCGACCTGGGCGCCGACAAGCTGCTGTTGTTTGGCGCCGACCTGGGCCTGATCGACGAAAACGGTCGACTGGTGCGCGAACTGCGTCCGCAACAAGTACCGGCGCATTTGCAACGCCTGGGCAACAACTACCAGGCCGAACTGCTGGATGCAGCAGCCGAGGCCTGTCGTGGGGGCGTGGGGCGCAGCCATATCGTCAGTTATGTCGAAGACGGTGCGCTGTTGACCGAACTCTTTACCCGGGACGGCGGCGGTACGCTGGTGGCCCAGGAGCAGTTCGAGCTGGTGCGTGAGGCGGCGATTGAAGATGTCGGCGGCCTGCTGGACCTGATCAGCCCACTGGAAGAGCAGGGCATTTTGGTGCGCCGCTCGCGGGAAGTGCTGGAGCGGGAAATCGAGCAGTTCAGCGTGGTGGAGCGCGAAGGCATGATCATCGCGTGCGCCGCGCTTTACCCCATTGCCGATTCAGATGCCGGTGAACTGGCGTGCCTGGCGGTCAATCCGGAATATCGTCATGGCGGTCGTGGTGATGAGCTGCTCGAGCGCATCGAAACCCGCGCCCGCACCCAAGGCTTGAAGACCCTGTTCGTGCTGACGACCCGCACCGCCCACTGGTTCCGCGAGCGCGGCTTTGTGCCAAGCAGCGTGGATCGCCTGCCGTCGGCGCGGGCTTCGCTGTACAACTTCCAGCGTAATTCGAAGATCTTCGAGAAGACCCTGTAAACACGGTATTCGGTACACCCAATACCTAATGTGGGAGCGGGCTTGCTCGCGAAGGCGGTGTGTCAGTCAGCACATGTATTGACTGGCACACCGCCTTCGCGAGCAAGCCCGCTCCCACATTCTTTGTCCGGGTTTATTCTTTGATGAATTTTCCGGTCACATAGGCCGAATAGTCCGGTAACACGGTCTCTACTTTCCCTTGTTCCTTAAGAAACTTCGCCGTCTCCCCAATGGCCTTGGCTGTCCCGCCATTGAGCAAGGCCTCGGTTTGCTGCGCCCGGGCATCGGGGAAGGTGCTGCCTTCCAGCAGTTCTGGGATATCCGCAGCGTTTGCGCCGGTCAATCGGGCGATCTTCTGTACCGGTACCGAATCCGCCGTCCACTCGGATTTGTGCGCCGCGTACTCGGCAAATGAATCCAGGGTGACCTTGGCAAACTTGGCCACCACCTCAGGGTACTTCTCGGCAAAATCCTTGCGCACCACCCACACCTCGAACGTCGGCGCGCCCCATTGGCCCACCTGGGCAGCATCGGTGAGGATCTTGCCGGTCTTGCGGATTTCCCCCAGGGCCGGCGACCAGACAAACGCGCCGTCGATATCCCCGCGTTTCCAGGCTGCGGCAATTTGCACCGGTTGCAGGTTCACCACTTTGACCTGCTTTGTGTCCAGGCCCCAGTGTTTCAGGGCCCCGAGCAGGCTGTAGTGGGATGTGGAGACAAAAGGCGTGGCGATGGTTTTGCCGATCAGGTCCTTGGGTGCGTCAATATGACTGCCGTTGCGCACTACCAAAGCTTCAGAACCATTGATCTGAGCCGATACGATGAACGCTACGATGGGTAGATTACGGGATGCGGCGGCCGCCAAAGGGCTGGAGCCGAGGTTGCCGATCTGCACATCGCCGGAGGCAATCGCGGTGATCACTTCCGGGCCGCTATTGAAGCGGCGCCAGTCGATTTTCTCGCCGATGGCCTGCTCATAGACGCCGTCGGCCTGGGGCACTTTGCTGGGGTCAACCCCGGTTTGGTAACCGATGGTGAGACTGGCCGCTTGCACGCCAAAAGAAAGTGTAAGTGATAGTAAAACTGTAACAAATTGACTAGAGGATGCGCGTTTGGCCATGATGGCGTCGCCTTTTTGATCGTGAGTGACGTGTGCGAGATTCTGCTCACACTAAACGATCTAAAAAATGGCCAACAAATACCCTTTAGGAATTAGCTTATGGAGCGATACCCCGCTGCGGGATTGTCGCGCCATGGAAAGTGTTATTCCTGAATAGTATGAAAAAGGATGAAATAATTCTTTTTGGGTGTATGAAAAACTCATTACCCTGCAGGGACCAAATCAACTGCGGTTAGACGAAGGTAGTAGACATACAAGGTTACGATTGACTTGTCAGTCACGATCTGGCGCTAATCGCGCATCTGTGGATCGAGGGCGTCAGACCCGAGACCAAAGAACTACAAAAATTAGAAACGAGAGGAGCGGTACATGAAGAAGTACACATTGGCGATCGCCGTCGCGGCTGGGGTTTTGGCTCAGCAAGCTGGCGCCGCTGGTTTTGTTGAAGACACCAAGGCATCCGTAAGTTCTCGGACCCTGTATTTTGATAACGATCAGCGTGAAGGCGGTGCTGACCAGCGCGAAACGGCCACCGGCCTGAAGTTCAACGTCCAGTCTGGTTTCACTGAAGGCACGGTCGGCTTTGGTATCGATGCCCAGGCATTGGTCGGCTTTCACCTCGATGGTGGCCGTGGTCATCACCCTAATAGCAACTCCTTTGTTCCAAGCGATACAGATGGTTCGGCCGTCAGTAGCTGGAGCAGCGCGAGCGCCAACGTAAAAGCCCGCTTCTCCAAGACCGAAGCCCACCTGGGTGGTGCCTTGGCGCCAAACCTGCCGATTCTGATTGCAAGCGACGGTCGTCTGCTGCCTCAGACCTTTGAAGGCGGCACTGTCACCTCTAAAGAAATCGACAATGTGACGTTTAACGCAGGTCAACTTGAACACGCCACCGGGCGTGCCTCAAGCAATAGCACTGGCCTGTCCGTCAACGGTGCTACCCAGGAAAGCAACCAATTCCGCTTTGGCGGTGCTGATTGGAAAGTCACTAAAGACCTGACATTGCAGTACTACTACGCCAACCTGGAAGACTTCTATAAGCAACACTTCCTGGGTCTGGTCCACGTCTACCCGATCACCGAAGGTCAGTCGTTCAAAACCGACCTGCGTTATTTTGACAGCAGCTCCGATGGCAAGAATGGCCAGGCTGGCTACCAGTTCAACAACAACGGTGGTTACGCGAAGGATGCTGGCGAGGTTAATAACAAAACCTGGAGCGCCATGTTCACCTACTCCCTGGGGGGCAGTGCGTTCATGGTCGGTCATCAGCGTGTCAATGATGACGGCGGTTTCGTTTGGTTGAACCAGGGCAGTGTGGTTGACGGCAATGGCCGTAACGAAGGCGCCGGCGGTTCCAGCTTCTACCTCTTCACCGATAGCATGATCAACTCCTTCGTGCGTGCGGGTGAAAACACCACCTTCGGTCAGTACTCCTATGACTTCGCTGCATTGGGCGTTCCAGGTTTGAAAACCTCGATTGCTTACCTGCATGGCGACAACATCAAATCCGCGAAAGGTGGCAGTGACCAGTCCGAGTGGGAACGCGATATGCGTATCGACTACACCATTCAGCAGGGTGCTCTGAAAGGCTTTGGTACTACACTGCGTCACGGTGTCTATCGCGGTAGCGGTACCGGCATTCAGGACCAGGACCAGACTCGTCTGATCTTCAACTACACTTACAGCTTCCTGTAAGAACCGTTGAGAAAAAAACCTCGCGATAATTGCGAGGTTTTTTTTGCCCTGAAATTGGTCAATCAACGCACTGCTTTATATTCCTTTATCGTCTAAATAAATCGATATTTATTCTTTTTAAAATCTCATCAGCGCAGGCACAGTGGATCCCATAAGCACTCATCAGGAGCCACACCATGAGCCTCAGACTGGGCGATATCGCCCCCGACTTTGAACAGGACTCCAGCGCCGGCAAGATTCGTTTCCACGAGTGGCTGGGCGATAGCTGGGGCGTGCTGTTTTCCCACCCGGCGGACTTCACCCCGGTGTGCACCACCGAGCTGGGTTTCACCGCCAAGCTCAAAGATGAGTTTGCCAAGCGTGGGGTCAAGGCCATTGCCCTGTCGGTAGACCCGGTGGACTCCCACCACAAGTGGATCGAGGACATCAACGAGACCCAGAACACCCTCGTCAACTTCCCGATCCTGGCCGATGCCGACCGCAAGGTCTCGGACCTGTACGACCTGATCCACCCCAATGCCAACGACACCCTGACCGTACGTTCGCTGTTCGTGATCGACCCGAACAAAAAGATTCGCCTGACCATCACCTACCCGGCCAGCACCGGGCGCAATTTCCACGAAATCCTGCGGGTGATCGACTCGTTGCAACTGACCGACAACTATAAAGTCGCCACCCCGGCCAACTGGCAGGACGGTGATGAAGTGGTGATCGTGCCGTCGCTCAAGGATGAGGAAGAGATCAAGCAGCGCTTTCCCAAGGGCTATCGCGCTGTCAAACCGTATCTGCGGCTGACCCCACAACCTAATCGTTAACCCGAATCCAATGTGGGAGCGGGCTTGCTCGCGAATGCGGTAGATCAGCAAGAAATGTGCTGACTGATACGCCGCATTCGCGAGCAAGCCCGCTCCCACAGGTTGATCGCATTTCAGTGCTCACATAGCAGGGGTTTTCAGGCCGTTTCGACGGCCTTTTTTTTCGCCCGCTGAATGCTCTTCTGTATATGCATTTAAAGAATAAACAAATGAAAAAAATAAGATTTATAGATATATAAATCTGCTGATAAGGTCTGTCCCATCTTGGCGCCATCGCTGTACCGCGAACCGCCGACACTTGCTCAAGGAAACTCCCGATGCTGGTCGTAACACTTGGTGGCAGTCCCAGTCAGCGTTCCCGGTCCGGGGTTTTGCTGGATCACTCCCGGCGCTGGTTGCAGCAGCAAGGCGTGGAAGTGGTGAGTTATCAGGTACGGGACTTCCCGGCCGAAGATTTGTTGTATGCCCGCTTCGACAGCCCGAAGGTCCTCGACCTGCTGGCCCAGGTGGCCAATGCCGATGGTTTGCTGATCGCCACGCCGGTGTACAAGGCCTCGTTTTCAGGCGCCTTGAAAACCGTCCTCGACCTGCTGCCGGAACGCGCCCTGGCCCATAAGGTGGTACTGCCCATGGCCACTGGCGGCAGCATTGCCCACATGCTGGCGGTGGACTACGCCTTGAAGCCTGTGCTGTCGGCACTCAAAGCCCAGGAGCTGCTGCACGGGATTTTTGCCGAGGACAGCCAGATCGCCTACGGCGAAGGCAGTGCCCAGGCGCAGTTGGTGCCGATCCTTGAACAACGCTTGAGCGAAGCCCTGGAGCAGTTCTACAGCGCCATGGCCCGTCGCCCGCAACCGTTGGACCCCCATGTGTTGAATGAACGTTTGTTGAGTGCTCGCTGGAGCATCTAAGCCACACCCGAATATAGCCACGCCCGGATATAAGCCACACCCGAATACAAAACCCTCACCTTACTCAGCCGCCAACGGCCAAGCAGGTGCAGCCACAACCCTAATCGTCAATTTGGAGAGCGCCATGCGCACTATCATCTTGCGTCGGGGCCTGGTCGCACTGTTTGCTGCGGCTGTGTCCTTCGGCGCCATTGTTCAAGCCCAGGCCGCGCAAACCCTGCGGATCGGTTATCAGAAATACGGCACCCTGGTGCTGCTCAAGGCTAAGGGCACCCTGGAAAAACGCCTGGCCGACCAGGGCGTGAACGTGCAGTGGACCGAGTTTCCCGGTGGCCCGCAGTTGCTCGAAGGGCTGAATGTCGGCTCCATCGACTTTGGCGTCACCGGCGAAACCCCACCGGTGTTCGCCCAGGCCGCCGGTGCCGATCTGCTCTACGTCGCCTACGAACCGCCAGCGCCGACCAGCGAAGCCATCCTGGTACCCAAGGATTCGCCGATCAAATCGGTGGCCGAGCTCAAGGGCAAGAAAGTCGTGCTCAACAAAGGCTCCAACGTGCATTACCTGCTGGTACGCGCCCTGGAAGACGCCGGCCTGAAATACACCGACGTACAGACCGTGTTCCTGCCGCCCGCCGACGCTCGTGCCGCTTTCGAGCGTGGCAGTGTCGACGCCTGGGTCATCTGGGACCCGTACCAGGCGGCCGCCGAGCAACAACTGCAAGCCCGCACCCTACGTGACGCCACCGGCATTGCCGACAACCACCAGTTCTACCTGGCCACCAAGCCCTACACCGAAAAACACCCGGAGGTGATCAAGGCGTTGGTGGAAGAAGTGCGCGCCGTGGGCGAATGGTCCAAGGCCAACCCCCAGGAAGTCACCGAACAAGTTGCGCCGCTGCTCGGCTTGCCGGCTGACATCACCCTGACCTCGGTCAAACGCCAGGGCTACGGCGCGCTGTTCCTGACCCCGCAAGTGGTCGCCGCGCAGCAGAAAATCGCTGACACCTTCTACCAGCTCAAATTGATTCCCAAGCCCTTGAGCATCAAGGACGTGATCTGGACGCCACCTGCGACCGTTGCCAAAGCGCCGTAATCCGACTTCTTCAGGAGACAACTCCATGAGCCTCAATATTTTCTGGTTCCTGCCTACCCACGGCGACGGCCATTACCTTGGCACCGCCGAAGGCGCTCGCGCCGTGGATCACGGTTATCTGCAACAGGTGGCCCAGGCCGCTGATCGCCTGGGTTTTGGCGGGGTACTGATCCCCACCGGTCGTTCTTGCGAAGACTCGTGGCTGGTGGCCGCCTCGTTGATCCCGGTGACCCAGCGTCTGAAATTCCTGGTAGCACTGCGCCCCGGGATCATTTCCCCGACGGTGGCGGCGCGCCAGGCCGCGACCCTGGATCGGCTGTCCGGTGGCCGGGCGCTGTTCAACCTGGTGACCGGTGGTGATCCGGAAGAACTGGCCGGTGATGGCCTGTTCCTCAGCCATGAGGAGCGCTACCAGGCCTCGGTGGAATTCACCCGCATCTGGCGGCGCGTGCTGGAAGGCGAAACCGTGGACTACGACGGCCAGCACATCAGCGTCAAAGGCGCCAAGTTGCTCTACCCACCGATCCAGCAGCCCCGTCCGCCGCTGTATTTTGGTGGATCTTCCGAAGCGGCCCAGGACCTGGCAGCCGAACAAGTGGAAATGGTCCTGACCTGGGGCGAGCCACCGGCGGCGGTGGCGGAAAAAATCGAACAGGTACGGGACAAGGCGGCCAAGCTCGGGCGCACCGTGCGCTTCGGTATTCGCTTGCATGTGATCGTGCGTGAAACCAACGACGAGGCATGGAAAGCCGCCGACAAACTGATCTCCCATCTGGACGATGACACCATCGCCCGTGCCCAGGCCTCGCTGGCACGCTTTGATTCGGTGGGCCAGCAGCGCATGGCCGCCTTGCATGGCGGCAGTCGCGACAACCTCGAAGTCAGCCCCAACCTGTGGGCCGGCGTTGGCCTGGTACGCGGCGGCGCCGGCACGGCACTGGTGGGCGATGGGCCGACCGTGGCGGCGCGGGTCAAGGAGTACGCGGACCTGGGCATCGACACCTTTATTTTCTCCGGTTATCCACACCTGGAAGAGTCGTACCGGGTTGCGGAATTGCTGTTCCCGCACCTGGATATCGAACGTCCCGAGCTGCCGAAAAGCGCCGGTTACGTCAGCCCGTTTGGCGAGATGGTGGCCAACGACATTCTTCCCAAAGCCGCGTCGCAGAGCTGAGGCGCCGTCATGAATAGTCAACGGATTCTGCATCGGCTGGCGCCTTGGGCGCTGCCGGTCCTGTTGCTGGTGGTGTGGCAGTTGTCGGTGTCGGCAGGCTGGCTGTCGACGCGGATTTTGCCGGCCCCCAGCGCAGTAATTGCGGCTGGCGTGCACCTGGTGAGCAGCGGTGAAATCTGGACCCACCTGGCCATCAGCGGCTGGCGCGCGGGCCTGGGTTTTGTGATCGGCGGCGGTATCGGCCTGGCCCTGGGTTTTATCACTGGCCTGTCGACATGGGGCGAGCGCCTGCTGGACAGCTCGGTGCAGATGATTCGCAACGTGCCGCACTTGGCGCTGATCCCGCTGGTGATTCTGTGGTTCGGCATCGATGAGACGGCGAAGATTTTCCTGGTCGCCCTCGGCACGCTGTTCCCCATCTACCTCAACACCTATCACGGCATCCGCAACGTCGATCCGGCACTGGTGGAGATGGCGCGCAGTTATGGCTTGTCGGGGTTCAGCCTGTTTCGCCAGGTGATCCTGCCCGGCGCCTTGCCTTCGATCCTGGTGGGGGTGCGTTTTGCCCTGGGCTTTATGTGGTTGACGCTGATCGTCGCGGAAACCATTTCCGCCAGCTCCGGTATCGGCTACCTGGCGATGAATGCCCGGGAGTTCCTGCAAACCGACGTGGTGGTGCTGGCGATTGTGCTGTACGCGGTGCTCGGCAAGTTGGCCGACCTCGCAGCGCGTGGCCTGGAGCGAGTGTGGCTGCGCTGGCATCCGGCCTATCAAGTGCATAAAGGAGGTGCGGCATGACCGCTCAACAACCTCCACGCCTGCTGCGGGGCATCCCGTTGGCGGTGCGCAAGCTGCGCAAGGCGTTCGGCGCGCGGGAAGTCCTGCGCGAGATTGACCTGCACATCCCGGCGGGCCAGTTCGTGGCCGTTGTTGGCCGCAGTGGCTGTGGCAAAAGTACCTTGCTGCGCCTGCTGGCCGGCCTTGATAGCGCCAGCAGTGGCGAGTTGCTTGCAGGTTCTGCACCCCTGAGCGAAGCGCTCGAAGACACGCGGCTGATGTTCCAGGAAGCGCGCCTGCTGCCGTGGAAAAAGATCATCGATAACGTCGGCCTGGGCCTTAAAGGCAACTGGCGGCCCCAAGCGCTTGAGGCGCTGGAAGCGGTTGGCCTGGCCGAGCGTGCCGATGAATGGCCAGCGGCGTTGTCCGGTGGCCAGAAACAACGGGTGGCCCTGGCCCGCGCTCTGATTCATCAGCCGCGCCTGTTGCTGCTGGATGAGCCCTTGGGTGCGCTGGATGCCCTGACCCGCATCGAGATGCAGCAACTGATCGAAAACCTGTGGCGCAAGCACGGTTTTACCGTGTTGCTGGTGACCCATGACGTCAGCGAAGCCGTGGCCATTGCCGACCGGGTCATCCTGATCGAAGACGGCGACATCGGCCTCGACCTGCATGTGGAACTGCCACGCCCGAGAGTCCGTGGCTCCCATCGCCTGGCGGCCCTGGAAACCGAAGTGCTCAACCGTGTGCTGTCACTGCCCGGCACGCCGCCTGCGCCGGAACCTGTTTCACCGTTGCCTACGCAATTGCGTTGGGCGCAATAACTTACTTGTCCCTAAAGGAATAACACCATGACTATCAAAGCGATCAACGTGCGTAACCAGTTCAAAGGCACCATCAAGGAAATTGTCGAAGGCGACGTCCTGTCGGAAATCGACGTGCAGACCGCGTCCGGCATTGTCACCTCGGTGATCACCACCCGCTCGGTGAAAGAGCTGGAGTTGGTGATTGGCAGTGAAGTGATTGCGTTTGTGAAGTCTACTGAGGTGTCGATCGCCAAGCTGTGATCGGCTTTCGACCGCTATCGCAGGCAAGCCCGCTCCCACATTCGACCGATTTCCAACATCGGAATACGGTCGAATGTGGGAGCGGGCTTGCTCGCGAAGAGGCCGGCCCAGTCACCACAAAACTTATCGCTTAGGCAAAAACACCGGCAAATAAAGCCCCACATACGCATCAAACACCCGCATCCCTTCCTCCGCCATGCGCGGGGTGATCTGCCCATGCTGATGCACCGAGCGTGCGTACACGCGGTCGCTCAACTCCAGCGCCAGGGCAAACACGTCCACATCCTCCGGCAGTACCGGCACTTCAAAGTGGCGGTTGAACACTTGCAGCATCAAATCCCCCAACTCCAGGTCATGCTGGCGGTCGGCCTGGGTCACTTCGGTGAGGCCGTGCTGGGCGAGAATCAATTGCCGGGCGGCGGCATCGTTGCTGTAGATGTCCAGCATGCGCAATTCCACCAGGCGCGACAGGTCGCGCCAGTGATGCAGGCTGTCGTGGTCGATGGGGGCTTGCAGCGCGGCGCGGAATGCGGCGTGTACGTCAGCCGTCAGTGCTTCGAGCAAGGCCGGTACGCTGGCGAAAAAGTGATACACCGATGACGGCGGAATCTGCGCCCGTTCGGCCACGCTGTAGATCGACAGACTGGCCACGCCTTCGGCGGCCAGCAAGGTGCGGGCGGCGTCGAGGATCGCGTCGATCCGGGCCTGGCTGCGGGCGCGGGGTTTGCGAGGGGCGGCGGGGCGGGTGGTCATGGAAGTCTCCTACAAGGCAGGATGCATTGTACGCAGAGATCCATATCGGTACAGATAGGGCTTGTTGTGGGGAGCAGGTTTGTTGTGGCAAGCGGGCCTGTTGTGGCGAGAGCTTGTTTGTGGCGAGCGGGCTTGCTCCCGCGCTGGGCTGCGAAGCAGCCCTCATTCAAAAACACCGCGATGCATCAGATGCATCGCGGTGTTTGTTTTGGGGCTGCTTCGCAGCCCAGCGCGGGGCAAGCCCGCTCGCCACAGTCCGCTTACACGGTATGCAGGTACCAGTTGTACTCAAGGTCGGAGATGGAGTGTTCGAACTCCTCCAGCTCACTTTCCTTGCAGGCGACGAAGATATCGATGTACTTCGGATCGATGTACTTGGCCATCACCTCGCTGTCGTCCAACTCGCGCAGGGCATCACGCAGGTTGTTCGGCAGGCTTTGTTCGTTCTGCTCGTAGCTGTTGCCTTCCACCGGTGCGCCAGGTTCGATCTTGTTGGTCAGACCGTGGTGCACGCCCGCCAGGACCGAAGCCATCAGCAGGTAAGGGTTGGCATCGGCGCCGGCCACGCGGTGTTCGATACGTACCGCGTCGGACGAACCCGTAGGTACGCGAATCGCCACGGTGCGGTTGTCCAGGCCCCAGCACGGCGAGTTCGGCACGTAGAACTGTGCGCCAAAACGACGGTAGGAGTTGACGTTGGGGCACAGGAAAGCCATTTGTGCAGGCAGGGTCTCCAGCACACCGCCGATCGCGTGACGCAATGCGGCGTTCTGCTCGGGATCCTCGCTGGCAAAGATGTTCTTGCCGTCTTTGTCCAGGATCGAAATATGCACGTGCAAACCGTTGCCTGCCTGGCCCGGGTAAGGCTTGGCCATGAAGGTGGTGTCCATCTCATGGTCGTAGGCAATGTTCTTGATCAAACGCTTGAGCAGTACCGCGTAGTCGCATGCCTTGATCGGGTCGGCGACGTGGTGCAGGTTCACTTCGAACTGCGCCGGGGCACTTTCCTTGACGATCGCGTCAGCCGGGATGCCTTGCTCTTTGGCACCTTCCAGAATGTCCTGGAGGCAGTCGACGTATTCGTCGAGGTCGTCGATCAGGTAGACCTGTGTCGAGTGCGGGCGTTTGCCGGAAATCGGCGAGCGGGGAGGTTGTGGGCGGCCGTTCACGTTCTCCTGGTCGATCAGGTAGAACTCAAGCTCGAAGGCTGCGCAGATGGTCAGGCCCATATCGTCAAACTTGGTTACAACTTGGCGGAGCACTTCGCGCGGATCGGCGAAGAAAGGTTCACCTTCAAGTTCGTGCATGGTCATCAGCAGTTGCGCGGTAGGGCGCTTTTGCCAGGGTTCATTGCACAGGGTATCGGGGATTGGATAACAGATTCGGTCAGCATCACCGATGTCCAGACCCAGGCCGGTGCTTTCCACCGTTGAGCCATTGATATCCAGGGCAAATAAAGAGGCCGGCAAGTTGATGCCTTTCTCGTAAACCTTGTGGAGGCTGGTGCGTTCGATGCGCTTACCGCGCACCACACCATTCATATCCGCAATTAGAAGGTCTACGTACAGAACCTCAGGATGATCCTTAAGGAACGCGTTCGCTTCGTTAAGCTGAACGGCACGCGGGGGTACCGACATGATGCAACACCTTTGTTGTTAAAAATATCAATCATTGATCTTTTCTGGTTTCAGTCAACCCGAACGGCATGCCGAAGTCAAGCGAGGCCTTTTTTGCCCTAAAAAAGCGCCTTGAGGGCTTTTTTGCGGCTTTTTTGGGCAGTTTTATCGGTTTGACCGGCTTGGGACTAGCAGGCTTGAGCGGGCCGTGTTGTATTTTTTACGGGGGTGTTGTGTAAAAAAATGAACAAGGCTAAGCTCGATTCAAACCCATAACAGCAATAATACCGGGGTGCTTCATGTCTGGCCTGCCGTTAATCGGCGTCACCGCCTGCTCCAAACAGGTTGGTCTGCATGCTTATCACATCAGTGGCGACAAATACGTCCGCGCCGTGGCAGTCGCTGCCAAGGGCCTGCCATTGATTATTCCGTCCCTGGCGGAGCTGTTCGAACCGGCCAATATTCTTGACGGTCTGGACGGCATTCTCTTTACCGGCTCACCTTCCAATATCGAACCCTTTCATTACGACGGTCCGGCCAGCGCGCCTGGGACTGCTCATGATCCTGCACGGGACCAGAGCACCCTGCCGCTGATTCGCGCCGCGATCGCCGCGGGCGTCCCGGTGCTAGGGATCTGCCGGGGCTTCCAGGAAATGAACGTGGCCCTGGGCGGCAGCCTGCACCAGAAGGTTCATGAACTGCCGGGCATGATGGATCACCGCGAAGACGACACCCAGCCGCTGGACGTCCAGTACGGCCCGGCGCATGCCGTGGCGATCACCCCGGGCGGTGTGCTGGCGAGCCTGGGTTTGCCGGACACGATCCAGGTCAACTCGATCCACAGCCAGGGCGTTGACCGCCTGGCGCCCGGCCTGCAGGTCGAAGCGACCGCGCCGGACGGCCTGATCGAGGCTTTTTCGCTCAAACAGGGCAAGGCTTTTGCAGACGCTTTTGCAATAGGAGTGCAATGGCACCCTGAATGGCAGGT
This sequence comes from Pseudomonas hygromyciniae, assembly GCF_016925675.1. Lineage (NCBI taxonomy): Bacteria > Pseudomonadati > Pseudomonadota > Gammaproteobacteria > Pseudomonadales > Pseudomonadaceae > Pseudomonas > Pseudomonas hygromyciniae. Next base: position 5,744,308 of record NZ_CP070506.1, on the reverse strand, counting down.
AAGCTCCAACCCGTACTACCTCGCGATCTTCCAGGCATTTGGCGATGCCTGCCGAACGCGGGCGAAACAAAGAGACGCACACGCGTCAAACAACGCCTGACCTTTAATGGATGTCAGGAAACCCAGCCCAGAGGCATTTATGAGTAACAACCTCGACCAGCTCACCGATTGGTTGAAAGACCACAAGATCACAGAAGTCGAATGCATGATTGGCGACCTCACGGGGATCACCCGGGGCAAGATCTCGCCGACCAACAAGTTCATTGCCGAAAAAGGCATGCGCCTGCCCGAGAGCGTTCTGTTGCAGACCGTGACCGGCGACTATGTCGAAGACGACATCTATTACGAATTGCTCGACCCGGCCGACATCGACATGATCTGCCGCCCCGACCAGAACGCCGTGTTCCTGGTGCCCTGGGCCATCGAGCCCACCGCCCAGGTGATCCACGACACCTACGACAAGCAAGGCAACCCGATCGAGCTGTCGCCGCGCAACGTGCTCAAGAAAGTCCTCAAGCTCTACGCCGACAAAGGCTGGCAGCCCATCGTGGCGCCGGAGATGGAGTTCTACCTGACCAAACGCTGCGAAGACCCGGACTTCCCGCTGCAACCGCCGATTGGCCGCTCTGGCCGCCCGGAAACCGGTCGCCAGTCCTTCTCTATAGAAGCGGCCAACGAATTCGACCCCTTGTTCGAAGACGTCTATGACTGGTGCGAACTGCAGGAACTGGACCTCGACACCCTGATCCACGAGGACGGCACGGCGCAGATGGAAATCAACTTCCGTCACGGCGATGCCCTGTCCCTGGCCGACCAGATCCTGGTGTTCAAGCGCACCATGCGTGAAGCCGCGCTCAAGCACAACGTGGCCGCCACCTTCATGGCCAAGCCCATGACCGGTGAGCCGGGCAGCGCCATGCACCTGCACCAGAGCATCATTGATATCGCCACCGGCAAGAACGTGTTCTCCAATGAGGACGGTTCCAAGAGCGAGCTGTTCCTGCACCACATTGGCGGCCTGCAAAAGTTCATCCCCGAGCTGTTGCCGCTGTTCGCGCCCAACGTCAACTCGTTCCGCCGCTTCCTGCCCGACACCTCGGCGCCGGTGAACGTGGAGTGGGGCGAAGAAAACCGCACCGTCGGCCTGCGCGTACCGGACGCCGGCCCGCAGAACCGTCGCGTGGAAAACCGCCTGCCAGGCGCCGATGCCAACCCGTACCTGGCGATCGCCGCCAGCCTGCTGTGCGGCTATATCGGCATGGTCGAAGGCATCAGCCCAAGCGCACCGGTAGTCGGTCGTGGTTACGAAAGGCGCAACCTGCGCCTGCCGTTGACCATCGAAGACGCGCTGGAGCGCATGGAAAACAGCAAGACCATCGAGAAATACCTGGGTCACAAATTCATCACTGGCTACGTCGCGGTCAAGCGGGCCGAGCATGAAAACTTCAAGCGCGTGATCAGTTCGTGGGAGCGGGAATTCCTGCTCTTCGCCGTCTGATGCGCCGGGTGCGGCCGGGATACGCCGCACCCTCATCTACCTATTGGAGATTGGTATGTCCAGCAACAACCCGCAAACCCGTGAATGGCAAGCCCTGAGCAACGATCATCACCTGGCACCGTTTAGCGACTTCAAGCAGTTGAAAGAGAAAGGCCCGCGCATCATCACCAACGCCAAGGGCGTGTACCTGTGGGACAGCGAAGGCAACAAGATCCTCGACGGCATGGCCGGCCTGTGGTGCGTGGCCATCGGTTATGGCCGCGACGAGCTGGCTGACGCCGCCGCCAAGCAGATGAAACAACTGCCTTACTACAACCTGTTCTTCCAGACCGCCCACCCTCCGGTGCTGGAACTGGCCAAGGCCATCGCCGATATCGCCCCCGCGGGCATGAACCATGTGTTCTTCACCGGTTCCGGCTCCGAAGGCAACGACACCATGTTGCGCATGGTCCGCCACTACTGGGCGATCAAGGGCCAGCCAAACAAGAAAACCATCATCAGCCGCAAGAACGGTTACCACGGCTCCACCGTGGCCGGCGCGAGCCTGGGCGGCATGACCTATATGCACGAGCAGGGCGACTTGCCGATCCCGGGCATCGTGCATATCGCGCAGCCGTACTGGTTCGGCGAAGGCGGCGACATGAGCCCCGAAGAGTTCGGGATCTGGGCGGCCAACCAACTGGAAGAGAAGATTCTGGAAGTCGGCGTGGACAACGTCGGTGCCTTTATTGCCGAGCCGATCCAGGGCGCCGGCGGCGTGATTGTGCCGCCCGCGACCTACTGGCCGCGCATCAAGGAAATCCTCGCCAAGTACGACATCCTGTTTGTCGCCGACGAAGTGATCTGTGGCTTTGGTCGCACGGGTGAGTGGTTCGGTAGCGATTTCTACGACCTCAAGCCGGACATGATGACCATCGCCAAGGGCCTGACCTCGGGCTACATCCCCATGGGCGGCCTGATCGTGCGCGACGAAGTGGTGGCGGTGCTCAACGAAGGTGGCGACTTCAACCACGGTTTCACCTATTCCGGGCACCCGGTGGCGGCTGCGGTGGCCCTGGAAAACATCCGCATCATGCGCGATGAAAAAATTGTCAGCCGCGTGCATGACGAAACGGCACCGTATTTGCAAAAGCGTCTACGCGAGCTGGCGGATCATCCGCTGGTGGGCGAAGTACGGGGTGTCGGCATGTTGGGTGCGATCGAGCTGGTACAGGACAAGGCCACGCGCAAGCGTTATGAAGGCAAGGGCGTGGGCATGATCTGCCGCACCTTCTGCTTCGAGAATGGCCTGATCATGCGCGCCGTGGGCGACACCATGATCATTTCGCCGCCGCTGGTGATCAGCAAGGCCGAGATTGACGAGCTGGTGACCAAGGCTCGCCAGTGCCTGGACCTGACTTTGGCGGCATTGCAGGGCTAAGTGCTAGGCTCAGAATGCAGCGGCTTGCAGCTGTTGCATTCGGGCAATGATAAATGCGGGGCTTTGGTTGAAAGCCGGCCCCTGAACTTGCCAGACTGTCGCCCTGTTTTGTTGCCCTTCGACGGGCCATGAAACGTAGAAAAATGTGGCCCAAAAAAGAAAAATTGGAGCATGACCGAATGAAGGCATTAGGTTTGAAGAACGCTGGCAAGACCCTCCTGGCCTTGTCCCTGATGGGCGTGATGGCGGGCGCGGCCCAGGCGGACAGTAAAGTACTGCATGTCTATAACTGGTCCGACTACATTGCACCGGACACCATTGCCAACTTTGAGAAAGAGTCCGGCATCAAGGTGGTGTACGACGTTTTCGACAGCAACGAAACCCTGGAAGCCAAGCTGTTGGCGGGCAAGTCCGGCTACGACGTGGTGGTGCCGTCGAACAACTTCCTGGCCAAGCAGATCAAGGCTGGTGTGTATCAGGAGCTGGACAAGTCCAAGCTGTCTAACTATGACAATCTGAACAAATCCCTGCTTAAAGCCGTGTCGGTCAGCGACCCGGACAACAAGCACGCCTTCCCGTACATGTGGGGCTCGATCGGCGTCGGCTACAACCCGGAGAAGGTCAAGGCCGCACTGGGCGTGGACAAGATCGATTCCTGGGACGTGCTGTTCAAGCCTGAGAACATCGCTAAGCTGAAAAGCTGCGGCGTGAGCTTCCTCGACTCGCCAACCGAAATGCTGCCGATTGCGCTGCATTATCTGGGCCTGCCGACCGACACTCAGAAGAAGGCCGATCTGAAGCAGGCCGAAGACCTGTTCCTGAAAATCCGTCCTTCGATTGGCTACTTCCACTCGTCCAAGTACATCTCCGACCTGGCCAACGGCAACATCTGCGTCGCCGTGGGTTACTCGGGTGACATTGAGCAGGCCAAATCCCGCGCGGCTGAAGCCGGTGGCAAGGTCAAGGTGGCCTACGACATTCCGAAAGAAGGCGCTGGTAGCTTCTTCGACATGGTCGCTATCCCTAAAGATGCCGAGAACGTCGACGCGGCCTACACGTTCTTGAACTATCTGCTCAAGCCAGAAGTGATGGCCTCGATCACCAACAGCGTGCATTTCCCGAACGGTAACGAGAAAGCCACCGCACTGGTCGATAAAGACATCAGCAGCGACCCAGGCATCTACCCGCCAGCAGATGTGCAGGCCAAGCTCTATGCCATTGCTGACTTGCCTGCTGCAACCCAGCGTGAAATGACACGCAGCTGGACCAAGATCAAGTCAGGCAAATAAGCAAGAACCTGCAGGAGCGAGCTTGTGTGGGAGCGGGCTTGCTCGCGAAAGCGGTGTATCAGTAGATATAAATGCTGGCTGACACGCCCCCTTCGCGAGCAAGCCCGCTCCCACCCAGGCCCGCTCTCACAAATTAAATGACAGAAAGTTTTGCCGGATCGGTTTATCGAGGGTAAGTTGCGCGCCGGTTTTGTTGTCGGGCAACAACTTTAGGCCCAACTATTTAAGAGGACCTCCACTTGCCAATTTCTTTATTTCGCAAAGCCTTGCTGGTAGGGGCGGGCCTCACGTTGGCAGTCAGCGTGCAGGCGGCTTCGACCGTGCATGTTTATAACTGGTCGGACTATATCGGCCCCGACACCCTGGCCAACTTTGAAAAGGCCACCGGCATCAAGCCGGTCTATGACGTGTTCGATTCCAACGAAACCCTGGAAGGCAAGTTGCTGGCCGGGCGCACCGGGTATGACGTGGTGGTGCCGTCCAACCACTTCCTGGGCAAGCAGATCAAGGCGGGCGCGTTCCAGAAGATCGACAAGTCGTTGCTGAGCAACTACGCCAATCTCGACCCGGCGCTGCTCAAGCGCCTGGAAAAGAACGACCCGGGCAATCAATACGCCGTGCCCTACCTGTGGGGCACCAACGGCATTGGCTACAACGTCGACAAAGTCAAAGAAGTACTGGGCGTCGACAAGATCGACTCCTGGGCCGTGCTGTTCGAGCCGGAAAACATGAAGAAGCTGGCCAGTTGCGGTGTGTCCTTCATGGACTCGGCCGATGAGATGCTGCCGGCGGTGCTCAACTACATGGGCTTGAACCCCAACAGCACCAACCCGGTTGACTATAAAAAGGCTGAGGAAAAACTCCTGAAAGTGCGGCCCTACGTGACCTACTTCCATTCATCCAAATACATCTCGGACCTGGCCAACGGCAATATCTGCGTGGCCGCCGGGTTCTCCGGCGATGTGTTCCAGGCCAAGGCTCGCGCAAGCGAGGCGGGCAAGGGCGTGAACATCGCCTACGCGATTCCCAAAGAAGGCGGCAACCTGTGGTTTGACGTGCTGGCGATCCCCAAGGACTCGACCAACGTCAAAGAGGCCCACGCCTTTATCAACTATTTGCTGCAACCTGAAGTGATCGCTCAGGTCAGTGATTACGTCGGCTACGCCAACCCTAACCCCGGGGCGGACACGCTGATGGAGCAATCGATACGCACCGACGAAGCGGTTTATCCACCGCAGGCGGTTCTCGACCGGACGTTTGTCAACTTCGAGCTACCCCCGAAAGTGCAACGCTTGATGACCCGTAGCTGGACCAAGGTCAAGACGGGCAAGTAAGGCTCAAACTATCCAAGGTTCGTCCGTATGGGACGTTCTGCAGTCTTTTTTTCTGGGAGTTTCGTAAATGGCAGTTGCCTCCGGCGCCTATAAGAAAGCCCTCGAGGGCGACCAGACACCGAAAAAGGTGTTGGTCAAAATCGACCGGGTCACGAAGAAGTTCGACGAGACGATTGCCGTGGACGATGTGTCCCTGGAAATCAAGAAAGGCGAGATCTTTGCCTTGCTCGGCGGTTCGGGTTCGGGCAAGTCCACCTTGCTGCGCATGCTCGCAGGTTTCGAGCGTCCGACCGAAGGGCGGATTTTCCTCGACGGTGTGGATATCACCGACATGCCGCCTTACGAGCGGCCGATCAACATGATGTTCCAGTCCTACGCCTTGTTCCCGCACATGACCGTGGCGCAGAACATCGCTTTCGGCCTGCAACAGGACAAGATTCCCAAGGCCGAGGTCGAGGCCCGCGTGGCCGAGATGCTCAAGCTGGTACAGATGAGCCAGTACGCCAAGCGCAAGCCGCACCAGTTGTCTGGCGGTCAGCGTCAGCGCGTGGCCCTGGCCCGTTCCCTGGCCAAGCGCCCGAAACTGCTGCTGCTCGATGAGCCGATGGGCGCACTGGACAAGAAGCTGCGCTCGCAGATGCAGCTTGAGCTCGTCGAAATCATCGAGCGTGTCGGCGTGACCTGCGTGATGGTGACCCACGACCAGGAAGAGGCCATGACCATGGCCGAGCGCATCGCGATCATGCACCTGGGCTGGATCGCGCAGATCGGTAGCCCGATCGACATCTACGAAACCCCCACCAGCCGCCTGGTGTGCGAGTTCATCGGCAACGTCAACATCTTCGACACCGTCGTGGTGGATGACGCCGAAGGCCACGCGGTGCTCAAGTGCGCCGACCTGGACCGCGATATCTACGTGGGTTATGGCATCGCCACTTCGGTGGAAGACAAGTCGGTGACCTACGCCATCCGCCCGGAAAAACTGCTGGTCACCACCGAGATGCCGACCTGCGAGCACAACTGGTCCAGCGGCAAGGTGCATGACATTGCCTACCTGGGCGGCCACTCGGTGTTCTACGTCGAACTGCCGAGCGGCAAGTTGGTGCAGTCCTTCGTCGCCAACGCCGAACGCCGTGGCGCGCGGCCGACCTGGGGTGACCAGGTCTACGTGTGGTGGGAAGACGACAGCGGCGTGGTACTTCGCTCATGAACATGAAGAAATTCAAACGGCGACTGCACCGAATAATTCCCAGCGGCAAGCAGGTGGTCATCGGGATTCCGTTCCTGTGGCTGTTCATGTTCTTCATGCTGCCGTTCTTCATCGTCCTGAAGATCAGCTTTGCCGAAGCCGATGTGGCGATCCCGCCCTACACCGAGATCTACACCTACATCGAGCAGAAGCTGGAGGTGGTGCTCAACCTGGCCAACTACAGCCTGCTGGCCGGCGACGAACTGTACATCGCCGCCTATCTGGGCTCGTTGAAGATGGCGTTTTTCAGCACGGCCTTGTGCCTGCTGATCGGCTACCCGATGGCCTACGCCATCGCCAGTGCGCGCAAAGAGATGCAGACCGTGCTGGTGCTGCTGATCATGATGCCGACCTGGACCGCGATCCTGGTCCGCGTGTATGCGTGGATGGGCATCCTCAGCAACAACGGCTTGCTCAATGGCTTCCTGATGTCCATGGGGCTGATCAACGAGCCGTTGCAGATCCTCAACACCAACATCGCGGTGTATATCGGCGTGGTCTATTCGTACCTGCCGTTCATGATCCTGCCGCTGTACGCCAACCTGGTCAAACATGACCAGAGCCTGCTGGAAGCCGCGTCGGACCTGGGTTCGAGCACCTTCAACAGCTTCTGGAAAATCACCGTGCCGCTGTCCAAGAACGGCATCATCGCCGGCTGCATGCTGGTGTTCATCCCGGTGGTGGGCGAGTTCGTGATCCCGGAACTGCTGGGCGGCCCGGAAACCTTGATGATCGGTAAAGTGTTGTGGCAAGAGTTCTTCAACAACCGCGACTGGCCGGTAGCTTCTGCCCTGGCGGTGGTGATGCTGGCGATCCTGATCGTGCCGATCATTCTGTTTAACCGCAGCCAAGCCAAAGAGATGGAGGGCAAGGTATGAAGCGCTTCAGTTTCTCCAGCTTCATGCTGGTCGTAGGGCTGCTGTTCATCTACCTGCCGATGCTGATTCTGGTGATCTATTCGTTCAACGAATCGAAGCTGGTGACGGTGTGGGGCGGTTGGTCGATCAAGTGGTACGTGGGCCTGCTGGACAACACCCAGTTGATGGGCTCGGTGGCGCGCTCCCTGGAAATCGCCTGCTACACGGCGGTGGCCGCGGTGGCGCTGGGTACGTTGGCGGCGTTTGTGCTGACCCGTATCAGCCAGTTCAAGGGCCGCACGCTGTTCGGCGGCCTGGTGACGGCGCCGTTGGTGATGCCTGAAGTGATCACCGGTCTGTCGCTGTTGCTGCTGTTCGTGGCCATGGCGCAGATGATCGGTTGGCCCCAGGAGCGTGGCATCGTCACCATCTGGATCGCCCACACCACGTTCTGTGCGGCGTATGTGGCGGTGGTGGTGTCGGCGCGCTTGCGTGAGCTGGACCTGTCGATCGAAGAGGCGGCCATGGACCTCGGTGCGCGGCCGTGGAAGGTGTTCTTCCTGATCACTATCCCGATGATCGCGCCGTCGTTGGCGGCGGGCGGCATGATGTCGTTCGCGTTGTCCCTGGATGACCTGGTACTGGCCAGCTTCGTCTCGGGCCCGGGCTCGACCACCTTGCCGATGGAAGTGTTCTCGGCGGTGCGTCTTGGGGTCAAGCCCGAGATCAACGCCGTGGCCAGCCTGATTCTGCTGGCGGTGTCGCTGGTGACGTTCCTGGTGTGGTTCTTCAGCCGTCGCGCTGAAGAGCGGCGCAAGAAAGCCATCCAGCAAGCCATCGAAGAAGCGGCAGCGGATGGCTGGAAACAGCCGGATGTACGCCGGGCGCCCGCACCGGTCTAAAAGTGTGGGAGCGGGCTTGCTCGCGAATGCGCAGTGTCAGTCAATGCATTTATCAACTGACAGACTGCATTCGCGAGCAAGCCCGCTCCCACATTTTTGATTGCATTGCAGTCAGGCTAGGCAGTCCACGGCGACTGGCGAATCACCTCGACAAAGTTCAGCGGCTTGAACCCCGGCTCCTGATCCACCAGCACATCGGTCTTCACGTTGCCAAACGTGGTCTGCGGACGATGGCGCAAGCCGTCGGCAAACGCGCAGATGATGCATTCCTTGAACCCTTCGCCCCGTGGATGCGCATGCACCACTGCCTCGCGCTGCACGTGGGTAAACGCGGCGTAGTCCATGCCCAGCACATCCATCTCCACGCCAGCGGTCACCAGGGCGACGGTCGGGCGCAGGTGCTTAGGTACCCCCGGCGTGGTGTGCAGGGCAATGGACAGCCACACTTGTCCGATATCGTCATCGCTCAAACCGTAGGGCTTGAGAAACTCGGCGGCAGCGTTGGCGCCGTCCACTTCAAAACGCTCATTGTCGCTGCGGTGGCCTGCCACCAGACCCAGGTCGTGGAACATCGCGCCGACGTAAAGCAGCTCCGGGTTGTAGGTCAATTGCTTGCGCTCGCCGCTCAAGGCGCCAAACAGGAAGACGCGGCGGGAGTGGTGGTAGAGCAGGTCGGATTCAATGTCGCGGATGTATTCGGTGGTAGCCTTGGCCAGGGCACTGTCGGGGATTTTGATGCCGGCGATGGTGGTGCTCATGGTCATGCTCCTCAAGAAAGCGCCGGGTTGGCGCTGATGAGTGCAGTCTGGTCGCGCCTGTGCGCGAGGGCCATCGCAGTGAGGATGCGATCCCGGCCAATGTGCGGTCACATCGTGCCACGTGAAATCGGCTAGGGTGTAGCAGGCACTGCATCCCTTGAAGCCTGCAACAATCCAAATGTGGGAGCGGGCTTGCTCGCGAAAGCGGTGGATCAGTCTATACATCTGGTGACTGACACTGCGCATTCGCGAGCAAGTCGAATCGTCGCACCGCCGCTCCCACATTTGTTTCTTCGTTTATTCCGATAGAAAGGTGTGCCATCCATGCACAAGACCGTCGCCATCCTGATCTTCCCCGGCGTCCAGTCACTGGATGTGACCGGACCCATGGACGTGTTCTGCGAGGCCAATCGCTTCCTGGCGCCTGCGGATCATTACCAGCTCGAAGTCATCGGCCAGGTCCAGGGCCTGATCGCCTGTTCCAACGGTCTGTCCTTGCAGGCCCACATCCATTACAGCGAGGCATTGCAAGCCTATGACCTGTTACTGGTAGCCGGTGGCCCGCAGTTGCCCTTCGAGGATTTCGGCCCGGGGTTCAATCAGTGGCTGCAGGGCGCCAGTGCCAGGGCTCGGCGTTTCGGCTCGATCTGCAACGGCGCGTTCATGCTCGCGCGTGCCGGTTTGCTGGAGGGGCGCACGGTGACCACGCACTGGGGCGACGCGGCGGACCTGGCGCGCCTGTGCCCCTCAGCCCAGGTCGACGCCGACCGCCTGTACGTGCAAGACGCCAACCTCTACACCTCGGCCGGGGTCACGGCGGGCATCGATCTGTCGTTGTACCTGCTGGCCCAGGACCACGGCCCGGAAGTGGCCTTGAACGTGGCCAAGCGGCTGGTGGTGTTTACCCAGCGCAGCGGCGGGCAGTCCCAGTTCAGCCCGTTCCTGACGCCCCATGCCGAATCTTCCTCGGCCGTGGCGCAGGTGCAGTTGTACGTGCTGGCGAACCTGACCGGTGACCTGGGCATTGCCGACCTGGCCCGCGCGGCCAACATGAGTGCGCGCAACTTTTCGCGGGTATTTGCCCGGGAGGCGCGGATCACCCCGGCGGAATTTGTCGAGCGGGCACGGGTGGACGCGGCGCGGGTGATGCTCGAAAGCAGCAGCGCGCCGCTCAAGACCGTGGCCTATCAATGCGGCTTTCGCGATGCCCAGCACATGCGCAGTGTGTTCAACCGCCGGCTGGGCGTGACGCCGCAGCAGTTTCGGCTCAACTTTGCGGCGCCGGTTTAAGCGTGTCGTAGGCTTCCAGCGCGCGCAGCGAGTAGATGTAGGCGGCGCCGGCATTCAGTGAGATGGCAGTGGCCAGCGTTGCAGCGACTTCTTCGCGGGTGGCTCCGGCCTTGATCGCGGCGTCGGCATGCACGCCGATGCAACCGTCGCAGCGAGTGGTGATCGCCACTGCAATCGAGATCAGTTCGCGGGTCTTGGCATCCAGGACGTTGTTTTCCTCGGCGGCTTCGCCGAGTGCCATGTAGGCTTTGACCATCTTCGGGTTGCTCTTGCCCAGTGTGCCAAAGGCTTTCTTCACGGTAGGCAGCAAGTCGGACCAGTTGTTGAACATTACGATGACTCCTGAACGGGTTGGGTGTGAAGCCAGTGTGTGCCGTTCGGGTTTGGCGGTATTGTTCGATCCGCTCAACTTTTTGACCGATATTCGCAAATGAACGCTATCGACACCCTGATCACCCTGGCCAACCTGCGCGGCAACCTCGATGTACGTTGCCAGTTCCAGGGCGACTGGGCCCTGGACCATGCGCCCGAGGCCATGGGCGTGGCCCCGTACCACATTGTGGTCAGTGGCACCTGCCGCGCCGAGCTTTCGGGCGGGCAACGAGTGACCCTGGAAGAAGGCGACATCCTGTTGCTGCCCGGCGGTGCGACTCACCTGTTGCGCAGCCAGGGGGCGACGGTACCGGCGATGTTACCCAGGGTGATCGACGACGGTGTCCTCCAGGTGCATCGCCTGGGTGGCGATCAGCCAGAGGTAGAGATGCTCTGTGGCAGCTTTCACTACAATCGCCAGTCGTTGCTGTTCGCGGCCTTGCCGGCGTATCTGGTGGTGTCCAGTCGGCAATGGCAGGCCGACGGGCAACTGGCGGCCCTGATTGCGCTGATGCGCAGCGAAGCGGATGGCGAACGGCTCGGTGCGCGCTCGTTCATTGATGCGCTGTCGGTGGCCCTGTTCACCTTGCTGGTGCGCACCTGGCTGGCACAACAAGCGTCGCTGACGGGGACGTTTGCCTTGCTCGCCGACAAACGCCTGGGCCGCGCCTGGCAGGCGATGCTGACCGAGCCCGGGCATGACTGGACCATCGACAGCCTGGCCGGCGCGGCGTCGATGTCCCGGGCCACGTTCATGCGCGCGTTTGTCAAAGTGGCGGGCGTATCGCCGTGGGTGCTGCTGACCCAGTTGCGCATGGAGCTGGCGTTCAATCTGTTGCAGCAGTCGCGGTTGAGCCTGACGGATATCGCCGCCCGGGTGGGTTATCAATCCCAGGCGGCATTCAGCAAGAAATTCAAGGAGGCGTATGGCCGGGCCCCCGGTCGAATGCGCAACGCAGATTAAAATTGTGGGAGGGGCGGTGCGACGATTCGACTTGCTCGCGAATGCGCAGTGTCAGTCACCACATGTATAGACTGACACACCGCATTCGCGAGCAAGTCGAATCGTCGCACCGCCCCTCCCACATTTTTGATGGCGTTTCGTCAGGGCTGTTGTGGGGGGCGGGCCGGCAATAGCTTGAGGGTGCCGCGCGTATTGGCCTGGACTTCCTCTTCATCAAAATGCGCCTGCTCGTACCCGCCTTCGATGTAGGTCTCGGCCTGGTCGCCATAGTGCTTGTCGAACGGTACGCCGCTCTGTCCCACCGGGTTGATGGTCAGTGCGTGGGCGGCGTCGGCGAAGTCGACCAGGCGTCGGGTGGACGGGCCGTAAGTCACCGGCCATGGCGCCGGGCCAATGATTGCGGACAGGTTGTTCGGCACTTCGTGGCTGCCCGGTGAGGCAAACGGGCCGACATTGACGATCTGGTCCAGCGGCTTCTTGATGCCCAGCGGATGGCCATGGGTCAAGGTATGGGCCTTGCCCCATTGCCATTGCGCCGGGTCGTCGCCGAAGGTGGTTTTCAGGTGGGCCAGGCTCTTGTCCCAGGCGCGCTTGACCGTCTCGGCACGCTGCCCGTTCCACCACGGCGAATCGGCGGCGGCGGCCAGGCGTGGCAAGGCGGCATCGACCACGCGGGTGGTGATCAGGGTCTTGAACATGTCGTCACCCAGCTTGGGGCGGAAGGCGGCGTCGGTCAGGTCATACAGCAACTGGTTGAACAACGTGGCCGGGATCGACTCCACCGGGTAGTCACCTTTCCACGCGGCCAACTGCTCCAGCAGCTTGAGTTCGGCCGGATCCTTGACCACTTCACGCAGCACCGGCAGCAGCGGCGCCAGCAGGCGGGGCCCGTAGGCGGTGGTGGTGCCCAGTTGCAGGGCCTGGCTGTTGTCCAGGTCCCATTTGACCTGGTTGTCGCTCAATTGCGCGTTCAACTGTTGGCCGCGATCCGCGAGGTTGTAATAGCCGGGAATCTGCATACCAGTGGGCGATACCGGCTGGGCGTTGGCCGAGACCACATAACCACGGGCCGGGTTTTCTTCCTGGGGATTGGCGCTGAACGGGTAGAAGCCCAGCTTGTCAGCCTCAGGCGTGCTGCCGTCGAGGATAAACCCGGCATTGGCCCCGGCCGGGCGGATCGGCAATTGCGCTGCGGCCCACCAGCCGATATCACCCTTGGCATTGGCCCAGACGATGTTCAGCCCCGGCGCATGCACCTTGGCGGCTGCCTGGCGGGCCTTGGCCAGGGTGTCGGCGCGGTTGAGTTGGTAGAACCCGTCGAGGATCGGGTTTTCGGTATCGAGGAAGGCCCACCACATGGCAATTGGTGTGGCGCCCGCATTGGCGCCGAGCACGTCGTTGATGATCGGGCCGTGGGGCGACTGGCGCAGGGTCAGCGTCACTGGCGCCTGGCCCTTGACCGCGATCTGCTGCTCGCTGGTGGTCATGTCGACCCACTGGTCGTGGTAGCGCACTTGATTGGGGTTGTCCGGGTTGACCTTCTCGGCGATCAGGTCGAGGTCGTCGTTCTGGAACATCGTCAGGCTCCAGCCAAACGCTTTGTTGTGGCCCAGGAACGCCACCGGTATCAGGGCGTTGTGATAACCGTAGAGCTCGAAGCCGGGCGCCGACAGGTGCGCCTCGTACCACACCGACGGCACCGAGAAGCGGATATGCGGGTCGCCCGCCAGCAACGGTTTGCCGCTCTTGGTGCGGTTGCCACTGATGGCCCAGGCGTTGCTGCCTTCGAACTGCGGCAGGCCGTTGTCGACCAGGGCCTGCTCGCTGAGGCGGGCGATGGCGCTCAGGCCTTGCCAGTCGGCGGTGGCCAGGCCGAGGTCGCCCTTTGGCTTCCAGTCGAGGTCAAACACCTTCAGGTAGTCGCTGCCCAGTTGGTCGCGCACATAAGTCAGCAAGGGCTCAGTGCGAAAGGCTGCGGCAAAGCTGTAGGCCAGGTAACCGGCGATGCTGATGGTGTCTTCGGCGGTGAACGGTCGCTTGGGGATGCCCAGCACGTCGAACTCCATGGGGCTGGCGTTGTGGTCCTGATACTGGTTGATCCCGTCCAGATAGGCTTGCAGGGCCTTCCAGTGCGGCGACTGGCGGTCCATCTGCGCTGCATAAGTGGCGGCGCGCTCACGGATGCGCAGGCTGCGAAACAGTTTGTCGGTGTCCAGCAACTTGACGCCGAGCACCTCGGCCAACTCGCCTTGGGCCAGGCGGCGCATGATTTCCATCTGGAACAGGCGGTCCTGGGCGTGCACATAACCCAGGGCGCGATACAGGTCAGCCTCGTTCTCGGCGCGGATATGCGGCACGCCCCGGTCGTCGTAGCGCACCGTGACCGAACCTTGCAGGTTGGCCAATTCCAACGTGCCCTGGCGGGTGGGTTGCTTGCTGTAGACATACCAGCCGGCCCCGAGGGCGATCAACACCAGCAGGGCCGCGAGACCCGACAAGACGCGCTTCATGAACAATCCTTATTATTAGAAGTGGGACTTTTAACCTTGCGGCCAGGAACAATAGCAGCCCACCGCCAGGGTGTGGGTCGCATTCACCGCCCGCCCGCTCTTGAGCGCCTGCAGGATCGGTTCGATAAAGCTGTTGCTCGAATTACAGGTCAGGCCCTCACTGTAAGGGCCGAAGTATGCCAGTTTGCCGTTGCTGTCCCAGATGCCCACCGCCGGGCTGGCGGGCACCTGGTCGGCGCCGGGCAAGGTGGTGAGGATTTTCATGGCGCCAAGGGTCGCGGGCAATTGGCCGTGGCTGCCGGCTTTTTGCAGGGCATAGAATTCCACGCCCTGGGGCGCGTATTGCTCAATCAGTTCACTCAGGTGCTGTTGGTTGCCGACATTACACGGGCAGGCCGGGTCCCAGAAGTGCACCAGGCGGATCGGACCGGGGCCTGCCAGCTCGTCCGGCAGGCGCAGCGGGTCTCCGGAAAACACCGCCGTATGTTCGCTGAATGCCCGCAGATAGCGGCCCTGGAACCAGTCATACGCGGCCCACAGTACGGCGGCGCAGATCAGCAGGATCAGGCTGGCGAGCAGGGCGTTGCGGTAGGGCTTTCGCATTCAGAACAATCCTCGACGGTGGCGTAGCTTGCCATGCTTGCCCTGACAGATGAATATCGCGACTCGATATTCATCTGTTCAATGCTGTGAAGCCCTAGTCTGGAAGTTCTTATGCCCGTTACCTTTGACCCCGATCATCTGCGCGAAAGCTTGCGGCCCCTGGTGGACGCGCAGCCGCTTTCGGCCGAGGCCAGGGTCTACCAGCGCTTCTATGGGCTGGACCTGGCTGCGCGCAAAGAGCCGGTAGTCAGTCGCCTGGGGCGCTTCGAGGTGGATGGGTTCGCGGTGGTCAGCCAGGCCTGGTGGCCGGTGCAACCGGTGGCCACCCTATTTATGTTCCACGGCTTCTACGACCACATGGGGCTGTACCGCAGCGTGGTGGAGTGGGGTCTGGACCAGGGCTTCGTGGTGATTGCCTGCGACTTGCCGGGCCATGGCCTGTCCAGTGGCCCGCGCGCCAGCATCGATGATTTCGCGGTGTACCAGCAGGTGCTGAACGGCTTGTTCGAACAGGCCGACGCGCTGCAACTGCCCAAGCCCTGGCATCTGTTCGGGCAAAGCACCGGCGGGGCGATTGTGGTGGACCATCTGCTCAACCATGGCCCGGATAGCCCGGCGCAAGGCCAGACCTTCCTGTTGTCGCCGCTGGTGCGACCGCGTGCCTGGGGCTGGTCACAGCTCAGCTATTACCTGCTCAAGCCGTTCGTCAAAGGCATCGCCCGGCGCTTCAGCGATAACAGCAATGACCCGGCGTTTCGTCCGTTCCTCGAAGCCGACCCCTTGCAGCCCCGGCAACTGCCGACCGCCTGGGTGGGCGCGCTGGCGCGCTGGATCAAGCGCATCGAGGCCGCCCCGCGTAGTACGCGGCGGCCGTTGATCGTGCAGGGCGAGGAGGATATGACGGTGGATTGGCAGCACAACTTGCAGGTACTACGCGGCAAGTTCGATCAGCCGCAGATCCTGATGGTGCCGCGTGGGCGGCATCACTTGGCGAATGAATTGCCTGAAATCCGCGAGCAATACTTCAAGTTCCTCACCGACCACCTGAAATAACCCTCCCCCCCTGTAGGAGCGAGCTTGCTCGCGAAGGACGTCAACGATAACGCGTGCTGTCTGGTTAAACGCGGTGTCCTTGAGTTTTTCGCGAGCAAGCTCGCTCCTACAGGGGGGCGGTGTCAGGGGGCCAGGCTGGAGGTGCTTTGGCCGACCGCCAGGCCGGCGCGGATCGCTGCCAGCGCTGCCTGGTAATACGCCTTGCCTTCCGGCGATTCGGCAAACGTGGCGAACTCTTCCAACTCCGGGTCCGACAGATCCCGGTAGACGTACAGCAAGGTGTTGTTCAGGTCATTGCCGATCTGCTGCATCAACCGCTCGCGCTGGCCGTTGAGCATGCCTTGCGCCTGACCGCCGCCCAACAGGCCGGGGATCATCTGGCTCAGGCTGTCCGCTGCCACGCCGGCAATCGCCAGGCTGACCTCGGCACCGGCTTCGCGGGCGGGCAACGCCTGGGCCAAGTGGCCGATGATCAGGCTACGCGTGGCGTCGGCCTGGATCTGCGGCAAGCCCTGGGCATTCTTGGCCAATTGGTCGCGGCGGGTCGCCAGCAACTCGGCGGCGACAATCTTGCGTCCCAGAGGCGACTGGAAAAACGCCAGCGCCGGTTTTGGATCGGCCAGGTTCTGGCGCAACTGGGCTTCGGCGCGCTGATCCATGGCCTTGGGGGCGAAGCGTTTATTGCTGTTGTCCACCAGCGCCTGGTACACCGCCGGCGGCAAGCTATTGCGGTAGCGCTGCTGGGCGGCACTCAAGGCGTCATTAAAATGCGCGCGTTGTTCCGGCCAGCCGGCGACCGCGTACAACTGGTCATGGCTGTCTGCCCAGGCGGGCAACACGCAGAACATCAGCAAGGATAAAAACAAACGACGCATAGGGACTCCTGTCAGTCGGCCACTATTGTCCGTGTCGGGCGTAGGATTTGTCGAGAAGTCCTATCAGTCACCTGACTAAAGTGTGTTTAGGCGCTAGGCGGCGCTGTCGGTTTGCCAGGCGTATGGATACTATGCGCGCCATGCAAATATCCCCTGATGACCCGCTGCTGCTAAGCATCGTCGACGACCTGGCCATGAAAGGCTGGTCGCAGCAGAACATCTTCCTGCCAGAGGCTCTGACCCTGGAACTGGCGGCTGAGTGCCATAAACGTGCCGCTGAAGGTGAATTGGCACCGGCTGCTGTCGGGCGCGGGCCGGCCCAGGAGATTCGCGAGGGGATCCGTGGCGACCATATCCAATGGCTGGAGCCCGGCCAGGCGGCTATCTGCGACCGCTACCTGACGCTGATGGACAGCCTGCGGCTGGCGATGAACCGTGGGCTGTTCCTGGGGCTGGAAGAGTTTGAATGCCACTTCGCCATGTACCCGCCGGGAGCGTTCTACCTCAAGCACCTCGACCGTTTTCGCGATGATGACCGGCGCATGGTCTCGGCGGTGGTCTACCTGAACCAGGACTGGCTGCCCGAACACGGTGGCCAGTTGCGCATGTATCTCAATGATGGCATTGAACACGATGTGGACCCCACCGGCGGTTGCCTGGTGGTGTTCCTGTCGGGGGAAGTGCCCCATGAAGTCCTGCCCGCCCACCGCGAGCGCCTGTCGCTGACGGGCTGGTTTCGCCGGCGGGGCAACGAGCCGTTTTGAGCATGCAAAAGATTCTGGTCAGCCGCTGCCTGCTGGGGCATCGCGTACGTTATGACGGCGGGGCCAGCGGGCCATTTGCCCAACTGGCCGCCTGGCAGGCCGAAGGGCGGGTGGTTGCGGTGTGCCCAGAGGTCGCTGGGGGCCTGCCTACGCCACGGCCGTCCGCCGAGATTCCGGGCGGGCAGGGGATAGCTGTGTGGGAAGGCCGCGCCCAAGTGCTGACCGCCGATGGCGAGGACTTCAGCGAAGCCTTCCTTGAGGGTGCGCGGCAGGCTTTGGCGCTGGTGCAGCGCCATGGCATCCGTATCGCGGTGCTCAAGGCCAATAGCCCGTCATGCGGCAACCTGCTGACGTATGACGGCACGTTCAGTGGGGTGAAAGTCACGGGCGAAGGGGTGACGGCGGCGTTGCTCAAGCGCCATGGGGTGCAGGTGTTCAGCGAGTTGGAGTTGGCCGAGGCGGCTGCGGCCCTGGCCCAACTCCCAAACCCCACCTAAATCCCACACAAGCCCACTCCACACAATGCTGGCCCCCCATTGGTTATTTGGTGGCTTTGCTGATGTCAGCCTCAAACCACTTTTCCGACAGCGCCGTCAGCCGCCCATCGGCCTTGATCCGCTCCAACGCGTTGTCCAGGCTCGATTTGAACGCCGGGTTGCCCTTCTGGAACGGGATGGCCAGGGTCAACGTGGTCTTGGCATCGACGCGGCTGTGCAGATCCACGCCCTCGACGGGCTTGGCGGCAAATTGACTGCTCGTCAGTGTATCCAGGCCGCTCAACAGCGGTTTTTTCTGCTTGTTGGCAAGCATCTGGGCATTGGCATAGCTATACGGCACGCTGAAATCGAAACGATCCTGCAGTTGCGCAGTCACAGCGATGTGGTTGATCGCCACATCGTACTTGCCACTCTCTACTCCGGGCAGCAAGTCAGTGGCGTCGGTGGTGATAAAGGAGGGGCGTACGTCCATTTCCCGAGCCAGCAACTCACCCAGTTCCACTTCAAAACCGGTGAGTTTGTCGCCTTCCTTGAAGTTGAAGGGCGGCGTATCGGCCTCCAGGGCAATGCGCAGCTCTCCACGGTCAAATACGTCGTCAAACAGTTCGGCGTGGGCCAAGGGGCTCAAGAAAGGCAGGACAAGTAACAGGCCAGGCAAAAAACGCATGGTCACTCCTAAAGAATTCGAAGATGCGAGACGCGGTTCAGGCTCGCTTTGCTATGGTGTCGAGTGCCTTGGACAACGTTTCGTCACTAAGTTGTCATAACCCTACAGATTTCACAGAAAAACTGGAGAAGTTAATGAAAGCCATTTTGTCTCGTGCAACCCTGGCCAGCCTGCTGCTGGGGGCTTCCATGCTGGCGTCAGCCGCCGATGTCCCACGTACGCCTGCGCCCAAGGGTGCTGAAGTGTTTATTGTCTCGCCTAAGGATGGCGCTACCGTCGACAAGACCTTCACCGTTGAGTTTGGCATCAAGGGCATGGACCTGGAGCCTATCGACAAACAAGTCCCAGGTGCCGGCCATCACCACTTGCTGGTTGATCAGAAGGAGTTGCCCGACCCAAGCCAGCCGATTCCCGCCACCGATACCGTGATCCATTTCGGCAAGGCACAAACCAAGACTGAACTGACCCTGGCCCCCGGCAAGCACACCCTGCAACTGGTGGCGGGCGATAACGTTCACCGTCAGTTTGAACCTACTGTAGCTTCAAAAGTGATCACCGTTACCGTCAAGTAAGATTTGTTCAGACGAAAAAAAGGGAGCCCTCAGGGCTCCCTTCTTCGTGGTGCGTCTGAAACCTTAGAACAACACGCGGCTACGGATAGTACCGCTGATGTGCTGCAGCTTCTCTTGCGCCAGGTCCGAGTACTCGGCGTCGACGTCGATCACCACGTAGCCAACCTTCTCGTTGGTCTGCAGGAACTGACCGGAGATGTTGATGCCGTTTTCCGCGAAGACCTTGTTGATCTCCATCATCACACCCGGGATGTTCTGGTGGATGTGCAGCAGGCGGTGCTTGCCAGGGTGAGCCGGCAGGGCCACTTCCGGGAAGTTGACCGAGGACACCGACGTACCGTTGTCGCTGTACTTGACCAGCTTCTCTGCCACTTCCAGACCGATGTTTGCCTGGGCTTCAGCGGTGGAACCGCCGATGTGCGGGGTCAGGATCACGTTGTCCAGGCCACGCAGCGGGCTTTCGAAAATGTCGTCGTTGGAGCGCGGCTCCACCGGGAACACGTCGATGGCGGCGCCGATCAGGTGCTTGTCCTTGATCGCGTCGGCCAGGGCATCGAGCTCGACCACGGTGCCGCGAGCGGCGTTGATCAGGATCCCGCCCTTCTTGATGGCGCGGATTTCCTTTTCGCCGATCATCCACTGGGTCTCAGCGGTTTCCGGCACGTGCAGGGTCACGATATCGGACATGCCCAGCAGCTCGGTCAGGCTCGACACTTGGGTGGCGTTGCCCAATGGCAGCTTGGTCAGGGTGTCATAGAAGAACACCTGCATGCCCAGGCCTTCGGCCAGTACCGACAATTGCGTGCCGATCGAACCGTAACCGACGATACCCAGCTTCTTGCCGCGGATTTCGAAGGAGTTGGCTGCGCTTTTGATCCAGCCGCCACGGTGGCAGGAAGCGTTCTTCTCAGGGATGCCGCGCAGCAACAGGATGGCTTCGGCCAATACCAGCTCCGCCACGGAACGGGTGTTGGAGTACGGGGCGTTGAACACCGCGATACCGCGCTCGCGCGCCGCATTGAGGTCGACCTGGTTGGTGCCGATGCAGAAACAGCCGACAGCCACCAGCTTCTTGGCGTGATCGAAGATCTCTTCGGTCAGCTGGGTGCGGGAGCGAATGCCGATAAAGTGCGCGTCGGCGATCTTTTCCTTGAGCTGGGATTCCGGCAGAGAACTGGTGATGTACTCAATGCTGGTGTACCCGGCGGCCTTTAGGACGTCGACGGCCGATGGGTGGACGCCTTCCAGAAGAAGGAACTTGATCTTGCTCTTATCGAGAGAAGTCTTGCTCATCTGCGTAAACCTGTATCCCGGAGAAAAATGGCAGGGAATCGGATCACTTAAGCTGACCCGGACGGCAGGAAAGCCGTCACCGCAGAAACGCCCTTGGGCTCTGTCCTGCGGGGGCGGTATGCTAGCATACGCGCCCCGCTAAACACTCATTCCTGCGACGTGAAGCGTTCTCAGGATGACCATGAATTGTTCGAGAGTTCTGTCGATGACCCATCCTGCCCTGATTGATGAGCTAAAGACCCTGGTTGAGCCCGGCAAAGTGCTGACCGATGCCGACTCCCTGGAGGCTTACGGCAAGGATTGGACCAAGCATTTCGCCCCCGCGCCGACCGCTATCGTCTTCCCCAAGACCATTGAGCAGGTACAGGCTATTGTCCGTTGGGCCAATGAACACAAGGTGGCGCTGGTGCCATCCGGTGGGCGTACCGGCTTGTCGGCGGCGGCCGTTGCCGCGAATGGCGAAGTGGTGGTGTCGTTCGACTACATGAACCAGATCCTCGACGTGAACCTCACCGACCGCACCGCCGTGTGTCAGCCGGGCGTGGTCACCAAGCAATTGCAGAACGTCGCTGAAGAAAACGGCCTGTACTACCCGGTGGACTTCGCCTCGTCCGGTTCCAGCCAGATTGGCGGCAATATCGGCACCAATGCCGGCGGGATCAAGGTTATTCGCTACGGCATGACCCGAAATTGGGTGGCCGGCATGAAGGTCGTCACCGGCAAGGGTGATGTACTGGAGCTCAACCGCGACCTGATCAAGAACGCCACCGGCTACGACATGCGCCAGCTGTTTATCGGCGCCGAAGGCACCCTGGGTTTTGTGGTCGAAGCCACCATGCGCCTGGATCGTGCGCCTAAAAACCTGACTGCCATGGTGCTCGGCACCACCGACTTCGACTCGATCATGCCGGTGCTGCACGCGTTCCAGAGCAAGCTGGATCTGACGGCTTTCGAGTTTTTCTCCGACAAGGCCCTGGCCAAGGTCATGGGCCGTGGCGATGTGCCGGCGCCGTTCGAAACCGAATGCCCGTTCTACGCGCTGCTGGAATTTGAAGCCACCACCGAAGAAGTCGCCAACCACGCCCTGGAAACCTTCGAGCACTGTGTCGAGCAGGGCTGGGTGCTGGATGGCGTGATGAGCCAGAGTGAAACCCAGCTGCACAACCTGTGGAAGCTGCGCGAGTACATCTCCGAGACCATCTCCCACTGGACGCCCTACAAGAACGACATCTCGGTCACCGTGTCGAAAGTGCCGGCATTCCTCAAGGAAATCGACGCGATTGTCGGCGAACACTATCCCGACTTCGAAATCGTCTGGTTCGGCCATATCGGCGACGGCAACTTGCACTTGAACATCCTCAAGCCGGAAAACCTGTCCAAGGACGAGTTCTTCGCCAAGTGCGCCACCGTCAACAAGTGGGTGTTTGAAACCGTCGAGAAGTACAACGGCTCGATCTCCGCCGAACATGGCGTGGGCATGACCAAGCGTGATTACCTGACCTACAGCCGCTCCCCGGTTGAAATCGAATATATGAAGGCAGTGAAAGCGGTGTTCGACCCGAACGGGATCATGAACCCGGGCAAGATCTTCGCTGTTTAACCATCACGAAAGAGGAAGCGGTCCATGAGCTATCAGCACAAGTACGTCGACGGCACCCATATCCACTTCCCGCTGGGCAAAGTGGTTTGCATCGGGCGCAACTACGCCGAACATGCCAAGGAATTGGATAACCCGGTGCCGACCGAGCCCCTGCTGTTTATCAAGCCGGGCAGTTGCGTGGTGCCATTGGAAGGCGGCTTTGCCATTCCAGCCGAGCGCGGTTCGGTGCACTACGAAGCTGAAATCGCGGTGCTGATCGGCAAACCCCTGTCGAAAACCCCGAGCCGTGAAGAAGTGCTGGACGCCATCTCCGGCTTCGCCCCGGCCCTGGACCTGACCTTGCGCGACAAGCAGTCCGAGCTCAAGGCCAAGGGCCTGCCGTGGGAAATTGCCAAGTCCTTCGACGGTGCGGCAGTCATTGCGCCGTTCGTGGTGGGCAGCACCTTCCCGGACCTGACCGATATCGGCATTCGCCTGACCATCAATGGCCAGGTGCGCCAGGACGGCAACAGTGCGCAGATGCTCAACCCGATCGTGCCGATGATCCAGCACATGGCCGGCTGCTTCTCGCTGCAGGCCGGTGATGTGATCCTGACCGGTACGCCTGTGGGCGTGGGCCCGCTGGAAGTGGGTGATGAACTGGTGCTGGAACTGCCCGGCGTGAGCCGCTTCGAAAGCTCTGTACGCTAATCCCATCCCTCTGCAGGCGCCGGCTTGTGTGGGAGCTGGCTTGCCTGCGATAGCATCACTGCGGTGTGCCTGATACACCACGGTGCTTGCATCGCGGGCAAGCCCGGCTCCCACACAAGCTCGTACACAGATTATTTGTGCGACTGCGCAAATCGGCGCTTTGCATTTTTTTCACACTCCATCCGGATAATCCTTGGCCATATGGCACGCAGGCGCTCTGAGCCTGGGCTATAACCTACAGTCGATTATCTGGAATGCCTCCATGGCTATGCCTCTCCCTTCTGTGAAACTCACTCCTCGCCCGCGCCTGAATATGCGCTGGTACTCTTGGCTGTTCCTGGTCGGAGCGATCTTCTATGGGATTTCCTGGTTGATGCACTGGGATGACCGGGGCGCACTGTGGGTATTGGAGCGGTTTGAAAGCCCGATGGAGCGTCGGGAGAGCGTCTGGCTTCCGGATTACCGTGCAGTGATCGATGCCAAGCCGTTGCCCGGCATGGAAAAGGACGAAGCTTCGGATCTGGCCTACGACCCCAGGACCAAGACCCTGTTCGCGGTCATGGGCAGGAACCCGTTCCTGGTGGAGCTGAGCCTGCAGGGTGATGTGCTGCGCAAGATTGCGCTGGTGGGCTGGAGCAACCCGGAAGGCGTGACGGTCATGGAAAACGGCGTGCTGGGCATCGTGGACGAGCGCCGGCACAACGTGACCCTGGTCAAGGTTGATGCCGACACGCGGCAACTGGATTTCTCAGACTACCCGAGCTACGACCTGGGCCCCTCCAAGAACCAGAACAAGGCGTTCGAGGCCATCACCTGGGACAAGCGCAATCAACAGCTGGTGTTGGGTATCGAGCGGCCAGCGCAGCTGTTTACCTGGGCCAGCGACGGCAGCCAGACCCTGGCTGGCGACAAGCAGAGATTGCCCAGCTCCGAGCTGGATATCCGCAACCTTTCGGCCCTGAGTGTCGATCCGCGTACCGGCCACCTGTTGGTACTGTCCGCCGACTCCCATCTGCTGCTGGAACTGGACAAAAAAGGCGAGCAAGTCAGCTTCATGACCGTGCTTGGTGGCTTCAATGGCCTGAAAAATACGATCCCCCGCGCCGAAGGCGTGACCATGGACGAAAACGGCACGCTGTACATGGTCAGTGAACCCAATCTGTTCTACCGCTTCGAGAAGCAGAAATAGCCGATTGATTACGTCGGACTCTTCTCTCTGCGCGGCATTCCCCAG
The DNA here is from genome assembly GCF_016925675.1 of Pseudomonas hygromyciniae. NCBI lineage: Bacteria > Pseudomonadati > Pseudomonadota > Gammaproteobacteria > Pseudomonadales > Pseudomonadaceae > Pseudomonas > Pseudomonas hygromyciniae. The sequence continues at coordinate 5,720,017 of NZ_CP070506.1, read as the reverse complement.
ACACTGCGCTGCGTTTAAGTTTAAATTCAGATGGCTGTGATATTTATTTGCCAGTTTTGACTTTGAGCCAGCCCCCCATGCGCCGATTTGCCCGCCCTAAACCCGCCCTGTTTATCCTGTTGTTGATCGCCCTGGTTGCCGTGGGCGTGGTCGCCCAGCAATTTCGTTTATTCGAGCGTGCCTGGTTTAACTGGCAGACCTGGCGCCAGCCGGTGGACGAACGATCCATTGGCCTGGCGGACTATCAAGTGGTACTGGAAGCCCAGGTGATCGACGGCCTGGACGATGATGTGTCGGCACTGACCTTCGATCCGGTGCGTAAGAGTCTGTTTACCGTGACCAACCAAAACGCCGAACTGGTCGAGCTGTCCCTGGACGGCAAGATCCTGCGGCGTATCAACCTGGTGGGTTTTGGCGATGCCGAAGCGGTGGAGTTCATCAGCGAGAACACTTATGTGGTCAGCGATGAACGCCAGCAGCGCTTGATCAAGATCCACCTGGAGGACGACACGCAGTTCCTCGACGCGGCGGACGCCGAGCAGATGACCTTGGGTGTGCACCTCAAAGGCAATAAAGGGTTTGAAGGGCTGGCCTATGACTCGGTGGGCAAGCGCCTGTTTGTCGCCAAGGAGCGGGATCCGATGCTGATCTACGAAGTGCATGGGTTTCCGCATTTCAAACCCGAAAAAACCTACTCGGTCCATGTCGTCAACAACCCCCGGCGCGATGCTGGGCTGTTTGTGCGCGACCTGTCCAGCCTGCAATACGATGAGCGCAGCGGCCACTTGCTGGCGCTGTCCGATGAGTCGTATCTGGTGCTGGAATTGGATATCGACGGTCGGCCCTTGAGCAGCCTGTCACTGCTCAAGGGGCGCCATGGCCTGAAGAAGCGCGTGCCCCAGGCCGAGGGTATTGCCATGGATGACGAGGGCACGCTGTACCTGGTCAGTGAGCCGAACCTGTTCTACGTCTTCAAGAAGAAAACCGACCCACTGTAGGAGCGAGCTTGCTCGCGAAGAACGTCAACGCCAACGCGTTGTGTCTGGTTGAACGCGGTGTTCTTGAGTTTTTCGCGAGCAAGCTCGCTCCTACCAGGATCAGAACATCCACTGTACGCCCAGGGAGTAGCCGGTCTGGCTGCCTTCGGCGTGGCCCAGGCGGCCGTTCACTTCGGCGTACACCCCAAGCTGCGGGGTGATCGCCAATTGGCTGCCGACCTGTGCGCGGCCAAAGCTCTTGTCGACTGAACCCAGGCGTGCGGTACGGGCCTGGCCATCGGCGCGGGCGGTCAGATCGAGGTTGTCCAGGCGACCGTCGGCCAGTTCCTTGACCCAGGCGATGTCGCCGTAGGGCATCAGGCTCAGGCCGTAAGGCAGGGCCACGGCGCCGCGCACGCGCCAGCCGAGGCTGGCTTCCAGGGAATCGAAGGACTGTTCTTCATATTCAAGGGCCGTGCGCAGGTTCTGCTTCTCGTGGAACTTGTCGATGCGCGAGTGGCTGTAATCCAGCCCGGCAAACGGCCCGGTCTTGATCGCACCCAGGTCGAAGTCATAGCCGCCGAGCACGCGGGCGCCCAGGGACAAGGCATCGGTCTCGCCAGTCAGTTGCTGGTTAAGCAGCACGGGGCCGCCATTGGCCTGGATCACCAGGTTGCGTTTTGAGTCAAAGCTGCTGTGGCCCACGCTCAGGTCGCCGGCCAGCCAGGTCGGGCCGCCATCGTTCAACAAGGCATAGACTGCGGCTTGCCAGGTGTCGCTTTCCAGCTTGCCACGGTGCTCCAGTTTGTCGCGCCCGTTGAGGTAGCTCAGGCTGGCACCGATATTCAGGCTGCTGCTCAGTTGATAGTCGCCCAGGGCGTGCAGGCCCAGGCGCCGCGCCTCGGGGTTTGGAGCGGTGTCGAAGCCGCTATCCGGGTTGTACTCGCCGTCCACGCCGATCTCGCCATCGAAGGTGCCCACTTCACGGCTGGCCGATTGCAACGTCAGCCAGCGGCGGTCATGCAGGCGCACCATGGCTTGGTGCTGGCGCTGCAGGTTGTCCTGCATATTGCGCGCAACCGCGCCGCCGGAGGTGGTGGAGGCCATTAAGTCGGCATTGGTCAGCTCCAGCACCAGGCGGCTGAGCAGGCGTGAATAGTCGCGCAGGCGCTGGTCGATGCGTTCCTGGCCGAAAGCATTGGTCAGGACGGTCTTGTTGTCTTCATTGGGGTCGTGCCAGGTCGAGCCGCCGGGGATCGCCGGGTTGTCGGTCTGGGTGTAGCCGTCCAGGTCGCCCAGTTCCCAGTTGGTGGCTTCGATATACAGGATCGGGATATTCAGCGCCTCGAAGGCTTCGCCATCACTGCAGCAACCGGTGCCGGCGGGGTATTGCGCGTCCAGGCCGGGGTTGGTGAACAGGTTGATGTTCAATTCCTTGGCGATCTGGAACGTGTGCTCGCGCAACGACGCCAGGGCCGGGTTGGCGGTGCTGTTCTGGCCGGCGTGGGCGTACATCATGTCGCCGGTGATCAGGCTGTCGAGGTTGATCATGGCCAGCATATTGGCGCGCTGGCTGGCGCTCAGCGAATCGACAAATGCCCGGGAACCGCGCAGGCCTTCCTCTTCGGCGCCGAAGCCGACGATTTGCAAGCCGTTTTCCAGTTGCAGGCCACCTAGGTTCTTCGCCACTTCGGTCAGCACACTGGCGCCGGAGCCGTTGTCGTCCAGGCCTTGCAGGGTCGGGCGGCCAAAATAGGTATCGAAGTGCGCGCCAATCACCACGTATTGCGGTTTGGTGCCGGCGGCGTAGGCCACGACGTTCTGCGAGGCGCGGCTGCCGCCATTCCAGGTGAAGTCCTGGCGGCTGATGTTATAGGCGCTGCCCATCTGGCTCTGCATCCAGTCGGCGGCCCCGGCGAAGTTGGCCGTGCCTCGGTAGCGGCCGGGGTAGTCGGTGATCAGCTTTTCCAGGGTGATATTGGCGTGCTCGCCGTAGTCGTAGGCATGGGACTGAGTCGACAGCAGGGCACAGGCAACGCTGACAGCGAGAGCTAGGGGCTTGATCACAAGGTCTTCCTTGAGGTGGTTAAGGGAGTTGTTCGGTGGGACCGATTGCACAATGCGCGCCTCATTCCGTGGGACGGTCGCAAATTGGCGCGTTGTTGGAAGTGAGGGTCGCCTGGCTATAAGTTGTAACGGATTGGATACCAGATACGGCGGTAGATGCCGTGACCTGGCGCACAAATTGGGGCGGGCGGGGGAGAGGCTGCTGCGAAAAGTAGCGTTTTTGTTACATGTCCATTGAGCGGAGCGCGGTCAAAAAAATGTGGGAGCGGGCTTGCTCGCGAATGCGGTGTGCCAGTCACCGAACTGCTGGCTGACACACCGCATTCGCGAGCAAGCCCGCTCCCACAGGGGTTCTGCGTGTACTTAGGCCTTGAGGGTTTTCACGCCTTCACTGGTGCCCAGCAGCAGCACATCCGCACGGCGCGCGGCGAACAACCCGTTGGTGACCACGCCGACGATCGCATTGATCTGGGTCTCCAGCTCCACTGGGTTGGTGATCTGCATGTTGAACACATCAAGGATGATGTTGCCGTTGTCGGTCAGCACGCCTTCGCGGTACACCGGGTCGCCGCCCAGTTTTACCAGCTCGCGGGCCACGTGACTGCGGGCCATGGGGATTACTTCGACTGGCAGCGGGAAGTTGCCCAGCACCGGCACCAGTTTGCTGGCGTCGGCGATGCAGATAAAGGTCTTGGCCACGGCCGCGACGATTTTCTCGCGGGTCAGGGCTGCGCCGCCGCCCTTGATCAGGTTCAGGTGCTCGTCGCTTTCATCGGCGCCGTCGATGTAGAACTCCAGGTCGCTCACGGTATTGAGCTCGTACACCGGAATGCCATGGCCCTTGAGGCGCGCGGCGGTGGCTTCGGAACTGGCCACGGCGCCGTCGAACGCGCCCTTGTGCTGGGCCAGCGCGTCGATAAAGCAATTGGCAGTGGAGCCGGTGCCAACACCGACGATGCTTTTATCGTCGAGTTTAGGAAGGATTAAATCGACGGCGGCCTGGGCCACTGCCTGTTTGAGTTGATCCTGGGTCATGCGGGCTCCGGAACGGGCGGGGAGTAAAGAGGGGCGCGAGTATAACCCAACAAAACCTCTGGATTCGTGTGGTCGTCCGGCCAAAAGCCGGGTTAGACTCCTCGGCCCCTGCCCAACCCGCCCAGTGATGCTTTCCGATGCTCGAACAGTACGTCAAAAAGATCCTCACCTCGCGCGTTTACGACGTTGCCGTGGAAACCCCGTTGCAGACCGCCCGCCAGCTCTCCGAGCGCCTGGGCAACAAGGTCTGGCTCAAGCGCGAAGACTTGCAGCCGGTGTTTTCCTTCAAGATTCGCGGTGCGTACAACAAGCTGACCCAACTGACTGCCGAAGAGCGCGCACGTGGCGTGGTCACCGCCTCGGCCGGCAACCATGCCCAGGGCCTGGCCCTGGCGGCCAAGGTGCTGGGGGTCAAGGCCACGATCGTGATGCCCAAGACCACCCCGGAAATCAAGGTTGAAGGCGTGCGCTCCCGTGGCGGCAAAGTGGTGCTGCACGGTGACTCCTTCCCGGAAGCGCTGGCGTATTCGCTGAAGCTGGTCGATGAAAAAGGCTACGTCTACATTCACCCCTACGATGATCCGCACACCATTGCCGGGCAGGGCACCGTGGCGATGGAGATCCTGCGCCAGCATCCGGGGCCGCTGGACGCGATTTTCGTCCCGGTGGGCGGCGGCGGCCTGATCGCCGGTATCGCCGCGTACGTGAAGTACCTGCGCCCGGAGATCAAGATCATCGGCGTCGAGCCGGACGACTCCAACTGCCTGCAAGCCGCCATGGCCGCGGGCGAGCGCGTGGTGCTGCCAGCCGTGGGGATCTTTGCCGATGGCGTGGCGGTGGCGCAGATCGGCCAGCACACGTTCGATATCTGCAAAGACTATGTCGATGAAGTGATCACCGTCAGCACCGATGAAATCTGCGCGGCAATCAAGGATATCTACGACGACACCCGCTCCATCACCGAGCCAGCAGGGGCCTTGGGCGTGGCCGGGATCAAGAAGTACGTGGAGACCCGTGGCGTCAGCGGCCAGACCTTTGTTGCCATTGATTCCGGGGCCAACGTCAACTTCGACCGCCTGCGCCATGTGGCCGAGCGCGCCGAGTTGGGCGAAGGCCGTGAAGCGATCATCGCCGTGACCATCCCCGAGCGCCCAGGCAGCTTCAAGGCCTTTTGCGAGGCCGTGGGCAAGCGCCAGATCACCGAATTCAACTACCGCTACCACTCCGGCAGCGAGGCGCACATTTTTGTCGGGGTGCAGACCCACCCGGAAACCGACCCGCGCAGCGCACTGATTGCCAGCCTGACCGAGCAGGGTTTCCCGGTGCTGGACTTGACCGAGAACGAGCTGGCCAAGCTGCATATCCGCCATATGGTCGGCGGGCATGCGGCGCATGTCAGCAATGAAGTGGTGTTCCGTTTCGAATTCCCGGAGCGCCCGGGAGCCTTGTTCAACTTTCTTAACAAATTGGGCGGTCGCTGGAACATCTCGATGTTCCACTATCGCAACCACGGCGCGGCTGACGGCCGGGTGGTCGCGGGGCTGCAAGTGCCAGCCAACGAGCGGCACCTGGTGCCGGCGGCGCTGGAAGCCATTGGCTACCCGTATTGGGATGAAAGTGACAACCCGGCCTATCAACTGTTCCTCGGTTGAGCGACTACGCTGATTGGGCGGCCTTTAAGGAATCAAGAGCATGGAATATCTGACAACCCTCAAGACCATCCACATGGTGGCAACGGTACTGCTATTGGCCAGCGGCCTGGCCCTGGCGGTGCTGAGCTGGCGCAAGCGCGCAGCCGGGCCGGCGATTACATTGCAACGGCCATGGCTGTTTGTGTGGTTGTTGATGGGCGTAAGCCTGGTGAGCATGCCCTTCACCGGCTGGTGGCTGGTGCACCTGATCGGCTGGCCATTGGGGCAGACGTGGATCCTGGGCTCCAGCGTGATCTACACCGTGGCGGCGCTGGCCTGGTTCTGGCTGGTGGTGCGCCTCAATCGCCTGCGGTTGGGCGGTACGGGCAGTGCGAAGTTCACCCTGGCTCTGGCGATTGTCAGTCTGGTGGGGTTTGTGGCGATTGCCGGGTTGATGGGGGCCAAGCCTGTTTAACACTTGAGACCGAGTTGGCCTCATTCGCGAGCAAGCCCGCTCCCACACTCGACCGCATTCCAAAGGTGGAACTCGGTTGAGTGTGGGAGCGGGCTTGCTCGCGAAGGCGTGATCAGCCGCGCAGGCTGATTACCGGCCATCCACGCTTCTGGGCCTCGGCCCGCAGGTTCGCATCCGGATCCACCGCCACCGCATGAGTCACCTGCTCCAGCAGCGGCAGGTCATTCATCGAATCGCTGTAGAAATAGCTGTCTTGCAGGCTATACCCGGTCTCTTCCAGCCACCGATTCAAGCGCGTCACCTTGCCCTCGCGAAAGCACGGAACATCCGTGCTGCGCCCAGTGTAGCGGCCATCGGCCATCTCACACTCGGTGGCGATCAGGGTTTCAACCCCCAAGCGTGCGGCAATCGGCGCGGTGACAAAGCGGTTGGTGGCGGTGATGATGACCAGCGTGTCACCGGCGGCGCGGTGCTTGGCCAGCAGTTCAGCCGCCTTGGGCAGCATCAGCGGTTCGATGCAGTCGCGCATGAAGTCGCGGTGCCATTCGTCGAGTTGGGCCATCTCGGTACGGCCGAGGATTTCCAGGCTGAAGTTCAGGTACGCGGCATTGTCCAGCTTGCCGGCCAGGTAATCCTGGTAGAACTCGTCGTTGCGGGTCTTGTAGGCAACGGCATCGAGGATGCCGCGCTCACACAGGTAATCACCCCAGGCGTGGTCACTGTCGCCGCCCAAAAGCGTGTTGTCCAAGTCGAATAAAGCCAGGCGCATTGCGGTTACTCGCTGAAAAGTCTGTAAAAAGGCGTCCAGAATACGGTCTTTTCACAAGAGTGCACATAAGGTAAGCAGCCTCGTTGCCGCTGCAACAAGCTTTGTGGAACAATGCGGCGACATGCGTTTGCGAGGTTGTTGCCGTGATCGACCCCGATGGTTTCCGTCCAAATGTCGGGATTATTCTTACGAATGATGCCGGACAGGTGTGTAGAACCGTAGACATCCTTTACATCTGAAACCGGGGACATCGTTTACACATTTGAAGCTTGGATGCGGCTCTTGCCGCGTCCAAGTCTGCCTAAGGGATAGTCACATAGGTACAGATCCCAAACATCCTCTTCAGCCTCTTTAAGCCCTATCCGTTCTCCAGATAAAGCCTCGCTGACAAATATCAGCTTGTTCTTCCACAAGATAGAGCCGTCCTGTCTGACACTTCGAACCTGCATGTCTGCCGGATATTCCACGGCGGGTAAGCATCCGGGGGTAAGGCCGAGTAGATGGCACATACAACTCTCCCGGACGTTTCATGCCGAGCGCTTCGTGTGGTCGTATATAATTGAATTCATTCCTGAAATGCTCCAGCAACAGCTGTTGCTCAAGCAAGTCGCGTCCTAAAGGCAACTCGAATTTCAAGCTGCGGTGCATTCGCTCGTGGCGACCGTTCTGCGCGGGTCTTCCAGGCATGATTCGCTCGGGGTAGATGCCCAGACGGATCCACCAAACCGCCAATGTAGACATTCTTGCCAGACCAGGAGAGGCAAATGGAACACCGTTGTCAGAACGAATGACTTGCGGCATGCCGTATTCCTGAAAAAAGCCTCTCAAATGCCTGTTTTACAGGCTGTGTCATGATCTTGGGGTGGGCCCTGCACGCCAGAATCAGGCGCGATGCGTGGTCAGTCACGGTCAAAGGAAAGCACATCTGCCCGTTAAGCATCTTGAACTGCCCTTTGTAGTCAGCACACCACGTCTTGTTGGGCTCGTTGGCTTCTCGCATTGGGGCGTGGGAAGTGCCGTGTCGACGCTTGAAGCGCCGTTTGCTGACCAATCCAAGCCGATCAAGCCATTGCCCTGCCGTGCTGGGGGCAGGCCAGGTGATGGTTGGATCCTCGATTCGCAATAGCTCGAGAAGCTTCTTCGGCCCCCATTTATCGTGGGCTTCCTTCATGGCCACCACGCGGGCCAAGATCTCATCGTCGGTTTTGTTTGGACTGTTATGAGGTCGTCGGGAGAGCTCGGACAACGACTTCAAATCGCCGTCATGCCGGGCAATCCATTTATCGACGGTAGGCCGACTCACATTGAATCGGTGTGCCAACTGGGTTTTCGTGTAGTTGCCAGAAAGCCAGTCAGCGACCAGTTTGATTCGTTGGTTCATGGGGGACTCTTGGTTCCAGGGCATGATCAGATACCTCCTGACCATGCGTATTAACCTGTAAACCATGTCCCCGGTTAGAAATGTAAACGATGTCCCCGGTTTGTACCGTGCTATGGGCTCGCCGTATCAACCAAGATGCCTGGCAGTTTCCCCAGGGCGGGATCAACCCCGACGAAACCCCTGAAGACGCCTTGTACCGCGAGTTGAACGAAGAAGTAGGCCTGGAACGCGAAGATGTGCAAATTCTCGCCTGTACCCGAGGCTGGTTGCGCTATCGTTTGCCGCAACGCCTGGTGCGTACCCACAGCCAACCACTGTGCATCGGCCAGAAGCAGAAGTGGTTTCTCCTGCGCCTGATCTCCAACGAGCAGCGGGTGCGGATGGATTTGACCGGTAAACCGGAGTTCGATGGCTGGCGCTGGGTCAGTTATTGGTATCCGTTGGGCCAGGTGGTGACATTCAAGCGCGAGGTTTATCGTCGCGCTCTCAAAGAGCTTGCCCCGCGCCTTTTAGCGCGCGACTGACGACGGAGTTCGACCCCGAGCCATGCTCAATACGCTGCGCAAGATCGTCCAGGAAGTTAACTCCGCCAAGGATCTCAAGGCGGCGTTGGGGATTATTGTGTTGCGCGTCAAGGAAGCCATGGGCAGCCAGGTCTGCTCGGTTTACCTGCTGGACCCCGAGACCAACCGTTTTGTGCTGATGGCCACGGAGGGCTTGAACAAGCGCTCCATCGGCAAGGTCAGCATGGCGCCCAATGAAGGTCTGGTGGGCCTGGTAGGGACGCGTGAAGAACCCCTGAACCTTGAAAACGCGGCCGATCACCCGCGTTATCGCTACTTTGCCGAAACCGGCGAAGAACGCTACGCCTCCTTCCTCGGCGCCCCGATCATCCACCACCGCCGCGTTGTCGGCGTATTGGTCATCCAACAGAAAGAACGCCGCCAGTTCGACGAAGGGGAAGAAGCCTTCCTTGTGACCATGAGCGCGCAGTTGGCCGGGGTTATCGCCCATGCCGAAGCCACCGGTTCGATTCGCGGCCTGGGTCGCCAGGGCAAGGGCATCCAGGAGGCCAAGTTCGTCGGCGTGCCGGGTTCACCGGGCGCTGCGGTCGGTACCGCAGTGGTCATGCTGCCCCCGGCCGACCTGGACGTGGTGCCGGACAAATCCGTCGACGACATCGACGCTGAAATCAAACTGTTCAAGACCGCCCTGGAAGGGGTGCGCGCCGACATGCGCAACCTGTCGACCAAACTGGCCACCCAGTTGCGCCCGGAAGAACGTGCGCTGTTCGACGTGTACCAGATGATGCTCGACGACGCGTCCCTGGGCAACGAAGTCAAGACCGTGATCAAGACCGGCCAATGGGCCCAGGGCGCGCTGCGCCAGGTGGTCACCGATCACGTCAATCGCTTTGAACTGATGGACGACGCCTACCTGCGCGAGCGCGCCTCGGATGTGCGCGACCTGGGTCGGCGCCTGCTGGCCTACCTGCAGGAAGACCGCACTACCAACCTGGTGTACCCCGACAACACCATCCTGATCAGTGAAGAACTGACCGCCACCATGCTCGGCGAAGTGCCGGAAGGCAAACTGGTGGGCCTGGTCTCGGTATTGGGTTCGGGCAACTCCCATGTGGCGATCCTGGCCCGGGCCATGGGTATCCCGACGGTAATGGGCCTGGTGGACCTGCCGTACTCCAAGGTCGACGGCATCTCGATGATCGTCGACGGGCACCGTGGCGAGGTCTTCACCAACCCCAGCGAGGTGCTGCGCAAGCAGTACGCCGAAATCGTCGAGGAGGAGCGCCAGCTGTCCCAGGGTCTCGATGCCCTGCGCGAACTGCCCTGCGTGACCCTCGACGGCCACCGTGTACCGCTGCTGGTCAACACTGGCCTGCTGGCGGACGTGGCGCGTGCTCAACAACGTGGCGCTGAAGGGGTGGGCCTGTACCGCACCGAAGTGCCGTTCATGATCAACCAACGTTTCCCGAGCGAGAAGGAGCAGCTGGCGATCTATCGCGAGCAACTGTCTGCCTTCCATCCGTTACCGGTGACGATGCGCAGCCTGGACATCGGCGGCGACAAGTCACTGTCTTATTTCCCCATCAAGGAAGACAACCCCTTCCTTGGCTGGCGCGGCATCCGCGTAACCCTCGACCATCCCGAAATCTTCCTCGTCCAGACCCGCGCCATGCTCAAGGCCAGCGAAGGCCTGAACAACCTGCGCATTCTGCTTCCGATGATCTCCGGCACTCACGAGCTGGAAGAGGCCCTGCACCTGATCCACCGGGCCTGGGGCGAAGTGCGCGACGAAGGCGCGGACGTACCGATGCCACCGATCGGCGTAATGATCGAAATTCCGGCAGCGGTGTACCAGGCCAAGGAACTGGCGCGGCAGGTAGACTTCCTGTCGGTGGGCTCCAACGACCTGACCCAATACCTGCTGGCCGTGGACCGTAACAACCCACGGGTGGCCGACCTCTACGACTACCTGCACCCGGCGGTGCTGCAAGCCCTGCAACACGTGGTGCGCGACGCCCATGCCGAAGGCAAGCCGGTGAGTATCTGCGGGGAAATGGCCGGTGATCCGGCAGCGGCGGTGCTGTTGATGGCCATGGGCTTTGACAGTCTGTCGATGAACGCCACCAACTTGCCGAAGGTCAAGTGGATGCTGCGCCAGATCAACCTGAGCAAGGCCAAGGAACTGCTGGCGGAGTTGATGACCATCGACAATCCGCAAGTTATCCACAGCTCGCTGCAATTGGCCCTGAAAAGCCTCGGGTTGGCGCGGATGATCAATCCGACCGCGACGAAAACCCTGTAGGAGCGAGCTTGCTCGCGAAAGACGTCAACGATAACGCGGCAAGCCTGAATTCCCGCGGCATTCTCAGGTTTTTCGCGAGCAAGCTCGCTCCTACAGGTTGATGTCTACCTCGCCGAGTCGCCCACCATGGGGCCCGAAGCTACGTTCCACCATCCGCCGCGTCCCATCGGCATGCACAATCAGCGCGGTGCTCGCCCGTGTTCCATAACTGGGGCTGGCGATAAACACGCTCGACAACAAACTCTCGGTGGCGAGCCCGACCCCGGTATCCGGCAGCTCGGCAAACGGTGCGGTCTGCGGGTCGCTCAGGATCCCCAGCAAGGCTTCAGGGTGCGGATCGTCCAGCACTTCGGCCAGCGCGGCCTTGGCCTTGAGCAGTTTGGGCCACGGCGTGTCCAGCCCGGCATTGGATAACCCATAGATCCCGTCCATCAGCTGCTTGGGCGTCGACTCATTGGCGTTGTAATGCCACAACTCGTCCCGCGTGCCGATCAACAGGTTGAACCCGGCATATTCAATCGACCTGCCGTTAACATCGGCTAAATAGTCATCAACCGGTAGGGATCCGTTGAGAAAGCGCGCCACCAGCTCGCCCCGGGACTTGCGCGCCGGTGGCTGGTGCGGGTCACGGATATTGGTCAGCGCGGCAAACCGTCCATCGGCGCCGATCCCCAGCCAGGTGCCACCCGCTTCCTGGTCGCGGCCGGCATAAACCTGCGGTGCATCCGGCCACTGGGCCAGGGGCAGGCTGGGCCGGGCGTAGAATTCGTCACGGTTGGCCGCGACGATCAGCGGCTGGGCGTGGCCCGGCCTCCAGGCAAAAACTATCAGGCACATAAGGCGATCCTTTTGTGTTTTGTTCACTCTACCCATAGAACCGACGGCTATCCATCGTATCGAAGTTGGGCCAGATGCCTCCCATCCGTTAACATGCCAGGCTGCTTGGCGTGGGGGCGAGCTTCTTCATTTGATCGAACTGCTGTAACGCAGGCTTAATCGCCCACCGGCATGGTCCGTGCGCAATAACGAATGATTTAACGAGGAGTCGCAATGCTGCCTTACCCGCAGATCGACCCGGTGGCCCTGGCCATCGGTCCGCTGAAAATCCACTGGTACGGGTTGATGTACCTGATCGGCATCGGCGGTGCCTGGCTGCTGGCTTCTCGGCGCCTGAACCGCTTCGACCCGACCTGGACCAAGGAGAAACTCTCCGACATGGTGTTCTGGATGTCGATGGGGGTGATCGTCGGTGGTCGCCTGGGCTATGTGCTGTTCTACGACTTGAGCGCGTACCTGGCCAACCCGACCCTGATCTTCGAGGTGTGGAAGGGCGGTATGGCGTTCCACGGCGGCTTTATCGGCGTGATGCTCGCGGCTTGGTGGTTTGGCCGGCGCAACGGCAAGTCATTCTTCCAGTTGATGGACTTCGTCGCGCCTATGGTGCCGATTGGCCTGGGTGCCGGGCGGATCGGTAACTTCATCAACGCCGAGTTGTGGGGCAAGCCGACCGACGTGCCGTGGGCCATGGTGTTCCCGCCGTTCAGCGACCCGGCACAACTGCCGCGCCACCCATCGCAGCTGTACCAGTTCGCCCTGGAAGGCGTGGCGCTGTTCCTGATCCTCTATATCTTCTCGCGCAAGCCGCGCCCGACCATGGCGGTTTCCGGGATGTTCGCCCTGTTCTACGGGATCTTCCGCTTTATCGTCGAGTTCGTGCGGGTGCCGGATGCGCAACTGGGCTACCTGGCGTTCGGCTGGCTGACCATGGGCCAGGTGCTGAGCATCCCAATGATCCTCGCAGGCCTGGGCATGCTCTGGTGGGCTTACAATCGCCCGCAGGCGATCAAGAGCACCGCGCTATAAATTCGAACGTCGAGGCCTATGGGCCTCGGCTTCACCGATACAGGTAATGTCATGAAGCAATATCTCGAGCTGGTTTCCCACGTCATCAACAACGGCACCAAGCAGGCCAACCGCACGGGCGTGAACACCATCAGCTTCCCTGGTGCGATGTTGCGCTTTGACCTGCAAGAAGGTTTTCCGGCCATCACCACCCGCAAAATGGCCTTCAAGTCGGCGATTGGCGAGATGTGCGGCTTTTTGCGCGGGGTGAACAACGCCGCCGAATTCCGCGCCCTGGGCTGCAAGGTGTGGGACCAAAACGCCAACGAAAACGCGCAGTGGCTGGCCAACCCGTTCCGCCAGGGCGAGGACGACCTGGGCGAGATCTACGGCGTGCAATGGCGCAAGTGGCCGGCGTACAAGCAGATCCCGCTGAGCAACCAGGCCGCTATCGAGCAGACCCTGGCCCAGGGCTATCGCCAGATCGCCGAAGGCGAGGAAGATGGCCAGGCCTACGTGGTGCTGTACAAGGCCATCGACCAGATCCGCCAGTGTGTCGACACCATCATCAAGGACCCGGGCAGCCGGCGCATCCTGTTCCACGGCTGGAACTGCGCCCAGCTCGATGAAATGGCCTTGCCGCCGTGCCACCTGCTGTATCAGTTCCACCCGAATGTCGAGACCAAGGAGATTTCCCTGACTCTCTACATCCGCTCCAACGACCTGGGCCTGGGCACGCCGTTCAACCTCACCGAAGGCGCCGCGTTGCTGAGCCTGATCGGCCGCTTGACCGGCTACACGCCGCGCTGGTTCACCTATTTCATCGGTGACGCGCACGTCTACGAAAACCACCTGGACATGCTCAACGAACAGCTCAAGCGCGAGCCATTCGCCGCGCCGAAGCTGGTGATCAGCGAGCGTGTGCCGGAGTTTGCCAAGACTGGGGTGTACCAGCCGGAGTGGCTGGAGTTGATCGAACCGGGCGACTTCTCGCTCGAAGGCTATGAGCACCATGCGCCGATGACCGCGCCGATGGCGGTCTAAGGCAAATGTGTGGGGCTTGCTCGCGAAAGCAGTGTGTCAGTCGACATCTTAATTGACTGATCCGCCGCATTCGCGAGCAAGCCCGCTCCCACATTTAGTCCGTGTTCACATTAGTTAGTGGCCGTGGCTTCTACCCACATGTGAATGCTCCGCCTCACTGGCCGCCACACTCCCACTGACCTCCAACCGCTGCAAAATCCCACACTGGTCAATCTCCGGCCCTTCGCCACAGCGCTGGCGCAGGTCGATCAGCTGTGCCTGCAAGGCCAGCAAGCCATCAATCCGCGCCTTGACGTGATGGATATGCTCGTCAATCAGCGCATTGACGCTTTCGCACTGGTCCTGGGGGCTGTCGCGCAGGCCCAGCAGGCTGCGGATTTCCTCCAGGGTCATGTCCAGGCTGCGGCAGTTGCGGATAAAAGTCAGGCGTTCGGTGTGCGCCTGGGTGTACAGCCGGTAGTTGCCCTCACTGCGCGCCGGTGGCGGCAGCAGGCCTTCCTTCTCGTAATAACGGATGGTTTCCACCGGGCAGTCGGTCAGTTTGGCCAGTTCACCGATCTTCATCGCAGCAATCTCCAAAAGGGTGCTTGACCCTATAGTGGCTACAGGGTCTTTACTTGGCAACAGGCACCTTCATGGACGCGACACAATGAGCGATTCCCTGCATACCCCACACAAGCATGACCACGATCACGATCATGATCACGGCGAAAAACTGCAGCCTGTGCAAAAGCACGATCATGCCGGCTCCTGCTGTTCCGGCGCGGCTGCGCCTTCTCTGGTGACGTTGACCGAAGCGCCCAGCGCCAATGCGCGCCTGAGCACTTTCCGCATCGAAGCCATGGACTGCCCCACCGAGCAGACGCTGATCCAGAACAAACTGGGCAAGCTGTCCGGTGTGCAGCAACTGGAATTCAACCTGATCAACCGCATGCTCGGCGTGACCCACAACTTGCCGAGCACTGCGCCGATCATCGAGGCCATCAAATCCCTGGGCATGCAGGCTGATCCAGTCGAAGAGGGCGTGCCTGCCGCCGTGCCACCGGCCAAGAAACACTGGTGGCCGCTGGCCCTGTCCGGTGTTGGCGCCCTGGCGGCGGAGGTGATCCATTTCACCAACGCCGCACCGACCTGGGTGGTGGCTCTGGTGGCGCTGGTGTCGATCCTCAGTGGCGGCCTCACTACCTACAAAAAGGGCTGGATTGCCCTGAAGAACCTCAACCTGAACATCAATGCGCTGATGAGCATCGCCGTGACCGGTGCGATCCTGATCGGCCAGTGGCCAGAAGCGGCGATGGTGATGTTCCTGTTTACCGTGGCCGAATTGATCGAAGCCAAGTCCCTGGACCGTGCGCGCAACGCCATCAGTGGCCTGATGCAGATGACCCCGGAACAGGCCACGGTGCGCCAGGCTGACGGTAGCTGGGTCGAACAGGAGGTCAAAGTCATTGAACTGGGCGCCATCGTACGGGTACGTCCCGGTGAGCGCATTGGCCTGGACGGTGAAGTCACCGCCGGCCAGTCCACCATCGACCAGGCGCCGATCACCGGTGAAAGCCTGCCGATCGAGAAAACCGTCGGCGATAAAGTCTTCGCCGGCACTATCAACCAGGCCGGTTCCCTGGAATACCGGGTGACCGCCGCCGCCAGCAACTCCACCCTGGCGCGCATCATCCACGCGGTGGAACAAGCCCAGGGTTCACGGGCGCCGACCCAGCGCTTTGTCGACAGCTTCTCGAAAATCTACACCCCGGCGGTGTTCCTGTTTGCCCTGGGCGTGGCATTGATTCCGCCGCTGTTCATGGGCGGGGTGTGGTTCGACTGGATCTACCGCGCCCTGGTGCTGTTGGTGGTTGCCTGCCCATGTGCGCTGGTGATTTCCACCCCGGTGACCATCGTCAGTGGCCTGGCCGCGGCCGCGCGCAAAGGCATCCTGATCAAGGGCGGCGTGTACCTGGAAGCCGGCTACAAACTGGACTATCTGGCCCTGGACAAGACCGGCACCATCACCCACGGCAAGCCGGTGCAGACCGATTACCTGGCACTGTCCACCCAAGACAACGCCCCGGCCCTGGCCGCGAGCCTGGCCGGGCGTTCCGATCACCCGGTGTCGCTGGCGATTGCCAACGCGGCTGTGGATAACAAACTGGCGCTGCTCGCTGTGGATAACTTCGAGGCCCTGACTGGGCGCGGGGTACGTGGCGAGATCAACGGTGAGGTCTATCACCTGGGCAACCACCGCCTGGTGGAAGACTTGGGCCTGTGCTCGCCGGCCCTTGAAGAAAAACTCTTCGCCCTGGAAAAACAAGGCAAGTCCGTGGTGCTGCTGCTCGACAAATCCGGCCCGCTGGCGCTGTTCGCCGTGGCCGATACGGTCAAGGACAGCAGCCGCGAAGCCATCCAGCAGCTGCACGACCTGGGCATCAAGACCCTGATGCTCACCGGCGACAACACCCACACCGCCCAGGCGATTGCCGCCCAGGTGGGCATCGACCAGGCTCAAGGCGACCTGCTGCCCACTGACAAGCTCAAGGCCATCGAGGATCTGTACGGGAAAAACCACCGGGTTGGCATGGTCGGCGACGGTATCAACGACGCCCCGGCCCTGGCCCGTGCGGAGATTGGCTTTGCCATGGCTGCCGCGGGCACCGACACCGCCATCGAAACCGCCGACGTGGCGCTGATGGACGACGATTTGCGCAAGATTCCGGCATTCATACGTTTGTCGCGACAAACGTCGAGTATCCTCAAGCAGAACATCGCCCTGGCGCTGGTGATCAAGGCGATCTTCCTGGCGGTGACCTTCCTGGGCATGGCCACCATGTGGATGGCAGTGTTCGCCGACATGGGTGTGAGCCTGCTGGTGGTGTTCAATGGTCTGCGCCTGTTGCGCAAATAGTCGATGAGAGGGTGGTGTGCTGAGTGCCGAGCTGAAGGCGTTTTACATGGTTGCCCGCCTGGGGAGCATTACCCAGGCGGCGAAAAAACTCGGCCTGAGCCAACCCACGGTGACCACCCAGATCCGCCATCTGGAAAGCCAGTACTCGGTCGAGCTGTTCTATCGCGGTGGCCGGCGCCTCACTGTCAGTGACGAGGGCGCGCGGCTGCTGCCGATGGTCAAGGCGCTGTTGCAGCAGGAAGCGGATATCGAGTTCTTCCTGCGCAACAGCGGACAGGTCCAGGGCACCTTGCGGATTGCCGCGACCGCGCCTTACTACATCCTCGACCTGGTGAAGACCTTTCGCGAACGCTTGCCCCACGTGGAAGTGGCGGTGGAAATCGGTAATTCCCAGCAGGTGCTCGAAGCGCTGGATGATTACCGGGTGGATGTCGCCGCGTCCTCGCAACTGCTGGAAGACCCGCGCCTGATCCGTCGGGTACTGGGCAGCGACCCGCTGGTGCTGGCGGTGCATCGCAATCACCCGTTGGCCGTGCTGGAACACGTGCCACTCAGTGCGCTGGTGGGGCACACCCTGTTGATGCGCGAAGCGGGCTCCACCACCCGGCGCCTGACCGAGGAAATGCTCGATGGCGCGGGCGTGAGTTATGGGCCGCTGCTGGAGATCGGCAGCCGCGAGTCGATTCGCGAGGCGGTGCTGCGCAATATCGGCATCAGCATCATTGCCCGCCAGGAAGTGCCCCATGATCCGCAACTGCGGGTACTGACCATCGAGAATGCGCCGCAGATCCCGGAGTATCTGTATTGCCTCAAGGAGCGCAAAGGTGCGCGGTTGCCGGCGGCGTTTCTGGGGTTGGCGCAGGAAATGTCGCCGCTCTGAGGGTATTGGTGGCTTTGAAATCGCCATCGAAGGCAAGCCAGCTCCCACATTTGAATGTATTCACAGCCCCAAATGTGGGAGCTGGCTTGCCTGCGATGGCGGTAGACCACACACCACATGGCTATAACCCTACCCAAATCCACCAATACCACTATCACCCGCTTTTGCCTTCCTGCCACACCAGGGACGCATTTGCTCCCTAGCATGGCCTTCATCAGTTTGATGAGGTGCCACCATGAACACAGCCCAGCTCAACCCCGGCGCGCCGATGAAGGTGCGTGGTATCCAGAAGCGCTTCGGCGCCTTTACTGCCCTGGACCATGTGTCCCTGGACGTCGCCGCCGGTGAGCTGGTGTGCCTGCTTGGCCCTTCGGGCTGTGGCAAGACCACCTTGCTGCGCTGCATAGCCGGCCTGGAACGCCAGGACAGCGGCGAGTTGTACCTGGGTGATCGCGATGTTTCCCTACTGGCACCCCAGGCGCGGGACTACGGCATTCTGTTCCAGTCCTACGCGCTGTTTCCCAACCTCAGCGTCGAGGCCAATATCGGCTACGGCCTGACCGGCAGCGGCCGCGATGAAGTGCGCAAGCGCGTGGCGCAGATGCTGGAACTGGTCGGCCTGACCGGCAGCGAAAAGAAATACCCCGGCCAATTGTCTGGCGGTCAGCAGCAACGGGTCGCCCTGGCCCGTGCCCTGGCGCCGGCCCCCTCGCTGTTGCTGCTGGACGAACCCATGTCAGCCCTCGACGCCCGAGTGCGCGAGCACCTGTGTACCGAACTGCGCCAACTGCAACGGCGCCTGGGCATCACCACCTTGATGGTCACCCACAACCAGGACGAGGCCATGCTGATGGCCGACCGTATCGCCGTGATGAACAACGGCAAGGTCGAGCAGTACGCCACCCCCCAAGAAATCTATGACCGCCCGGCCACGCCGTTCGTGGCCGAGTTTGTCGGCCAGGGCAACTGGCTGCCGTTCAGCCGCAACAGCGCAAGCCACGCCCAGGTCGGCGGGATGAACGTGCGCCTGGCAGAAGACAGCGGCAAGGCCGCCTCGGGCCGCCTGTTCTGCCGGCCGGAAGCAATCAGCGTCAACCCGCCGGTACACGAAGAAAACCTGTTTCCGGCCAAGGTTCGTGAGATCACATTCCTTGGTAACCGTTGCCGCATGAGCTTTGAACTGGACCAGTTGCCCGGCCATCCGCTGCTCGCCGAACTGGCGCCGGAAGCCATGCCGCGCCTGGGCGCCCAGGATATCTGGGTCGCGCTGCCGCCGCGCAGTCTGCAGGTGTTTGCCGCAGATGGCCGCTGATATGACCCTGCCGATACCCGACCGCGCGGCTCGCCAGGTTTCCCGTGCCGAAATCGGCGACCGTATCTTTGTAGTGGGCGGCAAGGTGCTGTTGCTGTGCCTGTTGTGCATCGCCGTGCTGCTGCCGTTGCTGGCGATCTTCTGGCGTGGCTTCAGCGCCGAAGACGGCCAGGGCGGCGGGCTGGTGGCGGCGCGCGAGCTGCTGACCAGCGCCAACTTCCACTGGCTGCTGGGCAATAGCCTGAAGGTTTCCCTGAGCGTTGCGGCCATTGTCGTACCCCTGGCCTACCTGTTTGCCTACGCCCTGCAACGCACGCTGATCCCCGGCAAGACGCTCTGGCGTGGCCTGTCATTGCTGCCGCTGATGGCGCCCTCGATGTTGCCGGGCATCGCCCTGGTGTATCTGTTCGGCAACCAGGGCATGTTGCGCGGCCTGCTGTCAGACAACATCTACGGCTTCTGGGGGATTGTCCTCGGTGAAGTGATCTACACCTTTCCCCATGCCCTGATGATCCTGCTGTCGGCGCTGTCTTTGGCGGACGCGCGGCTGTTCGATGCTGCCTCAAGCATGGGCGCCAGCCCGGCGCGGGCGTTTCGCAGCATCACTTGGCCGGCGACGCGCCAGGCCGTGTTCGCCGCGTTCTGCCTGGTGTTCACCCTGACCATCACCGACTTCGGCGTGCCCGTGGTGGTGGGCGGCGACTATCAAGTACTGGCGCTGGAAGCCTACAAGGCGGTGGTCGGCCAGCAGCAGTTCGGTCGCGGCGCCTTGATCGGCATGGTGTTGCTGCTGCCGGCGCTGCTCAGTTTTGCGGTGGATACCTGGCTGCGCCGGCGCCACGGCGACTCCATGAGTGGCCGCGCCCAAGTGTTCCAGCCGGCGCCGTCGCGCCTGCGCGATGGCTGCTACCTGGCGATTGTGTTGCTGATCTGCGCGGTGCTGCTGTTGGTGTTCGGTATGGCGGTGTATTCGTCGCTGGTGAAATTCTGGCCGTACAACCTGTCGCTGTCGCTCAACCATTACCAGTTCAACGACACCGCCGGTGGCGGCTGGCTGGCCTATCGCAACAGTTTGACCATGGCGATCTGCACCGCATTGATCGGCAGTGTGCTGATCTTCACCGGCGCCTACCTGATGGAAAAGACCAAAGGGCAAAAAGGCCTCAACCTGGCGCTGCGCATGCTCAGTTTTGTGCCGATGGCAGTGCCGGGCTTGGTGCTGGGCCTGGGTTATGTGTTCTTTTTCAACCTCAACGGCAACCCGCTGCATGTGCTCTACGGGACCATGACGCTGCTGGTGGTGTGCACCATTGCGCACTATTTGACCACCGCGCAGATGACCGCCACCACCGCCCTGCGCCAACTCGACGCCGAGTTCGAAGCCGCCGCGCTGTCGCTCAAGGCGCCGTTGTACCGCCACTATCTGCGGGTCACCGTGCCGATCTGCCTGCCGGCGCTGTTGGACATCCTGCGCTACCTGTTTGTCTCGGCGATGACCACTGTGTCGGCGGCGATCTTTCTCTACAGCCCCGACACCATCCTCGCCGCAGTCGCCGTGTTGAACATGGACGATGCCGGCAACGTTGGCGGCGCGGCGGCCATGTCGACCCTGATTCTGTTCACTTCAGCCGGCGTCTCGCTGCTGCTGGCGTGGGCCTCACGCGGTTTGTTGCGCCGCTCCCAGGCCTGGCGCCAAACCGCGCCCGGTCAATAACCCTGCCCCCCAAAAGGAAACGCACCATGTTCAAGCCCCTGGCCCTCGCCGCTGCTGTGCTCACCGCGTTCAGCCTCAATGCCTTTGCTGCCAAGACCGAGTTGACCGTGTACACGGCCCTTGAAGCCGAGCAGTTGAAGACCTACAAAAAAGCCTTCGAAGCGGCCAACCCGGACGTCGAGATCAAGTGGGTGCGGGACTCCACCGGCATCATCACCGCCAAGCTGCTGGCGGAAAAAGCGCGCCCGCAAGCCGATGCGGTATGGGGTCTGGCGGCCTCCAGCCTGGCGATCCTCGATCAGCAAGGCATGCTGCAAAGCTACGCGCCAAAGGATCTGGACAAGATTGGCAAGAACTACCGCGACGCCGCCAACCCACCGGCCTGGGTCGGCATGGACGTATGGGCCGCGACCATCTGCTTCAACACCGTCGAAGCCGAAAAACAGGGCCTGAGCAAGCCGATCAGTTGGCAGGACCTGACCAAGCCGGAATACAAAGGCAAGATCGTCATGCCGAACCCGGCGTCGTCCGGTACCGGTTTCCTCGACGTCAGCGCCTGGTTGCAGACCTTCGGCGAAAAGCAGGGCTGGCAGTACATGGATGACCTGCACCAGAACATCGGCCAGTACGTGCATTCCGGTTCCAAGCCTTGCAAGTTGGCGGCGTCCGGCGAATTCCCGATCGGTATCTCCTTCGAATACCCGGCCGTGCAGTTGAAGCGCCAGGGCGCGCCGCTGGATATCGTCTTGCCCAAGGAAGGCCTGGGCTGGGATATCGAAGCCACTGCGGTGATCAAGGGCACGGCCCACCAGGAAGCAGCGCAGAAACTTGCCGACTTCTCTGCAAGCCCGGCAGCGATGGAGCTGTACAAGGAAAACTTTGCGGTCCTGGCCCAACCGGGAATCGCCAAGCCGCAGACCGAGCTGCCGGCGGACTACGAGCAGCGCCTGATCAAGAATGACTTTGCCTGGGCCTCGAAAAACCGTGACAACATCCTGGCTGAATGGCGCAAGCGCTATGACGGCAAGTCGGAAAAACAATAACTTCAACCGTTTCTAAAACTGTAGGAGCGAGCTTGCTCGCGAAGAACGTGAACGATAGCGCGGGCAGTCAGAATACATGCGGCGCCCTCGGGTTTTTCGCGAGCAAGCTCGCTCCTACAGGGGGGCGAACACCATGACACACCACAGCGATTTGCTGATCGTCGGCGCCGGTATCCTTGGCCTGTCCCACGCTTACGCCGCCGCCAAACGCGGTCTCAAGGTCAAGGTCTTCGAGCGTACGGCCACGCCCCTGGGCGCCTCGGTGCGTAACTTCGGCCAGGCCCTGGTTACCGGCCAACCGCCTGGGCAGATGCTCGACCTGGCCCGGCAAAGCCGCGAGATCTGGGGCCAATGGGCACAACTGGCGAACCTGCAACTCAAGCGCAATGGCTCTTACCTGTTTGCCCGCAGCGAAGCCGAAGAACACCTGCTGGAGGCCTTTTGCGCCGGTCGCGCCAAGGAGCACGGCTACCGCGTCAACCTGCTGCAAGGCGCAGCCATGAACGACTTGTATGGCGGCCAGTTCCGCCATCACCGCGCCGCGCTGCATGGCCTGGATGATCAGCAACTGTATTCCCGTGAGGCGCTGCCGGCGCTGATCGATTACCTGCGCCGCGAACTGCGGGTAGAGTTCCACTTCTCCACCCTGGTGCGCGACATCGAACCCGGTCAGCTACACAGCACCGCTGGCAGTTTTCGCGGCGAGCAGATCATTGTCTGTTCCGGCCACGACTACCAGACCCTGCTGGCCGAGCAGATCGCCCAACTCACACCGCAAATCTGCCAGTTGCAGATGCTGCGCGCTCGGCCCAAGGTCGAGTTGAACCTGCAACATGCGCTGCTGACCGGCCTGAGCTGCGTGCACTACGGCGCCTTCGCCGACTTGCCGCAAGCTGCCGCCGTGCAGGCACAGATCCTGCGCGACACACCGCACCTGGATGAACATGGCATCCACCTGTTGATCAGCCCCACGCCCCATGGCGAGTTGATCATCGGTGATTCCCACCACTACGGCAGCGATCCTTCGCCGTTCAACGCCGAACAGGTGGATAACTGGATGATCGAGCTGGCCGAGCACACCCTGGGCTGCCAGATTCAGGTCGTGGAACGCTGGCAGGGCGTCTATGGTTCCCGTGGGCCGGGGCCGTTTTCGTTCCTGCGCGCCGCCGACGGGGTCAGCGCGGCCTTGATGCATACCGGCGTGGGCATGAGCGTGGGGCCGGCGCTGGCCGAGGGCAATATCACACAGCTATGGGGAGAGGCGTGATGAATGCTGCGCAGGTGGTCGCCGAAGTCTTCGCGTTGTACGAACAGCACGGCGCTGCCGATTACATCGGCGAGCCGGTCTCGCAGATCGAACACATGTCCCAGGCCGCGCAGTTGGCGATGGCCGAGGGCTTCGACGATGAAGTGGTGTTGGCGGCGTTCTTCCACGATATCGGGCATATCTGCGGGCAGGGTGGCGAGAATATGGGCGGCTACGGCGTAGTCAGCCATGAACGCTTGGGTGCCGACTATCTGCGGCGTGCCGGCTTCAGCGAGCGCCTGGCCAAACTGGTGGAGTATCACGTCCAGGCCAAGCGCTACCTGACCTTCAGCCAGCCGGACTATTACACGCGTTTGAGCGAAGCCAGCCGCCGCACCCTGGCTTACCAGGGCGGGGTGATGACCGCTGAAGAAGCCCGGGCGTTTGAGCAGGACCCGCTGTGCGCGGTGAGTCTGCGCATGCGCCATTGGGACGAGCAGGCCAAGGAGATGCACGTGCCGGTGCTGGATCTGCAACTGCTCAAACGCAAGGCCACGGCACTGCTGGCGGATTCTCACGGCAGACCAGGATGCATCGGCTAGAGACGCGCTGATCCGCTCTCTAGCCTGCTTGTTTCGTTGATAACAGGAACAATGCGAGATGCGTTTTTTGAAAGTGGCTGCCCAAGACCGCAGCAGAAATGGCAAGGCCGATACGGTGGTGCTGAATTTTTTCCGTCGCCAGCCAGGTGAGCCCGACGAAATGCTGCACGAGGCCATTGCCGTTGATGTCAGCGCCGATGGGCAAGTGGAAGTGTTGTGTTCAGGGGATATCAATCGAGATGGCGAAAACGATGTGATGGACAAGCGCCTGCTCGACGTTTTTGCCGATACCTTCCTGCAGCTCAATTGGTTTAACACCGGCAATCGCTGGCAGCGCACGCTGGTGATTTACGCAGAGCACTTCACTCAAAGTGCAGCGCCCGACGCTGTCAGGATGGAGTTTCACAAACACACAGGCGTGCCCTGCCAGGATTCGCTCGCGTATGGGCTTACCGTTCCTTGTCTCGAAGGCGACAGCGTGCCGCAGCCGCCTAACCGGCGCGATCTGAACCCCGATGCGCTGGCGATTAACGCTGACAAGGCGTTGATCCGACGGCTATGTACTACTTTTCTGGGCTTCAATTGGTATGAGGCTGGTCAAGCGTCATTGAGCTGACGCGCCAAGGTGTCGATCTGTTCCTGGCGTTCCGCCTGGCCCGGTTTTGCTTGTGGGTTGAGGGACGACCATTGCGGATGGGCGCGGGCCTTGTGCAGGGCGTCCGGCAGCTTGCCTTCGCGCCAGGTCTTGTCTTGCGGTGTATCGACCTTGATGCTGTGCATCGCCGCGTGCCCGCGCAGGTCCAGGGCCTTGAGCAACTGGCGCTGGCGCAGGGCCAACAGGCGCAGCACGCTGTCATCCACGGTCAGTTCGCGCTGGCCCTTGATCTTGCCCAGCAGGCGGCTGCCGTAGCTGCGGGCGGTTTGCAGCGCGCCACCGGCAATGGCTCCGGCGAGGGCGGCGGCGCCCAGGGTCAGGCCGCCGACCAGCAAGTCCACACCGGCCCCGGCCGCAGCCCCCCGCCGCAATCCCTGCCGCCGACCCGCACCCCCCAGTTGCTTGAGGGTTTCGGGGTTGAACAAATCATCGCCCCAACGTCCATCCAGCAGCGGCAGGTCGCTGGCGGCGGCGTCTTGCGGGCGGAAGCCAAACAGCTTGAGCAGGGCTTCGACGCACCGTTGTTCGCGCTGGCGCACGGCCTTGCGCAAATCGCTGATGGCTTGCTGTTCATCTTCCGTGACCACGCTGCGCCGGCACGCGGCGCAGTCGATCAGCAGCTCGGCGATCAGGCGTGCGGCGCTTTGCTGGCGCGCCTGGCGTTGAGCCTCCTGGTCGAGGATCAGCCGCTCCAACTGAGGTCGTGAGCTTTCCAGCAACAGGGCCAGGCTTTCATACAGCCGCCGCTCGCCATCTTCGGGGGGCGCCACGCTGTCAAAGCGCACCAGGGCATGCAGGCCCAGGCGGGCCAGGGCTTCGCGCCAGTCCGGCTCGCGGTGGTCGCTGCTGCTGACAAAATTGAGCACGGGCAGCAATGGCTTGCCGCAACTGGCCAGCACTTGCAACTCGTCGCGGTATTTGGCCAGCACCGGTTCCCGGGCGTCGATCACGTACAGGCCGGCATCGGACGCCAGCAATTGACGCAACACCTTGGCTTCCTGTTCGAAGCGTTGACGGGCTTCACTGCCTTCCAGGAAACGGGCGAGGCGAGCCGGGCCATCGAGACGTTCGCCCGGTCGGTCCAAGCGCTCGAGGTAATCGAGCAGGGCGATGGCATCTTCCAGGCCCGGCGTGTCGTACAGCTCCAGCAACGCCTCGCCGTCGACCGACAAACGCGCGCCTTCGACATGCCGGGTGGTGCTGGGGCGGTGGGACACTTCGCCAAAGCCCACGTCACGGGTCAGGGTGCGCAGCAGCGAGGTCTTGCCGACGTTGGTGTGGCCGACCACCGCCAGTTTCAGGGGTTTAGTCATGACCAGTCTCCAGCCAGATAAGAGGCGCGCAGTCGGCGAAGGGCAGGTCCAGTTGCTGCAAAGCCGTGTGCCAATCGCCGAGGCGCTCGGCATCCAGCGCCTGGCCCGGTGGCGCTTGCAACAGCCAGACCCGGGTGGCACTGGCGCTGCGGGCCAGTTCGCCGATCAGCGCGAGGCTGCCGCGATCCGGCGAGCGGCGTGGATCGCAGGCGATCACCAGGCGCGCGGGGGGGAAGCGGGTCAGTTGCTCCAGCAGTTTGTGGCGTGATTCGCGGCTGTCGAGGATGCCGGCGTTTTTGACCGTGGCCGGCAGTTTGGGCGGCCACGGGTGTTGGTCATCCAGTTCGATGGCCACCAGCAGGGCGCCATCGCTGTGCAGTTCGCTGGCGCCGCCGCTGACGTGATGCAACTGTTCTGGAGCCGCATCGTTGACACCCAGGCGTTCGCTGCTGGGCATCAAGGCTTCGCGCAAGTGGGCGTAGCCGGGCAGGTTGAGGTCCAGGCCCAAGGCTGCGCGCCCGCGTTTCCAGCGCCACAGGCACAGCAGGGCGAGGATCAGCCGGGGCAGCAGGCCATAGACCAGCAATACGCCCACCAGCCAGGCGGCCCAGGCTTGGCGGGCGCTTTCGATATTCAGCGCCGAGTCGCCACTGGCGCGGATCATCTCGACGGTCGGCACGCTGAAACCGAGCAGCGCGGGCAGGCTGCCCAGGGCCTGGGTCACGCTGACAAAGGTGTCGGCGCCCAGAATGGTGGTTTCCCAGACAAAGCCGTAGCGCCGGGTGGCCATCAACGTCAGCAGGATCACCAGCGCGCTGCACAGCGCCAGCAGCCACAGGCCATTGACCAGCACGCCGACCGCCCAGCGATTAAGCTTGCGGCGTTGCAGCAGCAACAGCAACGCCGGGGCCAGTTGCGCGGCCTTGGCATCACGGGCGAATTTTTCGCTGAGCCACAACCACAGGCGGCCGAGGCTGGCGCTGTGTTCGCCGGCAAACACCAGGCCCAGGGCCCAGCTCAGCAGCAGGATCAGGTTCAAGCCCAGCAGGCTGCCCAGGGCCCAGAACACATTGACCGGGGCCAGGCCGTTGCCCAGAGCGGCGAACGCCAGGCCGGCGCCGCTGACCACGGCCAGCACCATCAGCACGATCAGCGCCAGGCGCGCACCTTGCAGCCAGTGCAGCAGGGCGGCGCTCAGGCCATCGCGCTCGGCCAGCCACAGCGCCCGGTTTTGAATGCGTGTCGGCAGGTCGCCGCCATTGCTGCGGGCCAGACGATTGGCTTCCTGGTCTTCCAGGGGGCCAGCGTGTTCTTCACGCAGGCGCACGGTTTCCGTCAGCCACAGTTTTTGCAGAGGGTTCAGTGCTGTCACGCGCGGTCCTGTTGTGTCAGTGAGCCTGGAGCATAACCCCTGGCCCGCGCCTCTGGTATTCTCGTTGCCATGAAAAAAACTCTCCCTTTAAGCCTGATCGCAGCCCTCGGTGAAAACCGCGTGATCGGCGTCGACAACAGCATGCCCTGGCATTTGCCGGGGGATTTCAAATATTTCAAGGCCACCACCCTGGGCAAGCCAATCATCATGGGGCGCAAGACCTGGGACTCCCTGGGTCGACCGTTGCCGGGTCGCTTGAACATAGTGGTCAGCCGTCAGACCGATCTTAAGCTTGAAGGTGCGCAAGTTTTTCCTTCACTGGACGCCGCCATTGCACGGGCCGAAGCCTGGGCGCTGGAGCAGGGCGTGGATGAGCTGATGCTGATCGGCGGCGCGCAACTGTATGCGCAGGGGCTGGAGCAGGCGGATCGCCTGTATTTGACGCGGGTTGCGTTGAGCCCGCAGGGGGATGCGTGGTTTCCGGAGTTTGACTTGAACCGGTGGAAGCTGGTGTCGAATGTGCAGAATCCGGCAGAAGGCGACAAGCCGGCGTACAACTTCGAGGTCTGGGAAAAGGCCTAAATCTCTGTGGCGAGCGGGCTTGCCCCGCGTTGGGCTGCGAAGCAGCCCCAAAACCAGCCGCTACAGAGTATCTGATACACCGCACTCGGCTTACTGGGGCTGCTACGCAGCCCAGCGCGGGGCAAGCCCGCTCGCCACAGGGGGGGGCTTCAGGCCTGCGCCAACTCAGGATGCTCATCGGCATTGAGCAATTCTTTATCGGTCTGCTGCATGATCTGGCTGGTAATCGCCCCCGCCGTCATCGAACCATTCACGTTCAACGCCGTACGGCCCATATCGATCAGCGGCTCCACGGAAATCAGCAACGCCACCAACGCCACCGGCAAGCCCATGGCCGGCAGCACGATCAGCGCGGCAAACGTCGCACCGCCGCCCACGCCCGCCACACCAGCCGAACTCAGGGTCACGACTGCCACCAGGGTTGCGATCCACAGCGGGTCCAACGGGTTGATGCCCACGGTCGGCGCCACCATCACCGCCAACATCGCCGGATACAGGCCGGCGCAACCGTTCTGGCCAATCGTCGCGCCGAACGAGGCGGCGAAGCTGGCGATGGACTGCGGGATGCCCAGGCGGCGGGTCTGCGCTTCGATGCTCAGCGGGATGCTCGCCGCACTGGAGCGGCTGGTGAAGGCAAAGGTCAACACCGGCCATACCTTGCGCAAGAAACGCAGCGGGTTGATCCCGGCCAGGGACAGCAGCACGCCGTGGACTACAAACATCAGCCCCAGCGCCAGGTAGGACACCAACACGAAACTGCCGAGCTTGATGATGTCTTGCAGGTTGGAGCTGGCGACCACTTTGGTCATCAGCGCCATCACGCCGTAAGGGGTCAGCTTCATCACCAGGCGCACCAGACGCATCACCCAGGCTTGCAGGGTGTCGATGGCGTTGATCACTTTCTGGCCTTTTTCCACGTCGTCCTTGAGCAGTTGCAGCGCGGCAACGCCCAGGAATGCGGCGAAGATCACCACACTGATAATCGACGTCGGCTTGGCTCGGGCCAGGTCGGCGAACGGGTTCTGTGGGATGAACGACAGCAGCAACTGCGGGATATTCAGGTCGGCGACCTTGCCCGCGTAGTCACTCTGGATCACCTGCAGGCGCGCCAGTTCCTGGGTACCGGCCACCAGGCCTTCGGCGGTGAGGCCGAACAGGTTGGTCAGGCCAATACCGATCAGCGCCGCAATGGCGGTGGTGAACAGCAGCGTACCGATGGTCAGGAAGCTGATCTTGCCCAGGGAGGCTGCGTTATGCAGGCGGGCTACGGCGCTGAGGATCGAGGCGAACACCAGCGGGATCACGATCATCTGCAACAGTTGCACATAACCATTGCCCACCAGGTCGAACCAACTGATCGAGGCCTTGAGCACCGGGTGGCCGGCACCATAAATGGTGTGCAGGACCACACCAAAGATCACCCCGAGCACCAGGGCGAGCAGGACTTTTTTAGCCAGGCTCCATTGGGTGCGGCGGGTTTGGGCCAGGCCCAGCAAAAGGGCGAGAAACACCAGTAAGTTGAGAATCAGTGGCAGATTCATTGAAGCTCCGAGTAGAAGGCTGCCAATCGCGTGAGCCAGCGATTGCGAACCGGCAAGCCTAACAGCTTGATATCTAATGAATTAATAACAAGATGGAATGGCGACCGTCGTTTTTGGAATAAGGCTTTGACGCTCCTGTGTACGTGGGTGACGGAATCAGGACGCCGTCGGTCGTGCGTGTGGCGGGGGTTGTCATACAGATTTGCTAGCGTGGGTGCCTTTCACTCAGGGAGAAAACGCACATGAAGCTCGCGCCGAGACTGTTTGCCGCCGCGCTATGCCTGGGGCTTGCCAGCCAGGTCATGGCCGCCACCGAGTTGAAACACTGGCCGGCCCCCGCCGCCAAGCAACTCAATGAAATGATCATCGCCAACGCCAACAAGGGTAACTACGCGGTATTCGACATGGACAACACCAGCTACCGCTTCGACCTCGAAGAGTCGCTGCTGCCGTACATGGAAAACAAGGGCCTGATCACCCGTGACAGTCTCGACCCGTCGCTCAAGCTTATGCCGTTCAAAGACACCGCCGACCATAAGGAAAGTCTGTTCAGTTACTACTATCGCCTGTGCGAAGTGGACGACATGGTCTGCTACCCGTGGGTCGCCCAGGTGTTCTCTGGCTTCACCCTCAAAGAACTCAAGGGCTACGTCGATGAGCTGATGGCCTCCGGCAAGCCGGTGCCGGTCACCTACTTCGAAGGCGATGTGGTGAAGAACATGGAGGTGCAGCCACCGAAAATCTTCACCGGCCAGACCGAGTTGTACAACAAGCTGATGGAAAACGGCATCGACGTGTATGTGATGACGGCGGCTTCTGAAGAGCTGGTGCGCATGGTCGCCTCGGATCCCAAGTACGGCTACAACGTCAAACCGCAGAACGTCATTGGCGTCACCACCCTGCTCAAGGACCGCCAGACCGGCGAGTTGACCACCGCGCGTAAGCAGATCAGCGCCGGCAAATATGACGAAAAAGCCAACCTGGGCCTGGAGCTGACCCCCTACCTGTGGACCCCGGCAACCTGGATGGCAGGCAAGCACGCGGCGATCCTCACCTACATCGACGAATGGAAAAAACCGGTACTGGTCGGCGGCGACACCCCCACCAGCGACGGCTACATGCTGTTCCACGATGTGGACGTGGCCAAGGGCGGCATCCATTTGTGGATCAACCGCAAGGACAAGTACATGACCCAACTCAACGGCATGATCGCCAAGCACGCTGCGGCCCAGGCCAAAGAAGGCTTGCCGGTGACGGCGGACAAGAACTGGGTGATCGTCAAACCCGACGAAATCCAGTAACAGGTTAAACGCGATCAACCAATGTGGGAGCGGGCTTGCTCGCGATGGCGGAGTGTCAGTCAAATATTTATCAATTGACCCACCGCTATCGCGAGCAAGCCCGCTCCCACATTTTGATCTTCAGTGTTCTGGTGTTTTTAGCAGGCAAAAAAATGCCCCGCACTTGGCGGGGCATTTTTATGGGCGGGGCTTACAGGCCGTCGAGCATGGCCTTGTTACGCACCGCACCCTTGTCGGCACTGGTGGCCAGCAGGGCGTAGGCTTTCAGCGCGGTGGTGACTTTGCGCGGACGCTTCTCCACCGGTTTCCAGCCTTTCTTGTCCTGCTCAACCCGGCGTGCGGCCAGTTCTTCATCGCTGATCAACAGGTTGATCGAGCGGTTCGGAATGTCGATCAGCACCTTGTCGCCATCCTGTACCAGGCCAATCGCGCCGCCGGCGGCAGCTTCTGGCGAAGCGTGGCCGATGGACAGGCCGGACGTACCGCCAGAGAAGCGACCATCGGTCAGCAGTGCGCAGGCTTTGCCCAGGCCCTTGGACTTGAGGTACGACGTCGGGTAGAGCATTTCCTGCATACCCGGGCCGCCTTTGGGGCCTTCGTAGCGGATGATCACGATGTCGCCTTCTTTGACTTCGTCGGCAAGGATGCCGCGCACCGAACTGTCCTGGCTTTCGTAGATCTTGGCGCGACCTTCGAACACATGGATAGACTCGTCCACGCCGGCGGTTTTCACCACGCAGCCGTCGAGGGCGATGTTGCCGTACAGCACGGCCAGGCCGCCTTCTTGCGAGTAGGCGTGCTCGACGCTACGGATGCAGCCGTTTTCACGGTCGTCGTCCAGGGTGTCCCAACGGGTCGACTGGCTGAATGCCGTCTGGGTGGGGATCCCGGCAGGGCCAGCCTTGAAGAAGGTGTGCACGGCTTCGTCGTCAGTCTGGGTGATGTCCCACTTGGCGATGCCTTCGGCCAGGGACTTGCTGTGCACGGTCGGCAGGTCGGTGTGCAGCAGGCCGCCACGGGCCAGGGAACCCAAGATCGAGAAGATCCCGCCGGCACGGTGCACGTCTTCCATGTGGTACTTCTGGATGTTCGGCGCGACTTTGCACAGTTGCGGCACGTTGCGGGACAGGCGGTCGATATCGCGCAGGTCGAAATCGATCTCGGCTTCCTGGGCGGCGGCCAGCAAATGCAGGATGGTGTTGGTGGAACCGCCCATGGCGATATCCAGGGTCATGGCGTTTTCGAACGCCTTGAAGTTGGCGATATTGCGCGGCAATACCGACTCATCGTTCTCGGTGTAGTAACGCTTGCACAGCTCGACGATGGTGCGGCCGGCCTGCAGGAACAACTGCTCGCGGTCGCTGTGGGTCGCCAGTGTGGAACCATTGCCCGGCAAGGCCAGGCCCAGGGCTTCCACCAGGCAGTTCATCGAGTTGGCGGTGAACATGCCGGAGCACGAACCGCAGGTTGGGCAAGCGCTGCGCTCGTATTCCGCGACCTTCTCGTCAGAAGCGCTGGAATCTGCGGCGATGACCATGGCGTCCACCAGGTCCAGGCCGTGGGAGGCGAGCTTGGTCTTGCCGGCTTCCATCGGGCCGCCGGAGACGAAGATCACCGGGATGTTCAGGCGCAGGGAGGCCATCAGCATGCCGGGGGTGATCTTGTCGCAGTTGGAGATGCACACGATGGCGTCCGCGCAGTGGGCGTTGACCATGTACTCCACGGAGTCGGCGATGATCTCGCGGCTCGGCAGGGAATACAGCATGCCGTCATGGCCCATGGCGATGCCGTCGTCCACGGCAATGGTGTTGAACTCTTTGGCCACGCCGCCAGCGCGTTCGATCTCACGGGCGACCAGTTGGCCCAGGTCCTTGAGGTGGACATGGCCCGGTACGAACTGGGTGAACGAGTTGGCAATCGCGATGATCGGCTTCTTGAAGTCGTCATCTTTCATCCCCGTGGCACGCCACAGAGCGCGCGCGCCGGCCATGTTACGGCCGTGGGTGGATGTTTTCGAGCGGTAATCTGGCATGGAGCACTCCGGGCGGCTAATCAGGAATCAAAGGGGAGTGAGCTTCTATTGACGTCTGGAACACCCGAAAAATGGGCCTGGTGTCCGGAAGTTGCCGCAAACGTGACGGGATCGCCGTGCGCATTGGCCTTGAGCTCATAAACCCGCCGGGGGATGACTGGCGATGAATAGGGCCGATTCTACACCGACTTCCTGTAGGAGCGAGCTTGCTCGCGAAAAACGTCAACGATAACGCAGCACCATCGAGAGGCCTGCGGTGCCTGTTGGTTTTTCGCGAGCAAGCTCGCTCCTACAGGGGAAAGCGTTAGCGCCCGACCCGTAAATTCGTCAACCAGCCCCAGAGGCTGAACACGATGAAGCTGACCGCAATGGTCAGCAGCAGATGCGTTCCGGTTTGTGCCAAGGCTGCACTACTGATGGCGGCCGTGAGGAACATGATGCTGTTCCCCGCTGATGCAGCGGTGCCCGCGCTGCTTGAGAACAACAGCATCGCTGCGGAAATCGCGGCGGGCCGCACCAGGGTGACCGCCAGTGCACTGATCAGCATCGGGATGAGCAGGGTCACGGTGGTGATGGCGTCAACGCTGACGATCAGCGTTAGCAGCACGCCGGCGACGAGCAGTAACCCGAGGCCGATATTGATCTGCCGGGATAGCGATATGCGTTTTTGCAGGTACGAAGCCGCCACGCCGCCGAGCAGGTAGGCCACGCCGTACACCATCAGCACCAGCGCGTACTGGTATTCGGACAGTTTCAACGCATCCATGAAAATCAGCGGTGTCACGCTGATCAAGGCGAAGTAGCAGGCAAACACCAGGGCGGCGATCCACCAGTAGCGCAGGAAGTCGCGATTGGCGGCGACAGCTTTGAGCGTGCCCAGGATCGAGACGGGCGCGCGGTGCGGGCTGGTAGCCTTGGGCGGCAGGATGCAAAACGCATGGATCAACATGCCCAATGCCATGAGCGCAAACCCATAAAAGCTCCCTTGCCAGTCGAAGGTGGTTTGCAGCCAGGAGCCGATCAGCGGTGACAGCGCGACAAACGAGCCGCTCAGGGTCATGTAATACAGGCGTACGCGGGCGCGGTCTTGTTCGTCGAACAAGTCTTCCACCAGCGCGTGGCCCAGCACGAAAAATCCACAGCCCATGGCCTGCACACTGCGAAACAGCAGGAAGCTCAGGTAATCCG
This sequence comes from Pseudomonas hygromyciniae, assembly GCF_016925675.1. NCBI lineage: Bacteria > Pseudomonadati > Pseudomonadota > Gammaproteobacteria > Pseudomonadales > Pseudomonadaceae > Pseudomonas > Pseudomonas hygromyciniae. The sequence goes on along the minus strand of NZ_CP070506.1, from coordinate 5,686,290 downwards.
GCGCCAGTGCGCAACCGATGGCACCGAGGATCGACAGGCTGATACAGCCAATCAGCACTTCCTTGCGCCCCCATTTGTCCGACAGCGGGCCAGCGATCAGTTGGGAGATGGAAAAAACAAGGGTGAATAGGCCGATGGACAGCGCGATATCTGCGCTGGGCGTGTCGAAGCGGTTTGCCAGTGCGGGGAAAGAGGGCAGCAGGATATTGATCGGGAAGAAGCTGATCAGGGAAATGCAGGTGATGAGGATAAAGCGGGAGAAGGTGGACCCAGACATTGTTTTTGTTTTCCGGAGTAAAACCAGAAACCGATACTAGTCTGCGAAAAGTGGAATTCAATCAAAACCGTTGGCGGAAGTTTCCTGGGCTCGTGTGGGTTGCGACGGTAGGAAAAATCTTTCTGATACAGCACAAAAAAATGTGGGAGCTGGCTTGCCTGCGATAGCGGTGTAACAGATTAAAAATCTGTAACTGATACACCGCTATCGCGGGCAAGCCCGCTCCCACCTTTGATCTGTGTTACTTAGCTATTGGGCAACAACCGGCACGTAATGCTCTTGATGTAGCGGGTCTCGACAATCGCCGGGTGCACCGGGTGGTCCGGGCCCTGGCCGCCGCGTTCGAGCATCTGGATATTGCGGTCCAGGTGGCGGGCGCTGGTCAGCAGGATGTTTTGCAGGTCGTCTTCCGGCAGGTGCATGGAGCAGGAGGCGCTGACCAGGATGCCGTCCTTGCTGAGCAGGCGCATGGCTTGCTCGTTGAGGCGGCGGTAGGCGCCTTCGCCGTTTTTCATGTCTTTTTTGCGTTTGATGAAGGCCGGTGGGTCGGCGACGATCACGTCGAAGCGCTCTTCGCTGGCTTTCAGTTCTTTCAACGCTTCAAACACGTCGCCTTCGATGCAGGTCATTTTCTCCGCGACGCCGTTGAGCGCGGCGTTGCGCTCGACGCCGTCGAGGGCGAAGGCCGAGGCGTCGACGCAGAACACTTCACTGGCGCCGAACGTTGCAGCTTGCACGCCCCAGCCGCCGATGTAGCTGTACAGGTCGAGGACGCGTTTGCCTTTGGCGTACGGCGCCAGGCGTGCGCGGTTCATGCGGTGGTCGTAGAACCAGCCGGTCTTCTGGCCCTGGATCACCGGGGCTTCGAATTTCACGCCGTTTTCTTCCAGCGCAACCCACTCCGGTACCAGGCCGAACACGGTTTCGACGTAGCGGTTGAGGCCTTCGGCGTCGCGTGCGGCAGAATCGTTCTTGAACAGGATGCCGCTGGGCTTGAGCACTTGGGTCAGCGCGGCGATCACGTCTTCTTTATGGGCTTCCATGGTCGCCGAGGCGATCTGCACCACCAGGATGTCGCCGAAACGGTCGACCACCAGGCCCGGCAGCAGGTCGGAATCGCCGTAGACCAGGCGGTAGAACGGCTTGTCGAACAGGCGGTCGCGCAGGGACAGGGCGACGTTGAGGCGGTGCACCAGCAGCGACTTGTCCAAAGGCAACTTGATGTCGCGCGACAGCAGGCGCGCGCAGATCAGGTTGTTCGGGCTCATGGCCACGATGCCCAGGGTCTTGCCGCCGGCGGCTTCGAGGATGGCCTGGTCGCCTGCCTGGAAGCCGTGGAGTGGGGTGGCGGCCACATCGATTTCGTTGCTGTAGACCCACAGGTGGCCGTTGCGCAAACGACGATCGGCGTTGGCTTTGAGACGCAGGCTTGGCAGGGACATGACGTCGCTCCGGAAAAAAGAGCGGGAGTATAGCGTGTTGTGTCGTTGTTGGCCGCGCCGCCGGACATGTGGGAGCTGGCTTGCCTGCGATCCAGGCGACTCGGTCTGTCTGTCGCACCGCAGCGATGCCATCGCAGGCAAGCCAGCTCCCACATTTTGCTTCGGTCTCCAATCCGGCTTTTGAGGTGTCGGTCAGGTTCCCATCGGGGTTAGAATCGCCGCCTAGCCCAGAGTATGTACCTATGTCCCAAGAGCTTTCCGCCGAACAGATCCAACAGGCCCTGCAAGGCATCAGCGTGCCGCCTCAACCGCAAATCATGGTGGATTTGCAGATGGAGCAGTACATGCCCGACCCGGACCTGGAGGTGATTGCGCGGTTGATCTCCCAGGACCCCGGCCTGTCCGGCTCGCTGCTGAAAATCGTCAACTCGCCGTATTACGGCCTGAGCAACAAAATTGCCTCGATCCAGCGCGCGGTCAACCTGCTGGGCAGCCGCTCCATCGTCAACCTGATCAACGCCCAGTCGATCAAGGGCGAGATGAGCGATGACACTATCGTCACCCTCAACCGATTCTGGGACACCGCCCAGGATGTGGCGATGACCTGCCTGACCCTGGCCAAGCGCACCGGCTCCCAGGCGGTGGACGAAGCGTACGCCCTGGGGCTGTTCCACGATTGTGGCGTGCCGCTGATGCTCAAGCGGTTCCCGGACTACATGAGCGTGCTGGAAGATTCCTACGCCAAGGCCGGGCCTGATTGCCGGGTGGTCGACACCGAGAACCGCGCGTTCCATACCAACCACGCGGTGGTGGGTTATTACACCGCCAAGTCCTGGCGCCTGCCTGAGCATGTGACCAACGCCATCGCCAACCACCATAACGCCCTGGCGATTTTCAGCGATGAGTCGGCGCGCAACAGCCCGCTGAAAAACCTGCTGGCGATCCTGAAAATGGCCGAGCATATCTGCGCGTCCTATCGGGTACTGGGCAACCAGACGGTTGACCATGAGTGGGAGAGCATCGGCCATCTGGTCCTGGATTACGTGGGCCTGTCGGACTACGACTTCGAGAGCTTGAAGTTGTCGATCCGCGAGCTGGGCGCGCACTAACCTTTTTATCGCGAGACGAATATGCCTGAGCTGCCAGAAGTCGAAACCACCCGGCGCGGGATTGCGCCGCACCTGGAAGGCCAGCGGGTCAGCCGCGTGGTGGTGCGTGAGCGGCGCCTGCGCTGGCCGATCCCCGAAGACCTGGATGTGCGCCTGTCCGGGCAGCGCATCGTGCTGGTGGAGCGGCGGGCCAAGTACCTGCTGATCAACGCCGAAGTCGGCACCTTGATCAGTCACTTGGGTATGTCGGGCAATCTGCGCCTGGTGGAAGTCGGTCTGCCGGCGGCCAAGCATGAGCATGTGGATATCGAGCTGGAATCGGGCCTGGCCCTGCGCTACACCGACCCCCGGCGCTTTGGCGCGATGCTCTGGAGCCAGGACCCGCATAACCATGAGTTGCTGCTGCGCCTGGGGCCGGAGCCGTTGACCGACCTGTTTGACGGCGAGCGTCTGTTCCAGCTGTCCCGTGGGCGCTCCATGGCGGTCAAGCCGTTCATCATGGACAACGCGGTGGTGGTGGGCGTGGGCAATATCTACGCGACCGAGGCGCTGTTTGCCGCCGGGATTGATCCGCGCCGGGAAGCCAAGGGCATTTCCCGTGGGCGTTACCTGAAGCTGGCGATCGAGATCAAACGCATCCTCGCGGCCGCTATCGAGCGTGGCGGTACGACCTTGCGTGATTTTATTGGCGGCGACGGGCAGCCGGGGTATTTCCAGCAGGAGCTGTTTGTCTACGGGCGTGGGGGCGAGGCGTGCAAGGTCTGCGGGAGCGAATTGCGCAACGTGATGCTGGGGCAGCGGGCGAGTGTGTTTTGCCCTAAGTGCCAGAGCTGAAGACCGCGGGCGCTGCGGCTGGCCTTATCGCGGGCAAGCCCGCTCCCACATTTTGACTTGTGGACACCTTCAAATGTGCGCGCTGGCTTGCCTGCGATGAGGCCCGCCCAGCCACCACAAGGTCTCAGGCCTTGCCGGTAATCAACCGGTACTTCTCCATCAACTGCTCTTCAGTCTCAGGGTGTGCCTCATCCAGCGGAATGCAATCGACCGGGCACACTTGCTGGCATTGGGGTTCGTCATAGTGGCCGACACACTGGGTGCACAGGTTGGGGTCGATCACGTAGATCTCTTCACCCTGGGAAATGGCAGCGTTCGGGCACTCGGGCTCGCAGACGTCGCAGTTGATGCAATCGTCGGTGATGATCAGGGACATGGAAACTCCTGCCAGGGCACTCTGCCAAGGCATCTGGAAAACTAATGCGCGCAATTGTGCCGCATTGGCGCCCGCAGTGCGAGCGGACATGACCTGCGGCTGAAGTGGACTGCTTGTGGCGAGGGGGCACCCCCGCTGGGCTGCGAAGCAGCCCCAACAAGGTCCACCGAGTTACGCCAGGTTGACTGCAGGCGCTGGTTTTGGGGCTGCTTCGCAGCCCAGCGGGGGACAAGCCCCCTCGCCACATTACTTCTTGAAGCGCAGAGTCAGCGCATCCGCCACCGCAGGGTGTACGAACTTGGTGATATCACCGCCCAACGCCGCAATCTCTCGGACCAACGTCGAGGAAATGAACGAATAACGCTCCGACGGCGTGAGAAACAGGCTCTCTACGTCCGGCGCCAGTTGGCGGTTCATGTTGGCCAGTTGGAATTCATACTCGAAGTCCGACACCGCACGCAGGCCACGCAGGAACACATTGGCATTCTGCTCCTTGGCAAAGTGGGCCAGCAGCGTCGAAAAGCCCACCACTTCAACGTTGGGCAGGTGCTTGGTGACCTCGCGGGCCAGCTCCACACGCTGTTCCAGAGGAAACAGTGGGTTTTTCTTGGGGCTGGCAGCGACCGCGATGATCACATGGTCGAACAAGCGCGAGGCGCGTTCGACCAGATCGCCATGGCCTTTGGTAATCGGGTCGAAGGTACCTGGGTACAACACTCGGTTCATCGCGTCGTCCTGGCGGAGTCCGTTGGGGAACCGGATGGTATCGCAGCCATCCCGGTCGGCCAAGTCAACTTATTCAGAAGAAAGCACTATAGACACCGCGAATACCCCTATGAACCCCCTGTAGGAGCGAGCTTGCTCGCGAAGAACCCATAGGCACCGCGGGCTGTCTGATAGCGCTGCGTTATCGTTGACGATCTTCGCGAGCAAGCTCGCTCCTACAGGGGGGCATAATCGGTTTTTCATGCTGTTTTCAGACGCTCGGCCAGTGCTGTCGCCAGTTGTGCGGTCAGGCCATACACCGACAATTGTGGGTTGGCGCCGATGCTGGTGGGGAACAATGAGCCATCGTGGATCGACAGGTTACGCAACTGGTGATGCCGCCCAAGGCTGTCGGCCACGGCATTTTTCGGTTCTTCACCCATGGCGCAACCACCCATCACATGGGCGCTCCCCAGGCAGGTGCGATGCAGTTCCAGGTTCAGGCCGTCGATCAGGCTGCGTGCCTCGGCCAGTGTGCTGACGTAGCGCGCGTCATGGTGCAGCGGCTTGACCGACTTGGCGCCGGCGGCAAACTGGATCTCGGCCATGCTGTGGAAGGCCCGGCGCAGGCCGTCCCAGGCGTAGGGCGAGACCTCATAGTCGAGCACCGGCGTGCCATCACCGCGCAGACCGACGCTGCCGCCCTGGCTGTCGGGGTGGAAGCCATCCCGCAGCAACGCCAGCATCGCGTGAGTCTTGGGCAGCTGGCTCATGTCCAGGGCGTTCTGCGTGCCGTAACCGCCGAACAAGGTGCTGGCCAGGGCCGGATGTAAGGGCGGTGCTTCGAGCTTGTACGACATTTTGCCGGTGGTGCCGTCCTGCCACTGGAAGTGATCAGAGTAAATCGACTGCGGCGCGCCATAGAACGGGTTGATCACTTCGTCGAACAACCCCGCAGAAAAATTCACCAGATGCAGGAAGGTGCGCTTGCCCAGGCGCGAGTGTGGGTCGGGTGCGTCCGAGCGCATCAGCAGTGCCGGGCTGTTGATGCCGCCGCCGGCCAGTACGTAATGCTTGGCTTTGACCGTGATCTTACGGCCGGTGGGCGCTACGCAGCGCGCATCCATGGCCACGCATTCGAGGCTGGTGATGGTGTCGCCGCTGAACTTCAGGCGTTCGGCGCGGGCCAGGTACAGCAGCTCGCCGCCTTGCTCCAGGGTCGAAGGAATGGTGGTCACCAGCATCGATTGCTTGGCGTTGACCGGGCAGCCCATGCCGCAATAGCCCAGGTTGAAACAGCCGCGCACGTTGCGTGGGATCACGTGCCAGCTGTAACCGAGCTTTTCGCAGCCTTTGCGGATCACGTCATTGTTGGCGTTGGGCGGCAGGGCCCAGGGGGCGATGCCCAGGCGTTGCTCCATCTTTTCAAACCACGGCGCCATCTCGGCGCTGCTATGGCCTTTGACCGCGTATTCACTGGCCCAGTGGGACAGGGTCGGGTCCGGTGTACGAAAACTCGAAGTCCAGTTGATCAGCGTGGTGCCGCCCACGGCGCGGCCCTGCAGGATGGTGATGGCGCCGTCCTTGCTCATGCGGCCGATGCCTTCCTGATACAGGCTGGCGTAGGCCTCGTCTTCCAGCAGCTTGAAATCGCTGCTGGTCTTGAGCGGGCCTTCTTCGATCAGCAGCACCTTGTAGCCAGCGGCGCTGAGAATCTCTGCGGTAGTGCCGCCCCCTGCGCCGCTGCCGATGATTGCGACATCGGCTTCCAGCGTCAGGTCCTGGTCGAGGGCAGCGCCGTTATGGGTCTTCCAGCCGCGGGCCATGCCATCGCGGAACACATCAGGTACGGGCATCAGCTTGTTCTCTTATTGTTTTGGCTACGGAGTGGCTATCAATGTGGGTTACCCAGGCTAGATCCTCGGTGGCCCGGGGTACCCGCAATGGGCCCAGGACTCGGGTCGGAAGTACCAGGCCATGATCACCAGCTTGAGCAGCGAGCCCTGGCCCATGCGCAGCAGGTTGAGGAAACTGTTCTCCCAGCGATGCAGGAAGTTGCGGATCTGCTCGCTGCTGGCGTTTTCCCAACTGCCCCAGATGCCAGTCAGTGGACCCCGGGTGACGGCCATGCCGAGCACGTCGAACAACTGCTGGGTCAGCTTGAACATCTCCGGCGACAGGTGCTGCAGGCTGTAATCGAGTTTTTTCAGGGTGTCTTCGATACCCGCCGCCACGACCTCGGCGCTGGCCGCGCCCTCTAGCAACACTGGGATCACCGCGCGCAAAAACGGCAGGTCGCTGTTGCGCAGCATGGCAAAGCCGCTGGCGGGGGTGCTGCTGGAGCAGCCGCTGAGGCTGGCACCAAGGCCTGCAGTCGCCAGGAAGGCGCTGGCGCACAGGCCGATTTTCAAGACGCCGCGCCGCGACAGCGCAGGTGATTCAGTCAGGCTAGGGTTCATTTTTATTGTTGTCCCAGTGATAACGGTTTTAGCGCACGAACAGCTTCTGGATCAGTTTCTGGATGGCTTTGCCATACGGCGGGTAAATCAGCTTGGCCGCATTCAGGCGTTGTTTGATCAGCACGCCCTTGGCCTTGCTGAAGGTGAGGAAACCTTCATGGCCATGGTAGTGGCCCATGCCCGAAGGGCCGATGCCGCCAAAAGGCATATCGTCCTGGGCCACATGCAGCAGGGTGTCGTTCAGGCACACGCCGCCGGAATGGGTTTCGTGGAGTACGCGATTCTGTTCAGCCTTGTTGTAGCCGAAGTAATACAGCGCCAGTGGGCGAGGGCGCTGGTTGATGTAGGCGAAGGCTTGGTCGATCCCGCGATAGGGCACGATGGGCAGCACCGGGCCGAAAATCTCGTCCTGCATCACGGTCATTTCATCGCTGACGTTCAGCAGCAGGCTATGGGCCATGCGCCGGGCCTGGCCCTGGTCGTAGAGCGGCACAAGGGTCGCGCCTTTGTCGGTGGCGTCCTTGACGTAGGCATTGAGCCGGGCGAGTTGTCGCTCGTTGATGATGGCGGTGTAGTCCGGGTTATCGGCCAGGGTCGGATAAAACCCGCGTACCGCCTGGGTGTAGGCCGCGACGAAGCCATCCACCCGATCCTCGGGGACCAGCACATAGTCCGGCGCCACACAGGTCTGCCCCGCATTCAATGCCTTGCCGAAGGCGATCCGTTCGGCGGCATCCTTGAGCGGCACATCCGCCGAGACAATCGCCGGGGATTTACCGCCCAGCTCCAGAGTGACCGGAGTCAGGTGCTCGGCGGCGGCGCGCATGACGTGCTTGCCGATGCTGGTGGCGCCGGTGAACAGCAGGTGATCAAAAGGCAGTTTGGAAAACGCCATGCCCACTTCGGCTTCGCCGAGCACCACGCACACCAGGTCTTCGGGGAAGATTTGCGCCAGCAGGTTCTTGAGCAACTGGCCAGTGGCCGGGGTGGATTCGCTGAGCTTGAGCATCACCCGGTTACCTGCCGCCAACGCACCGACCAGCGGGCCGATAGCCAGGTACAGCGGGTAGTTCCAGGGCACGATCACCCCGATGACCCCCAGGGGTTGATAGATCACTTTGGCAGATGCCGGTTGGAAGGCTATACCTACAGCGCGGCGCGACGGTTTCATCCAGCCCTTGAGGTGTTTGCTGGCGTAGTGGATGCCATGCAGGCTGGGCATCAGCTCGGCGAACAGGGTTTCGTCGGCACTGCGATGGCTGAAATCGTTGCTGATGGCCTCGATCAGCGCCTGGCGCTCGTCGCTGAGCAGGTCGCGCAAGGCCTTGAGCCACTGCTGGCGTTGCGCCGCCGGTGGCATCGGGTTGGCTGCGTAGGCGCGGCGCTGGGCAGCGAACAGGTCCTGGAGTTGGTCCAGCGCCTGGGAATCTTGCAAGTAAGCAACGTTGGCAGACATGACGCAGTTCCCGATTGTTATTGGAATACCTGCGTTTTTAGAGTCATTACTCTATTTTGTCAAATGCCTTCGCTGCAACATGCAGTTTTATCCTGGCAAGGATAGACCGTAAGATGTTTGTATCAGGATTCAAGAAGCCGATCCCCTATGGCACCACGAGTAAAGACCAGCGAACGCATTGTGCAAACCAGCCTGGAGCTGTTCAACCAGCAGGGCGAGCGCAGCATCAGCACCAACCATATTGCCGCCCATATGGAAATATCCCCGGGCAACCTGTACTACCACTTCCCGAACAAGCAGGCGATTATCGCGGTGCTGTTTCGTGAGTACGAAGCATTGGTGGACAGTTTCCTGCGCCCGCCCCAGGGGCGCGCCATGGTGGTCGAGGACAAGCGCTTCTACCTGCAGGCGGTGCTGGCGGGCATGTGGCGCTATCGTTTTCTGCACCGCGATCTTGAGCATCTGCTGGAAAGCGACCCGGAACTGGCCACCGGTTACCGGCGCTTCTCCCAGCGCTGCCTGATCCAGGGTGGCGCGATTTACCGGGGGTTTGTCGAGGCGGGGATCCTGAACATGGACCCGGTGCAGACCGAAGCCTTGACCCTCAACGCGTGGATTATCCTCACCTCCTGGGTGCGCTTTTTGTGCACCACCAACGAGAACTCCGCGCACCTGAGTGCCGAGGCAATCAAGCGCGGGGTGTACCAGGTGCTGGTGCTGGAGGCAGGGTTTATCACGCCCCAGGCCAAAGAAGCCGTGGACGCGTTGTTCAAGGAGTTTTACGTGCCGTTGAGTCAGGCACTGGAAGAAGTGAAGTAGGCCCTTTCCCGAACATATTTCCAGGAGTTCGTTATGCCGCTTGCGCAACTGATCAGCCCGCAACAACTGGCCGAACGCCAGAAGCACGCAGGCCTCGTCATCCTCGATTGCCGCTTTGCCCTGGAAGACCCGGATTACGGGCGTTGCAGCTACGCCGAGGGGCACATCGAGGGCGCGCAGTATGCGGACCTGGAGCGCCACCTCAGCGGGCCGGTGACCAAGGGCGTGACCGGTCGCCATCCGCTACCGGCGCCCCAGGCGCTGGTCCAGCAGTTGCAGGCCTGGGGCATCAACGGCGACAGCGAGATCGTGCTGTATGACGACGGCCCGGGCGCGTATGCCGCCCGTGCCTGGTGGCTGCTGGCCTGGCTGGGCAAGCGCGACGGCGTGTCGATCCTCGACGGCGGGCTGAAGGCCTGGCATAGCGCTGGTTTCCCCTTGAGCCTGGATGCGCCGAGCACCGAGCCCGGCACCTTTACCGGCAGTCCGGACAACCATCTGCTGCTGGATGCCGAACACCTGCAAAAACGCCTGGGTCAGCCGGGCCTGACGCTGATCGACGCCCGTGCCTTGCCGCGCTTTCGCGGCGAAATGGAACCGATCGACCCGATTGCCGGGCATATTCCCGGGGCGCAATGTGCGGCGTTCAACGAGAACCTAGGCAGTGACGGGCGCTTTTTGCCGGTGGAACAGCTCCGCCAGCGGTTTACCGGCAAATTGCAAGGTCGTTCGCCGGATGAGTTGGTGGCGTATTGCGGCTCGGGCGTGACAGCGTGCCACAACCTGTTTGCCCTGAGCCTGGCGGGGTATCCGTTGGGCAAGTTGTATGCGGGATCGTGGAGTGAGTGGATCACTGATCCGCAGCGCGAAATTGCTACCGGCGATTAAGTGGGTAATCCGCGATCAAATGTAGGAGCGGGATTGCCCGCGAATGCGGTGTGCCAGCCAGCGAATTTATTAGCTGAAACGCCGCATTCGCGAGCAAGCCCGCTCCCACATGATTAACCGTGTTTTACCCGTAACCATTGCGGTATCCGCCGCTCCAGGTAGTACCCAGGCGTCTTCAGCGAGCCGTCGACAAACCCCACATGCCCGCCCTTGGCCTGCAGTTCAAACTCGGTGCAGTCCGACAGTTCGCTGGCCAGGGGCAAGCTGTGGGCAAACACAAAAGGATCATCCGCCGCCTGGATGATCAGCGTCGGCGTGCGGATCGCCCCGAGGAAGTAACGACTCGACGCCCGTCGGTAATAGTCCTCGGCACTCAGGTAGCCATGCAGCGGTGCGGTGACGCGGCCGTCAAAATCCCAGAACGTGCGCATTTTCTCCAGCGAGCCCAGTTCGGCCAGGGTTTTCAGCGCTTCTTCGCGTCCGTCCGCCAGGAACTGGCGCTGCTTGACCCGGATGTAGTCGAGCATCTCGCGCATGAAATGCTTTTGATAGACCCGTGAAAACCCCAGGCCGATGCGGTCGGCGCACTGGTCCAGGCGAAACGGCACCGACACCGCCGCAGCTCCCTGTAGGCCGGAGTTGTCACCGGTTTCGCCCAGGTGCTTGAGCAGCACATTGCCACCCAGGGAGTAACCCACGGCATACAGTGGCGCCAACGGTCGCTTGGCCCGCAGGTGCGCAATAGCGGCCGCCAGGTCTTCACTGGCGCCTGAATGGTAACTGCGGGCTAGCAGGTTGGGTTCGCCGGAACAACCGCGCCAGTTCAGGGCGACGCTGGCCCAGCCTTGGCTGGCCAAGGCTTTTTGCAGGCCGGCGACGTAGGGCGAGTTGGACGAGCCTGTCAGGCCATGCAGTACCAGCACCAGTGGTGCGTGCGGGTCGTGGGGGCCATGCCAGTCGAAGTCGAGGAAGTCACCATCTTCCAGCCACAGGCGCTCGCGCTGGCGATCGAGGTGGGTGGTGGGGCGCCAGAGTGGGCCCCACAACGTTTGCAGGTGGGGGGTTACCGAGGCCGAAGGCTGGGGGTGAAACGGTTGGCGGGGTTCGGCACGATCACGGTCTCGACACAACTCTTAAGGGGGGGGCGAGGGGGGCTTGCCGGCAAGCCTCCTAGCCACGATTTAAGCGGTCGGCAGCGTTCTTTGCCACAGCGCGTAATACACCCGCCCGGATTTTTGCTCGCGGTGCAGGCGCCAGTTGCCGGGCAGGCCCAGGGTCGACGGCGCGGTCTCGCTTTCGGTGTAGACCCAGGCGTCATCGGCCAGCCATTGGCGCTCTTCCAGCAGTGCGCAGACGGTTGGCAACAGGTTCTGGTTGAACGGCGGGTCGAGGAACACCACATCGAATGCACTGGCCGGCTGGGTTTCCAGGTAGCGCAGGGCATCGGCGGTCTGTACATGGCCGGTGGTGCAACGCAGTGTGCCCAGGTGCTCGCGCAGGCTGGAAACCGCCACGTTGCTCGCGTCCAGGGCCTGGCCCAGGGCGGCGCCACGGGACAGGGACTCGAGGAACAGCGCGCCACTGCCAGCAAACGGGTCAAGTACCTTGGCCCCCTCGATGTACGGCGCGAGCCAATTGAACAAGGTCTCGCGGACTCGATCCGGGGTGGGGCGTAGGCCCACCACATCGGGAAAGCTCAGCTTGCGACTGCGCCATTGGCCGCCAATGATGCGCAGTTGGCCCACACCGTTATGAACGTTATGGACAGGTTTTTTAGGGCGCGATGGACTGGCCATTAATGCTCCGGAACCCCGAGCGGCTGCTCGGCAGGTTTATCAGTGGGGGGCGGTAGTGGCTTTTGCGCGGTGGTGGGACCAGCGGTCACGATCACCATTTTATCGCTGCTCAAGTGTTTGTTCATGGCGGCCTTGACCTGCTCTACGGTCAGGGCCTGGGATTGCTTCATGAAATCTTCCAGGTAATTGAGCGGCAGGTTGTAGAAACCCATGGCGCCCAGTTGCCCGACGATATCGGCGTTGCTCGCGGTAGACAGCGGGAAGCTGCCGGCCAGTTCGCGCTTGGCGTCATCCAGTTCTTTTTGCGTTGGCCCGGTCTTGAGGTAGTCGGCCAGCACTTGCTCCACCAGGCGCAAGGTGCCACCGCTCATTTCGGCGCGGGTCTGCAGGTTGATCATGAATGGGCCACGCACCTGCATCGGCGAGAAGCCCGAATAGACGCCATAGGTCAGGCCACGCTTCTCACGTACTTCGCTCATCAAGCGGGTACCAAAGCCACCGCCGCCAAGGATCTGGTTGCCCAGGGACAGGGCGGCGTAGTCCGGGTCGGCGCGGTTGATGCCCAGTTGTGCGAACAGCAGGTGCGTCTGCTTGGATGGAAACTCGATATGCCCCAGGCCAGCCTTGGGCTCGGTCGGTTCGGCGATCTTCGCCAGTGCCGGGCCCTTGGGCAGCGATGCGGACACCTTGGCCGCCATGGCCTCGGCGTCGGCCCGGGACAGGTCGCCGACCATCGCGATCACCGCGTTGCCAGCGGCATAGGCCTTGGCATGGAATGCCTTCAACTGAGCCTGGGTAATAGCCGGAACGCTCTCAGGCGTGCCTTCGCTCGGGTGCGCATAGGGATGGTCGCCGTACAGGCGCTTGAACAGCTCGATACTCGCCAGCTTGCCCGGGTTCTGCTTCTGGTACTCGAAGCCGGCTAGCAGCTGGTTCTTGATCCGCGCCAGGGAGTCGGCAGGGAAGGTCGGCTGGCCGATCACCTGGTCAAACAGCGTGAGGGCGGCGTCGCGCTTGTCGGCGGCACTGAGGCTGCGCAGCGAGACCAGCGCCATATCGCGGTAGGCGCCGTTGCTGAAATCGGCACCCAGGCCTTCAAAACCGGCGGCAATCTGCCCCACGTCCTTGCCCGGCACGCCTTCGTTGAGCATGGCGTTGGTCAGCAGGGCCAGGCCTGGCGTGTTGCCGTCCTGGCTGCTGCCAGCGGCGAACAGGATGCGCATGTCGAACATCGGCAGTTCGTGGGCCTCGACGAACAGCACCTTGGCGCCTTCGGCGGTATTCCAGGTCTGCACGTTGAGCTGGCGGTTGGTTGGGTTCTTTCCGTCCAGCTCTGCCAGGGATTGCAGGGTCTTGCTGGACTTGGCCTGCTCCAGTGCCGGGCTCGCAACGGAGTCGTCCGGGCGACCGATATACACCGCGACTGCCGCCACCAGGGTCACGACGATCAGGCCGGGCAGTACCAGGCGGTTGTTTTTGCGATCACTCATGAGTGGTCTCCTCGGGCAGGACATGGGCGATACTCAGGCGTTCGCGGGTGAAATACGTGCGCGCGGCCTTCTGGATGTCCTCGGGTGTCACGCTTTGCAGCTCGGCAAGCTCGGTGTCCATCAGCTTCCACGACAGGCCGACCGTTTCCAGGGAGCCAATGGCCGTGGCCTGGCTGGTGATGGAGTCGCGCTCGTAGACCACGCCGGCAATGACCTGGGCGCGGATGCGTTCCAGCTCCTCGGCGGTCGGTGGCTTGGCCTTGAGTTCGTCCAGCAGGCGCCAGAGCCCGGCTTCGGCCTGGGCCACGGTTTTCTTCTTCTGCTGGTTGGGCGTGGCGCTCAAGGTGAACAGGCTGTCGCCACGGGTATAGGCGTCGTAGTTGGTCGAGGCCGCGGACACCAGTTCTTCACCGCGTTCCAGCTGGCTCGGGATGCGCGCGCTGTAGCCGCCATCGAGCAGCGCCGAGATCAGGCGCAGGGCGTTGACCGAGCGTTTGTCTTCGGCGGTGGCCAGGCCCGGGACGTTAAAGCCCAGGATGACGCTCGGCAATTGGGTCTGAACATGCAGGGTCAGCAGGCGCTCGCCCGGCTCGGCCAGCTCCAGGGGCTTTTTCGCCGGTGGCACGTCGCGCTTGGGGATCGGGCCGAAGTAACGCTGGGCCAGGGTTTTCACCTCATCCGGGGTCACGTCGCCGACCACTACCAGCGTGGCGTTGTTTGGCACGTACCAGGATTGGTACCAGTGGCGCAGTTCCTCGACCTTCATGCGGTCCAGGTCGGCCATCCAGCCGATGGTCGGCGTGTGGTAGCCGCTAGCCGGGTAGGCCATCGCCTTGAAACGTTCAAAGGCCTTGGACAGCGGGTTGTCATCGGTGCGCAGGCGGCGCTCCTCCTTGATGACTTCGATCTCGCGGCTGAATTCGTCGGCCGGCAGGCGCAGGGTGGCCATGCGGTCGGCTTCCAGCTCCAGGGCAACGCCCAGGCGGTCGCGGGCCAGTACTTGGTAGTAGGCGGTGTAGTCGTCGCTGGTGAAGGCGTTTTCTTCGGCGCCCAGGTCGCGCAGGATCAGCGAGGCTTCGCCGGGGCCGGTCTTGGAGCTGCCCTTGAACATCATATGTTCCAGGGCGTGGGACAAACCGGTCTGGCCAGGGGTTTCATAGCTGGAGCCGACCTTGTACCAGACCTGCGAGACCACCACCGGGGCGCGATGGTCTTCGCGCACGACGACCTTGAGGCCGTTGTCCAGGGTGAATTCATGGGTGGGTTGTGGGTCGGCAGCCAAGGCTGAAAGGGGCAGACAAACTGTGCTGAGCAGCAGGCCTGCGGCGCGGCGGGCTAGAGCATTCATTCGTTTTTAAACCTGTTGGGCTGCCCGCTTGGTCTTAGCGTCGGCGGGCGAGGAGGTGCTAGGATACTGATCCGTATTAGCGGCGGCCACTGCGGCTGTCATATCGTTTCGGATCCAGTCGTCGTAAAGATGGAGTTATCGGTGGGTTTCCCCGGTTTTAATCCGCTTTTCGCCGATTTTATCGCTTCAGTCCTATATTGAATCGATTTGTTGAGGCTGTATTCACGCCTCACAAAATGCTGCGCATGAACAAGCTGGCTAAAAAACAGTCTGTTGCGCATCGAATATTATTTACCGAGGCGCCACCTAGGCGCGTCGCTACCGTGAGATAGCCGTCCTCCATGTTTGGTTCCAACGACGACAAGAAGAGCCCAGCTGCGGCTGGCGAGAAAAAAGGCCTGTTCGGATGGCTGCGCAAAAAGCCGCAGGAAACCGTCGTCGAACAGCCGCAAGTCCAACCTGAGCCTGTGCCCGAGCCTGTTCTGCAGGCGGAACCTGCGATTGAGCCGGGGGCTGAGCCTGTTGTCGAGGCGCCGGTGGTGTTGCCGATGGCCGAGCCGGTCTTGCAGCCGGTGGTGGAGGCTGCGCCAGAGCCAGAGCCAGAGCCAGAGCCAGAGCATAAGCCATGGCCGTCATTGCCGGTGGCTGAAGAGCCCGTTGCGTTGGTGGAGGATGTGCAGGCCGAACATGCAGCGCCGCCGATTCCTGCCATTGTCGAGCCTGTCGAGCCGCTACCCGTCGTCGCTGAGCCGGCCCCGCTGATAGTCGAACCCGCTGCAGTGGTAGTCGCTGCTGCGCCCGCAGTCATCGAGACTGTCGCAGTACCTGCGCCTGTCCATGCGCCTGCCGAGGCCAGCAAGACCGGCTTCTTCGCCCGCCTCAAGCAAGGCCTGAGCAAAACCAGCGCCAGCATTGGCGAGGGCATGGCGAGCCTGTTCCTCGGCAAGAAAATCATCGACGACGAGTTGCTCGAAGACATCGAGACCCGTCTGCTGACCGCTGACGTGGGCGTCGAAGCCACCGCCGTGATCATCCAGAGCCTGACCCAGAAGGTGGCGCGCAAGCAGCTCACTGACGCCGACGCGCTTTACAAGTCATTGCAGGCCGAACTGGCCGCCATGCTCAAGCCGGTGGAAGCACCGCTGGTGATTACCGAGAAAAAGCCTTTCGTGATCCTGGTGGTAGGCGTCAACGGCGCCGGCAAGACCACCACCATCGGCAAGCTGGCGAAGAAGCTGCAACTGGAAGGCAAGAAAGTCATGCTCGCCGCCGGTGACACCTTCCGCGCCGCTGCGGTGGAGCAATTGCAGGTGTGGGGCGAACGCAACAAGATCCCGGTCATCGCCCAGCACACCGGCGCCGACTCCGCCTCGGTGATCTTCGATGCCGTGCAGGCCGCCAAGGCCCGTAACATCGATGTGCTGATCGCCGATACCGCCGGTCGCCTGCATACCAAAGACAATCTGATGGAAGAGTTGAAGAAAGTCCGCCGGGTGATGGGCAAGCTCGACGCCGATGCGCCGCACGAGGTGCTGTTGGTGCTGGACGCCGGTACCGGGCAGAACGCGATCAGCCAGGCCAAGCAATTCAACCAGACGGTACAGCTGACCGGCCTGGCATTGACTAAGCTCGATGGCACGGCCAAGGGCGGGGTTATTTTCGCCCTGGCTAAACAATTCGGGTTGCCGATTCGTTATATCGGTGTCGGCGAAGGTATTGATGACCTGCGCACGTTTGAGGCCGAACCCTTTGTCCAGGCGCTGTTTGCCGAGCGGGAGCGTTCATGATTCGTTTTGAACAGGTGGGCAAGCGGTACGCCAACGGGCATGTCGGCTTGCATGAGCTGAGCTTCCGGGTGCGCCGTGGCGAGTTCTTGTTTGTCACCGGGCATTCCGGCGCCGGCAAAAGTACCTTGCTGCGCCTGTTGTTGGCCATGGAGCGCCCCACCACCGGCAAACTGCTGCTGGCCGGCCAGGACCTAGCCACCATCAGCAATGCACAGATCCCGTTCCTGCGTCGGCAGATCGGCGTGGTGTTCCAGAACCACCAGTTGCTGTTCGATCGCACGGTGTTCAACAACATCGCCTTGCCATTGCAGATTCTCGGCCTGTCCAAGGCCGAAATCGTCAAGCGTGTGGATTCGGCCCTGGAGCGCGTGGCGCTGTCGGACAAGACCGATTTGTACCCCGGCGACCTGTCCACCGGCCAGCAACAGCGCGTCGGCATTGCCCGCGCCATTGTCCACCGCCCGGCCTTGCTGCTGGCGGACGAACCCACCGGTAACCTCGACCCGCGCCTGGCCGCAGAGATCATGGGGGTTTTTGAAGACATCAACCGCCTGGGCACCAGCGTGCTGATTGCCAGTCACGACCTGGCATTGATCGCGCGCATGCGCCATCGCATGTTGACCCTGCAGCGCGGTCGCCTGATTGGTGACGGGGAGGCCGGCGTATGAGTGCCACACGCAGCCCTAAAGTCTCCGAGCGCGTCGCGCCGAAAGCGGCCGATCCGCAGCCGCAGAAAAAGAAACGCGACGAAGATGACGGTCCCGATTTCAGCACCCTGCTGCACGCCTGGATCGAAAGCCATCGCGCCAGCCTGGTGGATAGCCTGCGCCGCTTGGGCAAACAGCCGATTGGCAGCTTCTTTACCTGCCTGGTCATGGCTGTGGCGTTGAGCCTGCCGATGGGGTTGTCGTTGCTGCTTAATAATGTCGAGCGCCTTGGCGGCTCCTGGCAGCGCGCGGCGCAGATTTCCCTGTACCTGCAACTGGATGCCAGCGCCACAGAAGGCGAGGCCTTGCGCGAGCAGATCAAGAACCTGCCGGGCGTGGCGGATGCCGAGTACATCAGCCGTGACCAGGCCCTGGAAGAATTCCAGCAGCAATCGGGCCTGGGCGAGGCGCTCAAGGAGCTGCCGCAGAACCCGTTGCCGGGCGTGGTGCTGGTGACGCCAAATGAAATCGACAAGACGGCCCTTGAAGCATTAAGACAAAAATTGGCTGAACTGCCCAAGGTACAACAGGCGCAGCTTGATTTAGTCTGGGTCGAGCGTCTGGCGGCGATTCTCAAGCTGGGCGACCGGTTTGTCTTCGGCCTGACGGTGTTGCTGGTTTCTGCATTACTTTTGGTGATAGGCAATACCATTCGTCTTCATATTGAAAACCGTCGCACCGAGATAGAAGTGATTAAACTGGTCGGCGGCACAGACAGCTATGTGCGTCGTCCTTTTCTGTACATGGGTGCGCTTTATGGCTTCGGTGCCGGGATTCTGTCCTGGGGCGTATTGGCGTTTGGCCTGGATTGGCTGAACGACGCGGTAGTCGGCCTGGCCGGTTTGTATGGCAGTGACTTTGCCCTGGCTGGCGTACCTGCTGCCGATGGTCTATCACTCTTGCTTGGCGCGGTGTTGTTGGGTTATATCGGTGCATGGATCGCAGTCGCACGCCATCTCAGGGAGCTGGCGCCGAAATAGTGTCTTTTTGCTTGTATTGACCTTTCAGCGTTTATAGGGAACTTGTCCTACGGTTTCCGGTCAATTTTCGCAGTGCTGAACTGCACGAGTTATGTGAGTCGGAGGTTTTTTCGTATGACCACTTCTTTGCAACCTGCTTATGCTCTGGTCCCAGGCGCGAACCTGGAAGCCTATGTGCACACGGTCAACAGCATTCCTTTGCTGACGCCCGAGCAGGAGCGTGAACTGGCCGAGAGTCTCTACTATGAGCAGGATTTGGGGGCGGCTCGGCAGATGGTGCTCGCCCACCTGCGTTTTGTCGTACATATCGCCCGTAGCTATAGCGGCTACGGCCTGGCCCAGGCTGACCTGATCCAGGAAGGCAACGTCGGGCTGATGAAGGCTGTAAAACGCTTCAACCCGGAAATGGGTGTGCGCCTGGTGTCGTTCGCCGTGCACTGGATCAAGGCGGAAATCCACGAGTTCATCCTGCGCAACTGGCGCATTGTGAAAGTGGCGACCACCAAGGCCCAGCGCAAACTGTTCTTCAACCTGCGCAGCCAGAAGAAACGCCTGGCGTGGCTCAACAACGAGGAAGTCCACCGTGTGGCCGAAAGCCTCGGTGTGGAGCCTCGGGAAGTGCGCGAGATGGAAAGTCGCCTGACCGGCCATGACATGGCCTTCGACCCGGCCGCCGAAGCGGACGACGACAGCGCTTTCCAATCGCCGGCCAACTACCTGGAAGACCACCGGTACGACCCGGCGCGTCAACTGGAAGATGCCGATTGGAGCGACAACTCCAACCACAACCTGCACGAAGCACTGGAAGTGCTGGACGACCGGAGCCGTGACATCCTCTACCAGCGCTGGCTGGCAGAAGAAAAAGCCACGCTGCACGACCTGGCGCAAAAGTACAACGTGTCGGCCGAGCGGATTCGTCAGCTTGAGAAGAGCGCGATGAATAAGCTTAAATTGTCGATCGCCGCCTAACACGCAGCGAACGGCCAAAAAAATGCCCCGATCGAAAGATCGGGGCATTTTTGTTTGTGTCGCGTCCTGTATCAGTTGGACCACGGCGCCTTTCGCGTATTGTTCAGCTCATTCAAGTAACCCGTGCCACCCAACTGCCCCATCTGCTGACGAATCCAGGCCGCCCGCCGCGCCACGTACGCTGTTGGATGGCTGGCACTCCACACTCGCGGATTCGGCAGCACCGCCGCCAGATAGCTGGCCTGCTGCCGCGAAAGCCCCTTGGCACTCACCCCGAAATGGTGTCGCGCTGCCGCCTCTGCGCCAAACACCCCTTCATCCCACTCCACGCTGTTCAAGTACACCTCAAGGATCCGTTGCTTGGGCCAGAGGATCTCGATCAATCCGGTAAACCAGGCTTCCAGGCCCTTGCGCAGATAACTGCGGCCGGCCCACAGGAACAGGTTCTTCGACACCTGCTGGCTCAGCGTACTGGCGCCGCGAATCGAGCCGCCGCGCTCGTTATGCAGCAGGGCGGCCTGGATCGCGCCAAAGTCAAAACCCCAATGCTGCGGGAAACGCTGGTCTTCGCCGGCCATGACCGCCAATTTCAGGTCGTCGGAGATCTCATCCCACGGCACCCAGGCGCGTTGCAGGTCAATAGGCTCGCTGTCGACCCAGGATTCGATCTTGCGCTCGACCATCAGCGCCGTGAACGGTGGCGGGACGACACGAAACAGCAGCACCAGCAAAACGCTGGCGATGACAAACCATTTCACGACTTTGAGAAAACGACTGAAGAGGACACGCAGCATAGAGATGGCTTGGCCGAACCCGTTGAGCGGGCCATTATACAGACCCGGCCCTTTGAGTCTGACTGGAGTTCCTCATGCTGCGTGGCTTTCTGATGTTGGCTGCCTTTTTCGGTTTTACCGGTGTGGCCCTGGGTGCGTTCGCGGCCCACGGTCTGAAAAAAACCTTGAGTGCTGAATACTTGGCGATTTTCCATACCGGCGTGACCTACCAGTTGGTGCATGCCCTGGCGTTGTTTGGCGTAGCCTTGTTGGCCGCGCATATTCCCGGGCGCCTGGTGATGTGGGCGGGCGTGTCGTTCAGCATCGGGATCCTGTTGTTCTCCGGCAGCCTGTATCTGCTGACCACCGTCGGCATCGGCAAACTGGGGATCATCACCCCGTTTGGCGGCCTGGCGTTCCTGATTGGCTGGCTGTGCCTGGGGCTCGCCGCCTGGCGCCTGCAACTGACCGCCTGACGCTTGTAGCTGACCTTCAGGTCACGATCAGGCTAGAATGCTGGCCCCTTAAAACGATGGCGGCCCGTGGCATGCGCATTCAATTGAACGGCGAATCCTATGAACTGCCCGACGGTGAAACCGTCGCGGCCCTGCTGACCCGTCTGGAACTGACCGGACGTCGCGTCGCAGTGGAGCTCAACCAGGATATCGTCCCGCGTAGCCAGCACACCGAAACCGCCCTCACTGAAGGCGACCAGGTTGAAGTGGTCCACGCCATCGGCGGCGGCTAGCCTAGGCGCAACTACCCGAATTCTGCAGAACCTCACCCCAACTCGAGGATTTCCCATGAGCATCGTTCGTAGCGACAAGCCCTTCGTCCTGGCCGGTCGTACCTACCAGTCGCGTTTGCTGGTAGGCACCGGCAAATACCGCGACATGGAAGAAACCCGTCTGGCAATCGAAGCCTCGGGCGCTGAAATCGTGACGGTGGCCGTGCGCCGCACCAACATCGGCCAGAACCCGGGCGAACCGAACCTGCTGGACATCCTGCCGCCGGACCGCTACACCATCCTGCCCAACACCGCCGGTTGCTACGATGCCATCGAAGCCGTGCGCACCTGCCGCCTGGCCCGTGAGTTGCTCGACGGCCACAACCTAGTGAAGTTGGAAGTGCTGGCGGACCAGAAAACCCTGTTCCCCAACGTGATCGAAACCCTCAAGGCCGCCGAAACTTTGGTCAAGGAAGGTTTCGACGTGATGGTCTACACCAGCGATGACCCGATCATCGCCCGCCAACTGGCCGAAATCGGCTGCATCGCAGTCATGCCGCTGGCCGGCCTGATCGGCACTGGCCTGGGGATCTGCAACCCGTACAACCTGCAGATCATCCTCGAAGAAGCCAAGATCCCGGTGTTGGTGGATGCCGGTGTCGGCACCGCGTCCGATGCCACTATCGCCATGGAGTTGGGCTGCGAGGCGGTGCTGATGAACTCGGCTATCGCCAACGCGCAGCAGCCGATCATGATGGCCGAAGCCATGAAACACGCGATTGTCGCCGGCCGCCTGGCGTATCTCGCCGGGCGTATGCCGAAAAAACTTTACGCCAGCGCCTCCTCGCCGCTGGATGGTCTGATCAAGTAAGAGCCATTGATGACTGAATCAAACGAAACGCCGAACCCCGTGGAAGAAGGCGACGAGTCCAAGCACCGCCGCATCAAAAGCTTTGTGATGCGTGCCGGGCGCATGACTGAAGGCCAGCAAAAGGGCCTGGACCAGGGCACGCCGTTGTTCGTCCTGCCCCTGGCTGATGCGCCGGTGGACTTCGACCAGGTGTTTGGCCGTTCGGCCCCGCGCTCCCTGGAAATCGGCTTCGGCATGGGCCATTCCCTGTTGGAAATGGCCGCAGCGTCGCCCGAGCAAGATTTCATCGGCGTGGAAGTCCACCGTCCGGGCGTGGGCGCATTGCTCAACGGCGTGCTGACCCAGGGCCTGAAAAATCTGCGGGTCTATGACTGCGACGCGATCGAAGTGCTCAACCGGTGCATTGCCGATAACAGCCTCGACCGCCTGATGCTATTTTTCCCGGATCCATGGCACAAGAGCCGCCACCACAAGCGCCGCATCGTCCAGGCCTCCTTCGCGGAGCTGGTACGCAGCAAGCTGAAAGTGGGCGGCATCCTGCACATGGCCACCGACTGGGAACCTTACGCCGAGTACATGCTGGAAGTGATGAACGTCGCCCCTGGCTACCGCAACCTGGCCGAAGATGGTCAGTGCGTACCACGCCCGGCCGAACGCCCGATCACCAAGTTCGAACGCCGTGGCGAGCGGTTGGGGCATGGGGTTTGGGATTTGAAGTTCGAAAAGCTGGCTTGATCAGCGAGAAGACTGAAATGCGATCAACTGTAGGAGCGAGCTTGCTTGCGAAAAACGGACAGGTGACGCGGGCTACCTGATAGCTCGGCGTTATCGTTAACGTTCTTCGCGAGCAAGCTCGCTCCTACAGTTTTGTGGTGTTGGGCTTTTAGTCAGTCCCGGCCGAGCGCCAAGTTCGAACGCCCTGGCGAGCGGTTGGGGCATGGGATTTGAAGTTCGAAAAGCTGGCTTGATCAGCTAGAAGACTGAAATGCGATCAACTGTAGGAGCGAGCTTGCTCGCGAAAAACGGACAGGCGATGCGGGCTACCTGATAGCTCGGCGTTATCGTTAACGTTCTTCGCGAGCAAGCTCGCTCCTACAGTTTTTTGGTGTTGGGCTTTTAGTCAGCGGCGGTCGGCAACCACGCCAATCAACACCAGGACCACCAGCAACACCGGCGCCAAGCTGTAGTTATTGAACTGGCTCAACCCCCGCACAATCCACGGTGTGGCGTAGATCAGCGCGGCACCACTGCCGATCATGCACAGCAGGGCCATCAACGGTACGCGCAAGGCGCCGGCGATATTGCCCAGGCGCGCTTCGACCCAGCCCTTGATATCGGCGCCAAACAGCACCAATAGGCAGCCTACCAGTGCCAGGGAGATTTCCGACAGGTTGCTACGGCTCCAGCGGGATACGGTGGCAAGCAGGTCGAGTACCAGATCCATTCGATTTCCTTAGAGCGATCAGCTCAAAAACTTCTGCAGCAGGTCATTGAGAAAGAGTTGACCACGGTCCGTGGCCGCCAGGCGTGACGGTTCGACCTGCAATAAGCCACTTTGTTCTGCCTCGCGACGGGCCTCATCCAGGCTGGCCAGGTCCAGGCCAGTGCGCTCGGCATAAAGCCTGGCTTCAACACCGTCAGTCAGGCGCAGGGCATTCATCAAGAACTCGAAAGGCAGCTCTTCATTGGTCAGCTCTTTCATTCCGGCCTGGAAGTTTTTTGCCGGGTTGAGGTAGTCCTTTGGTGCACGGGTTTTCCAGGTGCGCACAATGCGCCCATCTGGATGACTGAGCTTGCCGTGGGCGCCGGCGCCGATGCCGATAAAGTCGCCAAAGCTCCAGTAATTGAGGTTGTGCCGTGCAGGTCGTCCCGGTTGGGCGTAGGCCGAGACTTCATACTGGGCGTAACCGTGCTCGGCGAGCAGGGCCTGGCCGGCTTCCTGGATATCCCACAGGGTGTCGTCTTCCGGCAGCACCGGCGGCTGGTTCCAGAACACCGTGTTGGGTTCCAGGGTCAGTTGGTACCACGACAGGTGGGTCGGCTTGAGGGCGATGGCCTGGCGCAGGTCGCTCAAGGCATCGTCCAGGGATTGATCGGGTAAGCCGTGCATCAGGTCCAGGTTGAAGTTATCGAACCCGGCCTGGCGCGCCATGCCGGCGGCGCGTACGGCTTCGTCGCCGTTGTGGATACGGCCCAGGGCCTTGAGTTTTTCCTGCTGGAAGCTCTGGATGCCGATGGACAGGCGATTGATCCCCAGCTTGCGGTAGGCGACGAACTTTTCTTGCTCGAAGGTGCCGGGGTTGGCTTCCAGGGTGATCTCGATGTCGCCGGCAAACGGGATGCGTTGCTCCACGCCCTCCAGCAATCGGCCCAGCGCCGCAGCACTGAACAGGCTGGGCGTGCCGCCGCCAAAGAAGATCGAGCTCAACTCGCGGCCATACACCGCGTGCAGATCCTGATCCAGGTCCGCCAGCAACGCATCGACATACTCTTGTTCCGGCAGCACCTTGCTGGCGGTGTGGGAGTTGAAGTCGCAATAGGGGCATTTGCGCACGCACCACGGGATGTGGATGTACAGCGCCAGGGGCGGCAGCACGGGCAGGGCCGCCCGAGGTGTTTGCGCGCCACCGTGAATCAGCGGCAGCGCCGGGGTGTCGTGGGTCATTTCAAGCCCAGACGCTGGCGCAGCAAATCCATTGCGCGGGCGCGGTGGCTGATCTGGTTCTTGTCGGCGGGGCTCAGTTCGGCGCTGGAGACATTGCGCTCCGGTACCCAGAACAGCGGGTCATAGCCAAACCCGTGCTCGCCACTGGCCGCATGCAGGATGCGCCCGTGCCACAGGCCTTCGCAAAGAATCGGCAGCGGGTCGTCGGCATGCCGCACCAGGGCCAGCACGCAGACGAACTGCGCGCCACGCATCGCGTCCGGTACATCCTTGAGCGCGTCCAGCAACTTGGCATTGTTCGCCGCGTCGCCTTTGCCGTCGGCATACCGCGCCGAATAGATGCCAGGGGCGCCGCCGAGGAAGTCCACGGCCAGGCCAGAATCGTCGGCCAGTGCCGGCAGGCCGGAAATGCGCGCGGCATTGCGGGCCTTGAGGATGGCGTTTTCGACGAACGACAGGCCGGTTTCTTCAGGTTCCACCTGGCTGAACTCGCCAATCGAGCGCAATTGCACCGATTCGCCGAGCATGGCTTGCAGTTCCTTGAGTTTGCCGGCGTTATGGCTGGCCAGTACGAGTTGTGTCAGGTTCATTATTCGGCCGGGAACAGTTCTTGGGTGAAACTGAAACCGTGGGCCTTGCCGCCGGTTTCAACATTGATGGTAAAGGTGCGGAATTCCTGCTGCGGCACCGAGTAGGGGGCGAGGTAGTAGATCGCGCCTTTTTCGGTGATCTGCTTGAAGTTCAGCCTTTCACTCTTGCCGGTCAAGTCCTTGATCGTGCCGGTCACTTGCGCCGCCACAGGCTCCACGCCCTTGATCACCGAGACATTGATCATGCCCTTGTTCTTGCTGCGCACCACGCCCACGGCCTGGGCCGTCTCGGGTTGCAGGAAGCTGGAGGTGAAGGTGCTGTAGTGCACGGTGATATCACCAAACGCCTTCTGCCGGTTACTGTCGATAGGGCCGGCGGCCATGGCGCTGGCACCCAGGCACGCGGTGAGTAGAAAAATAGCCAGGCGACTCATGATCGTCCTCCTCGAAAATGGTTAGACGGCAATCTGATGATCGGTCAGGCCAGGACTGCTGACCCGGTAAATTCCGATTTCACCCAAAAGATTAGGCCATAGCTTACTCGCCCAGCCGTGGCGATGCTGTTGATCGACGGCAAGGCGGTTGATGACCTTGGCTTCACGCCCACTGCACAACGCCTCGAAATCTTCGAAGGTGCAGAAGTGAATGTTCGGCGTGTTGTACCAGGTGTACGGCAGGAAGTCCGATACTGGCATCCGGCCCTTGGTGGCTAGGTACCAGCGGCAGCGCCAGTGGCCGAAGTTGGGGAACGTGATGATGCATTGGCGGCCGACGCGCAACATCTCGTCGAGGATCCGGTCCGGGTAGTGCACGGCCTGCAGGGCCTGGGTCATCACCACGATATCGAAGCTGTTGCTGGCAAAGTTGCCCAGGCCCTTGTCCAGGTCCTGCTCGATCACGTTGATGCCCTTGGCCACGCACTGCGCGATGTTGTCCGGGTCGTTTTCCAGGCCATAGCCGGTGACTTGCTTGTTGTCGCGCAGCCAGCTCAGCAGTTCGCCATCGCCGCAACCCAGGTCGAGCACGCGGCTGCCGGCGGGGATCCAGTCTTGGATGATTTCCAGGTCGGCTCTCATGGCTTTCTCACAATGTAATGCGGTTCATGTAGTTGCTGAACGCCTGCAGGTAGCGCGGGATCGGGATCAGGAAGGCGTCGTGGCCTTGCGGTGCATCGATCTCCAGGTAGCACACGTCTTTGCGGGCGGCCATCAGCGCATCCACCAGTTCCCGCGAGCGGGCCGGGGAGAAGCGCCAGTCGGTGGTGAACGACATCACGCAGAACTTGGCGCTGGCACCCTCGAAGGTCTTCGCCAGGTCGTCATCAAAGTTTGCCGCCGGGTCGAAGTAGTCCAGGGCCTTGGTCATCAGCAGGTAGGTGTTGGCGTCAAAACGCCCGGAGAACTCCTCGCCCTGGTAACGCAGGTAGCTTTCAACCTGGAATTCGACGCTGTGGAAGTCGTAGTTGAGCTTCTCGCTCTTGAGCCCGCGGCCGAATTTCTCGCCCATGGAGTCATCGGACAGGTAGGTGATATGCCCGACCATCCGCGCCAGCATCAAGCCGCGCTTGGGGATCACCCCGGCTTCCTGGAACGAACCACCGTGGAACTCGGGGTCGGTGAGGATTGCCTGGCGCGCCACTTCGTTGAAGGCGATGTTCTGCGCCGATAACTTGGGGGCCGAGGCGATGGCCAGGCAATGGCGCACGCGATCCGGGTAGGTGATGGTCCATTGCAGGGCCTGCATGCCGCCCAGGCTGCCACCGATCACGGCGGCCCATTGCTGGATGCCCAGCAGGTCGGCCAGGCGCGCCTGGCTGTGCACCCAGTCTTCCACGGTCAGTACCGGGAAGTCGGCACCGAACGGCTTGCCGGTTTCCGGGTTGAGGCTGCTGGGGCCGGTGGAACCATTGCAACCGCCGAGGTTGTTCAGGCTGACCACAAAGAACTTGTTGGTGTCGATGGGCTTGCCGGGGCCGATGCAACTGTCCCACCAGCCGGGCTTGCGCTCGTCGGCGCTGTGGTAACCGGCGGCATGGTGATGGCCGGACAGGGCGTGACAGATCAGCACGGCATTGCTGGCCGTGGCGTTCAACTCGCCGTAGGTTTCATAGATCAGGTCATAGGCCGGCAGCGATCGACCGCAGGCCAGGGCCAGGGGTTCGCTGAAATGCGCCACTTGGGGCACGACCAGTCCAACAGAATCGGGGGGGAAGGCAGCTGGCATCGACCCTGCTCTCGTTTAAATGAGGCGTAAGTCTAAAGAGCGGGGGGGCTAGCGGCAAGCAAAGGCCTGCATGGATTCACTTCAAGACACAGTTACAAAAAAGTGGGAGCTGGCAAGCCAGCTCCCACAGATATCTATACCAGGTGCGGGCCGGTCAGATCAGCAGGCGCAGGATGTCCGGCATCATGGTCATCGCCGCCAGGTTGTTGATCACCAGCATGTCCAGGAGCTTGAGCACCATGAACGCGAGGATCGGCGAGATATCCAGGCCGCCGAGGTTCGGCAGGATCTTGCGGAACGGCGCCAGGGCCGGCTCGCAGATCTGGTTGACCAGTTCGGCGCCAGGGTTATGGCTGCCCGGTGCGACCCAGGACAGGATGACGCTGATGATCAGGGCGAAGAAGAAAATCTTCAGGAACAGCGCGGTTACGCCGATCACGGCCCAGACCAGCAGTTGCAGGAAGTTGCCCATGGTGCCGTAGGTCAGCAGCAGCGTCAGGGCCATCAGCGCCAGTTGCACCAGGATCGCCAGCACCAGCGACGACATGTCCAGGCCGAACAGGCTCGGGATCACCCGGCGCAACGGCTTGAGCAGCGGCTGGGTGGCCTTCACGGCGAATTGGCAGAGCGGGTTGTAGAAGTTGGCGCGTACCAGTTGCAGGACAAAACGCAACAGCACGATCAGCAGATACAGGCTGCCGAGGGTTTGCAGCACGTAGACGGCTGCGGTGTTCAAACCAATCATATTGGCTCCTTATTGACCCAGTTGTTCGGCCAGTTCGGCCGAGCGGTGCGCGGCGGCACCCAGTGCTTTTTCGACCAGGGCTTCAAAGCCCCCAGCCTGGAACGATTCGATGGCAGCTTGTGTGGTGCCATTGGGCGAGGTCACGCGACGCCGCAACTCGGCTGCGTCCACATCGCTGGACACCACCATATGCGCGGCGCCGAGGGCGGTTTGCTGAGTCAGTTGCTCGGCGATTTCCCGTGGTAGGCCCAGCTTCACGCCAGCGGCGGTCATGGCTTCGACCAGCAGGAAGAAATACGCCGGGCCACTGCCGGACACTGCCGTGACGGCGTCCAGTTGCTGTTCTTCGTCCAGCCACAGGGCCACGCCCACGGCCGACAACAGCTCCTGGGCCTGCTCACGTTGCTCGGCGCTCACTTGGGTGGTGGCGTATAGGCCGCTCACGCCTTGGCGCAGCAGTGAAGGCGTATTGGGCATGCAACGCACGATGGGCTGGGCGCCGAGCCAGTTGTTCATGCTGGCGCAATTGATGCCGGCGGCAATCGACACCACCAGTTGCTGCGGTGCCAGGCTTGGGCGCAGCGCTTCGCACACGGCCTTCATGGCCTGTGGCTTGACTGCCAGCACGATCACATCGACGCCCTGGATGGCCTCGGCGTTGTCGGCGAAGGTTTCGATACCGTGCTCGGCGCTCACCCGGGCGCGGGTTTCGGCACCCGGATCGCTGGCACGAATCTGCGAAGCTTCCAGGCCCTTGGCCCGCAGGCCGCCGATCAGGCTGGCCGCCATGTTACCGGCGCCGATAAAGGCTATACGCGTGCTGCTCATGACAGGTCCTTACTCAGATGGAAGTCAGCCATTTCATGGCTGGCCGTAGTCGCGGGCACCAAACAGGGCGGTACCGATCCGCACCCACGTGGCCCCTTGGGCAATGGCCGACTCAAGGTCATGGCTCATGCCCATGGAGAGTGTGTCGAGCCCCAGGTTCAGGCTCGCTTGCAAGTCACGCACCCTCGCAAACGCCGCATCTTGCTGTGCACGGTCGTCGGTGGGCTCGGGGATCGCCATCAGGCCCCGCAGCTTCAAGCGCGGCAGGGCCTGGATCGCCTCGGCCAGTGCTGGCAAATCGGCGGGTGTACAGCCGGACTTGCTGGCTTCGCCACTGACATTGACCTGAATGCAGATATTGAGCGGCGGCAGGTCGGCCGGGCGTTGCTCGGACAGGCGTTGGGCGATTTTCAGGCGGTCCACGGAATGCACCCAAGCGAAGTTCTCGGCGATAGCGCGCGTCTTGTTCGATTGAATGGGGCCGATGAAGTGCCAACTCAAGGGCAGGTCGGTTAATTCGGCTTGTTTGCCGAGGGCTTCCTGCAAGTAGTTCTCGCCGAAGTCGCGCATCCCGGCGGCATAGGCTTCGCGCACGGCTTGCGCGGGCTTGGTCTTGCTGACCGCCAGCAAATGCACGCTCGATTCATCACGTTGCACGGCCTGGGCCGCAGCACGGATCCGCTGACTAACCAGGCCAATATTGTCTGCTATGGTCGACATTCAAGTTGCGCCCGTGGATATGGAGTCCGCGGCATTCTACTGGAAATGGATAGCCCTATGGACATCACTGAACTGCTGACCGCAAGCGTCAGCCGGGGCGCCTCTGACCTGCATCTGTCGGCAGGGTTGGCGCCGAGGATGCGAGTCGATGGCGAGGTCGTGCCACTCGATTGGCCCTCATTGAGCGCTACGCAAGTAGCGGACTTGCTCGGCCCGATCCTGAATAAACACCAGCAAAAGGATTTCGAAACATCTCTTGAAACGGATTTTGCCTTCGAGTTGCCCGGTGTGGCGCGCTTTCGCGCCAACGTGTTCCAGCAGCATCGGGGCATGGGCGCGGTGTTTCGCGCGATTCCCTCCCGGGTGCAGAGCCTGGAAACCCTGGGGCTGGGCGATGTGTTCCGGCGTATCGCCGAACTGCCCAGGGGGCTGGTGCTGGTGACCGGGGCCACGGGCTCGGGCAAGTCCACCACCCTGGCGGCGATGATCGATTACCTCAACAACAGCCGTCAGCAACACATCCTGACCCTTGAGGACCCTATCGAATTTGTCCATGAGCCGTGCAAGGCGCTGATCAGCCAGCGCCAGGTGCATCGCGATACCCACAGTTTCTCCGCCGCCCTGCGTTCTGCGCTGCGCGAAGACCCGGATGTGATCCTGGTCGGCGAGTTGCGCGACCTGGAAACCATCCGCCTGGCCCTGACGGCGGCTGAAACCGGGCACCTGGTGTTTGGCACCCTGCACACCAGTTCGGCGGCAAAGACCGTGGATCGTCTGGTGGATGTGTTCCCGGCGGGGGAAAAGGCCATGGTCCGTTCGATGCTCTCGGAGTCGCTGCAGGCGGTGGTGTCCCAGGTGTTATTGAAGAAAGTTGGCGGCGGGCGCGTGGCGGCCCATGAAATCATGCTCGGTACACCGGCGATCCGTAACCTGATCCGCGAGGACAAGGTGGCGCAGTTGTACTCGGCGATCCAGACGGGAGGGGCGCTGGGGATGAAGACGTTGGATATGAGCTTGAAGGGGTTGGTCAGCCAGGGGCTGGTCAGCCGCGAAGAGGCGCAGCAGAAGGCGAGGGTGCCCACCGACATATGAGGTCTTGCGGGCAATAAAAATCAAATGTGGGAGCGGGCTTGCTCGCGAATGCGGTGTGTCAGTCACCCTCTTTGGTGGCTGATCTATTGCATTCGCGAGCAAGCCCGCTCCCACATGTGTTACCGCATTTGAGCCTTGAATCAGCGTTGCACAATGCGCAGGTTGTTCTGCTCTTTAGGCAGTACGCGCTTGGCAATCACGTAGTTCTTGTTCCAGAACGGCTTTTTCAGGGTGTCGATGCTGACCGACTTGCCACGGCGTGGCGCGTGGATAAAACGGTCGTTGCCCAGGTAGATGGCTACATGGTTGACCTGGCGGCTCTTGAGCTTGAAGAACAATAGGTCGCCGGGCTTCAAATCCTTGCGATCAACCTTCTGCCCGTGGCCACTGGCCATTGCATTGGAGGTGCGTGGCAAATCCACCGCAGCTACATCGTTGAAGGCGTATTTCACCAGGCCGCTGCAATCAAAGCCTTTACTTGGGCTGCTGCCGCCCCAACGATAAGGCGTACCGAGCACGTTGACGGCACGGCTGAGGACTTTGCTGCTTTGCTGGTTATTGCTCGCTACCAGGCCGGAAACTGCTTTACCGTGGGCCTTGCTCACTTGAGTCGGGCGCTTGACGGTGAGTTTTACCGATTTGGCGGAGCTGGTAGTAGCGTGGACTTTAGGGGTGAAACCATTAACGTTCGGAAGTCGTTGCTCACGATTGGTGGCGTGGGCGGCCAGTGGCATCAATAGGCAAATGGTTAGCCATGTCTTTAAAAATGGTCGCATAAGGCAGGCTCTTGTTGGTTTGCGCGCAACTTTATAACAGCTTTTAGTGTCTTTCTCAGGCCGTTTGTCGACTGAACCTTGACGTCAAAATCAGGAAAACCGCGACGAACTGTCGCAATTGTCCTACACAAGTCAGGTGGCATAAGGCTTTGAGGGAAGGGACGATACCATTTGCCGTACGTCGGGTGCCTGTAAAAAAGTCACAAAGAAACCAGAAATATTTATCTATCGAGGCAAAAGAGGTCATTCATGAACACCTATCGACAGGATGTTTCGCAACAGGACACCCACAGCAAGATGATCGGTTACCTGCTCTGGATCTTCGGTTTTACCGGAGCGCACCGCTTCTATTACGGCAAGCCGGTGACCGGGACTATCTGGTTCTTCACCTTTGGTTTGCTGGGTATTGGCTGGTTGATCGACCTGTTTCTGATCCCGGCAATGGACCGCGAAGCCGACCTGCGTTTTACCGCTGGGCCCATTGAATACAACGTGGCCTGGATTTTGTTGGCGTTTCTTGGGGTGTTTGGCTTGCACCGGATGTATCAGGGCAAATGGCTCACCGGCCTGTTGTACCTGGTGACCGGTGGCTTGTTCCTGATTGGGGTGCTGTATGACTTCTGGACGCTGAACACGCAGATCTCGATCCGCAATGCCGAGCGGTTGGGCGGGCGCTGATCAGCTCCAGCCTTGTGAGGATCTAATTGTGGGGGCGGGCTTGCTCGCGAAAGCGGTGCATCAGTCGACCTATTTGTTAACTGATATACCGCTTTCGCGAGCAAGCCCGCTCCCACATTTGATTGTGCCCGCTTCAGTTCTGGATCAAGCCTGGTAGCTGATCCGCCCATCCACCAAGGTGTAGCGCACAGTTGCCGGCAAGCTATGGCCGATGAACGGGCAGTTTTCACCCCTGGACAACCACTGCTCGCCAGCGACGGTGGAGCTGGCCGGATCAAACAGCACCAGATCTGCCGCCGAACCCACTGCCAGCTTGCCCGCCGGCAGGCGCAGCGCTTGCGCTGGGCCTGAGCTCAGGCGTGCGAGCAATGTTGGCAGGTCCAGCAAACCATCCTCCACCAAGGTCATCGCCAACGGGAGCAGCAGTTCGACGCTGCTGATCCCAGGCTCTGTCGCGCCAAATGGTGCCAGCTTGGCATCCCGCTCGTGGGGCTGGTGATGGCTGGAGATCGCCGAAACCACCCCCGACTTCACCGCCGCCCGCAAACCATCACGGTCGGCGCGGGTGCGCAGGGGCGGTTGCACGTGGTACAGGCTGGAGAAGTCGATCAGCGCCTCATCCGTCAGGATCAACTGGTACAGCGCCACATCAGCGGTCACCGGCAAGCCACGGGCCTGGGCCTGGGCAATCAAGGCCACGCCGCGGGCGCTGGTCAGTTGGCTGAAGTGGGCGCGTACGCCGCTTTGTTCCACCAATAGCAGGTCACGGGCCAAGGCTACGGTTTCTGCGGTTTCCGGGATGCCCGCAAGACCGAGGAAGCTGGCGGTGGGGCCTTCGTGGGCCAGGCCGCCTTCGGCCAGGTCATGGTCTTGGGAGTGGAAGATCACGGTCAGATCGAAGGTGGCGGCGTATTCCAGGGCCCGGCACAGGGTGCGGGTGCTGCGAAAACTCTCCAGGCCATTGCCGAAGGCCACGCAACCGGCGTCACGCAGGGCAATCAGCTCGGCCAGTTGCTCGCCATCCAGGCCTTTGCTCAGGGCGCCGATGGGGAACACTTTGCAATTGCCGGCCTCGCGGGCGCGGTCGAGGATCAGCTCGGCGACGGCCGAGGTGTCCAGCACCGGTTTGGTTTGCGGCGGGCAGCACAGGCTGGTGACACCACCTGCAGCGGCGGCGCGGGTTTCGCTGGTGATGCTGCCTTTGCGGCTGTAGCCCGGCTCGCGCAGGGCGACGTTCAGGTCTACCAGGCCGGGCGCGGCCACCAGGCCTTTGGCGTCGATGCTCTCGACCGGGTTGAAACCATTGGGGGCGGCGCCGATGGCAATGATCTTGCCGGCTTCCAGGTGCAGATCGGTGACTTGATCCAGGCCACTGGCCGGATCGATGACTCGGGCGCCGAGAATGCTGAGCTTCACTGGGCGTTCTCCTGCTCGAATTGACGTTGGGCAGTTTGCCCGCTCATGGCCATGGACAGTACGGCCATGCGCACCGCGATGCCGTAGGTGACCTGGTTGAGAATCACCGAGTGCGGGCCGTCGGCCACCGCCGACTCAATCTCCACCCCACGGTTGATCGGGCCAGGGTGCATGACAATCGCATCCGGCTTGGCGCCGGCCAGACGCGCGGTGGTCAGGCCGAACAGACGGTAGAACTCGCCTTCGCTGGGTAGCAGGCCACCGGCCATGCGCTCGCGTTGCAGGCGCAGCATGATCACCACATCGACATCCTTCAGGCCTTCGGTCATGTCGGTGTAGACCTTGACCCCGTATTGCTCGATGCCGATAGGCAGCAGGGTTTTCGGCGCGATCACGCGGATATCCGGGCAGCCGAGGGTTTTCAGGGCCAGCATGTTCGAGCGTGCCACCCGCGAGTGCAGGATGTCGCCGACGATGGCCACCGAGAGGTTTTCAAAGCCGCCCTTGTGCCGACGGATGGTGAGCATGTCGAGCATGCCCTGGGTCGGGTGGGCGTGACGGCCATCGCCGCCGTTGATGATCGCCACCTGCGGGCACACGTGCTCGGCGATAAAGTGCGCCGCGCCCGAGTCGCCATGGCGCACCACGAACATGTCGGCCGCCATGGCCTCCAGGTTGCGCAGGGTGTCGAGCAGGGTTTCGCCCTTGCTCGCCGACGAGGTGGAGACGTTCAGGGTGATCACGTCGGCTGACAGGCGTTGGGCCGCCAGCTCGAAGGTGGTGCGGGTGCGCGTCGAGTTCTCGAAGAACACGTTGCAAATGGTTTTGCCGCGCAGCAGCGGGACTTTCTTCACCGCCCGGCCGCCGACTTCAAGGAACGAGTCGGCAGTGTCGAGGATTTCGGTGAGCAATTCGCGGGGCAGGCCGTCGAGGGACAGGAAGTGTTGCAGCTGGCCCTGAGCGTTGAGCTGCAGCGGGCGCTTGGCATCTAGAGGCGTCATCGCGGGGACTCTTTACAAGGCGGTTTAAAGGGCGAGGTCTTGCAGTTCGAGTTCGAGCGGCGTGGGACCGGACAATTTTACCCGCTGTTGGGCTGAAAGCGACAGGGTGGCACCCACCACATCCGGGCTGATCGGCAGTTCGCCAGCTTCGAGGTCGAGCAGGCAGACCAGGGTGATGCTGGCCGGGCGGCCGTAGTCGAACAGCTCGTTCATGGCGGCACGGATGGTGCGGCCGCTCATCAGCACATCATCAATCAGCACCAGGTGCTGGCCTTCGATTTCAAAGGGCAGCGCAGACGGGCGCACTTGCGGGTGCAGGCCGTTCTGGCTGAAGTCATCGCGGTAGAAGGACACATCCAGGGTGCCCAGGGGCGAGTCGCTGCCCAGCTCTTGCAGCAACGCCTGGGCGACCCACACACCACCGGTACGGATGCCGATGAAACGCGGCTCGCTGATGGCGCGGTGTTGCAGATGGGTCGTGAGGCTCGTCGCCATCTGACGGATCAGTTCGGCGGGATTGGGCAGGCTCATGGTGGCTCCTTCAAGGGCTCGGGCAGCGTGACGCTGACAAAGTCCGGGCTCAAACGTAAGAAGACGCGGCAAGCCGCGTCAGTCAGGATTCAAATAAAGCGGTGTTTTCATCCAGCCAACCCTGCAACAGCAAGGCGGCGGCAATGGCGTCGACCGGGTTGTCGCGGTAGCTGCCTTTCTGCCCGCCACGATCGCGCCGCTCACCCTTGGCCTCAAAGGTGGTCAGGCGTTCATCGTGGGTATAGAAGGGCAGGTTGTAGCGGCCGTTGAGGCGGCGGGCGAACTTTTCGGCGCGCAGGCACATGTCGCTGGGGGTGCCGTCCATGTTCAACGGCAGGCCGACCACCACCGCGTCCGGCTTCCACTCCTTGATCAGGGCTTCGACCTGATTCCAGTCCGGTATGCCGTTTTGCGCCTTCAAGGTACACAGCTCGCGGGCCTGGCCGGTGATGACCTGGCCCACGGCAACACCGATCTGCTTGGTGCCGTAGTCAAATCCGAGGATCAGTCGCAAGGCCATCAGGCGTGCCCCGCCTGGCTGGTCAGCAGGTTGAGGTTGATCCCCAGTTGCGCTGCTGCGGCATTGAGGCGCAGTTCGCTGGCGGTGTTGAACAGAATGTCGGCATCGAAGGGGCACGTCAGCCAGGCATTGTTGGCCAGCTCTTCTTCCAGTTGCCCGGCTTCCCACCCGGCGTAACCCAGGGTGATCAGGCTCTGCTGCGGGCCGGCGCCATCAGCGATGGCAAACAGCACGTCCTGGGAGGTGGACAAGGACACGCCATCGAGGTCGACGGTTGCCTGGAACGTCGGGCCGCTGGGGTGCAGCACAAAGCCCCGGTCAGTCTGCACCGGGCCACCGAAATAGATCGGCACCGCCTGGCAACTGGCAGGTGGATCGATCTCCGGGCGCAGTTGCTCAAGGATATCGGCCAGGTTCAGGTCTTGCGGGCGGTTGACCACCAGCCCCATGGCGCCATTGGCCGTGTGCTCGACGATATAGGTCAAGGTGTGCGCAAAGTTCGGGTCGGCCATATGGGGCATGGCGATCAGGAATTGGTGCTTGAGGTAAGTCGGGCTGACATTTTTCATGTCCGCTAGTGTGGCGTTGGAGGGGCGAACTGACAAGCTGGGGATGTGTAGGAAATCGGTTGGCGGGTTTGCTTGGGCTGTAGGAGCGAGCTTGCTCGCGAAGATCGTCAACGATAACGCGGGCAGTCAGAATGCATGCGGCGGCCTCAGGTTCTTCGCGAGCAAGCTCGCTCCTACAGCGTTGGGCTGATCAGTTGCTGGAAAGCCGGTCGCCCTTGGCAAAGCGCCAGGTGCGGATGATTTCCAGGCGGTCGATATCGTTCAGGTCGCCGGTGAACGGGGCGAACGGCGCGGCCAGGCGCACGATGCGTTGTGCCGCCTGGTCCAGCAATGGCTGGCCGGACGACTCCAGCACCAGCACTTCATATAAAGAGCCGTCGCGGTTGATCGACACCAGCAGGCGCAAGTTGCCGTAGATCTGCTGGCGACGGGCCTCGTCCGGGTAGTTCAGGTTGCCGATGCGTTCGACCTTCTTGCGCCATTCGTCTTTATACCAGGCGCCTTTGTCGCGCATGGTCGAGGCGGCGTTGAGCCGGTAGATGCGCGGGCGCTTGGCATACAGCTGTTGTTCGTTGGCCAGTTCGGCCTCCAGGCTGGAGATTTCGCTGGAAAGTTGCGAGCTGTCGAATGTGGGGGCGGGTTTGCTTGGCGCAGGTTCGGTCTTCACGGCTTCGCGCTGGGTCACGGCCTTCTGGGGTTTTGGCGCAATGGTGGCGACGGCGGCCTTGGGCGCGGCCTGCTTGACCTCGGGCTTGGCCACCGGAGGCGGCGTGACCTTATTGATCTTGTTGTCCTGGAAGGGCGCCACTTCGGTGGTCTTGGGCACTGCCTTTTTATCCAGGGTGCCGCTGCCCTGCTGATTGTCCTGGGCCAGGAAGTCAGCCTTTTCGGGCTTCTTCTCACTTTTGAAGGTGGCGAGGGTGATTTCCAGGGTCTTGCTGATTTGCTGGGGTTCGACGAACGTGAAGCCCAGGCCGAGGATCAACGCCAAATGAATCAGCGCTGCCAGAAATAGGGTAAATCCGAGCCGATCAGCCGGGCGTACGCCGCTGTGGCTGATTTCGGGGGGCAGGTCGGACGGAAGCGTCATAACAGGAAAACCAACATCGCGCGTTTCACAGGTGGGGCATGATAGCGCAATGTTGGCTGACCTCCGGCTGTTCTATGTCACTTGGCTTGTAGCTTGTCGGCAATGGCTGCCATGAGCATTTCGCCGATATTGGTGCCGAACGCGTTGTCTATTTCGCGAATACAGGTCGGGCTGGTGACGTTGATTTCCGTCAGGTGCTCACCAATTACGTCAAGTCCTACGAACAGCAGGCCTTTCTCCCGCAGGGTCGGGCCAACCTGGGCGGCGATCCAGCGGTCTTTGTCGCTCAGCGGACGGGCTTCGCCACGACCACCCGCCGCGAGGTTGCCACGGGTCTCGCCGGCTGCCGGGATACGTGCCAGGCAGTAATCCACCGGTTCGCCATCGATCATCAGGATGCGCTTGTCGCCATCCTTGATCGCCGGCAGGTAGGCCTGGCCCATGATCTGCTGGGTGCCCAGGGCCGTCAGGGTCTCAAGGATCACCGACAGATTGGGGTCGCCTGCGCGGTGACGGAAGATCGAGGTGCCGCCCATACCGTCCAGCGGCTTGAGGATCACATCGCCGTGCTTGGCGGCAAATTCACGCAGTACGTCGGCGCGGCGGCTGACCACGGTGGGCGGCGTGCACTGGGGGAACAGTGTGGCGAACAACTTCTCGTTGCAGTCGCGCAGGCTCTGGGGCTTGTTGACGATCAGCACGCCGGCACGCTCGGCCTGCTCCAGCAGGTAGGTGGAGTAGACGAACTCCATGTCGAACGGCGGATCCTTGCGCATCAGGATCACGTCCAGGTCGCTCAGCGGGCTGTCGATCTCGTCTTGCAGTTCGAACCACTTTTCAGGGTTGGCAAACACCTGCAGAGGGCGCATCCGCGCCCGCGCCTCGCCGTCACCCTGGTAAAGGTCGCGCTGTTCCATATAGAACAGGGTCCAGCCGCGGGCCTGGGCGGCCAGCAGCATGGCCAGCGAGCTATCCTTTTTATAGGAAATGCTGGCGATAGGGTCCATGACAATGCCGACGCGAACGCTCATGGGGGATTTCCTCTAGCAAATAAGGGCGCATAAAAGTGGCGTCAGAGTGGCGCTGCGGCTGTTGTGGGTCAAGGAAAAACCACCTTGCCGGTCGGCCGATAGATTGCCTCCCCAGTCTGTGCTAAAAAGGCTGCCATGGTGTGTCGGCCCTTGCACGGCAAGGGTTTTGGCGCTCGTCCCAGGCAGTAGCCGGCAGTACACACCGAAAACCGATTCGCTGTGGCGATGGTAGAGCAGATATGGAACAGCATTCCAACGCCTTGAAAGTGATGGTGATCGACGATTCGAAAACGATTCGCCGCACCGCTGAAACGCTGTTGAAGAACGTAGGGTGCGAAGTCATCACGGCCATCGACGGTTTTGATGCCCTGGCCAGAATCGTTGACCATCACCCGCACATCATCTTTGTTGACATCATGATGCCGCGCCTGGATGGCTATCAGACCTGCGCTCTGGTCAAGAACAACCCGGCGTTCAAGGCCATCCCGGTGATCATGCTGTCGTCCAGGGATGGCCTGTTCGACAAGGCCAAGGGGCGCATCGTCGGCGTCGATCAATTTTTGACCAAGCCTTTCAGCAAGGAAGAACTGCTGAGTGCGATCAAGGCCTATGTGCCGGGTTTCGCTGCAGTAGAACAAGCACATTGACCCTGCCCCCAGGGCTTGCGTCAACCAATGTAGTGGGGAAAACCATGGCACGCGTTCTGATCGTCGACGATTCGCCGACTGAAATGTACAAACTGACCGGCATGCTGGAAAAGCATGGGCACCAGGTCCTCAAGGCCGAAAATGGTGCCGATGGCGTGGCCCTGGCCCGCCAGGAAAAGCCCGACGCCGTCTTGATGGATATCGTCATGCCCGGCCTCAATGGCTTCCAGGCCACGCGCCAGTTGTCCAAGGAGCCGGAAACCAACGGCATCCCGATCATCATCGTCACCACCAAGGACCAGGAAACCGACAAGATCTGGGGCGCACGCCAGGGGGCCAAGGAGTACCTGACCAAGCCGGTGGAAGAACACAAACTGATTGAGGTCCTGAACAAGGTGCTCAAACTCTGACGGCACGTTCCCATGACCGAGTCGCAAACCGCCTTTGAGCTGCTGCTGGACATCGACCGTCGCTGCCGCCTGTTGGCCGCTGATCTGCCGTCCCAGGAAACCCGCTCGCACAGCTGGAGCGGCATCGGCTTTCGCCTGGGCGGGCATTGGTATGTGGCGCCCATGGGCGAAGTCGCCGAAGTGCTGCATGAGCCGCGCTGCACCCTGATGCCCGGGGTCAAGCCTTGGGTCCGGGGCGTGGCCAACCTGCGCGGGCGTTTGCTGCCGGTGATCAACCTGTGCGGGTTCTTTGGCTATGAGCTGTCGGCCGCACGCAAGCAGCGCCGGGTGCTGGTGATTGAACACGAAGACACCTTTGTCGGCCTGCTGGTGGATGAAGTGGTCGGCCTGCAGCATTTTGCCCAGGACCTGCTGCGCCCGGTATCCGCCAGTGGGCCCGCCGCCAGCGCTGCGTTTATCCAAGGCCAGTTCAGCGGCGACCCGCTGTGGCAGGTCTTCAGCCCTTTCGCCCTGGCCCAGGCCCCGGGCTTTCTGGATGTTGCCGCATGAGCACCGCCACGCCCGTCAAACCGCAGGAAGCCTCCCGTAGCCGTTCGCAGATCATCGTGCTGTTTATTGCGCTGATCATTTTCATCATGCTGCTGTTCGCCAACTTCGCGTACCT
This sequence comes from Pseudomonas hygromyciniae, assembly GCF_016925675.1. Lineage (NCBI taxonomy): Bacteria > Pseudomonadati > Pseudomonadota > Gammaproteobacteria > Pseudomonadales > Pseudomonadaceae > Pseudomonas > Pseudomonas hygromyciniae. The sequence continues at coordinate 5,646,281 of NZ_CP070506.1, read as the reverse complement.
CAACACCCAGTCCACCTATGACAAGCAGTACATCGGCCATGCCGGCGAACTGCGGGTGCTGTCCCAGCGCATTGCCAAGAATGCCACCGAGGCCGCGGCCGGCAAGGCTGCCGCGTTCAAGCTGTTGAGCGAGGCGCGCAATGATTTTGCCCAGCGCTGGGGCTACCTGAAAAAAGGCGACCCGGCCACCGGCCTGCCCGCCGCGCCCAGCGCCGTGCGTGGCGAAATGCGCGCCGTGCAGCATGACTGGGAAGCCTTGCTGAAGAACACCGACGTGATCCTGGCCAGCGAGCAGACGGTGCTGTCCCTGCATCAAGTGGCGGCGACCCTGGCCGAAACCGTGCCGCAATTGCAGCTGGAATCGGAAAAGGTGGTCGAGATCCTGCTGCAGCGCGGCGCACCCGCCAGCCAGGTAGCCGTGGCCCAGCGCCAATCGCTGTTGGCCGAGCGCATCCTGGGGGCGGTCAACACGGTGCTGGCGGGGGATGACACGGCGGTCAAGGCCGCCGACGCCTTTGGCCGCGATGCCAACCGCTTTGGCCAGGTCCTGGCCGGTATGCTCCAGGGCAGCGCTGGCCTGAAGATCAGCGAGGTGCAAGACCCGGACGCCCGTGCGCGCCTGGCGGAGATTGCCGAGCTGTTCGAGTTTGTCTCCGGCTCCGTGGATGAAATCCTCGAAACCTCGCCGCAACTGTTCCAGGTACGCGCCTCGGCGAGCAATATCTTCAGCCTCTCGCAAACCCTACTCGATGAGGCTTCGCACCTGGCCACCGGTTTTGAAAACCTGGCGGGCGGGCGCACCCTCGACACCATCGGCGGCTATGTCCTGGGCTTGCTGGCGCTGGCATCAATCATCCTGATCGGCCTGGTGATGGTGCGCGAAACCAATCGCCAACTGCGCGAAACCGCCGAGAAAAACGAACGCAACCAGAACGCGATCATGCGCCTGCTGGACGAAATCGAAGACCTGGCCGACGGCGACCTCACCGTGACCGCCTCGGTGACCGAAGACTTCACCGGCACCATCGCCGATTCCATCAACTATTCGGTGGACCAGTTACGCGACCTGGTGGCGACCATCAACCTCACCGCCGGTGAAGTGGCCGGCGCCGTGCAGGAAACCCAGGCCACCGCCATGCACCTGGCCCAGGCCTCGGAACACCAGGCCCAGCAGATCGCCGAAGCCTCGACGGCGATCAACCAGATGGCCCAATCCATCGACCAGGTGTCGGCCAACGCTGCCGAGTCCTCGGCCGTGGCTGAACGTTCGGTGGAGATCGCCAACAAAGGCAATGAGGTGGTGCACAACACCATCCACGGCATGGACAACATTCGCGAACAGATCCAGGACACCGCCAAGCGCATCAAACGCCTGGGCGAGTCATCCCAGGAGATTGGCGATATCGTCAGCCTGATCGACGACATTGCCGAGCAGACCAACATCCTCGCCCTCAACGCCGCGATCCAGGCAAGCATGGCCGGCGATGCCGGACGCGGCTTTGCCGTGGTGGCCGATGAAGTGCAACGCCTGGCCGAACGCTCGTCGGCCGCCACCCGGCAGATCGAGAACCTGGTGCGGGCGATCCAGACCGATACCAACGAAGCCGTGATCTCCATGGAACAGACCACCACCGAAGTGGTGCGTGGCGCGCGGCTGGCCCAGGATGCCGGAGTGGCCCTGGAAGAAATCGAAGGGGTGTCCAAGACCCTGGCCGCGCTGATCCAGAGCATCTCCAACGCCGCGCAGCAGCAAACCTCGTCGGCGGGGCAGATCTCCCTGACCATGAACGTGATCCAGCAGATCACCAGCCAGACCTCATCGGGCTCCACGGCCACCGCCGAGAGCATCGGCAACCTGGCCAAAATGGCCAGCCAGTTGCGCCGTTCGGTATCGGGCTTCACCTTGCCGCCCGTGCGCAAGCCCAATGAATGAAATGCCCCCTCAAAACCACCGCAATCTAAATGTGGGAGCGGGCTTGCTCGCGAAAGCGGTGTATCAGTCACCTAATGTGCCGACTGACCCAGCGCTTTCGCGAGCAAGCCCGCTCCCACATGAACGTTCACTCTTCATCCATTCAGACGGGAGTCGTTATGGTTGACCGGCACGACTACGTCGCCCTCGAATGGGTCAAGGGCGAAATCGCCGAAACCCTGAAGCAGGCCCGTGCGGCGCTGGACGCCTTTGCCGACGACGCCAGCGAGCAGGCCCTCGCGCAGTGCCTTGCGGGCATTCACCAGGTCCACGGCGCCCTGCAGATGGTCGAGTTCTACGGCGCGGCACTGCTCGCCGAAGAGATGGAACACCTGGCCCTGGCCCTGCAAGCGGGGCATGTCAGCCAGCGCGAAGAAGGCATTCGCCTGCTGCAACAGGCCCTCGGGCAACTGCCGTTGTACCTGGACCGTGTGCACAGCGCGCGGCGCGACCTGCCTCTGGTGGTGTTGCCGCTGCTCAACGACCTGCGCAGCGTGCACGGTAAAAGCCTGCTCTCGGAAACCAGCCTGTTCAGCCCGCAACTGCTGGTGATCGCGCCGTTGCCGGATGAAGCCCTGGCCCAACGTGCGCCGGCGGATTTTGCCGAGCAACTGCAGCAGTGGCGGCAAATGCTGCAACAAGGTTTGGCCGGGCTGCTGCGTGAGGATCATGGCCCCAGCAACCTGGAAGACATGGCGCGAGTCTTCGCCCAACTCGAAGCGCTGTGCCACGGCGCGCCGTTGCTGGCGTTGTGGCAAGTCACCTCGGCATTGGCCGAAGGCATGCTCACCGGCGTTATCGCCAATAGTCCGGCGCTGCGCAGCCTGCTCAAGAGCTGTGACAAGGTACTCAAGCGCCTGCAGATCCAGGGCATCGAAGGGATCAACACCCCGGCGCCGGATCAACTGCTCAAGAGCCTGCTGTTTTACATCGCCAAAGTCACCCGGCCGACGCCGCGCATGCAAAGCCTCAAAGAACGCTACGGCCTGGATGAAGCCTTGCCCGACAGTACCGTGGTCGATGCCGAGCGCGCGCGCCTGGCCGGCCCGGATCGCAATGCCATGGGCTCGGTGCTCGGCGCGTTGTGTGAGGAGTTGGTGCGGGTCAAGGAACGCCTGGACCTGTTTGTACGCAGCGACCGCCAGCACACAGCGGACCTGGACAGCTTGTTGGCGCCCTTGCGCCAGATCGCCGACACCCTGGCGGTGCTCGGCTTTGGCCAGCCGCGCAAAGTGATCATCGACCAGTTGGCGGTGGTCCAGGGCCTGGCCCAAGGGCAGCGCGAGCCCAATGATGCCGTGTTGATGGATGTGGCCGGAGCGTTGTTGTATGTCGAAGCGACCCTGGCCGGGATGGTGGGCACCGTCGAGCCGCAAAATCGTGAAGACAGCCGCCTGCCCACCACCGACCTGACCCAGATCCACCAGTTGGTGATCAAGGAGTCATGCCAGTGCCTCAAGCAGGCCCGGGAGTTGGTCATCGATTGCCTCGATGCAGGCTGGGACACACAGCGTCTGGAGTCCTTGCCCGAGCTGCTGACCCAGGTGCGCGGCGCCCTGGCGATGATTCCGTTGCCCCGTGCGGCCAACCTGATGCGTGGTTTCAATGACTACGTGAACGAGCAGTTGATGGTTCAGGACACTGCGCCGCCCACCGCGCAGCTCGAGCATTTTGCCGATGTGCTCAGCAGCCTGGAGCACTACCTGGAGCGCATGCTCCAGGACCCGGACGCGCCCGGCGAGCGGGTGTTGGACATCGCCTTTGAAGGCCTCGCGGCGCTGGGTTACGCGCCTGTGCAATCCCCGCAGGCTTGGCGCCAGGAACGGTCGGCGTCGAGCGAAGAATCAACGGACAACACCTTGGCGCAGGCCCTGGCCAGCCCGACCCCACGTCTCAACCCGCCCGCGCTGCAACGCCCGGGCAGCTTGCTGCCGCCACCGGCCGACGAAGAGTCGGTGGACGACGAACTGCGCGAAGTGTTCCTGGAAGAAACCGCCGAAGTACTGGAAGTGCTGCAGCGCCTGATACCCCAAGGCGCCGCCAGCCTCGAAGACAAGAGCACCCTGAGCGACATGCGCCGCGCGTTCCATACCCTCAAGGGCAGCGGGCGCATGGTGCGTGCCCTGGTGTTGGCGGAACTGGCGTGGGCCGTGGAAAACCTGCTTAACCGCGTGCTGGAACGGGTGGTCGCGCCGGGCGCCGAGGTCCAGGTCGTGCTCGATGACGTGCTGTTGCTGTTGCCGACCTTGATCGCCGAATTTGCCGCCGACGCCCAGCGCCAGCGCGATGATGTCGACCTGCTTGCCGCACGTGCCCATGCCCTGGCCAGTGGCGCGCCGTTACCGCCAGCCGTGGAGCAGGATGACAGCGCGCTCGACCCGCTGCTGCTGGAGATCTTCCGCAACGAAGCGTTGAGCCACTTGGACAGCCTCAATCGGTTTTTGCACCAGGCCACCGAACAGATGCCGCTGCCCGTCAGCGATGAGTTGCAACGTGCCCTGCATACCCTCAAGGGCAGTGCCTACATGGCGGGGGTCTTGCCCATCGCCGAACTGGCGCGGCCGCTGGACCACCTGACCCGCGAGTACAAGGCCCATCGCCTGGCGCTGGACCTGGATGAAATCGACCTGCTGCTGGAGGGCGAAGCCCTGTTCCAGCGCGGCTTGCGCCAGTTGGACAGTAATCCGCTGGCCCCCATCGACGGCGCGCAGTCCTTGATCGAGCGCACCCAGGCGCGTCTCGACAGCCAGCTCGAAGCCTTCCTCAACGCCCCGAGCGAGGGCCTGCGGATCAAGCGCGACCCCCAGTTGATCAGCAACTTCCTGGCCCAGGGCATGGATATCCTGCTCGACGTCGAAAGCCTCTTGCGGCGCTGGCAACAACACCCTGGCGAGCGCCAGGAGCTCAGTGCGCTGCTGGACGAGTTGACCACCCTGGGCGAGGGCGCGCACCTGGCCGACCTGCACCCGATGGATGAGCTGTGCGAAGCGTTGCTCGACCTGTATGGCGCGGTGGAAGAGAGCAGCCTGGCCGTCAGCGAGCGGTTTTTCCATGAGGCCGAACTGGCCCATGAAGCGCTGATCAACATGCTCGACCAACTGGCCGCCGGCCAGGAAGTCAGCCCGGCGCCGGCACGCATGAAAGCCTTGCGCGAGCTACTCGATGAAGGGCTCGATCCCAGCGCCACCGGCCTGATCAAAAGCGATGGCAGTCGCGCCCTGAGCATTGCCGAATTGGGCGCGGCCACCACACAGTTGCAACAAGACTGGGCGGTGGACGATGAGATCGTCGAGATCTTCCTTGAAGAAGCGGTCGATATCCTCGACAGCGCCGGGCAGTCCCTCAAGCGCTGGTTGCTGGAACCCGACGGCGTGGCACCGCTGTCGTCCCTGCAACGTGACCTGCACACCCTGCGCGGCGGCGCGCGCATGGCCGAAATCGGCCCGGTGGGCGATCTGGCCCAGGAACTGGAAAGCCTTTACGAAGGGTTGGTGGACCGGCGCTACAGTTACTCCGGTGAAATGGCCCAAGTGTTGATGGACAGCCATGAACACCTGGCCTTGCAACTGGAGCAGTTGCAAGAGCAGCAACCGTTGAGTGATTCCAGCGCCTTGATCAACCGTTTGCGCGATGTGCGCCAGAACGCGGCGCCAGTAACTGTGCCCGTAGCGCCTGAGGCGCAGGGTGCAGGCAGCGATCCCGAACTGCTGGATATCTTCCTCGAAGAAGCGGCCGATATCCTCGACAGCTCCGGCGCGGCGCTGTTGCGTTGGCAGGCCGAGCCGCAGAACCGCCAGGAGGTCGAGACCCTGCTGCGCGACCTGCATACCCTCAAGGGCGGTGCGCGCATGGTCGAAATTGGGCCGATCGGCGACCTGGCCCACGAACTGGAGTTTCTCTACGAAGGCCTTTCGGCGGGCCTGCTGGCGCCCACGGCTGAGCTGTTTGCGTTGTTGCAAGGCTGCCATGACCGCCTGGCACAGATGGTCGAGGCGGTGGCGGCGGGGTTGCCGGTCGGCTCGGTAGAGCGTCTGATCGAACGCATCAAGAGCCTGGTCCAGCCCACCGAAACCCAGGTTGCCCCGGTCGCGATGCCCACCGGCAAACCCGAAGCGCCGGCGGCCAGCGAGCCGGGCGCGGACATGGTGAAAATATCCGCCGAGCTGCTGGATGATCTGGTCAACCTCGCCGGTGAAACCTCGATTTTCCGGGGGCGTATCGAGCAGCAGGTCAACGACGCCCGCAGCGCCCTTACCGAGGTGCAAACCACCATCGAGCGCATGCGTGACCAACTGCGTCGCCTCGAAACCGAGACCCAGGGGCGGCTCGTCAGTCGCCAGCACGCCGAAACCGAGCGCCTGGGCTACGAAGAGTTCGACCCGCTGGAAATGGATCGCCATTCCCAGTTGCAACAATTGTCCCGTGCGTTGTCCGAGTCGGCCTCGGACTTGCTGGACCTCAAGGAAACCCTCGACCAGCGTAACCAGGACGCGCAGAACCTGTTGCAGCAACAGGCGCGGATCAACACCGAACTGCAAGAAGGCCTGATGCGCACGCGCATGGTGCCGTTCGAGCGCATGCTGCCGCGCCTCAAGCGCATCGTGCGGCAAGTGGCCGGTGAGTTGGGCAAGGATGTGGAATTCGTCGTCGGCAATGCCGAGGGCGAGATGGACCGCAACGTGCTGGAACGCATGGCCGCGCCCCTGGAGCATATGCTGCGCAACGCCGTTGACCATGGCCTGGAGTCGCGGGATGCGCGGCTGTTGGCGGGTAAGCCGGAGAAGGGCCGGATCACCCTGGACCTGAGCCACGAAGGCGGCGACATCATCTTCGATATGCGCGACGACGGCGCCGGTGTGCCACTGGATGCGGTGCGGCGCAAGGCGATCAAGCGGGGCCTGCTGGACCCGGATATGGAGATCAGCGACCGCGACGTGTTGCAGTTCATCTTGCAGCCAGGGTTCTCCACCGCCGAAAAAATCACCCAGATTTCCGGGCGTGGCGTGGGCATGGACGTGGTGCACGAAGAAGTGCGCCAGCTGGGTGGCAGCATGGTGATCGACTCCACGCCGGGGCTGGGCGTGCATTTTCGCATTCGCCTGCCGTTTACCGTGTCGGTCAACCGAGCGTTGATGGTGCAGTGTGCGGAGGACCAATACGCGATTCCGTTGAACACCATCCAGGGCCTGGTGCGTGTATTGCCCAATGAGCTGGAGGGGCACTACCAACTGGATCCGCCGGTGTATGAATACGCGGGCCAGCGCTACGAGTTGTATTACCTGGGCGAGTTGCTGCACACCGTGGCTCGTCCCAAGTTGCTGGGGCAAAACCAGCCGCTGCCGGTGCTGCTGATGCAGTGCAACGAGCGGCATATTGCGGTGCAGGTGGACGACATGGCCGGCACCCGGGAAATCGTGGTCAAAGGCCTGGGGCCGCAGTTTGCGGCGGTGCAAGGATTGTCCGGGGCGACCATCCTGGGCGATGGCCGGGTGGTGTTGATCATCGACCTGCTGGCGCATATCCGCGCCCTGGCCCCAGCCTTGCCGGCCCAGGCGGCAGACAGTGTGCTGGCAGTCAACGAGCCGCAGAAAAAACAGCGCTTGCTGGTGCTGGTGGTGGATGACTCGGTGACCGTGCGCAAAGTCACCAGCCGTCTGCTGGAGCGCAATGGCATGAACGTGCTGACCGCCAAGGACGGCATCGACGCCATCGCCTTGCTCGAAGAACACACCCCGGACCTGATGTTGCTGGATATCGAAATGCCGCGCATGGATGGCTTTGAAGTGGCGATCCAGGTGCGCAACGATCCGCGACTCAAGCGCCTGCCGATCATCATGATCACCTCCCGCACCGGCCAGAAACACCGCGACCGGGCCATGGCGATTGGCGTCAACGACTACCTCGGCAAGCCCTATCAAGAGTCGGTGTTGCTCGAAAGCATCGCCTACTGGAGCCCGAAACATGCTTGACCACCGCACCAGTCAACTCACCGGCTTGCTACTGCCCCTGGCCGACCGCCACCTGTTGCTGCCCAACGTCGCGGTGGCCGAGCTGATCGACTTCCAGCGCGGCGAACCGGCCAGCGACGCGCCGCCGTGGTACCTGCGCCAAGTGACCTGGCGTGACCAGCACCTGCCGCTGATCAGCTTTGAAGCGGCGTGCGGTGGCGCCAGTGTTGTCAGCGAACGCGCGCGGATTGTGGTGCTCAACGCCCTGGGCGGGCGGCCCACATTGAAGTTTATTGCGCTGGTGATCCAGGGCATTCCCCGCTCTTACAAGCTCGATAGCCAGTTGAGTTATGTGGACGTACCTCTGTCGCTGCTGGAACTGGCGGCGGTACAGGTCGGCGAGCAGGTGGCGAAAGTGCCGGACCTGTTGAAATTGGAAGCGCTGCTGGTCGAGGCTGGCCTGGCCTGAACAAAATCTCGGCGGCCAATGGAGATCAAAGGTGGGAGCTGGCTTGCCTGCGATAGCATCCCCTCGGTTTAACTGACACACCAAAGCGTCTGCATCGCAGGCAAGCCAGCTCCCACATTGGATTGTGCTTGGCGCCAAGCCTTACTCAATCTGCGCAAAACGCTCAATGACCGGTTGTTCACGGTGCTCTGCTTGCCAACGATCGTCGGTACTTTGCATCGACAACCATAACCGCGCTTTGCTGATACCTGCCCGCTCCAGCCTCACGGCAAGGTCCGGGCTGACTGGCGCGTGACCATGCAGGATCCTGGAGAATGTTTCCCTGGCAAAGCCGAGCCGCCGGGCCATTTCGGTAATGGTGATGCCCAGGCTGGGCATCACATCCTCAAGCAGGATTTCGCCGGGATGTGGTGGGTTGTGCATACCCATGTGCGTGCCCCTTGTGTTTCCAGCTGACGATCATGGATGGGTTGTGACGTGATACATCAGGCTCTGCAATGGCCTTGTATCGGGTTTAGGGTCAGATTCATGATGTTCTGCAGGTGAGATGATTCAAATCCAAAAGGCTAGTGAGGTGGCATCCGAGCAACAACCCTAAAAGGTTGTAGGAATGATTGATGGGGATGCAGTCTTCAGATTTTTCCCGCGAAATTTTCGCGCCATCCCACAAATGGTCGAACGGGGCCAACTGCTGATCGAGTACTCGCTGGAGCAGATATCGCCAGCGGCCGCTGCGTAAAACTTGATCGGTCCCAAAAAGGGACCTATCGTTCCCTTTTTGGGACTCTTTGGTCGTCGCCATGCAAACCCTGCCCCTCAGCACAGCCCTGTTTACCGTGACCCAGCAAAAAGTCCTGGGCCTGCTTTTTGGCAAACCTGAGCAGAGCTTTTTTACCAATGAAATAGCCCGCTGGGCCCAAGTGGGCAAGGGCAGCCTGACCCGTGAGCTGGAGCGTCTGCAACGAGCGGGTGTCCTGAGCATGACCCGTCAGGGCAACCAGACCCACTACCAAGCCAACCCGCAATGCCCGATTTACGCTGAGTTGCTGAGCATCGTGCGTAAGACCCTGAGCCTGGATGAACCTCTGCGCAACGCATTGGCGCCATTCGCCAAGCAGTTGATCTGGGCCTTTATCTACGGCTCGATTGCCAAGGGGCAGGCGCACTCATCCAGTGACATAGATCTGATGCTGATCGGTGAAAGCCTCGACTACAGTGAAGTCATGGCGCAGCTCATGCCGCTGGAAGAACAATTGGGCCGCACCATCAACCCAACGCTCTACACCCCTGAGGACTGGATTGGCAAATGGACTGCCGGGAACAGTTTTGTGCGGCGGGTCGCGGAGCAAGACAAGATCAATCTCATTGGGGTGAACCCCGTGGAGTCCAAGGATGGACAGCAAAACCAATCTGGAGAATCTGCTCCGTAGTGGTGGCTTGAAGGCCGAGCCGCCGGATTGCACGGAATGTGAAGGTTTGATGCGCTCGGGCAAGGATCGGTTAAGGGACGCGGGTACTGCGCAGTTATCCTTTTCGAGTCGCTTTGACCTGGCTTACAACGCCGCCCATGCCATCGCACTGACTGCCTTGCGCTTGCAAGGTTACCGCTCTGACAAGCGCTATCTGGTCTTCCAATGCCTGACTCATACCACCGATACCACAAAGGTTCAGGTTCGACTGTTTGCGTTGTGTCATGAGCGGCGAAACCTGGCGGAATACGAAGGGTATATGGATGAGGATGAGGCGCTGCTAAAGCAACTTATCGACAGTACACAAGCGTTGTTGAGTGATGTGGATGCGCAGCTCAAATGCTTTCTCGGATAAAGCCCCACGTAAACCCGCCGATAACCCTAGGAGTCTTTCGGTGGAAGCAACGACACAATGTGGCTATTCGACGTATTTGCCCGGCTGTATAACCTCAACCCGTTTACCTTCGCTTTCATAATGTGGCTTGTGGTGCTGGTAATCACCGCCAGCGTGACGATGAAATACCCGACCAGGCGCGGCAAGCTCTTGGGATTCGGGATCACGACCGTAGGTGCGGTGTTGATTCTGGGGTACCTGGAACTGCTGACGCTCAGCGCCACCGGCAAAGAAATCAAAGGGGTTGTGACCAACTTTGTAGTCATGACCCTGGGAGGCCTGGGCTCGGGCCTGCTGGCGGTGGCTATCTCGAAAGGGCCGAGCAAGGCCGAGATCCAAAAGACCCGCAACTTCATCCGCGGCTGGGGCCTGACGGTCTTTGAATACCTGTTGGTGTTTATCCTCATGTGCTCACTCGTCTTGTCTGCGCTCTGCCTGCTCTTGTGGTTCTTCGACTGGCCTGTGGTGACGGGGCATACGGTGTCGGGCCTGTTGCTGGTGTTCCTGGTCGCGGCGATGGGTTGCGCGTTCATTTCCTACCTGCGTCGGTTAATGAAGTGGGAGCAGTGGGGCGTGGGCCTGTTGTTTGGGCTATTGCTGTTTCTGCTGCCGGTGTATGTGCAGGCGATTGGGGGGCTGGTGAGCTGGAGCCTGGCGGCGGTGCTGGGATTTCATACTGTGGCAGGCATCGCCATGGGCTGGACCGTGTGGCGCCAGCGCCTGGAATGGTTGTAGGAGCGAGCTTGCTCGCGAAGGACGCATAGGCGCCGCGCGTTACCTGATAGCGCTGCGTTAGCGTTGACGTTTTTCGCGAGCAAGCTCGCTCCTACAGGGGGATCGTTACTCCAGCCGTAACGGTTCGCCGCCGAGCTTGATTGATACCCCCCCGATTCACTCCTATGGTGAGCCCCACGACAGCGAACCCGTGGAGCGATCATGACAACAACAATAACCCCCGACTCGCGCTGGACGCGGCGCCGCGACGAGAAGCAGCGGCGCCTCGGGCTGGTCCAGGCGTTTGCCGACGGGGCCGTGCTGCCCAGCGACAGGATCGTCGAGGCCCTGCAAGCCCTGATCCTGCCCGGCGACCGTGTGGTGCTGGAGGGCAATAACCAGAAGCAGGCCGACTTTCTCTCGCGCTCCCTGGCCAAGGCCGATCCGGCAGTGCTCCATGACTTGCACATGATCATGCCCAGCGTCGGGCGCTCCGAGCACCTGGACCTGTTTGAAAAGGGCATCGCGCGCAAGCTCGACTTTTCCTTCGCCGGCACCCAATCCCTGCGCATCAGCCAGTTGCTCGAAGACGGCCTGCTGGAAGTCGGCGCGATCCACACCTACATCGAATTGTATGCACGGCTGGTTGTCGACCTGATCCCCAACGTGGTGCTGTCCGCCGGCTTCATGGCCGACCGCGCCGGCAATATCTACACCGGCCCCAGTACCGAAGACACCCCGGCGCTGATCGAACCGGCGGCCTTCAGCGATGGCATCGTCATCGTCCAGGTCAACCAGTTGGTGGACGACGTCAGCGACTTGCCCCGCGTAGACATCCCGGCCAGTTGGGTGGATTTTGTAGTGGTGGCCGACAAGCCCTTCTATATCGAACCGCTGTTCACCCGCGACCCCCGGCATATCAAGCCGGTGCATGTGTTGATGGCGATGATGGCGATCCGTGGCATCTACGAAAAACACAACGTGCAGTCGCTGAACCATGGCATTGGTTTCAACACCGCCGCCATCGAACTGATCCTGCCGACCTACGGCGAGTCCCTGGGCCTCAAAGGCAAAATCTGCCGCAACTGGACCCTCAACCCGCACCCGACGCTGATTCCCGCCATCGAAAGTGGCTGGGTCGAGAGCGTGCATTGCTTTGGTACCGAGTTGGGCATGGAACACTACATCGCCGCCCGCCCGGATGTGTTCTTCACCGGCCGCGACGGCTCGTTGCGCTCCAACCGCATGTTCTGCCAACTGGCCGGCCAATACGCGGTGGACCTGTTTATCGGCGCCACCTTGCAGGTAGATGGCGACGGTCATTCCTCCACCGTGACCCGTGGCCGGCTGGCCGGGTTTGGTGGCGCGCCGAACATGGGCCACGACCCGCGCGGGCGCCGCCACGGCACCCCGGCCTGGCTCGATATGCGCCACGACGATGCCCCCGAAGCCCTGCTGGAGCGCGGCAAGAAGCTGGTGGTGCAGATGGTCGAGACCTTCCAGGAGGGCGGCAAACCGACCTTCGTCGAAACCCTGGATGCGGTGGAAGTGGCGCGCAAAAGCGGCATGCCCCTGGCGCCGATCATGATCTACGGCGACGACGTGACCCACTTGCTCACCGAAGAAGGCATCGCCTACCTGTACAAGGCGCGCTCCCTGGAAGAACGCCAGGCGATGATCGCTGCGGTGGCCGGGGTGACCGCCATCGGCCTGCGCCACAACCCCAAGGACACCGCACGCATGCGCCGTGAAGGCCTGATCGCCTTGCCCGAAGACCTCGGCATCCGCCGCACCGACGCGACCCGCGAACTGCTGGCGGCCAAAAGCGTGGCCGACCTGGTGGACTGGTCCGGTGGCCTGTACAACCCGCCCGCCAAGTTCAGGAGCTGGTAAATGCACGCACTCAAACTGCACACACTGACCCTGGCCGAGCAACTGGCGGACCTGGCGGTCGACGCGCTGATCGACGAAGCGGACCTGTCGCCCAAACCGGCGCTGGTGGACCGGCGCGGCAACGGCGCCCACAACGATCTGCACCTGGGTTTGATGCATGCCTCGGCACTGTCCCTGTGGCCGGCGTTCAAGGAAATGGCCGAGGCGGCGATCGAGTTAGGTGAAGTCGGCCTGCCACTGCGCGAAGCCCTGGGTCGTATCGGGCGCGAGGGTGAGCAAGCGATGCTGATCACCACCCAAGGCGTGAACACCCATCGCGGCGCGATCTGGGCCCTCGGCCTGCTGGTGGCTGCCACCGCGCTGGATCCCACCTCCCGCAACGCCAGTGCCGTTAGCCTGCGCGCCGCGCGCCTGGCCTTGCTCAACGACCGCTATGCGCCGCAACCGTTGAGCCATGGCGTACAAGTCGCCCAACGCTACGGCGCACGCGGCGCCCGCGAAGAAGCGCAACTGGGCTTCCCCTCGGTGCTGCAACGGGGCCTGCCGCAACTGCACGCAAGCCGCGCGCAACAACACGGCGAGCAGAACGCACGCCTCGATGCGCTGCTGGCGATCATGACCCAATTGGCCGATACCTGCGTGCTCTACCGCGCCGGCACCAATGGCCTGCAGGCCATGCAACTGGGGGCCCAGGCCGTACTGGACGCAGGCGGCAGCGCGAGCCTGGCCGGGCGCCGTCGTCTGAATGAATTGGACCAACAACTGCTGGCACTCAATGCCTCCCCCGGTGGCGCCGCCGACCTGTTGGCCGCCTGCTTGTTTATCGACCGCATCGAGTCTTGCGACGGAGCGTTTTGATGGAAACCCTATCCTTTGAATTCCCTGCCGGGCAGCCGCCCAAAGGCCGTGCGCTGGTGGGTTGCGTCGGTTCCGGCGACCTTGAAGTGCTGCTGGAGCCGGGCACGGCGGGCACCTTGAACATCCAGGTGCAAACCTCGGTCAACGGCGCCGAGCAACGTTGGCAGCATCTGTTCCAGCGGCTTTTCCAGGAACAGACACCGCCGGCCTTGAACATTCAGATCCACGATTTTGGCGCCACCCCCGGCGTGGTGCGCTTGCGCCTGGAGCAAGGTTTCGAGGAGCTTGGCCATGACTGACTTACTCAACCGACACAGCTTCGTCGAGCTCGGCGCCCGCCAGCGGGCCAAGGCGTTACTGGATGCCGGCAGCTATCGGGAACTGATCGACCCGTTCCAGCGCGTAATGTCGCCGTGGCTGAGCCGCCAGGGCGTGGTCCCCCAGGCCGACGATGGCGTGGTGATCGCCAAGGGCACTCTCGACGGCCTGCCGCTGGTGATCGCCGCCATCGAGGGCAACTTCCAGGGCGGCAGCCTCGGTGAAGTGGGCGGGGCAAAAATCGCCGGGGCCCTGGAACTGGCCGCCGAGGACAACCGCAACGGCGTCCCGACGCGTGCGGTGCTGCTGCTGGAAACCGGCGGTGTGCGCTTGCAGGAGGCCAACTTGGGGCTGGCGGCAATTGCCGATATCCACGCGGCGATTGTCGACCTGCGCCAGTACCAGCCAGTGATCGGCGTGGTGGCCGGCAGCGTTGGCTGCTTTGGCGGCATGTCGATTGCCGCTGGCCTGTGCAGCTACCTGCTGGTGACCCGCGAGGCACGCCTGGGCCTGAACGGCCCGCAAGTGATCGAGCAGGAAGCTGGCCTTGAAGAATACGACTCCCGTGATCGGCCCTTTATCTGGAGCCTGACCGGTGGCGAGCAGCGCTTCAACAGCGGCTTGGCCGACCGTTATGTGGCGGACGATGTGGCGCAGATCCGCCAGCAGATCAGTGAACTGTTGCAGCAAGGTTTGCCGGCCGCGCAACGCAGCCGCCAGGCCGATTATTACCTGGCGCGCCTGGCTGCGCTGGACGCCGTACCGCAGATCGAGCCGGCCACGGTTCGTGACCTGTATCAGGGAGAACGCCCATGAGAGGCTTGCAGTGGTTCAACGCATTGAGCGCGGATGCGGCGCCGGTGGCGGGTTTACCGGCTTCGTTGAAAGTGGCCGATGGCGTGCTCGGCGAGCAGGCCGTAAGGTTTATCGCGGTGGTGCCGGATGCTGCCAACCGCTTCCCCCGCGCACGCCAGGGCGAGGTCGGTCTGCTGGAAGGTTGGGGCTTGGCCAAGGCGGTGGATGAAGCCATCGCCAGGGGCGATCAGCGCCCGATCATTGCCATTGTCGACGTGCCGAGCCAGGCCTATGGCCGCCGCGAAGAAGCGTTGGGAATTCATCAAGCCCTGGCGGCGGCGGCGGACAGTTATGCCCGTGCGCGCCTGGCCGGGCACCCGGTGATCGGGTTGCTGGTGGGCAAGGCCATGTCCGGGGCGTTTCTTGCCCATGGCTACCAAGCCAATCGCCTGATTGCCCTGCGCGACCCTGGGGTGATGGTGCACGCCATGGGCAAGGCCTCGGCGGCGCGGGTGACCCTGCGCAGCGTCGAAGAATTGGAAGCCCTGGCCGCCAGCGTGCCGCCCATGGCCTATGACATCGACAGCTATGCCAGCCTCGGTCTGCTCTGGGAAACCCTGACGGTCAGCCAGATTGAACAACCGACGGCCGACGATCTGGCGCGGGTCAGTGATTGCCTGGTGCAGGCGATCAAGGACGTACAGAACAGTGGCGTGCGGGATTTGCGCGGGCGCCTGGGCGCCGCCAACCGTGCGGCGTCCAGCCATGTACGCGAGCTGCTGCGGGAGCAATGGTGAACGCTCACGACTTGCTCTGGGGCATGACTCCGGCGCACCTGCCTGTTGATGCACCGGACTGGGTACTGGCGGTGATCGGTGCCGGGCAGCCGGTGGTGGTGCGCCGGGCGCTGGCCGAACCTGGCTATGTGGCGGTGGGTGTGCGCGGGCGTCAGCGTGAGCAGCGCTTTGGCGCATTGATGCCCGTAGCAGCGGTACAACGACGAGTCGTCCCGGAAGCGCTGCGCGGGGTGATCTCGCCTCGGGATCTGCCGGCGTTGCGCGCCCTCGATCAATTGCGGCCGGTGCTGGCGCAAGAGGTGTGGGGCGTGACTGGCAGCGCGGGTTTCGAATTGGCCACCGGCATTGAAGCGCTGCATGCCCAGAGCGATCTGGATTTGTTGTTGCGCACTTTCGAGCCTCTTGATCGCGGCGATGCCAAGGATCTGCTGGCGCTGCTGGACACCGCGCCGTGTGCCGTGGACCTGCAACTGCAAACGCCGTATGGCGCGGTGGCCTTGCGCGAATGGGCCGGCCCATCGCCGCGGGTGCTGCTGAAAAGCGCCAGCGGCGCGCACCTGGTCAGCGACCCTTGGCAGGCGGTGGCATGAGCAGCCTTTTGGTGTTCCCAGGGCAAGGCGCCCAGCGCCCGGGCATGCTCCAGCAGTTGCCCGTCAGCGTCCTCGACGAAGCCAGCGAGGCCTTGGCGCAAGACGTGCGCCAGCTCGATTCGGCACAGGCCCTGGCCAGTACCCGCGCCGTGCAACTGTGCTTGCTGATTGCAGGCGTGGCCCACGCTCGTCAGTTGCAGCACACGCCGGACTACGTGGCGGGCCTGTCCATCGGCGCTTACCCGGCGGCGGTGATCGCCGGCGCCCTGGGGTTTGCCGATGCACTGCGCCTGGTCAGCCTGCGCGGTGAGCTGATGCAGTGCGCTTATCCACAGGGCTACGGCATGACCGCGCTGATCGGTGTGGAGTTATCCACCGTCGAACATGTGCTGGCCGAGATCCACGGCCCCGATTCACCGGTGTACCTGGCCAATATCAATGCCGACAACCAGTGCGTGATTGCCGGCAGCGACTCAGCTATGCAACGGGTCGCGGATCGCGTCAAAGGCCAGGGCGTGGCCAAGCGCCTGGCCGTCAGCGTGCCGTCCCATTGCGCGTTGCTGGATACGCCTGCGCAAACGCTGGCCGAGGCGTTCGCCAAGGTCACGCTCAAGGCGCCGGCCATCACCTACCTGAGCAGCACCCGGGCGCGGCCGATTCGCGATCCCGCACAGTTGCGCGACGACCTGGCCTTCAACATGTGCCGTGTCGTCGATTGGCGCGGCACCGTGCAAAGCGCCTATGAGCGTGGCGTGCGCCTGCAGATCGAACTGCCTCCCGGCGCGGTGCTTACCGGCCTGGCACGGCGGGTGTTTGAACAGGGCACCGTGATCGCCTTCGAAGGTGCGCGCCTGGACACCTTGCAGGCCTTGCTGGAACAGGAGGGCCGCCATCACCGATAAAGCATGACCTTGGCTTTCGAAGCACAAAAACAACAATTTCGATCAAGCATCAAGAGGACTACCAACATGATTATTTACGGTGTGGCGTTTCTGGCCTTGTGTACCTTGGCGGGCCTGTTTGTCGGCGAGCTGCTGGGCAAATGGATGGGCATCCCGGCCAACGTCGGTGGGGTGGGGATTGCGATGTTGCTGCTCATCGGCCTGGGTAGTTACCTGGGCAAGCGTGGCCTGTTTACCGGCAAGTCGGAGCAGGGTGTGAGCTTCTGGGCGGCGGTGTATATCCCGATTGTGGTGGCCATGGCCGCCCAGCAAAACGTTTATGGCGCCATCAGTGGCGGCCCCATGGCGATCCTCGCCGGCACCTGTGCGGTAGTGGTGGCATTTGCCCTGGTGCCGGTGCTGGTACGCATCGGCAACCGTGAGCCGGATGCAGTCGTCACTACCAAGTCGGCAGGGTGAGCGCCATGTACGAATCCTTGATGAAAGTCATCACCGGTTACGGCCTGATCAGTGGTTTTGCGGTGATCGGCCTGACCATGTGGGTGTCCTACTGGATCAGCGACACCTTCACCAAAGGCCGCTTGCATGGTTCAGCCATCGCGATCCTGCTGGGGCTGCTGCTGTCCTATGTGGGCGGTGCGTTTACCGGCGGCTCCAAGGGCGTGGTGGATATCCCGCTGCTGTCGGGCATCGGCCTGCTGGGCGGGGCGATGCTGCGCGACTTTGCCATTGTGGCGACCGCGTTTGGGGTGAGTGTCGATGAGCTCAAGCGTGCCGGATATGTGGGTGTGCTCGCACTGTTTGTGGGGGTTGGCTCGTCATTTATTGCCGGCGTGGGCGTGGCCATGGCGTTTGGCTACACCGATGCGGTGAGCCTGACCACCATCGGTGCCGGCGCCGTGACCTATATCGTCGGGCCGGTGACCGGGGCGGCGATTGGGGCCAGTTCCGAGGTGATGGCGCTGTCCATCGCAGCGGGGTTGATCAAGGCCATTTTGGTGATGGTAATGACCCCGTTCGTGGCGCCGTTGATTGGCCTGAACAGCCCGCGCAGTGCGGTGATCTTCGGCGGCCTGATGGGCACCTCCAGCGGCGTGGCCGGCGGTTTGGCGGCGACCGATCCGAAGCTGGTGCCCTATGGCTGCCTGACGGCGGCGTTTTATACGGCGCTGGGGTGTTTGTTGGGGCCTTCGTTGTTGTTTTTGATGATGCGGGGGTTGGTGGGCTGATTCGCTAATCTCGATTGAATGTTCGGGCCTCATCGCAGGCAAGTCGAATCGTCGCACCGCAGCTCCCACATTGGAATGCATTTCAAATGTGGGAGCTGGTTTGCTGCGATGGCGGTTTCAACCCTGCCGATTGGCGTACATCCGACACTCCGCCAACAACGCCAGCAAGTTCGGATCACGCTCTTTGGCCTTCAAGAACACCACGCCAATGTGCTGCTGCAGCCGGTAGCGCGCCTGCAACGGGATCAGCTTGACCCGGTTCTCATACACCGCCGCAATCCTTCCCGGCAGCAATGCATATCCCACCCCCGAGCTGACCATGCTCAGCAGGGTGAAGATGTCGTTGACCTGCATCGCCACCTTCGGTTCGAACCCTGCCTGCTTGAACACTCGTTCGCCGTCCTGGTGGGTGGCGAAGCCTTGGGTCAGGGTGATGAAGGTAGCGTCGCGCACTTGGGCCAGGTCGATTTCCTGTTCGCGGTCCAAGGGCGAGTCGGCGGGGGTGGCGAGGTAGATATCATCGGAAAACAGCTGGATCTGCGCGCAGTCCGGCTCCACCGCCTGGTCGTCGAGGGAGATCAGGATCGCGTCGACTTCCATGTTCTTGAGCTTGTACATCAGGTCGACGTTGGAGCCCAGGATCAGGTCGATATTGAGCTCGCTGCGGCGGATTTTCAGGCCCATGATCAGTTGCGGTACGGTCTTGACCGTCAGCGAATACAGGGCGCCGAGCTTGAAGCGTTCGGCGGAGAAACCGGCGGCTTCGCGGGTCAGGCGCACGCTGTCGACCACGTCCTGTACCAGCTTTTGCGCGCGTTCTTCGAGTACGTAGGCGCTTTCCAGGGGCGTGAGGTTGCGCCCTTCGTGCTTGAACAGTGGGCAGCGCAGGGCGTTTTCCAGGGAGTGGATGGCCCGGTGCACGCTGACATTGCTGGTCTGCAACTCGGCGGCGGCGCGGGCCAGGTTGCCGGTGCGCATGAAGGCCAGGAAGATTTCCAGCTTCTTGAGGGTGAACTCTTCGTCGATCAGCATGGCGATGACTCTTATTCGAATGCGTTCGATTGTGCCCTTAAAGCGTCGCAACCGTCATAACGGTCTTGCACTCTGGCCTGTCAGGCCTGAGCCTTACGGGGTCGATGCAGCAGTTTTGGAGGTTGGCGATATATGTATCACGGAGAACGATTCAACGCCTGGAGCCATTTGCTCGGCGCCGTGGCGGCCTTTATCGGCGCGGTGTGGATGCTGGTGGTGGCGAGCATGGATGGCAGCCCGTGGAAAATCGTCAGCGTGGCGATCTACGGTTTTACGCTGCTGGTGCTGTACAGCGCCTCGACGGTTTATCACAGCGTGCGCGGGCGCAAGAAAGCGATCATGCAGAAGGTCGATCACTTTTCGATCTACCTGCTGATCGCCGGCAGCTACACCCCGTTTTGCCTGGTGACCCTGAACGGGCCTTGGGGCTGGACGTTGTTCGGGATTGTCTGGGGCCTGGCGGTGATCGGGATCTTGCAGGAGATCAAGCCGCGCTCCGAGGCGCGTATCTTGTCGATTGTGATTTATGCGGTGATGGGCTGGATTGTGTTGGTGGCGGTCAAGCCATTGATTGCCGCGCTGGGTACGGATGGGTTTATCTGGCTGGCGTCGGGCGGGGTGTTGTACACGGTGGGGATTATCTTTTTTGCCTTGGAACACCGTTTGCGGCACTCCCATGGGATCTGGCATCTGTTCGTGATCGGCGGCAGCCTGCTGCACTTTGTGGCGATCATGGGCTACGTGCTCTGAATGTGGGAGCTGGCTCCTACAGGGTTCTGTGGTGTTTTAGAGGCGGTCTAGCTGCTCTTGGGCACGACTGCCAAAGATCTCCAGCAGGCTCGCCAGCATATGCGGCGGCGGTTCATCGGCGCGGGTCAGGGCATACAAGGTGATGGGCAGCGGTGGCGCCAATGGGCGGATGCAGGTGCTGTCGGTGGACGCGCCCAGGGCGGTGAAGGGATCGATCACCGCTAGGCCGGCGCCGGACTCCACCATGGCCCGGGCCAGGGAATAGGTCTGCACCGAGATCCGCACCTTGGGCGGCGGTTCGACCGCTTCGAGGTAGCTGTCGAGCCGCGCCGACAGCGGGTCGGCACTCGACAGGCCAATCAACGGCGCGCCTGCCAGGGCCATCAACGGCAGGGGCTTGCCCCGCTCCGCCGCAGGCCAGAAGCCCTGTGGCGCCAGCGCTACCAGTACGCCGTGGGCCAACGCCTGGGCTTTGAGCCCTGGATGGTCCGGGGACTTGAGGGTCAGCGCCACATCCATCTCGCGCATCAACAGGTTTTGCACCAGCTCGCGGCTGTGGGCACTGGACAGCTCGCAGGCGATGTCCGGATAGCGCTGGGTCCACTCGCCAATTGCCGGCGGCAACAATGACAAGGCCAGGGCCGGCGTAGCGCCGATGCGCAGGCTTTGGCCGGGTGCGCGGCGCAGGTTCTGGGCAAGGCGCCGCACGCCTTGCAGGCTTTCGCTGACCTTATCGACTTCACGCTCCAGGGCCAGGGCTTCCGGGGTCGGCTGCAGCTTGCCGCGTATACGCAGGAACAGCGGGAAGCCCAGTTGCAGTTCGGCGTGTTGCAACACTTTGGTCACCGCTGGCTGCGAGACATGCAGCAACTGCGCGGCGGCGCTGACCGAGCCGGTCTGGCGGATGGCCTGGAAGATTTCGATATGACGCAAGCGCATGACGAGTCCATAACCTTTGTTTATAGGTGGCCCATCTTTATTCATTGTCCGGCGCCTGTCACCTGCCCCTAACCTTGGACACTCATTACAAGGTTCGGGAATCGACATGGCTCAGCAGGTTTGCATCATTGGCGGTGGGGTCATCGGTCTGGCGAGCGCCTATGCCCTGGTGCGCGCCGGTATGGACGTGACGGTGGTCGAGGCCCGCGACAGCCTGGGCAGCGAGACCAGTTTTGCCAATGGCGGCCAGTTGTCCTATCGCTACGTCGCGCCGCTGGCGGACAAGGGCGTGCCGTTGCAAGCCATTGGCTGGCTGCTGCGCGGTGATTCGCCGTTGAGGCTGCGCCCGCGCCTGGATCCGGCGCAATGGCGCTGGATGGCCGCGTTCCTCGGCGCTTGCCGGGCCTCGGTGAACAAACGCAACGCCGGCCACCTGTTGCGCCTGGCCACGTTGAGCCAAGGCATCTTGCAGCAATGGCGCGAAGAAGATGGGCTGGACGGTTTCGACTGGCAGCGCAACGGCAAACTGGTGACATTTCGCAGCCATCACACCTTTGAACACGCTCGCAATAAGGTGCTGGATCGCCTGCAGCAACAGGTCCTGTCGGCGGCCGATTGCACGCGCCTGGAACCGACCCTGGGCGCGAAGGATTTTGTCGGCGGGATCTACACGCCCAATGAAGAAGTGGCGGACTGTCACCGCTTCTGCCAGCAGTTGGCAGCACGCCTCGAAGCGTCGGGCCGTTGTCGGTTTGTGCTGGGGCGCAAGGTCACGGGTATCCGCCATGCCAACGGCACGGTGCAGGCAATCGAGCTGGGCGAGGAGGTGATGCCGGTTGAGCACCTGGTGTTGGCGGCGGGGGTGCGCAGCCCTGAGCTGGCTTTGCCTGGGATCGCACTGCCGCTGTACCCGCTCAAGGGCTACAGCCTGAGCGTGCCGATTGGCGAGCAGCACGCCGCGCCGAAAATCAGTATCACTGACTATGACCGCAAGATCGTTTACGCAAAGATCGGCGAGCAATTGCGGGTGGCGGCGATGGTCGACATCGTCGGCTTTGATACGGGCCTTGAGCCCAAGCGCCTGGCCCTGATCAAGCGCCAGGCCTGTGAGACGTTCCCCTTGGCCGGTGATTACAGCCAGGCCATCGAATGGGCCGGCATGCGCCCGGCCACCCCCAGCGGTGTGCCGCTGATTGGCGCCAGCGTCTACCGCAACCTGTGGCTCAACCTTGGCCACGGTGCCTTGGGTTTCACCCTGGCCTGTGGCAGCGGCCAGGTATTGGCCGAACTGATCGGCCAGCATCCCCCTTCCATTGATATGCAGGGCCTCGCGCCCCGCGCCGCATAGGACAGTGCAATGACCATCACCCGGATCAACAGTAATAGTCGCCTGTCGGGCGCCGTGACCTTCCAGGACCTGGTATTCCTCTCCGGCCAAGTGCCGGACGAAGGCCAGGACGTCACCACCCAGACCCACGAGGTGCTGGCCAAGATTGACGCGCTGCTGGCGCAAGCCGGCAGCGACAAGGATCATCTGCTCAACGCGACCATTTACCTGAAGAACATCCAGGAGGGCTTTGCGCCGATGAATGATGTCTGGTCCGCCTGGCTGACGCCCGGCCAGGCACCGACCCGCACCACCCTGCAGGCGGAGCTGGCACGTCCGAACGTGCTGGTGGAAATCAGCGTTATCGCTGTCCGCCGCCCATAACAAAAACACCAACGGAGAATAACAATGCAAAAAATCACGTTGATCGGCACTGCGCTGGGGCTGTTGTTGACGGCCCAGGCTCAGGCCAATGAAACGCCACTGACGGGCACCCTGGCCAAGGTCGCGAATGCCAAGAGCATCACCCTGGGTTATCGCGATGCGTCGGTGCCGTTTTCCTATGTCGGTGACAACACCGGCAAACCCATGGGCTATTCGGTGGACCTGGCGAGCAAGATTGTCGAGCGCATCCAGCAGAAGACGGGCGTGCCCCAGCTCAACGTGAAGTACAACCTGGTCACCTCGCAGACGCGTATTCCGCTGGTGATCAACGGCACCGTGGACCTGGAGTGCGGTTCCACCGGGGTGACGGCCGAGCGGCAGAAGCAGGTGGCGTTTTCCTACGGCTTTATCTACGTGAAGGGCCAGTTGCTCACCGCCAACGACAGCGGTATCCAGCGCTTTGCCGACCTGCGCGGCAAGAACGTAGTGACCACCGCCGGCACCACCAACGAGCGGTTCCTCAAGAGCTACAACCATGAGCACAAGCTGGATATGGCAGTGATCAGCGCCAAGGACCACGGCGAGGCGTTCCAGATGCTGCAGTCGGGTCGAGCCGTGGCGTTCTATATGGATGACGCGTTGCTCTATGGCGAGCGCGCCAAGGCCAAGGACCCGCACAAGTGGGTGGTCGTGGGCGAGGAGCAGTCGCGGGAAATCTACAGCTGCATGGTGCGCAAGGACGACCCGCAGTTTCTGGCGGTGGTCAACGAGACCCTGGGCGAGCTGTACAGCTCGGGGGAAATCAACGGGATTTACCAGCGCTGGTTTGAACAGCCGATTCCGCCGAAGGGCTTGAACCTGGAGTTCCCCATGACCAGCGAGCTGAAGGCGATTATTGCCAAGCCGGTCAGCGATCCGGTGGAGTAAACAGGCGAGCACCCGATCAAAACTGTAGGAGCTGGCTTGCCTGCGATGGCGGCATCAAGGTCTGCGCAAGACTTGCGGGCCTCATCGCAGGCAAGCCAGCTCCTACAGTTTGATTGGGTTTGCATGGTGGGGTTAGAAGTCGCCCCAGAGTTGTTGAGCGACTGATAACGCGACTACGGGCGCGGTCTCGGTGCGCAGTACCCGCGGCCCCAACCTTGCGGCGTGGAAGCCAGCGCCTTGCGCGGCCTGGACTTCGCCATCGGTCAAGCCACCCTCCGGCCCGATCAAAAACGCCAGGCTCGACGGCTTGGCATGGCTCACCAGCGGCTCGGCCACCGGGTGCAGCACCAGCTTTAAATCCGCCTCGGCCTGTTTCAACCAATCGGCCAGCAACAGCGGTGGGTGAATCACCGGCACCGTGGAGCGCCCGCATTGCTCGCAAGCGCTGATTGCAACCTGGCGCCAGTGCAGCAGGCGTTTGTCGGCGCGCTCGTCCTTGAGGCGCACTTCGCAGCGCTCGCTGAAAATCGGCGTGATGGCGTTGACCCCAAGCTCGGTGGCTTTCTGGATTGCCCAGTCCATGCGCTCGCCACGGGACAAGCCCTGACCCAGATGAATGTGCAAAGGCGATTCCACCTGGCCGGAGAAGGCTTCGGTCAGTTGCACGGTCACGCGTTTTTTTCCGACTTCCAGCAGGCTGCCGCGAAATTCCTGGCCAGAACCGTCGAACAGTTGCACGGCATCGCCTTCGTTCATGCGCAGCACGCGGCTGATGTAATGCGCCTGGGCTTCGGGCAACTCGTGGTCGCCAAGGCTTAGCGGGGTATCGGTGAAAAAACGGGACAGTCTCATTTCTGTTCTCGGGAAAATGCAAAACCTGTGGGAGCCGGGCTTGCCCGCGATGCGGCAGGCCAGGCGCCAGATTAATGGGGTGGGTTCAATCAGCCGGGGTCGCGAAAGCCTGGGTGAAAGTCTTTCGGTACGGCCACGCTGACTGTGCTGTTGGTGGCGATATCAATGCCTTCAGTGGCCACTTCAGCGAGGAAGTCGATCTGCTCCGGGGTGATCACATACGGCGGCAGGAAATACACCACGCTGCCCAGGGGCCGCAGCAATGCACCGCGTTCCAGAGCGTGTTCGAACACTTTCAGGCCGCGCCGTTCCTGCCAGGGGTAGGCGGTCTTGGTGGCTTTGTCCTGCACCATCTCGATGGCCAGCACCATGCCGGTCTGGCGCACTTCCGAGACATGGGGGTGATCCACCAAGTGCGCGGTGGCCGTGGCCATGCGCTGGGCCAGGGCCTTGTTGTTCTCGATGACGTTGTCTTCTTCGAAAATATCCAGGGTCGCCAGGGCCGCGGCACACGCCAGCGGGTTGCCGGTGTAGCTGTGGGAATGCAGGAAGGCGCGCAGGGTCGGGTAGTCGTCGTAGAAGGCGCTGTACACATCTTCGGTGGTGACCACAGCGGCCAGCGGCAGGTAGCCACCGGTCAGGGCCTTGGACAGGCACAGGAAGTCCGGGCGGATGCCCGCCTGCTCACAGGCGAACATGCTGCCGGTACGGCCGAAGCCGACGGCGATTTCGTCGTGGATCAGGTGTACGCCATAGCGATCGCAGGCTTCGCGCAGCAGCTTGAGGTAAACCGGGTGGTACATGCGCATGCCGCCGGCGCCCTGGATCAGCGGTTCGACGATCACGGCGGCGACGCTGTCGTGGTTGTCTGCCAGAGTCTGTTCCATGGCCTGGAACATGTTGCGCGAGTGTTCTTCCCAACTCATGCCGTCGGGGCGCAGGTAGCAGTCCGGGCTTGGCACCTTGATGGTGTCCAGCAGCAAGGCCTTGTAGGTTTCAGTGAACAGCGGCACATCGCCGACCGACATCGCGGCGATGGTTTCGCCGTGGTAGCTGTTGGTCAGGGTGACAAAGCGCTTTTTGTTCGGCTGGCCGCGGTTGAGCCAGTAATGAAAGCTCATCTTCAATGCGACTTCGATACACGACGAACCGTTATCGGCATAGAAGCACCGGGTCAGGCCTTCGGGGGTGATCTTCACCAGGCGCTCGGACAGCTCGATCACCGGTTGGTGGCTGAAGCCGGCGAGGATCACGTGTTCCAGTTGGTCCACCTGATCCTTGATGCGCTGGTTGATGCGCGGGTTGGCGTGGCCGAACACATTGACCCACCACGAGCTGACGGCATCGAGGTAACGCTTGCCTTCGAAGTCTTCCAGCCATACGCCTTCACCGCGCTTGATCGGTACCAGCGGCAGTTGCTGGTGGTCTTTCATCTGGGTGCAGGGGTGCCACAACACGGCGAGATCGCGTTGCATCCACTGGTTATTCAAGCCCATCTTTGCGTCTCCTCGAAGCGCTGCCACGACCTGCGCAGGCAAAACAATCGCGCAAGCCTATGCAATGGCGGGCTGTGTCACAACCCATGAACGGTGAATTGGCAGTAAATGCAGGACGGTCTGTCACGTTTGTGCTCAATAGTCCTTAATCCCTGGTTAATTTAGTGTTCATAGGCTCAACATCGGATAAATCGATATTTCACAGCAAAATTTTCCGCTTTATATCGATAGGTAAAGCGCTAGTCTTGGGCACGGCTCTTACGGGATTTGGGGAATGCAACTACGAAACACATCGACCCGCTACGGCTGGGTCAGCATTGTTATCCACTGGAGTGTGGCACTGGTGGTGTTCGGTCTGTTTGCGCTGGGCCTGTGGATGGTCGGCCTCGACTACTACAGCATGTGGCGCAAAGACGCGCCGGACCTGCACAAAAGCATCGGCATTACGCTGTTCGCGGTGATGCTGGTGCGCATTGTCTGGCGTCTGCTCAGCCCACCGCCGCCAGCGTTGGCCAGTTATAGCCGCATGACCCGTATCGGCGCGGCGTTTGGTCACGCGTTCCTGTATCTCGGGCTGTTTGCCGTGATGATTGCCGGCTACCTGATTTCCACCGCAGACGGTGTCGGGATCCCGGTGTTTGGCCTGTTTGAAATTCCTGCCGTGGTTTCCGGTCTACCGGACCAGGCAGACGTAGCCGGCCTGGTGCACTTTTACCTGGCCTGGGTGCTGGTGGTGTTTGCCGGCCTGCATGGCGTGGCCGCCTTGAAGCACCACTTTATCGATCGTGACGCGACCCTGGTTCGTATGCTGGGGCGCAAAGCCTGATGTTCAACCTCGACTCACAAGGAATAGAAAGTATGTTGAAAAAAACTCTCGCCGCTCTGGCAATCGGTACTGCTCTGCTGTCTGCTGGTCAGGTGATGGCTGCTGACTACGTGATCGACAAGGAAGGCCAGCACGCCTTCGTCGACTTCAAGATCAGCCACTTGGGCTACAGCTACATCACCGGTACCTTCAAGGATCTGGATGGCAAGTTCAGCTTCGACGCTGCCAAGCCTGAAGATGCCAAAATCGAAGTGAATGTGCGTACCGCCAGTGTTTTCAGTAACCATGCTGAGCGTGACAAGCACGTGACCAGCAAGGACTTTCTGGAGGCGGGCAAATTCCCTGACGCCAAGTTTGTCTCCACCAGCGTTAAGCCAACCGGCAAAAATGCTGATGGCAAGCTGACCGCCGATGTGACCGGTGACCTGACTTTCCACGGCGTCACCAAGCCAATCGTGGTCAAGGCTACTTTCCTGGGTGAAGGCAAGGATCCATGGGGCGGCTACCGTGCAGGCTTTGAAGGCACCACCAGCATCAGTCGCAAAGATTTCCATAAAGACGGCATGGACGTTGGTCCACAGTCCGACAAAGTTGAGTTGTACATCACCTTTGAAGGTGTAAAAGCGAAGTAATCCTTCGTCTGTAGGAGCGAGCTCGCTCGCGAAGAACGCATGAGCGCCGCGTGCGTTCAGCAGGTCTGCGTCATCGTTGACGATCTTCGCGAGCAAGCTCGCTCCTACAGTAGTTTGAAGGCATAAAAAAACGCCCCGTATCGCAGGATACGGGGCGTTTTTTATGCTTTTGACAACCTAGCGGTTGCGAGTCAGCAACGCTGGTTTTTCACCACGAGGGCGGCCTGGCAGTTGATCCAACTGTTCAGGTGTCGGGAAGCGATCGCTTTTCGACTCCTTGTGGATGATCTTCGGCGTAGTGCCGCTGCGCGGGTTCTGCACAGCCGGCTCGGAGGCGCGTGGCTGCTCATCACGGGCAGGGCGGCGGTTGCGCGACTCTTCGCGACGGGCCTGGCCATCACGCGGAGCGCCGTTACGCGGACCATTGCGCTTGGCAGGCGGGGTGCCAGTGGTGGCGCCGTTGCTGCTGCGTGGACCGTTCTGGCGACCCTGCGGCTGGCCACCGGTGCGCGGAGCACCTGCGGCGGCGCCCTGTGCCGGGGCACCTGGGCGGCGGCCACGGCCTTGGGCCGGTTTGGCTTGGGGCACGTAGTCAACGCGGTTACCGAAGTTATCCACATCATCGTCGAGGAACTCGTCCGGTGCGCGGTCGGCTGCGGCGCGTGGCGGCTGGCTCGGCTGGCGCTGTTCGCGGGCCGGGGTGCCTTCACGGGGCTTTTGCTCGCGGGCTGGGCGTTCGCCACGGCCGTTGGTAGGCGCCTTGTCCTTGCCGCCCTTGTCCTTGCCTTTGTCGCGACGACCACCGCCACCACCGCCGCCGTTCGGGCCATCGCCCTTGGGACCACGTGGGTTGCGCGGGTTACGCACATCCGGACGCTCGCGCACTTCCGGCTTTTCGGCTTCTACGGTGCTGGCATCGAAGCCCATCAGGTCGCCGTCGGCGATTTTCTGCTTGGTCATGCGCTCGATGCTTTTCAGCAGTTTTTCTTCATCCGGGGCGACCAGGGAAATGGCCTCGCCCGAACGACCGGCACGGCCAGTACGGCCGATACGGTGCACGTAGTCTTCATCGACGTTTGGCAGCTCGAAGTTGACCACGTGTGGCAGTTGGTCGATATCCAGGCCGCGGGCGGCGATATCGGTGGCGACCAGGATCCGTACGGAGCCGGCCTTGAAGTCGGCCAGGGCCTTGGTCCGCGCGTTCTGGCTCTTGTTGCCGTGGATGGCGACAGCGGTGAGGCCATGCTTGTCCAGGTACTCGGCCAGGCGGTTGGCGCCGTGCTTGGTGCGGGTGAACACCAGCACCTGTTCCCAGGCGCCGGCGGTGATCAGGTGGGCCAGCAGCGAGCGCTTGTGGCTGGCAGGCAGGCGGAACACCCGTTGCTCGATACGCTCGACCGTGGTGTTGGGCGGCGTGACTTCGATGCGCTCGGGGTTGTGCAGCAGCTTGCCGGCGAGGGCGGTGATGTCGTTGGAGAACGTTGCCGAGAACAGCAGGTTCTGACGCTTGGCCGGCAGGCGCGCGAGGACTTTCTTCACGTCATGGACAAAGCCCATGTCGAGCATGCGGTCGGCTTCGTCCAGCACGAGGATTTCCACGTGGGACAGATCGACGCTGCCTTGGCCGCACAGGTCGAGCAAACGACCAGGGCAGGCGACCAGCACGTCAACCCCACGGGACATGGCCTGAACCTGTGGGTTCATGCCGACGCCGCCGAAGATGCAGGCGCTGACGAACTTCAGGTCACGGGCGTACAGCTTGAAGCTGTCATGCACCTGTGCGGCGAGTTCGCGGGTAGGGGTCAGGACCAGTACGCGGGGTTGGCGCGGGCCGTGACGCTGGGATTTGTCCGGGTGACCGTTGGGGAACAACCGCTCCAGAATCGGGAGGGCGAAGCCGCCGGTTTTACCAGTACCTGTCTGAGCCGCGACCATCAGGTCGCGACCTTGCAACACGGCGGGAATAGCCCGCTGTTGCACCGGAGTAGGCTCGGTATAGCCCGCTGCCTCGATGGCGCGGACTAAAGCCTCGGAGAGACCGAGGGAAGCAAAGGACATGAGTAATCCTGTTTGTAGTTAGGGCTTGGCCCAAAGGGATAATCTTGCCGGGCGCGAATGGCGTTTAGAGGAACGCAATCCCGTCCGGTCCTGCTGGGGCTGGCAGGCACTCCAACGGCTCGCGCGGGCTGCAAAGCTGCGCAGTAGCGGGGTTGGATGCCTGTGATACGACCACAGCGGCCGGGCGTAAGCCTGGCGGAAAGGCCGGAGTATAACAGAGCAATCACTGCGCGCTGCTTTCCTGCTGCTCAACGGTGTCGTCCAGCCGCGGCGCCGGGGGTATTTGTACGCTGGCGCCGGTATATTTCGCACTCAGGGCCGCATAGCCGGGCTCTTGCTTGAAGCGCTTGAGCTCGGCAGCAAAGCGCTGCACCAGCAGGTCCATGCCCGCGCCCCGGCGCACGGCGAGGAATTGCTTCTGGCTGCTGATCACCGGCGAGGCCTGGGTGACCTGGTGTTCCAGGCCCAGTTCCTTGATCACATGCTGGCCGACCCTGCGGTCGGTGATCACCAGATCAATCCGGCCACGGGCCAGCTTGCCGAAGTTGGCCTCGTGGCTGGGGGCCGGCTCGCGGATAAACAGGCTGGATTCGCTGAACCCGGCGCTATACAGGTAGCCGGGGGAGGTGCCGATGGTCAGCCCTTTCAGGTCATTGAGGGTCTGGAACGGATGCGGGCGCTCGTTGGCGTAGAACATCACAAACTCAACCTGGGATAGCGGTTCGCTGGGGTAAAGCAGTGCGGCGTCGCGTTCATGGCTGTGAAAAATATCCAGCGCGCCATCGGCCAGGCCCTGGTCGAGCATGGCCAGGCAACGTTTCCAGGGCAGGAACTGCCATTGCACCTCGATCCCCAGGCGCTGGAACACGATAACGGTGGTCTCGTAGTCGAGCCCGCGCATCTGGCCGTTTTCTTCGTAGACGTAAGGTGCCCAGGGTTCGGTGACAATGCGCAGTTTCTCGCCATGGGCGGTCAGGCTCAGGCAAGTGAAAAGAATAGCGCTCAACAACTGGAGAATGGCGGGCATACCCTGAGGTTACGACTGTCTCAGGTTAAAGAGAAGCTCTGGATCGGGGATCTGCGGGCGGCAAACCTGAACTTTTATTGTGCCGCCGACCCGCAAGGAATCCGGGGCGGCGGTACAAGGTGCAGCCTCAGCGTGGCAGCTTGAGGTTGTTCCAGATCGCCAGGCTTGGGTCGGCCTGGTTCAGGGTGTAGAAGTGCAGCCCCGGTGCGCCACCTTGCAGCAAGGTCTCGCACATTTCACTGATGACCTGCTCGCCGAAGGCCTGGATGCTTTTGACGTCATCGCCGTAGGCTTCCAGCTGCTTGCGTACCCAGCGTGGGATTTCTGCACCGCAGGCGTCAGAGAAGCGCGCCAGCTTGCTGTAGTTGGTGATTGGCATGATGCCCGGCACGATCGGGATATTCACGCCCAGGGCCTGCACGCGCTCGACAAAGTAGAAGTAGCTGTCGGCGTTGAAGAAGTACTGGGTGATCGCGCTGTTGGCGCCAGCATTGGCCTTGCGGACGAAGTTGTTGAGATCGTCTTCGAAATTACGCGCCTGCGGGTGCATTTCCGGGTAAGCGGCCACTTCGATATGGAAGTGATCACCGGTTTCTTCACGAATGAAGCTCACCAGGTCATTGGCGTAGCGCAGTTCGCCGCTGGCCATGCCCATGCCGGATGGCAGGTCACCGCGCAGGGCGACGATACGCTTGATGCCGGCGGCCTTGTACTGGGTCAGCAGGCCACGCAGGTCGTCTTTGCTGTCGCCCACGCAGGACAGGTGCGGAGCGGCGGGCACCTTGGCCTCGCTTTCCAGCTGTAGCACGGTGTTGATCGTACGATCACGGGTCGAGCCGCCTGCGCCGTAGGTGCAGGAGAAAAAATCGGGGTTGTAGCTGGCCAACTGCTTGGCAGTCGCCATTAGTTTTTCATGCCCAGCATCGGTCTTGGTCGGGAAGAACTCGAAGCTGTAGCGACGGTCTTGGGACATGGTAATACCCTTGAAAACTCATAAAACCGGAAGACATACACCGTCAATGTGGGAGCGGGCTTGCTCGCGAATGCGGTGTGCCAGTCGTTACTGCTTTGACTGACACTGCGCATTCGCGAGCAAGCCCGCTCCCACACAAGCCCGCTCCAGCAGGGAGAGAGCCGGTTACTTAGTAGCGGTAGGCGTGCGGCTTGAACGGACCTTCGACGGTCACGCCGATATAGTCGGCCTGGGTCTTGGTCAGTTGCGTCACGACGCCGCCGAAGCCGCGGACCATTTCCAGGGCCACTTCTTCGTCGAGTTTCTTGGGCAGTACTTCCACGGTCAGGCGCTCGGCTTTCTGGGCTGGCGACAGGTCGGCGTATTTCTGGCCGAACAGGAAGATCTGGGCCAGTACCTGGTTGGCGAACGAGCCATCCATGATGCGGCTTGGGTGGCCAGTGGCGTTGCCCAGGTTAACCAGGCGGCCTTCGGCCAGCAGGATCAGGTAGTCGTCGTTTTGCGGGTCGAAATCGCCAGCGCCGGTACGGTGAACCTTGTGCACCTGAGGTTTGACTTCTTCCCATGCCCAGTTCTTGCGCATGAAAGCGGTGTCGATCTCGTTGTCGAAGTGACCGATGTTGCACACCACGGCGCGCTTTTTCAGGGCCTTGAGCATGTTGGCATCGCACACATTCACGTTACCGGTGGTGGTCACGATCAGGTCGATCTTGCCCAGCAGGGCTTTGTCGATGCTGGCTTCGGTGCCGTCATTGACGCCATCGATGAACGGCGAGACCACTTCGAAACCGTCCATGCAGGCTTGCATGGCGCAGATCGGGTCAACTTCGGAAACCTTGACGATCATGCCTTCCTGACGCAGGGACTGGGACGAACCCTTGCCCACGTCACCGTAGCCGATCACCAGGGCTTGCTTGCCCGACAGCAGGTGGTCGGTGCCGCGCTTGATCGCATCGTTGAGGCTGTGACGGCAGCCGTACTTGTTGTCGTTCTTGCTCTTGGTCACCGAGTCGTTGACGTTGATGGCCGGGATTTTCAGCTCGCCCTTGGCCAGCATGTCCAGCAGGCGGTGTACACCAGTGGTGGTTTCTTCGGTCACGCCGTGGACGCGGTCCAGAATAGCCGGGTACTTCTTGTGCAGCAGCTCGGTCAGGTCGCCGCCGTCGTCGAGGATCATGTTGGCATCCCAAGGCGCGCCATCTTTGAGGATGGTTTGCTCCAGGCACCACTCGTACTCTTCTTCGGTCTCGCCTTTCCAGGCGAACACCGGGATACCGGCAGCGGCGATGGCGGCAGCGGCCTGGTCTTGAGTCGAGAAAATGTTGCAGGACGACCAACGCACTTCGGCACCCAGGGCAACCAGGGTTTCGATCAGCACGGCAGTCTGGATGGTCATGTGGATGCAGCCGAGAATCTTCGCGCCCTTGAGCGGCTGTTCAGCGGCGTACTTGCGGCGCAGACCCATCAGGGCTGGCATTTCGGATTCGGCGATAAAGGTTTCGCGACGGCCCCAGGCAGCGAGGGACATATCGGCGACTTTGTAGTCGGTAAAACCTGCAGGCGTGATTACAGCGCTCATGAAGAGCCTCCATTCGTAGTGTGCGAATGGGCGCCGTTGTGCGTTTAGTATCCAGCCAAGACAACCCGGCTGGGCAACGCCCCATCCGAGCCTGACAGGCCAGGGCCTGCTGCAGCGCCCCTCGGACAGGT
The DNA here is from genome assembly GCF_016925675.1 of Pseudomonas hygromyciniae. NCBI lineage: Bacteria > Pseudomonadati > Pseudomonadota > Gammaproteobacteria > Pseudomonadales > Pseudomonadaceae > Pseudomonas > Pseudomonas hygromyciniae. Next base: position 5,613,000 of record NZ_CP070506.1, on the reverse strand, counting down.
GGCGGGAGAACGGTATCAATCGCAGATGACCGTTTTGAAACGGTGGCGATTATAGCCGCCTGTGCCCGACTTCCCAAGCCTTTCTGTCGGGCTCATGAAGATCGCTCATGGCCGTGATAGGCAATGGCGCATAGAGCTTGGGCCGGCGCTCTGCCATGATGGCGCCCATCATTCGGCAAGACGCTTTGGAGTGAACATGAACTTCCACACCCGCAAATGGGTAAAACCCGAAGACCTCAACCCCAACGGCACCCTGTTCGGTGGCAGCCTGCTGCGCTGGATCGACGAAGAAGCGGCGATCTACGCCATTGTTCAGCTGGGTAACCAGCGCGTGGTGACCAAGTACATCTCCGAGATCAATTTTGTCAGCGCCTCGCGTCAGGGCGACATCATCGAACTGGGCATCACCGCCACCGAATTCGGCCGCACCTCCATCACCCTGACCTGTGAAGTGCGCAACAAAATCACCCGCAAAAGCATCCTGACCGTGGAAAAAATGGTCTTCGTCAACCTCGGCGAGGACGGCCTGCCAGCCCCCCACGGACGCACCGAGATCAAGTACGTGAAGGATCAGTTCCAGGACGACAACCTGTCTGAATAACCTCGGCCCGGCCTGATTTGATTTACCAAATCTGTCCGGGCGGATCGCTTCCAGGCTTTCTCTGCACTCAGGGCCACATCCTGTAGAGAGAGCACGCAATGAAAGTGACCGCCAACCCGGCTGCCAACGCGCAGTCGTCATCGCAGCTACTGCCGCCGCCCCCCGCCCAAGGCATCAAGACCCCCTTGGTCGAGGGCGTCGGCCCCCGAAGGCTGAGCCTGTTCCGAGACAGTAATGGCCAGGTGGAGGTGGTGCTGTCACCACCTGCGGTCAGCCATCTGGTGCTCAGTGGCGGTGGGGCCAAGGGCATCGCCTTTCCTGGGATGGTGCAGGCGCTTGAAGAAACCGTGAGGCTGCCAGGCATCAACGCGATTTCTGGCTCATCTGCCGGTGCGATTTCTGCAGCGCTGCTGGCCAGTGGCATGGGGGCCAAGGCCTTTGGCACGCTCTCAAATGGCATTGACCTGCCCAGCCTGCTCAACAGCCAAGACCCTGTGACGGCCTGGCTGCAAAATGCCGGGGCAAGCCTCGGCAAACTTGCCGGGCGGCTGCCAGGCCCGGCGGGCAATATTTCCCAATTGCTGCTGACCATGATGCCGCGCCTGCAAACCCAGGCGCACTCGCTTGAAGACATGATCCGTAATGAGTCACGCAAGTCGATCCTGGCCCATATTGCCGACATGCCCAGGGCAAGCCGCCCCGGTGAAGTGATGAAAATCGCCGACAGGCTGAGCGCCGGAGGGGCGCCTACCTTTGGTGATCTTGAGGTGCTGAGCAGGCATATCCCGGCGATCAAGCAACTGAACATCACGGGAACCGGCATGTTCGATGGCCGCCCGCAGTTGGTGGTGTTCAACGCCAGCCTGACTCCGGATATGGACATTGCCCGTGCCGCGCACATCTCCGGCTCCTTGCCGGTGCTGTTCAAAAGCCCTGCCGAGCAAGGCCATGGATTCCAGGCGCGGGGTGAAGTCACTTTTTTCCAGGACGGTGGTTTGTTACTCAACACCCCGGCGCCCGGGGTGATCGAGCGCTCCTTTCCCGAGAGCCCGCTGAGCCAGCAGGAGTCGTTGATCGTCAAATTTGAGTCCCAGGCTCCAGCGGCGCAGAAGAAGAGTGGCAGCGTCATGAGCAACATTGCCGACAAACTGACAGGCACTGCTCATACGGCCGCAGGCGCCTATCAGCAGCAACGACTCAAGGAATTTGATCAGCAGACCGTGGTGCTGCCGCTCAAGTCCGACAAAGGTGACTTTCGTGAACTGCTCAGTGGCACGGTCAACTTCACCATGACCGCCGAGCAGAAAAAGCATTTGCAGGTCCAGGCCCGGCAAGCGGTGATGCAACACCAGGAGCAGCGCAGCAAGGTGCGTGAGCAGCATTTGTTCGGGTCATTGGACGACGCGGTACTGGCGATGGACGATGCAATGCTTGCCAGTGTGCAAGCGGCGCTCCAAAAGGATCCCGCCGCGGCGAATGTGTTGCGCTTTCGCAAGCAGGCACAGCAGGCGTTGCAAGCTCTGGACGCGGCAATTACCGAGGCCAACAAGGCAGGCAATACCTTGGGCTTCACGCCTGGTTTGCTTTCTGTGCTGCGTAACCTGGATGCGCTCGTGACTCGGCCCCAGCATATCGAGTGGCTGGGGCGGCGGCTTAATGCCCCTGGGCAGCATAATTTCCAGCAATTGTTGCAGGTGGTTGCCAGGCGCAATCAGGGGGCTGCCACGCCAACCTCCAAGGTCATGGCCAGTGCGCTGGCTGAAATGCAGCGGCGGGATATCGCCGTAAAGGCCGACAACTTCATTCGCGAAGTCATTTACCCCTCCCTCTACCGTGCGGGCCAGCCGGCCGCCAACGTCGAACTTCTGCAACGGGCCGCGCGCGACCTGGCCGAGGCGACGACGCCGGCCGAGTTCAATCGGGTGCTGAACGACATCATTGAACACTATGGCGCGCGTAATAAACCCTGGTCCAAGCCATTGCGCTCGACCACAGTAGAAATGGCCAAGGCCTGGCGCCTACCGCTTTAGTTGCCGGGCCACTGAACAGCCATGGCGCCGGCGTGTCGTAGCTACAGGCTTCCCTTGGACACTTGAGCATCATGGCCACCAACAAAGACGGCAAAACTCCCAACCTGTCGCAGGAAGAGCAGCAGGATGTGGACAAGAACCAACCACCCCGGGCGGCGGTGCTGCATGAAATCATCCGCACCCAGGGCGACCAGGAGCTGGAGCGCAGCGTAGCGGCACTGTGGTGGTCGGCGCTTGCCGCCGGCCTGACCATGGGCTTGTCGCTGATGGCCATGGGGCTGCTCAACTCACGTCTGCCCGATGGCGAAGCCTTCAAGGTAATCGCCAGCTTTGGCTACTGTGCAGGCTTTCTCGCGGTGATCCTCGCGCGCCAGCAACTGTTCACCGAAAACACCCTGACCGCCGTGCTGCCGGTGATGAGCAAGCCCACTTTGGGCAATGCCGGGCGCCTGTTGCGGTTGTGGACGGTGGTGCTGGTGGGCAACCTGTGTGGCACCTTGCTGGTGGCCTATGCGATGTTGCACCTGCCGATCTTCGACACCAAGACCGACCTGGCCTTTCTTGAAATAGGGCGCAAGGTCATGGAAAACGACACCGGCCAGATGTTCGCCAAGGGCATTGTGTCCGGTTGGATGATTGCCACTATGGTATGGATGATCCCGTCCATGGAAAGCGCCAAGATGTGGATCATTATTCTGATCACCTACCTCATGGCCCTGGGCGATTTCACCCACATCGTCGTCGGTTCGGCCGAGGTGTCCTATCTGGTATTTGCCGGCGAGTTGCCGTGGCGGGACTTCTGGCTGGTGTTTGCCGGACCGACCCTGGCGGGCAATATCATCGGCGGCAGTTTTATCTTCGCGTTGATCAGTCATGCGCAGATTCGCAGCGAAGGCAGCCTGCCAGGCAAGAAGGCTGCGGACCCGAGGCATCCGCAGCAGATCGACAAGGATCAGTGAGGCCCAGGTTTCGCGGGTGCATCCGCACGATATTTCGTATAAATAGGTGCTGATACATCGCGAATCACTTTAAGGAGGTTCCATTGCTGGCGACGGCCCTTGTTCTGGTAGCGGCGCTGTTGCATGCGACGTGGAACACCTTGATCAAATTCAGCGGCGAGCGCCTGTTGGTGATCGCCTGCATGGACAGCGTCGCGCTGCTGTTTGTCCTACTAGCGGTGGGATTTGTGTCGCTGCCGCCCCTGGAAATCTGGCCGTGGATCATCGCTTCGGCGCTGTTCGAGTTGCTTTACCGCTACTTGCTGATCCAGGCCTATCGCGTCGGCGACCTGGGGTTGGTGTACCCGCTGATGCGTGGTCTATCACCCTTGGTTGTGCTGGCGTTGACCCTGGTGTTTGCCGGGGAAGTGCTGAGTACGCAGCAGATTGTCGGCATCCTGCTCATCCCGTTCGGCATGCTGTGCCTGTTGTGGCAGGGCGGTGGTGGGGATCGGTTGCCGTGGTCGATGTTGCCGGTGGTGGCGCTGATCGGCCTGTGCATTGGCTGCTACACCTTCCTCGATGGGCAGGCGCTGCGGCGTTGGTCGCACCCTTTGGACTACCTGGTCTGGCTGACGCTGCTCAGCGCCTGGCCCTTTCCATTACTGGCCATGGTGCGCAAGCGTGCGGCGTTCAGCCTGTTCTGGCGCACTCAATGGCGGTTGGGGCTGAGCGTGGGATTGTGCGTGTTGTTGAGCTACGCTTTGGTGCTTTGGGCCATGCAGTTGGGCTCGATTGCCGAGGCCGCCGCGCTGCGGGAAGTCAGCGTGATCCTGGTGGTGTTGTTCGGTATGCGCTACCTGAAAGAACCTTTCGGCCGGTCCCGGCTCTTAGCCTGTGGGTTGGTGTTGATCGGCATGCTCGTGATGAAACTCTAACCAGCGGATAAAACCAAAAAAGGAATGAGTGATGACTGTCGCTTTCTGGTGTGTGTTGATCGCAATTTTTCTGCCTTACCTGTGTACCGGCGTGGCCAAGTTCAGTGGCGGCAAATTCGGGCCTCGGCAGAACCATGACCCTCGGGCCTTCCTGGAGACCCTGGAAGGGTTTGCCAAGCGCGCCCACAGCGCACAGCTCAACAGCTTCGAAGTGACCCCGGCGTTTGCGGCGGCGGTGATTATTGCCCACCTGGCGGGCAACGCGGAACTGGTGACCATCAACGTACTGGCTGTGCTGTTTATCACCAGCCGCCTGCTGTACATCATCTGCTACCTGGCGGACTGGGCGATCTTGCGTTCGCTGGTGTGGTTCGTGGGCATGGCGTTGATTGCCAGCTTCTTCTTCGTCTCGATCTAAGGCGCGCAGGCAGTGCCTGCTTGCTGTGGCGAGCGGGCTTACTGTGGTGAGCAGGCTTGTTGTGGCGAGCGGGCTTGCCCCGCGCTGGGCTGCGAAGCAGCCCCAAAACTAACCGCTATGGAGTATCTGATACACCGCATTTGACTTACTGGGGCTGCTTCGCAGCCCAGCGCGGGGCAAGCCCGCTCGCCACAGAAGCCCGCTTGCCACAGTAAGGCTGCTTGTCATAGCAGGCCGGCTCCTACAGGGGGGTATCCGGCACTTTGGGTAGCGCTGCGCCCTTGGGCCACAGCATCCAGATCTGGCCCTGCTGCTTCATATTCCCGGCTAACTCGCCCGCAGCATCACCCGTGCCCCAGAACAGGTCCGCACGCACCTCACCGACAATCGCACCCCCTGTGTCCTGGGCCGCTACAGGCCGTACGACCGGCGTGCCATCGGGGCGGGTGGTCGATAACCACAACAGGCTGCCCAGGGGGATGACCTTGCGGTCTACCGCCACGCTGTAGCCTGCGGTCAGCGGCACGTTCAGCGAGCCGCGCGGGCCTTCATTGCTGTCGGGCCGGGTGCTGAAGAAAACGTAACTGGGGTTGCTCGCCAACAGTTCCGGGATCCGCTGCGGGTTTGCCTTGGCCCAGGTGCTGATTGCGCCCATGCTGACCTCTTCTTTCTTCAATTCGCCTTGTTCCACCAGCCAGCGGCCGATCGGGCGATAAGGGAACCCGTTCTGGTCGGCATAGCCCACACGCAATTGGCGACCATCAGCCAGCTGGATGCGGCCAGAGCCCTGGATCTGCAGGAATTGCAGGTCCATCGGGTGGGTCAGCCAGGCAATCGGTTTGGCACTGGAACCTTGTTGGTTAATGGTGCCAGCATCGTCATAGGGCTTGAGGACCCGGCCTTCCAGACGCCCGCGCAGGCGTTTGCCCTTGAGTTCGGGGTAGATGCTTTCGAGGTTGACGATGATCAGGTCGTCCGGCACGCCAAACACGGGGACATGGGCGGTTTTGGTTTCGGTGAGGCTGCCTGGGTAGACCGGCTCGTAGTAGCCAGTGATCAGGCCATTGGGCGTGTTGTCCGCCGAGCGCAAGCCGTAGACGTCCAACTGTTGCTTGAGAAAGCCGCGGATATCGCCGGCATTGCCCGGCACATTGGCCGCTGCAGCACAGGTGGTGCCCCATATCGGATCGTTCTTCAGGCGCTGGCAGGCACTGCGCCAGGATTCGAAACCGGCTTGCAGGTCGCTGTCCGAAACCACTGGCAGGGCGTCCCAGGGGGCGCTGACATAGGTCGCTACGGCGTGGGGTTTTTCGGGCGCAGGCGTGGGGGCAGGGGCGTTGCCGCCGTCGCATCCGGCGAGCAGCGCGATCATCGGCAGCGCCCACGCCAGTCGGCGGTTCCAGGGGGTCAACAGGTTATTCATACAAGTAAATTCCCAAGGCGATTGCCCGCGCAGGTTATGGCGCAAGCATCCATATTATTAATAGGGCTATTGGTCTTTGCGGGCGGGGCGAGGATACTGGCCGCCGTTTCCCGTGACCCTGAGCCACCATGACTTTTAAAAAACTGACTGTTGTATTGCTGGCCTGCCTGACGCTGACTGCTTGCGGTGGCGTTGATCCGAACTCGCCACTGGGCCAGCGCAAGGCCATTTTCAAGCAGATGCTCAAGACCGGCGAAGACCTGGGTGGCATGCTGCGCGGTCGCATCCCGTTCGACGGGGCGAAATTTGCCGAAGGTGCGGTCAAGCTCGACGCCCTGTCCCATGAGCCGTGGAAGCATTTTCCAACGGTGCGCGAAGAAGATCACACCAGCGCCAAGGACGATGTATGGCAAAAACAGGCGCAGTTCCAGGAACTGGCGCGCAACCTTGAGGCGGCCACCGGTGAATTGGTGATCGCCAGCCAGGTACAGCCTTATAAGGCCAGTAACCTGGGGCCGGCCGTGCAGAAAGTCGAAGATGCCTGCAGCGCCTGTCATAAGCAGTTTCGCGACCATTGAGCCTGATCGGGCAAGAAAGTCGAATACGCCTTACTTGTCCAGGTCGTCGAGGGCTTGCTGCAACTCTTTGCGCGATTCGGCGAGCTTGTCCTTACGCTTGTTGATCTTCTCGGAGTCGCCCTTTTTCATGGCCTTGTCGAGGTCGGCCTGACGGCGGCTGACTTCGTGCTTGGCATCCAGCACTTTGTTCTCGCGTTCCTTTTTCAGGGAGGCGTCGGTGCAGTGGGCGGTGACTTCGCTCAAGGCTTTTTCCAGGCCGGCTTGTTGTTCGCTGTTGCCGTGGGCCTTGGCTTGTTCGATCTGCACGCTGATGGCCTGGCGCTTGGCGGCGCAGCCGGTCAGTTGCGGGGCAGTCTCGGCAGCCAGCAATGGCGTGCTCAGTAAGCTGGTGACGGTCAGCAGGGCAAGCGGTGCAAGAAACTTCATGGAAACTCCAAAGTAAACAAGATCGTTGTCAGGTGGGCAGGATGATTTCTGCCGGCACCGGTTAATGTAGCGGGCCCGGGACTAAAAGCCGTCTATCCCGGCAGCCCGTAGCGTTTCACTCATGGCCACCACCTGAGGGTCGCGAAAAAAGGCGCTCAACTGCGCCGCGCGTCCCGGGCCGATTCCCGCTTCGGCCTGCCAGGCTTGAGTGTCTCGGGCGGCCAGGGCCTGCCAGCCGCCCGCGAGGTTGTTACGGGCGGTAGGTGGAACCCCCAGCGCCATCAGCCATTGTGCGAACGGTCGCTGGCGCGCAACTCGCAGGCCCGCAAGCAGGCGTGCACTGCTGCGCTCACCGAATCCGTCAATGGTAGCAAGCTCTGTCTCATCAAGGTTCAACCAATCCACCAAGCCGCTGATTTGACCGGCCTGTATCAAACTGTTCCAGGTCTCGCGGCCTATGTGTGGCAGGTCCAGTCCCTGCTTGCCACTAAGCCAGGAAAGCCGGGCCAGCAGTTGCTCTTCACAGGCTGGGGTCAGCCGCCAGCAGCTCAGGTGATGGAAATCACTCGCGACAGGCACCTTGATATCAGCGCGTGGATGGCTACGCAGGATGACTTGGTCGAGCCTTGGGATCACTTGGCCAGCAAGGCTGATGGATATCTGGTCGCCAGGACGGATATCCAACGCCTGCCAACGCTTCAGGGAACCGATGCTGACGCGCCTGATCTGGCGGTCGTCGAGCAGCACCGGGTGCAGCTCCAGGATCGGCGTGATGCGGCCGGTGCGGCCGATCTTGAACTGCACCTGGCGCACATGGGCCAGGGCTTTGATAACCGGGTATTTCCAGGCAACCGCCCAATACGGCGTACTGGCCTGCCAGCGTTCGGCCGGGGCACGCCGGCTTTGGTGCAGGACCACCCCGTCGGTGGCGAATGGCAGCGGCTGACCATGCCAAAAGGCACGCCAGTGACGGGCCTGTTCGAAGTTATCGATAGGTTGGCTGTAGCGCTGGCTGTCGCTAAAACCCCAGCGTGCCAGGCTGTCCAATTGCTGCTTGAGGTCTGCCGGCCCTTGGGGCCAGGCCCAGACAAACAGGCCGATACCTGCGGCGTCGATGTCGCTGAGTTGTTGGCGATTCATCAGCCCGGAGATTTTGCTGCGGGCATTCATGCCGCCTGCCTCGCCTTGTATATGGGCCTCAAGGCGCCAATACAGCTCACCTTGCACAAGCAGGTCAATGGCCTCGGGCAGTCGTTGCACAATACCGGGGATTCTGCGGGCCGAGGCGGTCCAGTCCTGGCCTAGCAGACCATCGCCGCGGCTGATGACCTGGGCCAGGCGCCCCCCACGGTAGACCAGGGTAACGGCCACGCCGTCGACCTTGGGTTGTATCCACAGGTCGCTGCGTGTGCGGATCCAGTCTTCCACGGCGCGGTCGTTGATCAGCTTTCCAAGGCCCGTGTGCGGGACGGGGTGGGCGATGGTGCCCCGGGCGCTGGACAGTGGGTTGTCGGCCGGTGATGCCACCTGCGCAAAGCAGCCCCTCCATTGCTCCAGCCGCCTGCGGGCCTGGTCGTAGAGCTCATCGCTGATCGGGGATTGGCCGAGCCGATGGTAGCTGTCATCCCACAGGCTGATTTGCCGTTGCAGGGCGGCTGTTTCGTCCCGGGCCTTGTCGGCTGGCCAGTCCGGGCAGTCTTGTGCCCAGGCGACGATAGGGAAGAGCATCAACAGTAGGTAGTGCAGCAGGCGTGGCGTCATCATGAGCATCCTTGCTCTGAAGGGGGCGCCCAGCCTAAAGCAAGCAAACACCCATAAAAAAGCCTCGCAGGCGCGAGGCTTTTTACTGGGTGTTTCTGCTTACTTGAACAGACCGCCCAGGGCTTTCACGGTGTCGTTGCTGTCAGCCTTGGCCTGCTGCTTTTGTGAGGCTTCGTCGAGCTTGCCTTGGGACTCGCCGACTTTTTTGCAACCTTTGTTTACCTGGTCCAGTGCAGCCTGCATGGCCTTCACTTTCATGTCTTCGCCATTGGCTTTGGCGGCATCGACCTTGGCTTGCAGTTCCTGGCTCTGTTTTTCGCAGTTGCCGGTTGCGCCGCCCAGTTGGGAAGTCAGGGCGCTCAGGTCAGCGGCTTGCACTGGCAGGGCGAACAGGCTGAACAGGACGGCAGCAGGGGCGAACGTGGAAATACGCATGAAAAACCTCAATGTTCGATTGCCTGCGCACTTGGCTGTCCCGAGCGGGCGCAATGCAATATCCAGTGTGGTTGAACGCTCGGGAGGGCGCGGATTCTAGTAGGCCATCATTTGGCCTGCAAGGGTTGGATCCAATTAATGTGAACTTGTAGGGGGCGAGCTTGTTCGCGAGGGCGTCGACAATAACGCGGGAAGCCTGATGCCCCGTGGAGTTCTGGAGATTTTCGCGAGCAAGCTCGCTCCTACAATTTAAGGCAATAAAAAGCCCTGCCGGGCGAGCCGGGCAGGGCCTTGGGTGCTACGTGCTGCGATTACAGACCGGCAGCGGTGCGCAGGTCGTCAGCGCGGTCGGTTTTTTCCCAGGTGAACGTGGTGAACGTGTCGTCGCCGACCGTCTTCTGTTCAGGGGTGCGACCGAAGTGGCCGTAGGCCGCGGTTTCCTGGTACATCGGGTGCAGCAGGTCGAGCATGGTGGTGATTGCGTACGGACGCAGGTCGAAGATCTCACGCACCAGCTTGACGATCTTGTCGTCGCTGATCTTGCCGGTACCGAAGGTATTCAGCGAGATCGACGTAGGCTGTGCCACACCAATGGCGTAGGAAACCTGAATCTCGCAACGCTCGGCCAAGCCGGCGGCGACGATGTTCTTGGCCACATAACGACCGGCGTAGGCTGCCGAGCGGTCAACCTTGGATGGATCCTTGCCGGAGAACGCGCCACCGCCGTGACGGGCCATGCCGCCGTAGCTGTCGACGATGATCTTGCGCCCGGTCAGGCCGCAGTCGCCCACCGGGCCACCAATGATGAACTGGCCGGTCGGGTTGATGTGGAACTGGGTGTCCTTGGTCAGCAGTTCGGCAGGCAGCACGTGCTTGACGATCAGCTCCATCACGCCTTCGCGCAGGTCTTTGTAGGAGACTTCCGGGTTGTGCTGGGTCGACAGCACCACGGCGTCGATACCCACCACTTTGCCGCCTTCGTAGCGGCAGGTCACCTGGGACTTGGCGTCCGGGCGCAGCCAAGGCAGCAGGCCGGATTTACGGGCCTCGGCCTGGCGCTTGACCAGTTGGTGGGAGAAGGTGATCGGCGCAGGCATCAAAACGTCGGTTTCGTTGCTGGCGTAGCCGAACATCAGGCCTTGGTCGCCGGCGCCCTGGTCTTCCGGCTTGGCACGGTCGACACCCTGGTTGATGTCAGGCGACTGCTTGCCGATGATGTTCATCACGCCGCAGGTCGCGCCGTCGAAGCCGACGTCGGAGCTGGTGTAGCCGATGTCGGTGATCACGTCACGGACGATCTGCTCCAGGTCGACCCAGGCCGAGGTGGTGACTTCACCGGCGATGATCGCCACGCCCGTTTTCACCAGCGTCTCGCACGCCACGCGGGCGAACTTGTCTTCAGCAATGATGGCGTCCAGCACCGCATCAGAAATCTGGTCGGCGATTTTGTCCGGATGCCCTTCAGACACGGACTCGGAGGTGAAAAGGGAATATTCGCTCATCTCGATGTTTTCCTGATATTTACCGATGGTGAGTGTCGCCAGATGGCCGCTGAAAGTGGCGGACCTGAATCTGGAAACCATTACGTAAGCCTACATACAGGCTTTCCCCGGGAACGAGTCCCGCAGCGGTGGCCCAACGGGCCAGATCGTCCTGTTCAAACCCCAACCATAGATCACCGCAGGCCTCCCTGGCCCAACTCTGGTTGTGGCTGCATAAATCAGTTACCAGCAGGCTGCCGCCCGGTTGCAGCAAACCGGCCATTTGCTTGAGGGCATCGGCCGGCGCGGCAAAATGGTGCAAGACCATGTTCAGCACCACGCAATCGGCTTGCAGCCCTACATCATTCAAGGCATCGGCCAGCCGTAGGCTGACGTTGCCCAAGTGCTCGCGCTCGCACAGCTGGCGCGCCAGTTCCAGCATGGCCGGGCTGTTGTCCAGCGCCGTCACCTGGTGGAAGCGGCGTGCCAGGTCCGGCAGGAACCCGCCATCGCCCGGCCCGACTTCCAGCGCCGTGGCGCCCTGGTTGAAGCCCAGTTTGTCGAGCAGCGCCAGCACGCTTTCGCGGTATTGAGGCAGCCCGGCAATCAGGTCCTGCTGGGCGCGAAACTTGTCCGCCACCCGTGAGAAAAAGTCCTGGCTGGCGGCGGCGCGTTGCCCATGGACCTGAGCGATGCGCGATTGCACGTCAGCCGGCAGGGCCAGGTTGTCTACTTCTTCGAGCAATGCCGCGTGCAGCTTGCCACCCAACAAATCAGTGTGGGGCAGGGCGCGACGGTAAAAAATCGCATTGCCTTCACGGCGGGTGGCTACCAGGTCGGCCTGGGCCAACACCTTCAAATGGTGGCTCATGCCGGATTGGCCGATGGCAAAGATCCGCGCCAGTTCCAGCACGCCAAACGAGTCGTTGGCCAGGGCGCGCAGTACATTCAGGCGCAGCGGATCGCCGCCGGCCTTGCACAAGGCCGCCAGCTCATCGCAATCGTCGGGGCGAATGGAAGGCGCAGGTAAGTTCATAAGGCCAGCAGTCTAGTGATGAGGTCAAATCCTCGCAAGGCCAATATCAAAAAGTTTTGATATTGGTCGATAATCGGTGGTTATAAGCAGGCGCTATAACCTTTAGACGAACGGCGGGAAGTGTTCTTGCTGTCAATGCAGTCCAAACCACAGGAAAAACCCACATAAGTCGGTATCTGTCATTGCCCCTGAGGCCTTGGCTGAGGGAAAATGCCGGTCCTTTTTTCCGTTTCTTTTATTCAACCCCAGGAGATCAGCGATGCCCAGCCGTCGTGAGCGTGCCAACGCCATTCGTGCCCTCAGCATGGATGCCGTGCAAAAAGCCAACAGCGGCCATCCCGGTGCCCCGATGGGCATGGCGGATATCGCCGAGGTACTTTGGCGTGACTACCTGAAACACAACCCGAGCAACCCATCGTTCGCCGACCGTGACCGTTTCGTGCTGTCCAACGGCCATGGCTCGATGCTGATCTATTCGTTGCTGCACCTGACCGGCTATGACCTGTCCATCGACGATCTCAAGCAGTTCCGCCAACTGCACAGCCGCACCCCGGGCCACCCGGAATTCGGCTACACCCCAGGCGTGGAGACCACCACCGGTCCCCTGGGCCAAGGCCTGGCCAATGCCGTGGGTTTTGCCCTGGCAGAAAAAGTCCTGGCGGCGCAGTTCAACCGGCCCGGTCACAACGTTGTCGACCACCACACCTACGTGTTCCTGGGTGATGGCTGCATGATGGAAGGCATTTCCCACGAAGTCAGCTCCCTGGCCGGTACCCTGGGCCTGGGCAAGCTGATTGCCTTCTACGATGACAACGGCATCTCCATCGACGGCGAAGTCGAAGGCTGGTTCACCGACGACACGCCAAAGCGTTTCGAAGCCTACAACTGGCAGGTGATCCGCAACGTCGACGGCCACGATCCGGAAGAGATCAAGACCGCCATCGAAACCGCGCGTAAAAGCGAGCAGCCGACCCTGATCTGCTGCAAGACCACCATCGGTTTCGGTTCGCCGAACAAGCAAGGCAAGGAAGACTGCCACGGCGCCCCATTGGGTGACGCGGAAATCGCCCTGACCCGTGAAGCGCTGAAGTGGAACCATGGCCCGTTCGAAATCCCGGCTGATATCTACGCCGAGTGGGACGCCAAGGAAGCCGGTCGCGCTGCAGAAGCCGAGTGGGACCAGCGTTTTGAAGCCTACGCCGCTGAATTCCCGGCATTGGCCATTGAGCTCAAGAGCCGCCTCAACGGTGACCTGCCGCTGGACTTCTCGGCCAAGGCCGACGAGTACATCGCTGAAGTGGCCGCCAAGGGCGAAACCATTGCCAGCCGCAAAGCCAGCCAGAACGCCCTGAATGCCTATGGTCCACTGCTGCCTGAGCTGCTTGGCGGTTCGGCTGACCTGGCCGGTTCCAACCTGACCCTGTGGAAAGGTTGCAAAGGGGTCTCGGCTGAAGACGCCAGCGGCAACTACATGTACTACGGCGTACGCGAGTTCGGCATGAGCGCTATCATGAACGGCGTTGCCCTGCACGGCGGCCTGGTGCCGTACGGCGCGACCTTCCTGATGTTCATGGAATACGCACGTAATGCCGTGCGCATGGCTGCGCTGATGAAGAAGCGTGTGATCCACGTGTACACCCACGACTCCATCGGCCTGGGCGAAGACGGCCCGACGCACCAGCCGGTCGAGCAACTGACCAGCCTGCGTACTACGCCGAACCTGGACTGCTGGCGCCCATCGGACGCGGTCGAATCGGCCGTGGCCTGGAAACACGCGATCGAGCGCAAGGACGGCCCTTCGGCGCTGATCTTCTCGCGTCAGAACCTGCAGCACCAAGTGCGTACCGACGCGCAGATCGCCGCTATCAGCCGTGGCGGCTACGTGCTCAAGGACTGCATCGGCGAGCCGGAGCTGATCCTGATCTCCACCGGTTCCGAAGTGGGCCTGACCGTTCAGGCCTACGACAAGCTGACCGCCCAAGGCCGCAACGTACGTGTTGTGTCCATGCCGTGCACCAGCGTGTTCGAAGCCCAGGACGCGGACTACAAGCAATCGGTCCTGCCGTTGCAGGTCAGTGCGCGTATCGCCATCGAAGCGGCTCACGCCGACTACTGGTACAAGTACGTGGGCCTGGAAGGCCGCGTGATCGGCATGACCACCTACGGTGAGTCGGCGCCGGCGCCAGCGTTGTTCGAAGAGTTCGGTTTCACCCTGGAAAACATCCTGGGTCAGGCTGAAGAGCTGCTGGAAGACTAAGGCTGTAGATTGGGGTAGCTGTACTGACGCCTTCGCGAGCAAGCCCGCTCCCACATTTGGAATGCATTTCAACTGTGGGAGCGGGCTTGCTCGCGAAGGCGGCGGCACATTCACCCCATTACCCAAGGTAATCGAGAACCCCATGCCTCAACCCCTTCCCTACAAAGTTGCACTCAACGGCTACGGCCGAATTGGTCGTTGCGTCTTGCGTGCTCTGTTCGAGCGAGGGGCGACGGCCGGGTTTGAAATTGTTGCGATCAACGATCTGGCTGATATGGCCAGCATCGAATACCTGACACGCTTCGACTCCACCCACGGCCGGTTTCCCGGCGAAGTGCGGGTCGACGGCGATTGTCTGCATATCAATGGCAACTGCGTGAAGGTTTTGCGCAGTGCCGCGCCCGAGGGCATCGACTGGGCGGCGCTGGGCGTCGACCTGGTGTTGGAATGCTCTGGTGCCTATAACACCCGTGCTGATGGCCAGCGCTTCCTCGACGCCGGCGCACCACGCGTGCTGTTTTCCCAGCCGATGGCCAGCGAGGCGGATGTCGACGCCACCATCGTCTACGGTGTCAACCAGGACTGCCTGACCGGTGACGAGTTGCTGGTGTCCAACGCCTCCTGCACCACCAACTGCGGTGTGCCGCTGTTGCGCCTGCTGGACCAGGCGATTGGCCTGGAGTACGTGTCGATTACCACCATTCACTCGGCGATGAACGACCAGCCGGTGATCGACGCCTATCACCATGAAGACTTGCGCCGCACCCGTTCGGCGTTTCAGTCGGTGATTCCGGTGTCCACCGGCCTGGCCCGCGGTATCGAACGCCTGCTGCCGGAACTTGCCGGGCGAATCCAGGCCAAAGCAGTGCGCGTGCCGACGGTGAACGTGTCGTGCCTGGATATCACCATGCAAACCGTCAGCGATACCGATGCCGCCGAGGTCAACCGGATCCTGCGTGACGCCGCCACCAGCGGCCCGCTCAAAGGCTTGCTGGCCTACACCGAGCTGCCGCACGCCAGTTGTGATTTCAACCACGACCCGCATTCGGCCATCGTGGATGCCAGCCAGACCCGTGTTTCCGGACCAAGGCTGGTGAATATCCTGGCCTGGTTCGATAACGAATGGGGCTTTGCCAACCGCATGCTCGACGTAGCAGAGCACTATCTGCACATCGCTACTAAACAACCTCAACAGTAATTCAGGAACTGCGACCCATGACCGTGTTGAAGATGACCGACCTCGATCTGCAAGGTAAGCGCGTACTGATCCGCGAAGACCTCAACGTCCCAGTCAAGGACGGTGTAGTCACCAGCGATGCGCGAATCCTGGCCTCGCTGCCGACCATCAAGCTGGCCCTGGAAAAAGGCGCGGCCGTGATGGTCTGCTCCCACCTGGGTCGTCCGACCGAAGGTGAGTTCTCTGCCGAAAACAGCCTCAAGCCTGTAGCCGATTACCTGAGCAAGGCCCTGGGCCGCGAAGTGCCGTTGGTGGCCGACTACCTGGGCGGCGTCTCTGTTGCGGCCGGCGACATCGTGTTGTTCGAGAACGTGCGCTTCAACAAGGGCGAGAAAAAGAACAGCGACGAACTGGCCCAGCAATATGCGGCGCTGTGCGACGTGTTTGTGATGGATGCTTTTGGCACCGCTCACCGCGCCGAGGGTTCAACCCATGGCGTGGCCAAGTTTGCCAAGGTGGCCGCTGCTGGCCCGCTACTGGCTGCCGAGCTGGATGCACTGGGCAAGGCCCTGGGCGCACCGGCCCAGCCAATGGCCGCCATCGTGGCGGGCTCCAAGGTGTCGACCAAGCTGGACGTGCTCAACAGCCTGAGCCAGATCTGCAACCAACTGATCGTTGGCGGCGGCATTGCCAACACCTTCCTGGCCGCTGCTGGCCACCCGGTCGGCAAGTCCCTGTATGAGCCGGACCTGCTGGACACCGCCCGCGCCATCGCCGCCAAGGTCAGCGTGCCGCTGCCGGTGGACGTGGTGGTGGCCAAGGAATTCGCCGAAAGCGCCGAAGCCACCGTCAAGCTGATTGCTGACGTGGCGGCTGACGACATGATCCTGGATATCGGCCCGCAAACTGCTGCGAACTTCGCTGAACTGTTGAAAGCCTCCCAGACCATCCTGTGGAACGGCCCGGTCGGTGTGTTCGAGTTCGACCAGTTTGGCAACGGCACCAAAGTGCTGGCCAAGGCGATTGCCGAAAGCTCGGCCTTCTCGATTGCCGGTGGTGGCGACACCCTGGCGGCCATCGATAAATATGGCGTTGCTGAGCAGATCTCCTACATTTCTACCGGTGGTGGCGCATTCCTTGAGTTTGTCGAAGGCAAGGTACTGCCAGCCGTTGAAGTGCTGGAAAGCCGAGCCAAGGGCTGAGGCCCAGGGTCTGGAAAAGGAGCATTCCCATGATCAAGCCATTCGCGCTGGTGATTGCGGCAGGCCTGTTGGCCGGCTGCGGCAGCGCGCCCAAGGAGTCGCCAGAGGCCCCAGGGGCTGCGCCGCACACGGGCTGCTACCAGGCCGACTGGCAGGCGGAGACCATGCCGGTGATCAGCAAGCGCATAGGGCCCGACGGGCTGGAGAAGTACGATTCCCCGCCCAAAGGTAAGGAACAGGGTTGCCCTTGATGGGTCTGATTCACTAACCGACAGCACTGGCGGCCCAGGCCGCCGTTCGAGGATTGGCAATGAAAGGCGTTATCGCCCTGGCAGCGCTGGCTTTATTAGCCGGTTGCGCCAACCTGAACATGTTCAACAAGGCAGAGCCCCAGCAAGACACATGGACCACCTGGGTGTGCGACAGCCAGGCCCAGGTGAACTGGCGGTTTGTCGATAGCGACCGCAAGCAGGTAGATGTGCGCCTTGGCGGCTCCGACCAGGTGTATCGCCTCAAGGAAGACGTGGCGGCCTCCGGCGCGCTGTATAGCAATGAGCAGTTGGCATTTCACACAAAGGGTGAGGAAGGCCTGGTGTATTGGGTCGCCACCGACGATTTGATCGGCCGGGGCTGTAAGGCCCAGTAATACAGAACACTGAAGATCTCATGTAGGAGCGGGCTTGCCCGCGAAAGCGGTGGGTCAGTTGGCGAATTCGGTGCCTGGCACACCGCTTTCGCAGGCAAGCCAGCTCCTACATGATTCGGTTCCAGATTGGAATTTGGGTCAGCCCCAGTAGCAATAACGATTCAGCAGACCAAGGCTCAACCCCTTGATCTGCAATAACTTGAATAGCAGCCGCCGCTACGGCAGGCTTGCACGATTAACGACCCTCGACCGGGAGAGACAACACAATGGCACTTATCAGCATGCGTCAAATGCTGGACCACGCAGCCGAGTTCGGCTACGGCGTCCCAGCCTTTAACGTCAACAACCTTGAGCAGATGCGCGCCATCATGGAAGCCGCTGACAAGACCGACTCCCCAGTGATCGTCCAGGCTTCGGCCGGTGCGCGCAAATACGCCGGTGCCCCGTTCCTGCGTCACCTGATCCTCGCGGCAATCGAAGAATTCCCACACATCCCGGTGTGCATGCACCAGGACCACGGCACCAGCCCTGACGTGTGCCAGCGCTCGATCCAACTGGGCTTCAGCTCGGTGATGATGGACGGCTCCCTCGGCGAAGACGGCAAGACCCCGACCGACTACGACTACAACGTACGCGTCACCCAACAGACCGTAGCCCTGGCTCACGCCTGTGGTGTGTCGGTAGAAGGCGAGCTAGGCTGCCTGGGTTCGTTGGAAACCGGCATGGCCGGTGAAGAAGACGGCATCGGCGCCGAAGGCGTGCTGGATCACAGCCAGATGCTGACCGACCCTGAAGAAGCCGCTGACTTCGTCAAGCGCACCCAGGTCGACGCCCTGGCCATCGCCATCGGCACCAGCCACGGTGCCTACAAGTTCACCAAGCCACCTACCGGCGACGTGCTGGCGATCGACCGCATCAAGGAAATCCACAAGCGCATCCCCAACACCCACCTGGTGATGCACGGTTCTTCCTCGGTACCGCAAGAGTGGCTGGCGATCATCAACCAGTACGGCGGCGACATCAAAGAAACCTACGGCGTACCGGTTGAAGAAATCGTCGAAGGCATCAAGCACGGCGTACGCAAGGTCAACATCGACACCGACCTGCGCCTGGCGTCCACCGGTGCAATGCGTCGCCTGATGGCCACCAACCCGAGCGAGTTCGACCCGCGTAAATTCTTCGGCGCTACCGTGACTGCGATGCGTGATGTGTGTATCGCACGTTATGAAGCGTTCGGCACTGCCGGCAATGCTTCGAAGATCAAGCCGGTGTCGTTGGAAGCGATGTACCAGCGGTATCTGAAAGGTGAGTTGAACGCCAAGGTGAACTAAGCCTAAAGCGTTTAAAAAGAAACCCGCAGCGATGCGGGTTTTTTATGAGCGGCTTATAGCCGAGCCCGACCTTCCAAACGCTGAAAAATAATGTGGGAGATTCTATGTTGCAGGTAAACCCTGCAACTTTAAGTTCGGCTGGTATTCGCTCTGGTTTTTCATCAGCGCGAATGCCACCCGGCAGAGCTTGCGGGCGAGGATCACCAGGGCTTGGGTCTTTGCCAGTCCCCGGGCCAGGTAAGACTCGTAGTACGGTTTCCAGGTCGCAGATCGGCTAGCGGCCATCGCTGCGTTGTGAGCAAGGCGCCGCAACTCTGAATCGCCCTTTTTACTCAAGTGCCGAGGGCCGGCCTTTTTTCCGGAATCTTTTGGTCTCAGATCCATCCCCAAGAAAGCGATGAATGCATCGCCATTGGCGAACTGACCGCGCATGAAGGCTGTCGCTAGACCAGTAGCCGTAAGATCACCCACTCCCTCAATGGCTTTGCAGCGCTTGATATTTTCGGTGATGCCCGCCTCTTTACTGACCTTGTGCAGCAACTTCTGAATGACCTGCTCAGCTTGTTTGAAGGACTTTAACTGCTGGGCCAACTCGTCTTTCAAAAGCGGTTCGCCTGACCAGCTCAGTGTAAGGCTTACACGCAAGTTGATAAGCTCTGCACGTCGGTGTAGCAAGCTTTTCAATAACTTGTAAGCCTGCGGAGGTGGACTCCAGAGCCGTAGCCGTTTCTGCTCGCTGCTCAGGTAGCGCGCTAATAAACGTGCATCACAAGGGTCGGTTTTCGCCCGCTGGCCAATGCTTTCGCGGTAATGGCTCAACCGATAAGCGTCTACAACGTAAACCCGATGTCCTATTTCATGGGCGAGTTCAGCTGTGTCCAAGTGGTAAGTGCTGGTGGCTTCCAGGGCAATTGAGCTGTTGGCAGGTAATGTGTTGAGCCAGCGACCAAGAGCATCGCGGTCGTTGGCAATGGCTTGAGTGGCGTTGAGGTCTTCGCGGTAGGCAACGATTTCGGCCTTGGCCACATCGATACCCACAACCGTTGGTGAAGTAAGGATTGTCATAACTAATCCTCGGAGCTAGGGTTTAAGGGCTTGTCGGGGTCTATCCCAGCGCTGGCTTGCCTCTATTGTCGGTTTTCCCGATGAATTCCTTATCGGCGCTTAGGGTAGAAAGGGCGGGACGAGAAGTCTCCCACGGTCCGTACTGGCTAGAGTCGGAATCGGGCTTTTAGTCGCCGCCCACCCCTTCAAGTCTAAACATACAAGCGGGCTTGCTCGCGATTGCGGTGGTTCAGCCAATACATTTGTTGCCTGACCCACCGCCATCGCGGGCAAGCCCGCTCCCACATTTGATTTGCGGTGCTTATTGATCAACCAGCACTTTGGGGTTCGAGTTGCCCCAGACGGTGTAGAGATCCGCCAACAACGCCCCATTGATATCCTCAACCTCGGCCTGGCTCGTCTGCACATTCCCCTGCTTGCCAAACAGCACCACCTCATCCCCACTCTTCACGCTCGGCACATCGGTCACATCCACCATCAAGGTGTTCATCGACACCTTGCCCACCACCGGCACCCGATGCCCATTGATCAGCACGATGCCTTTATTGGTGAACGCTCGGCGATAGCCGTCGGAATAGCCCACGGTGATGTTGGCCAGTTTCGAATCCCGCGCCAGGGTGTAGGTGCGGTCGTAGCCGACGGTGTTGCCCTTGGGGTAGCTGTTGACCGAGGCCACGTGGGACTTGAACTGCATCACCCGCTTGTACTCGGTGAACGATGGCACG
Organism: Pseudomonas hygromyciniae; assembly: GCF_016925675.1. NCBI lineage: Bacteria > Pseudomonadati > Pseudomonadota > Gammaproteobacteria > Pseudomonadales > Pseudomonadaceae > Pseudomonas > Pseudomonas hygromyciniae. The sequence goes on along the minus strand of NZ_CP070506.1, from coordinate 5,592,532 downwards.
GTGTCGCCGAACAGCAGGCCGCCGGGGCGCACCATGTCCAGGCGGGACTCGGGCACTTCCAGGGTGGCGAAGGAGTTGGCGGCGTGCAGGGTGATTTTGCTGCGGTCCAGTTGGGCGACGTTGATCAGCCAGTTGGCCTGCTCGTTGAAGGCCTTGAGGCCGGCGCGCACGTCGGCGGCGTCTTCGACGGCGAAGTGGGTCATGATCGCCTTCACTTCCAGGTTCGGTACCTTGGTGATGGCCACGGCATCGCGCCGGCCTTGGGCGGTGGTCATTTCTACGCCGTTGCGGCTCATGCCGCTGGAGTTCAGGCCCAGGTGGACCACCAAAGGGCGGCCATGATGTTCGGCGATCAGGCTGGCGCGCACGGCGAAGTCGAGGTTGCCCACCAGCTCTTCGACGTTGTATGGCAGCGCCGCTTCCAGCTCGCTCAACGCGGCGGTGCGTACGCGGATCAGTTGGCCCTTGAAGCCGCTTTCACGTACGACGCGGGCTTCTTCATTGCTGGCCACGCCCACGCAAGGTACGCCGAGCTTGATCACCGACGGCATCAGCAGGCCGATACCGTGGCCATAAGCGTCCGCTTTGAGCACGGCGCAGATTTTCGACTTGTCGGCGAGGCTGGTTTGCAGGGTGCGGATGTTGTGTTCGAACGCGGCTTTGCTGATCTCAACCCAGGCGTTGCTGTCTTGGATATTGACCTGGGCCACCCCGTCGGTCATCGACAACGGCGGAGCAGCGAAGGCCGGGTTTTGCAGCAGAACCATGCCCATGGAAAGGGCGAGTAGGGTGCGAGTGAAGGGCATTGGTGAGTCTCCATGACTTTCTTATAGGGAAGCATTGCGCGTGCGCGGCGCCATACTCGAATTGTCCTACAAAAAAGTCGAGACCCAGGGTCGCGGTTCTGTCCTAAAGCGTCGTGAGAATGATCGGACTGTCAGTTGTGATCGATATCCAGTTTGGCAAATGTCACTTTGCCACCCTCTTTGCTGTCGCCGCTGTTGTCTTGCACATACACACCGGCCTTGAAGTACAAAGGCTTTTTGCCCCAGGCCGCGCCCAGGCGTTCGTTCCATTGGCCGTTGGCGGCTTCAATGTTCAGCAGGCCGGCCTTGTTCAGGTGGATGACGTAGGTGAAGTTGCGCTGCAGTGGCACATTCTCGGCCACGATGATCACCCGACCTTTGCTGTCATCCGGGCGCATGCGCACTTTGGCGACGATGTTGCCGGTCTGGGTTTTTTCCTTGTACTGGTATTCGACTTTGACCAGTGGTTTCTGGCTGTCATAGGCGTGGATCTGACCGATGACAATCTTGCCCGAGGAGGGCACCTGATTGATGGCCAGGGTGGCGCGCAGGTAGTTATCGGCTTCGGGATAGGTCCAGTTGCGCAGCCGGCCATCGGCATAGGTTTCGCGCAGTTCGCTGCGCGGGTAGATCGCGTTTTCGGTGCGGGTACCGGTGACGGGGGACCAGAATTGCGCGCTGCTGCCTTCGGCCTGGAAGTACTTGCCCTTGAAGCCGCTGAGCAGTTTAGGCGTGTCGATGGTGGCGGGTGGAGTGCCAACAGGGATGCTCAGGTTCCAGGTGGACAGATCAATCATGGAGTGCGCCTTTGTTGTACGAAAGAGGGGTCAAAAGGCTTTGGCCCGAGGGGTGGCGCGTTCTTTATAAGCGGCTGGTAACGGTTTGTTAATGATTTTCAGGCGGTTTATTGGCGTCAATAGCCTGTCAAAAAGCCATCTTTCCCGTAATCCGGGGGCTGTAGCGCCTGACCGTTAGTCGGTTGTGTGCGCTTTGGCGCAATGATGCTCCCGTCGTGCCTTCTGCTTTAAGGGATCCGAGGCTAGAGTGACTCCACATTAAGTGTCTGGTTTTGTCTCAAAATTGACCGGAACGAACCCTCAAGGAAGAGATGCAGCATGGAATCCGCTCCAACCCTGGCCGAAGGCTCTTCAGTGCTCCTGGTGGTCGATGACTACCCGGAAAACCTGATCAGCATGCGCGCGCTCCTACAGTGCGAGGACTGGCAGGTGTTGACCGCGGGCTCCGGCGAGGAAGCCCTGGGACTGCTACTGGCGCGTGATGTCGACCTGGTGTTGCTGGATGTGCGGATGCCGGGCATGGACGGCTTCGAAGTGGCGCGTTTGATGCGCGGCAGTCAGCGCACCCGCATGACGCCGATCATCTTCCTGAGTGCCACTGAGCAATCGCCCGCCGCCGTGCTCGAAGGCTATGCCAGTGGCGCCATCGACTACCTGTTCAAACCCTTTGACCCGAATATTCTCAAGCCCAAGGTCCAGGCCTTGCTGGAGCATCAGCGTAACCGCCGGGCCTTGCAGCGTCTGAGTCATGACCTGGAGGCGGCTCGGGCCTTTAATGCCTCGGTGCTCGACAACGCCGCCGAGGGCATTCTGGTGGTGGGCGAAGACGGGGTAGTCAGCTACGCCAATCCGGCCATTTCACGATTGCTCAATGCCACGGTGGACGAGTTGCAAGGCCAGGCGTTCCTGGGCTTCCTGCAAAAACCCCATATGCCTGACTGGTTCAGCTGCGAGCTGTATACCGGCTACCTGCGTGGCGAAACCTGGCGCCTGCATGATGCAATCCTGCGCACCGCACCCGGCCAGCAGTTGCCGGTGGCGATGTCCTGTGCGCCGTTGCCCCCGGAGCAGAGGGCCATGGTGGTGACTGTGCAAGACATGTCGCAGGTGCGCCATCTGCACCAGCAACTGGAGTCCCAGGCCGTCACCGACCCGCTCACCGGGTTGCTCAACCGGCGTGGTTTTTACCAGACCGTGGAGACGATCCTGCTGCGCAACGAGCGTAGCGAGCATGCCATGGTGCTGCTGTACATGGACCTGGACGGTTTCAAGCGGGTCAACGATTCGGTGGGGCACGACGCCGGCGACCGGGTGCTGCGCTGGGTCTCGGAGCAATTGGAACTGTGCCTGCGCAGTTGCGACATTCTTGGCCGCCTTGGTGGGGATGAGTTCGTCGCGTTGCTGGAGCTGGAATACGCGGAACAGGCCGCCAAGCTCGCCGAACAGTTGATCGAGCGGGTATCGATCTGCCAGCAGGTGGATGGCCTGGAGGTCATGCTGGGGGTCAGTATTGGCATCGCCACGTTCCCCGATTGCGGCCGCGATTTGTCCGGCCTGCTGCGTGCCGCCGATATCGCCATGTACGAAGCCAAGCGGGCAGGGCGTCAGCAATATCGCTATTACGATCAGGAAATGAACGGCCGGGCCCGCTCGCGCCTGATGCTTGAAAGCAGTGTGCGCGAGGCCATCGACCACAAGCAGGTGACGTTGGTGTACCAGCCCCAGGTGTCCCTGCTGGATGGGCACCTGCGCGGTGTCGAAGCCTTGTTGCGCTGGCAGCATCCGAGTGTGGGCGACGTGCCGCCTGGGTTGTTCATGCCCTTGCTGGAGGAGGCGCGCCTGATCAGCCAGCTCAGCAGTTGGATTTACCATCAGGTGGCATTGGCGCGCCAGACCTGGGCATCGGTCATGAGCGACGAATGGGTGCTCAGCGTGAGCCTGAGCAGCAGCCAGTTCAATATGCCCAACCTGGTGCCTCAACTGCAGCAGGCACTGGAGCGACATGGGCTGCACGGGCGGCAACTGGAAGTGGAAATCGCCGAAGAAAGCCTGATGCACAATATTGAAGAGTCCACCAAGCAGCTCAGGCAGCTACGACACCTGGGGGTACGCATAGCCCTGGATGACTTCGGTTCGGGCAACTGCTCCCTGGCCCATCTGCGTGACCTGGAGTTCGACACCCTCAAACTCGACCCCGGCCTGGTGGCCCGCGTGCTCGGCTCGCCGCGGGAGGCGGCGCTGGCCCGCAGCATTATCGAACTGTGTGGGCACTTCGGCTTGCTGGTGATTGCCGAAGGTGTAGAGACCCTTGAGCAGTGCCACTGGTTGCAAGCCAATGGCTGCCAGTTTATCCAGGGGCCGCTGGTGGCCCTGCCCCTCACAGTCAAAGAGATTTCCCTGTGGCCACAGCCTTTCGCGCTGCGCGCAGGCCCCTGCTGAATTCGCTACACTGGCGGCCTCAAGCCCCTGCCGTTCGAACCCATGACTGCGCTGAAATACCTCCAGGCCTATCCCGCCGCCCTGCAAGAGCAAGTACGCCAATTGATCGCCAAGGATCAACTGGGCGACTACCTGCAGCAGCGTTACCCCGAGCGCCATGGGGTGCAGAGTGACAAGGCGCTGTACAACTACGCCCAGGCTCTGAAGCAGGAGCACCTGCGCAACGCGCCGCCCATCGACAAGGTGCTGTTCGACAACCGCCTGGACCTGACCCACCGCGCCCTTGGCCTGCACACCACGATCTCGCGGGTGCAGGGTGGCAATCTCAAGTCCAAGAAAGAGATCCGCATCGCCGCGTTGTTCAAGGAGGCCGCGCCGCAATTCCTGAAAATGATCGTCGTCCACGAACTGGCACACTTCAAGGAATCGGACCACAACAAGGCGTTCTATAAACTCTGCGAATACATGATGCCCGGCTACCATCAGGTGGAGTTCGACCTGCGGGTGTACCTGACTTATCGCGACTTGCAGGGCAAGTGCTAATCACAAGGCGACCGATCATGGACGTGAGTAAGACCAAGAGCAGTTTCTACCGCCGCCTGTATGTGGCGTACCTGATCGACAGCCAATTGGCCAGCAGCGTCCCGGCGTTGACCGAGGTGACGGGCATGCCCCGGCGCACGGCCCAGGACACCATCGCGGCGTTGGCGGATCTGGATATCGTCTGTGAATTCGAGCAGGAAGATGGCGCCCGCAACCATGCCGGGCACTACCGGATTCGCGACTGGGGGGCGATTGACCGGGGCTGGATCGAGCGCAACCTGGTGCAGGTCAAGCAGGTGTTGGGTTACCCCTGAAATTGGGCTGGCAGGTCTGACGCTATCGCGGGCAAGCCCGCTCCCACATTTGATCGCAATCGACCTGTGGGAGCGGGCTTGCCCGCGATAGCGATCTCAAGCGCGCCGCATACCAATATGTGGAATGTCGTCTTCAAGGTAGACCTCACCCTCGACCTTGAACCCACATCTTGCGTAGTACCCCTGCAAATGCGCCTGGGCTGAGAGAAAGATCGGCATCTGCGGCCAGATATCGTCGATCTGTTTGAGGGCTTCTTCCAGCATCTGGTGGCCCAGGCCGGTGCCTCGCGCGGCCTCGGCCACGAGCACGCGGCCGATGACCACGTCGTCGCCATTCAGCTCCGGATCCAGCAGGCGCAGGTAGGCCACCAGTTGATTGTCCTGCCAGGCCATCAGGTGGTGGGTATCGCCCTCCAGGTCCTGGTTATCGATGTCCTGGTAGACGCATTTCTGCTCTACCACAAACACCTCCGAGCGCAGGCGCAAAATGGCATAGAGCTGTTCCTTGCCCAGATCATTGTGGTGCTTGCAAACCCAATCGACAGTCATCGTTCCATCTCGCTTAAAGACCTGAGCCGAATAGTAGTGCCCTGGCCGGCGACTGTCTTGGGCGATAGTGCAAACACGTGGAAAACCCTGTTTTTTGTGAGTGACGTCAATTTGCCATCATTGAGAGCTTTCGCGGCCTGCTTCTTTGTGTAATCTGCTGTACATCGCGAGCGATAAGCTACAGTCAGAACCTGGAAGTACTCCCGCCAGCGTCATCGCCCGCCAGAATCTGCCCGCTGTGCAAGGACAATAAGCATGCTGCGATTATCTCGTGCCGTTGCTTTGATCGTATTGCTGTTGCTGGCCCCTACAGTGGCCGCGGAACGCTTGCGCCTGGTGGCGGATGCGTGGCCGCCGTTTACCGATGCGACCCTGATCAATGGCGGCCTGGCTACCGATATCGTCAGCACCGCCCTGGCGCGTGCCGGCTATGCCAGTGATTTCGAGCAAGTGCCGTGGGCGCGCGCGTTGATGGGCGTGGGGGATGGGCGTTATGACGTGCTGATCAATGCCTGGTACGACGAGGCGCGCACGCACTTGGGGCAGTTTTCCGCCGAGTACCTGCTCAACCGTGTGCGTTTTATCAAGCGCCGCGCCGATCCCATCGAGTTCCAGAACCTTCAGCAACTGCACGACTACCCCGTCGCGGTGGTGCGCGGTTACGCCTATTCGGCAGATTTCGATGCTGATCCAAAACTGCAAAAAGTCCCGGTGCATAACTTTGCCATGGCCGTGCGCATGCTGGCTGCCCAGCGCGTGCGGCTGACGGTTGAGGATGAGTATGTCGCACGCTTTTACCTGGCGCGGGAATCGCCCAGGGTGCGCAATGCCGTGGAGTTCCTGCCCAAACCCTTGAGCGAAAACAGCCTGCATATTCTGGTCAGCCTGAAAAACCCCAAGCACGAGCAGATCGTTGCCGGGTTTGATCGGGAGATCAGCAAGATGAAGGCCGATGGCAGTTATGCGCGGTTGCTGAAGCAGCATGGGATGTAGGGGGTTCTAGGTCCCCATCGCAATACGAACGCCTCCCCCCTGTGGCGAGCGGGCTTGCCCCGCGTTGGGCTGCGCAGCAGCCCCAAAACCAGCCGCTACGTTTTATCTGATACACCGCACTCGGCTTACCGGGGCTGCTTCGCAGCCCAGCGCGGGCGATGCGGCGTTCCGACAAGCCTGCTCGCCACAACAGCATTTATGCGAGGGCGGCCTAAGCCGCGCTAGTCTCCTTGATCAAATGCGCCGCCAGCGTACGCAACGGCCCCAACTGCCGACAGATCAACGCCAACTGCGTCTGCACCAGGCGCTGGGCTTCGTCGATCTCATCCGGCATTTGCTCCAGCTCTACCGCCAGCGCTTCCTCGGCATCGCTTTGCACCGCGATCGGCTGTTTGTTCGCAAGCCCTGTGGCAATTTCGTCAATGCTGCTGGCGAGGGTCTTGCCCGCGCCTTCGATCAGGTGTTCGCGCATGTCGGCCGGCAGTTGGGTATCGCGGTGCGCACCCAGGCCCGACAGGTAGCTGAGCAAGGTGTGGGACAGCACCAGGAAGCGGAAGCCCACGTCGGCTTCCTTACGGAAATGCCCCGGTTCCATCAGCATGTTGGCCAGGGTGGTGGACAGCGCGGCGTCGGCGTTGTGCGCATTGCGCCGGGCCAGGCGGTAGGCCAGGTCGTCGCTCTTGCCGGCGGCATATTGCTGCATGATCTGGCGCAGGTAGATGCTGTTGCAGGTCAGGGTGTTGGCCAGCACCTTGTTCAGGCGCCGGCCCTGCCAGTCCGGCAGGAACAGGAACACCGCCAGGCCGGCGATCAGGCTGCCAAGCAGGGTATCGAACAGGCGCGGCAGGAACAGCCCGTAGCCATCGCCCACCTGATTGAAGCAGAACAGCACCATCAGGGTAATGGCGGCGGTGGCCAGGGTGTAGCGGGTGGTGCGGTTGATAAAGAACACCAGCCCGGCGGCGATGGCGAACATCGATTGCACCAGGGGGCTGGGGAACAGATCGAACAGCGCCCAGGCCACCGTCAGGCCGATGGCCGTGCCGACGATCCGCTGGCCGAGCTTGCGCCGCGTCGCGCCGTAGTTGGGCTGGCAGACGAACAGGGTGGTGAGGATGATCCAGTAGCCTTGGGACGGATGGATCAAATGCACCATGCCGTAGCCCACACTCAGCGCCAGGGGCAGGCGCAGGGCGTGGCGGAACAGCAGCGAAGTCGGGGTCAGTTGGGTGCGCAGGCGCGTCCACATTTCCTTGAGGTTGCGCGGCGAACGGTCCAGCAGGCTGCTGTCGCTGGCATCGGCCAGGCTGTCGGGGTTGCTGGCATCACTGAGCAGGCGGTCGAGGGTCGACAGGTTGGCCGCCAGCGCCCGCAGCGAACGCAGAAGGCCGCGCCAGGCTGGGTTGCTCTGGATACGCAGGTGTTCCAGGGATGCATTCAGGTCGCCCAGGGCTTCGGCGAAGCTGGCGTCGTAGACAAACGGCTGGCGCAACTGGATCGACTCGGCGAGGGCTTGGCAGGCCTTGCCTTGCTGGCGCAGCAGGCGCTGGCAGCGGAACAGCACGTCACTGTGGAAGAACGCCTCGGCCAGCGCGTTGTAGGGGTAGTGGGAGGAGCTGGCGCGTTCGTGGATGTCCTGGGCCAGGAAGTACAGCTTGAGGTAGCGGCTGACCTTGGACCCCGGCCGGCCATTGCCGACACGGTGCAGGATGATTTCCTTGGCCGCATTGAGTGCGGCCACCACCCGGCCATTTTGTTGGGCCAGTTCCAGGCGCCGCGCTTCTACGTCCAGTTGGCGAATAGGCTCGAACAGCGATGACTTGAGCTTGAGGTAACGCCCCAACTCGCGAAACAGCCGGGCCAGGCTCTGTTGCACCGGCTGGTTGGAAAACATCGCCTGCCACAGCACCGACAACGCGCCATACCAGGCGGCGCCGGCCACCAGCAGCAAGGGTTCGTGCCAGAAGTCGGTGACGGCGCCACCGCGCTGATCCACACCGATCATGGTGTAGACCGACAGAATCAAAGTCGCTGAGGCGATCGCCCCATAGCGCTCGCCGAGGGCGCCGAGCATGGTCAGGCAGAAACTCGCCAGGGCGATGGCGATGGCGAAAATCCACGGGTACGGAAACAGCAGCTCCACCGACAGCGCCGCCACGCTGAAACACACCAGCGTCACCGCCAGGGCGTTGAGGCGGCCTTGCCAACTGTCATCGGTCTCGGCCAAGGCGCTGGCGATAATCCCCAGGAACAGCGGGATCAGCAGCGACATTTCATCCTGATACCAGCACAGCGCCATGCTGCCGGTGAGGGCGATAAACACCCGTACGCTGTAACTGAACTTATCCAGTGCCCAAAGGCGCCGCATGGACTGCTTGAACGAGGTCGAGGACATGAAGTCTGGGGTCTTCCGGGACGATGCCGCTAAATTGAGCCAGTAATGACGCCACGGCAAGCGTGGCGATCACATTCACAAGCAAAAAATGTTTTTGGCACACCCCAATCAAAATGTGGGAGCGGGCTTGCTCGCGAATGCGGTGTGCCAGCCACCGGATCAGTTGACTGGTACTGCGCATTCGCGAGCAAGCCCGCTCCCACAGGTGATCGCATTACCGTTTTAGAGGGCGGGGCTCAGGCGTACTGCGCCGCCGCATAGCCCGATGCCCAGGCCCACTGGAAGTTGAACCCACCCAAGTGCCCGGTCACGTCCAGCACTTCGCCGATAAAGTACAGGCCCGGGCTTTTCAGCGACTCCATGGTCTTGGACGACACCTCCCGCGTATCCACCCCGCCCAGGGTGACTTCGGCGGTGCGGTAGCCTTCGGTACCGGCCGGGACCAACTGCCAACTGCCCAGTTTAGTGGCGATATCCGCCAGTTCGGCGTGGGTGTACTGCTTCATCGGCTTGGACACAAACCACGTCTCGGCCAACAGGTTGGCCATCTTCTTGGTGAAGATCTCACCCAGCAGGGTCTTGAGCTCGCTGTTGGGGCGCTCGGCCTGTTGCTGTTGCAGCCAGGTGTGGGCGTCGTGGTCGGGCAGCAGGTTGATCTCAACCGTGTCGCCGGGCTCCCAGTACGAGGATATCTGCAAAATCGCCGGCCCGCTCAGGCCGCGATGGGTAAACAAAATGTTCTCGCGAAAGCTCTGGTCGTTGCAGCTGACCAGGCAATCGACCGAGGTGCCGGACAACTCGCCACACAGCTCCTTGAGCTGATCGGTGATGGTAAATGGCACCAGGCCGGCGCGGGTCGGTAGCAACTCATGGCCGAACTGCTTGGCTACCTGATAGCCAAAGCCGGTGGCGCCCAGGGTCGGAATCGACAGGCCGCCGGTGGCAATCACCAACGACTCGCAGCGCAACTCGCCGAGGGTGGTCTGCAACTGATAACCGCTGTCGAGCTTGGTGATCTCCTGGATCGAGGTGTCCAGGTGCAGGCTCACGCCGGTCTGGATGCATTCGTCGAGCAGCATGCCGAGGATGTCGCTGGATTTGTTATCGCAGAACAGCTGGCCGAGTTTTTTCTCGTGGTAGGGCACGCCATGCTTGGCCACCAAACCGATGAAATCCCACTGGGTGTAGCGGGCCAGGGCGGATTTGCAGAAGTGCGCGTTGTGCGAGAGGAAGTTGGCAGGCTCGGTGTACATATTGGTGAAGTTACAGCGGCCACCGCCGGACATCAGGATCTTCTTGCCGGCCTTGTTCGCATGGTCGATCAACATCACCTTGCGCCCACGCCCGGCGGCGGTCAGCGCGCACATCAAGCCTGCGGCGCCAGCGCCAATGATCACAACTTCGGTCGAGCGCAAAACGGTGTCCTCACAAAAACCTAATTTGAAATGCAATCAAAAATGTGGGAGCGGGCTTGCTCGCGAATGCGCACTGTCAGCCAACCCATCTGGCGACTGGTACACCGCATTCGCGAGCAAGCCCGCTCCCACATTGGATCTCCATTGAATCGAAGGGCTTTACAGGATCCGCACGCGCAACGAGCGGCCCTTGATCTTGCCGTCGTTCAAGCGCTGCAACGCCTGCTTGGCGACGCTGCGCTCCACTGCCACGTAGGCCTGGAAGTCAAAGATCGCAATCTTGCCGACCTGGGCGCCCGGGATCCCGGCTTCACCGGTCAGTGCGCCAAGGATGTCGCCTGGGCGAACCTTGTCTTTGCGGCCGGCGGCAATGCACAGCGTGCTCATCACCGGCAGCAGCGGCGCGCCGCCCTGGGATTTGAGGTTGCTCAGTTGGTCCCAGTTCAGCGGGGCTTTTTGCAGCAGTTCGATGGCCTGGGCGCGGTGCGCTTCGGACGGCGCTACCAGGCTGATGGCGATCCCGGTTTCGCCAGCGCGACCGGTACGGCCCACGCGGTGAATGTGGATTTCCGAATCGCGGGCCAGTTCGACGTTGATCACCATGTCCAGCGAGTCGATGTCCAAACCACGGGCCGCGACGTCGGTGGCTACCAGCACCGAAGTACTGCGGTTGGCAAACATCGCCAGCACCTGGTCACGGTCGCGCTGTTCCAGGTCGCCATGCAGGCCGACTGCAGAAATGCCCTTGGCGGTCAGGTGATCCACGGTTTCCTGCACTTGCTGCTTGGTAAAGCAGAAGGCTACGCAGGAGGCCGGACGGAAGTGCGACAGCACCTTGGTCACCGCGTCCATGCGTTCTTCCGGGGAGATTTCGTAGAAACGCTGCTCGATCTGTTCGTCGGAGTGGAACGCTTCGGCTTTGACCTGCTGCGGCGCGCGCATGAATTTGGAGGCCAGTTGCTTGATGCTCACCGGGTAGGTGGCCGAGAACAACAGGGTCTGGCGACGGGCTGGGGTCTTGCTGATGATGTCTTCGATGGCGTCGTAGAAACCCATGTCGAGCATGCGGTCGGCTTCGTCGAGGATCAGTGTGTTCAAGCCGTCCAGCACCAGCGAACCCTTGCGCAGGTGTTGCTGGATGCGGCCCGGAGTGCCGACGATGACGTGGGCACCATGCTCCAGGGAAGCGATCTGCGGGCCGAGGGACACGCCGCCGCACAGGGTCAGAACCTTGATGTTGTCTTCGGCGCGGGCCAGGCGGCGGATTTCCTTGGCCACCTGGTCAGCCAGCTCGCGGGTCGGGCACATCACCAGGGCCTGGCAACCGAAGTAGCGCGGGTTGATCGGGTTCAACAGGCCGATGCCGAAGGCGGCGGTCTTGCCGCTGCCGGTCTTGGCCTGGGCGATCAGGTCCAGCCCCTTGAGGATCACCGGCAAGCTTTGCGCCTGGATCTGCGTCATCTCGGCATAACCCAGCGAGTCGAGGTTAGCCAGCATGGCGGCGGAGAGCGGCAAAGTATTAAAAGCGGTGGCGATGGTGGTCACGGGACTGGCTCTGCAAAAACAAAATGTCGCGCAGTGTACCAGCCCCGTGGGAATTTCCCTGCAAGTTCTAGACGAGACGCCGCTTAATGCTCGATGTCGTGCTCGCGGCTGACCAGCCTTTTGCCGTCTTTTGGCGACAATTGCAGGAAGATCGCCGCCGCTAGCATCGCCATGATGCCCACCGTGAGGAACGTCAACTGGAACGCTTCAAGCACGGTATTGACCACATCGTTACCGGCCTCGGCGGTAAACCCGCCGAGCAGGGCACCGGCGCAGGCCACCCCCAGGCTCAGGGCCAGTTGCGCCACCACCGACAGCAAACTGTTGCCGCTGCTGGCCTGGGCATCGTCGAGGTCGATCAGGGTCACGGTGTTCATCGCGGTAAATTGCAGGGAGTTGATCGCCCCCAGCACCGCGAGCATAGCCAGTAGCAGCGGGTACGGCGTCTGCTCGCTGACCAGGCCCATGCTCGCCAGCATCATGCCCAGGAGCAAGGTGTTGCCGGTGAGCACGATGCGATAGCCCAGGCGTTCGATCAGCGGCCGGGCGATGGACTTGGCGACCATGGCCGCCGCCGCCAGGGGCAACATGCTCATCCCGGCCTGGGACGGCGAATAGCCCAGGGCGATCTGCAACAGCAAGGGCACGAGGAACGGCAGGGCGCCGCTGCCCAGGCGGGCGAACAGGTTGCCGAGAATGCCCACGGCAAAGGTCCGGGTCTTGAACAGCACCGGCGAGAACAGCGGGTTTTCGATATGCCCGGCGCGCAGCCAGTAGGCCGCCAGGCAAGCCATGCCGCCGAACAGCAGCAACATCACCCGCAAGTGCGGCAGGTGCAGCTCGCCCAGGCCTTCCATGGCAATGGTGATCAGCACCATCGCCGCGCCAAACAGCAAAAAGCCCAGGCTGTCGAAGCGTGTACGCTCAGTGCCGCGCAGGTCGGGGATGAATTTCCACACGGCGTAACAGCCGAGCATGCCCACCGGCAGGTTGATCAGGAAAATCCAGTGCCAGGTCAGGTATTGCACCATCCAGCCGCCCATGGTCGGGCCGAGCAGGGGGCCGAGCAGGCCGGGAATGGTGATAAAGCCCATGATCCGCACCAGCTCCGAGCGCGGGTAGGCGCGCAGCACCACCAGCCGGCCGACGGGCAGCATCAGCGCGCCGCCCAGGCCCTGGATCACCCGGGCGCCCACCAACATGGTCAGGCTGCTGGACAGGGCGCACAGCAGCGAGCCGATGCTGAACAGCATGATCGCGCCGAAGAAAATCTTCTTGGTGCCGAAACGGTCGGCGATCCAGCCCGAGGCCGGGATCAGCAAGGCCACGGTGAGCATGTAGGCGATGATCACGCCTTGCATGCGCAGCGGGTTTTCCGCCAGGTCCTCGGCCATGGCGGGCAGGGCCGTGTTGAGAATCGTGCCGTCGAGCGACTGCATGAAGAAGGCAATCGCTACCACCCAGGGTAACCAACGGGCGGTCTTGGCATCGAGCACGACACGATTCGGCATGAGATCCCTTTTTGTTAGCAGGCTATGTGTTGCCGATTATGCGCCAACCTCGGCCGGTTTTCCCACTGGCGGTTCGTCTATATCGGCGATGGCTACGTGTTTGCCCACCAGGAAATCAATCAATGCCCGATGCACCGCCAGCGCCGCCTCCCGCGACTCCAGGTCGAGTAAATGGCCGGTGTGTTCGGCGCTGGAGAAGCTGCTGCGCCCCACATAGTGCTTGAACAGTTGGGCTTCATTGGCCGGGGTGTACTCATCCAGGGTGCCGTTGAGGAAATGCACCGGCGTCTCGATCTGGCGCAATTGCGGCAGGTAGTTGCCATCGCCCAGGGCCAGCATCTGATGAATATGAAAGCGCGCCTGGCGGTATTCGGTGGTGGCCATGGTCGACAGGTGCCGATGGTTATTGCGCTTGAGCCGGCTGGAGAGGAATTTGCCGACGGTTTCATTGAGCAGGTGGCCGACGGCGGACTTGTCATCGGCCTCGATCAGCACCCGCACCCGCTCCACGTATTCGAGCATTGCCTGGTTGAGGTTGGGTGCCAGGGCCATCACCACCGAGCTTTCGATGGAAGGCGGGTTGCGCGCCAGGGTCAGCAGGGTCGAGATGCCTCCCCAGGAGGCCGATACCAGATGGTTGACCTGGAAACGCTCCACCAGCGCCCGCAGGATCTCGACCTCGTCGTCCTTGGTCACCAGGTCCAGGTCAGTGTTGTGCGGGCGCGAATAGCCGGAAAACGGCAGGTCGAACATCAGCACATTGAAATGCTCGGCCAGGCACTTGCTGGTGCGGGCGAATGAGCGGGTGGTGGACAGCGCGCCGTTGACCAACAGCACGGTCTTGCGTTGCGGATCGTTACCCAGTTGCTCTACGTGAACGTTGTAGTGCTTGAACAACTTATCAATGACAAAACTTCCTTGGTACATGTCAACGCTCCGGCTCGCCCTATCCCGGGCGAGGTCATGCATCGCTTGCAGGCAAGCGGGTTGAAAGGTGGCGGGATGCCACTAACCGTTATAACGAGCTTTTGGAGAGTCGACAACAGCCCGCCAACCAGCGGGGTGCTGCCAGGGAAGGTTCGTCAGAATGCAGGGGATTGCCCTGTAGGAGTGGGCCTAAACCGTGGCCAAGGCGCTTGTCGTTGTGGTCAGGGCTGGCTTGTTGTGGCGAGGGGGCTTGTCCCCCGCTGGGCTGCGCAGCAGCCCCAAAACCAGCCCCCGCGGTCAACCTGACAGAACTCGGTGCACCTTACTGGGGCTGCTTTGCAGCCCAGCGGGGGACAAGCCCCCTCGCCACAACAAGCCCGCCTTCACTACAACAAGCCCGGTTTCACCACAGCAGGCCCAGGGTTTACAAGGTCAGGGTCAGACGCTTGACCAGCGCGCCGGGCAGCAAACTGGATGAGGTGTTGCGCTCGCCGTAGGTGCTGGCCGACAGCCGCAGTTCGCGCTCGGTGGTCAGTGCTTCCAACTGCGATCCCAGCAGGTGGTAGACGCTGTCGTCAAAACGCATGGTGCTGACCGGCGCCTTGATCTCGCCGTCTTCCACCCAGAACGTGGCGAAGCGGGTCATGCCCGTCAGGCGTGCCGCCGGCTGGTCGGAGTAGTTCAGGTACCACAGGTTGCTGATATACAGGCCGGTGCCCAGTTGCTTGAGGATATCGGCCTGGGCCAGGTTGCCGGCAGCCATCTGGAGCGCACTGGGGGATTCGCCGCCATCGGCGCCGTTGGTGCTCAAACCGTATTCGGCGGCGCTGCGTGAGTTCACCAGTTGGCCTTGCGCCCGGCCATTGGCGATCAAGGTCACGTCGCTGCGCGGATAACCGTCACGGGAGAACGCCGGGCTGAGGGAGGCCGTGATCTGTTCGCTCATCCCCACCAGCGGGCTCAGGGCCTGGTCACCGGCATACAGGCGCTGCAACGGGCTGCCCTTGCTGGCGATGGCCTGCGCAGAAAAACCGCCCCAGGTGAGCATGTCGACGATTTCTTCCAGAGCCGCCGGCGCCAGGTAGGCACGGTATTGGCCGGGCGCGAGGGTGTGCAAGGGGCGACCGAGGAACTCCAGTTGCTCGCGGGCTTGCTGCAAGCGCTGGGCAAACGCCGCGCTGTCCCAGGCATCGCCGGCGTAGCTGGCCTTTACCGCTTCGCCATTGGCATGGAACAGGCTGAAATCAAAGTTGAAGCTATTGGCCTGATGCCAGCCAAAAGCCCCTGACGAGCTGGCGAACCCGCGGCTGATCGGCCCGGCGGCATAGATTCCGACCAAGTCCAGGCCTTGGGCGCCCTGGCTGATTTCGGCCAGGACTTGATCGAGGTCCGGCAACGCCTGGGCCTTATCGCTCCTGTTTTGCCAGGCCGTGTGATTGAGCAGCAGGTAAGGATCCTTGGGCAGCAAGGGCAGGGTTTCGCGCAATTGCTGCAGGCCCTCGGCCAGGCGCTGGCGGTCGACTTCGGGGGATCCGGCCAGGGTGATGCCAAGGTCGGCATGCCGGCCATCATTGATCAGCTTGAGGTTGAGGCTGGCCTGCTGCACCTGGCCGGCCTGGCGTACCTTGGCGTGATTCAAGCGCACGAATTCGGACGACTCCGCCGCGTAGCCCAGATGAAACTGTTCCTCGGCGGTGATGGCCTGCTTGAGCCACTCCACCAGCTCCTTGAAAGCATTCATCAGACGTCTCCCCCAAACACATCTACATCGCTGAATACACACGCAGGCGAAGCATGGCCGACGCGGATCACCTGGTTCGGCTCGCCCTTGCCACAGTTGGGCGTGCCCAACACCTTGAAGGTGCTGGCATCGCCCACGGCACTGAGCTTGCGCCAGAACTGCGCGGAAATCGCCCGGTAGTTGGGGTTCTTGACCACGCCCTTGAGCTCGCCGTTCTCGATCAACTGGCCCCATTCGCAGCCGAACTGGAACTTATTGCGCGCATCGTCGATGGACCAGGAACGGTTGGTCGACATCAGGATGCCGTGCTCGATGCCGCCGATCAGTTGCGCCAGGCTTTGGTCACCGGCCTCGATATTGAGGTTGGCCATGCGGTCGATGGGCGCGCGGTTCCAACTGCTGGCGCGGCTGTTGGCCACGCCGTCCATACCCGAGCGGTATTGCGACAGCGCCCCGCCCAAGGGTTTGAGCAGCAGGCCGTTACGGATCAGGAACTGCTTGTTGGCGGGCGTGCCGTCATCGTCATGGGCGTAGCTGGCCAGTTGTTCGGGAATGCTTGGGTCGAAGGTCACGTTCAGCAGGTTGGAGCCGTACTGCAGGTGGCCGAAGTCGCTGGCCTTGACGAAGCTGGTGCCGGCGTAGTTGCGCTCGTCACCGAGGATGCGGTCCAGCTCCAGCGGGTGGCCAATGGATTCGTGGATCTGTAGGATCATCTGGTCGGGCATCAGCAGCAGGTCGCGCGGGCCTTGAGGCGTGTTGGGGGCCAGCAGCAGTTGCAGGGCCTCGTCGGCGATCCGTGGCGCGGCGCCGACCAGGCCGAAACGGTTGATCACTTCAAAGCCGCCTTGCTGGCCGAAGTTGCTGCCGCCCAGGGTGCGGGTCTGGCTGTCGTTGCCGTCGTAGGCCGTGACATCGACTCCGGGGAACACAAAGCGCTGGGCCTGGCGCAACTCGGCGCCGGCGCTGTTGAGGTAAATCTGCTCGACGTGGGTGGTGCCCAGGCTGACTTCCCAGTTCACCAGGCGCTCGTCCTTGGGCACGGCGGCCGATTCGGCGCCGAGCAGTTGGTAGCAGTCGCTCAGGGACGGGAAGGGTTGGTCGAGATCTGGCGACAGGTAGTCGGCGATGTGGCTGGACACCGGCTGGTCGCGCAGGTCGAGCAGGGCATGGGGCTTGATGCGAAGGGCTTGCTCTTCGGCCCGCTCCAGCGCGGCTTGCAGGCCGGCCAGGGAAATATCATGGGTGGCGGCGTAGGCTTCGACACCGTTGAGGCGCACGGTGAGCATGGCGCCTTCGTCGCGGCTCAGGTGCGGCGGTTCAGCGACGTTCTTGCGTACCGACAGGTACTGGCCGGACTCGCGCACGTAGCGCAACGAGAAAAACTCGGCGCGGCTGCGCAGAGCGGAGAAATGTTGTTTGAGTTGCGGGTGGGCGTCGAACATGGGGCCTTCCTTGTGGGCAGCGCAGGCCCTCATCACTGTAGGAACGAGCTTGCTCGCGAAGGTCGCGAACGATGGCGCGGGCATTCTGGATAAATGCTGCGCTCTCGGGTTTCTCGCGAGCAAGCTCGCTCCTACAAGGTTAGACCGGGCAACCCTTGGCGCGCAGGATCGCATCAAAACGATCAGGGTCCAGGGTGCCGGCTTCAATAGCCGCCAGTGTAGCCTGCTCGCGTGCCAGCAGGTCATGGCAGCGCACCAGCAGTTCCGGCAGCTCGCTGCGCGAGGCGGCGACCACGCCGTCGCCATCGCCGATCATCAGGTCGCCAGGGGCTACCAGCATGCCAGCGCACGAGATCGGTACGTTGATCTCGCCGCCGCCGTCGGTGCTCGGGCCACGGTGCACGCCGCCGATGGCGTAGGCCGGCAGCTCGCCGGTTTGCCATTCGTCGAGGTCACGCAGGGCGCCGTTGATCACCACGCCGACGATGCCGGCCTTCAGGGCCATGGCACGCATGATGCCGCCGAACACGGCGCGGGTCAGGTCGGCGCTGCCGTCGATCACCAGCACATCGCCCGGGCGGGCCATTTGCATGGCTTTGAGAATCATCAGGTTGTCACCGGGGCGCACGCGCACGGTCAGGGCGCTGCCGAGCATCGGTGCATTACCGTGGAAGGCCTTGAGGCCCAGGCCACCGACGTTACGGCCCAGGCAGTCGCTGACGGCCGCGGCCGGGATCTTGCTGAATTCCTTCAGCCATTTCGGGTCCAGCGGCTCAACGTTTGGATTGATCAGGAAGCCGGTAGGCCATTTGCTCGAAGAAACGACATCAAACATGAGAAAGCCTCGTGGCCAGGCAGAAGCCGGCGTGTCGGTAGGAAGGTGAAACGTTTGCGCGAGGGACTAGATTAGGCCGGCGCGGGGGGTGGGATCAAGGGTGTGGCGGTGTAGGAAGAGTCTGGGAAGGTGTGTGTAGGCTGGACGGGCCTCATCGCGGGCAAGCCCGCTCCCACATTTTGATTTGTGAACACATTCAAATGTGGGAGCGGGCTTGCCCGCGAAAGGGGCGCCGCGGTGTAGCGATTACTGCGCGCTAGGACCCACTTCACGCAACGGCTTGCCACGCACTGGCGCATCGCCGGCCACGTAGTAGTCGGCTGTGCTGCGCGGCAACTGGCGGCCACGCATCTTGTCGGCGATTTTCTCGGCGATCATGATGGTTGGCGCGTTCAGGTTACCGGTGGTGATGATCGGCATGATCGACGCATCGACCACCCGCAGGCCCTGCATGCCATGCACGCGGCCTTCGCCATCGACCACGGCCATTTCGTCGGTGCCCATCTTGCACGAGCAGGACGGGTGGAACGCAGTTTCGGCGTGCTCGCGGATGAACTTGTCCAGTTGCTCGTCGGTTTGCACCTCGATGCCCGGGCTGATTTCACGGCCACGGAACGCATCCAGTGCCGGCTGCTGCATGATTTCACGGGTCAGGCGGATGCCATCGCGGAATTCCTGCCAGTCCTGCTCGGTGGCCATGTAGTTGAAGAGGATGCTCGGGTAGTCCCGTGGGTTCTTCGACTTCACTTGCACGCGGCCACGGCTTGGCGAACGCATGGAGCCCATGTGCGCCTGGAAACCGTGCTCTTTCACACCGTTGCTGCCGTTGTAGTTAATCGCTACCGGCAGGAAGTGGTACTGGATGTTCGGCCACTCGAATTCTTCACGGGTACGGATAAAACCGCCCGCTTCGAACTGGTTGCTGGCGCCGATGCCGGTGCCGTTGAACAGCCATTCGGCACCAATAGCCGGCTGGTTGTACCAGAGCAGCGAGGGGTACAGCGAGACCGGCTGGGTGCAGGCGTACTGCAGATACAGCTCCAGGTGATCCTGCAGGTTTTCACCGACGCCTGGCAGGTCGTGGACCACCGGGATGTCGAGGCTTTCCAGCAGTTTGGCCGGGCCGACACCGGAGCGTTGCAGCAGTTGTGGCGACGCGATGGCGCCGCTGCACACCAGGACTTCCTTGCGCGCGCGGGCTTCCACACGTTCTTCGGCGGCACCGATCAGGTAACGCACGCCGACCGCACGCTTGCCTTCGAACAACACTTTGTCGGTCAGGGCATGGGTGACGATGGTCAGGGTCGAGCGCTTCTTGGCGGTGTCCAGGTAGCCACGGGCGGTACTGGCGCGACGGCCGTTCGGCGTCACGGTACGGTCCATCGGGCCGAAGCCTTCCTGCTGGTAGCCGTTCAAGTCTTCGGTGCGCGGGTAGCCGGCTTGTACGCCGGCTTCAACCATGGCGTGGAACAGCGGGTTGTTGCCGGCTTTGGGCGTGGTCACGCTGACCGGGCCTTCGCCACCGTGGTAGTCGTTGGGGCCGATGTCGCGGGTTTCGGCCTTGCGGAAATACGGCAGGCAGTCGAGGTAGCTCCAGTCTTCCAGACCTGGCAATTTCGCCCAGTTGTCGTAGTCCATGGCGTTGCCACGGATGTAGCACATGCCGTTGATCAGCGAAGAACCACCCAGGCCCTTACCGCGACCACATTCCATGCGGCGGCCGTCCATGTGTGGCTCTGGATCGGTTTCATAGGCCCAGTTGTAGCGGCGGCCTTGCAGAGGGAACGCCAGGGCAGCGGGCATCTGGGTACGGAAATCGAGACGGTAGTCGGGGCCGCCGGCTTCCAGCAGCAGGACGGTGACGCCTTCGTCTTCGGTCAGACGGGTCGCCAGGGTGTTACCGGCAGAGCCGGCACCCACAATGATGTAATCGTATTCTTGGGACATAAATGCACCCTCTTTGGAGATGGTCAGGTCGGGCTCCATCGCGGGCAAGCCCGCTCCCACAGGGGAACGCATTCCAATGTGGGAGCTGGCTTGCCTGCGATGGCTGCCTCGCAGGCAATACAGAACTCGGGTTTAGAACACCGAGGCGTAGTCGCCCAGCTCGACCTGTACCGATTTGATGCGGGTGAAGTTATTCAGCGAGCTGATGCCGTTCTCACGGCCAACACCCGACTGCTTGTAGCCGCCAACTGGCATCTTGGCGTCGGACTCGCCCCAGGCGTTGATCCAGCAGATACCCGCTTCCAGCTGATGAATCACGCGGTGGGCGCGGTTCAGGTCGCGGGTTACCAGGCCAGCGGCCAGGCCGAAGTCGGTGTCGTTGGCGCGGCGGATCACTTCTTCTTCGGTCTCGTAGGTGAGGATGCTCATCACCGGGCCAAAGATCTCTTCACGCACGATGGTCATTTCGTCGGTGCAGTCAGTGAACACAGTCGGTGCCACGAACGCGCCCTTGGCGAAGTCACCGTCGGTCAGGCGGTCGCCGCCGCACAGCAGGCGTGCGCCTTCTTCTTTACCTTTGGCGATGTAGCCGAGCACGCTTTCCATGTGGGCGAAGCTGACCAGCGGGCCGAAGTTGGTGTTTTCGTCTTCTGGGTTGCCGACGCGGATGCGCGCAACACGCTCGACGATCTTGGCTTCAAAGGCTGCTTGCAGGTGCTTTGGAATAAACACGCGAGTGCCGTTGGTGCAGACCTGGCCGGAGCTGTAGAAGTTGGCCATCATGGCAGTATCGGCGGCGCGATCCAGGTCGGCGTCGTCGAAAATGATCAGCGGGGATTTGCCGCCCAGTTCCATGGTCACGTCTTTGAGCGAGGAGCTCGAAGCGCTGGCCATGACCTTCTTGCCGGTGTCGGTGCCGCCGGTGAAGGAGATTTTTTCGATGCGTGGGTGCTCGGTCAGCCAGGTGCCGACTTCACGACCGCTGCCGGTCAGGACGTTGAACACGCCATCCGGAACGCCGGCTTCGGTGTAGATCTCGGCCAGTTTCAGGGTGGTCAGCGACGTCACTTCGCTTGGCTTGAAGATCATGGCGTTGCCGGCAGCCAGGGCTGGGGCAGACTTCCACAGGGCGATCTGGATCGGGTAGTTCCACGCGCCGATGCCGGCGACCACGCCCAGCGGCTCGCGGCGGGTGTAGACGAACGAAGTGGTACGCAGCGGGATCTGCTCGCCTTCAATGGCGGGCACCAGGCCGGCGTAGTATTCCAGCACGTCGGCACCGGTGACGATGTCGACGTACTTGGTTTCGGAGAAGGATTTACCGGTGTCCAGGGTTTCCAGGGCAGCCAGTTCATCGTTGCGCTCGCGCAGGATTTCCACGGCGCGACGCAGGATGCGCGAACGCTCCATGGCGGTCATCGCAGCCCAGATTTTCTGGCCCTTTTCGGCGCTGACCACGGCGCGCTCAACGTCTTCGAAAGTAGCGCGTTGCACGTTGGCGAGAACTTCACCGTTAGCCGGGTTGATGGCTTCGAAGGTGGCATCGCTGCCAGCGTCGCTGTAGCCGCCATCAATGTAGAGTTTTTGCAGTTCGAAACGGGCCATAAAGTCCTCGCAAGTGCATAAGTGGTTGGCGTTAACCACTGAGGGGCATAGCCCACTCAGTAGCCGTTCAGGGGTTGAGCGTTTATGTGTGCTCTAACTCACCTGCTTGGCCAATTGGAAATCCATGTATTCGTAAGCGATCCGTTGCGCCTGCTCCGTGTCGAAAGCGTCTCCCGACAGGGCGCCGCGCAACCACAAGCCGTCGATCAGGGCCGCCAGGCCACGGGCTGCTTTGCGTGCGCGCGGCAGCGGCAGCACTCGGCGAAACTGGCAGCACAGGTTGGAATACAGACGTTGATCGTTGATCCGCTGCAACCTGTGCAATGACGGGTGATGCATGCTGGTGGCCCAGAAGGCTAGCCAGGTTTTCATTGCCGGGCCGTTGACCTGGCTGGCGTCGAAGTTGCCTTCGATGATCACCTGGAGGTGCGCCCGTGGGCTGTCATCCTTCAGGGCACGCCTGCGTTCGTGGACGTTCTCGATCAGCGCATTCATCAGGTACCGCATCGTTGCGGCGATCAGGCCATTCTTGTCCTGAAAGTAGTGACTGATGATGCCGTTCGAGACTCCGGCCAGACGGGCGATCAGCGCAATGCTGGCATCTCCCATCCCAACCTGATCGATGGCCGTCAATGTGGCTTCGATCAACTGCTGGCGGCGTATGGGTTGCATACCGACCTTGGGCATGTAGCACCTCTCCTTAGGCCTGCCGACGGGCGTAAACGTTCGTCGGCTTGAGGGCCAGTCTATTTTGTTTTGATTGAACGTTCAATCAACAAAGAATAAGATCTGCGACAAATGGTCGCTGCCTACAGGTATTTCCTACATGTTGGCAGGCACATCTGACATCCATAAAAACCCCTGAAACAGCCCGTGACAGCGCTTCGCTGGGGTTCGGGGTTTTTCGGGATGTCTTTATAACACCCGTCCGTCGACTGCCGAAAAATCGATGGCGCGGGTCAAGCGCTGCCTTGTGTCCTCTCTCGCACTGCCCGGAGCCTCTGTGCCATGAGTTCTGCCTCTCTAATAAAGACCCCACCGGAAAAGGTGCGGGTCAACGGTTGGGTGTTCTACACCTCCACCGCGTTGATCCTGTTGTTGACCGCCGTTCTGATCATCGCCCCGCAAGAGGCCGGCAGAATGCTGGGAGTCGCCCAGACCTGGCTCTCGAAAAGCTTTGGCTGGTACTACATGGTGGTCATCGCCGCCTACCTGGTATTCGTGGTGGGCCTGGCGTTTTCCTCCTACGGCAAATTGAAGCTGGGCAGCAAGGCCGACACTCCAGACTTCAGCTACGGCGCCTGGGCCGGCATGTTGTTCTCTTCGGGCATCGGCATTTCGTTGCTGTACTTCGGCGCGTCCGAGCCGTTGGACCACTACTTCAACCCGCCTGAAGGCGCCGCCGCCACCCACATGGCCGCACGCCAGGCGTTGCAGTTGACCTTCCTGCACTGGGGCCTGCATGGCTGGGCGATCTACGCACTGGTCGGCCTGGCCGTGGCGTACTTTGCCTACCGGCATAACCAGCCGTTGGCGCTGCGCTCGGCGTTGTACCCATTGATGGGCGAGCGTTGGGTCAAAGGCGCGGCCGGTCACGCGGTGGACGGCTTCGGCATGTTCGTGACCCTGCTGGGCCTGGTGACGAACCTGGGGATTGGTTCGATGCAAGTGTCGTCGGGGTTGGAAAACCTGTTCGGCATGGAGCACAGCAACACCAACCTGCTGATCGTGATCATCGTGATGAGCACCGTGGCGACCATCGCTGCTGTGTCGGGTGTGGAAAACGGCATTCGCCGCCTGTCCAACTTGAACATTGTGCTGTTCAGCGGCCTGCTGATTTTCGTGCTGCTGTTTGGCCCGACCCTGCACCTGCTCAACGGCTTTGTGCAGAACATCGGCGACTACATGAACGGCCTGGTACTCAAGACCTTCGACCTGTACGTCTACGAAGGAGATGGCGAGAAGTCCGAGCGCTGGATGGGCCTGTGGACCCTGTTCTACTGGGCCTGGTGGATTTCCTGGGCGCCATTCGTGGGTATGTTCATCGCGCGTATTTCCCGCGGCCGTACCGTGCGTGAACTGGTGGCGGGCGTACTGCTGATCCCGCTGGGCTTTACCCTGGCGTGGCTGTCGATCTTCGGCAACTCGGCCCTGGACCTGGTGCTCAACCACGGTGCCGTGGAGCTGGGCAAGACCGCGCTGGAGCAGCCATCCATGGCGATCTACCAGTTGCTGGAATACTACCCGGCGTCGAAAGTGGTGATCGGCGTGTCGATCTTTGTCGGCTTTGTGCTGTTCCTGACGCCGGCGGATTCCGGCGCGGTGATGATGGCCAACCTGTCGTGCAAAGGCGGCAACGTGGATGAGGATGCGCCGCACTGGCTGCGGATCTTCTGGTCGGCGGTAATCACCCTGGTGACCATCGGCTTGCTGTTTGCCGGCAACTTTGAAGCCATGCAGACCATGGTGGTGTTGGCGGGCCTGCCGTTCTCGGTGGTGTTGATCTTCTTTATGTTCGGTCTGCACAAGGCCATGCGCCAGGACGTGGCCATCGAACAGGAGCAGGCGCAATTGGCCGAACGCGGCCGTCGTGGTTTCAGCGAGCGCCTGACTGCCCAGGACCTGCAACCGAGCCAGGCTGTGGTGCAGCGCTTCATGGACAAGAAAGTCACCCCGGCCCTGGAAGAAGCCGCCGTGGCCCTGCGCGCCCAAGGGCTGGATGTGCAGACGCTGCTGGGTAAATCCAAGCGCTGCATTGGCGTGCGGATCGAGATGGAAGGCAACCCGTTTGTCTACGAGGTGAGCCTGGACGGTTACCTGGCGGCGCCGAGTGAGTCGATCGAGGCGGACGAGGAGCGTGCGCGCTACTACCGCGCCGAGGTCTACCTGCACAACGGCGGTCAGGAATACGACCTGATGGGCTTCACCCAGGAGCAGATCACCCGGGATGTGCTCGATCAGTTTGAAAGCCATCGGCAGCTCCTTGGCCGTGTCTATAGCTGATAAAAGCCGGCGGTGTCGTCACTGACACCGCCTGTTCAAACTTGGCAATGTGATCAAATGTAGGAGCGAGCTTGCTCGCGAAAAACGTCAACGATAACGCGTGTTTCCTGGAGGAACCCGGTGCCTGTGAGTTCTTCGCGAGCAAGCTCGCTCCTACATTGATCCAGTTCCTTCAGTTGGGTCTTCAGCCCAGGTTCTTGCCCAGCAGGGCGTGGTATAGCTCGCTGTCTCCCAGAATCCCCACCACCCTGTTGTTGTCGTGCAGCACCAGCTTGTTGCCGGTCTGGTAGCGAATCTGCAACGCGTCACGCATGCCGATATTCGAATCCACCAACGTCGGCAACCGCCCCAGGCCTTCCACGGCTTGCCCTGGCGCCCAGTTCTGCAGGCTCATTGCTACGCCATTTTGCCGTGCGCCCTGGATGGTGTTGCCTTCAGCCAGGTCCAGCCATGAGTCGCCGCCCGGATCCAGGCACACCGAACCGTTGACCCGCTTGCAGTTGTCCAGGGTGCGCATCAGGCTGCGGCCGCACAACACGTTGAGCGGGTTGGTATGGGCGACGAAGGTGCGCACATAGTCATCCGCCGGGTTCAGCACGATCTCTTCCGGCACGCTGTACTGGATGATCTTGCCGTCCTTCATGATCGCGATGCGGCTACCCAGCTTGAGTGCCTCGTCGAGGTCGTGGCTGACGAACACGATGGTCTTGCTCAGCTTGCGTTGCAGCTCCAGCAATTCGTCCTGCAGGCCCTGGCGGATCAGCGGGTCGAGGGCCGAGAAGGGTTCGTCCATCAGCAGGATATCGGCGTCCATCGCCAGGGCGCGGGCCAGGCCGACGCGCTGCTGCATACCGCCTGAGAGTTCGTCGGGCTTCTTGTTGCGCCATTGGGTCAGGCCGACCAGTTCGAGCTTTTCGTCCACCAGCTTGCGCCGCTCCTTCTCGGGGCGACCCTGCATCTCCAGGCCAAAGCTGATGTTTTCGCGCACCGTCAGCCAAGGCATCAGGGCGAACTTCTGGAACACCATGGCGATGCGCTTGGTGCGCATCATTTTCAGCTCTGCCGGAGTGCACGAAGCGATGTCGATCTGGCGACCTTCATGCTCCACAAACAACTTGCCACGGCTCACGGTGTTAAGGCCGTTGATACAGCGCAACAGGCTCGACTTGCCGGAACCGGACAGGCCCATCAACACGCAGATCTCGCCTTTCTCGATATCCAGGCTGGCCTTTTCCACGCCGACAATCTGCCCGGTCTTTTTCAGGATTTCGTTGCGGTGCATCCCCTCGTCCAGCAGCTTGAGGGCTTCGCGTGGGTCTTTGGAGAAGATCACATCGACATTGTCGAATCGGATAATGCTCATGCATCACCCCCTACTTTGGCGTCGGGTTGTTTGCAGATGCGGTCGAGCATGATGGCCAGCAGCACAATCGCCAGGCCCGCTTCAAAGCCCAGGGCAATGTCGGCGGTGTTCAGCGCGTTGACCACGGGTTTGCCGAGGCCGTCGGCGCCCACCAGGGCCGCGATTACCACCATCGACAACGACAGCATGATGCATTGGGTAATACCGGCAGCAATGCTCGGCATGGCGTGGGGCAGTTCGATGCGCGAGAGCAACTGGCGGCGCGAGCAGCCAAAGGCCTTGCCGGCATCCATCAGTTCTTGCGGTACATCGCGGATGCCCAAGTAGGTCAGGCGGATCGGCGCGGCGATTGCGAACACCACCGTGGAGATCAGACCGGGCACCACACCCAGCCCGAAAAGGGTCAGGGTCGGGATGAGGTAGACGAAGGTCGGCACGGTCTGCATCAGATCGAGCACCGGCCGCATCATCGTGTAGAACATCGGCTTGTGCGCGGCAACAATGCCCAGCGGCACACCGATCACCACGCAGACCAGGGTGGCGAACAGCACCTGGGCCAGGGTCTCCATGGTTTCCTGCCAGTACCCCAGGTTGAGGATCAGCAGGAAGGAGGCAATCACAAAAACAGTCAGCCCCCATTTACGTTGAATGTAGTGTGCAAGCAGCGCAATCAGACCGATCAATGCCAGCGGATTGAACCAGGTCAGCGCGAACGTCACGCCGTGGATCATCGTTTCCAGTGTCGATGCGATCGCGTCGAAATAATCGGCGCCGTTCTGCGTCAACCATTCGACGAAGGCAGCGATGTACTGGCCTAGTGGGATTTTCTGTTCAGTCAGCATGGTAGTGAATGTCCACATGCGAAGAGGGAAAACATCCTGGGCCGGCACGCCGGCCCAGGGTCAGCGATTACTTGTCGAGGTAGGCTTTCACGGCGGCAAGTCCTGGTTTGCCATCAAGGGTGGTGACCCCGGCGAGCCAGGTGTCGAGTACTTGTGGGTTCTTCTTCAGCCAGGCCTTGGCGGCGGCATCGGGTTTCATTTTGTCGTCGAGGACGTTACCCATCAGGGTGCTTTCCATGTCCAGGGTGAACACCAGGTTTTTCAGCAACTGGCCCACGTTGCTGCATTCCTCGGAGTAGCCCTTGCGGGTATTGGTGTAGATGGTGGCCTGGCCATAGTTGGGGCCGAATGAATCGTCACCGCCGGTCAGGTACTTCATCTTGAAGCGGGTGTTCATCGGGTGCGGTTCCCAGCCGAGGAACACGATGGCCTTGTCGCGTTTGCTGGCGCGCTCGACCTGGGAGAGCATCCCGGCTTCGCTGGATTCGACGATCTTGAAACCGGCCGATTTCAAGCCAAAGGCATCCTTGTCGATCAGCGTCTGAATGGTGCGGTTGCCGTCATTGCCCGGCTCGATGCCATAGATCTTGCCATCCAGCTCCTTCTTGAACTTGGCGATATCGGCAAAGTCCTTCAGGCCTTTGTCGTACAGCGCTTGTGGCACTGCCAGGGTGTACTTGGCGTTTTCCAGGTTGGCGCGCACGGTTTCCACGGTGCCGGCATCGCGGTATTGCTTGATGTCGTTCTCCATGGTCGGCATCCAGTTGCCGAGGAAGATGTCCATGTTCTTGCCGTCGGCCAGGGACTTGTAGGTCACGGGTACGGAAATCATCGTGGTGCGAGGCTTGTAGCCCAGGCCCTTGAGGATCTCGCTGGTGGTGGCGGTAGTGACGGTGATATCGGTCCAGCCGACATCGGAGAAGTTGACGGTGCTGCACTGCTCGGGATCAGCAGCGTGGGCCGCAAAGGGAAGACTCAGCATGGCGGCCAACAACAACGGGTGGGAACCTTTCATGGGTTTGGACTCCTGGTGTTTTTCCGGCGGTGCTAGACCGCGCTTATAAGTGTTGCAGTTGGGGCGTGCGAGCAACGTGCAGCCTCGGTGCCTTGCAAACGAGTCGAGACTGATCATGGACCAGTGAAAATCTGACGCCTACAGGGTGCGTCGTATCCAGTACAGGGATGGTCGTATCCAGTGTCGGTGACGTCGCATACAGGTTTTTCCACAGGCAAAACTGCACTTTTTCTCGATCTGCGCCGCAAAAAACGGCGATTACGCCCCATTGCGCGGGGACGACGCTGGTGAGCATGGGTATGTCGGTGTGAGACGCCGGACGGCGCAACGAAAGCTTGATGATGCCGCCATCTGGGCGACTTGAGCGTAGCAGCTCCGCCACCAGGCGTTATTGCGCCTGGCCTGTGCTATCGAGGAGTTTCGCGCAATGGCTATCAGCGTTTTCGACCTGTTCAAGATCGGCATCGGGCCGTCCAGTTCCCACACCGTCGGCCCCATGCGTGCCGCGGCGTTGTTTGTCCAAAACTTGCGTGAACGTGCTCTTTTGGAACAGGTGCAGCGCGTCGAAGTTCAGCTGTATGGCTCGCTGTCGGCCACCGGCATCGGCCATGGCAGCGACAACGCGGTGATCATGGGGCTGATGGGCGAATGGCCGGACGCGATTGATCCGTCGCAGATCGGCCTGCGCATCGAGACCCTGCGCGAGACGCAGACGCTGCTGCTGGACAACCGCGTGCCGGTGCCCTTTGTATGGTCGCGGGACATGCGCCTGATCGACGAAAACCTGCCGTTCCATCCCAACGCCATGACCCTGGTGGTCTACGGCGCCCAGACCGAATTGCATCGCGATACCTACTATTCGGTGGGGGGCGGTTTTGTGGTGGATGAAGCCCAGGCGCGCAGCGGCGTGGCCGATATGGATCGCACCGAACTGCCCTACGAGTTTTCCAGCGCGGTGGAGTTGATGCAGTTGTGTAACACCCACAACCTGCGCGTTGCCGAATTGATGCTGGCCAACGAAAAGGTCTGGCGCTCGGAGGAAGAAATCCGCAGTGGCCTGATGAAACTCTGGCGCGCCATGCAGGACTGCGTCGAGCAGGGCCTCAAGCACGAAGGCATCCTGCCCGGCGGCCTGAACGTGCGCCGCCGCGCCGCCAAGTTGCACCGCAGCCTGCAGGAATTGGGCAAGCCGAATGTGATCGGCTCGACCTTGAGCGCCATGGAGTGGGTGAACCTGTTTGCCCTGGCGGTCAACGAAGAAAATGCCGCCGGTGGGCGCATGGTCACCGCACCGACCAACGGCGCGGCGGGGATCATCCCGGCGGTGCTGCACTACTTTATGAAGTTCAGTGAGCAAGTCACCGAGGCCAATGTGGTGGATTACTTCCTCGGTGCGGCGGCCATCGGCATCCTGTGCAAGAAGAACGCTTCGATCTCCGGCGCCGAAGTGGGTTGCCAGGGTGAAGTCGGTTCGGCCTGCGCCATGGCGGCGGCGGGGCTGGCAGAGATTCTCGGCGCGACCCCGGAGCAAGTGTGCAACGCCGCCGAAATCGGCCTGGAACACAACCTGGGCCTGACCTGCGACCCGGTGGGTGGCCTGGTGCAAGTGCCGTGCATCGAGCGCAATGCGATTGCAGCGGTCAAGGCGATCAACGCGGCGCAAATGGCCCTGCGCGGCGACGGCCAGCACTTTATCTCCCTGGACCGAGTGATCCGAACCATGCGCGATACCGGCGCGGATATGCATGACAAGTACAAGGAAACATCGCGGGGTGGGTTGGCGGTGAGTGCTGTGGAGTGTTGAACCGGTGATAGCGCTATCGCAGCATCGGTACCTACACAGTTCACAGAAAAATGACGAACTCCCCTGTGGCGAGCGGGCTTGCC
Organism: Pseudomonas hygromyciniae; assembly: GCF_016925675.1. Taxonomy (NCBI): domain Bacteria; kingdom Pseudomonadati; phylum Pseudomonadota; class Gammaproteobacteria; order Pseudomonadales; family Pseudomonadaceae; genus Pseudomonas; species Pseudomonas hygromyciniae. The sequence goes on along the minus strand of NZ_CP070506.1, from coordinate 5,562,618 downwards.
CCGCGTTGGGCTGCGAAGCAGCCCCAAAACCAGCCGCTACGAAGTATCTGATACACCGCACTCGGCTTAACTGGGGCTGCTTCGCAGCCCAGCGCGGGGCAAGCCCGCTCGCCACAGGGGGGCGTCAGTGTCTGAAAGTTGTGTAGGTACCGATGCCGCGATGGCGGTAGTTCAAACAACACTGCTCATAAAGTGAACACCCCAACCAAAAGCGCCACCTTTTAGCGCGTCGCAAACAGATAAGTAGCTTGCGAACGATCACCCTCCTTACCACCCGTCACCTGTGCGTGTGGTGACACACTTTTCCTACGCCCTGAAAGCGCCTTCCCACAAGTGCTACCGATCTGCTCACAGACCCTGAGCGTAGGCTTTTTCCGAGTCATATCCTCACGCCGGGCGTGGGCTTATATAGACACCTCAACAGGTCGTTTTCAGGAGTTATTGAATACCTATTCAACTTTAGGCATGGCATTTGCTCTATCAATCCAAAGCCTCTCTCCTGATGGATGAAGAGCGCAATAACAAGAGCCTCGCCTGAGGCCATCACCTGCTTTGTGTGAGGAGATACCGCGATGACGTCGTTCAACTCCGGGGCCCAACCCCAGAACCGTGCGCCTCAATCCATCGGCTTTTTGCTGCTGGACAATTTCACGCTGATTTCCCTGGCGTCCGCAGTGGAACCGCTGCGCATGGCCAACCAATTGTCCGGCCGCGAGCTGTATCGCTGGACCACCTTGAGCGTCGACGGCAACCAGGTATGGGCCAGCGATGGCCTGCAAATCACCCCCGATTGCTCCATGCACAAAGCCCCGGCCCTGGACACCGTGATTGTCTGCGGTGGCGTGGGTATCCAGCGCACTGTGACCCGTGAACATGTGTCGTGGCTGCAAAGCCAGGCGCGCCAGTCCCGTCGCCTCGGCGCAGTGTGCACCGGTAGCTGGGCCCTGGCCTGCGCCGGCCTGCTTGACGGGTTTGATTGCAGCGTGCACTGGGAATGCCTGGCGTCGATGCAGGAAGCCTTCCCACGGGTGTCCATGAGCACACGCCTGTTTACCCTCGACCGCAATCGCTTCACCAGTTCGGGCGGCACCGCGCCGCTGGACATGATGCTGCACCTGATCAGCCGCGACCACGGCCGTGAACTGTCGGCGGCGATTTCCGAGATGTTCGTGTACGAACGCATCCGCAACGAACAGGATCACCAGCGCGTGCCGCTCAAGCACATGCTCGGCACCAACCAGCCGAAGCTGCAGGAAATCGTCGCACTGATGGAAGCCAACCTGGAGGAGCCGATCGACCTTGATGAACTGGCCGTGTACGTCGCCGTCTCGCGGCGCCAGCTGGAGCGGCTGTTCCAGAAATACCTGCACTGTTCGCCGTCGCGCTACTACCTCAAGCTACGCCTGATTCGTGCGCGGCAGTTGCTCAAGCAAACGCCAATGTCGATCATCGAAGTGGCCTCGGTGTGCGGGTTTGTGTCCACGCCGCACTTCTCCAAGTGCTACCGCGAATACTTCGGCATTCCGCCACGGGATGAGCGCGTAGGTTCCAACACCACCCAGCAAGTGGCGATGATGCCGATCCCGCAGGCGTTGGTGTTGTCACCGTTGGCCGGGCCAATGTCGGCGCTGAGCCAGGCGCGCAATGAGTCGACGTTTGCCAGTGTAAGGTTGTAGATCGAGGCGTCTGTATTCGCGAGCAAGCCCGCTCCCACATTTGACCGAGTTCCACCTTTGAAATGCAGTCAAAGGTGGGAGCGGGCTTGCTCGCGAATGCGGTGTATCAGGCCCCGGAGTTCTGCTTGAACTGCACCAGGGCCGGCAACAGCTGCTTATCAATCGCCTGGCGCACCGCCGGCAGAATCGTCGCACTGCCGGTGTACATCTGTTCAACCATGCCCTTGAGCGCCTTGGCCCGCGCTTCACTCAAGCCGCGCACTGCGCATTCACAGGCCTGCTCGGCGGTGGCGCCGCTGGACACCTCGAAACCCAGGGAGCGCAGTTGGCTCAACAGGTCATCCTGATCAATCAAATCCGCGTGCATCATGATGTTCATCCTGGTTAGGGGAGCCTTTGATTCTGGTGGGCTGCCAGCGGGTCGGCAAGGGCTGAATGACGCAATGGCTGGAACGACTATGAGCAGGTCGTTTTCGGGCCAGTTACCGAGGGTGGTTGCAGGCACACTGGTTTTCAAGCAAGCAGCATGAAGGTTTGGTCACCCTCAGTCCGCACGCTCACACAGCACTCTGCCCCGATCCTGTCACGGCTTGATCGGGGCTTTTTTATGGCTGCTTGTCTGTAGGAGCGAGCTTGCTCGCGAAAAACTCAAGGGCGCCGCGTCTAACCAGGCAGCGCGCGTTATCGTTCACGTTCTTCGCGAGCAAGCTCGCTCCTACAGGGTTAGCGTTGCGGCAGGCCGATGACGCGCCCGAGGAGGGCGGGCCGGGGTAGGTCTGCCTGCTCGGCACTGATTGCCGCCAAGCGCTGGGCAACCCCCTCGCTGAACGGTGCTGAACGTGGCCCGGCCAGGTCCACATGCAGCAGCATCTGTTCATTGCCCGCCAGTTCCCGTGCTTCGCCGACCCGATGCAGGCTGTGATAAAGATGCAGGCGCTTGCTGTCATGGGCGATCAACTGGGTATGCACTTCAACCTCGGCGCCCAGCTTCACCTCGTGCAGATAATTGAGGTGCAGTTCCAGGGTGAACAGCGAATGGTCGCTGGCTTCGCGGTGGTCGCTGTCCAGGCCCAGGGTGTCCATCAATGCATCGGTGGCGTAGCTGAAGATCAGCAGGTAGAACGCATCGCGCAGGTGGCCGTTGTAATCGACCCAGTCGGGGATGATTTTGGTGGTGTAGGTGGTCAGCGTAGGCATGTCATGAATCCCAAGGTGTACGCAGTCAAAATGTGGGAGCGGGCTTGCTCGCGAAAGCGGTGTGTCAGTTGGTGCATTCGGTGCTGATGCATCGCTTTCGCGAGCAAGCCCGCTCCCACAGGGTTATTCAGTGAAGCTCATGCCGTGTTTGGCCTTGGTGGTCTTCACCGCCTCCAGCACCGCCAGCAAACAATCATCACGATAGCGCTCCAACGCTGAAATGCTATGGCTGCCCAACTGCTCGCGGGTGCCATCGACCACATCATCAATCAGTTTGTCCGTCAGTTCCGGTGCAGGCAGGTACGTCCATGGCAGTTGCAACGCCGGGCCGAATTGCGCCATGAAATGCCGCATCCCGGCGTCGCCGCCGGCCAGGGTGTAGGTCAGGAACGTGCCCATGAACGACCAGCGCAAACCGGCGCCAAAGCGGATCGCATCGTCGATCTCGCCGGTGGTTGCTACACCATCGTTGACCAGGTGCAGCGCCTCGCGCCACAGCGCTTCGAGCAAGCGGTCGGCGATAAAACCCGGGACTTCCTTGCGCACATGCAAGGGGCGCATGCCGAGGGACTCGTAGACTTTTATGGCGGCCTGGATCGCTTCGGGTGCGGTGTGTTTGCCGCCCACCACTTCCACCAGCGGCAGCAGGTACACCGGGTTGAACGGGTGACCGACCACGCAGCGCTCCGGATGGGTGGAACCTTCATAAAACTCACTGGGCAGCAGGCCCGAGGTGCTGGAACCGATCAGCGCATTGGGCTTGGCCGCTGCACTGATCTTGCTGTGCAGCTCCAGTTTCAGTTCCAGGCGTTCCGGGGCGCTTTCCTGGATGAAGTCGGCGTCTTGCACGCATTCCTCGATGGTCGCCACAAACCGCAGGCGGTCCTGGCTGGCGCCCGGTGCCAGGCCCTGTTTTTCCAGGGCGCCCCAGGCATTGGCGACACGTTTGCGCAGGGCCGCTTCGGCGCCTGGCGCCGGGTCCCAGGCCACCACATCCAGGCCGTGGGCGAGGGCGCGGGATACCCAGCCACTGCCGATGACACCGCTGCCCAGGGCGGCGAAGGTTTTGATCTCGGTGATAAAGCTCATTTGGGTAATTTCCAGTGCTAAAGAGGTTCATTGTGGGAGCTGGCTTGCCTGCGATAGCGGTGGGTCAGTGCCATATGTATCAACTGATGCACCGCTATCGCAGGCAAGCCAGCTCCTACATTTTTGGGCGGGTTGCGGCGGGGGGATCAGCTGCGTTTGGTCAGGCCCATTTTTATGCGGCCTTCAGCCGGGCTCAGCACTCGTGCGCCCAGGCGGCTGAGGATTTCCCCGGCACGCTCCACCAGTTGCCCATTGGTCGCCAGCACGCCCTTGTCCAACCACAAATTGTCTTCCAGCCCGACCCGCACATTGCCGCCCAGCAGCACGGCTTGCGCCGCCATCGGCATTTGCATGCGCCCAATCCCGAAGCCGGCCCACACCGCATCAGCCGGCAGGTTGTCGACCATGGCCTTCATGGTGGTGGTGTCGGCCGGGGCGCCCCAGGGGATGCCCAGGCACAGTTGGAACAACGGGTTGTCGAGCAGGCCTTCCTTGATCATCTGCTTGGCGAACCACAAGTGGCCGGTATCGAAAATCTCCAGCTCGGCCTTCACCCCCAGTTCCAGGATGCGCTTGGCGCCCGCCCGCAATTGGGCCGGGGTCGAGACATAAATGGTGTCGCCATCGCCGAAGTTCAGGGTGCCGCAGTCCAGTGTGCAGATTTCCGGCAGCAGTTCTTCGACGTGGGCCAGGCGGGTCAACGGGCCGACCAGGTCGGTGTTGGGCCCGAACGCCATGGGGTTCTCGCCGCCACCGATTTCCAGGTCGCCACCCATGCCGGCGGTGAGGTTGACGATGATGTCGATATCCGCCTCGCGGATGCGCTCCATCACTTCGCGGTACAGCGCCACGTCGCGGCTGAACTTGCCGGTCTGCGGGTCGCGCACATGGCAATGCACCACGGTGGCGCCGGCTTTGGCGGCCTCTACCGCCGCCGCGGCGATTTGTTTGGGGGTGACCGGCACGTGTGGGCTTCTGGCGGTCGTGTCGCCAGCACCGGTGAGTGCGCAGGTGATGATGACGTCGTGGTTCATGGGGCAGGTTCCTTACAGGCGGGCGTAGTGATGCCGTTCGCAGCCGGTATCAGCTGCGAAGCGGTGATTCGAAAGAGGTTATTTGCTGCTCAGTTGCAGGTTGTCCGCAGCCGGCTTGCCGTCGAAGGTGGTCACGCCTTCCAGCCAGCGCTGCAGGTCCTGGGGGTGATCCTTGAGCCACTGTTTGGCAGATTCCAAGGCATCCTTGTGTTCCAGCAGCGGCTGCATCATCCGGCTCTCGTCGGCAGCGGTGAACGTCAGGTTGCTCAGCAGCCTGTGCACATTCGGGCATTGCTCGGCGTAGGTCGGGGTGGTCACGGTCCAGACCGTGGCCATGCCTTCGTTGGGGCCCAGGGCGTCCTCGCTGCCCGACAGGTAGGTCATCTGCACATTGACGTTCATCGGGTGCGGCGCCCAGCCGAAGAACACCACGGCCTCCTTGCGGCGCACGGCGCGGTCCACTGCGGCGAGCATGCCGGCCTCGCTGGACTCCACCAGCTGGAATTTGCCCAGGCCGAACTGGTTCTTGGCGATCATCGCCTTGATCTGGGTATTGGCCCCCGAGCCGGGCTCGATGCCGTAAATCTTGCCGCCCAGCTCTTTGTGGAACTTGGCGATGTCGGCGAAGGTTTTCAGGCCCTTGTCGGCGAGGTAGGTCGGCACCGCGAGGGTGGCGCGGGCGTCCTTGAGGCTGGGCGCATCGAGGACTTTTACTTGGCCGGCGTCGACAAAAGGCGTGATGGTCTGGGTCATCAGCGGGTTCCAGTAGCCGAGGAACAGGTCCAGGCGCTGGTCGCGAATGCCGGAGAAGATGATTTGCTGGGAGGCGCTGGTTTGCTTGGTGGTGTAGCCGAGGCCGTCGAGCAGCACCTGGGTCATGGCGCTGGTGGCGATCACGTCGGTCCAGTTCACCACACCCATGCGCACGTTTTTACAGGAGGCGGCATCGGCGGCCCACAGGCTGGTGCTCAAGACGGCGCTGAGCGCGAGCACGCAGCGGCTGATCAGTCGGTTCATGATGGATCCCTCGGCAGGTCGTTATTGTGGGTTCCGGTGTCTTTGCGCACCGTGTCGCCAAGTTACCCACCTTGATGCCCGGTAAAACGCACGGCGGCGACCCGCTCTTGCACTGCAGCGACCTGTGCCCTTGAATGGGCGATTGAACTGGCGTACACACAACACACGCTGCCCGCCTGACGAGAGCGCTTGCATGTCCCAGGACTTTTATTTTTTGCTGATGCCCGGCTTTTCAGCCATCGGCTTTATCTCTGCCATTGAACCGCTGCGCGTGGCCAACCGTTTTCGCGGCGAGCTGTATCGTTGGCACGTACTGAGCGCGGACGGCGGCGCGGTGCTGGCGAGCAATGGCATGTCGGTCAACGCTGACGGCGGATTGGAACCACTGAAAAAAGACGCGACTTTGCTGGTAGTGGCCGGCTTCGAACCCCTGGAGTTCGTCACGCCAGCCCTGGAGCACTGGCTGCGCCGCCTCGAGCATGACGGCGTGACCCTCGGCGCCATCGACACCGGCAGCTTCGTCCTGGCCCAGGCCGGCCTGCTCGACGGCTACCGTCTGACCCTGCACTGGGAAGCCATCGATGCCTTCAAGGAATCCTATCCCGCACTGGCCGTGACCCAGGAACTGTTCGAGATCGACCGCCGGCGCATCACCTGCGCCGGTGGCACCGCCTCCATCGACCTGATGCTCGACCTGATCAGCCAGGCCCACGGCCCGGAGTTGGCGATTCAGGTCTCCGAACAGTTCGTGCTGGGCCGCATCCGCCCGCGCAAGGATCACCAGCGCATGCAGATCGCCACGCGCTACGGGATCAACAACCAGAAGCTGGTGCAGGTGATCGGCGAGATGGAACAGCACACCGAACCGCCCCTGAGCACCCTGGCGCTGGCGCAGATGATCAAGGTCACGCGGCGGCAACTGGAGCGTCTGTTTCGCCTGCATCTGAACGAAACACCGAGTACCTTCTACCTCGGCCTGCGCCTGGAGAAGGCCCGCAAATTGCTGCGCCAGAGTGGTATGAGCGTGCTGGAAGTGAGCATTGCCTGTGGGTTTGAGTCACCGTCGTACTTCACCCGCAGCTACCGGGCACGGTTTGCCAAATGCCCGCGAGAGGATCGGCGGCGGTAGGGCATACGCCGACCAAAATGTGGGAGCTGGCTTGCCTGCGATAGCGGTGGGTCAGCAACTTATCTGCCAACTGATACACCGCTATCGCAGCATGAGTATCTACACGACCCGCTCTTCTGGGTATGTGTATATATCCGTTGCCGCGGTCGCGGCGGGTATGGGTTCCGCCCTTACGGCGGCTCACTTTTGAACAGCGCAAAAGTAAGCAAAACGCTCTTGCCCCACCACTCGGCACCTCGCCTAGGCTCGGTGTGCCCGTAATCCGACATTGATTTGGGGGGCCGCCGCGATGGGCCATCCATGGCCCAGCGCGGCTAAACCGGCGTCCTGCCGGTTTACCCCCCAAATCAATATCGGATTACGGCCAGCGTGGTTTAACGGGGCGCCTAAGATCAAAATCACAAGCAGAGCGAGGCGGCCTGACAGCCGACCTGATCGGTGAGGCTTACGCGTATACCTGTGGGAGCGGGCTTGCTCGCGAATGCGGAGGGTCAGTCAATATATCCATCACTGACCCACCGCATTCGCGAGCAAGCCCGCTCCCACAGGGGAATGCAGCTTCGCGCTCTGGCGTTGCTGTTGCTCTGCTTTTGATCTTAGGCGCCCCGTTAAACCACGATGGCCGCAGGCAGGTATTGCGCAGTGGGCACCCCGGCAGGATGCCGGGGTAGCCGCGACACGGCCATGGATGGCCGATCGCGGCGGGCCCACGGAGCAATGCCTGACTGCGGGCATGCCGAGCCTAGGCGAGGCACCGAGTGGTGGGGCAAGAGCGTTTTGCTTACTTTTGCGCTGTTCAAAAGTGAGCCGCCGTAAGGGCGGAACCCATAGCTGCCGTTACCGCAGCAATGGATATGCCCCCTACATCAGCCCAAAACCCAGAGCCCAGAAGTATCAGAGAGTTGTGTAGATACTCATGGCTATCGCAGGCAAGCCAGCTCCCACATTGAATATGTGGTGTGGCTTATTTTTTTACCAAGGCCGAGCACGCGGTTTTGAAGGCCTCATGCTGATACTTGTTCAGCGTCGCCGGCAGTTCGAAGCTGTGCTTCTTGTACTGCGCATTGATGGTCTGCGGCGACAGCAGCGTCACTTCAACGCCGTCCAGCAACTGCAACACGCCTTCGATCTTGAAGGTGGTCGGGCCGCCGGCGAATTCGCCTTTCTTGCTGCGTTTCTTGATCGCGATGCGGGTGATGCCGTTGTCGCGCACAAACGCGGCCACTTGGCTGGCGAAGGCTTTGACGTTGGCGGCTTCGTCATCGTCCTCAAGGGCGATTTTCTTGGTGGCCATGGCGACGTGGGTCAGGTCCGGGGCGGCAACGGCGATGATGGCTTCGCTGCCTTTGATTTCGATGCCGCACAGAGTCATGGGTAGCCTTGGTTCAGAAGAAAGGATGGGCGCGATTGTCGCTTATTCCTGGCCAATCGACTCCAAAAACTCCGACCGCTCATCACTCATCCGCGCCAGGCAGTCATTCTGCGCAATGGCGTAGGCGCGGGTTCCGGTCACTGCGGGGAAGGTGTCCACCGCGCAATCAGCATCCCGCAGTTTTTCCCACTTCTGCTGGGCATCCTTCAGACGAGCGGTAATGTCCGCCAGTTTGGTCTTGTCGCTGGCGTAGGTAGAACCCATGCGTTCCAGCAGGCCTTGATAGTTGTCTTTCAACAACTGCTCGGCGGTGGTTTTGTTGTAGGAGGCGCATTCCAGGGTCTGTTTGTCGTTTTCGATGCCATCACACGGCGTGCTGTCGGTGTCTTCAGCCGCGTGGACGCCGGTGGCGAGGAGTGCCAAAGCCAGGAAAATCGGTTTCATTGCGCCTTCTCATATCAGTGGGTGGGTCGAATTCTGGCTCAAGCGTAGGCCAAAGAACAGATGCAGGACAGACACGTCTGTGCACCCTTTGTCGTGGATTGACGCTTTCGGCAATTCCCCTGTCGTTTTTGCACCCGGCTCGCTCAGTCCCTGGGCATATGCTGGCCCCAAAGCGCCGGCAGACGATTCGGCGCATGAATCGCCAATAAGGGGACGCCTGATGAGCCCAGCCGAACTGCACGCCGACAGCATCGTTATCGACGGGCTGATCATTGCCAAGTGGAACCGCGACCTGTTCGAGGACATGCGCAAGGGTGGCCTGACCGCCGCCAACTGCACGGTGTCGGTGTGGGAAGGCTTCCAGGCCACGATCAATAACATCGTGGCCAGCCAGACCCTGATCCGTGAGAACAGCGACCTGGTGATCCCGGTGAAAACCACCGCCGATATCCGCCGCGCCAAGGAGCAGGGCAAGACTGGCATCATCTTCGGCTTCCAGAATGCCCACGCCTTTGAAGACCAGCTCGGCTACGTCGAGATCTTCAAGCAGCTCGGCGTCGGCGTGGTGCAGATGTGCTACAACACCCAGAACCTGGTGGGCACCGGCTGCTATGAGCGCGACGGCGGGCTGTCGGGCTTTGGGCGCGAAATTGTCGGTGAGATGAACCGTGTCGGCATCATGTGCGACCTGTCCCACGTCGGCTCCAAGACCAGCGAAGAAGTCATCCTCGAATCGAAAAAACCGGTGTGCTACTCCCACTGCCTGCCGTCCGGCCTTAAAGAGCACCCGCGCAACAAGTCCGATGCAGAACTCAAATTCATTGCCGACCACGGCGGCTTTGTCGGCGTGACCATGTTTGCGCCGTTCCTGGCCAAGGGTATCGATTCGACCATCGACGACTACGCCGAAGCCATCGAGTACACCATGAACATCGTCGGCGAAGACGCCATCGGCATCGGCACCGACTTCACCCAGGGCCATGGCCAGGATTTCTTCGAAATGCTGACCCATGACAAGGGCTACGCCCGCCGCCTGACCAGCTTCGGCAAGATCATCAACCCGCTGGGCATCCGCACCGTGGGCGAGTTCCCCAACCTGACCGAGACCCTGCTCAAGCGCGGCCACAGCGAACGCGTGGTGCGCAAGATTATGGGCGAGAACTGGGTCAACGTGCTGAAAGACGTCTGGGGCGAATAAGCCACCGTTTTTTCTCCCCCGGCCATTCGTGCCGGGGCATTACCAAGAATTTTCTGGAGTTAAGTTTCCATGGCCAAGATCGCCCCGCAATTGCCAATCGAAGTCGACAGCGAAACCGGTGTCTGGACCTCCGACGCCTTGCCGATGCTGTACGTGCCGCGTCATTTCTTCGTCAACAACCACATGGGCATCGAAGAGGTGCTGGGCGCTGATGCCTACGCCGAAATCCTCTACAAGGCCGGCTACAAATCCGCCTGGCACTGGTGTGAAAAAGAAGCCGAATGCCACGGCCTGGAAGGCGTCGCGGTGTTCGAGCACTACATGAAGCGCCTGTCGCAACGCGGCTGGGGCCTGTTCAAGATCCAGGACATCGACCTCGACAAAGGCACCGCCAGCGTCAAGCTCGAACACTCGGCATTCGTCTACGTGTATGGCAAGGTCGGGCGCAAGGTTGACTACATGTTCACCGGCTGGTTTGCCGGCGCCATGGACCAGATTCTGCAGGCGCGCGGCAGCAACATCCGCACCGTCGCCGAACAAGTCTACGGAGGCTCCGAAGAGGGCCATGACGACGGTCTGTTCACCGTCAAGCCGTTGTAAGCCGAGGACCGTGCCATGGCTTTCGAAGCAATGTTTGCGCCGATCCAGATCGGCAAACTGACCATCCGCAACCGCGTGCTCAGTACCGCCCACGCGGAGGTGTATGCCACCGACGGCGGGATGACCACCGAACGTTATGTGAAGTACTACGAAGAGAAAGCCAAGGGCGGCATTGGCCTGGCAATCTGTGGCGGTTCCTCCGTGGTGGCGATCGACAGCCCGCAGGAATGGTGGAGTTCGGTCAACCTGTCCACCGACCGCATCATCCCGCACTTCCAGAACCTGGCTGACGCGATGCACAAGCATGGCGCCAAGATCATGATCCAGATTACCCACATGGGCCGTCGCTCACGCTGGGACGGCTTTAACTGGCCGACCTTGATGTCGCCCTCCGGCGTCCGTGAACCAGTACACCGCGCCACCTGCAAAACCATCGAACCGGAAGAAATCTGGCGGGTGATCGGCAACTACGCCAGCGCCGCAGCGCGGGCCAAGGCCGGTGGCCTGGATGGCGTGGAACTGTCGGCGGTGCACCAGCACATGATCGACCAGTTCTGGAGCCCGCGGGTCAACAAGCGTACCGATGAGTGGGGCGGCAGCTTTGAGGGGCGGATGAAATTCGGCCTGGAAGTGCTCAAGGCCGTGCGTGCCGAAGTCGGCCCGGATTTTTGCGTCGGCATCCGCCTGTGCGGCGACGAGTTCCACCCGGACGGCCTGTCCCACGAGGACATGAAGCAGATCGCCAAGTATTACGACGACACCGGCATGCTCGACTTTATCGGCGTGGTCGGCTCGGGGTGCGACACCCACAACACCCTGGCCAACGTGATCCCCAACATGAGTTTCCCACCGGAGCCGTTCCTGCACCTGGCCGCCGGGATCAAGGAAGTGGTCAAGGTCCCGGTGCTGCACGCGCAGAACATCAAGGACCCGAACCAGGCCACGCGCATCCTCGAAGGCGGTTATGTGGACATGGTCGGCATGACCCGTGCGCACATGGCCGACCCGCACCTGATCGCCAAGATCAAGATGGGCCAGATTGACCAGATCAAGCAGTGCGTCGGCGCCAACTATTGCATCGACCGCCAGTACCAGGGCCTGGACGTGCTGTGCATCCAGAACGCCGCGACCTCCCGTGAATACATGGGCGTGCCGCACATCATCGAAAAATCCACCGGGCCCAAGCGCAAAGTGGTGGTGGTCGGTGCCGGCCCGGCCGGGATGGAGGCCGCTCGGGTTGCTGCCGAGCGTGGCCACGACGTGACCCTGTTGGAGAAAAAAGACTTTATCGGCGGGCAGATCACCACCGCGTCCAAGGCCCCGCAGCGCGACCAGATCGCCGGTATCACCCGCTGGTTCCAGCTGGAACTGGCACGGCTCAACGTCGACCTGCGCCTGGGCGTGGCGGCGGATGCCGCAACCATCCTCGACTTGCGCCCGGATGTGGTGGTGCTGGCGGTGGGTGGGCATCCGTTCATCGAGCAGAACGAACACTGGGGCGCGGCAGAAGGCCTGGTGGTCAGCAGCTGGGACGTGCTCGACGGCAAGGTGGCGCCGGGCAAGAACGTGCTGGTGTACGACACCATCTGCGAATTCACCGGCATGTCCGTGGCCGACTTCCTGGCCGACAAGGGTTGCCAGGTCGAGATCGTCACCGACGATATCAAGCCTGGCGTGGCCATCGGTGGTACGTCATTCCCCACCTACTATCGCAGCATGTACCCCAAGGAAGTGATCATGACCGGCGACATGATGCTGGAGAAGGTCTACCGCGAGGGTGACAAGCTGATAGCGGTGCTGGAGAACGAATACACCGGCGCCAAGGAAGAGCGGGTGGTGGACCAGGTAGTGGTGGAGAACGGCGTGCGCCCGGATGAAGAAATCTACTACGCCCTCAAGCAAGGGGCGCGCAACAAGGGGCAGATGGACGTCGAAGCGTTGTTCGCGATCAAGCCGCAACCGTGCCTGAGCGAACCGGGGGAAGGCTACTTGCTGTTCCGCATCGGTGACTGTGTGGCCCAGCGCAATACCCACGCCGCGATCTACGACGCCCTGCGCTTGTGCAAGGATTTCTGACCCAACACCGAACCAATGTGGACTCGGTCAAAAATGTGGGAGCGGGCTTGCTCGCGAAAGCGGTGTGTCAGTCGATACATCCGGTGGCTGATGCACCGCCTTCGCGAGCAAGCCCGCTCCCACATTAGACCTGTGTGGTCTGTGGGAGCTTCACCATGTTGAACACCCTTCTTCCGATTCTCCTGTTTGCGGCCCTGGGCCTCGCTGTCCTCGGCGCTTTGCGCCGGGTGAACATGTGGCGCCGTGGCCGTGCCGCCAAGGTCGACCTGCTGGGCGGCCTGTTGGCCATGCCCAAGCGCTACATGGTCGACCTGCACCACGTGGTCGCCCGCGACAAATACATCGCCAATACCCACGTGGCCACGGCCCTGGGCTTTGTGTTGTCAGCGTTGCTGGCGATTCTGGTGCACGGTTTCGGCCTGCATAACCGCATCCTTGGCTACGCCTTGCTGCTGGCCTCGGTGCTGATGTTTGTCGGCGCCACCTTCGTCTACCTGCGCCGGCGCAACCCGCCATCGCGCCTGTCCAAGGGCCCGTGGATGCGCCTGCCGAAAAGCCTGATGGCGTTTTCGGTCAGTTTCTTCCTGGTGACCTTGCCGGTGGCCGGGATCCTGCCTGCCGACTTCGGTGGCTGGCTGCTGGCCGCGCTGCTCGGTGTGGGTGTGCTGTGGGGCGTGTCGGAGATGTTCTTCGGCATGACCTGGGGCGGGCCGATGAAGCATGCGTTTGCCGGTGCCCTGCACTTGGCCTGGCACCGCCGCGCCGAACGTTTTGGCGGTGGCCGTTCCACCGGTTTGAAGCCGCTGGACCTGAGCGATAAAAGCGCGCCCCTGGGCGTGGAAAAACCCAAGGACTTCACCTGGAACCAATTGCTGGGCTTCGACGCCTGCGTGCAGTGCGGCAAGTGCGAAGCCGCGTGCCCGGCGTTTGCTGCCGGCCAGCCGCTGAACCCGAAAAAGCTGATCCAGGACATGGTGGTCGGCCTGGCCGGTGGCACCGATGCGAAGTTCGCCGGCAGTCCGTATCCGGGCAAGGCCATTGGCGAGCACAGCGGCAACCCGCACCAACCGATCGTCAACGGCCTGGTGGACGCCGAGACCTTGTGGTCGTGCACCACCTGCCGCGCCTGCGTCGAAGAATGCCCGATGATGATCGAGCACGTGGATGCCATCGTCGATATGCGCCGTCACCTGACCCTGGAAAAAGGCGCGACCCCGAACAAGGGCGCCGAAGTCCTGGAAAACCTGATCGCCACCGACAACCCTGGCGGTTTTGCCCCGGGCGGGCGGATGAACTGGGCGGCGGACTTGAACCTGCCGCTGCTCGGCGATAAGAAGACAACTGACGTACTGTTCTGGGTTGGCGATGGTGCCTTCGACATGCGTAACCAGCGGACCTTGCGCGCTTTCGTCAAAGTGCTGAAGGCGGCCAAGGTCGATTTCGCCGTGCTGGGCCTGGAGGAACGCGACAGTGGCGACGTGGCCCGGCGTCTGGGGGATGAGGCGACGTTCCAGCTACTGGCTGCGCGCAATATCCAGACCCTGGCCAAGTACAGCTTCAAGCGCATCGTGACCTGCGATCCCCACAGTTTCCATGTACTGAAAAACGAATACGGCGCCTTCGACGGCAACTACCGCGTGCAGCACCACAGCACCTACATGGCCGAGTTGATCGACGCCGGCGCGCTGAACCTGGGCCAGCACAAAGGCAACAGCGTGACCTATCACGACCCGTGCTACCTGGGCCGTTACAACGGCGAGTACGAGGCTCCGCGCCAAGTACTGCGGGCGCTGGGGATCGAGGTCAAGGAGATGCAACGTTCGGGCTTCCGTTCCCGTTGCTGTGGCGGTGGTGGCGGCGCGCCGATCACCGATATTCCCGGCAAGCAGCGCATTCCCGACATGCGCATGGAGGACATCCGCGAGACCGGTGCCGAGCTGGTGGCCGTCGGTTGTCCACAGTGTACGGCGATGCTCGAAGGGGTGGTCGAGCCGCGCCCACTGATCAAGGACATTGCCGAGTTGGTGGCGGATGCCTTGCTCGAAGAGGCCGCATCGGCCAAGAACACCCGTCAACCTGCGGAGGTCCACTGATGAGCGACATTATCCGCCGCGACCCACGGGCCGAATGGATCGCCCGCAACCGCCTGCACCCGCTGCATGCGGCGATGCAACCGGAGCAGCACAGTTGGATGGGGCCTAACGGCATCCTCCGTAAAAACGTGCATGGCATTGGTTTTATCGGCCCCAACGGCATCAAGCGTATCGACCGCAGCGGCGCCCAGCAGGGTGGCGCGACCAAGCGCACGGCAGCGGTGCAAGTGCAGTTGCCGCTGCACCAGGTGCCAGCCCCGGCGTTCTACATCAACGTGGTGCCGGATATGGTCGGCGGCCGCCTGAGCAGCCACGACCGCGACTTGCTGGGCCTGGCACGGCAACTCGCCGGCAGCGACGGTGCGGTACTGGCGGTGGTCTTTGGCGAGCATAAGGAAAGTGCCTTCGACACGGCCGGCGTGGATCGCCTGCTGGTGCTGGACGGCCACGCATTCGACGGTTATTCACCGGAGCAACGGGTCCATGGCCTGCGGGCTGTGGATAACCAGTTCAGCCCGCGTCACTGGTTGCTGCCCGACAGCCGCAGTGGCGGTGGCGAACTGGGGCGGCGCTTTGCTGCGAGCCTCAAGGAACGCCCGGCAACCCGGGTGTGGCAGATCAAGGGCAACGAGTGTATCGGCCGTGCCGGTGCGGGCCAGGAAGACCTGGCGCGAGCGTTGCCAAGGCTGATCCTGGCCGCCGTGGAATGTGCCGACCCCGTCAGCGATACGCGCCATGAAGTGTTGCCGGTGGAGTTATCCACAGCGCTGGCGCGCAGCTTGCCGCGTATCGAGGATCTGGGCGCGGTGGCGGTGGATCCGGGCGCGATTCCCATGGCCGAAGCCGAGTTTATTTTCTCGGGCGGCAACGGGGTCAAGGACTGGGAGCTGTTCC
Source organism: Pseudomonas hygromyciniae (assembly GCF_016925675.1). Classification (NCBI taxonomy): domain Bacteria; kingdom Pseudomonadati; phylum Pseudomonadota; class Gammaproteobacteria; order Pseudomonadales; family Pseudomonadaceae; genus Pseudomonas; species Pseudomonas hygromyciniae. The sequence continues at coordinate 5,546,799 of NZ_CP070506.1, read as the reverse complement.
ACCAGACCGCTGCCGCCCTGGGGGCTACCGAAGGTGCGTCGCGGGTGGCCGTGGACGATGGCTTCATGGCCCGTGATCGGCAGGTTGGCGCCAGTGGTATCTGGGTCACTGCGCGGGTGTATGTGGCCGTGGGGATCTCCGGGGCGATCCAGCACCTGCAAGGCATCGGTGCCTGCGACAAGGTGGTGGCGATCAACCTCGATCCGGGGTGCGACATGATCAAGCGCGCCGACCTGTCGGTGATCGGTGACAGCGGCGAAATTCTCCGGGCCTTGATCGCAGCGGTCCAGGCCCACCGCAACGGCGCCAAGCGCGATGCGGCTTAAGCAAAGGATATGGTCATGACCACCCATGTAATCAGCCTGGTCTCCATAGGCGCCCACCCGACCTCCGGCCGCCCACGTCGCGCCGAACAGGATGCGCGCGCCGTCGAGCTAGGGTTGCAACTGGCGGGGGATAACCTGCAAGTGCTGCATGCCGGCGACATTGCCGAACCGACCCTGCGCGCCTACCTGGGCATGGGGTTGGCGCAGTTGCACGTGCTGGAGCAGCCGGCCGGCGCCGATGCCTTGCCGATACTCGGCGACTATCTACGGGACGCTGGCGCCCAGGTGGTGCTTACCGGCAGCCAGGCAGAAACCGGCGAAGGCTCGGGCATGCTGCCCTTCCTGTTGGCCGAACAACTGGGCTGGCCGTTGATTGTCGGCCTGGCCCAGGTGGAGTCCATCGACAACGGTGTGGCCCATGTACTGCAAGCCCTGCCGCGCGGGCAGCGGCGGCGCCTGAAGGTGCGCCTGCCGTTCCTGGCCACGGTGGATAACGCCGGGCCCAAGCCTCGGCAAAGCGCCTACGGCCCGGCCCAGCGCGGAGTGCTGCAGGAGCACGACGTGCAGGTGGTGGACGATGAGTTATTCACAGGCGCCGTGCTGCAACCGGCCAAGCCTCGACCCAAGCGCCTCAAAGTGATCAAGGCCAAGAGCGGCGCCGACCGTATGAAAGCTGCCACTGCCAAGGCCAGCGGCGGCAGTGGCCAGGTGCTCAAGGGCCTCAGCCCCGAGGCGGGTGCCGAAGCGATTCTCAAGCTGCTGATCGAAGAAGGCGTGGTGCGCTGACCCCCCCTGTAGGCGCGAGCTTGCTCGCGAAGAACCTGAGCGCGCAGCGTTAAACCAGACACGCTGCGTGATCGTTGGCCTTTTTCGCGAGCAAGCTCGCTCCTACAAGCCATGTGCGTTGGTGTTACCCACAATCCCTGTTAACGCAGCTGTGGATAACCTGTTCGCGGCTGTCCACACCCCATGTAAATCAAGCCCTGCAGCCCTCTGTACGAAAAACAACCAACCTAAGCGCCGGTTTTTACTGGGCTTTTTCTGTGGATAAGGGAAAAGCCCCGCTCAGAGTTGCCCCCAAAGTCTGTTGGTGCTTCTGTGGATAAGATGTTCGCTACACGCTGCAAGCCATATGGATAAAGGCTTGCAGTGGGTTGGTTGAAATATGATCAATATCGCTGTTTCCATGGGTTTACGCGGGTAAAGCCTCGATTTTGATGGGCCGCAGGCGGTTTTCCACAGATAGGCCAAAGTTGCCCCCAAAGTCTGTTGGCGCTTCTGTGGATAAGGTGTTTGCGTTCCGCTACAGGCCATATAGAACGTGGCCTGTACGCTTTAGGTCAAAAAATGATCAATATTGGATAAAACCCATTGCTTTGAATAAGTCACGGATTTTCTTGGTTTTATGTCGAGGTAAGAGCGCAGTTGCCCACAATTGCTGTGGGTGGGTTTGTGGATAAGTTGTTGGGGGATGGCTGCAGGGCAGGGTAACAGTGGGCTGGCGGCCCTATGCTCAATTTTTGACCAGGAGCGGGCTCAAAAGTGGGAGCGGGCAAGCCCTAATGCCACGTAGGAGCGAGCTTGCTCGCGAAGAACTTGAGAGCGCCGCGTTTACCTAGCAAACACGCGTTATCGTTGACGTCCTTCGCGAGCAAGCTCGCTCCTACGTGGCATTAGGGCTTGCCTGCTCCCACAGTCAGTTACTCGTGTGCTGCGACGCCCTTGAGGTACGGCGCCGGCGCCGCTCCCAGGTTGTTGAGCATGCGCTCGCTGTACCAGTCCACAAAGTTCACCACGCCAAACTCATAGGTCTTGGAGTACGGCCCCGGTTGGTAAGCGGTGGAGTTGATCCCGCGCTGGTTCTCTTCGGCCAGGCGCCGGTCCTGGTCATTGGTGGCGTCCCACACCTGGCGCATGCGTTCGACGTCGTAGTCTTCACCTTCCACCGCGTCCTTATGCACCAGCCATTTGGTGGTGACCATGGTTTCCTGGGCGCTGATCGGCCACACCGTGAAGACGATGATGTGATCGCCCATGCAGTGGTTCCACGAGTGGGGCAGGTGCAGGATGCGCATCGAGCCCAGGTCGGGGTTCTTGATCCGGCCCATGAGTTTCTTGCAGCCCTGCTTGCCATCCAGGGTCATGGAGACGGTGCCCTTGAGCAGCGGCATGCGCACGATACGGTTTCGCAGACCGAAGCTGGCGTGGGCGTAAGGGATCTTCTCGGCGTCCCAGGCAGCGGCGGATGCGGCGACGTGGTCCTTGAAGGCCTGGTCGGCACGCGGGTCGGTGACGTCGTCCCATTCCAGCAGGGTTTTCAGTAACTCGGGGTGCGAGGCGTTGCAGTGGTAGCACTCGCGGTTGTTTTCCAGCACCAGCTTCCAGTTGGCTTTTTCAAACAAGGTGGTCTGGATCGCCACCTTGGTGTTTTCCATGTCGTAGGGTTCCATGTAGTGGTTGAGCGTCGACAGAAAGTCATCGATGGCCGGCGGGTTCTCGGCCAGGCTGATGAAGATGTAGCCGCCGGCGGTCTTCACGTTCACCGGCTTGAGGCCGTACTGCTTCATGTCGAAGTCGGCGCCCATCTCGGTGCCGGCGAACAGTAGGCGCCCGTCCAGTTCATAGGTCCACTGGTGGTAATGGCAAACCAGTTTGGCGACCTTGCCCTTGTCGCTGGTGCACAAGCGCGAACCGCGGTGGCGGCAGACGTTGTGAAAGGCATGCACCACGCCTTCGGCGCCACGGATCACGATGATCGGGTTCTTGCCGATCTGCAGGGTCAGGTAGTTGCCTTTGGCGGGGATTTCGCAGGTCATGCCGGCGATCAACCATTCCTTCTGGAAGATCTCCTGCATGTCGATATCGAACAGCCGCTGGTCAGAGTAAAACGGCTGGGGCAGCGAAAAAGTGCGCTCGCGCTCTTGCAGCATTTGCGCGGTGGCCTTGCGTGCGGGTTCCAGCGGATCGCCCAAGCTCAAGGTTGCGGTGACGTCCATCGTGTGTGTCCTCAAGGCCATTCTGTGTGGCCGCGATAAGTGGCTAATCAGGTTTGCAGCAAGGCGTAAAGAAAGCGTCGTTGTTGGCTGCGAGTGTGGGCCCGGCGCCGCCCTCAACCTTATCCATTAACGACATGGCCCACTCTGTTCCCGACGCGCAACCCCAGTGGTATGGGGGCTGGTCGCGATAAGTATGCGAATGTCGCAGATAGGTAAATGGCAGGTTGCGGCCTTACGCAGAATCGCCAGCATCAAGCCGAACTACGGCCGTGGAGAACAGCATGTCCAACACCTTCCTGAATCCTGTCACCACCCAGACCTGGGCCAATGGTCGGCACATCGTGCGGTGCGTCAAAGTCATCCAGGAAACCTGGGATGTGCGCACCTTCTGCTTTATGGCCGATCAGCCGATCCTGTTCTTTTTCAAACCGGGGCAGTTCGTCACCCTGGAGCTGGAAATCGACGGCCAGCCGATCATGCGGTCGTACACCATTTCCAGCTCGCCATCGGTGCCCTACAGCTTCTCGGTAACCATCAAGCGCGTGCCGGGCGGGCGGGTGTCGAACTGGTTGCACGACACCCTGCATGAAGGGCAAGAGTTGGCGGTGCACGGGCCGGTGGGGCTGTTCAATGCCATCGACTTCCCGAGCCCGAAGGTGCTGTACCTGAGCGGTGGCGTGGGGATCACCCCGGTGATGTCCATGGCCCGTTGGTTCTACGACACCAACGCCAATGTCGACATGACCTTTATCCACAGTGCGCGCTCGCCCAAAGACATCATTTACCACCGCGAGCTGGAACACATGGCCTCGCGCATCGACAACTTCAGCCTGCACCTGATTTGCGAGAAGCACGGCCTGGGCGAACCCTGGGCCGGGTATCGCGGGTACCTGAACCACAAGATGCTGGAATTGATGGTGCCGGACTTCCTCGAGCGGGAAGTGTTCTGCTGCGGGCCGACACCTTATATGAGCGCGGTCAAACGCCTGCTCGAAGCGGCGGGCTTCGACATGGCGCGCTACCACGAGGAATCCTTCGGCGCCACGCCAGCGGAAGCCCGCGCCGATGCGGTCGAGCAAGCCGAACAAGCCGCCGATGCGCCGCAGATCGACCAGGCGGATTTGCATCAGGTGGAATTCATTGCGTCGGGCAAAAGCATCCGCGTGGCGCCGGGCGAAACCGTGCATGCCGCCGCCGCCAAGCTCGGCCTGCTGATCCCCAAAGCCTGCGGCATGGGCATTTGCGGCACGTGCAAGGTGATGAAGCTGGGCGGGGAGGTCGAGATGGAGCACAACGGCGGCATCACCGAAGAAGACGAAGCCGAAGGCTACATCCTGTCGTGCTGCAGCGTGCCGAAGGGGGATGTGCGGATCGAGTTCTGATCTTAGTACAACCCTGGCCGACGATCCTGATGCACATGGTTGTGCGCACTGATGAACTTATCCCGGGCCTGGGCCAGAGGCAGGTCCGCCACCAGGCACTGTTCTTGCTGATGGGAGGTCGCGCCGGCCTGGGGGTAGCCATCGGCATCGACGATAACTGACCCTCCTACCCAGTTGACGCCGCGTTCTTCGCCATGACGGTCGCACGCGGCAATGAACAGGCGGTTGACGGCGGCATTGGCCTGGACCCGGACGATTTCTGCCGGCCTTTCGCCGGCGGGGCGCGGGCCATCTGGCCAGTTGACCGGCGCACAGAGCAGGTCGGCACCGGCGAGGGCGGCCAGGCGTACCCACTCGGGCAGTTCCAGGTCGTAGCAGATCATCACGGCGATGCGTCCGACGGCGGTTTCGACCACCGGCGGGGGCTCGGTGCCGGGGGTGAAGATGGATTTTTCGCGGTCCCACAAATGTGCCTTGCGGTACACCGTCAGCCTGCCGTCCGGCTCTATCAGCGCGGCGCTGTTGGCCACCTGGGTTGCCGTCAGCCGCTCACAGAAACCGGCCACGACAATAATGCCCAGCTCGTTTGCCAGTGTTTTCCACAGGGTCAGTGTCGGTCCCTCCAGGGTTTCGGACACCCTAAGGGCTTCGTGCAGGTCCGTGAACACATAACCGCTCTGCATCAACTCCGGCAGCACTACCACCTGCGCGCCTAGCGCTGCTGCACGGCGGATGGCCTCGGCGCTGAGGGTGCGGTTGTACTGCGCATCGGCGATACGGGGCGCCAGTTGATGACAGGCGATACGGACGGTGTTCATAGGTTGTTGCCTTCCAACATAGCCTCGCTGGCGGCAATCGCACGGCGCTCGGCGTTATGGTCAAGGTTGCGGTTCATCACACAGTAGGCGAGCGCGGAAACGCCCAGGCCGATCACAAACGCAATGTCGGCACCGCCCAGCGCCACGGCGACCGGCCCGACGTAGAAGCTCAACGACATGAACGGCACCATCGAGACCATGCCCAGGCCATAGGCGACCAGGCCCGCTTTGCCCCACTGGCCATAGATACCGGCGGGGTTGAAGATGTCGCTAATGGCGTATTGGCCTTTGCGCACCAGATAAAAATCCGCGAGGTTGACGGCGGTCCACGGCACCAGGAAATACAACATCAGCAGCACAAACGTATTGAAGCTGGCCAGGTAGCTGTCAGGAATGCTCAGGGCGATCAGGAAGATGATCACCGCCACCAGGCTAATCCCCATGATCCGGCTCTTGAGGCGCGGCTGGATCTTCACGAAGCCGTCGATGGCACTGATGCCGGTCAGCATGGCGCCGTAGCAGTTGACCGCCATGATGCCAATCAGCGCCGGCACGGCGATCAGCACGGTGAAGGTGCCGAAGCCGGGGATCACCTGGTTGCCCACGGTGCGCACGCTGGTGATGGGATCCGGCGAGGGCAGCGCCGAAGCAAGGAATGCGCCCAGGGACATCAGCCACAAAGCAGAGCCGGCGGCGCCCAGGTAGGTCCAGAAAATCACCCGGCGCGACGGCGTTTGGTGGGGCAGATAGCGCGAGTAGTCCGACACGTACACGGCGTAGCTGATCTGATAACCGGCAGCGGCGCTGAGCTGAATCAGGAACGCCGACCACGAGAAATGTGCATCGGCCACCGCCGCGTCGGCCGACAGGCTCATCAAGGCGGCGACGGTCAGCACCGCGAATACGCTGATCATCACGTAGGTCAGCCAGCGTTGCACGGTGTGCAGCAGGTCATGGCCGATCACGGCAATCACCACCGCGAGGATGATCATCAGCGCATACCACGGCGCGCGGCTGCCCGGCAGGACCGTGTTGATGGCATCGGTGGCGAGAATCACGTTGAACACGTTGAAGCCGATGTACACAAAGATCACCGCGATAAACGGCACGATGGCCCCGCGCAGACCGAACTGGGCGCGTGACTGGATCATCTGCGGCAAGCCCATGCGCGGGCCCTGGTTGGCGTGGAACGCCATGGCGAAGGTGCCCAGGCACACACCAATGACAATCGCCAGCACGGCGTAGACCAGGCTCAAGCCCAACGCGGCCCCGGTGAAGCCGGTGACCATGGTGGTGAGGACGAAGTTGCCCGTGAACCAGAAGGGACCCTGGTGCCAGACTTTGCCGTGGCGTTCGTTGCGCGGCACGTAGTCAATGGAGCGGGTCTCTATTTTCAGGCCGGGGGCGGCGCGGGGAGCGGTCTTGTCGGATAGGGCGTTCATAGGTTCACGGTTTATTTTTATAGGGGGTGAGTGCCGGAGCATCGGGTAACTGGCGGGCCAATTGAATCGCGATCTATAAATAATTACTTCAGACTTTCCTTAAGTAATGCTTTTTTGCGGGCGGCGATGGAACCGCTCTGTCTTATTGCAAAGCGATATAACCAGGGTGCGGTCGGTCTTCTAGTCTGGTTTTTAGTCCCGTCGCAGTCGCCTTTAGCCTTGTCGTAAAGGGTGGACGCTCACCCAATCTGCAAGGAAGCCACCATGTCTGCGATTCCCTCCCGTTCCCAGGGGGCCCAGCGCCTGTTGAACAAAAACGTCACGGCGCTGATTCCTGATTTTCCGTTCCATTACGCCCGCTATCTGTGGCAGGCGGCAATCCTCAAGAAACCCCTGGGCCATGTCGCGCCACAGCATTATGGCGAGCAGGTGTTGATCGTCGGGGCCGGCGTGTCCGGTCTGGTAGCTGCCTACGAGGCGATGCGCATGGGCCTGCATCCGGTGGTGGTCGAAGCCTCGGGGCGCATTGGTGGGCGCCTGTTTGCTCATGTGCTGGGTGACCGCAACGACCCGCAGGGCCGGGTGATCTGTGAACTGGGGGCCATGCGCTTTCCCAAGTCCGGCAAGGCGTTGATGCACTACTTCAATAAGGTCGGCATGGGCGGCAATTCGACGGACTTCCCCAACCCCGGCTCGGCGGCTGCGCCCAGCACGGTTGTCGATTACAAGAACCAGCAGACGTACTACGAGGGCAATGATCTGCCGGACCAATACAAACGCATTGAGGATATGTTCTTCGGCCAATTTCTGGAGCAGGACCCGATTCGCTTTACCGACATGGAAAACGCGATGCAGGAAAGTGCGGTGAACCAGGCTGAAATCAAGGCCATCTGGAACACGATCCTGCGGTCGGGATGGGATGACCTGAGCTTCTACGCCGCCATGGTTGAGCAGGCCAAATGGACTCGGGAAGACATCGACCTGTTTGGCCAGATCGGTTTCGGCACCGGCGGCTGGAACACCGACTACCCGAACTGCTTTCTCGAAGTGCTGCGGGTGCTTTATACCGGCCTGGATACCAATCACTCCTTGATGTACGACGGTTCCAGCGAGCTGCCCCTGCGCTTGTGGAGCGGCACGCCGGCATCGTTTGGTGACACCCAGGTCCATTGGCCGGCAGACACGACCGTGGAGAGCCTGACGCGTCGCGAGATCGCTGACCCGCTGCATCAGGAGGTCCGGCAGATCCAGCGTCTGTCCGGTGGCTCATTCAAGGTGTACCTGTATGACAACCAGCTGAATACGGGTACCGAGCGCAATTTTAAAAGTGTGGTCTACACGCCTCACGTGCGGGTGCTCGACAAGTTCCGCTACATGGACGGCAAGGACCGTTTTAACCTGATGGACAACTTGCTGGCCCCAGAGACCTGGGAGGCGGTGATGTACACCCATTACATGCAGTCGGCGAAGATCTTTGCCACCACCCAGCGGCCATTTTGGAATGATGCCCAGAACGGTCGCTACAAGATGAGCGTGACCTTGTCGGATCGCCTGACCCGAGGCACCTACCTGTTGGACTACGGTTTGGGCAATGGGGCGAGCACGGGCTGCGGTATGTTCCTCTCATATACCTGGAACGATGACAGCCTGAAGTTCCTGGGCGATCGCAGCGCGCCGTTGCCGACCCATGTGCAGTTGTGTACCACCTTGCTGGATACGGTGTACGCCGATACGCAACTGGACCTGGCGGCCGAGTTCGGCATGGTTGATCCGTTTATCGAGATCAACTGGGAAGACGAGCCGTTTTACCTGGGGGCCTTCAAGATGAACCTGCCGGGGCAGTATGAGTATCAGCGCCTGCTGTTTTCCCAGTTCATGAACGGTGTAGAGGGGGGAGAGCCGGACGGTTTTATTCTGTCGGGAGATGACATTTCCTGGACCGGGGGCTGGGCCGAGGGCGCTGTGACCACGGCCTTGAATGCGGTGAACAAGCTGGCGGTCATCTTTGAGGGCGGGACAATCGAAAACAATCCCGGGCCTATTGATCAGTGGGATGCTTTGCAACCCTTGAAACTGTAGAGGCTGGCGGCGAGGAGGCTGTTGTGGCAAGCCCCCTCGCCACAGGTCAGGCGCCCATCACTTCGCGTATATCCGCCGCAAGTTCGCGTACCCGTTCTTCTTCGGTATCCCACGCGCACATGAAGCGTGCGCCGCCCTTGCCGATAAAGGTGTAGAAGCGCCAGCCCTTGGCCGTCAGCGCGGCGATGGCCGGCTCCGAGAGTTGCAGGAACACGCCGTTGGCCTGCACCGGGAACATCAATTCCACGCCGGGAATGTCCGCCACCAGGCTGCTGAGCAACTGCGCGCAGTGGTTGGCGTGGCGTGCGTGCTTGAGCCAGGCGTCGTTTTCCAGCAGGCCGACCCATGGCGCTGACAGGAAGCGCATTTTCGAGGCCAGTTGGCCGGCCTGTTTGCAGCGATAGTCGAAGTCTTCCGCCAGCTTGTGGTTAAAGAACAGGATCGCCTCACCCACCGCCATGCCGTTCTTGGTGCCGCCAAAACACAGCACATCCACCCCGGCTTTCCAGGTCAGGTCGGCCGGCGAGCAGCCGAGGAAGGCGCAGGCGTTGGAGAAGCGTGCGCCATCCATATGCAGGTTCAGCCCCAGCTCCTTGCAGGTGACACTGATGGCGCGGATTTCATCCGGTGTGTACACGCTGCCCACTTCGGTGGCCTGGGTCAGGGTCACGACGCGGGGCTTGGGGTAGTGGATATCCTGGCGCTTGAGGGCGATCTCACGGATCGACTCGGGGGTCAGCTTGCCATTCTCGGTGCGCGCGGTGAGCAGCTTGGAACCGTTGGAGAAGAACTCCGGTGCGCCGCATTCGTCGGTCTCGACGTGGGCGGTTTCCGAGCAAATCACGCTATGGTAGCTCTGGCACAGCGAAGACAGGGCCAGGGAGTTGGCCGCCGTACCGTTGAAGGCGAAGAACACTTCACAATCGGTTTCAAACAGTTTGCGGAAACCGTCGGCGGCGCGGTGGGTCCATTCATCGTCGCCATAGGCGCGTTGATGGCCCTGGTTGGCGAGCTCCATGGCGGCCCAGGCTTCCGGGCAGATACCCGAATAGTTGTCACTGGCAAATTGTTGGCTCTTGTCGGTCATGGCCCGTTCCTGTGGTCGATATTGGTGCGCACTTTAACCAAGAATATCCGGCGGGCGCACGCACTGTTAATGCAAAGTCTCTGGGGAATTATGCACGGTACTGAAACGATTCCTGTAAGGCGCGGCCGCGATGGCGCCCTGGACCTGCTCAAATGGCTGGCGCTGCTGAGCATGGTGCTCGATCACCTGCGCTATATCGGTTTGAGCCTCGATGGCCTGTACGTGCCGGGACGCCTGGCGTTCCCGTGGTTTTGCCTGGCGATTGCGGCGAACCTGCACCGGGTCAAGGATGGGCCGACGATCTTTCAATGGCGTTACCTGGGCTGGTTGCTGCTGTTCAGCGTGATCAGCGAGGTGCCCTATCGGATGTTTATCGAGGATGCCGATACATTGAATGTGCTGCCGACCCTGGCGCTGGGTTTGCTGGTTGCACGAGGATGGCAGCAAAAGACGCTTTTTGATCGAGGATTGGCGCTGATCGCCTTGTTGTTGGCGGCGGTATTTTCGTCGAGCCTGATGTTCGGATTTTTTGGTGTATTGCTGCCGTTGGCGATGCTGTTGGTGTTCAGTCGCCCGTGGTATTTGAGCGTGTTGCCGGGGTTGGTGTGTGTAGCTGCCAATCAATGGCAGGTCTTACTCAATAGCGGCAATCTCGTCGCGATGCTCGGGTTGGCCACATGCCTGATTGCGCCATTGGCCGGATTGGTCTTGTTGCGACAGGTCACACATGTCTCACCGCCGGCTATGCGGCGCTGGGCGTATGCACTTTATCCCGCGCATTTCTTACTGCTGCTACTCCTTCGAAAGGTCATCACATAGTCCCTGTGGGAGCGGGCTTGCTCGCGAATGCGGTGGACCAGCCAATGCATGTGCTGCCTGACACACCGCATTCGCGAGCAAGCCCGCTCCCACATTTGTTCGGTGTTGTTCTGGTCATGTCGTAAACGCACCTTTGCGTGGCGTGCGTAGGCATTTGACCTGCCTGCGCCAGCCCTACCATCGCATCAAAGGGCCCTGCACGGGCCTCAACAATACGAAAGGCTGGGAGAGACGCGATGTTCAGCAAACAAGACCAGATCCAGGGATATGACGACGCACTGCTGGCGGCCATGAATGCCGAGGAGCAGCGTCAGGAAGATCATATCGAGCTGATCGCGTCGGAGAACTACACCAGCAAGCGTGTGATGGAAGCTCAAGGCAGCGGCCTCACCAACAAATACGCCGAAGGCTACCCTGGCAAGCGCTACTACGGCGGCTGCGAGCATGTGGATAAAGTCGAGGCCCTGGCCATCGAGCGCGCCAAGCAGCTGTTCGGCGCCGATTACGCCAACGTGCAACCGCACTCCGGTTCGTCCGCCAACAGCGCCGTGTACCTGGCGCTGATCAATGCCGGCGACACCATTCTGGGCATGAGCCTGGCCCACGGCGGTCACCTGACCCACGGCGCCAAGGTGTCGTCCTCGGGCAAGCTGTACAACGCCGTGCAGTACGGCATCAACACCGACACCGGCCTGATCGACTACGACGAAGTCGAGCGCCTGGCCGTGGAGCACAAGCCGAAAATGGTCGTGGCCGGTTTCTCTGCCTACTCCAAGACCCTGGATTTTCCGCGCTTTCGCCAGATCGCCGACAAGGTGGGCGCGCTGCTGTTCGTCGACATGGCCCACGTCGCAGGCTTGGTTGCCGCCGGCCTGTACCCGAACCCGCTGCCGTACGCCGATGTGGTGACCACCACCACCCACAAGACCCTGCGCGGTCCACGGGGTGGCCTGATCCTGGCCAAGTCCAACGAAGAGATTGAGAAAAAACTCAACTCCGCCGTGTTCCCAGGCGCACAGGGCGGCCCGCTGATGCACGTGATCGCGGGCAAGGCTGTGTGCTTCAAGGAGGCGATGGAGCCAGGCTTCAAAGCTTATCAACAGCAGGTGATCGACAACGCCCAGGCCATGGCCAGCGTGTTTATCAAGCGTGGCTACGACGTAGTGTCCGGCGGCACCGATAACCACCTGTTCCTGGTCAGCCTGATCCGCCAAGGCCTCACCGGCAAGGACGCAGACGCCGCCCTCGGTCGCGCCCATATCACCGTCAACAAGAACGCCGTGCCCAATGACCCGCAGTCGCCATTTGTGACCTCGGGCCTGCGCATCGGCACTCCGGCGGTGACCACACGCGGTTTTAAAGTGGCGCAGTGCGTCGAGTTGGCTGGCTGGATCTGCGACATCCTCGACAACCTCGGCGATGCCGATGTCGAGGCCAACGTGGCCAAGCACGTGTCTGCCCTGTGCGCTGATTTCCCGGTTTATCGCTGAGCGCGGTTTTGGAGTAATGACTATGCAACGCTACTCAGGCTTCGGCCTCTTCAAGCACTCACTCAGCCACCACGAAAACTGGCAGAAGATGTGGCGCACGCCGACCCCTAAAAAGGTGTACGACGTGGTCATTGTCGGCGGCGGCGGGCATGGTCTGGCGACCGCTTATTACCTGGCCAAGGAACACGGGATCACCAACGTGGCCGTGGTCGAGAAAGGTTGGCTGGGCGGCGGTAACACCGCGCGCAACACCACCATCGTGCGTTCCAACTACCTGTGGGATGAGTCGGCGCACCTGTATGAACACGCGATGAAGCTCTGGGAAGGTCTGTCCCAGGACTTGAACTACAACGTGATGTTCTCCCAGCGCGGCGTCTACAACCTGTGCCACACCCTGCAGGACATCCGTGATTCCGAGCGCCGCGTGAGTGCCAACCGCCTCAATGGCGTGGACGGCGAGCTGCTCAACGCCAAGCAAGTGGCCGACGAGATCCCGTACCTCGATTGCTCGAAAAACACCCGCTACCCGGTCCTCGGCGCTACCGTGCAACGGCGCGGCGGCGTGGCCCGTCACGATGCCGTGGCCTGGGGTTTTGCCCGCGCCGCCGACGCCCTGGGTGTGGACCTGATCCAGCAGACCGAAGTGATCGGCTTTCGCAAGGAAAACGGCGTGTGCATCGGTGTCGAAACCAACAAAGGCTTTATCGGCGCCAAGCGCGTCGGTGTGGTCACCGCCGGTAACTCCGGCCACATGGCTTCGCTCGCCGGTTTCCGCCTGCCGATCGAATCCCACCCGCTGCAAGCGTTGGTGTCGGAGCCGATCAAGCCGATTATCGACAGCGTGATCATGTCCAACGCCGTGCACGGTTACATCAGCCAGTCCGACAAGGGCGACCTGGTGATCGGCGCCGGTATCGACGGCTACAACGGCTACGGCCAGCGCGGCTCATACCCGGTGATCGAACACACCATCCAGGCCATCGTCGAGATGTTCCCGGTGCTGTCGCGGGTGCGCATGAACCGCCAGTGGGGCGGCATCGTCGACACCACGCCGGACGCCTGCCCGATCATCTCCAAGACCCCCGTGCCGAACATGTTCTTCAACTGCGGTTGGGGCACCGGTGGCTTCAAGGCCACCCCCGGCTCAGGCAACGTGTTTGCCGCGAGCCTGGCCAAGGGTGAAATGCACCCGTTGGCGGCACCTTTCTCCATCGACCGTTTCCACAACGGTGCGCTGATCGACGAACACGGCGCTGCGGCCGTCGCCCACTAACAGGAGAAATTCCCTATGTTGCATATCTTCTGTCCTCACTGTGGCGAACTGCGCTCCGAAGAGGAATTCCACGCGTCCGGCCAAGCGCACATCCCGCGCCCGCTGGACCCGAATGCCTGCACCGACGAGCAGTGGGGCGACTACATGTTCTTCCGCGACAACCCGCGCGGCCTGCATCACGAACTGTGGATCCATGCCGCCGGTTGCCGCCAATATTTCAACGCGACCCGCGACACCGTGACCTACGAAATTCTTGAAACCTACAAGATCGGCGAGAAGCCACAATTCACCGCCAAGGCTTCTGGAGAGAAGGTATGAGCCAGATCAATCGCCTGTCCAACGGTGGCCGCATTGACCGTAATAAAGTCCTGACGTTTACCTTCAACGGCCAGAGCTACAAAGGCTTTGAAGGCGACACCCTGGCTGCAGCCTTGCTGGCCAACGGCGTGGATGTCATCGGCCGCAGCTTCAAATACTCGCGCCCACGCGGCATCTTTGCTGCGGGCGCTGAAGAGCCAAACGCGGTGCTGCAGATCGGTGCCACCGAAGCCACGCAAATCCCCAACGTGCGCGCCACGCAACAGGCGCTGTACCAAGGCCTGGTCGCAACCAGCACCAACGGCTGGCCGAGCGTGAACAACGACATGATGGGCATTCTCGGCAAGGTCGGCGGCAAGCTGATGCCGCCGGGTTTCTACTACAAAACCTTCATGTACCCGCAATCGTTCTGGATGACCTACGAGAAGTACATCCGCAAGGCCGCAGGGCTGGGTCGCTCGCCGACCGAGAACGATCCGGACACCTACGACTACATGAACCGCCATTGCGACGTGCTGATCGTCGGTGCCGGGCCCGCTGGCCTGTCGGCGGCCCTGGCGGCTGCGCGCAGTGGTGCGCGGGTGATCATCGCCGATGAGCAGGAAGAGTTCGGCGGGTCGTTGCTCGACTCCCGTGAAAGCCTCGACGGCAAGCCGGCGGCCGAGTGGGTCGCCAGTGTGATTGCCGAGCTCAAGGCGTTGCCGGATGTGGTGCTGCTGCCTCGCGCCACCGTCAACGGCTATCACGACCATAACTTCCTGACCATCCACGAGCGCCTCACCGATCACCTCGGCGACCGTGCGCCGATCGGCGTGGTGCGCCAGCGTATCCACCGTGTGCGTGCCAAGCGCGTGGTGCTGGCGACCGGTGCGTGCGAGCGCCCGCTGGTGTACGGCAATAACGACGTGCCGGGCAACATGCTGGCGGGTGCGGTGTCGACTTACGTGCGCCGTTACGGCGTGGCGCCGGGTAAAAAGCTGGTGCTGTCGACCAACAACGATCACGCCTACCGCGTGGCGCTGGACTGGTTTGACGCGGGCCTCAGCGTTGTCGCCGTGGCCGATGCTCGCCACAACCCACGCGGTGCGCTGGTGGAAGAAGCCCGTGCCAAAGGCATTCGCATCCTCACCGGCAGCGCCGTGATCGAAGCCCGTGGCAGCAAGCACGTGACTGGTGCGCGTGTGGCGGCTATCGATGTCAAAGCCCACACCGTCACCAGCCCTGGCGAATGGCTCGATTGCGACCTGGTAGCCAGCTCCGGCGGCTACAGCCCGGTGGTTCACCTGGCCTCGCACCTGGGCGGCAAGCCGACCTGGCGTGAAGATATCCTCGGTTTTGTACCGGGCGAAGCACCGCAGAAACGTGTGTGCGTCGGTGGCATCAACGGCGTCTACGGCTTGGGTGATTCCCTGGCTGACGGCTTTGAGGGTGGCGTGCGTGCCGCCAGCGAAGCCGGGTTTGCCGCGGTGGAAGGTACGCTGCCCAAGGCCCTGACGCGCCTGGAAGAGCCAACCCTGGCGCTGTTCCAGGTGCCGCACGAGAAGGCCACTGCACGGGCGCCCAAACAATTTGTCGACCTGCAAAACGACGTCACCGCCGCCGCCATCGAACTGGCGACCCGCGAGGGCTTCGAGTCGGTGGAACACGTCAAGCGCTACACCGCGCTGGGCTTCGGCACCGACCAAGGCAAGCTGGGCAACGTCAACGGCCTGGCCATTGCTGCGCGTTCGCTGAACGTGACCATCCCGCAGATGGGCACCACCATGTTCCGCCCCAACTACACGCCGGTGACTTTCGGCGCCGTGGCGGGCCGGCACTGTGGGCATATCTTCGAGCCGGTGCGCTACACCGCGCTGCAAGCCTGGCACGTCAAAAACGGCGCCGAGTTCGAGGATGTCGGCCAGTGGAAACGCCCGTGGTACTTCCCGCGCAACGGTGAAGACCTGCACGCCGCAGTCAAGCGCGAATGCCTGGCCGTGCGCGACAGCGTCGGCCTGCTGGATGCCTCGACCCTGGGCAAGATCGATATCCAGGGCCCGGATGCCCGTGAGTTCCTTAACCGCATTTACAGCAATGCCTGGACCAAGCTCGACGTGGGCAAGGCGCGCTACGGCCTGATGTGCAAGGAAGACGGCATGGTCTTCGACGATGGCGTGACCGCGTGCCTGGCGGACAATCACTTCCTGATGACCACCACCACCGGCGGCGCCGCCCGTGTGCTGCAGTGGCTGGAAATCTACCAGCAGACCGAATGGCCGGACCTGAAGGTGTACTTCACTTCGGTCACCGACCACTGGGCGACCATGACCCTGTCCGGCCCCAACAGCCGCAAGCTGTTGAGCGAAGTCACCGACATCGACCTGGACAAGGACGGCTTCCCGTTCATGACCTGGAAAGAAGGCCTGGTGGGCGGCGTGCCGGCGCGGGTGTTCCGTATCTCGTTTACCGGTGAGCTGTCGTACGAAGTCAACGTGCAGGCCGACTACGCCATGGGCGTGCTGGAACAGATCGTCGAGGCCGGCAAGCAATACAACCTGACCCCGTACGGCACCGAGACCATGCACGTACTGCGGGCCGAGAAGGGCTTCATCATCGTCGGCCAGGATACCGACGGCTCGATGACTCCGGATGACCTGAACATGGGCTGGTGCGTAGGCCGTACCAAACCGTTTTCGTGGATCGGCTGGCGTGGGATGAACCGCGAAGATTGCGTGCGTGAAGAACGTAAGCAACTGGTGGGCTTGAAGCCGATTGATCCGAAGGTGTGGCTGCCGGAAGGCGCGCAACTGGTGTTTGATCCGAAGCAGACGATTCCGATGAAGATGGTCGGTCACGTCACCTCCAGCTATGCGCACAACTCCCTGGGGTATTCGTTTGCGATGGCGGTGGTCAAGGGTGGCTTGAAGCGTATGGGCGAGCGGGTGTTTTCACCGCAGGCGGATGGCAGCGTGATCGAGGCCGAGATTGTGTCTTCGGTGTTCTTCGACCCTAAAGGCGACCGGCAGAACATCTGATAGACCGAGGCGCGGCCTTCGCGAGCAAGCCCGCTCCCACAGGGGAGCTGTATTCCAAAATGTGGGAGCGGGCTTGCTCGCGATGGCGGCAGTAGCCGCACAACAGAATTCAAGAAAGGTGCTTTATGACCGCAGCCAATGTGTACCAACAACGCCCCACCGCCGGCGCCAAGGCCGAGTCGTCGCTGCACCATGCCGACCTCGCCAGCCTGGTCGGCAAGGGCCGCAAGAACGCCGGCGTGACCGTGCGTGAAAAGAAACTCCTTGGCCACCTGACCCTCCGTGGCGATGGTCATGACGCCGCGTTTGCCGCTGGCGTACACAAGGCCCTGGGCATCGAGTTGCCCGGCGCCCTGACAGTGATCGTCAAGGGCGAAACCAGCCTGCAATGGCTCGGCCCGGATGAGTGGCTATTGATCGTGCCAAGCGGTGAAGAATTCGCCGCCGAGCAAAACCTGCGTGCCGCCCTGGGGGATTTGCATATCCAGATCGTCAATGTCAGCGGCGGCCAGCAGATCCTTGAGCTCAGCGGCCCGAACGTGCGCGATGTGCTGATGAAGTCCACCAGCTACGACGTGCACCCCGACAACTTCCCCGTAGGCAAGGCGGTGGGCACGGTGTTCGCCAAGTCGCAACTGGTGATCCGGCATACCGCCGAGGACACGTGGGAGCTGCTGATTCGTCGCAGCTTCTCGGATTATTGGTGGTTGTGGTTGCAGGATGCGGCGGCCGAATACGGCCTGAATGTCCAAGCCTGATATGACCCTGTAGGAGCGAGCTTGCTCGCGAAAAACGTCAACGAAAACGCGCGCATCCTGAATGAACGCGGCGCCCTTGGATTTTTCGCGAGCAAGCTCACTCCTACAGTAAGCCGCATCGCTGTATGAGGAGTTAACTGTAATGAGCCGCGCACCCGATACATGGATTTTGACCGCCGATTGCCCCAGCGTGCTCGGCACGGTGGACGCGGTCACCCGCTATCTGTTCGAACAGGGCTGCTACGTCACCGAGCACCATTCGTTCGATGATCGCCTCTCGGGGCGCTTTTTTATCCGCGTGGAATTCCGTCAACCCGATGGCTTCGACGAGCAGGGTTTTCGCGATGGCCTGGCCACCCGTGGCGAAGCCTTTGGGATGATTTTCGAGCTGACGGCGCCTAATTACCGGCCAAAAGTGGTGATCATGGTCTCCAAGGCCGATCACTGCCTCAACGACCTGCTGTATCGCCAGCGCATCGGCCAACTTTCGATGGATGTGGTCGCGGTGGTGTCCAACCACCCTGATCTCAAACCCCTGGCCGACTGGCACCAGATTCCCTACTACCATTTCCCCCTCGACCCCAACGACAAACCGTCCCAGGAGCGTCAGGTGTGGCAGGTGATTGAAGAGGCCGGCGCCGAGCTGGTGATCCTTGCGCGCTACATGCAAGTGCTGTCACCGGAGTTGTGCCGCAAGCTCGATGGCAAGGCGATCAATATCCATCACTCCCTGCTGCCAGGGTTCAAGGGCGCCAAGCCGTACCACCAGGCGTACAACAAGGGGGTGAAGCTGGTCGGCGCCACGGCGCATTACATCAACAACGATCTGGATGAAGGTCCGATCATCGCTCAGGGGGTGGAGGTGGTGGACCATAGTCACTATCCCGAGGACTTGATTGCCAAGGGGCGGGATATCGAAGGGCTGACCTTGGCCCGGGCGGTGGGGTATCACATTGAGCGGCGGGTGTTTTTGAACGCCAATAGAACTGTGGTGCTCTGACGGGCGCCATCGCAGGCAAGCCAGCTCCCACATTCGACTGCATTCCACGAATGTGGGAGCGGGCTTGCCCGCGAAGAGGCCCTTACTAACAACGCAAAAAACAGCATCTGCAACCCGAGCACTTAAACGCGCTGCCCACCCAAGGGCGACGCGGTTCCATAAAAACAACAGCGAGGTGAAAGCATGTCTGGTAATCGTGGTGTCGTGTATCTCGGCAACGGTCAGGTCGAAGTACAGAAAATCGACTATCCCAAAATGCAGGACCCCCGTGGCAGGAAGATTGAGCACGGCGTCATCCTGCGCGTGGTCTCCACCAACATCTGCGGCTCCGACCAACACATGGTGCGCGGCCGCACTACCGCCCAGACGGGCCTGGTACTGGGCCATGAAATCACCGGTGAGGTGATCGAGAAGGGCAGCGACGTCGAGAACCTGAAACTCGGCGACCTGGTGTCGGTGCCATTCAACGTTGCGTGCGGGCGCTGCCGCTCCTGCAAGGAACAACACACCGGCGTCTGCCTGACCGTCAACCCGGCGCGTGCCGGTGGTGCCTACGGCTATGTGGACATGGGTGACTGGACCGGCGGCCAGGCCGAGTACGTGCTGGTGCCGTACGCCGATTTCAACCTGCTCAAACTGCCGGATCGCGACAAGGCCATGGAAAAAATCCGCGACCTGACCTGCCTCTCCGACATCCTGCCGACCGGCTATCACGGTGCCGTCACCGCTGGCGTTGGCCCGGGCAGCACCGTGTACATCGCTGGCGCCGGTCCCGTGGGCCTGGCCGCAGCGGCTTCGGCGCGCCTGTTGGGCGCGGCGGTGGTGATCATCGGTGACGTCAACCCGATCCGCCTGGCCCACGCTAAGGCCCAGGGGTTTGAAATCGCCGACTTGTCCAAGGACACGCCACTGCATGAGCAGATCGCCGCCTTGCTGGGCGAGCCGGAAGTGGATTGCGCGGTGGATTGCGTGGGCTTTGAAGCCCGTGGTCACGGGCATGATGGCGTCAAGCACGAGGCTCCGGCCACGGTACTCAACTCACTGATGGGCGTGGTGCGCGTCGCAGGCAAGATCGGCATCCCTGGCCTGTACGTCACCGAAGACCCGGGCGCGGTGGATGCTGCCGCGAAAATGGGCAGCCTGAGCATTCGTTTCGGTCTGGGCTGGGCCAAGTCCCACAGCTTCCACACCGGCCAGACCCCGGTGATGAAGTACAACCGCCAGTTGATGCAGGCAATCATGTGGGACCGCATCAACATCGCCGAAATCGTGGGCGTACAGGTGATCAGCCTGGATGACGCGCCGCGTGGCTATGGCGAGTTCGATGCCGGTGTGCCGAAGAAGTTTGTGATTGATCCGCACAAGCTGTTCAGCGCGGCGTAATCACAGCCACCGATAGCAATGTGGGAGCGGGCTTGCTCGCGAAGGCGGAGTGTCAGTCAGCGAATATGGCGACTGATACACCGCTTTCGCGAGCAAGCCCGCTCCCACATTGGTTGTGTTGTGTTTGAGCGTTAGCGAATTGCCAGCGCGCCCTGGTACACCGTCGGGCCCGTAGGCTGCTTGCTCACCGAGCCACCCTTGGTTTCCGAACTGACCATCAGTTCCACCGGCTGGCTGATGGTTTCCTGTTGACGCGGATTCAGGCCGATGATGCCTTTGCCATCCTCCGGCAACAGGCCCAGGGATACCGGTGTACCGCCGGCTGGCAGGGCCCACAGTTCGAGGCTGCGGTCCGGCTCCGGCGCGGTGGCGGCAATCGGTTGGACTTCCAGGTAATCCTTGTGCGCCATGATTTGCGCAGCCGGTTGTTGGCTGGTGCTGACCAGGGTCGCGGCGGACTTCACGCTGTCCTGTGTGTAGAGCGCGCCGCCGATACCGGCAACCACCACCACGCAGACGCCGATGAACAGACGCGGGCGGGTCCAGAATGAGGGCTTGTGCTCGATCACTGGGGGGAGGGTCGCAGTCATAAGGCTCTTCCTGACAAGTTTTGTAGTGTGTTGATTGACCCTGTGGTGGGCGATGGGTTCCTAGTGGCAGTTTGATGGTGTGGGGCCTTGGGGCTTTTCTGAACAAATCTGTGACGTGGAACAACCTAGTGGATGCTGAGTCCAACGGCTGCTTCAGCTCCTAAATTTACGAGGTTGTCTCGATGAAGATTTCACGCGGTTTTGCCCTGTCCTGCCTTCTGACCGTGGCGGCCAGCCCGGTGTTTGCAGCAGGCTTCAGCCTGGGCGATGTGGCCAACGCCGTCGCCGGTGCCCAGGGTACCAACAAGGCCGCCGCTGCTGCGCCAACGTCACAGACCGCCGGTTTGTTGGGCGCCTTGACCAAGCAATTGAATGTCACCCCGGAGCAGGCAGTCGGTGGTACCGGCGCCATGTTGGGCTTGGCCAAGAATCAGCTCAGCAGCACCGATTATTCGCAGTTGGGCAAAAGCGTACCGGGCCTGGACAAGCTGTCGGGTAGCAACGCATTGGGCAGCCTGGGCGCCCTGAGCGGCATGCTCGGCCAAACCGGCGGCAGCAAGACCAGTGGCCTCGATGGCCTGCTGGGTAACGTCAAGGACACCAACGACCTGAAAACCGCGTTCAGCGCCTTGGGCATGGACAGCGGCATGATCGGCCAGTTTGCCCCGGTGATCCTGCAATACCTGGGCGGCCAGGGTGCCGACAGTTCATTGCTTGGCAAGCTGGCCCAGGCCTGGGGTACCGGCAGCTAAGGCCGTTCGGCGCGTAGTTGGGCGATGCGCGCATCCTTCTCCATCCAGAGCTGGTTGACCCAGCTCTGGACGGTCTGGCGAAACGCCGGATCATTCTCGTAATCCCCCTGCCACAACGCTGGATCCAGCTCGCGGGTGCGGATATCGACAATCACGCGGGGCACCGCGCCGCTGATCAAATCCCAGAACCCCGGAATCTTCTCCTGTGGATACACCACGGTCACGTCGAGGATCGCATCCAGCTGTTCGCCCATCGCCGCCAGTACAAACGCCACGCCACCGGCCTTGGGCTTGAGCAGGCGGGTGAAAGGTGAGCCCTGTTGGGCACGCTTGGCTTCGGTGAAGCGCGTGCCTTCGAGGTAGTTGACCACCGTCACCGGCTGGCGCTTGAACAGCTCGCACGCCTGTTTGGTGATCTTCAGGTCCTGGCCCGCCAGTTCCGGGTGCTTGGCCAGGAACGCCTTGCTGTAGCGCTTCATGAACGGGTAATCCAGGGCCCACCAGGCCAGGCCCAGGAACGGTACCCAGATCAGTTCCTTTTTCAGGAAGAACTTGAAGAACGGCGTGCGCCGGTTGAGGGTCTGGATCAGCGCCGGGATATCCACCCAGGATTGATGGTTGCTGATCACCAGGTACGAGGTATCGACCCTCAACCCGGTATCGCCGCGAATGTCCCACTGGGTAGGAATGCACAGGGCGAAGATCAGCTTGTCGATCTCGGCCCAGGTCTCGGCGATCCACATCACGGCGCCGGAGGCGTAGTCCCGTGAACGACCGGGGGCCACCAGCTTGAGCAGGGCGAAGACCAGCAGGGGGCCGATCAGGATCAGCGTGTTGAGTAACAGCAGCAGTGTGACGAAACAGCCGGTGAGCAGGCGGCGCATAAGGAACTCTTGCAAGCGGTTGGACGGGCCATGATAAGCAGCTTGAGTCTAGAGGCCAAATCGCAAATGGCCTGACGAATGTTTCACTTTGTGTTGCGTATGCTGGGGCACGATCCAACTTTGTGCCGCGATTGCAGTCTAGTATTTGCCTACTTACCTCAAGGAATCCTCCTACGTGAAATCTCTCCTTGCCCTATTAGCCGTGGTGGCCCTGCCGGTCATGGCCGCCGAGCCGACCCTGTACGGGCGCTACGAATACATCCAGTTGCCGGAAATCGGCGAGACCTTCAAGGCCAAGATGGACACCGGTGCGCTGACCGCTTCGCTGTCGGCCCGCGACATCCAGACCTTCACCCGCGATGGCGAAGACTGGGTGCGTTTCCGCCTCAGCGGCAAGGACGTGAGCAACAAGGTTTACGAGCACAAAGTGGCGCGCATCAGCAAGATCAAGAACCGCTCCGACGAAGACGAAGACGGCGAAGAAACCAGCGTGGCCAAGCGCCCGGTGGTGGATCTGGAGATGTGCCTGGGCAACGTCAAGCGCACCGTCGAAGTCAACCTCACCGACCGCAGCAGTTTCAACTACCCGCTGTTGATCGGCGCCAAGGCCCTGCGTGAATTCGGCGCCGCCGTGAACCCGGCTCGCCGCTATACCGCCGACAAACCCGACTGCTGATTGACGCCGCATAAGGCATGGGGCACCGTTCACCTTTAGCTCCCAGTGCTCGGACGCCATGCCCCATATCCTGATTGTCGAAGACGAAGCGGCCATTGCCGATACGCTGATTTTTGCCCTGCAAGGCGAAGGCTTCACCACCACCTGGCTGACCCTCGGCCAGGCCGCGCTGGAGCATCAACGGCAGACCCCGGCAGACCTGCTGATCCTCGACATCGGCCTGCCGGACATCAGCGGTTTTGAAACCTGTAAGCAACTGCGCCGTTTCAGCGAAGTGCCGGTGATGTTCCTCAGTGCCCGCGACGGCGAAATCGACCGCGTGGTGGGCCTGGAAATCGGCGCCGATGATTATGTGGTCAAGCCCTTCAGCCCACGGGAAGTAGCAGCGCGGGTCAAGGCGATCCTCAAGCGTGTCGTGCCGGTTGCCGCGCCGACCAGCAGCGGGCTGTTCCAGGTGGACCACGAGCGGGTGCAGATCCACTATCGCGGGCAGTTGCTGGGCCTGACCCGGCATGAGTTCCGTTTGCTCAACTGCCTGCTGGAGCAGCCCGAGCGGGTCTTCAGCCGCGAGCAACTGCTCGATGCCGTCGGCGTGGCCGCCGATGCCGGCTACGAGCGCAATATCGACAGCCATATCAAAAGCCTGCGCAGCAAGTTGCGGGGCGTAGCCGCCGATGGCGAGCCGATCCAGACCCATCGGGGCCTGGGCTACAGCTACAGCCCGAGCCACGCCTGATGCGCATGGGGCTGCGGATTTTCCTGGTGTATGCGCTGTTTATCGGCCTGATCGGCTACTTTGTGCTCAACACGGTGATGAAGGAAATCCGCCCCGGCGTGCGCCAGTCCACCGAGGAAACCCTGGTGGACACCGCCAACCTGCTGGCGGAAATCCTGCGTGAGGACGTGAAGCACGGCACCCTGGGCCAAAGCCACTGGCCGACCGTGCTCAAGGCCTACGGCGAGCGCCAGCCGGGCGCGACGATCTGGGGGCTGGCGAAGAATCAAGTCAACCACCGTATCTATGTCACCGACGCCAAGGGCGTTGTGCTGCTGGACTCGGCAGGAGTGGCAGTGGGCCAGGACTACTCGAAATGGAACGACGTGTACCTGACCCTGCGCGGCGAATATGGCGCCCGCTCCACCCGCAGCGATGCCGATGATCCGGCCTCGTCGGTGATGCACGTCGGTGCGCCGATCCGTGATAACGGGCAGATCATCGGCGCGGTCACGGTGGCCAAGCCCAACAGCTCGCTGCAACCCTATGTCGACCGTACCGAGCGCCGCCTGCTGTGGTACGGCGCCGGCCTGGTGGCGCTAGGCCTGTTGCTGGGGGCGCTGTTGTCGTGGTGGCTGAGTGCTGCGCTGCGGCGCCTGACCACCTATGCCCAGGCTGTCAGCGAAGGGCGGCGCGCCGAGTTGCCGCACTATCGCGGCGGTGAGTTGGAGCAGCTGTCCACGGCGGTGGAGCACATGCGCACGCAACTGGAAGGCAAGGCCTATGTCGAGCGTTATGTGCACACCTTGACCCACGAACTGAAAAGCCCACTGGCCGCGATCCGCGGTGCGGCGGAGTTGTTGCAGGGTGAAATGACTGCGGCCCAGCAGCAGCGCTTTGTTGGCAATATCGCCAGCGAAAGCGCGCGTTTGCAGCAGTTGATCGAGCGCCTGCTGAACCTGGCCCAGGTCGAACAGCGCCAAGGGTTGGAGCAGCAAACCACCGTGCCGTTGGCCGCGTTGGTGGATGAAGTCCTCAAGGCGCAATGCGCGCGGATCGAACAGGCCGGGTTGCAGGTCGAGCGTCTGATCGGGGCTGATGTAAAGCTGTATGGCGAACCGTTCCTGCTGCGCCAGGCCTTGGGCAACCTGCTGGAAAACGCCCTGGACTTTACCCCGCCCGGCGGCACTCTGCGCTTTAGCGCCCAGGTGCGGCATCACGATGTCGATGTGTGCCTGTTCAACCAGGCCGAGCCGATCCCCGAATACGCCCTGCCACGCCTGAGCGAGCGTTTCTACTCCCTGCCGCGCCCGGTCAGCGGGCGTAAAAGCACCGGCCTGGGCCTGAACTTTGTCGAGGAAGTGATGAAGCTGCACGGCGGCTCATTGCAGATCGGCAATGTGCCGGGCGGGGTGCAAGTGGTGCTGCATCTCCACACAGTCTCCACATTGCCCTCATAAACCTCCCACAGTCCGGCGCCAGACTCTCCCCATCAAAACAGGGAGATACCCATGAACCGCAGCCTGCTATTCAAACTGGGCGCCATCGCGCTGCTGATCCTGCTATTGCTGATTCCGTTGCTGATGATCAACGGCATCATCAACGAACGCCAGGCGCTACGCGACGGCGTATTGATGGACATTGCCCGCAGCTCCAGCTACAGCCAGCAGGTGAGCGGGCCGTTGATGGTGGTGCCGTATCGCAAGACCGTGCGTGAGTGGAAGCTCAATGAAAAGCTCAACAAACGCTATGAAGTGCTCAGCGAAGAGCAAGGCCGCCTGTACTTCCTGCCGGAGCATTTCGAGCTCGACGGCAAGGTGCAAACCGAACTGCGGGCCCGGGGGATTTACCAGGCGCGGCTGTTCCATGCCGACAACCGTATCAGTGGCCGCTTTGTGTTGCCGGCGCAGATGGGGATCAAGGAAGACTTTGCCGATTACACGTTTGAACAGGCATTCCTGGCCGTTGGTATCAGTGATATCCGCGGGATCGAAAACGCCCTGAAACTGGAGCTGGGCAGCCAACGCCTGGAGTTTGCCCCGGGCACTCAAGTGAGTTTTCTTGGCGCCGGGGTGCATGTTCCGCTGCCCGCCCAGGACAGCAAGAACCCAGCGCCCCTGGACTTCGCCTTCGATCTGCGCCTGCAAGGCACCGAGCAATTGCAAGTGCTGCCGGTGGGCAAGACCAGTGTGGTCAAGCTGGCCTCCAACTGGCCCCATCCCAGCTTTGTCGGCAACTTCCTGCCGGCGCAGCGCGAGATCAACGACCAAGGGTTCAGCGCCAACTGGCAGACCTCATTTTTCTCCACCAACCTTGAGGAGGCGCTATACGGCTGCGTGGTCGGCAGTCGCTGTGAGAACTTCAATCAGCGCGGCTTTGGCGTGAACTTCATCGACCCGGTGGACCAGTACCTCAAGAGCGACCGCGCGATCAAATATGCGTTGCTGTTTATCGCCCTGACGTTCGCCGGCTTCTTCCTGTTCGAAGTGCTCAAGAGCCTGGCGGTGCACCCGATCCAGTACGCGTTGGTGGGGGTGGCCCTGGCGTTCTTCTACCTGCTGCTGTTGTCGCTGTCCGAGCATATCGGCTTTGCCCTGGCGTACCTGATCTCGGCCAGTGCCTGTGTGTTGCTGATCGGTTTTTATGTGTGCCACGTGCTGCGCAGCGTGGCCCACGGCCTGGGATTCTCGGCGGGATTGGCGGCGCTGTATGGCTTGCTGTACGGGTTGTTGAGTGCCGAGGACTACGCGTTGTTGATGGGCTCGCTGTTGCTGTTCGGGCTGCTGGGCACGGTGATGGTGCTGACACGCAAACTGGACTGGTATGGCGTGGGCAAGCGCAAGGCGAATGAGCCGTTGGAGTTTGACCTGGAGGCGGTGCAATGATCGGATTAAGGGAAGACCAGCGGGAGAGGGCGCAACTGGTGGGGAAAATCAACGCGCTGTTTCCCGAGTTGCGCGACGCCTTCGTGGCAAGTGGGTCTGTTGTGGTTGGAGGGCTCGCCACAACAAGCCCCGCTCACCACAGTAACCATCAGGCAGGCGGCTGGGTCGCCAGCATTGAAGGCCGCTGACTGACCTCGGCGTACCAGGTCGCCAGTTTGGGATTGCTCGAACGCCATTGCAGGTCCGGATGGCGAAAATCCACATAGCCCAAGGCGCAGGCGACGCTGATGGCGGCGATGTCGAAATGGCTGGCCAACTCGGCGATAGCGTCCCGCTCTAGCTCGGCCAGGGTACGGCGGATCTTGTTGCGCTGTTCTTGCAGCCAGCTTTCCCACTGCTTGTCGGCCGGGCGCAGGGCGGTTTCATAGCGCACCAGCACGGCCGCGTCCATGATCCCGTCGGCCATCGAGGCCAGGGTCAGGCGGCGCCAGCGAGCCGAGCCGTCGCGGGGGATCAGTGGGTTGCCGACGTGCTGGTGGTCGAAGTAGTCGAGGATCACCCGGCTGTCGTGCAACACATTGCCATCGGCCAGGCGCAGGGCCGGGATCTTGCCCACGGGGTTGCCTTCGTTCAGCGCAAGGATCGGGTTGACCGGCGTGACCAACACGGTCTCCAGGGCGACCCGATCTTGCTGGCCGGTTTCATGGAGCAGGACCAGGACTTTGCGGACAAACGGCGAAGCGGGGTGCTGGAACAACGTCATGCTTGGCGCGGACATGGGCAATCCTCGGAAAAGGTCGGCCATAGACTAGACAGTTGCGAGGTGACTGGCGAGGGGGATCTTGGTTGTTTTTGCGAGCCTCATCGCAGGCAAGCCAGCTCCCGCATTTGACGGAGTTCACACATCAAATTGTGGGGGCTGGCTTGCCTGCGATAGCGTCCTCACGGCCGCCGTACCAATCCCCACAGACCGATTGCTGCGGGTATCCCCAGACCAAGCCAACTGAGGGAGTCCCAAGCCCCATCCCCCAGCAACGCCGCAAACAACCCGGCAGCACTGAGCAGCCCGATGCCCAGCGGCACTCCGAACACCTTCCAGAAATTCGATTGCCGCGGCCTCATGGCTTGGCCGCCTTGCGCCGCACCAGCCACAGATACACACCGCTGCCCAGCACGATGATGGTCAGCACATCCAGGACCGCCCAGAGGATTTTCATCGGCATGCCGCCATAGTCGCCAAAGTGCAGGGGCTGGGACATGCCCATGGCGTCCATGTACCACGGCCGCCCGGCGACGGCGGTGACGCTCAGGTCGCTGGCGTCGATCAACACTGGCGTCAGCAGGTGCGAGGTCAGGTGTGTGCTGCCTTTCATGAACACCGCGTAATGGTGCTCGCTGGAAAACCGCGTACCGGGGAACGCAATAAAGTCCGGGGTCATGCCCGGCGCGACCTGTTCGGCGATTTTCAGCAGGTCAGTGGCCGGCGCCCGCAAGGTCAGCGGCGGTGCGTTCTTGTAGGGTTCGATCATCGCGGTGAGGCTGTCATTGCGCCAGGCGGCGATGATCAAGTCGGCACTGGCGCTGATCACCCCGGTGACGCCCACCACCAACGCCCAGGTCAGGGTGACGACGCCGATCAGGTTGTGCAGGTCCAGCCAGCGCAGGCGCGTGGACTTGTCCTGGCGCACGGTGGCGAACCTCAAGCGCCGCATGAACGGCAGGTACAACACCGTGCCGGAAATGATCGCCAGCACAAACAGCACACCCATGAACGCCAGCAGCAACTTGCCCGGCAGCCCGGCGAACATATCCACATGCAGGCGCAGCAGGAACATCGTCAAGCCGCCATTGGCCGACGGCATCTCCACGCTTTCGCCGGTGCGCGCGTCGAGCATAAAGGTGTGGGACGAATTGGGCTCGGTGCCGGCGGTGGCCGCCATGATTGCAATCACGCCGTTCTTGTCGTCTTCGTCCCAGGCCAGGTACTGCATGGCTTCGCCAGGGCGATGGGCCTGGGCCTTGGCCACCAGTTGCTCAAGGTTGAGCTGCGGGGTATCGGCCGGCATCTGCTTGAGCTCGGGCTCATTGCCCAGCAGGTGATCGATCTCATGGTGAAAGATCAACGGCAGACCGGTCAGCGCCAACATCAGCAGGAATACGGTGCAGATCAGGCTGGTCCAGGTGTGGATGAAGGACCAGCGGCGGATGGTTGTGCTTTTCATTTCATCGCCTTCAGACAAGCCAAAGCCGCCCATGGGAGGCGGCCTGGCTATGGAGCAGTTAGCTCAGTGCGTTACCACTGATAGGTGGCGCTGGCGACGACGCTGCGTTGGTCGCCGTAGTAGCAGTAGGAGGCATCACAGGTGGAGATGTACTGCTTATCGAACAGGTTGGTGGCGTTCAGTTTTACCGAGGCACCTTTGAGGCTATTGTCGAGGCGGCCAAGGTCGTAATGCACGGCGGCATCGAACACCGTGTAGGCATCGGCCTTGCCCAGCCAGGTGTTGCCTTGGTCGCCATAGGTGTTTCCGGTGTAGCGGGCGCCAGCGCCAATGCCGAAACCGTCGAGAACACCGTCGTGCCAGGTGTAGTCGGTCCACAGGGATGCTTGCTGGTTTGGCATCAGTTGCAGGCGGTTACCTTTGTAGATACCGGTCTGCACCTCGGATTTGGCCAGGGTGTAGGCGGCGATGACCTTGAGGTTCTCGGTCACATCAGAGATGGCTTCCAGCTCCAGGCCCTTGACCTTCACTTCGCCGGCCTGGTCGGTGATCGACTCGCCCCCCGAGCCGAATCGAGTGACCAGCACGTTTTTCTGGGTCAGGTCGTAAACCGCTGCGCTGAGCAGTGTGTTGCTACCAGGGGGCTGGTACTTGACCCCCAATTCCCATTGCTTGCCTTCGGTGGGTTTGTACGACTTGACCGGGTCAACGCTGGCGTTGCTCGCTGGCTGGAATGACTCGGCATAGGACAGGTACGGTACAAAGCCCGAGTCGAACACATAACTCAGTGCAGCGTTGCCACTGAAGTTTTTGCTGCGGTCGGTATTGGTCGCGTCACTCTTGTTGAGGTACGTGGTGCCTTGATGCACCCAGTCTTCACGTCCACCCAGGGTCAGGCGCCATTTGTCCAGGGCCATCTGGTCTTGCACATAGAGGCCGGTCTGTACGGTTTTCTGGTCGTAGTCGTAGAACGCATCCTTGCGCGCTGGGCGCACGATTGGCTGCCCGTAGACCGGGTTGTAGATGTTAACGGAACCACCGTCACCAAAAATCGATAGATAGGAGCTATTGGTGCGCTGATGATCCAGGCCGATCAGCACAGTGTGATTGATATTGCCGGTGGCGAAGTCAGCCTGGAAGTTGTTGTCCACTGCAAACTGAGCGATGTCCTCGTCCACATTGGTCGAGGTGCGGCTGATATTGCCCTCAGCGTCCACCGGGGCGTGGAAGTAAGCGCCCACGGTCAGTTGCTGGAAGGACAGCTCCGATTTGGTGTAACGCAGGTTTTGCTTGAATTGCCAGGTATCGTTGAAACGATGCTCAAAGGCGTAGCCCAATGCGTAGTAGGTACGGTCGTAGAACTCGTAGTCCGGGTCACCCAGGTTCTTGTGATGGGATACTTCGCCCAACGGAGATTTGATCTTGGTGCCCACGATCGGCAGGAACTGACTGGTGGTGCCGGTATCGTCGCGAGTGAACTGCGACAGGAAGGTCAGCTTGGTATCGGTATCGATATTCCAGGTCAGGCTCGGCGCGATGTTGTAGCGCTTGTTGTCGATGTGATCGACCTGGGTGCCGGCGTCGCGCACCACGCCACTGAGGCCATAGAGGAACTGACCTTCATCATCGATCTTGCCGGTGCTGGCGAAGTTGATCTGGCGGTAGTTGTCGCTGCCGTACTGCACCTGGATGGCATTGCTTGATTCTGCGCTGGGGCGCCGGCTGACCATATCCAGCAGACCGCCCGGTGGGGTCTGGCCGTAGACCGACGAGGCAGGGCCACGCAGCAGGGCGAGGCGGTCGAGGTTCCAGGTTTCTGCTTTCGGGTTGGCGTACACACCACGAGGCAGTGGCAGGCCATCGAGGAAATGGGTGGGTTCGAAGCCGCGTACGCGCATCCAGTCATAACGCGTGTCACTGCCATAGCTGGCGGAAACGATGCCGGGCATGTACTTGACCGCGTCATCCAGGTTCTGCACGTTGCGGTCCAGCATCTGCTGGCGGGTTGCGACGGAGATCGAACGGGGTGCTTCTACCAGCGCGGTATCAGTCTTGCTCCCCGCCGCCGTACGCGTAGCGACATAGCCATCCACCGGTCCCCAGGCGCTTTCATAGCTGCCCTGGCCAATGATGCTGGTCTCTGGCAGTGCAATTACACCCTCCGGGACGGGCACCAGGGTGAAGGTGCCGGTGCTGCTCTGCTCCAACTGCAAACCACTGCCGCGCAGGGCTTCACGCAGGGCGCCCGGGGCGTCGAACTGGCCTTTGACCGGGGCCGAGGTCTTGCCTGTTGCCAGTGCTGGGTTGAGGGTCAGTGCCAGGCCGGCCTGGCTGGCGATCTGGTTCAGGGTGCTGGCCAACGGGGCGGCTGGCAGATTGTAGGCACGCACGCTGGACGCCTGTTCGGCGGCGATTAGCGCAGTGCTGGCCAGCGGGGCGCTAAGGGCAATGGCCACGGCTAACAGGCTGGGGCGCAACAAGGTGTCTAGCGTGCGGGACATAGGGCGGCTCCGAAATGGAAATATTTCTCAATTGCCTGTTTGCCGAGCGAGAATCAAAAAGTGATAGGGGGAGGTGAAAATATTTTTGTCTGAGGGAAATGGGGGTGCTTTCAGGGCCTCATCGCTGGCAAGCCAGCTCCTACATTTGGGGGTGTTCACAATTCAAAGTGTGGGAGCTGGCTTGCCAGCGATAGGGCCCTAAGGGTTGCCCGCAACCTTTGGCACCACCGTCACCCACCACGGCGTACGCTGCTGGATCTGCACTGGCAAGGTGGGCAACAGCGCATTCAAAGCCAGGTCGGTGTCCTGCAGCGGGAAGCTGCCAGTGATGCGCAGGTCGGCCACGTTTTTATCCACACCCAAATAGCCGCTGCGGTAGCGGGCGAGTTCCTCGACCACATCCGCCAGCCGCGCGTTGTCGACCACCAGCATGCCGCGGGTCCAGGCGTCGGTGCCGGGCGTGACCGCCAGCAGTGG
This sequence comes from Pseudomonas hygromyciniae, assembly GCF_016925675.1. NCBI lineage: Bacteria > Pseudomonadati > Pseudomonadota > Gammaproteobacteria > Pseudomonadales > Pseudomonadaceae > Pseudomonas > Pseudomonas hygromyciniae. Next base: position 5,514,912 of record NZ_CP070506.1, on the reverse strand, counting down.
ACCGAGGCCGTCCTGGCGCATCAGCACCTGCTGGCCTTCCTTGAACACCTGCTCCTGCTGCGACGCCTCGGGCTGCGCAGCGACGGCCGACTGCAAAACGCTGAGCCGCGTACCGTCGTCCTCGCGTTTGACGATAAACCGCGTGCCCAGGGCGCGCAGGCTGCCGTCGCGGGTCTGGACGACAAAGGGCCGCGCATCGTTGTGGCCGGTCTGGACCAGGATCTCGCCGTCCTGCAACACAATCACCCGGCGTTTTTCGTCAAAGCGCACATCAATGGCGCTGTGGGTGTTGAGGTTGATCAGGGTGCCATCCGCCAGCTTCAGCGTGCGTTGTTCGCCGGTGGCGGTGCGTTGGTCGGCCAGCCAATAGTTGATGGGCACGTAGCGCTGGCCTGCGAACAGCGCCAGGCCGCAGACCAGCACCACACTGGCCAGGCCGCTGCCGAGCTTGCGCACCCGGCGGCGGATGCCCTCACGCGATTGCAGCAGCGCCGCCCGCGCCGGGCCGCTGGCCACGCTGAAGCGCTGATCGAGCATGCCCAGTTGGCGCCAAGCGCGGGCGTGTTCGTCGTTGCTGGCCAGCCATTTACTGAACTCGTCATGCTCCACAGCGCTGCGATCCCCGGAATCCAGGGACAGTTGCCAGGCAATCGCAGCATCCAGCACGCGTGCCGAAACCGGTTTGGAGCTGATCTGACTCACAGCGGCTCGCCATACAGTGCGATGTAGCACTGGCGAATGCCCTGGGCCAGGTACTGTCGCACCCGTGGCACGGAAACACCCAGGCGCTGGGCGATCTCGGCGTGGCCCAGGCCATCGAGACGGTTATAGAGGAAGGCAGCGCGGGCCTTGCTGGAGAGTTTGCCCAGCAGGCGGTCGATGGCCTTGAGGTCTTCGAGGATCAGGTGCTGTTCTTGTGGGGAAGGGTGCTCGCTTTCCGGGATCAGCATCAGTTCGGTGAGGTAGGCCTGTTCCAGCGCCGCGCGGCGGAAATAGTCGAACAGCAGGCCCTTGGCGACGGCTACCAGGAACGCCCGGGGTTCACGAGGTTCGCGCAGTTCTTCACGTCCCAGCAGGCGCATGAAGGTGTCTTGGCTCAGGTCCTCGGCACGACTGGGGCACGCCACGTTGCGCCGCAACCATGCCAGCAGCCAGCCGCGATGGTCACGGTACAACGTGCCAACAAGCTCACTGTGGGGAGTTTGGGCGGACGACAAGGCATCACCAATCGGCAAGTTTAAACTAACGAGAATTATTCGCGATTGTGGCAGAGGCGATGAGGCTGCGCAATTGGCGTTGGTCGGATGATGGCACCACAACCGATGGTAGGAGCCGGGTTGTGGTGTTTAGAAGGACGGGGCTTGCTTGCGCCGTTTCCACTGGCTCAGGCGCTGCTGCAACGCGGCGGGGCTGTCCAGCCCTTGCTGGCGGGCGCGGCTGAACAGAATCAACATCAACTCAGCGGTGGCCAGGGCATCGGCGCTGGCGTGATGGCGCTCACCGACTTGCAGGTTGAAGTGGGCGATCCAGTCATCCAGGCCCGCTTCGCGAATATGCGCTTGGGGACATAGCAGTGGCGCCAGGTCTGCCACGTCGAGGAACGGATGGGCCAGGCGATAACCCAGGCTGTCCTTGAGCGCCCGGCCGAGCATGTGTTGGTCGAACGGTGCGTGGAACGCCAGCAGCGGGCTGTCGCCGACAAAATCCATGAAGTCCAGCAACGCCTCGGCTGGGTCGCAACCGGCGGCGATCGCACTGGGCCCCAGGCCGTGGATCAGGACGCTGGGGCTGAGTTTGGTGTGCGCCCGCAGCAAAGTGCGCTCGAACTGCTGGGAAAAGTCGATGGCACCGTCTTCGATCACCACTGCACCAATCGACAACACCTGATCGCGATTGAGGTTCAGGCCGCTGGTTTCCAGGTCCAGGACCACCCAGCGCTGGTCGCGCAAGGTGTTGTCGCCGAGTGTTCCGGGGGCTGGCAGTTGTTGCAGGCGTGCTTGTTGCAGGGCATCGAGCCCCGGTCGGTGTGGGCGTAGCCAACTGAACAGGCTCACAGCTGATACCTCAGGGCCAGGCTGCTTTGCAGGCGTTGGGCCTGGCGCAGGGATTCGCGCAGGATGCGCCGGTCCAGGTGGTTGAGGCTGTCCGGGTCGACCCGGTTGGAGTACGGCTGGTTCTCGCGGGTCTGCAATTGGTGCTGCTGCATGCGGGTTTGCTGGATAAAGTGGTAGGCCTCTTCATAGGCTGCGCCGTCCAGGCGTTCGATCACCGCTTTGTCCACTAGCTGGCGCAAGCGCTCCAGGGTGTTGTTGGCGGCGATCCCATTGGCCAGGGCCAACAGGCGGGCACCGTCTACGAACGGTGTCAGGCCCTGCACCTTGAGGTCCAGGGTGGCCTTGTCCGAGCCTTTGCGCGTCAGCACAAAATCACGGAAGCGCCCCACCGGCGGGCGCTGGCGCAGGGCGTTCTCGGCCATCATCCGTTGGAACAAGCGGTTGTCTGCGACCTGGTCAAGGATGCCCTGGCGCAACTGGTCGCAGCCCTGCTCATCGCCCCATACCACGCGCAGGTCGAAGTAGATGCTGGATTTGAGCAGGTTCTCCGGCGTCGCCTCGCGGATAAACGCGGCAAAGCGCCGGGCCCACTCGGCGCGGGACAGGCACAGCTCGGGGTTGCCGGCCATGATATTGCCCTTGCACAGGGTAAAGCCGCACAGCGCCAGGCTCTGGTTGATCTGCTGCGCCAGCGGCAACAGCAGGCCGCGAATCTCGGCCGCATGGGCGGCGTCCCGTGCATCAAACAGGATGCCGTTGTCCTGGTCGGTATGCAGGGTCTGTTCGCGGCGCCCCTCGCTGCCGAAACACAGCCAACTGAACGGCACGCCGGGGTCGCCTTTGTCGGCGATGCTTAGTTCGATGACCCGGCACACCGTGTGATCGTTGAGCAGCGTGATGATATGGGTGATCTGGGTCGAGGACGCGCCATGGGCCAGCATGCGCTCCACCAGTTGGCCGATCTCGCCACGCAGCGCCACCAGGTTTTCCACCCGTGGCGCATTGCGGATGGTGCGGGCCAGGTGCACCAGATCGACCCGTTGCAGGGAAAACAGATCACGCTCGGACACCACGCCACACAAGCGTCGATCCTTGACCAGGCAAACGTGGGCGATGTGCCGTTCGGTCATGGCAATTGCCGCGTCGAAGGCGCTGTGATCCGGGCTGAGGAAGAACGGCGCCTGGGTCATATGGCGCTCGATGGCCTGGGTGAAGTCGCTGGTGCCATCGGCCACTACGTGGCGCAGGTCACGCAGGGTGAAAATCCCCAGGGGGGCCTTGTGTTCATCGACCACCACGATGCTGCCGACCTGTTGCTCATGCATCAACGTGACCGCCTCACGCAGCGGCGTCAGCGGGCTGCACGTCACCGGGTGGCGCATGGCCAATTCGCCCAGGCGGGTATTGAGTGAATACTGGGTGCCGAGGTTTTCCACGGCTTTCTGCTGGACTTGCTGGTTGACCTGATCCAACAGGCTGCTGACCCCACGCAAGGCAAAATCGCGGAACGCCCCGGACAGGGCAAACAGCTTGATAAACGCCGGCTTGTTCAATTGCAGGCAGAAGGTATCTTCGGCGGCCTTGTGCTCGGTGCGGGTGGCCCGCTCTCCCAGCAGGGCGGCCAGGGGGAAGCACTCTCCGGTGGCGATTTCGAAGGTGGTCTCGGCCGAATCCGGACGCTGGCCGACCACGCGCCCCTGCTTGACGATATAGAAGTGCTCCACCGGGCCTGCCGACGGTTTGAGAATACTCTCGCCGGGGCCGTAGAAGCGCAATTGGCACTGTTCCACCAGAAACGCCAGGTGGGCGTTTTCCATCTGGTTGAAAGGTGGGAACCGTTGAAGGAATTGCAGGGTGCCGTGAATGTTCTGCAACACCGCAGTTTTCCCTGCCTGGGTGAAAGCATCAGCTTTACTCATAACCATGACCGCAGTTTTTTGTCGTTATCGTCCTTCATGGTCGACCCCCACGCGGCGGGTGCCCATTGGACGTAAGTCTAGGTAGCTATAAGGCCTTCGATGACTAAGGAAAAACCTTACATGAATATCGTCCAGACCCGTAGAACGCCCACTAGGAAAACTATCCGACGAAGTGCACATTGTTCGCCCTTCCGGCGATGTCTGACTAGTGTGCTGGGAGATTCAGAAGAACTGCCGAGAGACGTATGCCCGACCTAGATATTCTGAGTGACGCCGAGCGCGAAGCGCTGAGCGCCGTGATGCTCGAGCCTGATTTACCGCCGCAGCGGGTGCTGATCGTCGATGACGATAAAGACGCCCGGGAATTGCTGGCCGAAATCCTGGGGCTGGACGGCATTCGCTGCATGACGGCGGACAGTGGCGAGGCAGCCTGGGAATTGTTGAAGTCCAACACTTCCATCGGCCTACTGATCACCGACCTGCGCATGGCCCCCAGCAACGGCCTGCAACTTATCCGCCAGGTGCGCGAATCCACCCGCGCGGCATTGCCGATCATCATCATGTCCGGGGACGCCGAAGCGCCGGACGTGATCGATGCAATGCATCTGAGCGTGGTGGACTTTCTGCTCAAGCCGATTGATAGCGTGAAGTTGGCGAAGTTGGTCAAGCGCGAGTTGGGGATGGCTTCGTAACCCTGTGGTGACGGAGCTGGCGCCATCGCCGGCAAGCCAGCTCCCACATTGGGTAGCGGTGCTCCCTGACAACTCGGTCAACTGTGGGAGCTGGCTTGTCGGCGATGCGGCCAACACGATCTACCGGACCCCAATAAAAAGCCCCGATCTCACGACCGGGGCTTTTTTATGTTTCATGTCCCGTCCTGAATAAGGTTTACACCTTCTGACCTATCTTCAGGAGGAACCAATGGATTCGGGCAAAAGGCGGAGCCAGCGTGACTACACGCTAGCCTTTAAATTATCGGTCGTAGACCAGGTCGAAAAGGGCGAGTTGAGTTATAAAGAGGCTCAACGGCGCTACGGCATTCAGGGCCGGTCCACGGTACTGGTCTGGCTACGCAAGCATGGCCGGCAGGACTGGAGCCAAGGCGCCTCAATTCGAGAGCCGAGGAGCAGGTCCATGACCGAGCAAACCCTCCCGCTGACACCCGAGCAGCGGATCAAAGAGCTCGAAGAACAGCTGGCGCTAAGCAATCAGAAGGCGCAATTCTTCGAAGCCGTCGTGAATGTTCTGAAGAATGACTACGGTGTTTGCGTCGTAAAAAAAGCGACTCGGCAAGTCCTCTCGCAAGGGCAAATCCAAGACCTGAGCATCACCAGGGCTTGCCTGTTCATGGGCATTTCGCGCCAAGCGTATTACCAACGTAATCGAGCTTTTGACGCAAGGACTCGTCAAGATCAAGAGGTCATGGACTTTGTTCTTGAAAAGCGCCGCCGCCAGCCCAGGATAGGCACGCGCAAGCTGCATTACCTGATGAGCGTCGAAGTTGGCGCGCCAGTGCGGGTCGGTAGAGACCGCCTGTTTAGCATCTTGCGCAACGCTCGAGAACTGGTGGTGCGCAAACGGGCTTACCACAAAACGACGGACAGCCATCACCGCTTTCGCCGCCATCCGAATTTGCTCAAAGAGGGTCCAGGACAAATCGTTGCCAGCAGGCCCGAGCATGTCTGGGTCGCAGATATAACCTACCTTCCGACACAGGAAAGCGTCGCCTACGTGAGCCTCGTGACAGACGCTTACTCGCGCAAGATCGTAGGCCATCATGTGCATGAGAGCTTGCATACCGAGTCGGTGATCAAAGCGATGGAAAAAGCAATTAGCAAACGTCGAAGCAAGCTGCCACTGATCCATCACTCAGACCGTGGAGCCCAATACTGCTCCGAGCTTTACCAGCGCTTGCACGCTAGCCATAACGTTAGATGCTCAATGACCGACGGATATGACTGCTACCAGAATGCTCTGGCAGAAAGGATAAACGGGATCTTGAAGACCGAGCTTTTGCTGTGCCGCCCTAAAAACCTGGCGGAAGCAGTGAAAATGGTGGATGAATCGGTGCTGATCTACAACGGGGAACGGCCACACCTGTCCCTGAAATACAAAACGCCCGATGCGGTGCATCGGGCGTTTTGAGACTGAAACAGGTGTAAACCTATTTCAGGACTAGACATCAAGGTTCAGTCACAGACCATTCTTGGCCTTGAACTCCCGACGCCGACGATGCAACACCGGCTCGGTATAACCGTTGGGTTGCTTGGTCCCTTCGATCACCAACTCTACCGCTGCCTGGAACGCGATATTGCTGTCGAAGTCCGGGGCCAGAGGACGGTACAGCGCGTCCCCGGCATTCTGCCGATCCACTACCGGTGCCATGCGCTTGAGGCTTTCCATGACTTGGGCTTCGCTGACCACGCCATGGCGCAACCAGTTGGCGATGTGCTGGCTGGAGATGCGCAGGGTGGCGCGGTCCTCCATCAGGCCCACATCGTTGATATCCGGCACTTTCGAGCAACCTACGCCCTGATCGATCCAGCGCACCACGTAGCCGAGGATGCCCTGGGCGTTGTTGTCCAGTTCGTTGCGGATTTCTTCCTCGGACCAGTCGGTATTCTGCGCCAGGGGAATGGTCAGGATATCGTCCACCGAAGCGCGTTCGCGCTTGGCCAGTTCGGCCTGGCGGGCGAATACATCGACCTTGTGGTAATGCAGCGCGTGCAGTGCGGCAGCCGTCGGCGACGGTACCCACGCGGTGTTGGCGCCGGCCAGCGGGTGAGCGATCTTCTGCTCGAGCATGGCAGCCATCAGGTCTGGCATCGCCCACATGCCTTTACCGATCTGCGCACGGCCTTGAAGGCCGGTGCTCAAACCGATGTCGACGTTCCAGTTCTCGTAGGCGCCGATCCATTTTTCGGCCTTCATGGCTGCTTTGCGCACCATCGCGCCGGCTTCCATTGAGGTGTGGATTTCGTCGCCGGTGCGGTCGAGGAAGCCGGTGTTGATAAACACCACGCGCTCGCTGGCGGCCTTGATACAGGCCTTGAGGTTGACCGTGGTGCGGCGCTCCTCGTCCATGATGCCGACCTTGAGGGTGTTGCGCGGCAGGTTCAGCACCTCTTCGATGCGCCCGAACAGTTCGTTGGTGAACGCTGCTTCTTCGGGGCCGTGCATCTTGGGTTTAACGATGTACACCGAGCCGGTGCGGCTGTTCTTGCGGCTGTTGTTGCCATTGAGGCTGTGGACCGCTGCCAGGCTGGTGATCAGGCCGTCGAGGATGCCTTCTGGCACTTCATTGCCCTGGGCATCGAGGATGGCGTCGATGGTCATCAGGTGGCCAACGTTGCGCACGAACAGCAGCGAGCGACCATGCAGGGTCACCGCATTGCCGTCGACACCGGTGTAGGTGCGGTCGGCGTTCATGGTGCGGGTAAAGGTCTTGCCGCCCTTGGCCACTTCTTCGGCCAGGTCGCCCTTCATCAGGCCGAGCCAGTTGCGGTAGATCACCACTTTGTCGTCGGCATCGACGGCGGCGACGGAGTCTTCGCAGTCCATGATGGTGGTCAGCGCGGCTTCCATCAGGATGTCTTTGATGCCGGCGGCGTCGGTCTGGCCGACCGGAGTGCTGGCGTCGACCTGGATTTCGAAGTGCAGGCCGTTGTGCTTCAGCAAGATGGCGATTGGCTGGGCGGCATCGCCCTGGTAGCCGATCAACTGGGCATCGCTGCGCAGGCCGCTGTTGCTGCCACCCTTGAGGCTGACCACCAACTTGCCGTCGACGATCTTGTAGCCGGTGGAATCGACATGGCTGCCGGCGGTGAGCGGAGCGGCTTCGTCGAGGAAGGCACGGGCGAAGGCGATGACCTTGTCACCGCGCACCTTGTTGTAGCCCTGGCCTTTCTCGGCGCCGTCGGCTTCGCTGATGGCGTCGGTGCCATACAGCGCGTCGTACAGCGAGCCCCAACGGGCGTTGGAGGCGTTGAGGGCGAACCGCGCATTCATCACCGGTACCACCAACTGCGGGCCGGCCATGCGGGCGATTTCATCATCGACGTTTTGTGTGGTCGCCTGGAAATCCGCTGCTTCTGGCAGCAGGTAGCCAATATCTTGCAGGAAGGCTTTGTAGGCCACCGCGTCGTGGGCCTGGCCGGCATGGGTCTGGTGCCAGGCATCGATCCGCGCTTGGAAATCGTCGCGTTTGGCGAGTAGGGCTTTGTTCTTCGGTGCCAGGTCGTGGATGACCTTATCGGCGCCGGCCCAGAACTGGTCGGCGGTCAGGCCGGTACCGGGAATGGCTTCGTTGTTCACGAAGTCGAACAGGACTTTGGCGACCTGCAGGCCACCGACTTGAACGTGTTCAGTCATTGCTTGCCTCACTCTGCGGAGCTAATTCGCTTTTCAGCTTTTCAATTTACCAATGAAGCCTCTGGCCATTTAAACCACAAACCCAAGGCACCAGTACATGCCATCAACGGCGGCTGGGTGGTTCCAATCAACGGCGCAAGGCTTGCTGACGGGCTGTTCGGGGTTCTGACGGCGCCTGGGCAGACATCGACCTAACGTTATGTAGTGCGCGCCGAGGCATACTACATGATGAGTTGCGGTTGTGAAAATTAGACTAAATACGTCGTTTAGCGACCCACTTTGGTTGTACGGTCACAGCGGGGAATGGGATGTTCTCAAAAAACCAATGGATTGTTCCAGATAAATATAAAAATGGTACACGATTTGTTTTGCGGCTAGCTAAATCCCCTGTAGGAGCGAGCTTGCTCGCGAAGATCGCTAACGATGACGCAGGCATCCTGGATATACGCGGCGCACTTGAATTTTTCGTCGGAACGCCGCCCGCAGACAAGCTCGCTCCAGGCAGGTGCCTATAATCGAGTATTCATCACCAGAGGACTGTTGCCATGGACCATCTCGTACTCACCGTCATCGCCGCCGACAAACCCGGCGTGGTCGAACGTGTCGCCCATTGCATTGCCGAGCGCGGTGGCAACTGGCTGGAAAGTCGTATGGCCCATATGGCTGGGCAATTTGCCGGGATCCTGCGGGTCAGTGTGCCGATGGAAAACCGCAGTGAGCTGGTCAGCGCCCTGGAGGACCTGTCCACCCATGGCATTCGTGTACTGGTAGGCGAAAGCAGCGGTGGGCAGGCGTCGGCAAGCAAGCCGATCCTGATGACCCTGGTGGGCAATGACCGGCCGGGGATCGTGCGTGAAATCACCGCATTGTTGAGCAAGCAAGGGGTCAACCTGGAGCGCCTGAGTACCGACGTGCGCCCGGCGCCCATGAGCAGCGACCCGTTGTTTCACGCCGAGGCCGCGCTGGCGGTGCCTTCCACCCTGGCGCTGGATACGTTGCAGGCTGCCCTGGAAACCCTGGCCGATGATTTGATGGTGGAATTGCAGCTGCGCAGCGAGGAATAACCGTCCACAGGGTTGTTCATGGAAATCTTGCATGGGCCTGTGGATAAGCTGTAGAGACCCGGCGCCAGGCCACGCCGGCCGGGGCTTGCGGCGCGTTGAGCAAAAAACGAGCAATTTCAACGGCTTGTGCACAAACGCCGGGGATCAGGTTGTGGGTAACCTTGGGGTGAAACCCTGCAAGCCAAGCCGGCTGTGGCTTGCAGGGTTTTGTACGTTATTTGATCAGCGTTTGCGCAGGCTCAGCCACGCATCGATGCTGTAGACCGCAAGCCCAGCCCAGATAAACACGAACGCCACCAGGCTGGCGGGGCTCATGTGTTCGTCGAACAACAGCACCGCCTGCAGCAGCACCAGGGTCGGCGCCAAGTACTGCAGGAAACCGAGCGTGGTGTACGGCAAGTGCCGCGCGGCAGCGTTGAAACACACAAGCGGGATCAATGTCACCGGGCCTGCGGCCACCAGCCACCAGGCTTCGGATGTGCTCCAGAACGCCATATTGGCGCTATGGGCGGTGGGGTTGAGCAGCAGCCACGCCAGGGCAATCGGCACCAGCATCCAGGTTTCCACCACCAGGCCCGGCAGTGCCTTGACCGGCGCCTGCTTGCGGATCAAGCCGTAGAAACCAAAGGTCAACGCCAGCACCAGCGACACCCACGGCAAACTCCCCACCTGCCATACCTGTTGCGCCACACCCACGGCGGCCAGCCCGACGGCAACCCATTGCAGGCGCCGCAGGCGTTCACCGAGCAGCAGCATGCCCAGCAGCACGTTGACCAGCGGGTTGATGTAGTAACCCAGGCTGGCTTCCAGCATGCGGCCACTGTTGACCGACCATACATAGGTCAGCCAGTTGCCTGCGATCAGCGAGCCGCTCAACGCCAGGATCGCCAGGCGCTTGGGGTTGTCCCGCAGTTCGCGCCACCAGCCGGGGTGTTTCCACACCATCAGCAGCAAACCGCCGAACAGCGCCGACCACAGCACGCGATGGACGATGATTTCGGCGGCCGGCACGCTGGCGATGGCTTTGAAGTAGAGCGGGAACAGGCCCCAGATGACGTAGGCACTCAGGCCCAGGATGTACCCGCGACGCGGGTTGGCGGCTTGCATGCAGAATCCTTGCTTAGGCAGCTAACAATTCCGTGATTGTAAGGAAGTTTGTCTATCGATGGGTTGGCTTTTTGTAGGAACGAGCTTGCTCGCGAAAAACCTGAGGGCGCCGCTGGGTGTCAGGTTTCCCGCGTTATCGTTAACGATCTTCCCGAGCAAGCTCGCTCCTACATTGATGAGCGCGGGTGATTTCTTAGAAGAGCTTCAGGGGTTCTTCGTTGAGCGCCGACAATTGCTCGCGCAGCGCCAGCACCTGGTCGCCCCAATACCGCTCGCTGCCAAACCACGGGAAGCTGTGGGGGAATGCCGGATCATCCCAGCGCCGTGCCAGCCAGGCGCTGTAGTGCATCAGGCGCAGGGCGCGCAGAGGCTCGATCAGCGCCAGTTCGCGAGGATCGAAATCGTGGAATTCCTGGTAGCCGTCCATCAACTCCGACAGTTGCCCCAGGCATTCCTGGCGATCGCCGGCCAGCATCATCCATAAATCCTGCACCGCCGGGCCCATGCGGCAGTCGTCGAGGTCGACGATATGGAACATTTCGTCTCGGCACATCATGTTGCCGGGGTGGCAGTCGCCATGCATGCGGATGTTCTTGTGCGGCGTGGCGCTGTACACATCCTCCACGCGCTTGAGCAGGTCGCGGGCCACGGATTCGTAGGCAGGCAGCAGGCTCTTGGGAATGAAGTTGCCTTCGAGCAAGGTGTTCAGGGAGTCATGACCGAAGTTCTTCACCCCCAGGGCTTCGCGGTGTTCGAAGGGGCGGGTGGCGCCCACCGCATGCAAGCGCCCGAGCAACTGCCCAAGGCGGTACAACTGATCGAGATTGCCCGGCTCTGGCGCCCGGCCACCACGGCGAGGGAACAGGGTGAAACGAAAGCCCGCGTGTTCGAACAGGCTTTCGCCGTTATGGATCATCGGCGCGACGACTGGGACTTCGCACTCGGCCAGCTCAAAGGTAAAACGGTGTTCTTCGAGGATCGCCTCGTTGGTCCAGCGCTGGGGGCGGTAGAACTTGGCGATCAGCGGCTCGGAGTCTTCGATGCCGACTTGATAGACACGGTTTTCGTAGCTATTGAGGGCCAATACGCGAGCGTCGCTGAGGAAGCCGATGCTTTCGACAGCGTCGAGAACCAGGTCGGGGGTCAATGTTTCAAACGGGTGGGCCATGCGAACTCCTGCGCGCAGCAGGTCGCCGCGTCCGGCCGGGTATGGTAGCGCACCGGGCCTTGGATAGGTGGTGTGTGTGCCCGCGGTGAGCGTCGGTACCTACACAATGTTGCCGTAACCCATAAATCCAAGCGGGCAGTGCTGTTGTTGTTGTTGTTGTTGTTGTTGTTGTGGCGAGCGGGTTTGCCCCGCGCTGGGCTGCAAAGCAGCCCCCATCAGCCGAATGCGGTGTATCAGATAATCCGTAGCGGCTGGTTTTGGGGCTGCTTCGCAGCCCAACGCGGGGCAAGCCCGCTCGCCACAGGGGGGGGCGTCAGTGTCTGAAAGTTGTGTAGGTGCCTATGCCGCGATGAGGCCCTAAAGATCATCTAAACCGGCGTGCCCAACAGCACATTGCTCGGCGCAAACTGCACCTGAACCAGCGTGCCTTCACCCGCCCCCAGCGCCTTGAGCTGCTCGGGCGCCGCTAGCGCACACAGCACCAGGCCGCTGGGCAAGGCGATGCGCACCTCGCTGGGGCCATCATCGGCATCAAGAATCGCCTCGACCACGCCGCCCATGCAGTTAAATCCAGGCGTCGGCGCTTGGTCTGCAGCGATCAGCTCCAGCCAGCCGGCCTTGATCAACGCTACCACCTCAGTGCCGATTTCCAGTTCCAGGCGCAGGGTGCTGTCATGGGTGATCTGCGCGTCGAGGGTCAAGCTACCGGCCAGTTCCAGTCGCACCCGATCATTGCGGCCATGGCTGTCGATGCGGATCACTTGGCCATGCAATTGGTTGCGCGCGCTGGTGCGCAGCATCAGGCGGCCCAGCAGGTTGAAGTCGCTGGCGTCTTCGGCGCCCTCCAGCACCTGGGCCTGCAGGGTCTGCAGGCGCTGATACAGGCGCAACACCCGTTCACCTTCTGCCGAGAGCCGCGCACCGCCGCCGCCTTTGCCGCCGACGCTGCGTTCAACCAGAGGCTTTTGCGCCAGGTTGTTCAGTTCATCGATGGCATCCCACGCGGCCTTGTAGCTCAAGCCGGCGCTTTTCGCGGCACGGGTGATGGAGCCCTGCTCGGCGATATGTTGTAGCAAGGCGATACGCTGGGGGCGACGGACGATATGTTGGCTCAACAGAGACGGTAAAGGCATGGCGAACGGCTGCACACTGGCTTGGAATACCCGGGACGTTGCGGGCAGGCGCCGCCAGAGTCAAGTCATGTGCCGGGCTTGGGCGTGCGCGCCAGGCAGTACACATCGACCTGACGCGCGCCGGCATCTATCAGCAGGCGGGCCAGGCTGTGGGCGGTGGCGCCGGTGGTCAGTACGTCGTCCACCAGCGCCAGGTGCTGGCCCTGTACCTGCGCGCCCGGGGCCAGGGCAAAGGCCTTGAGCAGGTTGCGCTGGCGTTGCCTGGCGTCCAGTTGCTGTTGGGCGATGGTGTCGTGGGGGCGCAGCAGCAGTTGTTCATCCACGGGCAGGTCAAGGTCCCGGCTCAGCCAGCGGGCGAGCATGGCGGCCTGGTTGTAGCCGCGTTGGCGCAGGCGTTTGGCGGCCATCGGCACCGCAAGCAAGCGGTCGGGGCGTGCCAGTTCGGCGTTGTCGAAGCGGTCTTGCAGGCATTGCCCCAGCAGGCTTGCCAGCAGATGCCCCAGGGGCCATTTGGCCTGGTGCTTGAAGCGGTTGATCAGGCTGTCCACCGGAAAGCTATAGGTCCAGGGCGCCGCGACCTGTTTAAACGCAGGCGGTGACTGCTGGCATTGGCCACAGACCAGCCCGCTCATTGGCAACGGCAGGGCACACACTTGGCAGCAGTCGGTCAGCCACGGCAGCTCGATTTCGCAGACGTTGCACACCGTAGACGGCGAATCAGTCGGCTCATCGCAGATTAGGCAGGCCTGGTTGTTTTTTAACCATATGTAAACCTTGTGTTTGTAGTCAGGTTGACAGTGCATGAATCTTCCTTAAATATGCCGGGCATCCGTGTCGTGCCTGTGGGTATTGCCCTCCCACAGCGCTTGCCCAAGCATAAACAAGGAATCGCCCATGAGCGCCAGCCTCACTGCCACCTTGCGTCACGATTGGTCTTTGGCCGAAGTCAAAGCCCTGTTCGTCCAGCCGTTCAATGACCTGTTGTTCCAGGCGCAGACCGTGCACCGCGCGCATTTCGATGCCAATCGGGTGCAGGTGTCTACCTTGTTGTCGATCAAGACTGGCGCCTGTCCGGAAGATTGCAAATATTGTCCGCAGTCGGGCCACTACAACACCGGCCTGGAAAAAGAGAAGCTGATGGAAGTGCAGAAGGTCCTCGAAGAGGCTGCACGCGCCAAGGCCATCGGTTCGACCCGTTTCTGCATGGGCGCCGCCTGGAAGCACCCGTCGGCCAAAGACATGCCTTATGTCTTGCAGATGGTCAAAGGCGTGAAGGCCTTGGGCCTGGAAACCTGCATGACCCTTGGTCGTCTGGACCAGGAGCAGACAGAGGCGCTGGCCCAGGCCGGCCTGGACTACTACAACCACAACCTGGACACGTCGCCGGAGTTCTACGGCTCGATCATCACCACCCGCACCTACAGCGAACGCCTGCAAACCCTGGCGTATGTACGTGATTCGGGGATGAAGATCTGCTCGGGCGGTATCCTCGGCATGGGCGAATCCCTCGACGACCGCGCCAACCTGCTGATCCAGTTGGCCAACCTGCCGGAGCATCCGGAATCGGTGCCGATCAACATGCTGGTGAAGGTGGCCGGTACGCCCCTGGAGAATGCCGAGGATATCGACCCGTTCGACTTTATCCGCATGCTCGCCGTGGCGCGCATCCTGATGCCGCAATCCCATGTGCGGCTGTCCGCCGGCCGTGAAGCGATGAACGAGCAGATGCAGGCTTTGGCGTTCTTTGCCGGTGCCAACTCGATTTTCTACGGCGACAAGTTGCTGACCACCGCCAACCCGCAGGCCGACAAGGACATGCAACTGTTCTCACGCCTGGGCATCCTGCCGCAAGCCGGTGAAGAGCATGCTGATGAAGTGCACCAGGCGGCGATTGAGCAGGCGTTGGTCGAGCAGAAAAGCAGCGAGCAGTTCTACAACGCTGTCGTCTGATTGAAATGCCATCCAAATGTGGGAGCGGGCAAGCCTGCTCCCACATGTTTGATCGAGTTCAACCGCTAAATCCGAGGCCAGCATGTCATTCGATCTCGCCGCGCGCCTCGCTGCCCGCCGTACAGAACATCTCTATCGCCAACGCCCGCTGCTGCAAAGTCCCCAGGGTCCGCAGGTGGTGGTGGACGGCCAACCGCTATTGGCCTTTTGCAATAACGACTACCTGGGCCTGGCCAATCATCCGCAAGTCATCGAGGCCTGGCAGGCCGGGGCTGCCCGCTGGGGCGTGGGTGGAGGCGCCTCGCACCTGGTCGTCGGCCACAGTACGCCACACCATGAATTGGAGGAGGCGCTGGCCGAGTTCACCGGGCGCCCGCGTGCGCTGCTGTTTACCACCGGTTATATGGCCAACCTCGGTGCCGTCACCGCACTGGTCGGGCAGGGCGATACGGTACTCGAAGACCGGCTCAACCATGCCTCGCTGCTGGATGCGGGCTTGCTGTCTGGTGCGCGTTTCAATCGCTATCTGCACAACGATGCGGTCAGCCTGGCCAAGCGCCTGGAAAGAGCTTGCGGCAATACCCTGGTAGTCACCGACGGCGTGTTCAGCATGGACGGCAACCTCGCCGACCTGCCGGCCCTGGCTCGCGAAACCCGGGCCAAGGGCGCCTGGCTGATGGTGGATGATGCCCATGGCTTCGGGCCGCTGGGCGCCACGGGCGGCGGGATCGTCGAGCATTTCGGCCTGGGCCAGGAGGATGTGCCGGTGTTGGTCGGCACCCTGGGCAAGGCCTTCGGTACCGCCGGGGCGTTTGTTGCTGGCAGCGAGGAACTGATCGAAAGCCTGATCCAATTCGCCCGCCCGTATATCTACACCACCAGCCAACCGCCGGCGCTGGCCTGCGCCACATTGAAGAGCCTGGAGCTGCTGCGCAGTGAGCATTGGCGGCGTGAGCATTTGCACATGCTGATCCGTCAGTTCCGCCGGGGAGCCGAGCAGATCGGTCTAGAGCTAATGGACAGCTTCACACCGATCCAGCCGATCATGATTGGCGACAGCGCTCGGGCGGTGCGCCTGTCACAGATGCTGCGCGAGCGCGGGATTATGGTCACGGCCATCCGTCCACCCACTGTGCCCGTCGGCAGCGCCCGTTTGCGCGTGACATTGACGGCGGCCCACAGCGAGGCGCAGGTGCAGCTATTGTTAAGCGCATTGGAGGAGTGTTTCCGCTTGCTAGGCGCCCTGGAGCTCGACCATGCGTGATCGACTGATATTGCTGCCCGGCTGGGGGCTCGGCGTATCGCCGCTGGAGCCTTTGGCCGCCGCATTGCAGGGGCTGGACGAACACCTGCACGTACACATCGAGCCTTTGCCGGCGCTGGAGGCCAGTGACCTCGGCGAATGGCTGGATGAACTCGACGCCACATTGCCGGATAACGCCTGGCTTGGCGGCTGGTCCCTCGGCGGCATGCTGGCCTCTGAATTGGCGGCGCGACGTGGCGAACGGTGCTGCGGGTTGCTGACCCTGGCGAGCAATCCGTGTTTTGTCGCCCACGATGGTTGGCCTAGCGCTATGCCTGCGCAGACCTTCGATGCCTTCCTCGCCGGCTGCCACGCCGATTCCCAGGTCACCCTAAAGCGCTTCGGCCTGTTGTGTGGCAAAGGTGCCGAAGACCCTCGCGGGCTGGCGCGTTTGTTGGTCAGCGGCGCGCCGCACACGCCGTCCGGCGCGTTGATGAGCGGTCTTGAACTGCTTGCGCAACTGGATACCCGCGAGGCCTTGCAGGCTTTTCGCGGCCCGCAGTTGCATCTGTTCGCCGGTCTCGATGAGTTGGTGCCCTGTGAAGCCGCCACTGAACTGCTGAAGTTATTGCCCGATGTTGAGGTCGGTCTGATTGAACAGGCCGGGCACGCTTTCCTACTGGACAACCCCCACGGAGTGGCGGGGGCGATCCAGGCTTTTTTGCATGAGTGCGGCGATGACTGACTTGTCCCATCCTCCATTGCCGGGCGCCTTGCCCGACAAACGCCAGGTCGCGGCATCGTTTTCCAAGGCGGCGGCCAGTTACGACAGTGTCGCCGCGTTGCAGCGTGACGTGGGCGGCGAGTTGCTCGGGCGCTTGCCATCGGCGTTGATGCCCCGGCGCTGGCTGGATCTGGGCTGCGGTACCGGATTTTTCAGCCGCCAATTGAATAGAACGTTCCCGCAGGGCCAAGGCCTGGCGCTGGATATCGCCGAAGGTATGCTCAGCCACGCGCAGCCCTTGGGCGGTGCCGAGCACTTTATCGCCGGGGATGCCGAGCGTTTACCGTTGCAGGACGGTAGTTGCGAGTTGATCTTCTCCAGCCTGGCGGTGCAGTGGTGTGCTGACTTCACGGCGGTGCTCAGTGAGGCCCAGCGGGTGTTGCAGCCCGGTGGCGTGCTGGCGTTTGCCAGCCTGTGCGTCGGCACCCTGGATGAGTTGCGCGACAGTTGGCGGGCGGCCGACGCCATGGTTCACGTCAACCGTTTTCGCCCGTTCAGCACGTACCAACAGCAGTGCGCTGCCAGTGGCTTGCGCGTGGTGAGCCTGGAGCAGCGCCCCCACGTGCTGCATTATCCGGATGTACGCAGCCTGACCCACGAATTGAAAGCATTGGGGGCCCACAATATCAACCCGGGGCGCCCAGGTGGCTTGACAGGCCGCGCGCGGATTGTTGCATTGGTGCAGGCCTACGAGCAGTTGCGCCAAGTCCAGGGCCTGCCAGCAACCTATCAAGTCGTGTACGCCGTATTGGAGAAACCCTTATGAGCGCTGCCTATTTCATCACGGGCACCGACACCGATGTCGGCAAGACCACCGTCGCCGCGGGCCTGTTGCACGCGGCTCGACAGGCAGGCAAGAGCACCGCTGCCGGCAAACCGGTGGCCTCGGGCTGCGAAGTGACCCCACGGGGCTTGCGCAACGCCGATGCCCTGGCCTTGCTGGCGGAGTGCTCGTTGCCGCTGGCCTATGCTGAAGTCAATCCGCTGGCCTTTGAGCCCGCCATCGCGCCACACCTGGCGGCCCGCGAAGCCGGTGTGGCGCTGACCGTGCAAGCCCTGCTCAAGCCGATGCAGCACATCCTCGACAAACAAGCGGACTTCACCCTGATCGAAGGCGCTGGTGGCTGGCGCGTGCCGCTGGCCGATCAGGACAACCTGTCGGATCTGGCCAAGGCCTTGCAGTTACCGGTGATCCTGGTGGTGGGTGTGCGCCTGGGGTGTATCAATCATGCGCTGCTCAGCGCCGAAGCCATCGCCCGGGACGGTTTGCCGCTGGTGGGATGGGTGGCCAATATCATCGACCCCAAGACCTCCCGTCTGGAAGAAAACCTTGCCACCTTGGCCGAACGCCTGCCGGCACCGTGCCTGGGCCGCGTGCCACGGCTCAAGCAGCCCACGGCCGAAGCGGTGGCCGAGTACCTGCAGTTGGACTTGCTCGATTAGTTTTTCCTAGGGATAGGGCATTATGCCATTAGTGTTATTGACGGGCCTTTTGCCAGATTGTCTGCTTCAATAAGGATTCACGATTTATTGCAAGGCAGGTTTACGCCATGGAAATCTCTGGAAGCAGTGCGTTTTATTCAGGCCTGAGCACTATTCAGGCCGGTCAGAACCGCGTCGACCAGGCCGCCGGCAAAATCGCCAGTGCTGCCACCAGCCAGCCTTCGGACGCCCAGAATGACCGCTTGCAGGCAGTCAACCGCGGCCAGCCGACCGACTCGGCGAGCAATATGCTGGAACTGGCCGAAGGCAAGTTCCAGGTGGAGCTGGGCGCGAAAGTCGCCAAGGCTTCCGACGAAATGCTCGGCACGTTGATCGACACCTACGCCTGATCGACGGGCTCATTGTGGCGAGGGGGCTCGTCCCCCGTTGGGCTGCGAAGCGGCCCCAAAACCTGCCACCTCGGTGTATCTGATAAGTCTCGGTGTGTCTTATTGGGGCTGCTTCGCAGCCCAGCGGGGGACGAGCCCCCTCGCCACGACAAGCCTCTTGCTACCCCCGACTTCATCAACACACCTATCTCCCAATCTTTGACATGCCATGCGGCATCACGCTGCAGGCCTTGTCGTGCGTGACGTTGACCTGCGTCATGACAAACGGCATCTGCGGGGCGCTTGACAAGGATAGGGCGTAAACGTATGTTTCAAACAACTGTTTGACCGCTACAACAAATCCACGCGGTTGTTCATTCCAGATACATCAGCAGAGGTTTATCGCTATGCCTGACTACAAGGCCCCCTTGCGTGATATTCGCTTCGTTCGTGACGAACTGCTCGGCTACGAAGCGCACTATCAGAGCCTGCCGGCTTGCCAGGACGCTACTCCAGACATGGTTGACGCCATTCTCGAAGAAGGCGCCAAGTTTTGTGAGCAAGTGCTGGCCCCGTTGAACCGCGTCGGTGACATCGAAGGGTGCACCTGGAGCGAGTCAGGCGTTAAAACCCCTACTGGTTTCAAAGAAGCCTACAAACAATTCGTCGAAGGCGGCTGGCCGAGCCTGGCCCACGACGTGGCGCACGGCGGCCAAGGCCTGCCGGAATCCCTGGGCCTGGCCGTCAGCGAGATGGTCGGTGAAGCCAACTGGTCGTGGGGCATGTACCCAGGCCTGTCCCATGGCGCGATGAACACCATTTCCGAGCACGGTACCCCTGAGCAGCAGGACGCCTACCTGACCAAACTGGTCTCGGGCGAGTGGACCGGCACCATGTGCCTCACTGAGCCACACTGCGGCACCGACCTGGGCATGCTGCGTACCAAGGCCGAACCTCAGGCCGACGGTTCCTACAAAGTCTCCGGGACCAAGATCTTCATCTCGGCCGGTGAACACGACATGGCCGACAACATCGTCCACATCGTACTGGCCCGCCTGCCGGATGCTCCGGCTGGCACCAAAGGCATTTCGCTGTTTATCGTGCCTAAGTTCCTGCCCAACGCCGATGGTTCGGTGGGTGAGCGCAACGCGGTGTCCTGTGGCTCCCTGGAACACAAGATGGGTATCCACGGCAACGCCACCTGCGTGATGAACTTCGACGCGGCCACCGGTTACCTGATCGGCCCGGCGAACAAAGGCCTGAACTGCATGTTCACCTTTATGAACACCGCTCGCCTGGGCACTGCGCTGCAAGGTCTGTCCCACGCCGAGATCGGTTTCCAGGGTGGCTTGAAATATGCGCGTGACCGTCTGCAAATGCGTTCCCTGACTGGCCCGAAAGCGCCGGACAAGGCCGCTGACCCGATCATCGTGCACCCCGATGTACGCCGTATGCTGCTGACCATGAAAGCCTTCGCCGAAGGCAACCGTGCGATGGTGTACTTCACCGCCAAGCAAGTGGACATCGTTAAGTACGGCACCGACGACGAAGCCAAGAAACAGGCTGACGCGCTGCTGGCCTTCATGACCCCAATCGCCAAGGCGTTCATGACCGAAGTCGGTTTTGAATCTGCTAACCATGGCGTACAGATCTACGGCGGCCACGGCTTCATCGCCGAGTGGGGCATGGAGCAGAACGTTCGCGACAGCCGCATCTCGATGTTGTACGAAGGCACCACCGGCATCCAGGCCCTGGACCTGCTCGGTCGTAAAGTGCTGATGACTCAAGGCGAAGCGCTCAAGGGCTTCACCAAGATCGTGCACAAGTTCTGCCAGGCCAACGAAGGCAACGCAGCGGTCAGCGAGTTCGTCGCGCCGTTGGCTGCACTGAACAAGGAATGGGGCGAGTTGACCATGAAGGTCGGCATGGCTGCCATGAAGGACCGTGAAGAAGTCGGTGCCGCCTCCGTGGACTACCTGATGTACTCCGGTTATGCCTGCCTGGCTTACTTCTGGGCCGACATGGCGCGCCTGGCTGCCGAAAAACTGGCTGCCGGCACCAGCGAAGAAGGCTTCTACACTGCCAAGCTGCAGACTGCGCGCTTCTACTTCCAGCGCATCCTGCCGCGTACCCGTACCCACGTAGCGACCATGCTGTCGGGTGCCAACAACCTGATGGACATGAAAGAAGAGAACTTCGACCTGGGCTACTAAGCCCCGGCGGGTTCACTACAAGGCCGCCGCTCTTTCGGGAGCGGCGGCTTTTTTGTGGGCGGGTGAAAAAACCTGAGTGGCGCGCTCAGGGATTGCCCGTTGCTGCCGTTACAGTGATGGCAATGTGATACAGGTCACATTGAGTGTGCTTAACTGTGAACAGTGAAGGCACTGTGCCATCTATTTTGTGGGTCGGAGCTTTACCCTTGTCGCGCGCGTCTGCTGTACGTTTCAGTCATTTCCTACCGTCGTTGCTGTTATTGCTGGCGGGGTTGTCGGCTGCTTACGTCAAGGACCTCAACGTCTTCTTCACCTCGCTGTTCAATGTGCTGCCAACCCTGGTGTTGCTGCTGGGCGGCGCTTATTGCGCGGTGTACCGCCGCCAGCGTGAGCTGTTCCTGATGGTCACGGTGTACGTCGCTTACTTTCTTCTGGATACCCAGACCGATTTCTATCGCGACCATGGCCGCGTGCGCGAAGACGCCGCCGTGGTGTTCCATCTGGTGTGCCTGCTCTTGCCGATGCTGTTCAGCATCTATGCCCTTTGGCAGGAAAAAACTCACCTGTTCCGCGACTTTGTCGCACGCTGTGCGGTGCTGCTTGCCGTAGGCAGCGTTGCGTTGGGCCTGGAGCAAAGTTACCCGGGACCGTTGCTCAACTGGTTGGCAGAGATTCGCTGGCCGGCGTTGCATGGCGCGTGGATGAGCTTGATCCAGCTGTCGTACCCGATGTTCCTGTTGGGCTTTGTCGCCCTGGCAGCCCAGTACTGGCGTGAGCCGCGGCCGTTGCATGCCGCGCAGTTGGTGGGGTTGCTGGGGATGTTCTGGATGTTGCCGCAGACCTTTATCCTGCCGTTCACCCTGAACATCATGTGCAGCCAGGTGATGTTGATGATCGCCGCGGGTGTGTCCCATGAGGCCTATCAAATGGCCTTTCGCGATGAGCTCACCGGCCTGCCGGGGCGTCGCGCCCTCAACGAGCGCATGCAGCGCCTGGGGCGCAACTATGTGCTGGCGATGAGCGACGTCGACCACTTCAAGCGCTTCAACGACACCCATGGTCACGATGTCGGCGACCAGGTGCTGCGGCTGGTGGCCAGCAAACTGTCGAAAGTCAGCGGCGGTGGCCGGGCCTATCGGTATGGCGGCGAAGAGTTTGCCGTGGTATTTGCCGGCAAGACCCTGGATGAATGCCTGCCGCACCTGGAAGAAATCCGCGAGATCATTGCCAATTACCACATCAAGTTGCGTAACCCGGACAGCCGCCCCCAGGACGATTATCAAGGGCGCCAGCGCCGTTCGGGTTCGGGGGCGTCCAGCGTGTCGGTGACCGTGAGCATCGGCGTCGCCGAGCGCCAGGTCGAGCAGCGCACCCCGGAAGAAGTGCTCAAGTCTGCTGACCAGGCGCTTTACAACGCCAAGGGGGCCGGGCGTAACTGCGTGGTGGCAGCCGGCCAGAACCGCCGTGGTGCGGTGCGCATGCAGGGCGCTGCCGGTTGAGTGATGGTGGTGTATTCAGCGGCTGTACAGTGATTGTCCGGGACCACCGGCGGCAGTAGGTTGAAGCCATCTGCCGCCGGAGACATCACCATGCCTGCCTATAAAGCTCCCCTGCGCGACATGCGCTTTCTGATCGATCACGTGTTTGATTTCCCTGCTCACTACGCGGCCCTGGGCGCCACCGAGGCCAGCCCGGACATGGTCAGCGCGATCCTTGAAGAAGGCGCCAGGTTCTGCGAAAACGTGCTTGCACCGTTGAATCGCCCGGGTGATGAAGAGGGCTGCCATTTCGACAATGGCGTGGTGACCACACCTAAAGGCTTCAAGGAAGCCTTCGCGCAATACGTCGAAGGCGGCTGGCACGGCCTGGCGGCGGATCCGGCCTACGGCGGTCAAGGCCTACCATCGTCCCTGGGCTTGGTGCTCAGCGAGATGATTGGCTCCAGCAACACCTCCTGGGGCATGTACCCCGGCCTGACCCACGGCGCCATGTCAGCGATCCACGCCCACGGCACCCAAGCGCAGAAAGACACTTACCTGACCAAGCTCACTGCCGGCCAGTGGACGGGCACCATGTGCCTGACCGAAGCCCATTGCGGCACGGACCTTGGCATCATCAAGACCCGCGCCGTGCCCCAGGCCAACGGCAGCTACGCGGTGACCGGCAGCAAGATCTTCATCTCCGCCGGTGAGCACGATATGAGCGACAACATCATCCACCTGGTGTTGGCCAAGTTGCCGGACGCGCCTGCTGGCACTAAGGGTATTTCGCTGTTTATCGTGCCCAAGTTCCTCGCCGGTTCCGGCGCACGCAATGGGGTCAGTTGCGGTTCCATCGAGCACAAGATGGGGATCAAGGCCTCGGCCACCTGCGTGCTGAACTTCGATGGTGCCGAGGGTTATCTGATCGGCGAGGCCAACAAGGGCCTGAACTGCATGTTCACCATGATGAACCATGCGCGCCTGGGCACGGGCATGCAGGGGTTGTGCCTGGGTGAGGCGAGCTTCCAGGGCGCGATCCAGTACGCCAATGACCGTTTGCAGATGCGCGCCCTGACCGGCGCCAAGGCCCCGGATAAACCGGCAGACCCGATCATCGTGCATCCCGATGTGCGGCGCATGTTGCTGACCATGAAAGCCTTCAACGAAGGTAACCGCGCCCTGACTTACTTCACCGCGCAACTGCTGGACACCGCGCACCAGAGCGATGACCCGCAGCAGCGCCAGCAGGCCGAAGACCTGTTGGCGTTCCTCACCCCGATCTGCAAAGCCTTTATGACCGAAACCGGGCTTGAGGTGACCAACCACGGTATGCAGGTGTTTGGTGGCCACGGTTTTATCCGCGAGTGGGGCATGGAACAGTTAGTGCGCGACTGCCGGATCGCGCCGATCTACGAAGGCACCAATGGGATCCAGGCCCTGGATTTGCTGGGGCGCAAGGTGTTGGGCAGCCAGGGCAAGTTGCTGCGCGGCTTCACCAAAATCGTGCATAAGTTTTGCGCGGCGAATGCCGAACACCCGCAACTCAAGACCCAGGTCGCGCAGCTCAATGAGCTGAACCAACAATGGGGCGAGTTGACGACCAAAGTCGGCATGGCCGCGATGAAAAATCCCGATGAAGTCGGCGCGGCGGCCCTGGATTACTTGATGTACAGCGGTTACATCATCCATGCCTACCTGTGGCTGCGCATGGCCCTGGTGGCCCAGGCGCAGTTGGATGCAGGCCAAGGCGATGCGGACTACGCCCGTGGCAAGTTGGCGACCTGCGAGTTTTACTTCAAGCGTCTGTTGCCGCGCACCAGTGCTCATCGGGCGGCGGTGGAGGCGGGCAGTGATTGCTTGATGAGCCTGCCTGCCGAACTGTTCGCCTTGTAGGAATCGGTGGTGTGACTGTGAAATACCAATTGGTCACAAGCAGACCCTATGTGTCACAAAAGTTGTTCGGTTACACTCCGGGTCTGTGAAACCGATCCTACCGAATCACTTTTAACGTTCTCACGAGGTTTGCCATGGCTGACTACAAAGCGCCGCTGCGCGATATGCGCTTCGTCCTCAACGAAGTATTCGAGGTTGCCAAGCTGTGGGCGCAATTGCCGGCCCTGGCCGAGACCGTGGATGCTGAAACCGTCGAGGCGATTCTTGAAGAAGCCGGCAAAGTAACCGCCAAGACCATCGCCCCGTTGAGCCGCAGCGGCGACGAGGAAGGTTGCCGCTGGGACAATGGCGTGGTCACCACTCCGGCCGGATTCCCCGCAGCCTACAAGACCTATGCCGAAGGCGGCTGGGTGGGCGTGGGTGGCGATCCTGCCTATGGTGGCATGGGCATGCCCAAGGCCGTGTCGGCCCAGGTTGAAGAAATGATCAACTCCTCGGGCCTGGCGTTTGGCCTGTACCCGATGCTGACGTCCGGCGCCTGCGTGTCGATCAACACCCACGCTAGCGACGAACTCAAAGCCACTTACCTGCCGAACATGTACGCGGGCGTGTG
The DNA here is from genome assembly GCF_016925675.1 of Pseudomonas hygromyciniae. Taxonomy (NCBI): domain Bacteria; kingdom Pseudomonadati; phylum Pseudomonadota; class Gammaproteobacteria; order Pseudomonadales; family Pseudomonadaceae; genus Pseudomonas; species Pseudomonas hygromyciniae. The sequence goes on along the minus strand of NZ_CP070506.1, from coordinate 5,490,108 downwards.
GGCCGGTTCCATGTGCCTGACCGAGCCCCATGCCGGTACCGATCTGGGGATTATTCGTACTAAGGCCGAGCCCCAGGCGGACGGTTCCTACAAGGTCAGCGGGACCAAGATCTTTATCACCGGTGGCGAGCACGACCTCACCGAAAACATCATCCACCTGGTGCTGGCCAAGTTGCCGGACGCTCCAGCGGGTCCCAAGGGCATCTCGCTGTTCCTGGTGCCCAAGTTCATGGTCAATGCCGATGGCAGCCTGGGCGCACGCAATCCGGTGACCTGTGGTTCGATCGAACACAAGATGGGCATCCAGGCCTCCGCCACTTGTGTGATGAACTTCGACGACGCCGTTGGCTACCTGGTCGGCGAGCCGAACCGTGGCCTGGCGGCGATGTTCACCATGATGAACTACGAGCGCCTGGGCGTCGGCATCCAGGGCCTGGCGACCGGCGAGCGCTCTTACCAGAATGCTGTGGAATACGCCCGTGACCGCCTGCAAAGCCGTTCGCCGACTGGCCCCAAGGCCAAGGACAAGATCGCCGACCCGATCATCAACCACCCTGACGTGCGCCGCATGTTGCTGACCATGAAGGCGGCGAACGAAGGCGGCCGTGCGTTTTCCACTTATGTGGCGATGCAACTGGACACCGCCAAGTTCAGCGAAGACGCCGCGACCCGCAAGCGCGCGGATGACCTGGTGGCGCTGCTGACCCCGGTATCCAAGGCATTCCTCACCGACCTGGGCCTGGAAACTACCGTGCACGGCCAGCAGATCTTCGGCGGTCATGGCTACATTCGTGAGTGGGGCCAGGAGCAGTTGGTGCGTGATGTGCGCATCACCCAGATCTACGAAGGCACCAATGGCATCCAGGCGCTGGACTTGATGGGGCGCAAGATCGTTGGCAGCGGCGGGGCGTTCTACACCCTGTTTGCCGATGAGATCCGTCACTTCATCGCCACGGCCAGCAGCGACCTGTCTGAGTTCACCCAGCCCCTGAGCGCTGCGGTGGACGAACTCGACACCTTGACTGCCTGGGTGCTGGATCGTGCCAAGACCAACCCCAATGAAATCGGTGCGGCCTCGGTGGAGTATCTGCATGCCTTTGGCTACATGGCCTATGCCTATATGTGGGCCTTGATGGCCAAGGCTGCCTTGGGCAAAGAGAACGAGGAAGACTTCTACGCCAGCAAACTGGGGACGGCGCGCTTCTACTTCGCTCGCCTGCTGCCGCGTATTCACTCCCTGAGCGCCTCCGTGAAGGCCGGCAGTGAATCGCTGTTCTTGCTGGACGAAGCGCAGTTCTAATCGGTGGAGCACGTGTAAGCATTCTCTTACATGACGTACTGCTAATCGTCCTCTATCGCCAGATTGGATCCACAGCTAATCTACTTCACATGGACGTCGCGCAGGAAGCGCAAAGCAACAACAGGGACACGTAGGATTCTGCCAGGATGGCGGAGTGAAATGGATGTCAGGGAAACAGTCTGCAAAGCCCCGCTTCGGCGGGGTTTTCTTATTGCCCGCGAAAAAGTTCAGGCCAGCCCGTCTACCGTGGCCGTCGGCCCGTGGGGACCATTCATTACGTCTTCGAGCAAGGTGCGCAGCAATTCCAGCGTCGCTTGCTGACGTTGCACATCCCGACACACCAAACCCACTTTCAGCGGCACCCGTGGCTCACTCAAGGGCTTCCACAATAGCGCCTGGCTGCTGTGTTCATCCTGTGATCGACCGGGCAGTACCGTCGCCAGCCGGGTATGGGGCAGGCTGTCGAGAATCCCCACCATGGTGTTCAGTTCAGCCTGGACCTGTGGCCGGCGCCCCAGGTTCGCCAGTTGCGCCTGCCAGATTTGCCTGATCTGGAATTCTTCCCCCAGCAACAGCATGGGCAATTCCGCAGCTTGCTTGAGGGAAACCTTCTTGAATTCACGCAGAGGGTGGTCGGCTGGGATGACTACTTTCAGTTCATCTTCATACAGCAACACGCCGTGTAAGCCGGGTTGGCGGGCCGGCAGGTAACTGATGCCAATGTCCAGCGAGCCATTGAGCAGGCGACGTTCGATCTCCAGGCCCGTCAGCTCATAGATCTGCACCACCAGATGTGGCTGGGCCTTGCGTACCCGTTCCAGCATCTGCGGGACCAGGCTGGTATGCACGGTTTGCAGCACACCGATGGCCAGGGTCCGTAGCGCCTGGCCTTTGAAGTGGCGCAGCGCCTCGACGGCTTGCTGCATACCGTCGAGCAACGGCAAGGCGTGGTTGTACAAGGTGTGGGCAGCCAGGGTCGGCAACAGGCGTTTGCTGCTGCGTTCGAACAGGCTTACATCGAGGTGCTGCTCCAACTGGCGGATCTGCTGCGACAGCGCCGGCTGGGAGATCGACAAGCGCTCTGCGGCCCGGCCGACATGGCCTTCTTCGTACACCGCGACGAAATAACGCAGTTGCTTGAAATCCATAAGTAATGCTTATCGAAAAAGCTGGAAAATCGAAATGGCTGTACGCCCCCAAGGCGCCTAGTCTAGCGCCTATTCACAGGGCTTACAGGGCCAAGACGCGAGATGAATACCGTTTACAGCGATGCTGTTTACATAGGCAAGGCAAAAAACGATTTGCCGAACTCCCGCCAATCCAGGGTTGCCAACAACCTGCTGGGTGTGCAGGCATGAACCTTTTCAACCTGCGCCGCCCGGCACCGAGCCTGGATGATCTGTTACTGGACGCAAAAACTCCGATGCTGCGTGATGAGCTTTCCAGTCAATCCCTGATGCCCACAGTGGCCCGCCCTCCGCAGGTTTTCGTACGCGGCCAGGGTTCCTGGCTATGGGACAGCGAAGACCGTGTCTACCTCGACTTTGCCCAGGGCGGTGCGGCCAACAGCCTTGGCCACAGCCCTTCGATATTGGTGCGTGCATTGGCTGACCAGGCGCAATCCCTGATCAACCCTGGCATAGGGCTGCACAACCGCAGCCAACTGAACCTGGTGGACCGCCTGTGCCACAGCACCGGCAGCGACCAGGCCTACCTGCTCAACAGCGGTGCGGAAGCCTGCGAGGCAGCCATCAAGTTGGCGCGCAAGTGGGGCCAACTGCACCGTGGTGGCGCCTATCGCATTATTACCGCTGGCAACGCCAGTCACGGTCGCAGCCTGGCAACGCTGGCGGCCTCTGGCGACAATCGTTTCGAGCCACAACTGCCAGGCTTCTGCCACGTACCGTTCAATGACCTGCCCGCCCTGCATGCCGCGGTCGACGCACAAACCGTCGCGATCATGCTGGAACCGATCCAGGGCGAAGCCGGCGTCATCCCGGCCACCGAGCATTACCTCAAGGGTGTGGAGCGGCTGTGCCGGGAGTTGGGCATTCTGCTGATTCTTGATGAAGTACAGACTGGGATGGGCCGTTGCGGCACCTTGCTGGCCGAACAGCGCTACGGCGTGCGCGCCGATATCGTCGCCTTGGGCAAAGGCCTGGGTGGCGGAGTGCCATTGGCTGCGCTGCTGGCTCGCGGCAAAGCCTGCTGCTTTGAAATCGGTGAGTTGGAAGGCACCCATCACGGCAATGCCCTGATGGCGGCCGCTGGAGTTGCCGTGCTCGATAACGTGCTGGGGCATGGCTTTCTCGAACACGTACGTGATACCAGCCAATACCTGAGCGAAGGCCTGGCGCGGCTTGCCCACCGCTATGGCCAGGGCGAACTGCGGGGCCAGGGCCTGTTGTTGGGCCTGAGCTTGTCAGATGATTCGGCAGATGCGGTGGTAAAGGCGGCACTGTATGAGGGCCTTATCCTCAAAGCCCCCCAACCCGACTGCCTGCGTTTCACCCCGGCGCTGACGGTAAGCAAGAGCAATATTGACGAAATGCTACTGCGCCTGGCCCGTGCTTTTTCCCGTGTGCACACAGCCCAACTGCAATGCCGCAAGGGCATCGCTGTTTAACCCTTATTCCTGAACCGTCTCGCGGTATACGCAGCGCCTCCAGCCTGATTGTTTTGGCTGGGGGCGTTTTTTTGTGTGTAATTTCTGGATTGAAAAGGACGCTTGAGGCCCATCGAGAAAAATGGCTTTTTTGGCGGGCACCGGCAGGGAGTGCCGGTAGGGCGCAAAGATTTTTTGTAAGCCCTATTTCTAATCTATACCACCAGGTGGTATGTTCGTGGGGGAAGGGATGCCTATGAAGCTGCGACTGTTCAAAAGCCGGCATTTTGCTGATGCAGCCAGCAAGGCCTGGATCTGCGATTCGGAATTAAGAGAGGCATTTGGTGAGATGCTCAGGGGCCAGGCGGACAATCTGGGTGGTGGAGTCTGGAAGAAACGCCTCAATCACAACCGACATCGCTCCATCGTCCTGGCGAAGGGCAGGCATTACTGGGTTTATCAGTTTCTGTTCGCCAAGCAAGATCAAAGCAATATCAGCCACAAGGAATTGACTGGGTTTCGGGCGTTGGCAAAGGCCTATGAAGGCTTAAACGAAATACAGATCCAGCAGTTACTGGATCTCAGGGAGTTTGTGGAGATACATCATGACCAAAAAATATGAAAGCCAAGCGCTGGAGTCCATTCACCAATCGGCCAGCGCGCTGCATTCGATTGGCGCCATCAGCAAGACCACCCTTCGTGAATTCGATGAGCTGTGCATTGCGCCCGTACCGGCACAGATACCTGCCGACCAGATCAAACAACTGCGCGAGCGCAGTCATGTCAGCCAACCGGTGTTCGCTCGTTACTTGAACACCAGTGCGTCGACCATCAAGCAATGGGAGTCCGGCGAGAAGCAACCCAGCGGCATGGCGCTCAAGCTGCTGAGTATCGTGCAAAAGCACGGATTGGAGATCCTTGCCTGAGGAGGATGGCCCGGTGCCAGATTCCACTGAACCCTCACGCGCGGCCAGGGTCGATTAGCTGTACGGCTCACACGAGCCGATTATTCGGAGCTGACCCATGGATTTCATTCGTATCATCATCGCCATTCTGCTGCCGCCACTGGGTGTGTTCCTGCAAGTGGGTTTCGCCGGCGCGTTCTGGCTGAATATCCTGTTGACCCTGTGCGGCTACATCCCTGGCATCGTGCATGCGGTGTACATCATCGCCAAGCGTTGATCGGTCAGCCTTTGGCGATCAGCCTGGAGTTTCGCTCATTGCGAAAAGCCAGTTGCTCGATGGTCTGCGTGGCGTGCTCGGCTTCGAGCCGGGCGTTGAGGATGATGCCGTGATCGGCGGATTTGCTGCACACCGGGTCGGCGTTGCTGGCGTCACCCGTTAGCATGAACGCCTGGCAGCGGCAGCCGCCGAAGTCCTTTTCCTTCTCGTCGCACGAGCGGCACGGTTCGGGCATCCAGTCATAACCACGAAAGCGGTTGAAGCCAAACGAGTCGTACCAGATGTGCTGCATGCTGTGGTCGCGCACATTGGGAAACTGCACCGGCATCTGTCGGGCGCCGTGACAAGGTAGGGCAGTGCCGTCTGGTGTCACTGTCAGAAAGATACTGCCCCAGCCATTCATACAGGCCTTAGGGCGTTCCTCGTAGTAGTCCGGCGTGACAAAGATCAGCTTGCACGGATGCCTTTCGGCTTCCAGCTTGGCGCGGTATTCGTTGGTGATGCGCTCGGCACGGGTCAGTTGTTCCTGGGTCGGCAGCAGGCCAACACGGTTGAGCTGGGCCCAGCCATAGAACTGGCAGGTGGCGAGTTCGACAAAGTCTGCCTCCAGCGCAATGCACAGTTCGATGATGCGGTCGATCTTGTCGATATTGTGCCGATGGGTTACGAAGTTCAGCACCATCGGGTAGCCGTGGGCTTTGACCGCCCGGGCCATTTCCAGCTTTTGCGCGAAAGCCTTTTTGGAGCCGGCCAGCAGGTTGTTCACCTGCTCGTCGCTGGCCTGGAAGCTGATCTGGATATGGTCCAGGCCGGCTTTCTTGAAGTCGCTGATCTTCTGCTCGGTCAAGCCGATGCCGGAGGTGATCAGGTTGGTATAAAACCCCAGCTTGCGCGCCTCGGCGATCAGCTCGGCGAGATCCTGGCGCACCAGTGGCTCACCGCCGGAAAACCCCAGTTGTGCCGCGCCCATTTCCCGGGCCTCGCGAAACACTTTGATCCATTGCTCGGTACTCAACTCCTTGCCCTGCTCGGCGAAATCCAGCGGGTTGGAGCAGTACGGGCACTGCAGCGGGCAGCGATAGGTCAGCTCGGCGAGCAACCATAGCGGAAGGCCGATCTCGGGCTTTTCAGGCAAGTTCGATCCAGTGCTCTGCACGTGCCACCTCCATGAAATGCTCGATGTCTTCACCGAGTTCAGGCACGCCGGGGAATTGCTGCTCCAGCTCGCCAATGATGGCCGCCACACTGCGCTTGCCGTCGATCAAACCGCCAATCAACGCGGCGCTGTCGTTGAGCTTGATCATGCCTTCGGGGTATAGCAACACATGGCCCTTCTGCGCTGGCTCGTACTGGTAGCGGTAACCCTGGCGCCAGGTCGGCTTTTTGCTGCGGTCGAAACTCATAGGGTGATCCCTTTATGCCAGACCCGCTGCGCGGTCACGCTGTGATAAGGCGGGCGGTTCAGTTCGTAGGCCATGCTCATGGCATCGAGCATGCTCCAAAGAATGTCCAGTTTGAACTGGAGAATCTCCAGCATTCGCTCCTGGCCGGCGCGGGTGGTGTAGTGCGCAAGGGTGATCGCCAGCCCGTGCTCGACATCACGCCGGGCCTGGCCCAGGCGGGTACGGAAATACTCGTAGCCGGCAGGGTCGATCCATGGGTAATGCTGGGGCCAACTGTCGAGGCGCGATTGGTGGATCTGCGGAGCGAACAGCTCGGTCAGCGAACTGCTGGCGGCTTCCTGCCAACTGGCCCGGCGGGCGAAATTGACGTAGGCGTCCACGGCAAACCGCACACCGGGCAGCACCAGTTCCTGGGAACGCAACTGATCCGGATCCAGGCCCACCGCCTGGCCCAGGCGCAGCCAGGCTTCGATGCCGCCGTCTTCGCCGGGTGCGCCGTCATGGTCGAGCAGGCGCTGGATCCACTCGCGGCGGATTTCCCGGTCCGGGCAGTTGGCCAGGATCGCGGCGTCCTTCAGCGGGATGTTCACCTGATAGTAGAACCGGTTGGCGACCCAGCCCTGGATCTGCTCGCGGGTTGCCCGGCCGTCATACATCGCCACGTGGTACGGGTGATGGATATGGTAGAAGGCACCCTTGGCCCGCAAGGCCTGTTCAAATTCGACGGGGGTCAGCGGTGTATCGGTCATTGGGGCTCTCCTACAATTCAATGCTCATGCCGTCGTAGGCTACTTCTACATTGCGCCGCGCCAACTCGGCCCGTTCAGGCGAGTCTTCGTCGAGGATCGGGTTGGTGTTGTTGATATGGATAAGTACCTTGCGCTGCTTGGGCAATTGCTCCAGCACTTGCAGCATGCCGCCGGGGCCGTTCTGCGCCAAGTGGCCCATTTCGCGGCCGGTGCGGGTACCGACGCCACGGCGCTGCATTTCATCGTCATCCCACATCGTGCCGTCGACCAGCAAGCAGTCGCTCCCCGCCATGATTTCCAGCAGCTGCGCGTCGACTTTGCCCAGCCCGGGGGCGTAGAACAGTTTGCCGCCGGTGCGCAGGTCTTCGACGATCAAGCCGATATTGTCACCCGGGTGCGGGTCGAACCGATGGGGCGAGTAGGGCGGTGCGGCGCTGCGCAGGGGCAATGGGGTAAAGCGCAGGTTGGGGCAGGCAGGAATGGTGAAACTGGCGTCCAATTCGATACGGTTCCACGCCAGGCCGCCATTCCAGTGGGTCAACATGGTGAACAGCGGGAAGCCGGTGCTCAGGTCTTCATGGACCATGTCGGTGCACCACACCTGGTGCGGGCAGCCCTCGCGCAGGCTGAGCAGGCCGGTGGTGTGGTCGATCTGGCTGTCCATCAGGATGATTGCGCTGATACCGGTATCGCGTAGCGCGCGGCCAGGTTGCATCGGCGCAAAGCCCTGCAATTGGGCGCGGATATCCGGCGAGGCGTTGCACAGCACCCAGTTCACGCCATCGTCGGACAGGGCGATGGACGATTGGGTGCGCGCCTGGGCCCGCAGGCTGCCGTCGCGAAAGCCGGCGCAGTTCACACAGTTGCAGTTCCACTGCGGGAAACCGCCACCGGCCGCCGAACCTAGAATCTGGACGAACATCGCTGCTCCTTTACACAAGACTCAAAATAAAAACGCCCCGGCGAGCCGAGGCGTTGCATTGCAATACAAAAGCAATCAGCGGCTGGCGAAGTACATGGTGACTTCAAAACCAATACGCAGATCAGTGTAAGCAGGTTTGGACCAGGTCATATTCATACTCCTACGAAGGGATGGGACGTTTACTACCAAGTAATACATATAGTCCACCTCCAGTCGGAGATGTTCAGATGCGTGGCGCGATTTTACTCATTTCTCGTCAAGCTAGCGCTGTCTTGGTGGAAAAAGCCTGTTGCAGCATCGGCAACGATCAGCGTCATATCTGCCAGTGATCGCCCGCTGCCGCGCCATTGGCCAGGCAGCGCCAGCCGCCAGCCGCTTGGTTGAGTTGCGCAGCCGCCTCCACCAGATGCAGGCGTGTGCGGCCCTGGATCAGCTCTTGTAATTGCTCAAGATAGTTCGCGCCATGCCCGGCCAACCTGGCCTGCCAGAGCAACTCGGCGGCTTGGGATGTGGGCAGCGCCTGCGGCGAAAATTGCCGGGCCAGGGTCGCGTTACCCAGGTCGTCGCTTCCATTGATCAAGGTTGGCAATTGCGTGATGAAGGCCTGGATGTGATCGAGCAGGTCCGCCAGCGCCACATCGGGCGACTGCACGCCAAACAACAGAGCGGTTTGCCCGTTGAACTGTCGGATACCACTGAATACGGCGTAGCCCACCTGCAATTCGCCCCGTAGACGCTGGTAGAACGGAGTCTGGGCCAGGTGAGCGAGCAATCGCCAGTCGGCCTCGTCGGCCAGGGATGGGCTCGGGGCTGGGCACAGCAGCAGCAAGGCGGCTTCGGTGGAAGCGGTGTCTAGCTGATGCCAGCGATACAGTCCATTGATGGAGTGGGCGATGCGTGGAATCTCGGCACATTGTCCGGGCAGGCGTGCGGCCGCATGTTTGATCGCCGTTTCGCACGCAGCCGGCAGGCCCATGCCCAGGCCTTGCCACGTGGCAGTGGTCCATCCATTGGGCAATGGATTGGGGTGCCCTGTGGAGGCAATGTCGGCAGCGCAGGCTGGCAATGCCTTGAGCAGTTCGCGGATGGCCATCTGTGGCGCCGGGCTGGCGGGCGCGTCTTGTTCAAGGTTGGCGTCGGCCTGGGTCAGTTCGCGAGCCAGTTGCTCGACGATAGCGGGCATGGGGTCATGCAGCCCGCTCATTTTCAGCAGCCAACTATTGCCTACAGCTTCGCAGGACATTTCCACGCCGGCCTGGCGGGCGTTGGTCTGCAAAGTTTGCAGGCTGTTGCCTATGCCATGGGCGGTCGAATCCAGTTGCCAGCACAGGTAAAGGGCGCCCTCATCGTGATCGGCGGGCAACGCTTGGCTGAATGAAAGGCCTGGCAGTTCGCGCCGTCCACGGGAGCGATCCTGGGCGAAGGTGCGCAAGCCACGATGGGCGCTGGTCTGGCCGCGAATCAGTCCGGGGCGTGGTTCCTGGGCTTGCGGTCGCAAGAGTGGGTTGCCCGGCGGCAACTGCCAGGCCTGTTGCGCAGGAGCCGATTGCAGCAGGTTCAGCAGGGTCTTGAGCGCTTGGCAATGCTGCTCGGACAACGGCGCTTCGCGGTTCTCACTGTCATGGCGGGCCAGGGCCAAGGCGCCACTGATTTGCTGTTGGCGGTTGATCAGCAGCGCGTACTCTTCGCGCAACGCAGTCCAATCGCTGTGGGCGAAAAAGCTCAACCAGTCGTTCAATAGGGCTTCGATTGCCAGGGACTGTTGTGAGCCCTTTGGCCCCAGGGTGAATTCGATATCCAGCAGCGCCTGCCCGGCGAACGAGTACAGCACCCTGGCGTGCAGTGCGCTTGCCCTGCCCCGGGTTTTCAATTCGGCCAGCAGACCACCGGGTGCCGTGGCATTCAGCCAGGTGCAGAGGAAATCCAGGGCTTCGCGGGGCGCGTTGCAGGCGATGAGGTGATGCAGATGCTGGTTGTCGAGGTATTGATAGCGATATTTATCGCCGTCCATCAAGGCCGGTGGTGGCTGCTGCGGGCGTAGCGGGCCCAGGCGCAGGCACTCGCCAAAGCGCTCGGCCAAGGCTTGCAGTTCTTCCAGCGATTGCGGGCCGGCAAGGCTCAAGGTCATCTGTCCTGCTTGATAGAAGTCTTGATAAAACCCCAGCAAGCCTTGTTGGAAATCCTCCTGTGGCACCGGCAGGCTATCGCGGTTGCCCGCATGAAAACCCCGCAGCGGATGCCCGGCGGCGAGGCCTTCGAGGATCGCGACTTGATGCCGTGCCTCGGCATCCTGGGACCAGGCGATAAACTCGGCCTGCAGCACTTCGCGCTCGCGCAGTTGATCGTCCATGGCCAGGCGCGGATGAGCGAGCATATCGGCCAGGCGCTGCAGTGCGCCGTCAAACACCGTTGCGGGCACTTCAAAGAAGAAGTCCGTGGTGCGCTCACGGGTGCTGGCGTTGACCTGTCCGCCGTGGCGCTGCACGTAGGCCATCAAACCGTCCGATGCAGGAAAAGCCTCGGTGCCAAGAAACAGCAGGTGTTCCAGAAAATGCGCCAGCCCCGGCCAGGCCAACGGCACGTCATGGCTGCCCGCCGCTACCCGCACGACAGCTGCACAGCGCTTGAGACGTGGGGCATGACGCAGGGAAACCCGCAGGCCATTGGCCAGGGTCAGTTGCAGGTGATGAGGGTGGGCCGGCACAGGCATGAGCACTTCCAGAACGTAGGAAGTGCCTATGCTAGCGCAAAGCGCGGGGGTCAGTGTTTATGCAGCGCGGCATAGAGCTCGGGGCGCCGGTCTGCCAGGTAGTGGTTGGCCGCTTGTGCGGCGTGTATCACCTGGCGGTCGAGGGTCGCGACGATCAGTGCCTCATCCAGGCCTGCCTGGGCGACGCGCTGCCCATCCGGAGCGGCGATGCTGCTTTGTCCGCAATAGTGGATCTGGTCTTCATGCCCGCAATAGTTGGCGTAGGCCACATAGCACTGGTTTTCAAAGGCCCGTGCGCGCACGGTGACGTCCGCGACGAAGTCGAAGGGCACCATGTTGGCCGTCGGTACCAGGATCAGTTCGGCACCGGCCAGGGCCAGGCGCCGGGTATTTTCCGGAAACTCCAGGTCGTAGCAGATGAGGAACCCCAGCTTCCAGCCGTTCAGCTCGACGACGGGGAACTCGTCCCCACCGGGGCTGAACATCGAATGATCGAGGTCGCCGAACAGGTGCGTCTTGCGGTAGTTGCACAAGCGCTGACCATTGGCGTCGATCAGTTGTACGGCATTGTAGATCTGCCCATCCTCGGCCCGTTCCGGATAGCCATAGAGAATCGCCACGCCCGCGTTGCGCGCCAGTTCGGCAATGGTCTGCGCAGACTGCCCGTCCTGCGCTTCGGCCAGCGCGCCGACTGCTTCAGCACCGATGTTGTAGCCTGTGAGGAACATCTCCGGCAGCACCAACACGTCTGCATCGCACGCTTCATGCGCAACGCGATGCAGACGCTTGAGATTGCCCGCGACATCCAGCGGCAACGGCGGGCATTGGTACAGGGCAACACGCATGGCTTGGCTCCTTATTCGGCCAGGGCGATGGGGCCGATCTCATCGAACACATCCCCCGGCCCCGGGTTTTGCGGGTGGGTACTGCCACCGAAGTGGGTCATGATGCCCCAAACCGCGTTCAACGAGGTCTGCACGGCGCCTTCGACCCAGGCTGGGGTCCAGGATACATCGTCGCCGGCGATGAAAATCCCGCGCTGCTCGGCCGGCATATCCTTTTGCATGAAGTGCGCGTACATGCGCTGGTTATAGCGATAGTGGCCCGGCAACGCGCCCTTGAATGCGCCGAGGAAGTGCGGATCGGCTTCCCAGGAAACGGTGATTGGGTCGCCAATGATGCGCGCCTTGATATCGACTTTCGGGTAGATTTTTTTCAGCGCATCGAGGGCCAGCTTCACCCGTTTATCGATGGGCTGCGGGAGCATTTTCAGGGCGTCGCTCATCCACGAGTAGGACAGGCAAATGACCCCCGGCTTGTCGTCGCCATTGTCGAACAGGTAGGTGCCACGGGTCAGGCGATCAGTGAGGGTCATGCTCATCAGGTCGCGGCCGGTTTCCGGGTCTTTGTCCTTCCAGAAAGGGCGGTCGACCATGACAAAGGTTTTCGACGACTGCATATAGCGCGTGCGGTCCAGGGCCATCCACATTTTTTGCGAGAACAGGCTTTCGTCGCATTCGATCTGGGTGGTCAGCAGCCAGCTCTGGCAGGTGGTCAGCACGGCGGCGTATTCCCGGGTGTCACCGTAGTTGTCGGTCACCGCAAAACGCCCGTCGGCGGCATGGGCAATGCGCTTGACCCCGGCCCGTGGCGCGCCATGGTGCAGGGAGCTGAGGCTGGTGCCGGCCGGCCAATGGGCGCAACGCTCCGGTACATGGCGCCAGATCCCCATGGGCACTTGCGCCACGCCACCGACCACCAGGTGCTGGTGATCGTCGCAGTTGGTCATCACCACGCGGAAGATTTCCAGCATCGAGTTGGGGAAGTCCGAGTCCCAGCCACCGGTGCCGAAACCTACCTGGCCAAACACTTCGCGGTGATGGAACGACAGCTTGGCGAAGGCCTTGGACGTGGCGACAAAGTCGTAGAAGGTGCGGTCGTCCCACAGCGGCACCAGCTTGTTCCACAACTCCTTGAGCCGTGGCACGTCACGGTCGCGAATCGCTTGCTGGATATCACCGAACTGCGAACCGGCCTCCAGGGCGTCGGCCCAGGCGTCAGCCACTTCCTGGAATAGCGCAGGAAGGTCGGAAATTTTCTGTGCGTAATGGGTCTGGCCTTCCAGGTCGATCACGGTGCTGCCGGAGGCCGGCGTCAGCGGGTTGGGGAACGGCTTGGTTTCAAGGCCCAGCTTGTCCACATAGTGGTAAAACGCCGTCGATGACACCGGGAAGCGCATACCGCCCAGCTCCGCGATGATGCCTTCGGCCCCTTCAAAAGCCTGGGAGCGCAGGCGCCCGCCCATTTTCGAGGCTTCGTACACCACCGGCTTGAGGCCAAGCTTCATCAGCTCGTAGGCAGCCACCAGCCCGGCGATACCCGCACCGACAATCGCCACTTCGGCGCCATGGTTGGCGGCGGGAATACTGCCCAGCCCGGCGGGGTGTTCGATCCAGTCATCAAAGGCGAACGGAAAATCCGGGCCAAAGATAGTGATGGGTTTTTTACCGTCTGCAGGGTGGCGATTGTTCTTGTAGGTGGCGTTCATGGCTGACCTTGCTGGCACTCGACGGGGGCACGACCCGTGAAGTATAGGAAAAGATGGCAGCCATTCTAGGGAGCGTAGCGCTCGTTAATAAGACGCAATGTGTCGTCGTATTGAATTGTTTTTAGTCGAAGTGACGAGGTTGGCGGTCAGATTGGCTGGCCGCGATCCAATTTGTTACTAAGGATGATCGAGGTGGTGGTCTTTTCTACCCCGTCGACACTGCCGATCTGGTCCAGCAGTTGATCCAACTGCTCCGGCGAATCGGTACGCAGCCAGGCCACATAATCAAACTCACCACTGACCGCACACAACTGCTGGACCTGGGCCATGGCGCTGAGACGACGCAGCACTTCCTTACCGGAACGCGGTTGCACGGTAATCCCCACATACGCCTGCAACCCACCATCCACCACACGCTGCCCAAGACGCACGCCATAACCAGTAATCACCTGGGTCTTCTCCAGGCGCGCCAGGCGCGAGGTCACGGTGGTGCGGGCAATCCCCAGTTGGCGAGCGAGCATGGCTACGCTTTCACGGGCATTGATCTGCAAGGCGGCAATCAACTGGCGGTCGATCTCATCGAGAACGGGAGGGCGGGGGGGCGGACAAGATGGGCTCCGGCGTGGGTGGCAATGGGGGAGCATGTTACAGGCTCGTGTTCGCGGGTGGCGATTGCGGTGACCTTTCATATGCGCTTGATCCGGACTGCCTAGGATCAGAATTAGGCCGCGCCCGCAGAGTTGGCGAGGCTGGTCAGTGTGGCATTACATATTTGCGATGCGCCTGGCCTGCGTTACAGCCGCCACCCATCATTTAGCAGTGATTTTGGCGGCATCTAACCTACGTTAGGCGTTACCAGTATGTTCAAAGCAACCCCCGATCCGCCGGCAAGGTCCAACGCTAAGATCATCGATCAACGCGCTGTTGATCGACTGTTGTCCCATCTGATTTTAGGTCAGAGACGGCACCGAGAAATCGTGCCAGGGCTTCAGTCCCCCTCCGTGAACCGCCGCCGCGTCAAGAAAAGCACCACGCCCAGTGGCACGGCCAGCAGTGCTAGCAGCTCCAGGTCAAAGCCCAGCACCTGCTGCTCACCCACCTTGAAGAGGCTGACCAAGCCCGTTGCCAGCAGCGCCAAACCCAGCCATTTGCGCAGCGGGTATGGTTTCAGAAACTGAACGAGAATCGCGCCCAGCACCAGAAGGACGACAGTTTGCATGATGTAGGGCATGTGCAGTTCCTCAGACCTTGATGACCAGCGTCACGACAGAGCGCTGTGGGCCAATCCCGCCATGGACCTCTCCCTCGATGCTGACCAGCACGTCACCTGCATGCAGGGTCGGCAGGGCTCCTTTGAGGTACCAGTTGACACCCGTCGTCACGACTGCACCTGAAGCCCAGCCAATGAGCGGCCCGCCCAACGCACCTACCCTCCCGGCAACACCACCTGAGGCCGCAGCAATTCCCTTGGCGACGTTGCCGCGCATAGTGTTGATAGCATCGGCCTGCTGACGGGTGAGGGGATTGGAAATGCAGACTGTCAGCAGGCATGGCAGGTTTCGAGCCTGCATTCGGTCGTACATATCGACGACCATGCTGTTGACTTGGTAATGGGCGCGTTTCGCTTTGCCAAAGTGCAGCTCGCGCAGGCGACCTCGGTCGCTTTCCATGAGGGTGATTTGAGACAGATTGAAGACGATCCCTTCTTCGGACCTGTACTGGGTGGTCTTCTCGAACTTCATGCGCGTATCCATTCGTGCAAAAAGACGACGATTTTCTACAAGCGGTGACTAAGATGCAAACAGTCTTTGATGTGAGGCCCCGGGGAATTTGACGTCTGCATGGGGCTCATCGCCAGCAAGCCAACTCCCCGATAACAACACATCGAGCGCGTCGGTGTTGGAGACGTTAGGCCGAGGCGCCTCCGCACGAGGCACTGGCCGGGGCGATTCAGACTGTATCTGCGGCGGTCCATCCAGAAACACGAAAGCCGCGCAATGCGCGGCTTTGAGTATGGTGGGCCCAGTAGGACTCGAACCATTATGTGGTGCGTAAATATCCTGTTTAGATACTGTCCGTCCGGTCTTGTGGCCTGTAATCTCTAGAGGGAATGGGCAATTTTGGTAATCAGAAGATTCAGTGGCAACGTTTTCCAAATATAACCTCGGTGTGGCATTTGAATAAATGTCACCTCATCCCAGTTTTTAGATATCTATTGCTTCCGACAACGCAAGACATCCGATCTTGCCCAGCAGGCGCCCTCCGGTGCATGCTCGGAATATCCTAGTATTGTCAGGTGAGCCGCTGCCTGACATTTCTCAGATGCAGCGGAATGGAACCCCGCACTTCATCGCCGATGTCGCCAACCATGCACTAGAATTCAAGTGGTCACAAAAAAACCGACCTTAACCAATGACTGGTAGCCAGCGGATAACTCATCTGCATGGCAGTCTGCATCCAGCTCGGTGGATCTCTGCACGGGTCTCCAAACGCTGCACGCGATCTACAAAATGATCGCGTTGGTCACAGCTACCCTGCTGGCATCGAGCATAGGCTTCTCGGATAAGCTCAGCAGGAAGCTTTGCTCTTTAGCGACCTCCCGAAGGAGACTGTCCATGGCCACGGAGAGATGCATCAAGCCGTTAAACTTGTCTTCCGTGTTAAATATAAAGCGAGATCCATCTGGTACTATCAGTCGCCTCGCTTCTTCCTTGTTGTTCCACAAGTAATCCAAATATCTTTGGGTCTCAGCTAATATCGCTAATTCATAGTAGGCGCCAACGGAGAGACTATGCATGTTGGCGTGGTACATTATTGAGGCAATATCAAAGCTGGAGATCGTTACAGCTTTTCCTTCCGCCTCGAGATCTGCCTTTATGTTTTTACATAATCTTATTGATTTGCGGAGCCCACCAATCGTGGTTTCACATCGTTCTCGTATTTTTTTGATGTGCAGGAAAGGCCAGTTTTCAATCGTGGTGTTTTTATGCGAATCTAGGATGGTGACAGCACGGTCATGTTTCTGACCAGATGCTTGATAACTAATAGTGTCATGCCAGTGGGAAGGCACGACATCAACTGGACGCGCTAATGACCCTCCTTGCAATTTAATGGCCTTGGAGCCAGAGGTGTCAATTGTCGCAGCGGGAAACGCATCGCGAAGAGCTTTACTAATTTCCCCCCTGCGATCAGTTAACACCCCAACTGAGGTGCGTGAGGTCGGTGAACGGTACTGACCCGATGTACTCATGTACCCACGGGCATCATAGGTATGAAAGTCAGCTTCTATCGCTAAAAGGTCGACATCACTGAACCCTCGAATATGGACATTCAGCGGTACTGAGCCCTGTAGCTCGAATTCAAGACTGCCGCTTGTCCTCTTCGACAACTGGTTGCTAACCCGTTCTGCGGTTTCGATGCTGATGCGGGTGTAGGTAGGATCTACCTCTTGCATAGCGCCTAAAGCAAAAGTTGTATTCGGCTTGTCTTTGACCCTATGTTCCCACGCCTCTTTTGTAAGGCTTCGGTTCACGATGAAATCCTTCGCATCCATCGCGATTACAGAGGATCTATCAAGGCCCGAGCGTCTGGAGCGCAGACGATTGATTCGCTCGTTAATTGGTGTGTTCATTTTTTCTCCTCAGCTCCATTCGCCCATAGGTGGGCCGACCGTAACCGTTAAAATAGTCACCCTGTGCGCAATCTAGTGATTTAGTAAACAAAAGGTTTGCGCTGCCAACATGTCCCCGAAGCTCAGGTTCGCCGGGATTAGGATCATTCCGGTAGTTATAAAGAAGGCGGTATCCGTCAGCTTCATCGTGAACCAACGCCGCAGTGATACTGTTGGAGCCTGATTGATGTGTCTTCAATCGCACTCTAATCTTGTCCCAAGTTTGACAAATATATACATCGGCTTGCCAAGAGCGAATCGGATTTCCTTCGGTGTCCAGTGTTGTTCCAGTGCACTGCCACTCTCCCGACAGATCAGGAACTTTTAGATATTTAACTGCCCAGCGCCATTTCCAAACTGTCTTATTGAATAGAGCGTACAGCAGAGCAAAAACTATACCTGCGCCAATTAGTGACAGGGCTGTCGGTGGAAGATTTACAGGCAGGTCATACTTTTTAGCCAAATCTTCAGCTGACAGCAGCAAAAAAACCGCAATGCCGGAAATCGCGCTTGCCAGTAGTGTCAAATACCTACCAATCAGAGCTCGATTTACCCCGCCCAATAGGCTGTATTCATGATCGTGAATCATCAGACGCAACCTTCAATAGACTTAATGTCCCGGAAGCCCATTTACCTGCAGAAGATGGGCAGCAGCAATGCCGCCCAGAGCTTCCGATGAAACTTCAAAACTACTGGGTATGGCATACCGAGGAACACGTCCGGCAACCGTTCGACTGCTGGTAGGTGTTGCGAGCCTGGCGAACAGCGGTCACACAGGAGGTGTGATAGCCAAGATCAAGGCGGTTATGGAGTGCCGGCAAATAGATGCACGTACTGGTATGCACCTCGTGGTCACCATTGGTCTGTGCATTACGGTTCACGAAATACTGAGCCATTTTTACTCACCCCGCTCTTTGTTCGATTGGGCGAGCACCGAGGCTGCTAAGGTCTTGGTGGTGGCGCTGTACTTGTTGCTGTCGAGGACATGACTGGCTTTAGTCTCCATATCGGCACCGGTTTGCTTGCCGGTCGACGCTTGAGCCATTGCCGACCCTGCCAATTCCTTCTGGATGGCCGAGGAGCTATCACTACGCAGAATTTTGGAGGCCAAGCTGGCCACGGGAGACGAAGTTTGTTTAGGATTTTTCGGCACGATTAGGTGCTCCTGTATCTATAAAAAATCGAATAGGCAGGAGCAACCCTTGAGCGGAAAACCGGGCTGAATGGTTGACATCCAAAGTCGGTTTTTCTCTAATGCGCGTCCCACCAGTGTCCGCATTGGTTCAGGGATTGGCGGGTATGTGTGCTCGGCGTCCAAACTTTGCACGCATACCCGCTGTGTTCACTGAAACCTCAGCCCCTCGCCAAAAACACAACATGTAGTGCTGTTTTCGAGATGACCTACAAGATAATGGGGCCGAAATGACATTGCAAGGCAACAGCCTGTGGATAACTTGTGCGCAAATGAGTGGTTGGATCCATTTTTTTTCCTGTATGTATGCCCAGCCCTTCTAAATCGCGGGGTACAACGTTTCGCCGTTGAAATATTTTGAAACACACTCCTTTCGCATGCCCCTTTTCCTTCTAGAACAGCAACCCTCTGCGTTTAAAAGTGACAATTCAGTGGCGTCATTACTTCGTTAAATCTGGTTTGGTTTTTTCCGTCAGGTGCTGTTCCTGAACTCTTTCCACGGTCAGTGGATGACGCTAAAAACCTCGACTGAAAACATTCGGGCGGGGTATTGCGGGGCTATTTACTCTGATCTATGATCACGCCAGGTGGTGATGGTCGCCTGGCGCCTGTTTCGCGAAGCAATAGCCCATCTGTGACACCCTTCAGTTTTACATCGGCATGTCCCTAACCAGACGCTGCCCGGTGAACAGGCAATCGGACACCTAAGCGTCGTAGATTTAGGAACCTTTGCCATGTCTGATTTTTCCCGGCTAAACATCTTCAAATCCCAAGCTAAACAGCTTGCTCGTGATCAGGGCTTGAAGCTTTCTGGCGCTCAAGAAACCCTGGCGCAGAAAGCAGGTTTCGCTGATTACCATGAGCTCTCTGTAATCGCCCAACGGAACCCCAAGGATCCGCGTCTGATGGTGGCTGTATTTGGGATCAAAGAGTTTACCCAAGCGATCCATGAGGACGATGTCTACGCCGACTTGGATCTGGAACTGGAAGACCAGCTCTCCGGCGCGATTGCGAATACCAATGCGAGTGGATTCAGGATTGATGCTCTTGAAGTTGGAACCGCTGACTATAGCGACGCAACCGGGAAGCTGACTTTAAAAGTCTCCCTGACCTACCAGGGGCAGCAAGATCAGGAGCGGGTGTATCACGGTGCCGCGTTCTTCCTTACTTCCACGGTCGATTTGCTTCGCCGCGAGGGTATGTGGTTGCTTGCAGAAGACGGCGTATCTATCTCCAGTATCGAGTCGGATGCTGATCGAGATCGTAAGTCTGAGCACGAGTATTGGGCTCAGGTGGAAGATGCTCGAAACAGCAACCGCATGTCGATGGCGCAAGCACTCGCGAGCGAGCTAGGGATATCGGTTGAAGATGGCGAGCTCTTGGCCGGATCAGAGATCACGACCAACGAGTCGGATGATGGGCTCGTGTACAGCTACTGGATCAATTTTGAGCCGGAAGCTGAAGGCGAACTGAGAGCAGACCTGCTGGCGCGATTCGGCTCTCTGGAGTACGAGCTGAACCCAAACTTCTTCGATGATGTTGAGCACGATTTCTGAGATTGATGAGGTGGTGGTCGACCTCACGGTGAGCACCTATTGGGATAGACTCTGCCCGGAGCAGCATGCCTACGGCTTCCACTACCCTTGCTCAAAAAATGCGGGCGGCTTGGCCGTTGATGTCTTCAGCGGCGCCGGCGCACCGGCGGAAAGCGGCATTCTTATTCAAGGATGCGCTGAAGAGCAGTGTGAGCGCTTCGATGCTGTCAACTGGCACACCAGCGACGCATCAGATACCGCCCGGTAGACTGGCTTTCTGAGTCATCTAAACTTTACGAACTGGGGATGAGCTTGCTGAAGGTAGTCTTTGACAAGCCCCGTGATGAACTGGTGGCCTTCATCAATCGTCATTGAAACCTGCGCGGGCTGTTGCATCATTTCTTGAAAGCCGTGCCTAGCATCGAAGCCGTTCAAGCTGAAATTGTTGGCTGAACAGGTGAATTTCTTCTCTTTTCGCTTGCTTCTAAAAGCCTTGAGACCCTTCCGTCTTTCCCATGTCTCAAGAGTGTCCAGTATCTTGTAGTAGGTGATCCAGCTGCTGTCTTGGTCGAGAAATTTTAGGAAGAGGTAGATATCCTCATGCTCAGCGGCCAGCATCATTAGGCTGATCTTCTGTGAGGTGCCAAGCGCTTTCCTGAGATCATCGCTCCAAGCTTGCCTGGAGATAGCAGGCTTGGTAAGCATCCCCGGAATATTTCTTTTTTCCTGCCTTGAGAGCTCGCCCCCCTCAAGCAGGATCTTGTAGATACTCAGCTTGTATGGCTCGCGCTCCAACAGCGCCGATGCACCATTGAACAGATTCAAAAGCTCGTAGGTGATCTGCCAGACTCCTTCCTGAGTTTGACCCTCGAACAGATTTGAATTAAATCGGAAGTCGTCGTTAGGGCAATCGTTCCGGTCATCTACTCCCCCCCAGAGCCTGAAGTAATTGATGCTGTGCCCCCATGTGCAAAGCTGCCTGATCTCCTGCGGGTTGCCGTTGAGCAACACTTCCCAATCACTTTGCATATGCATCAGATCCCTCCAAACTTGAGATCCAGATGCTAGCAAAAAAGTCAGTCAGTGACGGGCCCTTTGGGCTCCCGAGGTTATCCGTGGCTGGCAACCGGACATGATTGATCAAGAGTACCCCGTTTTCCGAAGCAAGCTGGATCGGATACGAGCTATCTAACCGCGCACCTCTAAGCCAGACATCGACCTAGTGTCGTTTGGTTAGCTGAGGTGCTACATAAGCACTTATGGCGCGCAGGTCTCGCCGTTGGTGAGGAATGTGAAGTCTACCTCTCGATTGGTAAGTCCGGAACTCGCTGCAATTATCAGTCGATTACTTGGCCGCAGTAGGGCTACCGTCACTGCAGGCTGCAGTCCGTCGCTGAGCGTAACGCTCCCAAATGGGGTCTTTAAGCCTAAAAGTGATGGTTAATGTGCCGTATTAGGGACATTAAATTTGCATCTCATAGCAACCTACCACTAGGTCTCGGCTCATCATCTCCCTCGCCACCCCGTTATCTCCTTTGTGCCGCCCGCATGGACTGTTACGGCTCAAGCCGAAGCAGCAGTCATCATATTCGCTTTACCGAATATTCGCCAAAGCGTATATTCGATTTTGTGCATGTATTAGCTACCGACGACCCCGGCGCATTTCGCCACACGCTCCACGACATCCACGAGCGCATCAAGCTCTTCGTTTTGGTCAAGACCAAGCACCTGGAGGATCTATGACAGAACCCATGAACCCCACCACCTTATTCAAGTGCCTGGCGGATGACACCCGAGCAAAAATTTCGATGCTTGTCGTGAGTGAAGGTGAGCTGTGTGTATGCGAGCTGACGGCGGCACTCGACCTGAACCAGCCGAAGATTTCTCGTCATTTGGCCCTGCTGCGCTCTGCCGGTTTGCTGTTGGATCGTCGCCAAGGCCAATGGGTGTACTACCGCCTGAATCCCGATTTGCCTGCGTGGGTGACTGCAGTTTTGAAGGAAGTGGTCGACGCCAATCAGCAATGGCTGGAAACCGAGGCTAAGCGCCTCTGCGGCATGAACGACCGCCCGATCAACCAAGCCATGTGTAGCTGATTCACGCCCAACCGGATTAATGAAATGCTGATTGCCGTATTGATCTTTATCGCAACCATCGTCCTTGTCATCTGGCAACCCAAGGGGCTAGGGGTTGGCTGGAGTGCGATGTTCGGTGCCATCGTGGCGTTGCTGGCAGGCGTCGTTACTCTTGCAGACATACCCGAGGTCTGGCACATCGTCTGGAATGCTACCGGGACTTTCATTGCGGTCATCATCATCAGTTTGCTGCTTGATGAAGCAGGGTTTTTCAAGTGGGCTGCATTGCACGTGGCCCGATGGGGAGGCGGGAGCACCCGCAAGCTGTTCGCATTTATCGTCCTGCTGGGCGCAGCGGTGTCGGCCCTGTTCGCCAATGACGGAGCAGCATTGATCCTCACACCCATTGTGATCGCAATGTTGCTGGCGTTGCGTTTTTCTCCTGCTGCTACCTTGGCATTCGTCATGGCAGCCGGTTTTATCGCCGATACGGCGAGCTTGCCGCTGGTGGTTTCCAACCTGGTCAACATCGTTTCTGCCGACTACTTCGATATCGGCTTCAACGAATATGCTTCGATCATGGTGCCGGTAAACATCGTCAGCGTGGCGGCAACATTAGCCATGCTGCTGTGGTTTTTCCGCAAAGATCTGCCCAAAACTTATGACCTCAACCAGCTGGACAATCCGGACGAGGCTATCCACGACCGGGCCACTTTTGTAGCCGGCTGGTGGGTGCTGGCGCTACTCCTGATCGGCTTCTTTGTCATTGAGCCGTTGGGTGTGCCAATCAGCGCCATTGCAGCGGTCTGTGCATTCATCCTCTATGTCATCGCGGCTCGTGGTCATGCCATCAACACAAGCAAGGTGCTCAAAGAGGCGCCATGGCAGGTGGTGATTTTTTCTTTGGGTATGTATCTGGTTGTTTATGGCCTGAAGAACGCCGGCCTGACCGACCACATCGCGCAGATCCTGAACGTGTTCGCCGGTTATGGCGTTTGGGGTGCGTCCCTAGGTACAGGGCTGCTAACAGCGTTGCTGTCATCGATCATGAACAACATGCCCACCGTTCTGGTAGGCGCCTTATCCATTCATGCTGCTGAAGTCGATGGTGTAGTCCAGCAAGCGATGGTTTACGCAAACATCATCGGCTGCGACTTGGGCCCGAAGATCACCCCAATTGGGAGCTTGGCAACTCTGTTGTGGCTGCACGTGCTCGCCCGGAAAAACATAACGATCAGCTGGGGTTACTACTTCAAGACCGGGATCGTGCTGACCGTGCCCATCCTCGTCGCCACATTGTCAGCCCTGGCACTGCGCCTCAGTTTCTGAATCAAGGAATCGTCTGATGAAAGTCTTGTTCATGTGCACCCACAATAGCTGCCGCAGCATTCTGTCCGAGGCGCTTTTCAACCACCTGGCGCCCGAGGGTGTAGAAGCCGTCAGCTCAGGAAGCTTTCCCAGTGGCCGGGTGAATCAACGCGCATTGCAAACGCTGGAGGCGGCGCGTATCTCCACGGCGGGCTTGAGCAGCAAGGCCTCAGATGCGTTTGAGGGTTCGCCTCCTGACATCGTGATTACCGTCTGTGATCGGGCTGCAGGAGAAGCATGCCCCATCTTCTTCGGCCCAGCCTTAAAGGCGCATTGGGGGCTGGCTGATCCGTCCGAAGCCATCGGGTCGGAAGCAGACATTAGCGCAGCGTTCGAAACGACACTGGCCAAAATTCACGAACGCGTGAGTGCGTTTTTGGCCCTGCCGCTGAAGACCATGAGCGCTGACCAACTGAAAGTTGAACTGAACCGGATCGGTTCGCTTTAAAGATCAACCGAGGCGGCGCCCCAGCTGGTGCCGGCGAAGGAGTTTATATGCAAGACACACTGCCGAACGTACACGCCGACCTGATCGACATTCCTTCGTTGGAGCAGCTGTCGCCTCGTACGCCTTCGCTCCATAAACCTCGCATTCTTCTGCTATATGGATCAACGCGAGAGCGCTCATTCAGCCGGTTAGTCACGCAAGAGGCGGCGCGCCTGCTGAATGAGTTCGGCGCTGAGACCAAGATATTCGACCCCTCGGGTTTGCCGTTGCCGGACGACGCTCCGGATACACACCCCAAGGTCGCGGAATTACGCGAACTCATGCAATGGTCTGAAGGACAGGTGTGGTGTTCGCCTGAGCGGCACGGCTCCATGAGCGCAGTTTTCAAGGCCCAGATCGACTGGGTTCCGCTGGCGATTGGCGCTGTACGACCTACGCAAGGCAAAACCCTTGCTGTGATGCAGGTCTGCGGCGGCTCGCAATCTTTCAACGTGGTCAATCAGCTGCGCGTACTGGGTCGATGGATGCGGATGTTCACCATCCCAAACCAATCTTCGGTGGCAAAGGCGTTCACCGAGTTCGACGAGGCAGGTCGTATGAAACCGTCCTCGTACTACGACCGACTGGTGGACGTGATGGAGGAGTTGATGAAGTTCACGTTGCTGTTGCGGGATCGCCAGGATTATTTGGTTGATCGGTACTCCGAGCGTAAAGAGTCCGCCGAAGAACTGTCCAAACGCGTCAACCAGCGCTCCATCTAACGTCAGCACGAGGAAGCGATATGAGCCAGATCACGATCTACCACAATCCCGAATGCGGCACCTCTCGCAACACCTTGGAGTTGATCCGTAACAGCGGGGAAGAACCGACGGTTATCGAGTATCTGAAGACCCCGCCTGATCGCACCACACTTGTCAGACTCATTGGGGATATGGGTATCGGGGTACGGGCTCTTTTGCGTATCAAAGGCACTCCATACGAGGAGCTGAGATTGGGCGATGCATCGCTGACGGACGAACAGCTCATCGATGCCATGATGGCCCATCCTATCCTGATCAATCGCCCCATCGTCGTGACGCCTTTGGGGACGCGTTTGTGTCGTCCATCAGAAGCTGTGCTCGATTTGTTACCGCAAGAGCAGCGTGGGAGTTTCGTCAAGGAAGACGGACAAGTCGTCATTGATGAGAATGGCAACAGGGTTTGATCCCACCCGAAGTACGTGGCCTTGGAGTGCCATTCGCACTCCACTTGGCCACCGTTTGCATTCGACCTAACCAGCAATTGCATCTCGTTTGACCTGCTCGCGTTGTCAACATCATAGCAACGAGCGGCCAATAGCAGAGTTCTGGTCATCCTGTTCCGCCCTTCCTCCTATTTGAAGCCTCAGTTTCAGCAAAGAGCTGTTTATGAGTTTTCCGTCAAACGGCGCTTGTATAGGTATAGGGGGTATACCTATGATGCGTGTATTCACAGTTAAAAAGGTTTCTCTCATGGGCCATACAGCTTCAAACAAAGACGATCTTCTCAAACGCGTGAAACGCATCGCGGGGCAAATCCAGGCCGTTGAGCGTGCACTGGAGTCGGATGCCGATTGCGCGAAAACATTGCATCTCGTAGCTGCCACACGTGGAGCTATCAACGGCTTGATGGACGAAATTATTGAGGATCACGCCAGAGAACATGTAGCGAGCCCAACGCTTAGCGATGAAGAGCGCAACAAGGGTGTCGAAGAGCTTCTTGAAGCCATTCGCCGCTACTCCAAGTGAAGAATCCAGGTACATGTCCATGAGTAGCAGCCCCAATATCGAGATTAGCCACATACATGACCATGTGTTCCTTGGGTCAGCACGCGAAGAAAATGCCAAGCGTACCCTTTGGGTTGTGGCGCTTACGGTGGTGATGATGGTTGGCGAAATCGTCGCCGGCTATCTCACTGGCTCAATGGCTTTACTTGCCGACGGCTTTCACATGGCAACCCATGCAGGCGCTTTGGGCATCGCTGCAGCTGCCTACGGTTACGCAAAACGCCACGCTTCCAGCAGTCGTTATAGCTTCGGTACGGGCAAGGTTGGAGACCTAGGTGGATTTGCATCGGCGCTCATTCTCGGCATGGTGTCCTTGGTAATCGCCGTAGAGTCGGTCATGCGCCTTTTGCAGCCAACGGAGGTTCAATTCGGAACCGCTACGCTCATTGCGATTGTGGGTTTGATCGTAAACATTGTGAGCGCGCTTCTGCTTGGCCACGGTCACAGTCATGGGCACGATGATCATCATGGGCATGGGCATGGGCATGGCGATAACAACCTGAAATCAGCTTATGTCCATGTGATAGCGGACGCTCTGACTTCCGTCCTGGCAATTGCAGCACTGCTCGCTGGCCGATATCTGGGGTGGGTGTGGCTGGATCCGGTAATGGGCATTGTAGGTGCCATAGTTATTGCGCGTTGGGCATGGAGTTTGATGGGTGTAACCTCTGCTGTACTGCTGGATCAAACTGATGAGCACGTTGCAGAGGAAATTCGAGAGCTGGTTGAGACGCCGGGGGATGCAACCATTACAGACCTACATGTCTGGAGGGTGGGGCCAGAAGCGCATGCGGCTATTGTCAGCGTCATCGGCGAATCCACCGTGAACGCTGAAAGCATTCGTGAACGACTGAAGCCTGTCCACGAAGTCAGCCACCTTACGGTCGAGTTTCGATTAGTTTGATTTACCGGCTCCCTAACCTCGACTTCATGGGAACTCCGAATGCCACTAGGGAAACGTGAGCTTGCGCGTATCGAGCGTCGATTAATTACCACCCTCACCAAAGCGTGCGAAACAGCAAAAGGGGAGATCGAAGGATTTACGTGGCTCACTCACATCGCCGACCTGAATGCGCTGAGTGAAACCCTCAAGGTTGTCTGGGTGTTCGAAACACTGGCTGACAAGAAGCTCGCCCAGGCTAAAGCGAAGGCACGCATTGTTGAGTTGACTACCATCGCGTTGAACGAGGCCGACATCGATCTGAACCTTTCAGATCACAATGTCTGCTTCGACTCTGAGGAGGAGTGCCAGCGCACGCATGGCGGAAACTGGAAAAATCGTCTGGTTCAATCAGCCGCGACCAAAAGGGGCTGACAATGGCTAAAGAAATCGAAAATCCCTGTATCTCGACTTGCCAGCTGAATGGTGATCTGTGTGTGAGTTGCGGGAGAAGTAAGGAAGACATCAGAAAGTGGAAACGCATGAAGCGGCCTGAAAAAATGGCCGCTGTAAAACGGGCGAATGTGCGATTGAAAGGGCTCAAGAAAGCGTACGGATAGCAACTTGCATTGGATGACGGCTGCGAGTCGTTCTTTGCCGATCATGTCCACGAATTTTGCTGGTCAAATTCGACGCAAATGACTTGCTAGGTCGAATGCAAACGGGTGGGCAAGTCCGTGCAATTACTCACCTGGAGGGATGATGGTGAATCAAAATTCGAAACTTGATGTAGTGGTCATTGGCGGTGGTCAATCCGCGCTCACCGTCGCCTATTTTCTAAAGCGCTCGGGTCATTCCTACGTATTGCTCGACGCCGAGTCGGCACCGGGAGGAGCCTGGCGGCATGGATGGGATTCTCTCCGACTATTCTCGCCGTCTGCTTGGAGCTCAATCGCCGGCTGGCCCATGCCAGCTGTCTCCGAGGGGACTCCTGGACGGGACGATGTTATCGACTATCTGACTCAATACGAGCGCAGATATGATTTTCCCATTGTCCGCTCCACGCGGGTGACCCGTGTCGAGAAAACCGAAGATGGATTACGGGTTATCTCCGGGGATAGACGCTGGGATGCCAAAGCGGTTATCAGTGCAACAGGCACCTGGAGCCGCCCATTTACCCCGAGCTCTCCCGGACAGGAGTTATTTGTAGGGCAGCAGCTTCATTCCGCTCATTACGTTGGGCCGAACGAGTTTGAGGGGAAAACCGTCCTTGTCGTGGGTGGTGGAAACTCGGGAGCCCAGATTTACGCCGAGGTTTCCAAAGTGGCTCAGGCAACCTGGGTAACTCAAGATGCCCCAAAGTTTTTACCTGATGAAGTTGATGGGCGCGTCCTGTTCGAACGAGCCACTGCTAGATTGAAGGCGCAACAAGATGGGATGGAGCCTCAACAGCCCGTTGGAGGGCTGGGAGACATTGTGATGGTGCCATCGGTAAAGGAAGCTCGCGAACGCGGCGTGCTTAACACGGTGCGGCCATTTACGCATTTCACCTCAACGGGCGTTGTGTGGCCATCGGGGGCCGAGACGAAGATCGATGCCGTCATCTGGTGTACTGGATTTTCTCCAGCGCTCAACCACCTGGGCAACCTAGCTATCGTTGACGATGGCGGTAAAGTCGCCGTGAATAAAAACCGGAGTGTTGCTTCACCTAATCTGTGGCTGGTGGGTTACGGCGATTGGACGGGGCTTGCCTCTGCAACATTGATCGGAGTAACCCGCACCGCTCGAGATGTAGTCAACCAAGTCCAAAGCTATCTCACTAGCGAATCCTGATGGCTCGCGACGCAAATCGAGTGAACCTACTGCGATGCGACCTCAAGCTTGGGGAAAAGAATAGGTTCCAACGGAGGGGTTGCCTGGCACAGCCCTAGCCGCCAGTAACCGACGTCGTGCCATTTTCCAAGCTTGAAGCCTACCTCCGGATATGTGCCGATGTGGACGAACCCCAGAGACTCATGCAAGCCCACGCTTCCTTCATTGGGCTGCGCGATTCCGGCATAAGCTGCACGAAACCTTTGCTTTTCAAGAATCGGAAGCAAGGTCTCATAGAGTTCACGGCCAACTCCCTGACGGCGAGCAGATTCAGCTATGTACACCGTCACGTCCACCGCCCACCGGTAGGCCGCACGTGCGCGGTGCTGGCTGGCATAGGCGTAGCCCTTGATCTCCCCACCTTCTTCGGCCACCAGGTAGGGATATGTCTGAAGTGTCGTCGCTATCCGCTGAGCTATTTCCTCAGCGCTCGGCGGAATCTCTTCGAACGAGATGGCCGTTGTTGAAACGATGGGGGCGTAAATGCGCTGGATGGCTACAGCATCTGCTACCGTCGCCGTACGGATTTTCAAAGCCATGCAAGTCGTCCTTGATTCGAAAGCTGAACATTACCCTTTTTAGATCAGCCTTGGACATGGTCGAAATATGAAGATGTTATGAGCTCTACTATTCGCCTGAGTAGTTCAACTAGGCCTCTACATCGATCTGACTGATACGACCTCAACATATTTGTACTTCTTCCTTGCAGCCCTAACGGCGTCTTGCTCGGCAAGCAACGAGCTCAACGTGTCGGCCTCGTGAATCAACTCGGTCATTTTCCCCTCAAACTCGTTCCCAACCCGGAGCGTGACCCGCAGCCTGGGCGTGAACGCTTTCGTCACTTTCTTCTTGGCTAGTCGAGCCTCTGCGGGCTTCGTGAAAACGATCTCTGGCACAGGCTCCTGCACTAGCGGAGTAGAAACTTGCTCCTCTGGCTGAGGCGCACCAAAAAGGGCACGACGCATTTCTTCTTCGGTTAATTCAGAGTTCATAGAGCATCTCAAAGGGGTGGCACTTCACTGGTGAAATTCTACAAGGATTGCTGCTGACCGGCGTCCATCGGGAAACTGCTTGGACGTTAAATCCCCAGTTCGATTTCAATACATGAGCCTCGCAGGGCACGCGAAAGCTGCGCCTTTGGTAGCAATGTGATGAGCCCATCAACCAAGCTGCTGGCGTGACGAGCGTATAAGGTGACTGTGCCTGCAGCCCGAATTCGACCCGGTACGAAGGCACCGACTCGTTCCTGGGCAATTTTCAGTATATTCAAGACTTCTTGGCTAACCTTGTCGTGGGATAGATGCTCAACGACTGGTCTGGGCGGGCACCCGGCGCGGCTCCACATTTCTATGACCGCTTGGAGGAGTCCGTCTGAGCCGAGATGCTCGAGGGCCATCTCCCATAACTCACCCTCCTGCGCCATATCCAGGCGAGCCCTAGTCATAACGGAGTTCCTGCAACATGAGGCTCTTTCTTGATTGCGAGTTCACCCGGCTCTCAGCCACAGCGGAGCTGATATCACTCGCACTGGTAGCTGAGGATGGACGCGAATTCTACGTGGAATTGATCGACACATGGCGAGAGGAAGATTGCAGCGACTTCGTCTTAGAGATCGTTCTTCCGCAGCTCTGGGGTGGTGGCAATGCACAACCTATTATCGGGGCAAGAACTGCACTGCTCGATTTCCTAGCCTCGTTCGACGAAGTTCTGGAGATTGTCACAGACGCTCCACAGTACGACTGGGAGCTTTTCTGCGAACTCGCATATGACGATGGTAAATGGCCAAGGAACGTCCGGAATTACCCCACTGACGCCACCACTCTTGATGCCACAAGTGACGGAGTTCCGCTTCCGCATCACGCTCTCCTTGATGCCCGTATCATCGCCAGCATGTTCACCTAAAGCAATCCGAAGAAAGGGCTACCCTGAGAAGGCGTATGGATCAGTATTCTATATTGGCCAATCAGGTGGAGCTAAGTATGAACTGGAAGGCCCGCACGTAGGAGCCACTCGCGGAGTTGAGCTGTGGTGACAACCCTGAAGGCTCTTTCCACTACCCCAAGCCCGAATCTGGTCGCTTTTTTAGGGATGCCGATAGTGAAACTGTCCACGACGCCCCATGCGTCGATTCTGTGTCGCGGAAGTTCTGCAAAAAACCTCGTCTACCGAGCTCAAAGTCGGCAGCCTCAGCTGCCGCAGAAAAAGCGCCTATCAGATTGTGGGCAATCGCACATACAATCATTTTAGGCAGCATAGAATCCGCTTGAATGTGTTCGGAATGGAGAATCGTGATGTCTGCAAATAAGCGGCAGCAGTTTGAGCTTGGCAAAATCCTTCAGAACGCCATTTTCTCAATACAACTAGGGATTGAAGACTACGCGATCAGTACAGCACCAGGCGGAGACACGACCAGAGCCATTTCATCATCGCGCAACCTATTCGCCGGTGTGATTTTGCTGTTCAAATACAAGCTTGCGTCCCTCGCGAAAACTCCGGAGGAGGCCGAGCAGCTCCTTTATGAGCCTAAAGTCATACTCCCTTACTTGACTGAGGAAGGCGGGATCGAATGGCGTCCCATTTTCGAACAGAAAAATCCTCGCTCAATCGATACCGACGCGATCCACGCTCGACTAGATAGTTTAAATGTAGAGCATGATTGGGAGGTGGTTAAAACGCTGAGGGACTGCCGCAATAACCTCGAGCATCTCCATCCTACTCATCAAACAAGTGAAATACAAAAATTCCTAGCCGCTCTTTTCCCACTTCTTCAGAACTTCATAAGTAGCGAATTATTCGACAGCCCAGGCGCACTTTTAGGAAAAGCCTGGGAAACTATGCTCCAAACACACGACTTCTTCGAAAAAAACAGACTGAGGGCACGAGCTGAATGGAAAAAAATAGGTTTGCCCGCCAACGCCCTGAAACTTCTTAAAGGCTGCCAGCGCGGGAGTTGTGGGTCTCCTCTTCTGCAGCCTTTTGAAGAAGATGCTGCAGCGAGTCTTCCTGTTGATACGCCTGAATTCAGGTATGAATGCTTAGTCTGTCATCACCGGGCCGGTATGCTCGACGTGTTGGAAGCGGAATTCCTGCTCAAATATGAATCTGCCTTTGATACAGAGCAGGTTGTAGAGGAGTGTCCTGTATGTTTCGTTCACATGTTCCACACCCATCATGATATTTGCCATTGGTGTGAAACCAAAACTGAATATAAGCGGTGTGAGCACTGCCATACTATTCTTGAGTCTCATGAGGCCGAGCACGGAACATCGTGTGAGCGATGCGACCAATATCAATGGATGTTTGACCAGCATGATCCTACCGCCCGCTAATAATTAAGTTTCTTATTTTACCCATGGAGAAATCTATGTCTTTTGAGTTATCGAAGATTGACTGGAATGCCATTAGCGCTATATCTACATTTCTGGCAGTTCTAGTCGCCCTGTTCTATCAACCATTTTTAAACAGGCGCAAGGTTGTCCTCGACACTAATCTAAGAACAGAAAATGGAAATATACATTTTATCTATCTTTGCATAACTAACAAAGGCGAAAAGCCGATATGGATAGTTTCGGGCGGGCTGCTTTTTGAAGACGGTGAAAAAAAGGTTGTTAAGTTTATGGATGACGATACATTGCCAAAGAAACTGGAGCCCTCTGAATTCATTATCTGTCCAACTCCTATCATGGAGTACAATTACAAAATAAAAGACTTATTTGCAAAAGATTCGCTTGGAAAATTTTGGTACTTGAAGAGGAAGCAGAGAAAGGAACTAGATAAAAATATCCGAATCTGCAAAGATCATAACCCTCCTCTGGTTCGCAGCAAACCCGCCGAATACGTAGAAAGGCCGAAACCAAAAAGCAAATCTTGATTTTGACTTTCTCTTGCCTTGCTGATGATGAAAAGCACCATAAAATCTGCACCTAAGTGCCGCTAGCGGGACTATAGATCGAGTGACGCGGCACAAGTTTTGAAGAAGTCACTCCTGTGAAGGAGCCGTTGTTTTCAGATATCTACGTACAGTGGCTTCAGAGAGTTCTAACGCTTCCGCAATCTCGACAACAGGCACTCCTTCTTTCCTCAGTCGTTGAGCCTCTATCGTCTTATGTGCCGCCCCAGATCTGGAGGGTCTACCAGGAAACAACTTCCCAGTCCGTGCTAACGACTCAATTTCGATATCAATGCCGTCCTTTCTGATCCTGTTCAATTGCCTCGAAACACGTCTTAGACCCTCTCCAAAGGGCTCACTCGCCTGCAAGGAGGTCGCCATGAGAATCAACGCAGCGGCATCAAGCTCCAAGATGGATGCCAGTCTTACCAGCATATCAATGGTGATGCTTACTTCTCCCCGCTCAATCCGACTGAGATGGGATCGGTCAATGCTGTTCAAGTCCTCCTGAGACAGACCTTGTCCTCTGCGCACTGCTCGTACCACCACAGCTAGCGCTTCTGCTGCCTCCATCGATTTCCCTCCAGCAAATCGAGGATAAGGCCACATTGCGCTCCGTCATAACACGCCTTATCATCCTCATTGTGACTGGTTTGAATTCTCGGCATGATTTCGATGCCGGCGCGTCCTCAGGCAGAGCTGCGCAAAGGGTGCACTGGATCGGGAAATTCAGGCCAAGACGAGCGACAAGTCCAGAGATTGAATTGTCAATTTCCTGGTTATTAATGAAAAAGGAAGCCGTATGGCTAGCATCGAAGAACCCGATTTCATGAAAGGGCCACGTACACCACTGGAAGGCCTGTCCAGCAGCTCTGATGCACGAGCGCTAGCGAACCAACGTTTTCCCGAAAAGCCTTACTGCTTGGTTCGAGATTGGACAATATTTCGCATTGAAGTCACTCGCGACGAACTCTTCAAATGCCATGCAGCGGGCCAGCTCCCGATGATCCTGTTTGCTCACAACGTGGCCGAGGACAGCCAAGGCCGTTTCGAACGGGGCGATTGGGCTCGTTCAAGCATGTGCACCGGTTTCCACGACGGTGTTGCATTCGAAACCAGAAACACGGTTTACGTGTTGATTGGCCCTGGTCATGAACAGCTCGCGAGCCTGAAAGACGTTTTCTCCCTCTTCTAACCTGCGCTCTATATCGGAGCCCCTTCAGGCCAAGGACACACGATGTTTAGAACACACGACGCCGACATGCTGGGCCTACCGGGCATGTTCGGTGAGGGTCAGTACCAATGGCATCAGGTATCCAAAGTGCTTCGTAATCACTGGTATCACGTAACAGTTCAGGCCAAGACCAAGGGTCGAATTTCAGAGGCGGTTCTGATGGTCGGCAGCGAACCTCGGCTTCAGCAACTCCTGATTTCCCAAGACGCTGAGACGATCATCACAGAGGTGCAAGTAGTCACACCTGCCCACATGAATGGGACGGGAGTTTGGCGAATGGAGAAACTGACCAAAGTGACGCTTGGTGAAGACCAAAACGAGTGTGTTGTGTGCCTGCTAGAGGTGGAGACCGGCTCCAAATACCACAGCTCTCACCAACCTAGCTTCAACACTGATGTGCTGAGCAACCTTCGTCCGATCTATCACGCAAACATGATTCGTACAGCCTGAGATTTACCAAGATTTCTGCACGATACCAGCACAGATGGTTGCGTGTGGAATTCCTGGTTAGGCCGTATATACCGCCAACGGAGTGCAACAATGCTGAACATGATTGGCTTGGATTTTTATGGGAAGCGCCACACAGAATTCGACCTAATACGAATCAAAAAAGCCCAGGCGCAAGGCTTCGATAGACCGATCACAGCGTATCTTTGCAGCGCCTCCATCAAAGCCCGAACGGGCATAGGCGTAGTGTTTGGTCACAACCGTAAAGACCAGTATGGGCGGTTCGGCGACGGCCATTTGATCCGCACTTCTGATGTGATCAAAGTCGAGCGTGAAGGCAGGTTTTGGGTGATGACGACGGAGAATAGTCGTTACGTCTTGGCGACGTTCCAGAGGGGTAATGGACGTGCAAGCCTGCGTGAGTTTCTGCGGCTTTCACGGGGGATGCACCACTTCACCCCGCGAGGGTTACAGTAATGGTCGTGGTCTTCTTCCACTGGCGAACCCTCCTGAATGGCTTCGAGGTGGTGTCATGATCGTCAAGGCAGGCGAAGTCATCTGCATTGCCTCGGGCATTTTTGAGAATTACGACCGCGCTGGGCCCTTTGTTGCAACGCAGGACTTCGACCTCGATTCATTAATAGCAGAGGCAGTGAAGCCGCTCACAGAGAAATGGGAAGTGTCGAGTTTGTTTGGCGATATACCCAGGGTGCTTTTCGAAAACGGGCTTATCACCAAGCTTCCTTGTCGCAAAATTTACCTATGAGCGATGGGCGAAGTCGACATTCGGGAAGAGCAGGATGACCTTTGATGACGACGCTTCAAGCATTTTACTAAAGCGTCATGATGGTAGCGATAGAGCTGAGATGGTTTGCCTTGCAGTAGCCGCAGTTAGGATCGCGGTAAACGTCGATGACTTCAGCGGCTTGTGCCGCTCCGGTCATGAGTAGTGTCGTGAACGCAGCGATTCGCAGACTGGCATTCATGGAAGTTCTCCTGTTTATAAATAAGGCTTACCGACAGCAGCAACCGCCGCCGTTCCCGCCACAACCGGAGGATTTCTTACTTTCTACGCTTTCCACTGTCGCCAGCTGTGCTGGATAGCCCGCGTTCTCCAGGGCTGCAAGCAGCGCATGGCTGTCCGAATCGCCGCTGACCTTCACCCGTCCGGCTTGTAAATCCACTGCTACGTCACTCACGCCTTCAACTGGGCGCAGCGCTTCGGTGACATGTTTGACACATGAACCACAGCTCATGCCTTGGACTTGCAGTTCAACAGTTTTCATTGGTGACTCCTCACAACAAAGTTGATCATGGAAAGACTGACGCATGAGGCTTTTTTGCGGCGTTGGCTTATCCTCAACCTTGCTGCCATGGCAAGGTCAAGCGGTCGTTTTCACTCAATCAATGGAAGCCTGGCGCAGACGCAAGGCGTTGAATACCACCGACGCCGAGCTCACGCTCATGGCCAGTGCGGCAATGAGCGGTGACAGAAGGTGACCGGTAAGTGGAAAGAACAAGCCGGCAGCCAGTGGGATACCCATGGCGTTGTAAAGGAAGGCGAAGGTCAGGTTCTGGTGCATATTTCTCACCGTTGCGACTGACAGGCTGCGAGCACGCAGGATACCGAGGAGATCCCCCTTGACCAGGGTGACCTGAGCGCTGTTCATCGCCACGTCAGTGCCAGTGCCCATGGCGATACCTACATCAGCGCGAGCCAGTGCGGGGGCATCATTAATGCCGTCGCCGGCCATCGCCACCCGGTGTCCGGCTTGTTGCAGAGATGCCACCAGACGTTCTTTATCTTGCGGTTTGACCTCGCCGTGAACCTCCTCGATGCCCAATTGGCGAGCTACCGAGCGAGCAGTCGTAAGGCCATCGCCAGTGGCCATGATGACCTTGACGCCATCCGCCTGCAGACGCTCGACGGCCAGCTTCGTGGTGGGTTTGATGGGGTCGGCAACAGCCAGCAAACCCGCCAGGGCGCCATCGACTGCCAGGTACATGATGCTCGTACCGTCGCCGCGTAGCTTCTCGGCATGTTCTTGCAAGCTCTCTGTGGAAACGCCGGCCTCCTGCATCAACGCGGTATTGCCTAGCATCAGGCGGCGACCCTCGACCTGCCCGCTTACACCAATACCTGAGGCTGACTCAAAGGTTTCAGGTGTCACCAGTTTTAGCCCTGCGGCACGAGCCTGCTCGACGATGGCGCGGGCCAATGGATGCTCACTGCCCTGATCGAGACTTGCGGCCAGGCGCAACACTTCATCCTGAGTAAAACCGAGTACGGCCTCGACGCTATGGAACGCTGGTCGACCTTCAGTGAGGGTGCCAGTTTTGTCGACTATCAAGATGTCTATCTTGCGCAGGTTTTCGATGGCGGCGGCATCGCGAAACAATACGCCGCTGCCAGCAGCCTTGCCGGTGGCAACCATGACTGACATCGGTGTCGCTAGGCCAAGGGCACAGGGACAGGCGATGATCATGACCGCAACAGCGTTGATGAGTCCGAACACCCAACTTGGCTCGGGCCCCCACAGCCCCCAGCCGAGTAGAGTAAGCGCGGCGATAGTAATCACCACAACCACGAAGTAACTGGCAATCACGTCTGCCAGCCGTTGCATCGGCGCTTTTGAGCGTTGTGCCTGCACAACCATCTGCACAATCTGTGCGAGCAGGGTCGCCGACCCTATCTTCTGCGCTTGCATCACCAGACTGCCGTGGATGTTGAGAGTGGCGCCAATCAGCGCGTCGCCGGCTCTCTTCATGATCGGTATCGGTTCGCCGGTGAGCATCGACTCATCTACAGCGCTTTCGCCTTGCAACACCTGACCGTCGACAGGCACTTTTTCGCCCGGTCGCACACGTAACGTGTCGCCGCTGTGTACGTGTGTCAGAGGGATGTCTTCTTCCGTGCCATCGGCATTGATCCGTCGGGCAGTTTTGGGTGCCAGTCCAAGCAGCGACTTGATGGCAGCCGAGGTTTGCGAGCGAGCCTTGAGTTCAAGCATCTGGCCGAGAAGGGTCAGTGAGATGATTACAGCCGCCGCTTCGAAGTACACACCGATGCGGCCCTCCATCATGAAGTTGCTGGGGAATACATCGGGGGTCAGGGTGGCCACGACGCTGTAAAGGAAGGCCGCCGCCGTGCCGAGGCCGATTAGCGTCCACATGTTCGGACTTCGCTGAATCACCGAACGCACACCACGCACATAAAACGGCCAGCCAGCCCACAGCACGACGGGCGTAGCCAATCCCAGCTCGACCCAATTTTGCGTGGTGCCATGGAACAGCACCAGGGCATGTCCCCCCATAGCCAGCACGGTTACGATCACTGTCAGTGGCAATGTCCACCAGAAGCGCCGTGTGAAGTCCTTAAGTTCGGGATTCTCATCCTCCTCTAATTCGGGAATCACCGGCTCTAAGGTCATGCCGCACTTAGGGCAGACGCCGGGGCCGATCTGGCGAATTTCCGGATGCATGGGACATGTGTATACAGCGGCACCCGTTACCGGTTCTGCTGTTTTCTGATGGACTTGTTCGATTTTCAGTTGAGATATTCGATAACGCTCGGGTGCTGCCCTGAAGGTCGTTTGGCATTTCTGGCTGCAGAACCGGTAGTTTTGCCCCTCGTACTCCGTGCTGAACTGGCTGTCGTTACTGACGATCATGCCACATACCGGGTCATGGGAGCCGGTAAGTTGGGGTTCAGACTTCTGTATTAGGCCGTGCTCTTGACGAACCTCAGGGTTGTGCATGAGCTAAATCCTATTCGCATTCTTGGTTGAGACTGAGGTTTCGCCGTGATGCCTGTGACCACCGTGGTGGTGCCCGAAAAAATGCATCAGCGGGCACAACAGCAAAATCATATAAGGCAGTAAGCCCAGCATATGGCCGTAGTGTTCTCTTGCTAGATAGAACAGCACGATCACCAGCAACATGCCCAGCGCTATGCCGGGTTTGCTCCTCAAAAATGTTGGAGAGGTGTTAGCGGAATGTGGTGAATTCGTCATGGTCTGTACTCCTGAGGGAGCTGTTTAGTGATACGTCATATAGTTGCGGCGAACGGCAGTTTTACCTTTGGCATATTGGCTAAGGTAAAACCGTCGCTGCATTACCTAAAGGCTTGTGCGCGTCACTTGCTCATCGGCATGTTCATCATGCTCGATTGCTGATCCATCATTTTCATCATCATGTTCATCATTCCCATCTCCGTGCCGTCTTTGTTGCCGCCCATGCCCATGCCATGACAGTTCTTGTGCATCAAGGCCATGCTGTCCTTCATCGTCTTCATGCTCTCCTGCATGGCGGCGTGTCGCTCGGCAGGGGTCTTGGCGGCGGCTGCCTTGTCGTGTGCAGCCTGCATTTTTTGCATTTGCTCGGTCATGACGTTGTTTTGCATCGACGTGGCTGCAGCGCTTGTCTGGGCTGGCGCCGTCTGCCCCTCCGGGTGGTGCTCATCGACTGCCGAAGCGACGAATGGGCTGCTCATGAGCAGGGCTGCGAGAATAAGTTTCAATGAAATATTCATGGCAATCTCCAAAGGGTGAGTACAGCTCAGGTAATACCAAGCCGCGCCAGGTTGGCGCAGTCGGACAGTGCGCCGAAGCTCGGCGCGCAGAAGGTCGGATTAATCGTTGAAACGGACGAAAATCAGGCGGGCAGGAGGTCTGGCCGGTACAGGGCGCCGTAATGCAAGAAAGGCAAAAGCGGAGGGATTGGCGGGATACAAAATCAGCAACGCTGGGATAAGGAGCAGAAGCGTCCAACTGAACAGGTCAAATATTTGAAGATGGAGCGAAGGACTTACAGCTATTGCCGCATCGGCGCAGTGCTGAAGGCAACCGAGGGCATGGGCGTCATGGCTATCGTGATCTTGCGTAGTGATCAGCGAGACATGAGTTATAGCCGGATTGTGGCTGGGCTGTGCCAGGCATCCCTGGGTCGCTGCCAGACCAAACGCTAACA
This sequence comes from Pseudomonas hygromyciniae, assembly GCF_016925675.1. Classification (NCBI taxonomy): domain Bacteria; kingdom Pseudomonadati; phylum Pseudomonadota; class Gammaproteobacteria; order Pseudomonadales; family Pseudomonadaceae; genus Pseudomonas; species Pseudomonas hygromyciniae. The sequence continues at coordinate 5,451,306 of NZ_CP070506.1, read as the reverse complement.
CCCACAGCACGATGGCGAGGCGTATGAACGTTGGTTGACGATGGCGAAACCAGAACATGGAGAATCTCCGGTACTGATTAGCGGATTTTGATTTTCCAACATACGCCACATTGAAGTGCCACGGTTGATCTACATCAATTTATGCAACCGGCTGTCGGTTCTGTGGTTCGGTCAAATTTTACAACACCCGCCGATCTTTCAGATGTTGAGTTTCTCCGTGTGCTGTCGAAAGTGTAATCACCGGCTAAGCGTGCTGACAGGTGCGTCCCCTCATCATCCTCATCGAGCTGACGCTCAAACTCTCTGGTTTCAACGAGAGTCAATTCCTTGGAGGAGATGCATTATGAAAGCAACCAACGTTGTGATTCTTACGCTCAGTTTGGCTATATCGTCGCTGGCCTTTGCCGAAGGTGGTGGCGACCGTGCGGTTGAGCGCATGGAACGAGCTCGCGAGACGGCAATGGTCACCACCAAGCCCGTCCCACAAGCGAAAGCGCAAGAGGATATTGCACAGGAAAAGCCCACGGCTGAAGAGCAGAAGCATCAATGCTGAGCCGCCCAGCTTACTGAAATGTAATCACCCCGTTTGCTAGCTTATGGCATCTTCCGATACATCAAGCGCACTAGCTCGTCTAGCGTTAGCCCTCGGGGGCACGCCCAGTGCGCACATCTAACATCCGCCTGACGGGACATGAATCGGTATGCAAGCCAAAACCTCTCGGCGCACCTTTGTGAAAGGACTCACCGCAGGCGGGATTCTCGGTTGTCTAGGCCTCTGGCAAACCCCTATCTGGGCCGCCCCTAAAGTGGGTGAGACCAATGTCTTGTCAGGTACAGAGTTTGACCTCTTCATCGGAGAAACACCGGTAAATATCACTGGGAACTCCCGGACGGCCATGACCATAAATGGCGGGATTCCTGGGCCCCAGCTGCGCTGGCGTGAGGGCGATACCGTGACCTTGCGGGTCAAGAACCGCCTCAAGGATATGACTTCTATCCACTGGCACGGAATTATCCTTCCGGCGAACATGGACGGTGTGCCAGGCCTTAGCTTCCATGGAATTGAGCCTGATGGCACGTACGTCTATCAATTCAAGGTCAAGCAGAACGGAACGTACTGGTATCACAGCCACTCCGGCTTCCAAGAACAGGTTGGTGTGTACGGCCCGCTGGTAATCGACGCAAAAGAGCCCGAGCCTTTTGAGTATGACCGTGACTATGTGGTGATGCTCACCGATTGGACGGATGAAGATCCTGCTTCGCTGATGAAAACGCTGAAGAAGCAGTCTGATTACTACAACACCCACAAGCGAACAGTCAGTGACTTTATCAATGACGTTGCTGACAAGGGTTGGTCAGCAACCGTCGCTGATCGCAAAATGTGGGCAGAAATGAAGATGAATCCCACTGACATTGCAGACGTCAGTGGTGCGACATACACCTACCTGATGAACGGCCATGCTCCGAACTCCAACTGGACAGGCACATTCAAACCCGGCGAAAAGCTCAGATTGAGGTTCATCAATGGTTCAGCCATGAGCTATTTTGATGTCCGTATTCCGGGTTTGAAAATGACTGTTGTGGCTGCTGATGGCCAATATGTTAAGCCGGTGAGCGTAGACGAGTTCAGGATCGCCACTGCTGAGACCTTCGATGTGATTGTCGAGCCAACTCAGGATGCCTACACGCTGTTTGCTCAGTCGATGGATCGGTCGGGATACGCCCGAGGCACCTTGGCCGTCCGGTCAGGCATGACTGCTCCAGTCCCAGCGCTAGATCCTCGTCCTCTAGTCACCATGGCAGACATGGGTATGGCCGGTATGGATCACGGTGCGATGCCTGGTATGGGCGATATGGCTGGAATGGATCACAGCAAAATGGCCGGTATGGGAGACGACTCGATGCAGGGTATGTCGGGTATGGACGGCGGAGCCATGAAAGATAGCTCTGGCTCTATGCAAGGCATGTCCGGTATGAACAGCATGCAGGGAATGGATCACAGCAATATGTCCATGGGCGGCATTAGTGGTATGGGAGAAATGCAGTCGCACCCAGCCACAGAGTCCAACAATCCCCTCGTCGACATGCAAGCAATGTCGACCTCTGCGAAGCTCGATGATCCTGGCATGGGCCTTCGCGACAATGGTCGAAAGGTGCTGACGTACTCTGATCTAAAAAGCACGTTTGAGGATCCAGATGGCCGTGAGCCAAGTCGCACTATTGAACTGCACTTGACCGGTCATATGGAGAAATTTTCCTGGTCTTTCAACGGCGTAAAATTTTCAGACGCCGAGCCGGTAAAACTGAAGTACGGCGAGCGAGTTCGGTTCGTTCTCGTGAACGACACCATGATGACTCACCCCATCCACCTGCATGGGATGTGGAGCGACCTTGAAGATGAAAACGGGCAATTCCTCGTTCGCAAACACACCATCGATATGCCGCCAGGATCAAAGCGTAGCTACCGAGTGACTGCTGATGCGTTGGGACGCTGGGCCTATCACTGCCATCTCCTATACCACATGGAAATGGGCATGTTCCGTGAAGTGCGCGTGGAGGAATAAGGAGATGGCTATGAGTAATTTCTTAAGCGGGACTCGCATGCACTCAGCTGTACTCACGGTCGCTCTCACTGCTGGTGTTGCCTTGCCGGCAGCTGCTGAGTCTAGCCAGGGCATGGATCACAGCCAAATGCAGGGTATGGATCACAGCCAGATGCAGGGCATGGATCATAGCAAAATGGAGGGTATGCAGCCCGCCAAGCAGCCACAAACTCAAAGTCGGACTCCGATACCACCACTTACCGATGCTGACAGAGCCGCAGTTTATAATGCCCCTGGTGGTCACGAAGTCCATGACAGTGCTCTCAACTCACTTTTTATATTTGAGAAGTTGGAATGGCAGGATGCGGACGATGGAAGCGCGCTTAACTGGGAAGCACAAGGTTGGATAGGGGGAGATGTTGACCGTCTATGGCTACGTTCCGAAGGCGAGCGCACTAATGGGAAGACTAAAAAGGCTGAAGTTCAAGCTTTATGGGGACACGCCATTAGCCCTTGGTGGGATCTAGTCAGTGGGGTGCGTCAAGATTTCAAGCCAGGCGACCCTCAGACGTGGGCGGCTTTCGGTATCCAAGGCTTGGCGCTCTACAATTTCGAGGCCCAAGCTACTGCTTATTTGGGTGAAGATGGCCAGACCGCAGCGCGTTTAGAAGGGAATTACGACATTCTCTTAACTAATAAGCTGATTCTGCAACCGACGGCAGAATTCAATTTCTATGGCAAAAACGATCCTCAACGCGGGGTTGGTTCAGGGCTGTCTGAAAGTGAGGTTGGTTTGCGGCTTCGGTACGAAGTCCGTCGAGAGTTTGCACCTTACGTAGGTGTAACTTGGAATCGGTCTTATGGAAAAACCGCAGACTATGCCCGCGAGGAAGGTGAAGACAATAGCGAAGCACGCCTAGTGGTCGGCGTCCGAGTTTGGTTCTAATCGAAGTTAGCGTCACCCAATAATTATCTCACCTCATTACAACAGCTTCGTGCTGTGAGGAGCCTTGCATGTCCGTTTTCAAATCCTGTGTCGTGGCCGTTGCTCTTTCATCCAGCTTACTGCTCAGTGCAGTTGCCCAAGCCCACCCGAAGCTGCTGTCTTCAACTCCTGCTGAAGGTGAGAACGGCCAAGCCCCGGCAAAAATTGAGCTGTATTTTTCAGAGAGCTTAGTTACTCAATTTTCCGGAGCTAAGTTAATTATGACTGACATGCCTGGCATGCCGAACTCACCCATGGGTGTTAAGGCCAGCGTGGCGGGCGGAAGTGATCCAAAAACAATGATTATAACTCCGACATCGCCACTTACAACAGGAACTTATAAAATAGAGTGGCGAGCGGTATCGTCAGATACTCATCCGATTACCGGTAGCGTCACTTTCAAAGTGAAATAAGTATGAGCGACTCTTTAAATGTAGTGCTGCGATTCGCGCTCTACTTAGATCTGATGCTCCTGTTCGGCCTAGCAGTCTTCGGGCTTTACAGCTTTCGGGGAAAAGAGCGCGTATCAGGCGCAATGTTGCATTTTGAGTCGCTGCTACCTGGCATCGCTGCCTTTGGTGTGTTTTTGTCGATAGCCTCCTTCGTCGTCATGGCAAAAAATATGAGCGGCGCATCCGACTGGGCGGAGCTGCTACCCCATCTGGAAATGATGGTGTACGAAACTGAGGTGGGCTATAGCTGGGTGACGCGCATGATTTCATTAGTAGTGGTGATTTCTGTCGCAAGTCAGAGCAAGCGATGGCCAACAGGAAGTCTCTGGGTTGCTACCTTGGCAGGCTGTATCGCCTTATCCACGCTCGCGTGGACAGGTCATGGAGCGATGGATGAAGGCACTCAGCGGTTCTGGCACTTTGCGGCTGATATTCTGCACCTACTTGCCGCTGGCGGCTGGATCGGAGCTCTCGCGGCGTTTGGTTTGATGTTGAGTATCAGGAGGTCTAATTCGGAGCAACTCGTACGAGTGCTGTCACGAGCACTCACTGGCTTCGAGACAGCAGGCGCATTCATTGTGGGTACGATCATAGTCACAGGCGTCGCTAATTATCTCTTCATTGTCGGGCCGACGTTGCTAGAAGTTGTAACCAGCACCTATGGCGTGCTTCTTCTCGTGAAAATCCTGCTTTTTGCATGCATGATCGGGCTTGCTAGTCTCAATCGTTTTTACCTGAGTCCTTCACTCGAGCGCTCTGTGAAAGCCGGTGATTATTCCCTTGCAGCCTCGGTTTTGAGAAAAAGCATAGTGATTGAGTCAACCTGTGCTGTTGTCATCGTCTGTTTGGTGGCGTGGCTAGGAACACTGAGCCCTTCAATCGAGATGGCTCAAGGTTGATCCAGTAGCCAAATCTGAGCGTCCATATGGGTGCTCAGAGCTAGGTAACAACTATTGGCTCGCAGGGTACTGAGCGACTTTTTCTTGCGCACCTGCCTTGGTGAGGCCCAGCACTTGATAAGACTGATGGCTCTGGCCGTAGTCCATGCCGGGAGAGCCTGCGGGCATGCCCGGTACTGCAATTCCTGCGAGGTCGGAGCGACTACTCAGCTTCTTGATTTCTTCGGCTGGGACATGCCCCTCTACGAACTTGCCGTCAATAACAGCCGTATGGCATGACGCGAGTCCCTGCGGCACTCCTAAGCTCTGCTTAATAGCGCTCATATTGCTTTCAACATGGTCGACCACCTTGAATCCATTCGATTCAAGGTGCTTGACCCACTCCTTGCAGCATCCGCAGTTCGCGTCACGATGCACATCGATTGTGAGCGGCTCAGCCGCCTGCGCGACAGCACAAATCATCAAGCCCACGGCGAGCGATAGCTTTCGTTTGAACATTCGATGCACCTCGTAGCGTTTTAGTATGCGGTTGCTCTGCAAGCCCCCTAGCCTTGGGCCAGCCGTCATGCTTCCACAGTGGTTGGAATTAGGTTAAGCGCAAAAAGCTCAAATCGCTGATTACATTTTTGTAAGCCGCCTGCCAATTCACTCCATCCAACCCATCACACACCGACCTGTCGTGGCATCGGGCGATCCGTGGGCTGTTGAGGCAATTACATTTACGTAAGCTTGCGCACAGATGTCAGATTGGTAGCACACTAGAACACCGCAAACCGGAGCCCGTGCATGAAACTCTTGGTCGCAGAAGACGAACCCAAAATCGGAATGTACCTACAGCAGGGTCTTGTGGAGGCTGGCTTCACTGTCGACCGAGTTGTTACGGGAACAGAGGCGTTGCACCATGCGTTAAATGAGACCTATGACCTTCTGATCCTGGACGTAATGATGCCCGGCCTGGACGGCTGGGAGGTCATTCAATCTGTCCGCATAGCCGGGAACTCAGTTCCTGTTTTGTTTCTGACAGCCAGGGACGGGGTTGATGACCGGGTCAAAGGGTTGGAACTAGGAGCGGACGATTACCTAGTCAAACCCTTTGCATTTTCCGAATTGCTTGCTCGCGTCAGAAGCTTGCTCCGCCGTGGTTCCGCCGTACCCAACCAAACATCTATCAAAATCGGCGATCTGGAGGTCGATCTTCTGAAACGACGTGCCTCCCGCTCAGGTCGACGCATTGACCTCACCGCCAAAGAATTCTCCCTCCTAGAACTCCTTATGCGCCGTAGAGGGGAAGTCCTGCCAAAATCACTGATCGCATCGCAGGTTTGGGATATGAACTTCGACAGTGATACCAACGTGATCGAAGTAGCAATTCGCCGGCTCCGGGCCAAAATCGATGATGATTTCGACACTAAGCTGATTCAGACCACCAGGGGAATGGGCTACATGCTAGATGCGCCGGATACTGAATGAAGCGTGTATCTCTTACCTTCCGTTTGAGCATGATGTTTGTCTGTGCCGTGGTAGCCGTGCTGGTTGTAGCAGGCTTTACCTTCGATGCTTTTAGTAGACATCACTTCAAAGCGCTCGACCGTCAAGCGATGACGGAAAAGCTCGTATCCATTCGGCAAATCATGGATGGCGAGGCCGGCTCCGTAGACTCTTCAGAAGTGGTGTTACAACTGCAAGCCCTGCTGGGCGCCCATCAGGAGCTTTCAGCATCGATTGTCACCAACGGAGGGAGGACGATCTTCGCTACTCCCAACGGAACTGCACAGCCTACCGCTGCGGTTCATGAGGCTGGGGAAGGTTTGTTGGAGTGGACGGCTGGCGGCCATACGTATAGAGGCATGAAGGCCCAAGTTCATTTAGTGAATGAAGCTGAGCCACTAACCGCATGGTTAAGTATGGATATCACCAGTCACATGCACTTCGTTGAAACTTTGCGTTGGTGGCTGGTCATTGGGCTGGCTATCAGCGCTCTGGTCAGCGCAGCGTTAGGGTGGCTGGTGGCGCGCAGCGGGTTAAAGCCGGTCGCACAGGTGACGCAAGTCGCGGCCTCAATGTCAGCCGGTTCGCTGAAAGAACGCATCCCGATGGACTCGGTGCCTCGTGAGCTTGAGAGCCTTGTCTCTTCTTTCAACGCCATGCTTGCTCGCCTTGAAGAGTCTTTTGTTCGGCTGTCCAACTTTTCAGCCGATATTGCGCACGAGCTACGAACCCCTATCAGCAATCTGCGTACACACACCGAAGTCATCCTTTCAAAGAAACGTGCACCGGACACTTATGAAGAGAATCTCTATTCAAACCTGGAGGATCTGAACCGACTCTCCAGCATTATTGACGGCATGCTTTTCTTAGCAAAATCGGACAACGGTCTGGTTCTACCTGCCAAAGAGAAAGTCGAGTTGCGTTCGGTGGTCGAAAAACTTTTCGAGTATTACCAGTTGCTGGCAGAAGACACCGGAGTAAAGCTACAAGTCTCCGGACACGGCGCGGTCTATGGTGACGGTACGATGTTGGATAGGATGATCTCGAATTTACTTTCTAATGCGCTCAGGTATACCCCTCCTGACTGCACTGTCTCCGTAAAAATCGAGTCGTTGGGTAGCATAATCAGCTTGTCAGTGAAGAACCCCGGCGAGGAAATAGCTGGAGAACATCTGCCCCGGTTGTTTGACCGTTTTTACAGAGTCGATCCTGCACGTAGAGAGGGTGCTACGAACAACGCGGGGTTAGGTTTGGCAATCGTCAGATCACTGGTTGACGCCCATGATGGCGCCGTTGAGTGTGTCTCCGGAGGAGGCTATACGACCTTTGAGATCCGCTTACCTGCTTGGCCTGCTGACTGAGAATAAAAGAAAACTCCCGTGCCTCTTCTTTGAGGAACAAGGCCGCAATGCGGCCTTGTTTATTTACGGCGTCACTCGTGTGAATGGCCGTGCCCAGCGATCTCAGAAGTTGCGTCTTTTTCATCGCCTCCGCAGGCCGTCATCAAACCAAGGAAGCAGATCAGGAGCATCGAACGGATCATGGTTGTTGGGGTTTTCATTGGAATACTCTTCAAAAATGGATGAAATTGAATGACATGTGGTCAAGCAGCACGCTGCGTTTCTTGCCGTAGCACAGCCATCGCTGCTTCTGATTACTGTTTGACGCCCAAATAATCGCCGCTGGTTTTCAGTGTGATGGTCACGTCGTTAGTGCTGCGATTACGCCAAAACCAACCATGGGTGCCGTCAAAGATGGCGGTAAATTCACCCTTATCACTTTTGACCTGCTTGCCCTTGTTGTAGCTATGGAAGTAACCCTTCTCACCGTTGTAGGGTTCGCCATGGGTATCGAAGTTCACAGGCCCACCAACCGCAGTCCATTCGTAGCCAACAGACTTGCCCTTCAAGACTTCGAACTTTATTTCAGTCCCTTCACCTGGCTTGAGCGTGACGCTCATTTGATTAGTCTTCAAAGCTGAAGTGGGTGTGGGAGCCGGCTGAGCAGCAGGTTTCGCAATAGGCTGGACTTGCGCAACCTGTGGAGCTGGAGCTGGAGCAGCAGCTTGCGGTGGCGCGGCATCCGCCAAAGCTTCCTGAGCAAGGATGATCTTCAATTCGCCCATTTGGGTCAGTCCCAGTGCTCGGCCCACACCCGTTGGATCGACGGCATATTCCGAAGGCATAACCACTGTCACCAGCAGGCCGACCGCAGTCAGCAGTGCAATGACAGTGGAGCGCACCAGTTTGCGAGTGCTTGGCAATTCATTAACAGTGGGAAGCGGAGTATTGAACATGGTCAGAATTCCTTACGCGGAGACAAACAGGCCGGTGATCTGGTAACCCATCAAGAGGAAACCGGCACTCATCATGGCGACGTTGGCGGTATAGGCGTGGCGCCAGAAACTGCCGGTGCGCCGCCAATACCCCATCAGAATGAGAATCGCGCTGAGGGCCAGTAACTGGCCGATCTCAACACCAACGTTGAAGGCGATCAGGTTCGGAATCAGGCCATCAGGTGAGATCTCGTATTCCTGGATCTTCGTCGCCAGACCAAAACCGTGGAGCAAGCCGAAGATCAGCGTGGCCACTTTGGTGTTGGGTTGGAAACCGAACCAGCGCTGGAATGCGCCCAGGTTATCGAGCGCCTTGTACACCACCGAGAAGCCGATGATGGCGTCGATGATGTACGAGCTGATGCTGACCTCTGTAAGTACGCCAAGCAGCAGCGTGACCGAATGACCTACAGCAAACAGCGTGACATACAGCCCCACGTCTTTCAGGCGATAGAGGAAGAAGATCACCCCGAACAGAAATAGCAGGTGGTCGTACCCGGTCATCATGTGCTTGGCGCCCATGTAAATGAAAGGCAGCAACATGACGCCGGAGCTTTCCTGGATGAAGCCTTTGTCACCTTCCGCGACGGCGTGAGCCATCGCCTCGGGCATTCCCAGGAAAAGTGCAGCGATAAGTAAAAACAACGTAACCGTCTGGCCAACTCACCTCTCAGCACACAGACCAGCTCAGACAAGAACGGGTGGAAAACAAAGCCTTGCCCGCAGGTATACCCATTGAATAAGCCTGTATCTGACGTAGCTCATGCGGAGCTTGGCAGCGGGTCGCAATCGACGATGGCTTCATTGTATACTTCTGCTCCGCATACCCCTTGAGCTACAGGAACATCAGCATGACTGTACTCCAAACGATCTACTGGCAGCCTACGCCGCCTTAGCGCTACGCCCCCTCGCAACAACCTGCTTCCGCTAGCCTCGCTCGCGGGTGCGCACTGCTGTACGCCTGGTTATACGCCTTAAGCACACAGCAAAAAAATCCTCAAAATTTGAATTTGTATCGATTCGCTCGCCATTCCCTTGGCGTGCGCGATGCTTTGCCTTGGATATTTTCTATGCTGCAAAAACTTAGACAAACGTGGTTTTCCAACGTCCGTGGAGATGTGCTCGCGGGGCTCGTAGTCGCACTTGCGCTGATCCCTGAAGCCATCGCCTTTTCCATCATCGCCGGCGTTGACCCAAAGGTCGGACTTTACGCCTCCTTCTGTATCTGTGCTGTTATTGCCTTTGTCGGCGGTCGTCCCGGCATGATCTCGGCGGCTACCGGCGCCATGGCACTTCTCATGGTCACTCTGGTTAAAGAGCACGGACTTCAGTATTTGCTGGCAGCCACGTTGCTCTGTGGGGTACTTCAAATCCTCGCGGGTTACCTGAAGCTAGGTTCGCTGATGCGCTTCGTCTCTCGCTCTGTGGTCACGGGTTTTGTGAACGCATTAGCGATTCTGATTTTTATGGCGCAGTTACCTGAATTGACCAACGTGACCTGGCACGTCTACGCGATGACCGCAGCGGGCCTTGGAATCATCTACCTGTTTCCGTATATACCTAAGATCGGCAAGCTGGTTCCCTCACCACTGGTGTGCATCCTGACCCTGACTGCCATCGCCATTTATCTGGGGCTAGATATCCGTACCGTGGGGGACATGGGCCAACTGCCGGATACGCTGCCGATTTTTCTGTGGCCTGAAGTGCCGCTGAACTTTGAAACCCTGCGCATCATCTTTCCTTACTCCGCTGCGCTGGCAGTTGTAGGCCTACTGGAGTCGATGATGACCGCGACCATCGTCGACGACCTGACCGATACCACCAGCAACAAAAACCGCGAGTGCAAAGGCCAGGGTGTGGCCAACATCGCTGCCGGCATGCTTGGCGGCATGGCAGGTTGCGCCATGATCGGCCAGTCGATCATCAACGTGAAATCTGGTGGCCGCACCCGTCTCTCGACATTGTGTGCCGGCGTTTTCCTGCTGCTGATGGTGGTATTTCTTGGCGAATGGCTCTCCAAAATCCCTATGGCGGCACTCGTGGCTGTGATGATTATGGTGTCCATCGGCACCTTTAGCTGGGATTCCTTGCGCAATCTGAAAGAGCATCCGCTGTCGACCAACCTCGTCATGGTGGCGACCGTCGTGGTCGTCGTGGCCACTCACAACCTAGCCTACGGCGTACTGGTAGGTGTGCTGCTGGCTTCGCTGTTCTTTGCCAATAAGGTTGGGCACTACCTGGATATCAAGAGCACTTTGGAAGAGACGGAATCGCATCGGACTTACCGCGTCGTGGGCCAGGTGTTCTTTAGCTCTGCGGACAAGTTCACTGAAGTTTTTGACTTCAAGGAAGCGCTCAACAAAGTCACCATCGATCTCACACAAGCGCATTTCTGGGATATCACCGCCGTCGCAGCGCTGGATAAGGTCGTGATCAAGTTCCGCCGTGAAGGCGCTGAGGTTGAAGTGCTCGGTCTCAATGAAGCCAGCACAACAATCGTTGACCGCTTCGGCGTGCATGACAAACCCGGTGCCATCGACAAGCTCATGAGCCACTAAGGAGAACGACAATGACCCACGTAATGGCATGCATTGATAACTCACAATCCTCATTGGCGGTCTGCGATTACGCAGCATGGGCCTCGCAACGACTCAGCGCTCCCCTGACCTTGCTCCATGTGCTGGATAGGGAAAAATATCCTGCATCCGCTGACCTCAGCGGCAATATCGGTCTCGGTAGCAGAGAACATCTACTGGAAGAGTTGGCCACGCTGGATGCGCAGCGTGCAAAACTGGCCTTGGAGCATGGGCAGCACATGCTTGAAAAAGCTCGCGAGCGAACAGTCATCTCTGGCGCCATGTCACCTGATCTGAAGCAGCGCCATGGCCATCTCGTCGAGAGCCTGAGCGATCTCCAAGACGATATTCGATTACTGGTGATTGGAAGAGTCGGTGAGGACAGCACGCGCAGTGCCCAAAGTCTTGGCAGCCAGATTGAAGCGGTAGTCCGAACAATCCACCGCCCCATCCTGATTACAACCAGCCATTTCAGGAAACCTGAAACGATCATGGTGGCATTTGACGGCAGCGCTACAGGCCACAAGACCGTACAGATGCTTGCTTCAAGCCCGCTGTGCGAAGACCTGCCAATTCATATCGTCATGGTTGGTACGGACTCTGAAGAAAACCAGAACGAGCTGGAGAAAGCACGAACCACACTTGCCTCTTCTGGCCCGCTAGTGCATGCCGAGATCCGCCCAGGCGAAGTAGAGTCGGTACTTCATGCGTATCAGGCAGAGCACGGCATTGACCTCTTGGTCATGGGGGCGTACGGGCACTCACGCATCAGGCAGTTTCTGGTAGGCAGCACGACCACGACGATGCTGCGAACATCCACTTTACCCGTATTGCTGCTTCGCTGAGCCAGTTCCACTGGCCACAGTATTTCCAGAACTGCGGAAATGCCGTGGCCACCCTGGACGATGACTAACTGATTTTGCCGTAACGAGACCACATGCAACTCATAACTGAAATTGTTCACCCCGAGCTGAAATCCAAACAGGGCAGAGTATTCCGTCGACATGCAGCACGCGGCATCGTGATGCGGGATGAACAGATCCTGTTGCTGTTCACCGAGCGCTATAACGACTTCAGCTTTCCTGGAGGCGGCCTTGATGGTGACGAGGACATTGTCACAGGCCTGAAGCGTGAGCTTGAGGAAGAGACTGGTGCTCGTGACATAAAGGTGCTCCAGCACTACGGTTACATTGAGGAGTACCGGCCCTACTGGGGGCCACAGTACGATCTGATGCACATGACCTCGCATTTTTATCAATGCGAAGTAGCGCCCCAGCTAGAGCCCGTGAGAATGGAAAGCCACGAAATCGCTAATGGTATGCGGCCTGTCTGGATCAACCTGCATGAAGCCATCACGCACAATGAAGCCGTTATGCAGCGTCACGAGTCTTCGATGGGGCAATCAATTCTGCGCGAAACCTATATGCTGAGAAAAGTCGCTTCCGAATTGTTGATACAAGTCAGCCTTTGAGCTGACTATTTGGCGAAGTCCACTTAGCCTGTCTCAGGCAAGCATCCAATGCTGCGGGAGTAATTGCGTGATTTCGCTCGCCCGCTGTGTCGGCAGCCGCATCAGCACATCCTTGAGATAGGTATACGGATCGTGCCCATTCATACGCGCCGACTGGATCAGGCTCATGATTGCCGCCGCCCTTTTTCCACTGCGCAGCGACCCGGCAAATAACCAGTTCGAGCGCCCAAGCGCCCACGGCCGGATCAAATTCTCGATCTGGTTATTGTCGATGGGTACAGCACCATCTTCCAAGTAGCGCGTCAGCGCTACCCAGCGTTTAAGGCTGTAATCCAGGGCCTTGGCCGTGGCCGAACCCTCGGGCACAAGTTCGCGTTGGGCCAACATCCACTCATGCAGTTTTTCAGCGATGGGCACCGCTGTTTCCTGACGTAATCGCCAGCGGTCTTCGTCGCTCATTTCCTTGGCGTGTCGCTCGACTTCATACAACCCGCCAATCGAGTGAAGCGCCTGCTCCGCCAACTGGCTTTTATTGGCTGCATGCAGGTCGAAGAATTTGCGGCGTGCATGGGCCATGCAGCCGATTTCGGTGATGCCCAGCTCGAAGCTGGCCTTGTAGCCGGCGAAGTCATCGCAGACCAGCTTACCGTTCCACGTGCCCAGGAAGTTACGCGCATGTTCGCCGGCACGGCTGGGGCTGAAGTCGTAGATTACGGCCTTGAGGGCCGAGAAAGGCGTGGTGCTATAGGCCCACACGTAAGCGCGGTGGGTTTTCTTTTCGCCTGGTGCGAGCATCTGAACCGGGGTCTCATCGGCGTGGATCACGCCCTGGGCCAACACATGCTCACGCAGCGCATCGACCAGAGGCTGGAGCTGCACACCGGTCTGTCCGACCCATTGCGCCAGTGTCGAACGGGCGATGGGCAGTCCGGCCCGACCAAAAATCTTCTCCTGCCGGTACAGCGGTAAATGGTCGGCGAACTTCGCCACCATCACGTGGGCCAACAGGCCTGCGGTCGGGATGCCCTTGTCGATCACTTGGGCCGGTACAGGCGCCTGGATCAGTGTTTCACACTGACGGCACGTCCATTTTCCACGCACATGCCGCTCAACGGTGAACACGCCCGGAGTGTAATCGAGCTTCTCGCTGACGTCTTCGCCGATTCGCTGAAGCTGGCAGCCGCACACGCACTGAGTATTCTCTGGTTCGTGACGGATCACGGTTCGCGGAAACTGCGGCGGCAGTGGTGCACGCTTGGGCTTATTACGTGGCTCGGCCGGTGCGGCCGGCGGATTGGCTGCCTTCAGCTCGGCTTCGATAGCTGCGATATCGGTATCGAGCAGATCATCGAGCAGACTGCCTTGGTCGGGGCTCAGTTGCTCGCTGCGCTTGGCGAACTTGTGTCGCTTGAGGATGGCGATTTCATGAGCCAGTTGCTCGTTGACCGTTTCGAGGCGTTGGATTTTCTGGCTCATGGAGTCGACCTGGGACAGCAACTGCATAGCCTGTTCGGCCAAGCCGCGCAGCTGTTCCGGTGTCATCTGGTCGAGATTGGGCGAGGAAGTCATGCCGCTGATTGTGTCAGAGCAGGTCGTCAACAGCGATAAACCGATGGGCTAATGGCAGGGGCTAAAGCACTGTGATCGCGCTGCCTGCGCCGACCCGCTGCCACGGCAAACCCAGTACCAAGGCTTGAAGTTGCTCGTTATCGAGTTCGACTTCCGATCCGTGACGGATGCCGGGCCAATGAAACTTGCCTTGGTTCAATCGTCGCGCTGCCAGCCAAATGCCCACACCGTCATGCACCAAGACTTTCATTCGGTTGGCACGGCGATTAGCGAAGAGGTATGCGCAGTGCGGCTTCGCCACACCGAACACCGCGATCACCCTGGCCAGCGCGGTCTCGGTACCGGCGCGCATGTCCATAGGCTCGGTGGCAAGCCAGATGGCATCGATCCGAATCATACCAATAGGTCTCGCAGAAAGGTGGCACAGGCGACAGCGCTTTCGGTCGGCCAGTTCACTTTGACGGTGCCACGCGGGTGCTGGATTTCAATGCAGATACTCGATGAAGCTGCCTGCGAATGTCCTCCGGCTAGCGGCAAGGGCACTGGAATGAAAGCAGGTTGCAGCGCCATGGTTTTGTTCGTGAGTACCCTAATCCATTTATGGACGAGGTTCGCGTTAAGGCTGTGCTTCTGCGCGACGCTGGCAATCGATGCGCCGGGCTGGGCGCACTCTTGGACAACTTGGGCCTTGAAGGATTTTGAATAGGAACGGCGTTGTGACTGCATGGAAAGACCCGCTTAAAAGGCTAGAAATGGTGTCCACTTAAATTAGGTGGACACCATCGCCTTTGGCGTCGGGGTCAGGAAGGTGAGTTGGCCGGACGGTTACAAAACAACAGCAATACGGGGCGGTGCAAAGGCGCAGTAATCGCGCCGACGCCGCTCATCAAGTACGAATGCATATATCAATCCTATGTTGCAGAGATCGAAGGCCGTAGTGCGGCCAAGGTCAAGATGCGAACGAAGGACGGGGTGGACGCTCGATCAAGAATATCGGCGGCAGGGGAACAGAGTGTCGAAGCGCATCGACCCGGATGGATAGCATCGGGGATGTCGCCAGCATCAACGCCGCTGTGAGTTGCGGTGTTTCGTGCTGGTGATCAGGGGTCAATGGCGAATGGTAGTGATCTGAAAGACTCGAATAGCTTGATGAAGCCTCTTCGCCGTGGGAGTGATGGGCGTCTTGCGTGATCTCCCAGGCTGGCTGTTTCGACGCCACTGATAACGAATAGGTATGCCCGGCCCAAGCCACCAATATGGCGAGAGCAAGCGCGATTACCACCGTAGTTGTCAGTGTTCTGCTGAACATGGCGTTAGGGTTTCAACTCGGTTTATAGGGCTTTTACGCGTTTGACCGGATCCCCCTAGGGGGGATAGGATGCCAGCGTAATTCATTGAGGCCTGAGGCTCAAGTCATGAGTGAGCACGAACACGAACACAGCCATCCCCACACCCACCAAAGTCATGAGGCGATCATCAAACGTCTCAAACGGGCGGATGGGCATTTACGCGGCATCATCACCATGATCGAAGAGGGTCGTGAGTGCGTGGACATCGCCCAGCAGCTGCATGCGGTTGAAAAAGCAGTGTGCCAGGCCAAACGTACGCTCATCCAGGATCACATTGATCACTGCCTGGAGGACACCGTTTCGGCGCTAGGCAATGGCGAACGCGCACCACTGGAAGCTTTCAAGCAAATCACCAAGTACCTCTAGGTCTGTCATGCCCAATTTTGCTGAACTGCTGCAACAAGGCGGGGCTCACGCCTGGCTGTATTTCCCGAGCGCGATCCTGCTCGGCGCCTTGCATGGCCTGGAGCCGGGACATTCCAAAACCATGATGGCGGCCTTCATCGTGGCCATCCGTGGCTCGGTCAAACAGGCTGTTTTGTTAGGTTTGGCCGCGACGTTGTCGCATACCGCAGTGGTGTGGTTGGTCGCCATCGGCGGCATGTACCTGGGCAAAGGCCTGGATGCGCAAACCACTGAGCCGTACTTCCAGCTTGCCTCTTCTGCACTGATTATCGTGATTGCGCTATGGATGCTCTGGCGTACTTGGCGCGGCGAGCAGATGTTCAAGTTCGAGCAAGGTGATGATCATCACCACGGCGAGCACGACCATGGTCATCATGACGAGACCCATCGAATCGATACCGGCCATGGCCGCATCGAGCTGTCGATCTTCGAGGAAGGCATGCCACCGCACTGGCGCCTGAAGACACTGACCGGGCACGCTTGGGCTGCCTCAGATGTTCGCCTGATGACTACTCGTCCCGACGGTAGCAGCCAATCGTTCTCTTTCGTTGAGCGCGACGGCTTCCTGGAGTCGACGGTCGATATTCCGGAACCACATGAGTTCAGTGCTCGCTTGAGTCTTGGACATGCAGATCACTCCCATGATTACGATCTCCAGTATCAGGAACACGATCACGGGCATGCTCATTCCGAATTGGAAGGCTTAGAGTTGTCGAATGATGGCTACCAGGATGCGCATGAACGTGCGCATGCCAGCGATATCCGCAAGCGCTTCACCAATCGCGAGGTCACTACGGGCCAGATCGTTATGTTCGGCCTGACTGGCGGTCTGATTCCTTGTCCGGCAGCCATCACCGTTCTGTTGCTATGTCTTCAGGTTAAAGAAGTTGCGCTGGGAGGCATGCTTGTCCTGTGTTTCAGCATCGGATTGGCGCTCACCTTGGTCACTGTAGGTGCTGCGGCGGCAATTGGTGCTAAGCAGGCCTCCAACCGTTGGCCTTGGCTGGGCACCGTGGCTCGTCGTGCTCCGTACCTGTCCAGCGTGCTGATCATTTGTGTTGGTCTGTACGTGGGTTTCCATGGCTGGATCGGCCTGAACGCTTGAGGCAAGTCTTTCGTGCTTGAACTTACGAGCTACATTGGTCTGTTCGTGGCGGCATTCGGTGCCGCGACGTTATTGCCAATGCAGTCTGAAGCCGTGCTGGTCGGGATGTTGCTCTCCGACCGGTACGTCGTTTCTACGCTATTGGCGGTAGCCACTGTTGGCAATGTGCTTGGCTCCGCACTGAACTGGCTTCTGGGCCGTTCCGTTGAGCGATTCCGCCACAAGCGCTGGTTCCCCGTGAGCGAGAGCAAGTTAGAAAAAGCCCAGCAGTCCTATCTGCGCTACGGGCGCTGGTCACTGTTATTGAGCTGGGTGCCCATCATTGGCGACCCGCTGACAGTCGTCGCTGGAGTCATGCGCGAGCCGCTCTGGAGTTTCCTGTTGATTGTCACCCTGGCCAAGGGGATGCGTTATCTCGTGCTGACCGCCGTCACTTTGGGATGGACATGACGACTGCTCATACAAATCCGCCTTCTTCACTCAAGAGCCGAAACGCCAGCCTGGATCTGATCAAATGGCTGGCAATGCTCACCATGGTTATCGATCACTTACGATTGGTCTGGCCGGAAATGAGCAACCTGTTCATTCCAGGAAGGCTTTCATTCCCGCTGTTCTGTGTCGCCATTGCGGCAAACGTGGCACGCTCTAAACAGGGGGAATTGCTGACTACTGCGAACGTTCGATACCTTGCGTTGATGCTCTTGTTCGCCGTCATATCAGAAGTGCCTTACCGCTACATCAGCACCTCAGGATCATTCAATGTGTTGGTGACGCTGGCATTGGGGCTGGTGATTGCCTGGGGATGGCAACATCGCACCCTATTGAGCAGCGCTATGGCATTATTGGCCGCCGCGATTGCCTACGTGCTGGATGATCCACTTATGTACGGATTCTACGGTGCACTTGTTCCAGCGGCTGTCTTAATAGCAATCAAAGGCCCCGGTGTTCTTTGGCTGCTGCCAGCGGCTCTATGCCTGATGAGCAATACTCGAAGTAGCATCGTAACCAGGGCGCTGGACTTGGAAGTCTATTCAATGGTGGCGTTGAGCACCGCGTTCGCGGCGCCGCTGATAGGACTCTGGCTACTGCGTCAGACCTTCACCTTCAAGGTCTGGCCGGTGCGGCAATGGGGATATTGGTTCTATCCGGGCCACCTTGCCGCTTTGCAAGCGCTACGGTTGCTGGTCTGAATACCGGTCACCAGCTTTAGCAAGCCCTAGGAACTCACGATCATCTGTTGGGCCATCGGCGATGCTGATCATCGATCACGTATGGATGTTCGTGATCCACACCGTCCTGGCCGTCGATGTGTGCGTGATCGCCCGGCAGATTCTCATGGGTGTGTTTGATCGACTCCTGATCATGAGCTGGGCGCCAGATCACGATGCTGACCAGTAGTGCACTGCCTGCCACCACGGCGAGGCCAACAAACGACGCCGTGAGGCTGATGTTGGCTCCCAGCCATCCCGCCAGTGGATAAGTAATCAACCAGCAAGCATGGGACAGCGCAAATTGGGCGGCAAACAACGCCGGGCGATCTTCGGCATGTGCCGAGCGACGCAACAGGCGACCGCTCGGAGTCTGGGCCAGCGAATAGCCCACCCCGAGCACCATCCACAGCGGCAGCAGGAAGTTGTAGGTGGTCAGGTTGATGCCGACGGCCAAGCCTACGACCAGTATTCCTCCGCCAAACAACATGGCCGTTCGGTCTTTGATGTTTTTCAGCAGGCGAGGCAAGACCAGGGCCGAGATCATGGAACCACCACCAAACGCAGCCAGCGCCAATGCCGTTGAGCTTTGAGGCAGAGCGAAGCGCGACTGAACCATCACCACGGTATTGACGATGACCATGGCACTGGCAGCCGCTACCGTCAGGTTGAGAGCCAGCAGCCCTCGCAGGCGGGGCGTCGCTAGGAATATGCGCATGCCACGAGTAGTTCGTTCATAGATGCTGCGTCGTGGTACTTGCTTCGCCTTTGGCAACAACACCGTGGCGACTAGGGCGGCAGAAGCGAGGAAGCCGATGACCGTGCCGGCGAAAAGGCTGTGGAAGCTGATCACCGTCAGGAGCGCGGCAGCGAGCATCGGGCTCGCGACACTTTCGAGATCGTAAGCCAGACGCGATAGCGACAAGGCACGGGTGTAGTCGTCTTCATCCGGCAGGATGTCTGGAATGGTCGCTTGGAACGTTGGAGTGAACGCTGCCGATGCGGACTGAAGGACGAAAATCAGCACGTAGATTTGCCAAACCTCGGTCACAAACGGGAGAGCAAGCGCGACCAGCGCCCGCACCAGATCCAGCGAGACCAGCATGGCTCTGCGAGGCAGGCGCTCTGCAAAAGCCGCTGCAATGGGCGCTACGCCAATATAGGCCGTCATTTTTATAGCCAACGCCGTGCCGAGAACGGCACCTGCTTGGGCGCCTGCTAGATCGAACGCCAGTAAACCGAGCGCGACGGTGGCAAGGCCAGTCCCTAAGAGTGCAATCACCTGAGCCAGGAAAAGATGGCGATAGGTTCGGTTGGCTAGGATTTTCAGCATGAGAAATCTCAAAAGGAAGCGCGTACGACTATCTGGTTACTGAGATTTCCCGAAGATAAAAGAACTACGAGTTTCTCGTTTTCAGATGAATTCATATCCCCCCTAGGGGGATATGAATTCATCCTAAACCAGAGCCAGAAGTAGCTCAAGAAATAAGCATTCGACCTTTGATCGAGTCTCCGGAGAAGTAGCTTGCTCAGTGAAGGCACTTAGCCATACGCTGCCGGGCGTGAGACCTCTCACGGATATAAAATATGAGCAAGGAGCAAGCCCTGATGAAACTGTCCGCCATTTTGATCGCCGCTTTACTTTCGATTACGTCCGTTGCTGCCTTCGCACACAGCGGCGGTACTGATTCAAAAGGTTGCCATCGCAACCATAAAACCAACGACTACCACTGCCATTAAATGGCCAAAGCCCAGCGTCAGGCTGGGCTTTGGTGTGAGCTGGTCACTTCAGATCTCTGGGTGTCTGACGGACGCTGTTTAATCCGCTCGTGATCGCTAGCGCAACAGATGTACTGCCAGACCAGCGAGCGCACAGGCCATCAGTACCTGAATGACGCCGCGCTTGAAGCGGAACAATGCTATTGCGGCTGCGATGGCGATCAATGCAGAGGGCCAGTCGAGGTTACCGCTGAAGCCTTTCGGCCAAAGCACGTGATACCCGAAGAAGCACGCCAGATTGAGGATCACCCCAACTACGGCGGCGGTGATGGCGGTAAGCGGTGCAGTGAACTTGAGTTCGTTGTGGGTCGACTCAACCAGAGGGCCACCCGCAAGGATGAACAGGAACGAAGGTAAGAAGGTGAACCAGGTCACCAGGGCAGCTGCGACAGCTCCGGCCAGAAACACCTGATCAGCCCCGAACACTTGCGAGACATAGGCCCCGACGAAGCCGACGAAAGCCACCACCATGATCAGCGGCCCTGGCGTGGTTTCCCCCAGCGCAAGGCCGTCGATCATCTGTGTCGGGGTTAGCCAGCCATAGTGACCGACTGCGCCTTGATAGACATACGGCAGTACGGCATAAGCCCCGCCGAAGGTCAGCAATGCAGCTTTGGTAAAGAACCAGCTCATCTGGGTCAGGGTTCCTTCCCACCCAAAGAGCGCGGTCAAAACACCCATCGGCAAAGCCCATAGCACGGCACTAATCAGTGCGAGTGAGGCCAATTTCAACCAGCTGAACCGAGCATGTTCGGGGGACGGCGTGTCGTCATCGATTAAGGCCGGGCCGAAGGATTTTTTGGCGGCGCTATGGCCACCGGCTCTGAATTTTTCGGGTGCCATTCGCCCCCCGAAATAGCCAATCAACGCTGCCCCTAAGACGATCAGCGGGAACGGAACATTGAATGCAAAGATGGCGGCAAATGAAGCCGCTGCTATCGCCCACAGCCAATTATTCTTCAGTGCCCGAGAGCCGATTCTATGCGCCGCCTGCACCACGATGGCCGTCACGGCGGGCTTGATGCCGTAGAAAAGTCCGGCTACCACGGGTACTTCGCCGAACGCGATGTACATCCACGACAGCGCGATCAGGATGAATAGTGAGGGCAGTACAAACAGCGCGCCGGCGATCACGCCTCCCCACGTTCGATGCATCAGCCAACCAATGTAAGTCGCCAATTGCTGAGCCTCGGGCCCTGGCAACAACATGCAGTAATTGAGGGCATGTAGAAATCTGCGTTCTGAAATCCAGCGTCGCCGCTCCACCAACTCCTGATGCATGATCGAGATCTGGCCCGCAGGCCCGCCGAAGCTAATGAAACCGAGCTTCAACCAGAACCAGAACGCCTCACGCAGACTAATCTGTTCAGGCCTCAACGGATTCGCTTCAACCTCTGGTGCCATAACTTTACTCATTGGGTTGCTCCTCTTTCACAAACCCGGCGAGCAGGCCGTCGAAGATGGCGCTCGCGGCAGCCAGAAGTTGGTCGTCGTCGGAAATGGTCTCTCGCAGCCCAGCAAGCACCCGCTCAATCCCGGCAGCCTCCACCGGCTGAATACCGCCAACATCGAGGTAATGCACAAGGGCAGCAATGCGACCTAGACCTTGTATCTGGATTTGAAAACTGGCCTGTAGGGTTTCAAAGGTGACGCGGTTACCAACATGGCTGAAGGTTGCGTCATCAAAATCAAACCCCAAGGCGTTGACTGGGCAGTCCTGTGGAGTGTTCAGCCAGACGATCTGAGCTTGCGGGTCGATGAAGCGGCGGATCAACCAGGCACAGGCGAGCCGGTCGACCCAGGGACGTTTACGCGTTGCCCAGATACGGCCCTGATAATCGCTGAGATTGAGTACCGATATCGGTTGATTACTGCTGTGCGGCTCATCCGGCGACAGGGCTCTACTGACTGCCGTCTCTAACTCCTGTAGAGCCGCATCAATCTGGTGCTTTGGTTCACCTGGGAAGTAATCGATGCTCGCTATCTGATCGTAGGCTTTGCGCAGCTTGCGGATTTGTTTGGTCGTCGCCAGCGCATTTTCAGCATTCAACTGCTCACGGCAGCCTTCGATCTCTCCACCAAGTTTGGTGTAGTCATCCTTGCGGTCGAAAAACTCGATAAAGCGCTCACCGTTGGGATCAACTACAGGCAGGAGGTAGGCGGTGCCATTGATGGCCAATATGTCTCGTTCGACAGAAGTCAGAGCTTCGCGGCAAGCGCTGGTATCAGGGAGCAGGTAAACACCGTCACGGAGTACAGCGGCACCTGAAGCTTTCAAGGCACGCCAGGCTCGCATGCGCTCGGTGGCGTTGGCGGTGGGTAAGCCAAGGATCAATGCGAGCCAATTTTTCATGTAGGAATATCTACTCGATATGTAGTAATCGCTACGCTACTCCTTGCTGCAAGGCTTGGGAAGCGGTGCTCAACAAAAGCAGTTGTTCAGAGGGCATTCGGAAGAAGGAACAGACACGCAGACTTGCGGTGGTCATTGCGAGCGAAGCCAAGCTTCCATTTTTTGCAACCTTCCTCTACGTAAAAGCACCGGTTTCCCTAAATCCAACATCACCAACAATCCCTGCCTTTCGCATGTTGAAGGGAACCAATCAGCGATTTCGACGTTGCAGCGTTTGGCGTCACCTACCGCCCACTTAATAATCATGTCTGCTGCGGCACGGTAGTGATCCGCCATGAACAGCCTTTTGCCGTCTTCTGACCAGCCTCTCATCGCAAGCTCGTCGGTTACGTCGATGAGTCCAGCGTCTCCAAAGAAATCGGTCGTATCTGGATAATGAATACCTGCCAAGGACACCTTGGCCACGCCGGATTTTCGGTCGAAGTAAGACAGGAAATGCCATCCTCCCGTTGTACTACCTGGATCTGGAAAATTGATCGCAGCTTTGCCAGTGATGTAGTGCGTGCGGGAAACGCGTTTGAGATCAAAATCGAAAAGCGGCTGGTTCATGGGAGTGTTTTGAGCCGGGCCAGCCCCTGTTTGATATGACCAGCGTTCTCACCAATTGTGTAAAGCGCACCACGGACGTTGTCGCCGACTTCCGCATGTCCCTGGGCTTCCACCTGGAGGGTCAGCTCCATGAGCGCAGCCTCAAGGGCCAGCTGGTTTTGGTACATCCTTTCCAGTACATCTGATAGGGAATACTCACCCTGCATTTGGCTCACCTCCATGTTGGGAGCAACAGCATAGCAATAGGCTTAAACGTGTAGGCGCTTTTCCAAACTGGCCTACAGCTCATCACCATTGAACTAATCATCATGCGCATGTCCCTAATGTCGTGCTGATAGCCGCCCGATTAGCGCGGTTCGGAGCTCCCCACTCTCACGCAAAGGTTTGATGAATCATGAAGAGCGAACAAGTTGAAGGTGTAGCAGAAAAGCTGGCCGGCAAGGCGCAGAGCACGGTCGGGAAACTAATTGGTGATTCGAAGATGGAAGCTGAAGGTGCGGGACATCAAGCGGCTGGTCAGCTGACTAAAACCTATGGCGATACACTGAATAGCGTATCCACGTTCGTTAAAGAAAAACCAGTCGCCGCCCTCGCGATTGGTGCTGCAGCGTTGATCTTGATAAATCGCATTTTTCGTCGTTGAACGTGGAGGAGGTGTCTCCAGCCAGGTGACACCTCTCGCTAAAGTCCTGCCCTCTTCGCACTCCCGCTACAGTTTTCTGCCAGGAGAGTGCGAGGGTAATAAACCTGCAGCCTCTTTTGCCTCGAGTAGCCTTTGCTCAGCGTACATAGCCGGATCATCGTCTGGCAGCGGGTAGCCTGCAGCCGATAGGGCCTGGGCCCGCTCCTCAATCAGCACGCGCTCGGGAACGCGAAACGCTTGGTAGGATCTGCCTGGTACGCGTTGAGTTACGCCAACTCGCAACTCCTCAGGACTTACTCTCCAGCCGGCATCGTCTGGGTGCTTGGTAAGCTTGTAACCAGAGCAGTTAGGCACGTGGTGAGTGATCTCGTACTCTCGCCATACGGCCATAGCTTGACCGTCAATCTTCTGTGGCCTGCACTCAATCAGCCAAGCCACCGCATTGATGAGTTGCCCATGTGAAAACACGGCGATGTCCTGGGCAGGATGCTCTGCAAGTCTATCTAAGAAAGACTGACCTCTAGATATAAAGTCCAAGAATGACTCGGCGCCTTCACCATCCGTGAACGCTGGGTCTGACTTGGCCCAGTATCCCTCCACCCAAGCTCGTCTCTGGGCAACGGTCGTGTTGATACACCGTGCAGGTTCAAGGTAGGTGAACTCGTGAATGGGCCATATTTCAAACGGCACTGAAGGGAAAGCAGCCACTGTCTGCATTGCAGTTGCTTGCGCTCGGGAGAACGGCGAGGCAACGATCAGATCTGGGGCTTGAGCGAATGACCCTGCCACTTGGCGCGCTTGCTCGACCCCCTTTGGGGTAAGAGGGATGCTCGCGTGATCAAGGCTGGGTTGGCCTGCGTTGGCCGCGCTTTCTCCATGGCGGATCAGCCTGACGTGCTTCACCGACCAAATATCCCCACTATTTCAGCCATCCGAACCTGCTCTCTACGTTATGGGCAACACCACAAGTGCCTACCCTTGCCCAAGGATACACCGCAGCCATGAGCACGAAACACATCACGTAGAAAAAGAGGGGTCGCGATAACCTGGAGGTTTATGTATTCCAATATTTTTGGACTGTGCTTCTGGCAATGCCAAGCTTTTCAGCGATTGTTTTCCTGTCGAAACCTTGCGCTTTCAGGGCTCGAACGTAATCTGCATAAAGCGGCTGCTTAGGCTTTCCCTGGGAGCGCTTGATGAGCTTTCCATCACTGAATTGCTCCTCTACCAACTGCCACCCTCCGGACATCTCGAATTCCCTGATTCGCAAGGCAGTACGTTGCAGGGCTTGCGAAGGGAGCTCGTCACCCTGAGCCGCAATGGCGAGAGTAACCATAGTCAAAAGGTCGAGGCCTAGATAGTCAGCGATCTCGTCCAGTTTCTCCAACGTCGCGTTCGCTCGGGCCTGCTCAAGCTTCCCCACGTACGTTCTGTGCGTTGCCCCCGCCAACTCTTCGTAACTCAACCCCTGATGAGCACGAGCTCCACGCAATGCTCCTGCCAGCGCTTCTTTCAGATGCATGAGTCGGATCCTCAAAACTGAGGATAGAGCCACGGCAAGCGTGTTTCGATAAACAGATCATAGTGATATTATCGTGACATATGGTTTGCCAAGCAGTCGTTTGATCATAGCGGCGACGTCTGGATTGGTGATGGATTGGTCATCAGAGCAGCACCTAAGACACGGCCAGGGACGTCTCGATGGGAGACGCGCTCATCAAGTCCGGCGTTTATGGCCAGCGTGAGCCCGCCTGCAATAGTCACTGAGCGACGTCTTGGCAAGAACCAGATCCACTTTTTTGAGCGATGGCAGGGATAGTGAGTGATGAAGTTCGATTGCGTGAAAGTTTCAGGAAAAGTTGACTACGTTCGATCTGTTGATCGAATGAACGGCGGACATAAAGCTAAAGTCAGCATTGATGGTGCAGTTATCCCGAATTTGCAAGTATCGAATAAGCTTTACGAAGAGTTAGAAGTCGGCGAAAACGTAACTTTGTATGGACTTTTCAAAAGAAGTAATGACAAGGAAAAAAACACAGGCATCTTGTACGGCCTAGCGAAGCAAAACGGCGAGAAATCATTTGCAACCCAGTATAGATATCAAGTCCCGCTTTTCCTGACGGTCACTGCGACCATCGCATTTTGCTTAACTTTCGTCGCCGGCTGGATAGCTTCGATATTCCCAGTGCTTTTCTTGTTTGGAGAAAATTCGGATTATATGTATACCACTACGGTATTTGCAGTAATTGAGTCGAGCTTGGTTGCCGCATTTTTCCTGTGGAGGGCATGGGCGATGTTCAACGCTACATCTGATCCTGAAGCTTGGGAAACTACCGAAGCCGCAGCGCTATCGAGTCGCTTTAGTAAGCTCCACAAGTAATTGTCCTGTGCGTAGGGCACGCTAACACCCGCCCCGGCTTCAGGATCGCTGCGCCAGACTTTCCTTTGGCTGCGAGTATCGGGCAAGCGGAGCGCGCAGGCGTGTGGGATGGACGCCCGTAGGGACGAGACGTGGCTTGCCACGGCTCGGTTCACGCCAGCCATCCGCCGAAGGCGGCACGCCATAACCACCGCCCTGCTTTGTGAAAAGGAGGCTTAAATGACCTGCGATTTACTCCGCGAGCGTGAGAGAACTAGGCGAAGGTTTCTGTGGGCGCTTGCCACCTTCCACCCTGGTGATATCAGTGCATCCGGCCTCCTTGCGATCCTCGATGATCTCGATGACCAAGAGCAAAACGACGCCCCCTGTAGCGATCAGCCACTCGAACTCGTTGAGGTTCGTAATTCTGTCTCGGTAATGCGTCATAACTCTGGAATCGACATCATTTTGGAGCAGACTATCCCGCAGCCTTGGAGGGAGCGCTTCGTTCAGGCAAGCGTAGGCTCGACCAGGCTGGCAGAAGGGTTCTACGCCTGCGACTGGTATAAATTCCTGGATTGCTGGGAAACAGAGATGCAACACTTCGAGGCACACACAGCTGCCTGCAGTAAGCCCAAGCTGGATTGAAGCAGACGGAGACTAGACATGGAGCGAGGCGGCGATGACACCGTGTATTGCGATATCCAAATGCCTGTGGCTCAAGGGCGGGAGCTATTGGAATTAGTGAGTGCACTACGAGAATCGAAAGCTCATCCACGTCTCGACAGAGTCTTCGAGCACATGCAGTACGAACTCAGCACGTCCATCGATATCGTGGATAACCCGCCAACTTGGGGGCCTTGGCGTCAGTGATGACGCTTAGTGGAGCCATCAGAGCTCTGCATCCCATGCATCCATCGCCTCGCTCAAAGTCGAGTACCACTGAAGATCACCGAGCCGTAGGGCATTTGCAACTTGCCTGTTGGTATTGCCGTCGACCCAAGGCGGGAGACTCTCTTGGCCATTTGAGAAGAGACTAGCCGTCGCCACAGCGTAACAGCCGGTATTCGTAGACTGGAGGCACACATAGCGCACAGCAGCGCCACTATGGAGCCGACGCCAAGTCACCACTTCCCTACAGTCTAATGCGCTCACTGGAGCCTCTACGGCGGGACTCTCTTCCTGTTCCACCTGGACATGTACCGCTGCTTTGAATGGCCCGCCAGGCGCACCAGGTTTGTGGACGAGATGCTTGAGCTGCTCACGTGAGGCGATGATCTGGTCGCGAATCTCTTCCGGGTCGATAGACATTCCACCCCGGTCAGTAACCGAGAGGGTCTTCAAGGAGTTCGCCGCCAGGATGAACTCGCGTTCACGCGCCTTCTCCCGCTCGGGGCGTCGGTCGGGACTAATGACGTTCCAAAGGCTTGTAAGCAGCTTCAAGGACATACTCCTACCTAAGGTATTGGGCGCGGATCCTGCGATCATACTAGGAGTGCAAGACGCCTGAAGGGGTAGCCCAGTCCAAAACATTGTTGCTAACTAACGATTAGGAATTCAAACCGAAAAGCCAACACAGAGCGTGTCGCTTCGATTTGGGCGAGCTACCCCCTGCTGCACAATGTCCTGAGTGCTTAGGATCAAGGCCAGCCGCTTTGATCGTGACACGCCGGTGTAGAGCATGCTGCGTTCCACAAATTCGCTTTGGCTCAGAGAGCAAATGATGGACGTCTCGTACTCGCTGCCTTGCGACTTGTGAATTGAGATGGCGTAAGCGAGCTTCATCCCGAGCACGAACAAGTCCATCCTGGATAGGGTGACTTCGATCCCATTGAAGAGACATGCACCATAGATCTGGCCATCGATTGACGTAACGCCGGACATGATCCCGGTATTGCCATTGAACAAATTATGCTCGTAGCTATTCTGGGTCACGATGACGGGGTCATTCACTCGCAGCCAGTATTTGCCCATCCAAATGCCCAGCGTCTCGTCTGTGTGCTGGAGGACGCTTTGCAGATGGTTGTTTATCTTGTGCCCGGAATCCGGCATGCGCTCGGACATGTGGGGCGTCAGAATCTGAGCATCAGGGATGATCTGCTTGATCTTCGCGAGGTGTGTCAGCATGTCCTGCGTGTTCGTGCAGGGGATCAGATAAACCCCATCGCGCTCGCCATTCCAGAATGGCAATGTGTCCAGATGACCCGATCTAATCTTCATGGCGATGTTCTGAAGGTGACTGTTGTCGATAGACCTGTGAACCTTGGTCAGATGGGTCGACGGTATCGCCTTTGATTTGACCAGGGCATGGAAGAATATTCCATAGCCTACCGGTGATAGCTGACCGGTATCGCCTACTAGCAAGAGAGACAGTTCCTTCTTTGCGAACGCATTCAGCAGTTTCAGCATCAAGGCGATGTCCACCATGCTGGATTCGTCAATGACTACGAGCGGGTCGCCCCCAGTGTTGAACCCTGAGCTTGCGGCGCTGATTTTGATCAAAAAGCTGTGGATCGTGTGGGTGTCTCGGCCAACAGACTCCTTGGCCCGCTCCTTGGCTTTTCCGCTCAGTGCTAGGACATGCACTGGGCGGTGCCGAGAAGCTATATCCACGATGGCTTTCAGCACGGTTGTTTTGCCAGTACCGCCGAACCCAGTCAGCGTGCTGATGCGATTAGTAAGCGCCATTCGCACTGCGTTTTTCTGGTCTTGAGTAAGCGAGTACCCAAAGGTGCTCTGACTATGTGCGGAGTAATCTTCAATCGCTTGCTCCAGTTCCTGCGCAGAACCGTGGAGCAATGAGGCCTGAGCGGACAGTAGAGTAGCGACTCGCTGCTCAAGTTTACTTTCGATAAGGGCCGCGCCCAGTGGCTGGATGAGTGTCGTCCCTTGATGCGTCTTCACGCATACAGCACGCCTTTGTAGGGCACAGTCGATAGCTTGGTCTACCAGTCTGGCGGATGAAAGCTTCTGCATCAGGGCGGTTTTTAGTTCTTCGATTCGGTATGCCGTATGACCCTGATCCAGGCGCACATACAGCAAGTTCTCCACAAGGCCGGCCAGCCTGCGTGGGTCATCACGAGATATGCCTAGCTTAGCTGCTGCGGCGTCCACGATTTTCCATATGTTCGGGTGGATGCCTTGAAACGCAACGAGGCTGTACGGGTTAAGCTTCAGACGCTCTACCGTATTGGTCTGGCAAACCTTGAGAATGCTTTTGGCGAGCCCAGGGTCGAAGTGGTGTTCCATGAGAAACTCAATCGTTGAAATCTCATCCTGCAGCGTCCTCCAAGCATCCACGACCTTCTGGGCGAGATCGGGATTAATAAATTCCGCCAGGTAGCTGACCCTGCCAGCAGTCAATGCCTGAGCAAGGTTTTCTGCGCCAAATGCCCTGACCAGTTTCGAGACTTTCGCTTTGCCGAATGACAGCCCGCGAAATGCAGGATGCTTTACCAGCAATCGTTCCACATACGCCGCAATGGGCAGGTTTACGATATGGCAGCTCTCGATCAGAACGAAATCCCTGAACTGATCATGCCCTGTGATCGAGCCTTTGAACTGCCAGCATTCACCTGGTTGAGGAATGCGGGTGATGATTTTATAACTGGCTCTGCAGGTGTAAATTTTGTTTTGGCCAATGATGCGCCCGGAGAAGACTGCACCACCGAAACTGCCTGGCTTCACCGAGCTCACCTGGATCACGCTCGACAGGTTGCTCATAGGATGAATGACCGCCCAGAGTCGATCATTAAGTCCTGCTGGCTACTGATTTCCTGTGCAGATGTCCGAAGCAACCGTAGCTCGGCAGAGAGTCGCTCAACTTGCTCGCGAAGCAGTTCGTTTTCCTTCGACTTTTGCTCAAGCATTACTCGCAAGCGATTGGCTTCGCGACTTTTCGAATCCGCCATATCAACCGCCAGAGACTCGGGGTCTTTGGCCGCAACAAACTCGCTGCCTATGCGGCGAATGTCCTTCGCGATGACCTGTTCCAGGGTCTGGCCCTGGGAGCAAAAGACCTTCTTGGCGCTTTCAGAAAACCACTGCCTACGATTACCACATTCATCAGCGATTTTGCTGAAGTTGACGGCGCCAAACTGGTTCATAGGAAATTTCTCCCCAGCCTGTTCCAGTTGCAGCACGTAGTCCCTATAGCGGTCGTACGGAGAGCGCTTCTGATCACTTGTGTCCATGGCTTTTCTCTTTCGCTTTCAACCACAGAATGAACGGCTCAACCACCTCTGTTGGCACGAGTCCCTCCCTAGGTTCAAGGTCGTCAAAACTGCAGCAAATCTTTTTAGCCTGCATGTCAACCGTAAACATCCCTTCACTTGCATCGAGAACCAACTTAAGGGCCCGGCAGGTTTTGTCAAACTTCGCCATGAATCCTTGATCCACATGCGTTGTGTCTGGCAGGGTTACTGGCTGAGCACCATGGCTACGGAGGGCTGAGCGCAGAGCTTCGACCTCCTTCCTCAGTTTCTCTGTCTCAGCTTGAAGTTGGTCTGCTCGCTGAACGGCCAGCTTTCCGACAAGCTTGTCCTTCTTAGGCTCCATGTTTCCAGCAGCATCCCAGTGCTTGAAGAATATTGGCCCGAGCAGAGTCCAATAGTCAGTGCTCTGTACCAAGGTTCTGTAGCCAATCTTCTTTTCGTTTACAGGAAGCCCATCGTTGTAAAGTTCGGCGCAGAATCTTGAGTAAGGCGTAACCCCATCGAATGATGCTTTTCCTACGAAAGACTTCAGCTTAGGTATTACTTCGTCTTTAATTCGGGAAATTCTATAGTCGCGGTTCAGCTTTTGAGAGCCTGCAAATCGGTTTTGGCCCTTTTTCGCACCTTTGCTCATGCAGAAACACCCCCTGGGCTCGAAATTAGCTTCAGGATTGCAGTAGGTCGTTCCAAGGCCATGGGCTTACTCATTGCATCATTCAAATCATGCAGTGAAAGACCCAGAACTTCACACGTAGACCGAATCAGGCCCCTAAATTCATCGATCAACGTGAATCCTGTAGGAGCTTCTTGCAGCATGCGGTTAAAGTCCCCAGTGAATGCTAGGAGCTTGTTTCTTGCCACTTTAACCTGCTTGTCTAACTGTGGAGTGAAATACTCCGCATGCGACTTGGCTTCTGCAGTGCGAGCAATCAGGTTGGAAAGCGAGTCTTTCTTGAGCTCTAAGCGCTCCAGGTGCTCTGAGACGATTTCAGGTTTCTCTACCAGGAAGCTCTCACGCGTTTTGATTTCGTTATGCATTTGCTCGAGGCAGTGAGCAGTAACGCTCCATGAAATGATCTCTGCGGCGAGGAATTTGCGACGATTGGCTTTTGGGACAAGGCTTTCAGGCGATGCTCCATTCCTTTTAGACTCAGCGATATAGGCCTCCAGCTCGCTGCACTCGTCAGTTAGCACACGAATGTGACCGTATATCCTTGGCAGGTGGTCGACAGTTTTGACCGAGTAATAGCAGCCCCCGCACGGCATGCTTATCTCAGGAATGGCACCCAGGTCTTTAATGACGTCCGCTGGGCAGCGATTACCAAACGGGCAGATATGAGTGGGCATGAAGGCCAGCGAGTCGATGGGGCGCTGCCTTGTCTCCCTGACGCCCGAAACCACATCATCCTTGGTCTCACGGTCAAATGAGATCGCACCGAAGTCAATCAGAGACTTCTCCTTGTCTCGCCGGAAAGCCTGCTGAAGCTTCGATGCAACGTCTTCTGCTTTGATGTTAGACATTGCTGGGCGGTCAACTAGCCATCCATGCTCAACACTCAGTTTTTGATACTGGGCAACCGATTTCAGGTATGCAGGGTCAACTTTTGCGTAATACATTACATGTTCATCACTGGCATGGCCGGTAATAAATGCGCCGATGATGTGTGGCGGCAAAATTGGGATGTATTCAGATACAACTGATACTCGGCAGGAGTGCGGGGTATGTTCGATTAATTTGCAGGCCTGTCCCTCAAGTTTGATCGCGGTGAGATAGTCGTGAGGATCATCAATAGACTCCAGATCCCCCACAGCCTCTGGCATAGCGTTCGTCGCCTCAATGCCCAGCTGAAACCTGCAGAACAAGTCGAAAGAATAAATTAGCCTTTTGAAATATTTCGCATAGGCCTCCGGAGTCAGCACGCCAGGACTTGTTCCCTTCGGAAATAGCGTGATGATTTTGCCATGCTCATTTTCTTCATGGTAGTCATACCAAGTTTCGACATCCATTGCGGGATCGTTAAACCAAGGGATCATGGCTTTTTGACGATCTAGCAGTTCAATTACCGTCTTCGAAACAGTAGCGTCCCACGGGCCGTTTACTTTGTCAGTGTTGATGCGTAACTTGCAAAGCGGAGGCAGGGGTCTTGAACGATCAATTCGCATATCATAGGTTCGCCTCTCTAGCCAGCGTATGTGAATACTACGAACCCCTGTCTCCAGTGCGATGATATTATGTCTGATGTAATTGAGCTGAGGATAGAACACCCACTTTCCTTCGCGTTCAACCGAGTGTTCAATAATTGGCACGACGAACCTTGGAAGAAGTCGCAGCGCCTCATACTTCATGGGGCGATTATTTTCGGATTTAGGCTGCGAAGCGTCAAATGATGGGTTCCGGTAGAACACAATTGGAACGTACCCAAGTTTTTCAGTTTGAACGATTTTTTGGGTATTGTTCCAGTTCTTTGTTTCAATATCAGCTCGAAATTTTTCGTCGAACAGGTTTATTTGTTCGTGATATACCCTTTCGGCTAGGTGAGTTGTGAAAGACTCTATCGCGTAGCAGTATTGGAGAAGGTATGGGAAATGCTCAGAATGAAATGCAGGCTTATTAGAGCCATTCCTTCTTCGCACGATGGGGAAATCGAGCTCAAGTATGGGGCAAACAAAACCAGAAAGTTTCTCGTCGGCGCTCGAGTGAGCCGTCAAGTAGTTGAAGAAACTGGTGATGTGGTACATGATCTGCTGGATCGTTGAGTTTGACCTGCCTCTGCGAAGAAAAGTGAGAAAGCCTATGTATCCATCGCCTTCCATGTGCGTCCGATTAAGCTCACTTGGGTGAGGAGGAAGCAATCCCGTGGCAGTAGGGTATTCGCCAAACAACCAGGTATTCAGAACTGAGAAGCTCTTGCTGTAAGCGTCGAAAGACTTAATTCCCCGAGACTTTTGTAAAGCGGTGTATTTGTCCTGATATTTCAACCACGACTCGACACTTTCCTTGTGCTCATCAGGATAGTCATATTCGCCAGAGGCCAGCGCTTTTCTACTGGCGTGCAAATCATTTTTAGGGCGGACGGCGGCCTGGCTACATCTGTCAGAATACAGCCTCTGAACATAGTTCCAAAACGCGGCTGGGGCGATGGGGTACTGGAACCAGTCAACGTCATTTCTTCGCGTTAAGACCAAGTGGTCGGAGAGGTCAGCGATGTCATTTGGATTGATGTCTTCGATTCTATGCCAGTCTGTGCAACGAATCATGCGCCATGCGTACCATCCAAAGTTTTTGACGGCACTAGGCTTCATTACGGAGGTAATGTCCGGAATGTCTTCGTAGAGAACATGCGAGACAAACGGTTTGCTCACAAATGCAAGCACCTCGGTATAGGATGCTGCAGCAAACTCATAGAAGTTGGTTCCTTCGTCCTGATTGTGAACCGTGGGCTTTCTTAGGTCAGCCGGGAGCAGGACAGCTCGCTCCTGCCAGAGAAAGTGAAGAATTAAGACGCAGTCTTTACTCAGCCTCTCCAAGGAAGACTTGTTGAGCCAGTCAATAGAGGCCTTCGGAACGACCTGCTTCGCAAGTTCTATCGGCGCAGTCTTTTTCGTGCAAGCTAAAGCATTACGCACCCACACTTCATCATAAATAGGTGCATTCGACACGTTCAGGTGGTCATCAAACAGGCGCACGATGGACGCGTTGTAATATTCGTTACGAGCGCCGCTTGTTACCTTACTTGGAGAGATATAGTTCGTGCCAAACAGCTCTTTGCAGACGCAAGCCTTGGCTTTCGTGATCGCCTCTTTAATGGAGCTATCAAGAGGTGCTCCAGTTTTGATAATCTGAATATCCTTAGTCAGGTTAATCATGTTGCGTCCCTTGAATGCGATTCGCCTCGTCCTTCAATACTTCGAGCTGGCGTAGATAAAATTCTTCGCGAATTGTGGTAAAGGAGGCATCGCCTCTTTGCATGACGTACTGGTTAGCATGTTGAATGTATGCTTCGATGATGTCGGTGTCATGCTTCGCGTACTTCATCGTGGATGTAACGCTGGCATGGCCCATCAGGATCTTAACGTATGTAATGGGCAGGCCAGGAAGGGGCTGTCCAGGAACTGGCATGTAATTAAGCGTGTAAGTTCCGTACATATGCCTAAGCGAATGAGTGCTGATGCCTGTGACGTCCGGCAAGCCTGCCTTCAAGGCGTATTTCTTGAGGGTTTTGTCACGGCTACTCCTGTCGCTTGCGAAGAAGGGCCTACCGTCAGAGTTTTGAAATAAGAAATCATGTCCAACGCTGGAGTTGTATTCTAGGGTCAGGTACTTCTCAAGGTTCTCCCAGAATATTTTAGCGAATGGCTCAATCATGAAGGTCACCTCGGTCTCCCGACCTTTCCAGGAGAGAAGCTTATGCTCTTCTTCAGTAATGCCAGGCGTTTTCCTTGCAAAGGGGTCGCGTAGGAACACTGCAAAATCGTCACCATCGATGTCAGGCATTCGAACTTGTAGCGCCTCGCTTGTACGCGAACCTGTCGCGGCGAGTAGGGCATATAGCGTCATGTCCCTGTAAAATGTCGTGGACTTTGCAGGCTTGGCCTGTCTGAGAAAGTCGACGGATCGTTCTATAGGGAATGGGAGAATCTTGAACGGCTGCTTGTCGTTTTTCCTGTTCCTACGCCCTGCTTTAGCAAACAGCTTATCTTGCTTGCGCTTAGGCAACACTGAGTTAAGCGAGCCACGAATGACTGCTGCCATCCACGAATTGGCCT
The DNA here is from genome assembly GCF_016925675.1 of Pseudomonas hygromyciniae. Lineage (NCBI taxonomy): Bacteria > Pseudomonadati > Pseudomonadota > Gammaproteobacteria > Pseudomonadales > Pseudomonadaceae > Pseudomonas > Pseudomonas hygromyciniae. The sequence goes on along the minus strand of NZ_CP070506.1, from coordinate 5,416,197 downwards.
TGTGGGCCGAAACCTCATATTGGCTTCGATATTCGGCCCGGCTCGAGTAGAACCGACTGAAAAGATGGTCAGGTGTTGTAATGTTTTTTGACTCGGCTACTTCAAGAAACCACCGGATAGATGATTCTATAGACTCTGCGATTGAGTTTTGACCTGTGAGCCGCGTCTTCCCCAGACTATAAGCCAGGGTCTTCGCTATCGGGTTCGTGGCGTCTGTACCGAAGAGGAGATAAACCTGATAGCTGTAGATGACGGTCTCGATAGTGACCTCGACATCTGCAGGAAATTGGGTCTTCGACGCCTCATACACGTAGTCGATGAAGCGGCTAACGTGCTCCGAGTAGAGCTTATCAGTGTTTACGGCATAGCCCCTACGTGCCAGCCAAGTCGTGTAGTCGGTGAACGGTTTGAACTCGCGTGCCTCGTCGGGCATGCCAGGGTCGAGATGAAGCAGGATGTAGTTAGCCTCGCTCGTAACGGGCGCTTCGACCAAGATGAAGTTCTTCATGAGCTCTTATTCCAAATACCACACCCTATTAGCTTTGGGTGTCGCACTTGCCTTTGTCAAGGAAAAAGGCTCAAGTGGGTGAATCAGGCCAACGCAGAAAGCTCCGTCAGCATGGCCGTTGGCCGTCTGCGGAGTGCGCTAAGTGCTTGATTGTAAGGGGGATGGGGCCACCGGCGGGAATCGAACCCGCGACCCACCGATTATGAGTCGGTTGCTCTAACCAATTGAGCTACAGTGGCGCTGAGAAGGTGCAAAGCTATCAAAAATCAGGTTCAAATGCCACACTAACATTCGTACCACATAAGAACCTACGACCAAGGGATTATGAGTCCCCTGCTCTAACCAACTGAGCTATAGGCCCTCAGTAGGTCGCGGATTATAACGATGGTTTCTCCACTGTGCTATCCGAAAAATCTGAATGGGTCATGTGGAGGAAGGTTGCCGCGAAGATGTCGGCGGGGAGGGGCAGGCTGACGATGTAGCCTTGCATTTGTTCGCAGCCTTCGTCGGCGAGGAAGGCTTGCTGGGCGGGGGTTTCCACGCCTTCGGCGATGATGGTGAATTGCATGCTGTGGCCCAGGGCGATGATGGCGCGCACGATGGCGGCGTCGTGGGGGTCGTCTGGCAGGCCGCGGACGAAGGATTGGTCGATTTTCAGGAAGTCCAGGGGCAGGCGCTTGAGATAACTCAAGGACGAGTAGCCGGTGCCAAAGTCGTCGATGGCCAGTTGTACGCCCAGGCGCTTGAGTTTATGCAGCACTTCCAGGGCTTCTTCGGCCTGGCTCATGATGAAGTTTTCGGTGATCTCCAGTTGCAGGCAGTCCGGTTCCAGGCGGTTGTCTCGCAGTAGTTGTTCGATACGCCCCAGCAGGTTGGGGTGGCGCAGTTGGGCTCCGGCAAGGTTGACGGAGAGGGGGCCGAAGGGGTCATAGGACTTTCGCCATTGATGCAATTGGCGGCAAGCCTGTTCCAGGACCCAGTCGCCGATTTGCAGGATCATGCCGTTCTCTTCGGCCAGGGCTATGAAGTGCTCGGGGGGCACGTCGCCAAAGGTGGGGTGGCGCCAGCGGATCAGGGCTTCGGCGCCGATCAGTTGCTGGGTTTCCAGGCTCAGCTTCGGTTGGTAGTACAGAAACAACTCATCGCGTTCTATGGCCCGGCGCAGTTCGTGCTCTAGGGCAACGCGCTCGTTGGCCTGGGCGGTGAGGTCCTGGGTATAGCGTTCGACCCGATTGCGGCCCTTGGCTTTGGAGCGGTACATGGCGGCATCGGCGTTTTTGACCAGGGTGGCGACGTCGATGCCGTCCTGCGGATAGAGGCTGGTGCCGATGCTGGCGCTGATGAAGAACTCGTGCTCGCCCGCCTGAAAAGGCAGGGTGAAGCAGGCCAGCAGTTTATTCGCCAGGTGCTGGGCATCGCTGGCCTGTTGCAGGCCGGGTAGCAGGATGATGAATTCGTCACCGCCCAGGCGGGCCACGGTGTCGATGTCGCGCAGTTGCTCCTTGAGGCGCACGGCGATGTCCTTGAGCAGCAGGTCGCCAATCGGGTGGCCGAGGCTGTCGTTGATGTGTTTGAAACGGTCGAGGTCGAGAAACAGCACAGCACCCTGGTTGCCGGTTTCCTGTTGGTTATTGAGGGCGGTCTGCAGGCGGTTCTCAAACAGGGTGCGGTTGGGCAGCCCGGTAAGCGGATCATGATGCGCCTGGTAGTCGAGTCGTGCCTGGGCGTGCTTGAGGCTGGAGATGTCGGCAAATACCGCCACGAAGTGGGTGATTGACTGCTCGTGGTTGCGCACCGCGCTGATGGTCAGCCAACTGGGATACAGCTCGCCGTTCTTGCGTCGGTTGGAGATCTCGCCTTGCCAGTGGCCGTTGGCGGTCAGTTGATGCCACATGGCGGCGTAGAATGCGCTGTCGTGCAGGCCGGAGGCCAGCAGGCGCGGGGTATGACCGAGGGCCTCGGCCTCGCTGTAGCCGGTGATTTCGCTGAAGGCACGGTTGACGGCGCTGATGTTTTGCCGGGTATCGGTGATCAGTACGCCTTCGGCCGTGCTTTCAAAAACCGTCGCGGCCTGTTGCAGCTTTTCCTGCATCAACTGGCGTTCGGTAATGTCGCGGGCGATGGTCAGCATGCAGTCGTCATCCCCGATCGGCAGTGGACGACTGGATACTTCGCACAGGCGAATCTGGCCGTCGCTGCGCCGGATATGACAGATGAAATCACGCACCAGGCCGTCGCGATGCAGCAGGTCGAGCATGTGTTTGCGTTCGTTCAAGTCCACCCAGATGCCCAGGTCCAGGGTCGATTGGTCCAGGGACATTGCACTGTTGAAACCGGTGATACGGCTAAAGCCTTCGTTGACCTCCAACAGCAGGCCATCGTGCTGGCGTGTCAGCAACAAGCCGTCGGGCGAGGCATGGAAGGCCTTGGCGAATTTTTCTTCGGAAGTCTGCAGTAGCTGCTGGGTTTCCTTCAGTTGGGTGATGTCCCGCACCACCACTACTAGCGCTTCGGTAGCATCGAGCTGGAACGGTTCGGCGGAGATCAGCCCTGTAAACGCCTGGCCATTACTGCGCAGGAATGGCATCTCCAGATTGCGGATGCTGGTGGTCTGCACGCGCTTGAGCAGGTTGGGGCCCACGCCCTGGATGCCCCAGATGTTCAGTTCGGTGGCGGTCTTGCCGATGACGTCTGCGGCGCTCAGGCCAATCTGGTCCTCGAATGCCTTGTTGACCTCCAGCAGGCAACCATCGGACAAGCGAGCGATCACCAGTATGTCCGGGCATTGCTGGAACACCGAGGCGAACTTCTCCTGTGAGAGCTGCAATGCTTCCTCGGTGCGCTTGGCCTCGCTGATATCGATCATCAGGCCTCGCATGACGGGCTCATGCCCATGCTTGATCAGGCTGACAATGTCCCTGACCCATAGGCAACGGCCGTCGGCGGTGATTACCCGGTAATCGATGCTGTGGTCGCGGTTGGCGCGGGTTTCCCGTTGGCAGAAGGTGTCGGCGCGGGTCAGGTCGGCGGGGTGGATGATATTGCGCCAGAAGCCTGGGATCAGCCAGTGCGCCCGTGGATACCCGAGCAGCTCCTCGGCATGGGGTGACACATAGCTGTAGGTGAAATCGTTGATGTCCGCTTCCCAGGCGATAGCTGACAGGCTTTCCACGAGTCCGCGGTAATGGTATTCGCTGCTGCGTAACTCCTGCTCCAGGGCCACCCTGCGGGAAATCTCCGAACTGAGCCGGCGATTGATCCGAATCACGATGGCCAGCACGGTGCTCAGCAGCAGCACGGCAGGCAGGCCGTAGAGCAGCAAGTCGGCCCAGAAGGAGCGGTGGTCGATGACATTGCCAACCCAGTGTTGCTGGATCTCGTCAATTTCCCTGGGGCTGAGGTCGGCGAGGACTTTATCCAGAATGCCAATCAGCATTTTGTTCTCGCGGGGCACGCCCATGGCCAGTTGATAGCGATAAGGCGTTTCGCCACTGACATACAAACCATCGAGCTTGAGCTGGCGCAGGCTCCAGACACTGGAGGCCAGGTCTCCGACGACGGCGTCCACCTCGTCGGTGGCCAGGGCCTGCAACGTCGAGCTGACGTTGGGCATCGCCACCAGGTTCAGGTCGGGATGGTGGGTGCGCAGCAACTCGTGGGGAGCATAGTTCTCCACCACGGCAATCTTCAGCCCATACAGGTCCTTGAGGGAGCGGGGCTGGGCGCCGCCTTCGTGGGCGAGAATGACTATCGGGAAGTCGAGGTAAGGCCGGGAAAATGCCAGGAAACCCAGGCGCTCCGGGGTGGACATAATGCCCGGCAATAGATCGAGCTGGTTGTTCCTGGCCTGCTCCAGCAGTGCGCTCCAGTTGGCGGGTTCGATCAACTTGACCTTGATGCCCAGGCGATCCTGGATCAAACGAACATAGTCAGCGGCCAGTCCCTGGTAGCGGCCTTCTTCATCGCGATATTCAAATGGCGGCCACGATGCATCAACGCCCAGGCGCAACTCCGGGTGGTCCGCCAACCAGCCATGCTCTTCATCAGTGAGAGTCAACGCGCCAGCCGTTGCGGTCCAGGTCAGCAGCGACAGCAGCAGCACGGTCGGCAGTCTGGGCATAACGGTCTCGTTATGGCACGGGGAATAATTCGAGTGTAGACGGGCATTACGAGGGGGGTAAAGCGGGGGAGATTTAATCTGCACAAAGCAAAACCCCCAGGCCTGGGCCTGGGGGTTTTGTGATCACTCGTCGAGGAAGGAGCGCAAATGCTCGCTTCTCGTCGGGTGGCGCAACTTGCGCAGCGCCTTGGCTTCGATCTGACGGATCCGCTCGCGGGTCACGTCAAACTGCTTACCGACTTCCTCGAGGGTGTGGTCGGTATTCATGTCGATGCCGAAACGCATGCGCAGTACCTTGGCTTCACGGGCAGTGAGGCCGGACAGTACGTCGCGTGTCGCTTCTTTGAGGCTCTCAACGGTGGCGACATCGATTGGCGACTGCATGGTCGAGTCTTCGATGAAGTCACCCAGATGGGAGTCTTCGTCATCACCAATCGGCGTTTCCATGGAGATCGGCTCTTTAGCGATCTTCAATACCTTGCGGATTTTATCCTCAGGCATTTCCATGCGTTCACCCAGCTCTTCCGGGGTCGGTTCGCGACCCATTTCCTGCAACATCTGCCGGGAAATGCGGTTGAGCTTGTTGATGGTCTCGATCATGTGCACCGGAATACGGATGGTGCGGGCCTGGTCGGCGATCGAGCGAGTGATCGCCTGACGGATCCACCAGGTGGCATAAGTCGAGAACTTGTAGCCGCGACGGTATTCGAACTTGTCCACAGCCTTCATCAAGCCGATGTTGCCTTCCTGGATCAGGTCGAGGAATTGCAAGCCACGGTTTGTGTACTTCTTGGCGATGGAGATCACCAGACGCAAGTTTGCTTCAACCATCTCTTTCTTCGCGCGACGGGCCTTGGCCTCGCCGATCGACATGCGACGGTTGATGTCCTTGATCTCGGCAATCGTCAGACCGGTTTCGGTCTGCAATGCAGTCAGCTTCTGCTGGCAACGAACGATGTCGGCCTGGAAGCGACCAATGGCTTCAGCGTATTTGCTTTTGCCCTTGGCCAGTGCGTCGGTCCAGCTTTCGTCAACTTCATTGCCCGGGAACTGGCGCAGGAAGTCGGTACGCGGCATGCGCGCATCACGGACACAGAGCTGCATGATCGCACGCTCTTGTGCACGCAGACGCTCAAGGGCGCTACGAACCCGCTCAACCAGGCCTTCGAATTGCTTCGGCACCAGTTTGATCGGCATGAACAGCTCAGCCAGGGCCAGCAGTTCGGCGGTTGCCTGCTTGCTGCCACGACCATGCTTCTTCAGGGCCTTGCGCGCCAGTTCCATCTGATCGGAGACCGCGCCAAAGCGCTGGGCTGCGATGATCGGATCCGGGCCGCTTTCGACTTCTTCTTCGTCGTCGGTGCTGGCTTCAGCCTCGTCGTCGTCGGTTTCGTCGTCCGCTTTCACGGCCTTCGGGTCGACAGGCGGCGGTATTTCGGCAGCAGGCGGCGTAATGCCGTCGTCCGGGTCGATATAACCGCTCAGGACGTCGGACAGGCGGCCACCTTCGGTGGTAACGCGGGTGTACTCGGAGAGAATGTGGTCAACCGTGCCGGGGAAGTGCGCAATTGCGCCCATCACTTCGCGGATGCCCTCTTCGATACGCTTGGCGATTTCGATTTCGCCTTCGCGTGTCAGCAGCTCAACCGTACCCATTTCACGCATATACATGCGCACAGGGTCGGTGGTGCGACCGATATCGGTCTCCACTGCAGCCAGCGCGGCAGCAGCTTCTTCAGCGGCGGCCTCGTCGGTATCGGCGTCCGCCAGCATAAGAGAATCCTTATCTGGCGCAGCTTCGAATACGTTGATCCCCATGTCGTTAATCATGCGGATGATGTCTTCCACCTGTTCCGGATCTGAAATATCCTCCGGCAGGTGGTCGTTGACCTCCGCGTAAGTCAGGTAACCCTGCTCACGACCAAGGACGATCAACTCTTTGATACGAGACTGCTGTTGCGCTTTTCCGGACATAACACCCTATCCACTGAAGGTCTTGGCGGGCAAAAAACAAGCCGAGGATTATACCCGAGCTATGACCTCACACGCCAGCTGAGGTCGGGTTTGATGCGGAAACATTCTGTTTTAAGAGGTCGCGCATCTGCTTTGCTATCTGAATTTGCTCTTCAGCCGACAATCCTGGCTGCCTTGCTTTCTTGATAAGTTCATCGAGGGTCTGTGTATGTTGACCCGCAGATAACCTAGTAATGGTGTCTAAAAACTGTTGTTCAAGGTTATCGCCGTCAATTAACCATTCCTTTTCTGCGAGTGCCTTCAAAAGACGTCCTTGCTCTGTGCCATGCCAGCGAGCCATCAGTTGGATTGAGTTTAGCTTAGGATTTTTCTGCACGGCCTCGATCAGGGCAATCAGCACCTGGGCGTAGGTGTTGCTTTCGTTGGCAAAATGTTCGGCGCTTTCCACTCGGCCCGCCAGTTGCGGGTGGTGGATCAGGGTGCGCAGGGCAATCAGCGTCGGCGCTTCTACGGCCACCGGCGTGCGCGGGGCGTACGGTTCGTCGCGGTCGCCGCGCTTGCCGTTTTTGTTCCAGGGCTTCTTGTCCCATTTCTTGCCGCCGGCGCCGGGTTTCTTCGATGTCCAGTCTTGTTGCGGCACAAAGGCTTCTTGAGGCTGGTGAAAATCCCCATAGTCCGGCATGGCGTCGTAGTCGAAGCCCGGATCGTAGGCCGGTGGCGCGTCCTGGGGGGCGCTGTGCACCAGCTGGCTGACCGCCTCGCCGCTCAGCCCGGTGATTTCCAGCAAGCGCTGGCGCATCAGGGCCTTGAGGTTGGCGCCGGGAACCTTGTCGATCAGCGGGGCCGCGAGGGTGGCCATGTGGGCCTTGCCTTCGAGGGAGCGCGGGTCGGCTTCTTCGGTCAATTGCTGGAAGAAATAATCGGCCAGGGGCTGTGCGTGCTGATGAATGCGGGCGCGAAACGCATCGGTGCCTTCGGAGCGCACCAGGGTATCCGGGTCTTCACCTTCGGGCAGGAACAGAAAGCGCGCGCGGCGCCCGTCCTGCAGGCTCGGCAGGGTGGCTTCGAGGGCGCGCCAGGCGGCATTGCGGCCGGCCTGGTCACCGTCGAAGCAGAACAGCACGCTGGGCACCACGCGAAACAGGCGTTTCATGTGTTCTTCGCTGGTGGCGGTGCCGAGGGTAGCCACGGCATTGCGCAAGCCTTGCTGGGCCAGGGCGATAACGTCCATATAGCCTTCAACCACGATGATTTCATCGAGATTGCGGTTGTTCTTGCGCGCTTCAAACAGGCCGTAGAGTTCCTGGCCCTTGTGAAATACCGGGGTTTCCGGTGAGTTCAGGTATTTGGGCTTGTCGTCACCCAGCACCCGGCCGCCGAAGGCGATGATGCGGCCACGGCTGTCGCGGATCGGAAACATCACTCGGTCGCGGAAGCGGTCATAGCGCTTGCCGGTCTCGGCGTTTTCCACCAGCAAGCCAGCGTCGATCATGGCTTTTTGCTGCAGGGTGTCGCTGCTCAGGTGCTTGTACAGGTTGTCCCAGCCCGGCGGGGCGAAGCCCAGGCCGAAGTCGCGGGCGATTTCCCCGGTCAGGCCGCGGCCCTTGAGGTAGTCCACGGCGGCTTTGCGCTGGGGATGGCTTTTCAGGGCCTGGCGGTAGAACTCGGCGGCGGCGGTGAGCAGCGGGTACAGCGGCGAATCGGTGGGCTGGCGCGGTTTGTGCGGCCGGCCGCTTTCTTCGCGGGGGATTTCCATGCCGGCGGCTTTTGCCAGTTCCTCGACGGCCTGGGGGAAGTCCAGGTTGTCGTGGTCCATGATAAAGCCGAGCGCGTTGCCGCCCGCGCCGCAGCCGAAGCAGTAGTAGAACTGCTTGTCAGGGCTGACGCTGAACGATGGAGTCTTTTCTTTGTGGAACGGGCAGCAGGCAGTGTAGTTCTTGCCAGCCTTTTTCATTTGCACGCGTGAGCTGACAACATCGACGATGTCGGTGCGGTTCAGAAGGTCGTCAATAAAGCTCTGGGGAATTAGCCCGGCCATGGCGTTCTCGTCATCACTGCGTGTAAATGAGGGCCCGCGACGCACTCAAGGCGCGCATATCGTCGGCGGCTTGATCATCGATTGTCTGTTTGGGTTGTCAGGGAGTGTATCTGTCGAGCGCTCACTGACGTTAGTTCCAATCAGTCTTCGACGTGTTTGAAAGTGTTGCCCTGGAGTCCGGTCACGGCCAATGGCGGCCTCGGAAGCTCATCGTGGGGCACAGTCGACCTATTGATCGTCTGCCTGGAAAAATAAGTGTGCTCGTCAGTAGCCTTGATAGGCTCGTCAGAAGAGACGTGCACCGCTGGCAAAAGAGCCAGTCCTGACGTTTGAAGCAGTGAAGCTTTGTCTCGGTCGCATGTGCGGCGTCGACGGTGAAGCATCAAGCGATATCCGCAAATGCCAACAGCCCGGCTGAGGGCCGGGCTTGGCAGAAGCTTGCTACGAACGTCTGTGTATTAGTACAGACGAACGGCGCGGCGCTGTTCGCGCTGAACTTTCTTGGCGTGACGCTTAACAGCGGCTGCTGCTTTACGCTTACGCTCAGAAGTTGGCTTCTCATAAAATTCGCGGCTACGAACTTCAGCCAGAACACCGGCTTTTTCGCAGGAGCGCTTGAAACGACGCAGAGCTACGTCGAAGGGTTCGTTCTCTTTTACTTTGACGGCTGGCATCCAGAGCTACCTTCTTTCATTACCGGGAATCAACGTTCTCGTCGCAAAAAATTCGCGGCTGAGGTCGTCGGTTTTTAAGGGTTGCGGATGTTAACCCCTCATTGCCCGGAATGCAAAGCCTCTGATCGAAAACCGCTAGTCGGGAGGGGGCGTGGCGACTATTATGCGCGCCTTCGAATTCAGCCTCTACAAGGCGCAAACCCATGTTAGTACTGGGCTTAGAAACCTCCTGCGACGAGACCGGCGTCGCGCTTTACGACAGTGAACGCGGGCTTTTGGCCGATGCACTGTTCAGTCAGATAGACCTGCATCGGGCCTATGGCGGCGTGGTGCCGGAGCTCGCCAGCCGCGATCACGTCAAACGCATGTTGCCATTGATCCGCCAGGTGTTGGACGAGGCCGATTGTGTGGCGACCGAGATCGATGCCATCGCCTACACCGCCGGCCCTGGATTGGTCGGAGCCCTGCTGGTTGGGGCCTCCTGCGCCCAGGCGCTGGCATTTGCCTGGGGTATTCCAGCCCTTGGCGTGCACCACATGGAAGGCCATTTACTGGCGCCGATGTTGGAAGAAAACCCGCCTGAGTTCCCGTTCGTCGCTTTGTTGGTTTCGGGCGGCCATACGCAGCTGGTTCAGGTCGATGCAATCGGTCAGTACACGCTTCTGGGGGAAACCCTGGATGATGCCGCCGGTGAAGCGTTCGACAAGACTGCCAAGATGATGGGCCTCAATTATCCCGGCGGTCCGGAAATCGCGCGTCTGGCGCAAAAAGGCGTCCCTGGGCGCTATACCTTCCCGCGCCCCATGTGCGATCGCCCTGGCCTGATGTTCAGCTTCAGTGGCTTGAAAACCTCGGCCTTGAACACCTGGCAGCAAAGCGTCAGCGCCGGGGACGACAGTGAGCAAGCCCGTTGCGACATCTCTCTGGCGTTCCAGCAGGCGGTGGTGGAGACTTTGACCATCAAGTGCAAGCGTGCGTTGAAGCAGGCCGGCATGAAGCGCCTGGTCATTGCTGGAGGCGTCAGCGCCAACAAGGCCTTGCGTCTGTCACTGGAAAAGATGCTCGGTGACCTCAAGGGCGATGTGTTTTACGCGCGCCCCGAGTTCTGTACCGATAACGGCGCGATGATTGCTTTTGCCGGGTGCCAGCGCTTGCAGGCTGGCCAGCATGAGAGCTTGGCCATCAGCGTGCAGGCGCGCTGGCCGATGGAGCAGTTGCCGCCGTTGTGAGCGGGCAAACATGAGCCGGGTTCACCGGGCGTATTTAAAAATGCCGTTCGCGCCCGGCAAACAGGTCGCGTAAATTGCCGCGATGGCGCCAGACAATCAGCAGGGTGAGTACGCTCATCGGCAGCAGTGCTGCTGGTTCCTGCCAGGCCAGCAGCGGCAAGGTCATCGGTGTGGCGATCAATGCCGCGAGGGAACTGGTGCGGGTCAGGTAGAACGTCAGTAGCCAGGCGGCAATGGCCAGCAGCGCTGCCGGAGGATAGATCCCCAGCAGCATGCCGGCGGCTGTCGCGACGCCCTTGCCACCGCGAAAGCGAAAGTACAGAGGGAACAGATGGCCGAGCACGGCGCATACGCCAATCCAGGCCTGTTGTTGCAGGGAGAGGCCAGCGAGATCGGCGATCAGTACCGGCAGCAGGCCTTTGCAGACGTCGCCGAACAAGGTCAGTACGGCGAGTTTTTTGCCGGCCAGGCGCAACATATTGGTGGCGCCGGCATTGCCTGAGCCACTCATTCGCGGGTCGGGATTTCCCGTCAGGCGGCTGAGCAAGATGGCAAAGGACAGCGAGCCGAGCAGGTAGGCGAGGGTCGCCAGTAACCAAGACATGCTAACTATTCCGGGCGAGGACGCCTTGATTCTAACGGGGCATTGCGCCCTTGTCGTGCTGTGGAGAAGAGTGCTTGGACAGAGTGTTTATCGAAGGCCTGGAAGTCGACACCGTGATCGGGGCCTACGACTGGGAGCGAGGTATCCGTCAGTGTCTGCGCCTGGACCTGAGTTTCGCCTGGGACAATCGCCCGGCGGCAGCGGGTGATGACCTGACCCTGGCGCTCGACTACGCTAGCGTTTCCACACGTATCCAGGCCTTTGCTGCGCAAGCGCAATTCCAACTGGTGGAAACGTTTGCCGAGCGCCTGGCGCAAGTCCTGATGGAAGAGTTCCAGATTCCCTGGCTGCACCTCAAGCTGACCAAGCCCGGTGCAGTCCCGGCCGCCAAGGGTGTGGGCGTGGAGATCGAGCGCGGATGTCGCTAACTCAGGTTTACCTTGGTCTTGGCAGCAATATCGAGCGCGAGTCCCACCTGTGCGCGGGCCTTGACGCGTTGGCGGGCTTTTTGACGGACCTGCGCTGTTCGGCGGTGTTCGAAAGCCAGCCAGTGGGAATCAAGAGCGGGCCGTTTTTCAACCTAGTGGTGTCGGCATACACCGATTTGCCCTTGATGGAACTGGATCGCCGGTTGAAGTTCATCGAGGCCGACAATGGTCGCTATGCGCCGGATCGCAAAGGCCTGCCTCTGGATATCGATGTGCTGCTGTATGGCGACCTGAGCGGTAACTTCGATGGATTGGTGTTGCCGCGGGCAGAAATCCTGAAGAACGCCTTTGTGTTGTGGCCGCTATCGTTGATGGCGCCAGAGCGTGTGCATCCGGAGGTGGGCAAGACGTTTGCCGCGTTGTGGCGCGACGCGCAGATCGATCAGGTGCTGGCCCCGGTTGCCTTCAAATGGCGCGGTCAGCAGCTCACCCAGGGCCTGTAGGGGGCGGCCTGCCGGCGACGGCGCCCTCTGGTTTGCGGGGATGCTGCTGACGCCATCGCGGCATAGGTATCTACACAACTTCAGAAACTGATGAACTCCCCTGTGGCGAGCGGGCTTGTCGGAACGCCGCATCGCCCGCGCTGGGCTGCGAAGCAGCCCCAATAAGCCGAATGCGTTGTACCAGATACACCGCAGCGGCTGGTTTTGGGGCTGCTTCGCAGCCCAGCGCGGGCGATGCGGCGTTCCGACAAGCCCGCTCGCCACAACTACGCTATCTGCCTGGATTTAAGTGTTGCGGCAAAGTTGTGTAGATACCGATAGTCATCGCGGGCAAGCCCGCTCCTACACTGAATGCTGTTCTTTGTAGGCTTTCAGGGCGTTGAGCCGTTCACGCTTGAGCGCCTCGCCCAATTGCGGGCCCTTGAAGCCTTTCTCCAGCAGCGGCGCCACGGCAACACCTCGCGCCACCTGCGCGGCACCCCGCAAATAATCCGCTTGTGGATAACTTCTCTGCTCAAGGCCCTTGCGGCCCCGTGCGTCCATTTCGCAGGCGACGACAAACTCTTCAAAGCGCTGTGGCCGGCGAAACACGTCAAAACTCTGCAGCAACTCCAGCAGGGTCGAGGCCTTAAGCTCCAGTGCCCGATGCCCATGGGTGTGATATTCGCCGACCAGCAGCGCCAATTCCTGGCAGTCCTTTGGCACTTTGAAGCGTTCATTGACCGCTTTGATCAGCTTCAGGCCCCGCTGCTCGTGAGCGATATGCCTGGGTAACTTATCCACAGGTGTCAGGCCCTTGCCCAGGTCGTGCAGCAGGCAGGCCCAGCGCACAGTCAGGGGCTGGGCGTGCAGGGCCGCCTGTTCCAGCACGCTCAGGGTATGGATGCCGGTATCGATCTCGGGATGGTGGGCTTCGGGCTGGGGCACACCAAACAGCGCATCCACTTCTGGCATCAGGGTTTTCAGGGCGTGGCAGTCACGCAGCACCTGGATAAACACCTGTGGCTGATCTTCCATCAGGGCCCGGGAAATTTCCTTCCAGCTGCGTTCTGGCGTCAGGGCTTCCAGTTCACCGGAGTCACTGAGTTGGCGCATCAATTCCAGGGTTTCGGGGGCGATAGTAAAACCGAGGCCGGCATACCGTGCGGCAAACCGCGCCACTCGCAGTACACGCAGGGGGTCTTCGGCGAATGCCGGGGAGACGTGGCGCAACACCCGGGCTTGCAGGTCGCGCTGGCCGTTATACGGGTCGGTCAGGTTGCCGTCGTCGTCTTCGGCCATGGCGTTGATGGTCAGGTCGCGGCGGATCAAGTCTTGTTCGAGAGTGACTTCGGGGCTGGCATGAAACACAAAGCCGCCATAACCCCGGCCACTTTTGCGCTCTGTGCGGGCGAGGGCGTACTCCTCGTTGTTGTTCGGATCAAGGAAGACCGGAAAGTCAGAACCTACGGGCCGATAGCCCTTGGCGAGCATTTGTTCGGTGGTGGCGCCAACAACGACCCGATCTATATCGGTAACGGCAATGCCCAGCAAGCGATCACGCACCGCTCCGCCGACTTTGTAGATTTGCATGAAAAAGCCTCCATTAGCCCTACAGGATAACGCCTGTGCCAGGCCAATGGAGGCATTGCTGCGTCAAAGGTGGACCACGGCCAGGTCCAGGCGGCCGTAGTCGTTGTCGTTGTGGTCATTGCGCGGCGGAACATGATGGGTCTTCATGACCTGGTCGCCTTGCAGCGTCTCCAGATGGATATCGAAACCCCACAGTCGGTGCAGGTGCTTGAGGACCTCGTCCGTGGACTCTCCCAGGGGTTTGCGGTCGTGTTGCTGGTGGCGCAGGGTCAGGGAGCGATCACCGCGCATGTCGATGCTGTAGATCTGCACGTTGGGCTCGCGGTTGCCCAGGTTGTATTGGGCCGCCAGGGTTTCGCGGATGGTGCGGTAGCCGGCTTCGTCGTGGATCGCGGGCACCAGCAGGTCGTCCTTGAGGTCGTCATCCATGATGCTGAACAGCTTGAGGTCGCGAATCACCTGGGGCGACAGGTACTGCAGGATAAAGCTCTCGTCCTTGAAGCTGCTCATGGCGAACTTGATGGTCGATAACCAGTCACTGCCGGCGATCTCCGGAAACCAGCGGCGATCTTCTTCGGTGGGATGTTCGCACATGCGTCGGATATCCCGGTACATGGCGAAGCCCAGGGCATAGGGGTTGATGCCGCTGTAGTAGGGGCTGTCGAAGCCCGGTTGGAAGACCACGCTGGTGTGGGAGGTGAGGAACTCCATCATGAAGCCGTCGGTCACCAGCCCTTCATCGTAGAGGTCGTTCATCAGCGTGTAGTGCCAGAACGTGGCCCAGCCCTCGTTCATCACCTGGGTCTGGCGCTGTGGATAGAAGTACTGCGCGATCTTGCGCACGATCCGCACGATCTCCCGTTGCCACGGCTCCAGCAGTGGCGCGTGTTTTTCCAGGAAATACAGGATGTTTTCCTGGGGCTCGACGGGGAAGCGCGCATTGTCCTTGTCGCTGTTCTTGTCGGCGCGTTTGGGGATGGTGCGCCACAGATCGTTGATCTGCTTTTGCAAATGTTCTTCCCGATCCTTCTGGCGAAGCCGTTCTTCCTCGGCAGAGATGGGGTAGGGACGTTTGTAGCGGTCCACACCGTAGTTCATCAGGGCATGGCAGGAATCCAGCAGATCCTCCACGGCGTCGATCCCGTGGCGTTCCTCGCATTGCATGATGTACTGCTTGGCGAACACCAGGTAATCGATGATCGAACTGGCGTCGGTCCAGGTGCGGAACAGATAGTTGCCCTTGAAAAAGCTGTTATGACCGTAGCAGGCGTGGGCCACCACCAATGCCTGCATGCAGATGGTGTTTTCTTCCATCAAGTAGGCGATGCACGGGTCGGAGTTGATCACGATCTCGTAGGCCAGGCCCATCTGGCCACGGGTGTAGGATTTCTCGGTGCTGAGGAAGTGCTTGCCGTAGGACCAGTGGTGATAGCCCAGGGGCATGCCCACCGAGGCGTACGCGTCCATCATCTGCTCGGCGGTGATCACTTCGATCTGGTTGGGGTAGGTATCCAGGGCATATCCGGCCGCAATACGGCTGATTTCCCGGTCATAGGCCTGGATCAGTTCGAAGGTCCATTCGGACCCCGTGGAAATGGGTTGGCGCTTATGCTCTTTGGCGGTCATGTCACTAACCTGCGCTGGAAGAGTTCACGGAAGACCGGATAGATATCGCCGGCCGAGACCAGTTGTTGCTGGGCGAAGGTATCGGCAAAGGCTTCACCGATGCGTTCGTATTCAAACCACAGGGCCTGGTGCTCGCGGGGGGTAATCTCCACATAAGTGTAGTACTGCACGAACGGCATGATCTGGTTGACCAGGATGTCGCGGCAGATGGGCGAGTCGTCGTTCCAGTTGTCGCCGTCGGAAGCCTGGGCGGCGTAGATGTTCCATTCGTTGGCCGGGTAGCGCTCGGCCATGATTTCCTGCATCAATTTCAGCGCGCTGGACACGATGGTGCCGCCGGTCTCCCGTGAGTAGAAAAACTCTTCTTCGTCGACCTCGCGGGCACTGGTGTGATGGCGGATAAACACCACGTCGATCTTGTCGTAGTTACGCTTGAGGAACAGGTACAGCAGGATAAAAAAGCGCTTGGCGATGTCCTTGGTCGCCTGGGTCATCGAGCCGGAAACATCCATCAGGCAGAACATCACTGCCTTGGAGCTGGGGTTGGGTTGCTTGACCAGCAGGTTGTACTTCAAGTCGAAGGTGTCGAGGAATGGCACGCGGTGAATGCGCGCGCTGAGTTTCTCGATTTCTGCTTCGATTTCTTGGATATCGCCGAAGTTGTCCGGTTCTTCGCGCTTCAAGCGCGCCAACTCTTCCTTGGCCTCCTTGAGTTTGGCGCGGCTGCTGCCGGACAGGGCGATACGCCGTGCATGGGCCGAGCGCAGGGTACGGATGATATTGATGCGTGAGGGGTTACCCTCGTTGCTGATGCCGGCGCGTACGGTCTTGAACGTGTCGGTGCCGGTCAGGTTGCGCTTGACCAGATTGGGCAGTTCCAGGTCTTCGAACATGAATTCGAGGAATTCTTCCTGGGTAATCTGGAACACGAACTCGTCCATGCCTTCGCCGGAGTTACCGGCCTTGCCTGGGCCTTTGCCACCGCCACCGCCTTGAGGGCGCTGGATATGCTCGCCGGTGGTGAATTCCTTGTTTCCCGGGTGAACCACAGTCTGTTTGCCGCCGCGGCCGTGATGCAGCACCGGTTCGTCGATATCCCGGCCGGGAATGCTGATTTGCTCGCCGTGTTCCATATCTGTAATGGAGCGGCGACTCACCGCCTCTTCGACAGCCTTTTTGATGTGGTCACGGTAGCGCCGCAGGAAACGCTGGCGGTTTACCGTGCTCTTGTTCTTGCCATTGAGGCGTCGGTCGATCACATAGCTCATAGGGAGCCCTCCGGGCAGCTTCACGTTACAAGCTTCAAGCCGCGAGCTGGAAGCTTAGAGACAAGCGGTCAACTGCCAGGCCTAGGGCCCGGCAGCGCGCGCCTGTCGCTGCCTTACTGCGATTTGCGAACCCGCAGGTACCACTCGGAAAGCAGCCGTACCTGTTTGTCGGTGTAGCCACGCTCGACCATTCGTGTGACGAAGTCGTTGTGTTTTTGCTGGTCCTCCTTGCTGGCCTTGGCGTTGAAGCTGATGACCGGCAGCAGATCCTCGGTGTTGGAGAACATTTTCTTCTCGATGACCACCCGCAGCTTCTCGTAGCTGAGCCAGGTAGGGTTCTTGCCGTTGTTGTTGGCCCGGGCGCGCAGTACGAAGTTGACGATTTCGTTGCGGAAATCCTTCGGATTGCTGATGCCGGCCGGTTTTTCGATCTTCTCCAGTTCCTCGTTGAGGGCTACGCGGTTGAGGATCTCGCCGGTTTCCGGGTCACGGTATTCCTGGTCCTGGATCCAGAAATCTGCGTAAAGCACATAGCGATCGAAGATGTTCTGCCCATATTCGCTGTAGGACTCCAGGTAAGCAGTCTGGATTTCCTTGCCGATGAACTCGATATAGCGCGGTGCCAGGTACTCCTTGAGGAAGCGCAGGTAGCGCTCGCGGGTTTCGGCCTGGAATTGCTCCTGTTCGATCTGCTGCTCCAGTACATAGAGCAGGTGCACCGGGTTGGCGGCGATCTCATGGGGGTCGAAGTTGAAGACCTTGGACAGGATCTTGAAGGCGAAGCGGGTCGATAGGCCATTCATGCCTTCATCCACGCCCGCCGTGTCGCGGTATTCCTGGATCGACTTGGCCTTGGGATCGGTGTCCTTGAGGTTCTCCCCGTCGTAGACGCGCATTTTCGAGTAGATATTCGAGTTTTCCGGCTCCTTGAGGCGCGACAGCACGGTGAACTGGGCGAGCATCTTCAGGGTGTCGGGCGCGCAATGGGCCTTGGCCAGGGAGCTGTTGAACAGCAACTTGTCGTAGATCTTGATTTCATCGCTGACCCGCAGGCAGTACGGCACCTTGACGATATAGATCCGGTCGATGAAGGCTTCGTTGTTCTTGTTGTTGCGGAAGGTGTGCCATTCCGATTCGTTGGAGTGGGCCAGCAGGATACCGGTGAACGGGATCGCCCCCAGGCCTTCGGTACTGTTGTAGTTGCCTTCCTGGGTCGCGGTGAGCAGTGGGTGCAGCACCTTGATCGGCGCCTTGAACATCTCCACGAACTCCATCAGGCCCTGGTTGGCCCGGCACAGCGCGCCCGAGTAGCTATAGGCGTCCGCGTCGTTCTGCGGGAATTCCTCCAGCTTGCGGATATCGACCTTGCCCACCAGCGCAGAAATGTCCTGGTTGTTTTCATCCCCTGGCTCGGTCTTGGCCACGCCGATCTGGTTGAGGATCGACGGATAGAGTTTGACCACCCGGAACTGGCTGATATCGCCGCCAAACTCGGCCAGGCGCTTGGTGGCCCAGGGCGACATGATGGTATTGAGATAGCGCCGTGGGATGCCGAAGTCTTCCTCGAGGATCGCGCCATCTTCCGTGGCGTTGAACAGGCCCAGGGGCGACTCGAACACCGGGGAGCCCTTGATTGCGTAGAAAGGCACCTTTTCGATCAGTTGCTTGAGTTTTTCGGCCAGGGAAGATTTACCGCCGCCCACGGGGCCGAGCAGGTAGAGGATTTGTTTCTTCTCTTCCAGGCCTTGGGCGGCATGGCGGAAGTAGGAGACGATCTGGTCGATGCATTCTTCCATGCCATGGAAGTCTTCAAAGGCCGGGTAGCGGCGGATCACCTTGTTTGAGAATATTCGCGATAGCCGCGAATTGTTGGAGGTGTCTACCAACTCCGGCTCGCCAATCGCCAGTAGCAGGCGCTCGGCGGCAGACGCGTAGGTGCTGCGGTCCTTTTTGCACAGCTCAAGATACTCTTGCAGCGTGAGCTCTTCCTGCTGTGTGGACTCGAAGCGTTGTTGGAAGTGGCTAAAAATACTCATGACGTCGTCACCTCGCTCGATACGTGGAGCCGACGCCGGGTCAATCAGTCGATGCTGGCAGCCAGTGGCGCTTGCCGTGGCCATTTCCCCCCAGAACACCTTGAAACGCTACCGATGACCCGCACGCCGGTGTACCGGCTCTCCCCTGTTTTGGATGGCCTGCGCTTAATGATAGTTGGGAATCCGGGAGGTCAAGGCGAGATGCCTAATTAGTTTGGGCGCGCCGTTCGTCAGAAACGGCGCGAGCCCAAGCGTCACGCGGGGTAGCGGGGTTTGAAAAAAATTATTGCGAATCGCCTGTGGAAATTTCCGCAGGATACGTCGTACGCCATAGCTCAAAGCCACCGTCCAGGCTGTAGACATCCGAGAAGCCCTGGCTGACCAGATAGGCGGCGGCGCTCTGGCTGGAGTTACCGTGATAGCAGGCCACGATCACTGGCGCGTCGAGGTCGGCGGCGCGGATGAAGTCGGCGATATTGACGTTGTCCAAATGCTTGGCCCCGCTGATGTGGGCAGCGGCGTAAGTAGGCTGGTCACGGATATCCACCACCACGGCGCCTTTTTCGCGCAGGGCCTGGGCTTGTTCGGGGGGGGATACGTTTGAATTCGCTCATGGCGGGCTCCTTGGGCGGGCGGCAAGCGGCGTCTAGCGCTTGGCGGCGGCGGGCTGTGTAACGGGAAGGGGAGATTCGCACTGGCAGCTCAGGCGCTCGCCAGTGTCGATGTTCATCAAGGTCATGGCGCCACCCCACACGCAACCGGTGTCGAGGGCGAATACACCGGGCTCGTCGCAATGGCCTTCAAGGGCGGCCCAGTGACCGAAGATGATCTTCGTGTCGCGGGTCTTGCGTTCCTTGTGGGCGAACCAGGGTTTGTAGCCGGGCAGGCCGGTGTCGGCGCCTTCCTTGCTCTTGAGGTCGAGTTTGCCCTCGGCGGTGCAGAAGCGCATGCGCGTGAAATAGTTGGTAATGACCCGCAGGCGGGTGATGCCGGTCAGGTCGTTATCCCACTTCACCGGCTCATTGCCGTACATGCCGTCCAGATAGGTGGCGAACAAGGTGTCATCGGCCAGGACGGTTTCGACTTCGGCAGCACATTTAAGGGCTTTTTTCAGAGTCCATTGCGGCGGGATGCCAGCATGCACCAGGGCGGTATTACGGCTTTCATCGTAATGGACGAGTTTTTGCCGGCGCAGCCAGTCGAGCAGCTCGGCGCGATCCGGGGCCTCGAGGATTTCCCGCAGGGTGTCGCCCTTTTTCAGGCGCTCGATGTTATTACCAGCTGCCAGTAGGTGCAGGTCGTGGTTGCCCAGCACGCAAACCAGCGAGTCGCGCAGGCGGTACAGATAGCGCAGGGTTTCCAGGGATTGCGGGCCGCGGTTGACCAGGTCGCCCACCAGCCACAGGCGATCGTTGGCTGGGTCGAAGGCTACGCGTTCAAGCAGGCATTTAAGCGGTTCCAGGCATCCTTGCAGGTCGCCGACAGCATAGGCTGCCATCAGTGCAGGGCTCCCGGCACCGCCAGGCGGAAGGGGGCAATGATGGCGTCGAAGTGTTTACCGTCGTTGGCCAGCATCTGGTAGCTGCCTTGCATCGTGCCGACCTTGGAGGTCATCACGGTACCGCTGCTGTAGGTGTGGCTGGCGCCGCTATCGATCAGTGGCTGTTGGCCGATGACGCCGGCGCCGCGTACTTCCTCGACATGGCCGTCACCGTCGGTGATTACCCAGTGGCGCGACAGCAGCTTGGCAGGCACTAGGCCGTTGTTTTTCACCGTGACGGTGTAGGCAAAGGCAAAGCGGTTCTGTTCGGGTTGCGATTGTTCCGCCAGGAAGCGGGTGACGACGCTGACGTCGATCTGATAGCGAGGATCGGACATGCAAGAGGCCTTAAGAGCAAAAGCGGAGGACAGCAGATGCGGATCAGTCTAGGCCATGAGGTGGGCACTAGGCCAGACATGCTGTCTGACCGGGCGTCCACCCGTGTAGGAGCCGGCTTGCCAGCGATGGCGCTGGGTCAGTCGGCAGTGGGTGCAGGCTGAATCGCTAGCTGGTCGGCCAAGCGTACGAACGCGGCGAGGTCCAACTGCTCAGGCCGCAGGCTGCCGTCGACACCGGCCGCTTCGATTTCGGCGTTGCTCAGCAGCGCCTTGAGCGTATTGCGCAAGGTCTTGCGACGCTGGTTGAACGCTTCGCGCACCACTCGCTCCAGCAGGCGATGATCCTTGGCTGGATGCGGCAGCACCGCGTGTGGCACCAGGCGCACAATCGCCGAGTCGACCTTCGGCGGCGGGTTGAATGCACCGGGGCCAACATTGAATAGGTGTTCGACCCGGCAGTGGTACTGAACCATGATCGACAGGCGGCCCCAATCACCGCCACCAGGACCAGCCGCGAGACGTTCGACCACTTCTTTCTGCAACATGAAATGCATGTCGCGGATGATCCCGGCGTTGTTCAGCAGGTGAAAGATCAGCGGCGTGGAGATGTTGTACGGCAGGTTGCCGACCACCCGCAGGCTGTGGGGAGCGGCATTGAGGCTGTTGAAGTCGAACTTCAACGCGTCGCCTTGGTGCAGCTTGAAGTTGGACTTGCCGGCAAACTGCTGGTTGAGGATCGGAACCAGGTCCTTGTCCAGCTCAATCACATCCAGCTGGCCGCCACTGTTGAGCAGGCCCTGGGTGAGTGCGCCCTGGCCCGGGCCGATTTCCAGCAGGCGGTCTTCGGGCTTGGCATGGATGGAGCGCAGGATTCGGTCGATAACGCCAGCATCGTGCAGGAAGTTTTGCCCGAAGCGCTTGCGCGCCCGGTGTTGGTAATGCTCGGTCATATACGGGTCTCGGCCATCTGATAGGCGGTTTCCAGGGCCACGTGCAGGCTGCCGGTATCGATCTTGCCGCTGCCCGCCAGGTCCAGGGCGGTGCCATGGTCGACGGAGGTGCGGATGATCGGCAGGCCCAGGGTCACGTTGACTGCGGCGCCGAAACCTTTGTATTTCAGCACGGGCAGCCCCTGGTCATGGTACATCGCCAGCACTGCATCGCAGTGCTCCAGATATTTGGGGGTAAACAGAGTGTCCGCAGGCAGTGGGCCACGCAGGTCCATGCCGTCTTGGCGCAGGCGCTCTAGTGTTGGTTCGATAATGTCGATTTCTTCATGGCCCAGGTGGCCGCCTTCACCCGCGTGGGGGTTGAGGCCGCACACCAGGATCCGTGGCTGGGCGATGCCGAACTTCTGTTGCAGGTCAGCATGCAGGATGCGCGTTACGCGCTCCAGGCGTTCCGGGGTGATGGCATCGGCAATCTGGCGCAAGGGTAGGTGAGTGGTCACCAGTGCCACGCGCAGGCCACGGGTTGCCAGCATCATCACCACTTGTTCGGTATGGGTCAGCTCGGCAAGAAACTCCGTGTGACCGGAAAAGGCGATGCCGGCTTCGTTGATCACGCCTTTATGCACCGGCGCCGTGATCATCCCGGCGAAGTCGCCGTCGATGCAGCCTTGCCCGGCACGGGTCAGGGTCTCCAGCACAAAGGCCGCATTGGCCTTGTCCAGATGCCCGGCGACCACCTGGGCCTGCAGCGGGGTATCCCACACGTACAGGCTGTTGGCGGGCGCTGGATGGTCGGGCCAGTTGCCCGGCGAAACAGGCAGCAAGTCGACAGCCACGCCCAGTTGCGCGGCCCGCTCAAGGAGCAGGTCGCGGCTGGTAATGGCAATCAGGGGATGAGGCTGGGCTTGCGAGGCGAGCAGCAGGCACAGGTCTGGACCTATGCCGGCCGGCTCGCCGGGTGTCAACGCGAAACGCTGGGGTTTCACTGGGCTGCCTGGTCGGTGCCTGTTGTGTCGGCGCCAGGAAGCTTGTTTTCCACGTAGGCTTCGTCGCGGATCTGACGCAACCAGGTTTGCAGCTCTTCGTCGTACTTGCGGTTACGCAGTACGGTCAGCGCTTGTTGCTCACGGGCCTGGGTGGTGTTGTCGGTGGCGCGGCGGCCAAGGACTTCCAGGACGTGCCAGCCATATTGGGTCTTGAACGGCTTGGACAGCACACCTTGCGGCGTCTCGGTCATGACTTGCTGGAACTCGGGTACGAGGGCCCGTGGGTCGATCCAGTTCAGGTCGCCGCCGTTGAGGGCCGAACCCGGGTCTTCCGAGAAACTTTTGGCCAAGGTGGCGAAGTCTTCGCCGCCATTGATGCGCTCATAGATCTTTTGCGCCAGTTCCTTGGTTTGAGCCTCGGTGCGAATCTCGCTTGGCTTGACCAGGATGTGACGGACATGCACTTCGTCCTTCAACGAAGACTCACCGCCGCGACGTTCCAGCAACTTCAGAATGATGAAACCACCCGGCGTACGCGCAGGTTGGGTGATGCCACCCACTTCCATGGCGCTCAGCTCACGGTCAAACGGTGGTGGCAATTGCGCAGCTTTACGCCAGCCCATATCACCGCCTTCGAGAGCGTTGTCGCTGCCGGACTGGGCAATGGCCATCTGGGCAAAGTCAGCACCGGCCTTGAGACGGTCATAGATCGCCTGGGTCTTGGCCGCGGCGGCGTTGAGCTGCTCGGCGTTGGCGCTGTCTGGCGTCGGGATCAGGATATTGGCCAGGTGCAGTTCTTCGGAGAGCTGCATCTTGCCCAGGTCCGAGGCGAGGAAGTTCTTCACTTCCTGCTCCGATACCTGCACGCGCTCGGCCACACGGCGCTGACGCACACGGCTGATGATCATTTCACGGCGGATCTGGTCGCGGGCGTCCTCATAGGAGAGGCCGTCACGAGCCAGGGCCGCACGGAACTGATCAATGCTCATGTTGTTGCGTTGAGCAATGGTGCCGACGGCCTGGTTCAGCTCTTCGTCGGTGATGCGGATGCCGGAGCGGTCGCCAATCTGCAGTTGCAGGTTTTCGACGATCAGGCGTTCCAGCACTTGCTGGTCCAGGACGCTGGTCGGCGGCACGCCACCGCCACGCTTGGCGATGGTTTGCTGAACTTCCTTGACCCGTTGGTCGAGTTGGCTCTGCATGATCACGTCGTTATCGACGATGGCCACGACCTTGTCCAGCGGTTGCACTGCGGCGTGCGCCGCCGCAGTACCCAGGAACAGCGCGCCCAGCATCAGCGGGCGCAGACAATCAGAAAGCTTGATCTTCACGTTCACGATAACCTTGGATGCCTTTGTCGAGGAAGCTCTCTACCTTGGCGCCAGTCAGGCCGCCGAGTCCCTTGAGGACGATTTGGAGGAAGAGCCCGTGGTCGCCTTTTTCGTTCAGCGGGGCGATCTGGGTGTATTCGTCGTTGGAAACCCAATAACGGTTGATCACGCGCAGTTTCCAGCAGCAGTTGTCGTACTCGAAACCACCGAAGGCTTCCAGGGTACGGTTGCGTGCATAGTCATACTGCCAGCGGGTGATCAGGTTCCACTGTGGAATGATCGGCCACATCATCGAGAAGTCGTGTTGTTGGATTTTGTAGTAATCCTTCACGTAGTTCTCTTGGCCTACAGTGCCGTAGTCGCCGCCAAACTGCCATTTGCCAGTCAGCTGGTTATAGACCACCTGGTCATTGCGATAGCGATAGCCGACGTTGATAACCTTGTTCGGATTGTCTTCCGGCTGGTAGTGGAACATTGCACTGCCGGAACGGGGGCTGTGGTTCTCAGTGTCCCAGTTGTAGTCGGCAGTAGCGCGCCAGTCACGGTTAAAGCGGAACTCGTAGTCCAGGGCGATCGGCGAGACATCTGACTGTGCGTCTTCACGGTCGGCGGCCACGATGCCCGGTAGTTGCACTTCGCGGTCCTTGAAGTACAGCGCCTGGCCGACCGAAACGCGCTGACGCTCAAAGCCGTTTTCTTCGATCCAGCGACTGGTCACGCCCAGGGACAGTTTATTCTCGTCACCGATACGGTCAGTGCCTGAGAAACGGTTGTCGCGGAACAGAGATCCGTAGCTGAACGAGGTTTCGCTAGTGTCGAACACTGGGATATCGGACTGGTCTTTCTCTGGAACATAGAGATAGAACAGGCGTGGCTCCAGGGTCTGGTTGTAGTTCTTGCCGAACCATTGGGTAGCACGGTCGAAATACAGGCCGCTATCGACACTGGCGATTGGAATAGAGCGATCTTGAGAACTCTTGAACTTCTGGCCCGTCGGTAGTTGCGACTTGCCGGTGTTGTCGAGGTCAAGATCGTACTTGGTGTAGGCATATTTGAGCTTTGGCGTGATGAAACCGTAGCTCGAAGTCATCGGCAGCGACATGCTTGGCGCCACATTCAACCGAGTACCATTGGCCCGGGTAAGGCCGGTGACGTAGGTGTCAAGGCGCCGGGAAGGTATACCGTCCTTGTCGGTAAAGTCCCCAGTCTCAAGATCCCGGTCAAACCTCACCGCTTCAGTATCATAGGCAAAGTTCAGGCCGCCCGGATGATACGGCAGTGAACCATTGAAGGTGATCTGCGGCAGGCGGTTATACGGCGTAATCTGGGAAATCGTCGCCAACTTGTACGCTTGCAGGTTCAGTCGCGCATTGTAGTTGTCACCACGATAGTTGACCGCACCCTGCTGGTTAAGCGCATCACGCCGTTCAACACCAATCTGGTCAGTCTGCAGATCCTGGAAGTAGTACGGGTCGCTGATGTCGGTGTAGTCGACTTCAGTCATGACGCGCGAATCCAGGCCGCCCTTGTGCTGCCAGTTGAGCATCCAGCGGGTTTTTTCGAAGTCTGTCTGCTTGCTGCGTTCGTTGTTGTCGTCGTTCAGGTACGCACCGCCGACCTGACCTTCGCTGGACTTGGTGAGGTAGCGGAATTCGCCTTCCATCAACAAACCACGCTTGGTCATATAACGCGGGTACAACGTGGCATCGTAGTTCGGCGCCAGGTTGAAGTAGTAAGGCGTCACGAGGGTAAAGCCACTTTCCCCACCCGAGCTGAAGCTCGGCGGCAGGAAGCCGGATTGACGACGATCGTCAATCGGGAAGTAGATGTACGGGGTGTACAGGATCGGGATGTTCTTGACCCGCAACGTCGCGTTGGTCGCCGTACCGAAGCCGGTGGCCGGGTTCAACGTGATGTTGTTGCCACGCAGTTGCCAGGCATTGCTGTCCGGCTCGCAGGTGGTGTACGTACCATCCTTGAGGCGGATGATCGCGTTTTCGGCACGCTTGGCGTACAGCGCGTTACCGCGGATGCGCGATTTGTGCATCACGTATTCGGCGTTGTCGATCTGGGCCGCACCGGTGTCCAGTTGGACCTGGGCGTGGTCGCCGACGATCAGCGCGCCATTGTCGCGCATACGCACGTTGCCGTTCAGCTCGCCGCGGTTCTCGGCCTGGTACAGGCTGGCCTCTTGGGCCTCGACCTGCATGCTGCCCTGGCGCATGACCACGTCACCGGCCAGGGTTGCAACTTGGGTTTCCTGCTCGTAACGAGAGGCCTTGGCACCGATGAAGGTCGGCGCGTCGCTCTTGTCCGTCTTGTCGTTCATGCCAGGACGGATCGGCTCGATGTACGCACCGGCGCAATAAGGACCGGTTTCGGCCAGTTGCGCAGCGGTGAGTTTTTCGCGAGGGACCCAGTCCAGGTGGCTGTAGTCGGCGCTGCGCGAGCGCAGGCCACGGCCCTTGGATTCGGTGACCAGCTTGGTCTGCGGCACGGCTTCGGCACCAGCAGCTTCGTCTTGCGGCGTGCCGTTGGCCGAGCTGACGGCGCTGCCGTCATGCACCGGACGCGGTGGCAAAGGGGCTGCGCTGGTTTTCGGCGCGCAATCCCAGGCACCCGAAGCAGAGACTGAGCAGTCATACTGTTCCGCGGCGACCACGAATGAGGTGGCGAAAGGTTGCATGGCCAGCAGACTGCCAGTTACCAGCAACGGAAATTTTCTACGAAACGCGGGGGATTTCAATGCCATCTTATTAGTCCGGGCTTCCTGCGTGCCATCTGCCCGCGGTGTGGGCCGCACGCCTCTCGATGGTCTGAAAAAGATGCGTGATAATAAAGCATGACCCGCTTGACGGCTAGCGCCGTCGGAGACCCTTGTAATGCCCGACCAAGATCTACGTTTGCAACACCTCAAAGCCTGGCTTGATCAGCAGTTACCCGAGCTTTTCCATGCCCAGGGTTGGGGGGCCGTACCCCCGGCTACATTGACTGCGGCCAGCAGCGACGCGAGTTTCAGACGGTACTTCCGTTGGGAAGGCGAAGGTCGCACATTTGTCGTGATGGATGCCCCACCCCCCCAGGAAAACTGCAAACCTTTCGTCGATATCGCGCGAATGTTGGCGAAATCGGGAATAAATGTTCCACAAATTTATGCCGAAGATCTGTCCCAGGGCTTTCTTTTGCTCAATGACCTGGGCAAAAACACCTACCTGGATGTGATTGACGGTGAAAATGCCGACCAATTGTTTGCCGAGGCCATCGACGCGCTGCTGGCTTTCCAGCAATTGCCGATGGACGCCGGGTTGCCTAGCTATGACGTGCCGTTGTTGCGCCGGGAGTTGGAGTTGTTCCCCGAATGGTACGTGCGCCGGCACCTGGGCATTGAATTCGATGATCAGCAGGTGGCGCTATGGCAGCGGGTCAGCCAATTGCTGATCGATAGCGCCCTGGCCCAGCCCAAGGTCTTGGTGCATCGCGACTATATGCCGCGCAACCTGATGATCAGCGCGCCGAACCCAGGTGTGCTGGACTTCCAGGATGCGGTCTACGGCCCGGTGACCTACGACATTACCTGCCTGTTCAAGGACGCCTTTCTCAGTTGGCCCCAAGCGCGGGTACGCCAATGGCAGCGTGGTTACTGGGAACGTGCTGGCCAGTTGGGCATCCCGGTACAGGCGGATGTTGAAGACTTCCTGCGTGCCAGCGACTTGATGGGGGTGCAGCGTCACCTCAAGGTCATCGGTATCTTCGCGCGTATCTGCCACCGTGATGGCAAGCCGCGCTACCTGGCGGACGTGCCGCGCTTCTTTGCCTATATAGACGCGGTGCTGGCTGATCGCCCGGAACTGGCCGAATTGGGCGAGTTGCTGTCCAGCCTGCGCCAACCGGCCGAGGCCCACGTATGAAGGCCATGATCCTGGCGGCCGGCAAGGGCGAGCGGATGCGTCCGCTTACCCTGCACACCCCCAAGCCACTGGTCCAGGCCGGCGGCAAACGCCTGATCGAGTATCACCTGGAGGCGCTGGCGAAAGCCGGATTCACCGAGATCGTCATCAACCATGCCTGGCTGGGCCAGCAAATCGAGAGTTACCTGGGAGATGGCGCACAGTACGGCGTGCGCATCCAGTATTCGCCCGAAGGCGAGCCGCTGGAAACCGGTGGCGGGATTTTCCAGGCCTTGCCCCTGCTGGGAGACGAGCCGTTCCTGGTGGTCAATGGCGATATCTGGACCGACTATGACTTTGCCCGCCTCAAGCAGCCCTTGAGCGGCCTCGCGCACTTGGTGATGGTCGAAAATCCGCCCCATCACCCCAGTGGTGGCGATTTCTTTATCAAGGACGGTTTGCTTCATGATGCAGCGCCCGATGCCGATAACCTGACCTTCAGTGGCATTTCGCTGCTGCATCCCAAGCTGTTCGCGGGTTGCAGCGCCGGTGCCTTCAAGCTGGCGCCCTTGTTGCGTACGGCGATGGCTCAAGGCTTGGTCTCGGGGGAACACATGGATGGACGCTGGATTGACGTCGGTACGCTGGAGCGCCTGGCGCAGGTTGAAAATCTGCTGACCGTGGGCCAGTAAGATGCTGTGGCCAGGGACTCTGATCGGAGCCGGGGCTGGGTTTGCCATCGCCAGTATTCCGGGGGCCATGTTGGGCGCGCTATTGGGTCAGGCGCTGGATCGGCGCCTGCAATTGCGCAGTTGGGCGCAACTGCGTGAGCGCCTGGGTGGCCGGCCGGCGCTGCGCAATGACGAGCTGTTGTTTGTGTTATTGGGCCGCCTGGCCAAGAGCAACGGGCGGGTGGTGGACGGGCATATCCAGCAGGCGCGGGTGGA
Source organism: Pseudomonas hygromyciniae (assembly GCF_016925675.1). NCBI lineage: Bacteria > Pseudomonadati > Pseudomonadota > Gammaproteobacteria > Pseudomonadales > Pseudomonadaceae > Pseudomonas > Pseudomonas hygromyciniae. The sequence continues at coordinate 5,387,638 of NZ_CP070506.1, read as the reverse complement.
GATGCGTTCGCTGGACATGACCGAGCCGGCCCAGCGCCGGGCGATTGCAGCGTTCAATCGGGGCAAGTCGGGGACCGATCGCGTGCGCAGTTACCTGCGCGTGCTCAAGTCCCAGCCCCATGCGGCGGAAGGTGTGCTGCGTGCTTGCTGGCGCATGGTCTGGGCCGACGGCAAGGCCAGCGTCGCCGAGCGCGACCTGATCGAGCTGTGGGGCAAATGGCTGGGGTGGACGCCACAACAGATCCAGGCCCTGGCCCACGATTACGAACCGGATCGCAAACCCCTGGCCACCCGCGGCGGCACCTACCAGGAAGCGCTACGGATCCTCGGTGTGAGCGCCACGACCGAGCCTGCGGTCATCAAGCGTGCTTATCGAAGGCTGCTCAGCCGCCATCACCCGGACAAGATTGCCGGCAGCGGCGCCAGCCCCGCGCAGGTACGCGAGGCCACGGAACGTACGCGGGAACTGCATAGTGCCTACACGATCATTCGCGAGCAGCGCAATTTCCGCTGAGCCCCTGTAGGAGCGAGCTTGCTCGCGAAAAACGTAAGCTCAATGCGTTTATTCTGGCTAAACGCGGCGACCTCCGGTTTTTCGCGAGCAAGCTCGCTCCTACAAGGAGGGGATCAGCTTGCGCTGTTTTGCGGGCTCAACCAGCCGCGAATCCGCCGGTACAACTGTTCCTGGGCCGCTGAGCTGTTGCCGGGAATCGTCTTCAACGACACCTGCTTATAGTTGTCATTCTTCAGCCGCTTGCTCGCCTGGCCGCGCTCCAGCGCCAGTTTGCTTGCCAGGGCGCTGTCTTGGTAGAAGACATCGGCAGTCGCCAACTTCAAGGCCGGCACCAACTGTTGCAGGTCCGGTTGACGGCCCACCGGCGTCTGCGCGGCGACCATAATAAATTTCTGCACCTGGGCCGGTTGTTTTTCGCTCAGGTAGCGGGCAGCCCACCAGGCTCCGGTCCCGTGCCCCAACAGCACGACGCTGCGGGCGTTCTGGGTCTGGGCATAGGCGACGGCGGCATCGATACGGGCGAAGATCCGTGTTGCGTCGGTCTTGTCCTGCTCATCCACGCCAGGGACCACGGCCGGGTCGGTGCCTTCGGCTTCGGCGCTGGCCGCTTGTTCAATCGGCTTGGGCGCGGCGGTGCTGGCATCCTTGCTGCTGGTGTCGACGGCCGCGTTGGGGGCCTGGATGACCCGCGGTGGCAGGGTGTCCAGGCTCTGGTCGGGCAGCGACAGGCTCAGGCTGCTCCAGGCGGCATCCGGCAATTTCTGGCGCAAAGGCCCGATTGCTTGCGGCCAGTCAGCAGTTTCCCCGGCGCCGGGGACGATAATCACCACACCTTGCGGCTCAGCGCTGTTGGCCGGCTTCCACAGGGCCAGGAACGACTCGTCGCCGGCCTGTAACTGTTGCTGTTCCTGGGGCGGCAGTTGCCGCTCCAGGGCATTGGCTTCTTCTTGGCTGCGCTCGGGCAAAGGTTGGCGTTCCGGCGGCTTTTCGGCGGTAGCCGGCGCGGTGTCAGCCGCCTGTACGCAAAAGGTGCTGGTAAACAGAAGCGACAGGCACAATGCTGGCAGTGTCGAACGGTGAAGCAGGGGCATAGTGGAATCCCGGCCAGAAGTGATCCCGGCAGCCTAATGGGTTGGATGTGAGATGTGAATGATGATTTTTCGCTGTCTGCTGGTTATCGGCTATCTGTGCTTTCCCTTGATGGCGAGTGCCGCGCCTGCGTCCGTGGTACCGCCGGCGGTGCTCAATGCCCAGCAGCGCGAGTGGCTGGCGCAGCACCCGCAACTGCGGGTCGGCGTGGTGTTGCAGGCCCCCTACGCACAATACGACCGGCGCCTGCAGCGGTTGTCCGGGGCCAATGTCGAGCTGATGCAGGCGCTGGCCAAGGCGTTGAATATCGAACTGACCTGGCGCAACTTCCCCACTCAAGAACAGTTGGAAGACGCCTTGCGCGAGGACGCGGTCGACCTCGCGCCTGGCCTGCTGCAAACCCCGGCCGGCCTACGCCTGTGGCTATTTTCTGACCCGTATATGCGCGTTCCCCAGCACATCGTGGGTATCCGTGACGGCAGCGGCGCAGTGGACCTGGAAAAACTCGACGAACACTCACGGGTTGCCGTGCGCATGCCCAGTGCCGTGGCCGATTACCTGCGCAGCAATTACCCCAACCTGAACCTGCAAGGCGTGCCCCTGGAGCGCCAGGCCCTGCAATTGTTGGTCAGCCAGCAGGCGCGCTATGCGGTGATCGATGAGGCGCAGTTGAGTCGGTTGTCGGTCGAGCCCGAATTCGCCACCCTGGCAGTGGTCGGTGATATTGGCCTGCCGCAATTGCTGCGGGTGGCCACGCGGCGTGACTGGCCACCCCTGGCGGACATTGTCGAGAGCGGCCTGCGGGCCATTCCCGCCCGTGATTTGGAGCAATTGCACGCCCGTTGGCTGCAACCCAAATATCCGCGGCTCTCGGAGTCACCGGGGTTCTGGCAAAACCTCAGCCTGCTGCTGGGCCTGCTGTTGCTCGCGTGCCTGGCGATCGCTGTATGGCAGCGTCGGCAAAAACATGCCCTGGAGCACCAGTTGCTGGCCGCCCGTGAGGAAAGCGCGGCCCGTGCCGCCGGCGCAGAAGCGTTGCGCCTGACCCAGTTTTCCATCGACCAAAGCACCGTCGGTATCCTTTGGGTCAACTGGGACAGCCATGTGCGCTATGCCAACGTCGCCGCCGAAGCCATGCTTGGCTACGCCCCCGGCGCGCTGATCGAGCGCCCGTTGATCGAGTTCGAACCCAACCTGAGCATGGACCGCTGGCTGAACCTGTGGAAACGCGCCCGCGCTAGCGAAGATGGCGCCCAGAGCTTCGCCACTCAGTGCCTGCGTGCGGATGGCAGCCTGTTGCCCACGGATGTATCCCTGAGTTTCCTGCGCTTTGCCGGCGGTGAGTACCTGGTGGTGTACCTCAACGACGTCACCGAACGGCGCCGGGCACTGGCTGCGCTGCAGGAAAGTGAAGCGCGCCTGCAAGGCATCGCCGCCAATGTGCCAGGGCTGGTGTTTCGCCTGGAGCGCCTGCCGTCGAGCGCGGCCATCGACTTTGCGTATATCAGCGAAGGCAGCGAACGCCTGGTGGGCTATTCGCCGTCCGTGCTCAGCCATCGCGATGTGGGAATTCGCAGCGTGGTACACCCCGATGACCGCGCCAGTTATCACCAGACCCAGGACCAGGCCATCGACAGCGAGAGCAACTGGTCGTGGCAAGGTCGCATCCTCACTCGCCAGGGCGAGCAGCGCTGGGCCGAGATCAAGGCCGTTACCCGGCGCATGGAGGATGGCGCGGTGGTCTGGGACGGGATCGTCTGGGACATCAGTGATAGCAAACGGATTGAATTGGAGCTGGACGCCTCGCGGGCGCAACTGCGCGAGTTGTCGGCTCACCTGGAGACCGTGCGCGAGGAAGAGAAGGCGCGGATCGCCCGCGAAGTCCACGATGAGTTGGGGCAAATGCTCACGGTACTGAAGCTGGAAACGTCCATGTGCGAGTTGGCCTACGCCCAGTTGGACCCTGGCCTGCACGAGCGCCTGAACAGCATGAAGCGCCTGATCGCCCAACTGTTCCAATTGGTCCGCGATGTGGCCACCGCGCTGCGCCCGCCGATTCTCGACGCCGGAATTGCATCGGCCATTGAGTGGCAGGCGCGGCGCTTTGAGGCGCGCACGCAGATCCCTTGCCTGGTGCAAGTGCCGGATTCCCTTCCGGCGTTGAGCGACGCCAAGGCCATTGGCCTGTTCCGCATCCTGCAAGAGGCGCTGACCAATGTCATGCGCCATGCCCAGGCGCATACTGTGGAACTGACCCTGGTGGTGGAGGGCGCCAGTCTGCGGCTGACCATCAGCGATGATGGCGCAGGCTTTGTCGCCGCACCGGGGCGCCCGGCGTCGTTTGGCCTGGTGGGTATGCGCGAGCGCGTGCTGATCATGGGCGGGCAGTTGACCCTGGACAGTGAACTGGGAGAGGGCACCACCCTGAGCGTGACGGTGCCGTTGGATGCGCCTTAGGCCCCTTGTGGGAGCGGGCTTGCTCGCGAAGGCGGTGTATCAGTTACACATAAGTCAACTGACACGCCGCCTTCGCGAGCAAGCCCGCTCCCACATTTTGAATATCGGCGTTTAATCGTTATAGAGAGGAAAGTCCCGTGATCCGCGTATTGGTAGCCGAAGACCACACCATCGTCCGTGAAGGCATCAAGCAGTTGATCGGCCTGGCCAAGGATCTGCTGGTGGTGGGCGAGGCGGGGAACGGCGAGCAGCTGTTGGAAGCCTTGCGCCACACACCATGCGAGGTCGTGTTGCTGGATATCTCGATGCCCGGGGTCAACGGCCTGGAAGCGATTGCACGAATCCGTGCGCTGAACAATCCGCCGGCGATCCTGGTGCTGTCGATGCATGATGAGGCACAAATGGCTGCCCGGGCGTTGAAGGTCGGCGCGGCAGGTTATGCAACCAAGGACAGTGATCCGGCGCTGCTGTTGACGGCAATTCGCAAGGTGGCCGCAGGCGGGCGTTATATCGATCCAGACCTGGCGGACCGCATGGTGTTCGAAGTCGGCCTCACCGATGCCCGGCCCTTGCACTCGCTGTTGTCCGAGCGTGAGTTCTCGGTGTTCGAGCGCTTGGCCCAGGGCGCCAATGTCAACGATATTGCCCAGCAACTGGCCCTGAGCAGCAAGACCATCAGTACCCACAAGGCGCGGTTGATGCAGAAGCTCAACATCACCTCCCTGGCAGAACTGGTGAAATACGCCATGGAGCACAAACTCCTGTAGGCGCCCGGCAAGCCGAGCGCCTACAGAGGCATATCTATTTGCGACATCCCAGCTGCACCCCACAGCCCAGGCTTGCGGCTTGTCTCGTCGACCTTGCCGCGCAACTGTCCCATGCCCGCCATTCGTGTAGGGCAATCCCTACCCCGAACCTTCCACCGCGCTGATGCCAATCTCTCTTGCGCCCCGATTTCCGGGGGCTTGCGCCTGGACTACGCTAGCTCCACAGCAGTCCAAAACACAAAGGTGCGGGTATGAGCGAGGTGGATTCAAATGATGTGCTGGTCAGCTTTCGTGGTGTGCAGAAGAGCTACGACGGCGAGAACCTGATCGTCAAAGACCTCAACCTGGACATTCGCAAAGGCGAGTTCCTGACCCTGCTAGGCCCGTCCGGGTCGGGCAAGACCACCAGCCTGATGATGCTGGCGGGCTTTGAAACGCCGACCGCCGGGGAAATCCTCCTGGCCGGACGCTCGATCAACAATGTGCCGCCGCACAAGCGCGACATTGGCATGGTGTTCCAGAATTACGCGCTGTTCCCGCACATGACCGTGGCCGAGAACCTGGCGTTCCCCCTGACAGTCCGGGGTTTGAGCAAGACCGACGTCAGTGAGCGGGTCAAGCGCGTGCTGAGCATGGTGCAACTCGACGCCTTCGCCCAGCGCTACCCCGCGCAACTCTCCGGCGGCCAGCAACAACGGGTGGCGCTGGCCCGTGCATTGGTATTCGAGCCGCAGTTGGTGTTGATGGATGAACCCCTCGGCGCCCTCGATAAACAGCTGCGTGAACACATGCAGATGGAGATCAAGCACCTGCACCAGCGCCTCGGCGTGACCGTGGTTTACGTAACCCACGACCAAGGGGAAGCGCTGACCATGTCCGACCGCGTGGCGGTGTTCCACCAAGGCGAGATCCAGCAGATCGCACCGCCGCGCACTTTGTATGAAGAGCCGAAAAACACCTTCGTTGCCAACTTCATCGGTGAGAACAACCGCCTTAACGGCCGCCTGCACAGCCACACCGGTGAGCGTTGCGTAGTCGAGTTGGCGCGGGGCGAGAAGGTCGAGGCGCTGGCGGTGAATGTCGGGCAGATCGGCGGCCCGGTGACCCTGTCGGTGCGCCCGGAACGGGTCAGCCTCAACGGCTCCAGCGAAAGCTGCAGCAACCGCTTCTCGGGCCGGGTGGCCGAATTCATCTACCTGGGCGATCACGTACGTGTGCGCCTGGAAGTCTGCGGCAAGGCTGATTTCTTTGTGAAACAACCGATCGCCGAGCTGGACCCGGCACTGACGGTCGGCGACGTGGTTCCGATTGGCTGGCAAGTCGAGCACGTTCGCGCACTCGACCCACTTCTAGAGGCGAATTGATCGCCCCCTTGGCTTCACCCAACCCTGCACGTGGAGAGAACAATAAATGTTGAGATCCCTGAAATTGACCGCCCTGGCCATTGGCCTGGCGGGTGCTTCACAGGTCATGGCAGGTCCCGACCTGACGGTGGTGTCGTTTGGCGGCGCGAACAAGGCGGCCCAGGTCAAGGCCTTCTATGCCCCGTGGGAAAGCGCGGGCCACGGCAAGATCATCGCCGGCGAGTACAACGGCGAGATGGCCAAGGTCAAAGCCATGGTCGACACCAAGAGCGTGTCCTGGGACCTGGTGGAAGTCGAGTCGCCGGAGCTGTCCCGTGGCTGTGACGAAGACATGTTCGAACCGCTGGACCCGAAACTGTTCGGCAACCCCGACGACTATGTGAAAGGCGCGATCCAATCCTGCGGCGTGGGGTTCTTTGTGTGGTCCACGGTGATGGCCTACAACGCCGACAAACTGAAGACTGCGCCCACCAGTTGGGTAGACTTCTGGGACACCAAGAACTTCCCGGGCAAGCGTGGCCTGCGCAAGGGCGCCAAATACACCCTGGAATTCGCCCTGATGGCCGACGGCGTGGCGCCCAAGGATGTCTACAAAGTGCTGGCCAGCAAAGATGGTCAGGACCGCGCCTTCAAGAAACTCGATGAGCTCAAGCCGTCGATCCAGTGGTGGGAAGCCGGCGCACAGCCGCCGCAGTATCTGGCTTCAGGTGATGTGGTCATGAGCTCGGCCTACAACGGCCGGATCGCCGCTGTGCAAAAAGAGAGCAACCTGAAAGTGGTGTGGAACGGCGGTATCTACGATTTCGACGCTTGGGCGATCCCCAAGGGCCTGAGCAAGGAGCGCGCTGAGGCGGCGAAGAAATTCATCGCCTTCTCCGTCGCACCGCAACAGCAGAAAACCTATTCGGAAAACATCGCCTACGGCCCGGCCAATACCCAGGCAGTACCGCTGCTGGCCAAGGACATCCTCAAGGATATGCCGACCACTCCGGAAAACATCGCCAACCAGGTGCAGATCGATGTGAGCTTCTGGGCGGATAACGGCGAGCAGTTGGAGCAGCGCTTCAATTCCTGGGCTGCCAAACAATAAGCCGCGCCGCATAACCCCTGTGGGAGCTGGCTTGCCTGCGATGGCATCACCTCGGTACACCTGAACACCGAGACGCTGCCATCGCCGGCAAGCCGGCTCCTACAGGGGCCTCAACAGTAGATTTTCCGGAGTTTGCCATGGCCATCGCCGTTCCCTCGAACGAGGTCACCACCCCCAGCTTGAAGCAGCGCCTGGCGCGCGCCGAGCGGCTTAACCGCTGGAAGGCCCAGGCGCTGATCGCGCCACTGGTGGTGTTTTTGCTGCTGGTGTTCCTGGTGCCCATCGTTGCGCTGCTCTATAAAAGCGTCGGTAACCCGGAAGTGGTCGCCGGTCTGCCGCGTACCGTGGTGGCGGTGACGGCCTGGGATGGTCGCGGCCTGCCCGGCGAGCCGGTGTACCAGGCTGTCAGCGAGGACTTGGGCGAAGCCCGCAAAAACCAGACCCTGGGCGATTTGTCCAAGCGCCTGAACATGGAACTGGCGGGCTATCGCAGCCTGCTGACCAAAACCGCGCGGGCGCTGCCGTTCAGCGAAGTGCCGGCCTCTTATAAAGAAGCGTTGGAAAACCTCGACGAACGCTGGGGCGACCCCGCGTACTGGCAGGCAATCCGCCGCAATACCAGCAGCCTGACGCCTTATTACCTGCTGGCGGCGGTCGATCATCGGATCGACGACCTGGGCGAAGTCGCCCCGGCCACGCCGGACCAGGCGATCTACCTCGATATATTCGCCCGCACCTTCTGGATGGGCCTGGTGATTACCGTGTGCTGCCTGCTGCTGGCCTATCCGCTGGCGTACCTGCTGGCCAACCTGCCGGCGCGCCAGAGCAACCTGTTGATGATCCTGGTGTTGCTGCCCTTCTGGACCTCGGTGCTGGTGCGGGTCGCTGCGTGGATTGTGTTGCTGCAGTCCGGCGGCTTGATCAACGGTGCGCTGATGAGCATGGGCATCATCGATAAACCCCTGGAACTGGTATTCAACCGGCTCGGGGTCTACATCTCCATGGTGCATATCCTGCTGCCGTTCATGATTCTGCCGATCTACAGCGTGATGAAGGGTATTTCCCCGACCTATATGCGCGCGGCGATTTCCCTGGGCTGTCACCCGTTTGCCAGTTTCTGGCGGGTGTACTTCCCGCAGACCTATGCGGGCGTCGGTGCCGGTTGCCTGTTGGTGTTTATCCTGGCGATTGGTTACTACATCACCCCGGCGCTGCTGGGCAGCCCGAACGACCAGATGGTCAGCTACTTCGTGGCGTTCTACACCAACACCAGCATCAACTGGGGCATGGCCACTGCACTGGGCGGCTTGCTGCTGCTGGCGACCGTGGTGCTGTACCTGATCTACAACTGGCTGGTGGGCGCCAGCCGCCTGCGTCTGAGCTGAGGAGCGCCTGATATGTCCAGCAGTCCTTACATGTCACCCATCGAACGGGTGTGGTTCTACAGCTTGCGGATCCTCTGCGGCCTGATCCTGTTGTTCCTGATCCTGCCGGTGTTGGTGATTATCCCGCTGTCATTCAACTCCGGAAGTTTTTTGGTGTACCCGTTGCAGGGGTTTTCGCTGCACTGGTACCAGGATTTCTTTGCTTCGGCGGAATGGATGCGCGCCTTGAAGAACAGCATCATCGTCGCCCCGGCCGCGACGGTGCTGGCGATGGTGTTTGGTACGCTGGCGGCCATCGGCCTGACCCGTGGCCATTTCCCCGGCAAGGCGCTGGTGATGGCCCTGGTGATTTCGCCGATGGTGGTGCCCGTGGTGATTATCGGCGTGGCCAGTTATCTGTTCTTTGCCCCGCTGGGATTGGGCAACAGCTTCTTTTCGCTGATCGTGGTGCATGCGGTGTTGGGCGTGCCCTTTGTGATCATCACGGTGTCGGCGACCTTGCAGGGGTTCAACCATAACCTGGTGCGGGCGGCGGCTAGCCTGGGTGCATCGCCGTTGACTGCTTTTCGCCGGGTGACGCTGCCGCTGATTGCGCCGGGGGTTATTTCCGGGGCGCTGTTTGCCTTTGCCACGTCCTTCGATGAGGTGGTGGTGACGCTGTTCCTCGCCGGGCCCGAGCAGGCGACCTTGCCGCGGCAGATGTTCAGTGGCATCCGCGAAAACCTCAGCCCGACCATCGCCGCGGCGGCAACCTTGTTGATTGCCTTCTCAGTGGTATTGCTGCTGACCCTGGAATGGCTGCGTGGGCGTAGCGAAAAACTGCGCACCGCCCAGGTCTGACTGCTGAAACCCGATCACCTGTGGGAGCTGGCTTGCCTGCGATGGCATCACCTCGGTACACCTGACACACCGAGCCGATACCATCGCAGGCAAGCCAGCTCCTACAGTGACCGTGCCCGCCTGGAGTCATCCGACCATTCAGCCGCTGAATGGCAGACAACCCACATTCCCCAGCTATTCTTGTGCCAGCCCCCAACTTATAAGAGGCCGCGCACATGAGTACCTCCTCATTCAAGATCGCCCACAAACTGCTCACCGGCCCAGGCGCCATCGAGCAATTGGCCGCCGAGTTGACCCGGCTGGATATCGATAACCCGCTGATCGTCACCGATGCCGCGCTGGTCAAGTCCGGTACGGTGCAACTGGCGTTGGCGCAGTTGGGTGATCGCCCCTACGAGATTTTCGACCGGGTGCTGCCCGACCCGGAGGTCGCCATCGTCGAAGACTGCATGCAGGTCTACCGTGAAGGCGGGCATGACGGCCTGATCGGCGTGGGCGGTGGCAGCGCCATTGATATCGCCAAGAGTGTTGCCGCCTATGCCGGTTATCACGGCGCCCTGGCGGATTTGTTCGGCGTGGACCAGGTGCCGCGCAAGGGGCCGCCGCTGATAGCGATTCCCACCACGGCCGGCACCGGTTCGGAAGTGACCAATGTGGCGATTCTCTCGGACAAGGCCGCGCAATTGAAAAAAGGCATCGTCAGTGACTATCTGCTGCCGGATGTCGCGCTGATCAGCCCGCAAATGACCCTGACCTGCCCGCGCAGTGTCACGGCCGCCAGTGGTGTGGATGCGCTGGTGCATGCCATCGAGTCCTATCTGTCGCTGAACGCCTCGCCGATCACCGATGCCTTGGCCATCGGTGCGATCAAGTTGATAGCCAAGGCTTTGCCCAAGGCTTATGCCAACCCGGCCCACCTGCAGGCGCGTGACGATATGGCCACCGCCAGCCTGATGGCTGGCATGGCGTTCGGCAATGCCGGGGTGGGCGCGGTGCATGCGTTGGCCTATCCGCTGGGCGGTCGCTTCAATATTGCCCATGGAGTGAGCAACGCGTTGTTGCTGCCCTATGTGATGCACTGGAACAAGCTGGCCTGTGTCGAGCGCATGCAGGACATTGCCCAGGCCATGGGCGTGAATGTCAGCGGCTTGAGTCTCAACGACGCTGCCGACCAGGCGGTGGAGGCGATGACGCGGCTATGTGCCGCAGTGGAAATTCCCCAAGGCCTGCGCAGCTTCGGCGTGCCGGAGGAGGCGATCCCGGCCATGGCGGTAGAGGCAGCGGGAATCGAGCGGCTGATGCGCAACAACCCGCGCAAGCTCAGCGCGGCGGATATCGAGAAAATCTACCGCGCCGCCTATTAGCCATTGAGTCAGGTCACGGTGCGCGCAGCAAAGCATGAGGTATACAATGCGCGCCATCGTGATTTAGCTCAGAAAAGGTGCGTCATGCAGCCCTTCGTTATTGCTCCATCGATCCTCTCCGCCGACTTCGCCCGCCTGGGTGAGGAAGTGGACAACGTGTTGGCCGCCGGTGCCGACTTCGTACACTTCGATGTCATGGACAACCACTATGTGCCGAACCTGACCATCGGCCCGATGGTCTGCGCAGCGCTGCGCAAGTACGGCGTGACCGCGCCTATCGATGTGCACCTGATGGTCAGCCCGGTGGATCGCATCATCGGCGACTTCATTGAAGCCGGTGCGACCTACATCACCTTCCACCCGGAAGCCACGCTGCACATCGACCGCTCCCTGCAGTTGATCCGCGAAGGCGGTTGCAAGGCTGGGCTGGTGTTCAACCCGGCGACGCCGCTGGACACGCTCAAGTACGTGATGGACAAGGTCGACATGGTCTTGCTGATGAGCGTCAACCCAGGCTTTGGCGGGCAGAGGTTCATCCCCGGCACCCTCGACAAGCTGCGTGAAGCTCGTGCGTTGATCGATGCCTCTGGCCGCGATATCCGCCTGGAGATCGACGGTGGGGTCAACGTCAACAACATCCGTGACATCGCGGCGGCGGGCGCCGACACCTTCGTCGCCGGTTCGGCGATCTTCAACACCCCTGACTATCAGGCGGTGATCGCCAAGATGCGTGCAGAACTGGCGCTGGCGCGTCCATGAGCGGTTTTGAGCAGCTGTTCCCCGGTAAATTGCCACGGCTGGTGATGTTCGATCTGGACGGTACCCTGGTCGACTCGGTGCCGGACCTGGCGGCTGCAGTGGACCACATGTTGCTCAAGCTGGGGCGTAAACCTGTAGGTGTCGAGTCGGTGCGCGACTGGGTCGGTAACGGCGCGCAGATGCTGGTGCGCCGGGCCCTGGCCAATCACATCGATGCCGAGGGCGTGGATGACGTGGAGGCCGAGCACGCGCTGGAATTGTTCAACGCCGCCTACGAAGACGGCCACGAACTGACCGTGGTCTATCCCGGCGTACGCGATACCCTCAAGTGGCTGCACAAGCAGGGCGTGGAAATGGCCCTGATCACCAACAAGCCGGAACGCTTCGTCGCGCCGCTGCTGGACCAGATGAAGATCGGCCGGTATTTCCGCTGGATCATCGGCGGCGATACTCTGCCGCAGAAAAAGCCCGATCCAGCGGCGCTGTTCTTTGTGATGAAAATGGCCAACATCCCGGCGTCCCAATCGCTGTTTGTCGGTGATTCGCGCAGTGATGTGCTGGCGGCAAAAGCGGCGGGCGTGCAGTGCGTAGCCCTGAGCTACGGCTACAACCATGGCCGGCCGATTGCTGAAGAGTCGCCGGCGCTGGTCATTGATGACCTGCGACTGCTAATCCCCGGTTGCTTGGGAGCGGGCGCTGAGATAACGTTGCCCGACGCTGTCCCATCCCCTTCTGGAAATCCCATCGTGGTGGTCACTCGCAAACTCTGGATGAAAGTCATCAAGGCCCTGGCCCGCTGGCGTTGGCGCGCCTGACTGATCCTGGCCGCGCTGCGGCACGTTTGCATACCTGACCGTTAGACCCTCACGCCACGAGGCACCTCATGATCCGCGAAGAATTCCTGCGTTTGGCCGCTGCCGGCTACAACCGCATCCCCATGGCCCGGGAAACCCTGGCCGACTTCGATACGCCGCTGTCGATCTACCTGAAGCTGGCCGACGAGCCCAATTCCTACCTGCTGGAATCGGTGCAGGGCGGTGAAAAGTGGGGCCGTTACTCGATCATTGGTCTGCCGTGCCGCACGGTCTTGCGGGTGCATGACCATCACGTCAGCATCACCCATGACGGCGTCGAGATCGAAAGCCACGATGTGCAAGACCCGCTGGCCTTCGTCGAAGCGTTCAAAGCGCGCTACAACGTGCCGACCATTCCTGGCCTGCCGCGTTTCAATGGCGGCCTGGTGGGGTATTTCGGCTACGACTGCGTGCGTTATGTGGAACAGCGCCTGGGCAAATGCCCGAACCCCGATCCGTTGGGGGTGCCGGATATCCTGCTGATGGTTTCCGACGCGGTGGTGGTGTTCGACAACCTGGCCGGCAAGATGCACGCGATCGTCCTCGCCGACCCGGCCCAGGCCGATGCGTTCGAGCAAGGCCAGGCCAGCCTCGAAGCCCTGCTGGACAAGCTGCGTCAACCGATCACCCCACGTCGCGGCCTGGACCTCAGCCGTCCGCCGGCGGCCGATCCGGTGTTTCGCTCAAGCTTTACCCAGGATGACTACGAGCGTGCGGTGGATACCATCAAGGAATACATCCTTGCCGGTGACTGCATGCAAGTGGTGCCGTCGCAGCGTATGTCCATCGACTTCAAGGCGGCGCCCATCGACCTGTACCGGGCGCTGCGCTGCTTCAACCCGACGCCGTACATGTACTTTTTCAACTTTGGCGACTTCCACGTGGTGGGCAGCTCGCCAGAAGTGCTGGTGCGTGTCGAAGATAACCTGATCACCGTGCGCCCGATTGCCGGCACCCGCCCCCGTGGCGCGACCGAAGAGGCCGACCTGGCGCTCGAAGAAGACCTGCTGTCTGACGACAAGGAAATCGCCGAGCACTTGATGCTGATCGACCTGGGGCGTAACGACACCGGGCGCGTTTCGGAAATCGGCTCGGTGAAACTCACCGAGAAAATGGTGATCGAGCGCTATTCCAACGTGATGCACATCGTCTCCAACGTTACCGGCGAGCTGAAGGCCGGCCTGACGGCAATGGACGCGCTGCGCGCCATTCTGCCGGCGGGCACCTTGTCTGGTGCACCGAAGATCCGCGCGATGGAAATCATCGACGAGCTGGAGCCGGTCAAACGCGGTGTCTACGGCGGCGCCGTGGGCTATTTTGCGTGGAATGGCAACATGGACACCGCCATTGCGATCCGCACGGCGGTGATCAAGGACGGCGAACTGCATGTGCAGGCGGGCGGCGGGATTGTTGCTGACTCGGTACCGGCCCTGGAATGGGAAGAAACCCTGAACAAGCGCCGGGCGATGTTCCGCGCGGTGGCGTTGGCCGAGCAGACCCCGCAGGACTGACGGCCGGTCCAGATCCAACTGTGGGGCGGGTTTGTGTGGGAGCGGGCAAGTCGAATCGTCGCACCGCCGCTCCCACATTGGTTTTACGTTGGACTTGCGACCGTATTAGAAATCCAGGCTCACCCCGACACTGACTCCTTGCTGGGTCAGGCTGTCATCCTTCCTTACGTTATAGGCCGCCCGCAACGCCAGCTCCTGGGTCAGCTTGTGGCTGACCCCGAGGCTCAGGCGGTCTGAATTGCTGCGGGGCGTGTAGCCGTCCAGCTTGAAGTCGATCCCCTGCACGCTGTTGAGCGAAATGTTCACCCTCTGGGTGTCGTTTTCAAACTCATGCTCGTGAGCCACTTCGCCAAACACCTGGGTTTGCGGGGTGACCCGGTAGCTGCCCTGCAGGCCAACTCCCAGGCGTTTGGAGTCGCGTTGCTGGTCATCAAAGGTCAATGCGGTGGAGCGGCTACCTTTTTCCCCGTAGCCATCGACTTCGATCCGCGCGTAGTCGGCGCTGATGAACGGTGACAGGTGCCAATCGCTGCCGACCGCGGCAATGTCATAACCCACACGGCCGCTCAAGGCCCAGAGCCAGCCGTCGGTGTTGCCTTTTTCGGAGCCTTCGCTGACGCCCAGGGCGAATTTGCGCTTGAGGCTGTCGAAGTCCAGGCGGCCACCGGTCAGCGCGGCATCGGCCCACCAGTGATTGTGCTGATACTGCGCGAATGCGCTGCCCATGTAGCTGTTGAGCTTGTAGTCCGAGTCGCTGGCGCCGGCTTCGAGGGTCTGGCGATATAACCCGGCTGCAACACCTACGCGCCAACTGTCGTCGAGCCGATAGCTGCCACCGACATTCAGGTTATAGCCACTGCCGTCGCCACTGGCGGAGCTGCGTTGATCATCAAAGTCCAGGCGCTGGCCACCGCCGGCCACAATGGCGCGCCATTGGCCGACTGCCTGCCAGTTGTCATTGTCCGCTTGCCATTGGTTGCGCAATTCATCCTGGTGCGCACGCAGGGTGCCTTGGGCCATTTCCGGTAACAAGGTCAGCTCCCAGGGGGCGGCGAGCAGTGAATAGGCGTAGTCGGCGATCAAGCGCTGCCCGGCGACGGTGGGGTGGACCGAGTCGTTGTAGATCAACTTGGTCGGATCCGGGTTGGTGCCGCCAATGCCGTAGACCGGGTTAGCGGTGCAACTGTTGCCACTGAAGCAGGTGCCGGTAAGGTTCTGCCCGGTCGCCAGGCCAAATCGGCCCGGGTCGGCGAAGGATTCCTGCAACAACAGTGGAATATTCAACGGGATGATCTGGGCATCGATCTGCGACAGGCGTTGTACCAATGCCTGGTTGAAAATATTACTCAGGGCGGAGGTCGCTGCCTGCTGTGGTGTGCCGTTGATGGCAGGTGTCAGGCCCAGGTCGGGTAGCATCCACACCATGATGTAGCGCGCGCCGGCTTGTTGCAGGGCTTGGGCGCTGTCGGCCAGGCGCCCACCTGCGGCAACGGCGTCGCCCGGGCTACCGACGCGCTGTTGCAGGAAGTCATTACCGCCACCTGACAGAAAATACAGCGCGTTAGGGTCGGCGCGCCCGCCGTTTGCCGGCAGATAACCCTGGCGACTGCGCAACACAGTGCCAGCGCCCGCATTGCCGGGTGGGATCGCGGTGTTGGAGACCGAGGTGATGGAATCCAGAATATTATCGGTACGGTAGCCGCCGACCGCCCAGTTATTACCGTCGGGCAAGCCTTGTGCCGCGCGAACCGGCGAGGTGGAGGCATTCAGGTCGTTTGGCGCTACGCCCAGTTTCGAGCCCAGCAGGGTTGATGACACCAGGCCATAGTCGCCTTGGAAGGTCGGACCGGTACGGTTGGTGAAGCGCAAGCTGGCGCCAGACAAACCATCGGGAAACTGGCCCGCGTCGGCCAGGCTATCGCCGAAAACGACCATGGTTGAATAAGGTGAAGGTGCTGCAAACGCCTGCGCGCAGGCGAGTGCCAAGAGGCAGCCGGCAAGGGGCGCAACAAAAGATGGTCTGAGCATACGCAATTCCATGTGATTGTTTTTGTATCGGAAGTGGAACACTAGCAATGTAGTGGGAGTTTTCCGCGAGGAAAAACGTTTTTTCTTACAAACCCTCGGTCATCAACCCCGTATTTGCTGCTCCATATTGCACCGTCGGCGAGGCTACGTTACTGTGCGGGAACGTATGAATGAGACCCTCCCCGTGTTGATCATCAGCAAACTCTTGATGCGAGTAGTCAAGGCACACGCCCGTTGGCGTTGGCGCGCCTGAATTTTCTCTGCCGGCCCGGCCGGACCTGTACCGATTTGCCTTCTTCACCCTTTGTTCGACGCCCCTTGCCGGCTAATCCTGGCAACTGGAAAGTGCGTCTGGCAGCGGGTCACTCTCTTGGAAGGCGGTCATTTGAAATCAGTGAATTCAAGAGGTTTGAACCCACATGTTGCTGATGATTGATAACTACGACTCCTTTACCTACAACGTTGTGCAGTACCTGGGTGAACTCGGTGCCGAGGTCAAGGTGGTGCGCAACGATGAAATGACCGTGGCGCAGATTGCGGCCTTGAACCCGGAGCGCATTGTCGTTTCGCCCGGGCCGTGCACGCCGACCGAGGCGGGAATTTCCCTTGAAGCGATCAAGTATTTTGCCGGCAAGCTGCCGATTCTCGGGGTTTGCCTGGGCCACCAATCCATCGGCCAGGCGTTTGGTGGCGATGTAGTGCGTGCCCGCCAGGTGATGCACGGCAAGACCAGCCCGGTGTTTCACCGTGACCTGGGCGTGTTTCAGGGCCTGAACCTGCCGGTTACGGTGACCCGCTACCACTCACTGGTGGTTAAGCGCGAAACCCTGCCCGAGTGCCTGGAACTGACGGCCTGGACCCAACTGGAAGACGGCTCGGTCGATGAGATCATGGGCCTGCGGCACAAGACACTGAATGTCGAAGGGGTGCAATTTCACCCCGAATCGATTCTGACCGAGCAGGGCTACGAGCTGTTCGCCAACTTTCTCAAGCAGAGCGGCGGCACGCGCTAAGGACTTTCCATGGATATCAAGACTGCCCTGAGCCGTATCGTCGGCCATCTGGACCTGAGCACCGCTGAAATGAGCGATGTCATGCGCGAAATCATGACCGGTCAATGCACCGATGCGCAGATTGGCGCCTTTATGATGGCCATGCGCATGAAGAGCGAGAGCATCGACGAAATCGTCGGCGCCGTCTCGGTGATGCGCGAGTTGGCGGACAAGGTCGAACTCAAGACCCTCGACGGTGTAGTCGATGTGGTCGGCACCGGCGGCGATGGTGCGAATATCTTCAACGTATCGACGGCGTCTTCCTTTGTGGTGGCGGCCGCTGGCTGCACCGTGGCCAAGCATGGCAACCGCGCGGTATCGGGTAAGAGCGGCAGTGCCGACCTGCTGGAAGCGGCCGGTATCTACCTGAATCTGACACCGGTGCAGGTGGCGCGCTGCATCGATAACGTTGGCATCGGCTTTATGTTTGCCCAGTCCCACCATGGAGCGATGAAGCACGCCGCTGGCCCTCGCAAGGATCTGGGCCTGCGTACCCTGTTCAACATGCTTGGCCCGCTTACGAATCCGGCCGGTGTGAAACATCAGGTGGTGGGCGTGTTCAGCCAGGCGCTGTGCCGGCCATTGGCCGAAGTCCTGCAACGCTTGGGCAGCAAGCATGTGCTGGTGGTGCACTCCAAGGACGGCCTGGATGAATTCAGCCTGGCGGCCCCGACCTTTGTGGCGGAGCTGAAGAACGACCAAGTCACCGAATACTGGGTCGAGCCAGAAGATCTGGGTATGAAGAGCCAGAGCCTGCATGGCCTAGCGGTGGAAAGCCCGGCGGCCTCCCTGGAATTGATTCGCGATGCCCTGGGGCGCCGCAAGACTGAAAACGGCCAGAAAGCGGCTGAGATGATTGTTCTGAATGCTGGCGCGGCACTTTACGCAGCCGATCACGCCTATAGTCTTACAGAAGGTGTCGCCTTAGCCCACGATGCGCTGCATACGGGGCTGGCTCGCGAAAAGCTCGAAGAGCTGGGAGCATTCACGGCCGTATTCAAAATGGAGAATGAAGGATGAGTGTGCCAACAGTCCTGGAAAACATCCTCGCCCGCAAAGTCGAAGAAGTGGCCGAGCGCCGCGCCCGCGTGAGCCTGGCCGAGCTAGAAGGCCTGGCGAAAGGCGCCGATGCGCCGCGCGGCTTCGCCAATGCGCTGATCGCCCAGGCCAAGCTCAAGCAGCCGGCGGTGATCGCAGAGATTAAAAAGGCCTCGCCGAGCAAAGGTGTGATTCGCGAGCACTTCGTGCCAGCAGAAATTGCTGCCAGTTACGAGAAGGGCGGGGCGACCTGTCTTTCCGTGCTGACTGACATCGACTACTTCCAAGGTTCCGACGCTTACCTGCAACAAGCCCGCGCCGCGTGCAAGTTACCGGTGATCCGCAAGGACTTCATGATCGACCCGTACCAGATCGTCGAGGCCCGGGCATTGGGCGCCGATTGCGTGCTGCTGATCGTTTCGGCGCTGGACGACGTAAAGATGGCCGAACTGGCGGCAGTTGCCAAAGGCGTGGGCCTGGATGTGCTGGTTGAAGTCCACGACGGTGACGAGCTGGAGCGCGCACTGAAAACCCTCGATACACGGCTGGTTGGGGTCAACAACCGCAATCTGCACACCTTTGAAGTCAACCTCGAAACCACCTTGGACCTGCTGCCGCGCATTCCCCGCGACCGCCTGGTGATTACCGAGAGTGGGATCGTCAATCGTGCGGATGTGGAGCTGATGGAAATCAGCGACGTCTACTCGTTCCTGGTCGGCGAAACCTTTATGCGTGCGGAAAATCCTGGGGCTGAGTTGCAGCGCCTGTTTTTCCCGGAGCGTGGTGTGCCGGTCAGCGGTTCGACGCTGGATTGATTTGAAACGCTCCCACATTTGCTTTTGTGTTTATTCAGAGAGGTAAATGCCCGATGATCCAGCCCGTAGCGATGACCGTTGAGGCAGGCCTTGCCGCCGAGCAGGACTTGCTGGCCGCCGTCTGTGCGGGTGAGCAATCATTCGGGCTGCTGTTCTGGCAGCCCAGCGACCAGGCATTGGTGATGCCTCGCCGCCTGAGCCGCTTGCCTGCGTTTGAAGCGGCGAGCCAAGTGTCGGCCGCCCACGGTTGGCCGGTATTGCTGCGGGAAACCGGCGGTGAACCGGTGCCGCAATCGAGCGCCACGGTCAATATTGCTCTGGTCTACGCACCGCCGCGCAGTGAAGGCGACCAGGGCCGGATTGAAACCGGGTACTTGCGTCTGTGCCAACCTATCTGCGATTTACTGACTGAGTTGGGGGGCGATGCTTCTGTAGGCGAAATCGCCGGCGCCTTTTGCGATGGCCGCTATAACGTCAATCTCGACGGACGCAAAATGGTCGGTACTGCCCAGCGCTGGCGCCAGAGTGGTGGGCGCCCGGTGGGCCTGGTGCATGGCGCACTGTTGCTGGATAACCATCGCGAAGAACTGATTGCTGCGGTCAATCGCTTCAACCAGGCGTGTGGCCTGGAGCAACGGGTTCGTGCCGACAGCCATATCGCCCTGCATGAAGCCTTTGCTGCGCCGGATGCGATCAGCCGCCTCGATGCTTTGTACCGGCAGATGCTGGCGCAGGTCTTTGCGCCCTAGCGGGTGCCGAACACCACCATCGTCTTGCCTTTGACGTGAACCAGGTTGCGCTCCTCCAAATCCTTGAGCACTCGACCGACCATCTCCCGCGAACAACCGACGATCCGCCCGATTTCTTGGCGAGTGACCTTGATTTGCATGCCGTCGGGATGGGTCATGGCATCTGGCTGCTTGCACAGCTCCAGCAGGCAGCGGGCGACGCGCCCGGTGACATCGAAGAACGCCAGGTCGCCGACTTTGCGCGTGGTGTTGCGCAAGCGCTGGGCAATCTGGCCGCTCAGGGCATAGAGAATTTCCGGATCTTGTTGGGCCAGCTCGCGAAATTTTGCATAGCTGATTTCCGCGACCTCACACTCGATCTTGGCTCTTACCCAGGCGCTACGCTCCTGTTCTTTGCCGGCTTGCTCAAACAGCCCCAGCTCCCCGAAAAAATCACCAGTGTTGAGGTAGGCGATGATCATTTCGCGGCCGTCTTCATCCTCGATCAGAATGGTGACCGAACCTTTGATAATGAAGAACAGGGTTTCCGAGCGCTCCCCGGCGCAGATGATGTTCTGCTTGGCTGGGTAGCGCCGGCGTTGGCAATGGGTCAGTAACTTATCTAGGTTCTTGATCTTGGGTGTGGGGGTAACAGCAACCATGGTTGTATCCCGAAAAGACTGCACGGTGTGGTTGGGCTTGTATTTTTATCGAGCGAGGTCCATCCAGTGGATGGCAATGCGCCATTGATTTGGCGCCAGCTTAACAGACACATTCTGACTCGATCAGGGAATTTATCTATCAAGGCCTACTGTTGATGGTCTTGCGGCAGAACACTGCGCTCGCGGGGGCCTGTGATAAGCTGGCGCCCCTTTTTTAGCAGTGGAGTCTGGGCGATGAAGGCACGCATCCAATGGGCGGGCGAAGCCATGTTCCTCGGTGAATCGGGCAGCGGCCATGTGGTGGTCATGGATGGCCCGCCGGAAGCCGGCGGTCGCAATCTGGGTGTACGGCCCATGGAAATGCTCCTGCTTGGCGTGGGCGGCTGCAGTAACTTCGATGTGGTCAGCATCCTGAAGAAGTCGCGCCAGGCGGTGGAAAGCTGCGAAGCCTTTCTGGAGGCCGAACGCGCTACCGAAGACCCTAAGGTATTCACCAAGATCCATATGCATTTTGTGGTCAAGGGGCGCGCGCTGAAGGAAGCGCAGGTCAAGCGGGCTATCGAACTGTCGGCAGAGAAGTATTGCTCGGCCTCGATCATGCTCGGCGCGGCCGGTGTGGCCATTACTCATGATTACGAGATCATTGAGCTGGGTTGACCTTTGGCAGGAGCGAGCCTGCTCGCCAAGAACGCCAACGATAACGGGTTTAGTCAGGCTGCCCGCGGTGTCCTTGAGTTTTTCGCGAGCAAGCTCGCTCCTACAATGTTCGTGTGGGGTTTAAATGCGGTAAGTACTTTTGGTCATGACCTTGGCCATCAGGCTCATGCCAAACCTTACCGGTGCCGGGAAGCGGAAGCCGCCGGCATCCAGCGCGCTTTCTGCGTGGTGTTCTTCGTCGATACGCATCTGCTCAAGAATCGCCCGGGACTTTTCGTCCTCGGCCGGCAGTTGTTCCAGGTGCTCATCCAAGTGCTTGCATACCTGATGCTCGGTCGCGGCGACGAAGCCCAGGCTGACCTTGTCGCTGATCAAGCCAGCAGCGGCGCCGATACCAAACGATAAACCATAAAACAGTGGGTTCAGCACGCTGGGGTGACTGCCCAACTGGCGGATACGTTGTTCGCACCAGGCCAAATGGTCGATTTCTTCCTCGGCGGCATGCTCCATGGCGGCACGTACTTGCGGCAGCTTGGCAGTCAAGGCCTGGCCCTGATACAGCGCCTGGGCACAGACTTCACCGGTATGGTTGATACGCATCAGGCCGGCTACATGACGGGTATCAGTCTCGCTCATTTGCGCTTCGGGTTGCACGATGGCCGGTGATGGGCGATACGGCTGGCCGCTGAAAGGTAGCAGCGTGCGCATGGCCGTGTCGGCTTGCAGCAGCAGTCGGTCAATCGGCGAGTAGTGACGTTGGGTAGTCATGCTGACCTCCGGGAAAAATCTCGGCGTCCAGTTTACCGCAAGAGAGGGGCGTGTGTTTGCGCTGGGTCATGCTTCTTACAAGGGCCTGCTTGCCGGCGATGGGGCTCTTGAGGCCGCCATCGCCGGCAAGCAGGCTGCTGCAATAGGGCTTCAGCCCGGTGGCCAGTTCATCTGGCGTTGACCCAATACATGCATATGAATGTGATAGACGGTCTGGCCGCCATCCTCATTGCAGTTCATGACTACGCGAAAACCTTTTTCACAACCTTGTTCCACGGCCAGGCGCTGGGCGGTGAACAGGATGTGTCCAGCCAGGCCTTTGTCTTCTTCCGTCAGGTCGTTGAGGGTGCGGATCGGCTTTTTCGGAATCACCAGAAAATGTACGGGGGCCATTGGCGCAATATCGTGGAAGGCCAGGACCTGGTCATCCTCGTAGATAATCCTCGCGGGTATTTCTCTGTTGATGATCTTGGTGAACAGAGTATCCACAGCTGTTTCTCCATTATGAAAGTGCAGGGTGAGTGTACTCAGCAGGTCAGCGCGGGCAATAGGCCTTGTTGATGGCGCCGGCAATCTTGCGGGTCAGCCAGCGTGGGCTCAAGCGCGGGCTGAACGCCAGCCAGCGGTTACGGCGACCGGGAACGATGATTGCTTTGTTCTTGGCCAAGGCGCGTACGGTGTGCAGAGCCACTTCTTCCGGGCTCATCAACTGCAGGCCGTCCAGCTTGGCGGTGTCCATCTGTGCGGTGCCGAAGAACGCGGTGCGTGTTGGGCCGGGGCAAAGCACTGAAACCTTGATGCCGCAGCTCTTCAGCTCTTCGCGCAGGCCTTCGGAGAAGTGCAGCACATAGGCTTTGCTGGCGTAATAGGTGCTCATCCAAGGCCCCGGCTGGAAGGCTGCAACCGAAGCGACGTTGAGAATCTGCCCGCCGCCGTGCAGGGCCATGGAATTGCCCAGTGCGTGGCACAGGCGAGTCAGGGCCAGGATGTTGACTTCGATCAGGTCTTGCTCGGTCATCCAATCCTGGGCCAGAAATGGCCCGCTGGTGCCGATGCCGGCGCAGTTGACCAGCAAGTCGATCTGCCGCTCGCCTTCTTCCAGCTCCAGCAGGAACCCGGACAGGCGCAACGGCTCGCCCAGGTCACAGGCACGGAACAACACCTCGACGCCAAAGCGTTGGGTCAGTTCTATGGCAATACTTTCCAACTGATCACGCTGGCGGGCCACCAGAATCAAGCTGCGGCCGCGCCGGGCCAGTGCTTCGGCCAAGGCCAGGCCGATGCCACTGGAGGCACCGGTGATCAGAACGTAACGGGTCATGCGTTTCTCCATCGCAACGCCACCGAGCCTGCGACAGATGCGTCACAGGCGTGGGGCGTTTCTTCATTCTTCCGGAGAGTCTACAGGTTCGGCCGCATCGTCAGCACTTTGCACGTCTTCTTCACCGACGATGATGCTCTGGTCCGCGTCTTCATCGGTGGTCATAGAGCTGCTTTCATAGCCGCTGTCCACGCTGCTTTCGAGCTGGTCCAGGTAACCGCCCATGGCCAGCATCACCATAGTGGCGAAAATCAATGGAAGCAGTGCTAGCCATAGGGTGGCCAGGACCTTCACTGCGGTCGAGTTGCGTGGCGGTGGCGCACCATATTGGTTGGCGCCCGCATTGCCTGGCAACACGATCAGCAGGATCGGGAAAATGCTGCCCACAATCGGTACGAGGTTCAGGAACCATAACCAGCCGGACCAGCCCAGGTCATGCAGGCGCTGCACAGTGATCTGGACACTGATCCACACAGACGCCACGAGCACGACGAAACCAAGCAGTGAGCCAATGATCATCGCGGCGGTGGGAGATACTGCGGCAATGCCCAGGCCCACGGTGAACAGGGCGCCCACGAGGGCGAACATCGCCAGGCTCAGCACCAGGGTCCAGGCCAGGAAGCGCAGGCGCCCGATACGGCCGTTGACGGTAAACACCTTGAGGGTGGAAAACTCTGGAAGGTTATCCCCGACAGCTGCGCGCGGCGGTGCGTATGGCGAAGCAGTTGGGCTTGAGAAGTCAGAGCGGCCGGAATCGGTCTCATGAGTTTCAGCCAGGCTGAAGGCCACGGGTTGTTCGGCTTCGATGCGCGCATCAATCCCGGTGTTTTTCAGGGCCGTCAGGTAGGTTTCGGCATCGGGGCGAGACAGGTCGCGCTTCAGGGCGACCGGGCGACCGGTGAAAAGCTTTTCGATCGCTTCAACGTCGCTTTTGAACAATTCGGCAAGGTTCAGCTTGGCGGTGGTGCTTTCGACACCCGGGAGCAGGGCTCCATCAAACACAATCTTGAAACGGTTGTCGCTCATGCGGGCATCCTTGTCACTTTTCAGGGGGGGTAATGCAGGCCTGCTTCAATCGGCAGGCCTGGCGGGTGTGTCAGCGTGGCCAGCGCAATTGTACCGCTTGCTCGCGCGCCTTGCGGTATTCGGCATCGAGACGGGCAACCAGTTCATCGACGCTGGGTAAGTCGTCAATTTCACCGACGCCCTGGCCGGCGGACCATACAGTCTTCCAAGCCTTTGCCTCGTCGCTGAGAGGCTTGAGCTTGGAGCCGAAGTTGACTTCACCTTTGCCTTGCAGGGCGGCGAGGTCGAAGCCGGCGTTTTCCAGGCTTTGCCGCATAAAACTGGCAGGCACGCCGGATACCGCCGGAGTGTGCACGATATCGGCTGCGCGGGATGTGAGCAGCATCTCTTTATAGGCATCGGGGGCGTGGCTTTCAGTGGTGCCGATAAAGCGGGTACCAAAATACGCGAGATCAGCACCGAGCAATTGCGCGGCGAGGATCTCGTGGCCATGGTTCAGGCAGCCGGCCAGTAGCAGGGTCTTGTCGAAAAACTGGCGGATTTCGGCGATCAGCGAGAATGGGCTCCAGGTGCCCGCGTGGCCGCCAGCCCCTGCCGCCACTGCGATCAGCCCGTCGACCCCGGCTTCGGCAGCTTTTTCGGCATGGCGCCGAGTGGTGACGTCATGGAACACCAGGCCGCCGTAGCTGTGTACGGCATCTACCAACTCCTTGACCGCACCCAGGCTAGTGATAACGATCGGCACCTTGTGCTCGACGCAGATCGCCAGGTCAGCCTCAAGGCGCGGGTTGCTGTTGTGCACGATCAGGTTGACCGCGTAAGGCGCGGGGTTGTCCAGCAGCGCCAGGCCCGCTTCGATTTCTTCCAGCCAAGCCTTGAACCCGCTGCTTTCGCGTTGGTTGAGTGCCGGGAAGCTCCCGACCACGCCATTGCGACAGCACGCCAGGACCAGTTGCGGATTGGAAATCAGGAACATCGGCGCAGCCACCACAGGCAGGCGCAGACGTTGTTCAAGCAAAGCGGGCAGCGACATTGGAAGTACCCCGGTTTAGGTGCGGCTGATTAGAGTTAGAACGGTTTTACGACGACCAAAATTACAATAGCCAGCAATATCAGAACCGGCACTTCATTGAACCAGCGATAAAAGACATGGCTGCGGGTGTTTTCGCCACGTGCGAAACGTTTTACCTGGGCGCCACACATGTGGTGGTAACCGATCAGGATTACTACAAGGGTCAGCTTGGCGTGCATCCATCCACCCTGACTGAATACGCTTGGGTTAAGGCTGATCAACCAGATGCCGAATACCAGGGTGGCGATCATCGCCGGCAGCATGATGCCCTTGTACAGCTTGCGTTCCATGAGGCTGAAGCGCTCCTGGCTGACGGCATCCTGGCTTTGAGCGTGGTAGACGAACAGGCGCGGCAGGTAAAACAGCCCGGCAAACCAGCAGACAATGCTGACGATATGAAAGGCTTTGACCCATAGATAAAGCATTTTTAGTTATTCCCAGGTTCACGGTGACTGGAGATAGTAGAGGTTAGAGTGCGCGCACGTCACCTTGACGGTTGTCGCAGAACGATACGGCCCCTATTATCGACGGCTTTCCAGTGGGTTCGTTGAGGGCAGGTTTATGGTCAAGGTCGGTATCGTCGGCGGCACGGGTTACACCGGTGTCGAATTGCTGCGTCTGTTGGCTCAGCATCCGCAAGCTGAGGTGGTGGTCATCACCTCCCGATCCGAGGCCGGCCTGGCCGTTGCCGATATGTATCCGAACCTGCGCGGCCATTACGATGGCCTGGCGTTCAGCGTTCCGGACATCAAGACCCTGGGTGCCTGCGACGTCGTGTTCTTCGCCACACCGCATGGGGTTGCCCATGCCTTGGCGGGGGAGTTGCTGGCGGCCGGTACCAAGGTCATCGACCTCTCGGCGGACTTCCGTCTGCAGGATGCCGATGAGTGGGCCAAGTGGTACGGCCAGCCCCATGGTGCTCCAGAGCTGCTTGAAGAGGCGGTGTATGGCTTGCCTGAGGTCAATCGCGAGCAGATCAGCAAGGCGCGCCTGATCGCCGTGCCGGGTTGCTATCCGACGGCTACCCAGTTGGGTTTTCTGCCGTTGTTGGAAGCCGGTCTGGCTGACGCATCGCGTCTGATTGCCGACTGCAAGTCGGGTGTCAGTGGCGCTGGTCGCGGTGCGGCCGTAGGCTCTTTGTATTCCGAGACCTCGGAAAGCATGAAAGCGTATGCCGTAAAAGGGCATCGTCATCTGCCGGAAATTCGCCAGGGCCTGCGTCGTGCGGCCGGCAGTGACGTCGGCCTGACGTTCGTGCCGCACCTGACCCCGATGATCCGTGGGATTCACTCGACACTGTATGCAACCGTCAAGGATCGTTCGGTGGACCTGCAGGCATTGTTTGAAAAACGCTATGCCAATGAACCGTTCGTCGATGTAATGCCGGCTGGCAGTCACCCGGAGACCCGTAGCGTGCGCGGCGCCAACGTATGCCGGATCGCCGTGCATCGTCCGCAGGACGGCGACCTGGTCGTGGTGCTGTCCGTCATCGATAACCTGGTCAAAGGCGCGTCGGGCCAGGCTGTGCAGAACATGAACATCTTGTTTGGGCTGGATGAGAAGCTCGGTTTGTCCCACGCCGGCATGCTGCCTTAAGACGGCGGCGGCAGTGCAAAAGGCCCGTTGATCGGGCCTTTTGTGTTTTTAAGGGCCGCTGCGCAGATTGATATACCGTAACAATAGTTGACCGCTTTTCTAGGAGAAGCGGATAATGGCCGCCATCACGCATATGGCGGCGCTACGCCGGGAGATTATCAGCATGAGCGTTGAATCCTTCACCCCCACGGCTTTGCAATTCACCCACGGTGCTGCGCACAAGGTGAAGAGCCTGGTCGATGAAGAGGGTAATGATCGCTTGAAGCTGCGCGTATTCGTTACGGGCGGCGGTTGTTCAGGGTTTCAGTACGGCTTTACCTTCGATGAAGATGTGGCCGATGACGACACCATCGTCGAGCGCGAGGGCGTAAGCCTGGTCGTGGATCCGATGAGCTTCCAGTACTTGGCAGGTGCCGAGGTGGATTACCAGGAAGGTTTGGAAGGCTCGCGCTTTGTGATCAAAAATCCGAATGCCACCACGACTTGTGGTTGCGGTTCGTCGTTCTCGATCTGATCGAGGGCGGGTAGGCAAAACGCCGCTTGGCTCTTATGGGGTCAAGCGGCGTTTTGCTATCTGTGTATCAGGCGGGGTAGATCGCGCCAAGTACGCGAAGGCCGCGGGCACCGGTAACGCTTGGGCGGTTGGCGGCGATACCTTCAAGGCAGCAATGGGCCAGCCAGGCGAAGGCCATGGCCTCCACCCAGTCGGGGTCTACACCGTGGGTGGCAGTACTGCTGACGCGAGTGGCCGGCAGCAAGGCTGCGATACGCTTCATCAGTGTCGTGTTATGGGCGCCACCACCACATACCAGCAGAGTTTCGGTTTGCGGTTGTGCGGTTTGCAGCGACTCGACGATGGTCTGCGCCGTCAGTTCCAGCAGCGTGGCCTGGACATCTTGCGCACTGAATGATGGCAATCGACCGAGGTGGTGTTCCAGCCAGGGCAGGTTGAAGACTTCGCGCCCCGTGCTTTTAGGGCCCTTGGTCAGGAAGAAGGGATCGCTGAGCAGTGCGGTCAGTAGTTGGGGTTGGATCTTTCCTGTCGCGGCCCATTGGCCGCCACGGTCAAAGTTATCGCCCCTTTGCTGGTGAATCCAGGCATCCAGCAGGACATTGCCCGGGCCGCAGTCAAAGCCAGCTACCGGTTTGTCGGTCTCGATCAGGCTCAGATTGCTAAAGCCGCCGACGTTGAGTACTGCGCGATTGCCGCCAGCCTCGCCAAACAGCGCTTCGTGAAAGGCTGGCACCAGCGGCGCACCCTGGCCACCGGCGGCTACATCGCGGCTACGAAAGTCACTGACCACGGTTATTCCGGTCAGCTCAGTCAATAATGCGGGGTTGCCAATCTGCACGGTAAAGCCGCGGGCGGGCTCGTGGCGAATGGTTTGCCCATGACTGCCAATCGCGCGGATATCGTGGTGCGTGAGTTGCTGTTGCTCAAGCAGGGCATGGACGCCCTGAGCGGCGAGTGTTACCCAGTTTTGCTGGGCGATCGCCGATCGCGCGATCTCGTCAGGGCCGCTGGCACAAAGGCTTAGCAGTTCGACACGCAGGGATTCAGGCATGGGGATGTAATGGGTGGCGATCAGGTTGACCGCCGTATCCTGCTCGATCAGCGCAATGTCCAGGCCATCAAGGCTGGTCCCGGACATGACACCTATATAGAGCGCCATCGCTTAGCGCTTCGCCGAAGCCAGCATGGTGGCGCGTTCCTGGTCCATGCGTGCCATCAGCGGTTGGCTTTGCTGAAGGAAACGCGCGCGCTCGGCCTTGGCGATCGGGTCAGCCATTGGCAGCTTCTGGCCCAGTGGGTCGACGTGCACGCCGTTGACCTGGAACTCGTAGTGCAAGTGTGGGCCGGTGGACAGGCCGGTGGTGCCGATGTAGCCAATCACTTGACCCTGCTTGACGTTGCCGCCGGTCTTCACGCCTTTGGCAAAGCCTTGCATGTGCCCGTATAGCGTACGGTAGCTGTTGCCGTGTTGGATGATGACGGTATTGCCGTAGCCGCCGCGACGTCCGGCCAACAGCACTTTGCCATCGCCGGCTGCCTTGATCGGTGTGCCGCGCGGCGCTGCATAGTCGACACCTTTGTGGGCGCGAATTTTGTTCAGAATTGGGTGCTTGCGGCCCATGGAAAAACGCGAGCTAATACGGGCGAAGTCAACCGGAGTACGGATGAAAGCCTTGCGCATGCTATTGCCATCGGCAGTGTAGTAGCTGCTGTTGCCTTGTTTGTTGGTGTAACGCACGGCGGTGTAGGTCTTGCCGCGATTGGTAAAGCGCGCCGACAGGATATTGCCGGTGCCGACGACCTTGCCGTTGGCCACCTTTTGCTCGTAGATCACGTCGAATTCGTCACCCTGGCGAATATCCTGCGCGAAGTCGATGTCGTAGCCAAATACGCTGGCCATGTCCATGGTCATGCTGTGGGACAGGCCTGCGCGGGCAGCGGACTGGGACAGTGAGCTGTTGATAACACCGTGTACATAGGCAGAACGCATCACCGGCTTGGTGGTCACGCGATTGAAGGCGAAGCCCTTGGCGCCCTTGGTTAGGGTGATGCTTTCAAGATCGTTGAGGTTGGTGTGCAGCGTGGTCAGTTGACCTTCTGGGTTCAGCTCGAACTCAAGTTTTTGGCCGCGCTTGAGCTGGGTGAATTGCTTGGCTTGCTTATCGCTGGCCAGTACATCGTGAACGGTCGCGGCTGAAAGGCCGACTTTCTCGAACAGCGTCGACAACGTGTCGCCTTTGGCCACGACCACTTCACGGTGCTCGGGGCCCTTTGCTACCTGGGGTGCAGGTGCTGCCTGGGCGGTTGTCTTGGTGTCATCCGTGCTGTCTTCAATCTGTGCAAACGGCGACTCGACGCTTGCGGTTGTGGCTTGTTGCGCGTCAGAAGCGTCTTGATCTTGTGTCAGTTGTTCAACCGGGCTCTCCAGGTCAAGACTTAAGGTCGTTCGTTTGGCTTCTACGTCACTGGAAGGGAATACCAGGAGTGCCAGGCTGAGAAGGGCGGCGATACCACTTGCGGCGAGCAGGTGGGTCTTCGGGTAAAGCGGCGGCGCTTTAGACGGTTCAGTGGTCATAGGTAATTTTGACTTTGAAAAGATGAAGTGGAAAAGATGAATGACATGATGAAGATGAAATAACTGTATAAAATATAACCAAATCATCTGTGGTGCAAGCTCGCGAATGCAGGGCTCGCCGAATGGTGTTCGTTTGCAGGGCAAAACTTGTAATTAGTCCCTGATCTTGTATGGTTGGTTCCCTTTGAATCTGAGCCTTGCGGGTCTGTTATGAAGTCGGTTGAAGAGCAGCTAGCGCTGATCAAACGTGGTGCGGAAGAACTGTTGGTCGAGGCCGAGCTGATCGAAAAGCTCAAGCGTGGCCAACCCCTGCGTATTAAGGCTGGCTTTGATCCGACGGCACCGGATCTGCACCTGGGTCACACCGTGCTTATTAATAAGCTGCGTCAGTTCCAGGAGCTGGGGCATCAGGTGATCTTCCTTATAGGTGACTTCACCGGGATGATCGGTGATCCGAGTGGTAAGAGTGCTACACGTCCGCCGCTGACCCGCGAGCAGGTTCTGGATAATGCCGAGACCTACAAGACCCAGGTCTTCAAGATTCTTGATCCGGCCAAGACCGAGGTCGCGTTCAACTCTACTTGGATGGATCAGATGGGGCCGGCGGACTTCATTCGCCTGACCTCCCAGTACACCGTTGCGCGGATGCTTGAGCGCGATGACTTCGATAAGCGCTATTCCACCAATCAGCCTATCGCGATTCACGAGTTCCTGTACCCGCTGGTTCAAGGGTATGACTCGGTGGCTCTGCGTGCGGATGTCGAGCTGGGTGGTACCGATCAGAAGTTCAACCTGCTGATGGGGCGTGAGCTGCAGCGTGCGTATGGTCAGGAGGCGCAATGCATTCTGACCATGCCATTGCTGGAAGGGCTGGATGGCGTGAAGAAGATGTCCAAGTCGTTGGGCAACTATGTCGGCATCCAGGAGGCGCCAGGCGTGATGTACGGCAAGCTGGTTTCTATTCCGGATGCGCTGATGTGGCGTTACTTCGAGCTGTTGAGCTTCCGCTCCATGGATGAGATCAATGCATTGCGTGCCGACGTAGAGGCTGGTGCGAACCCGCGGGACGTCAAGATCAAGCTGGCGGAAGAGATTGTTGCGCGCTTCCATGGTGAAGAGGCTGCGGCCAGCGCTCACCGTGCTGCGGGCAATCGCATGAAGGATGGCGAGTTGCCGGATGATCTGCCGGAGATTGAATTGACTGCTGCCGAGGCAATGCCGATCGCTGCTGTCCTTAATAAGGCGGGCCTGGTGAAGAACTCGGCCGTGGCGCGTGATCTTCTGGGGTCTGGCGGTGTGCGTATAGATGGTGAGGTTGTCGATCGCACCTTTATATACGAGCTGGGTGCGACCCACGTTTGTCAGGCCGGCAAGAAGGCATTTGCGCGTATTACGCTTAAATCCGAATAAACCTGGAATTAGCAGTTGACGGCGAATTATATCTGTCTATAATTCGCCCCACTTCCGGCGCAGTCGAAACGGAAAACTCCTTGGTAAACAATGAGTTATGCAGAATTCGACAGTGGGTTGCTTCAGTTCATCGAAGCCAAAAGGAAGTTGAAAAAGAGGTGTTGACAGCAGCGTGTAACGCTGTAGAATTCGCCTCCCGCTGACGAGAGATCGGAAGCGCAAGTGGTTGAAGTTGTTGAGAAAATCCTCGAAAACTTCTGAAAATAACCACTTGACAGCAAATGAGGCTGCTGTAGAATGCGCGCCTCGGTTGAGACGAAAGATCTTAACCAACCGCTCTTTAACAACTGAATCAAGCAATTCGTGTGGGTGCTTGTGGAGTCAGACTGATAGTCAACAAGATTATCAGCATCACAAGTTACTCCGCGAGAAATCAAAGATGTAACCAACGATTGCTGAGCCAAGTTTAGGGTTTCTTAAAAACCCAAAGATGTTTGAACTGAAGAGTTTGATCATGGCTCAGATTGAACGCTGGCGGCAGGCCTAACACATGCAAGTCGAGCGGTAGAGAGAAGCTTGCTTCTCTTGAGAGCGGCGGACGGGTGAGTAATGCCTAGGAATCTGCCTGGTAGTGGGGGGGATAACGTTCGGAAACGGACGCTAATACCGCATACGTCCTACGGGAGAAAGCAGGGGACCTTCGGGCCTTGCGCTATCAGATGAGCCTAGGTCGGATTAGCTAGTTGGTGGGGTAATGGCTCACCAAGGCGACGATCCGTAACTGGTCTGAGAGGATGATCAGTCACACTGGAACTGAGACACGGTCCAGACTCCTACGGGAGGCAGCAGTGGGGAATATTGGACAATGGGCGAAAGCCTGATCCAGCCATGCCGCGTGTGTGAAGAAGGTCTTCGGATTGTAAAGCACTTTAAGTTGGGAGGAAGGGTTGTAGATTAATACTCTGCAATTTTGACGTTACCGACAGAATAAGCACCGGCTAACTCTGTGCCAGCAGCCGCGGTAATACAGAGGGTGCAAGCGTTAATCGGAATTACTGGGCGTAAAGCGCGCGTAGGTGGTTAGTTAAGTTGGATGTGAAATCCCCGGGCTCAACCTGGGAACTGCATTCAAAACTGACTGACTAGAGTATGGTAGAGGGTGGTGGAATTTCCTGTGTAGCGGTGAAATGCGTAGATATAGGAAGGAACACCAGTGGCGAAGGCGACCACCTGGACTGATACTGACACTGAGGTGCGAAAGCGTGGGGAGCAAACAGGATTAGATACCCTGGTAGTCCACGCCGTAAACGATGTCAACTAGCCGTTGGGAGCCTTGAGCTCTTAGTGGCGCAGCTAACGCATTAAGTTGACCGCCTGGGGAGTACGGCCGCAAGGTTAAAACTCAAATGAATTGACGGGGGGCCCGCACAAGCGGTGGAGCATGTGGTTTAATTCGAAGCAACGCGAAGAACCTTACCAGGCCTTGACATCCAATGAACTTTCTAGAGATAGATTGGTGCCTTCGGGAACATTGAGACAGGTGCTGCATGGCTGTCGTCAGCTCGTGTCGTGAGATGTTGGGTTAAGTCCCGTAACGAGCGCAACCCTTGTCCTTAGTTACCAGCACGTCATGGTGGGCACTCTAAGGAGACTGCCGGTGACAAACCGGAGGAAGGTGGGGATGACGTCAAGTCATCATGGCCCTTACGGCCTGGGCTACACACGTGCTACAATGGTCGGTACAGAGGGTTGCCAAGCCGCGAGGTGGAGCTAATCCCACAAAACCGATCGTAGTCCGGATCGCAGTCTGCAACTCGACTGCGTGAAGTCGGAATCGCTAGTAATCGCGAATCAGAATGTCGCGGTGAATACGTTCCCGGGCCTTGTACACACCGCCCGTCACACCATGGGAGTGGGTTGCACCAGAAGTAGCTAGTCTAACCTTCGGGAGGACGGTTACCACGGTGTGATTCATGACTGGGGGTGAAGTCGTAACAAGGTAGCCGTAGGGGAACCTGCGGCTGGATCACCTCCTTAATCGACGACATCAGCTGCTCCATAAGTTCCCACACGAATTGCTTGATTCATTGAAGAAGACGAAAAGAAGCAGCCCGAAATTGGGTCTGTAGCTCAGTTGGTTAGAGCGCACCCCTGATAAGGGTGAGGTCGGCAGTTCGAATCTGCCCAGACCCACCAATTTTGTGTGGGAAACGCCTGTAGAAATACGGGGCCATAGCTCAGCTGGGAGAGCGCCTGCCTTGCACGCAGGAGGTCAACGGTTCGATCCCGTTTGGCTCCACCACTACTGCTTCTGTTTGTATAAAGCTTAGAAATGAGCATTCCATCGTTGTGATGGTGAATGTTGATTTCTAGTCTTTGACTAGTTCGTTCTTTAAAAATTTGGGTATGTGATAGAAAGATAGACTGAACGTTACTTTCACTGGTAACGGATCAGGCTAAGGTAAAATTTGTGAGTTACTCGTAACTGAGTATTATCGAATTTTCGGCGAATGTTGTCTTCATAGTATAACCAGATTGCTTGGGGTTATATGGTCAAGTGAAGAAGCGCATACGGTGGATGCCTTGGCAGTCAGAGGCGATGAAAGACGTGGTAGCCTGCGAAAAGCTTCGGGGAGTCGGCAAACAGACTTTGATCCGGAGATGTCTGAATGGGGGAACCCAGCCATCATAAGATGGTTATCTTACGCTGAATACATAGGCGTAAGAGGCGAACCAGGGGAACTGAAACATCTAAGTACCCTGAGGAAAAGAAATCAACCGAGATTCCCTTAGTAGTGGCGAGCGAACGGGGACTAGCCCTTAAGTGGCTTTGAGATTAGCGGAACGCTCTGGAAAGTGCGGCCATAGTGGGTGATAGCCCTGTACGCGAAAATCTCTTAGTCATGAAATCGAGTAGGACGGAGCACGAGAAACTTTGTCTGAATATGGGGGGGGACCATCCTCCAAGGCTAAATACTACTGACTGACCGATAGTGAACTAGTACCGTGAGGGAAAGGCGAAAAGAACCCCCGGAGAGGGGAGTGAAATAGATCCTGAAACCGTATGCGTACAAGCAGTGGGAGCCCACTTTGTTGGGTGACTGCGTACCTTTTGTATAATGGGTCAGCGACTTATTTTCAGTGGCGAGCTTAACCGAATAGGGGAGGCGTAGCGAAAGCGAGTCTTAATAGGGCGTCTAGTCGCTGGGAATAGACCCGAAACCGGGCGATCTATCCATGGGCAGGTTGAAGGTTGGGTAACACTAACTGGAGGACCGAACCGACTACCGTTGAAAAGTTAGCGGATGACCTGTGGATCGGAGTGAAAGGCTAATCAAGCTCGGAGATAGCTGGTTCTCCTCGAAAGCTATTTAGGTAGCGCCTCATGTATCACTGTAGGGGGGTAGAGCACTGTTTCGGCTAGGGGGTCATCCCGACTTACCAAACCGATGCAAACTCCGAATACCTACAAGTGCCGAGCATGGGAGACACACGGCGGGTGCTAACGTCCGTCGTGAAAAGGGAAACAACCCAGACCGTCAGCTAAGGTCCCAAAGTTATGGTTAAGTGGGAAACGATGTGGGAAGGCTTAGACAGCTAGGAGGTTGGCTTAGAAGCAGCCACCCTTTAAAGAAAGCGTAATAGCTCACTAGTCGAGTCGGCCTGCGCGGAAGATGTAACGGGGCTCAAACCATACACCGAAGCTACGGGTATCATCTTCGGATGATGCGGTAGAGGAGCGTTCTGTAAGCCTGTGAAGGTGAGTTGAGAAGCTTGCTGGAGGTATCAGAAGTGCGAATGCTGACATGAGTAACGACAATGGGTGTGAAAAACACCCACGCCGAAAGACCAAGGTTTCCTGCGCAACGTTAATCGACGCAGGGTTAGTCGGTCCCTAAGGCGAGGCTGAAAAGCGTAGTCGATGGAAAACAGGTTAATATTCCTGTACTTCTGGTTATTGCGATGGAGGGACGGAGAAGGCTAGGCCAGCTTGGCGTTGGTTGTCCAAGTTTAAGGTGGTAGGCTGGAATCTTAGGTAAATCCGGGATTCTAAGGCCGAGAGCTGATGACGAGTTACCCTTTGGGTGACGAAGTGGTTGATGCCATGCTTCCAAGAAAAGCTTCTAAGCTTCAGGTAACCAGGAACCGTACCCCCAAACCGACACAGGTGGTTGGGTAGAGAATACCAAGGCGCTTGAGAGAACTCGGGTGAAGGAACTAGGCAAAATGGCACCGTAACTTCGGGAGAAGGTGCGCCGGTGAGGGTGAAGGACTTGCTCCGTAAGCTCATGCCGGTCGAAGATACCAGGCCGCTGCGACTGTTTATTAAAAACACAGCACTCTGCAAACACGAAAGTGGACGTATAGGGTGTGACGCCTGCCCGGTGCCGGAAGGTTAATTGATGGGGTTAGCTAACGCGAAGCTCTTGATCGAAGCCCCGGTAAACGGCGGCCGTAACTATAACGGTCCTAAGGTAGCGAAATTCCTTGTCGGGTAAGTTCCGACCTGCACGAATGGCGTAACGATGGCGGCGCTGTCTCCACCCGAGACTCAGTGAAATTGAAATCGCTGTGAAGATGCAGTGTATCCGCGGCTAGACGGAAAGACCCCGTGAACCTTTACTATAGCTTTGCACTGGACTTTGAATTTGCTTGTGTAGGATAGGTGGGAGGCTTTGAAGCGTGGACGCCAGTTCGCGTGGAGCCAACCTTGAAATACCACCCTGGCAACTTTGAGGTTCTAACTCAGGTCCGTTATCCGGATCGAGGACAGTGTATGGTGGGTAGTTTGACTGGGGCGGTCTCCTCCTAAAGAGTAACGGAGGAGTACGAAGGTGCGCTCAGACCGGTCGGAAATCGGTCGTAGAGTATAAAGGCAAAAGCGCGCTTGACTGCGAGACAGACACGTCGAGCAGGTACGAAAGTAGGTCTTAGTGATCCGGTGGTTCTGTATGGAAGGGCCATCGCTCAACGGATAAAAGGTACTCCGGGGATAACAGGCTGATACCGCCCAAGAGTTCATATCGACGGCGGTGTTTGGCACCTCGATGTCGGCTCATCACATCCTGGGGCTGAAGCCGGTCCCAAGGGTATGGCTGTTCGCCATTTAAAGTGGTACGCGAGCTGGGTTTAGAACGTCGTGAGACAGTTCGGTCCCTATCTGCCGTGGACGTTTGAGATTTGAGAGGGGCTGCTCCTAGTACGAGAGGACCGGAGTGGACGAACCTCTGGTGTTCCGGTTGTCACGCCAGTGGCATTGCCGGGTAGCTATGTTCGGAATAGATAACCGCTGAAAGCATCTAAGCGGGAAACTAGCCTCAAGATGAGATCTCACTGGAACCTTGAGTTCCCTGAAGGGCCGTCGAAGACTACGACGTTGATAGGTTGGGTGTGTAAGCGCTGTGAGGCGTTGAGCTAACCAATACTAATTGCCCGTGAGGCTTGACCATATAACACCCAAGCAATTTGCGTCGAAAGGCCAGATTGCGGTGTGTGAAGACGAAATGAACCGAAAGTTCGATCTTGCAAACACCGACTTCTATTACATACCCAATTTGCTGAAGCGAGGCCAGCTGGCCACGACTCAGTACCCGAATTTCTTGACGACCATAGAGCATTGGAACCACCTGATCCCATCCCGAACTCAGTAGTGAAACGATGCATCGCCGATGGTAGTGTGGGGTTTCCCCATGTGAGAGTAGGTCATCGTCAAGATTAAATTCCGAAACCCCAATTGCGAAAGCAGTTGGGGTTTTGTTTTGGGCGGTAGAAAAGGCGCGCCCAGTCTTGGTCGATTGTTCGATTGAAGTCCCTCAATCATCCGTCAGCTTGCTTTCTATGCAATGGCTCTACGCATGGCTATCATGCGTGCCTCATTGTAAGGCGAGACTTGCATGCTGACGTTGTTAACACTTCTGAAAGATGGTCGATTCCACTCGGGTGAAGCGCTAGGCGCAGCCCTGGGCATCAGTCGTAGTGCTGTGTGGAAGCAGCTCCAGCATCTGGAGGTTGAGCTGGATCTGACAATTCATAAGGTCAGGGGTAGAGGCTATCAATTGGCATCCCCGCTGGTTCTATTGAATGCTGACGAGATCGCCTTGAAGTCGTCGGTCTGTGCAGGTTCGATTTTCATATCGGATACCATCGATTCCACTAATGCCCAGGCATTGCGCCTTATTGAGGCGGGGCAAGCGGCGCCGTTTCTGGTTCTCTCGGAGCGGCAGACTGCGGGCAGGGGGCGTCGAGGGCGCAAGTGGGTGAGTCCATTTGCACAGAATGTTTACTACAGCCTTGTGCTTCGTATCGATGGCGGGCTGCGACAGCTCGAGGGGCTGAGTCTTGTGGTGGGCTTGGCGGTCATGCAAACCTTGCGCGACCTTGGTGTCCATGGCTCGGGTGTGAAATGGCCGAATGACGTTCTTGTTGGGTCGAAGAAGGTTGCAGGCATCCTTCTTGAGCTGGTCGGGGATCCTGCTGATGTCTGTCATGTCGTGCTCGGTATTGGCATTAACGCAAACATGCAGACCGCCGCGGAGGTTGATCAGCAGTGGACATCAATACAGCTCGAAACAGGTCGTTCGGTAGATCGAAATCATCTGGTTGCTCATCTGAGCGAGGCATTGCAGGCTTATCTAGTGCGTCATAGAGATTCTGGTTTCTCGGTAATCCGCAATGAGTGGGAGCAGAATCATCTCTGGCAGGGTAGGGCTGTGTCGTTGATCGCGGGTGTTAACCAGGTAGACGGGGTCGTGCTGGGTATCGACGGTCAAGGCGCGCTACGTCTCGAGGTAAATGGCGTTGAGAAAATATACAGTGGTGGTGAGTTAAGCCTGAGGTTGCGTGATGATTCTTGAGCTCGACTGTGGGAATAGCTTCATCAAGTGGCGAGTCCTCGAGGCCAACCAGGCAGTCGTTTTCGCTGAAGGCGTTGTTGATTCCGATGTGGCGTTGCTGGGTGGTCTTCATTCGCTGGTCGGTCTTTCTCTGCACCACTGCAGGTTAGTCAGCGTGCGCGCCCAGGAAGAGACGAGTCGCCTGGTCGACGTCTTGGTTGCAGCCTTTGGTGTCTCTATCAGTTGTGCAGCGCCATCGCGTGAGATGGCGGGTGTGCGCAATGGTTATGAGGAGTATGCCCGCCTGGGGTTGGACCGTTGGCTGGCAATGCTTGGGGGCTTCCGGTTAGCCTCTCGAGCATGCCTGGTACTTGATTTTGGTACAGCCGCCACGGCTGATTTCATTGCGGCAGATGGCAAGCATCTTGGGGGATTTATCTGTCCGGGTATGCCGCTGATGCGCAATCAGCTGAGAACCCATACCCGAAAAATACGGTATGACGATGTTGCAGCTGAGCGTGCGTTAGAAAAACTGGAGCCTGGGCTTACGACTGCTCAAGCTGTTGAGCGGGGTTGCACGCTCATGCTTCGTGGTTTCGCTCAGTCGCAGTTGGAGCTAGCTCGCAGCTACTGGGGTAAGGAGTTCTCTGTTTTCCTTACAGGTGGTGATGCTGAGTTGGTCGCCGATGCCTTACCGGGCGCTCGCGTTGTTCCGGACCTGGTATTTGTTGGCTTGGCGCTGGCGTGCCCTTTGTCTTGAGGTTTTTATGCGTTGGTTGTTTCTGTTGTTGCTGGTTCTCAATGTCTTTTACTACGTTTGGCACCAGCAAGAGGCCCCGTTGCGTGCGAAGGATGTAACTCCTCTGGCGCTATACAGGGGCTCTCAGCAGGATATTCAGTTGCTGAGTGAGTCGGCCGACGCAATGACGCGCCGTGATCGGCCTCGGGCTCCAGAGGTGCCAGCAGGTTGCTTGTATATCGGCGGTTTTGCCAGTCAGGAACAGGCGCAGTTCCTTGAGCAGCGCCTGACCAGCCTGGATATAAAGGTCAGGATCCAGCAAATGGTTGTCGTAGGTGCGCCTGCTTTTTGGTTGCGTGTGGCGCCTGAAAGTCGCCGCCTTGCTGACGATCTGCCGTTTGAAAGCCTTGCTAATGAATTCAATGAGTTAAAACATAAAATAATGCCGTGCGAAGGCATTGCAACTGTCGAATAGTTTGCATAGAATGGCGCCCGCTCCACAGTGATGACCCTTTCGGGAAGTCGGTGTGAAGCGATCGTCACGCAGCTAACCTCATATTTTTAATGAGAAAATGCTTGACAGAAGGTCGGCGTAATGTAAAATGCCGGCTCGCTTAGGAGGGGTTCCCGAGCGGCCAAAGGGATCAGACTGTAAATCTGACGTCTACGACTTCGAAGGTTCGAATCCTTCCCCCTCCACCATTTTTAGCGTGAGCTGCAAGCTCCGCGGGTATAGTTTAGTGGTAGAACCTCAGCCTTCCAAGCTGATGATGCGGGTTCGATTCCCGCTACCCGCTCCAAGTTTGCAGGTTGTGCAAGGTGTTTCGCTCTTGTAGCTCAGTTGGTAGAGCACACCCTTGGTAAGGGTGAGGTCAGCGGTTCAAATCCGCTCAAGAGCTCCATATGACAAGGCAGATATGAAAATATCTGCCTTTGTTTTAACAGCTGTCTCGGCTTGATTCTGTTTTGCCTGGTGTTGCCAGGTTGTTTCAAGTCTCTTGGGGTTGGTTGTTGTAAAGTCTTTTTCAGGCCTGCATAATGGTCGGCCTGATTTTGTTTTAGGTCAGTAGCTCAATTGGCAGAGCGACGGTCTCCAAAACCGTAGGTTGGGGGTTCGATTCCCTCCTGACCTGCCAGATTCACGTGGTGTATCTGGCTTTCTTTTCACAGGATCTTCATAGATGACTCCTAAGGCTGAAGCTCAAAGCTCTCGTTTCGATCTGGTTAAGTGGCTCGCTGTGGTCGCTTTGGTGGTCGTAGGCGTTGTTGGCAATCAGTACTATTCTGCTTCGCCGATCCTGTACCGCGTACTCGTATTGCTCGCTCTTGCTGCTGTGGCTGTCTTCATTGGTCTGCAGACTGTAAAGGGTAAGTCTTTCGCTGTACTGGTAAAGGAAGCTCGCACCGAAATACGAAAAGTCGTTTGGCCGACTCGCCAAGAAACCACGCAGACCACGCTGATTGTTGTGGCTGTTGTTTTGGTTATGGCGTTGCTGTTGTGGGGGCTTGATTCCCTGCTCGGCTGGCTTGTTTCCTTGATTGTTGGCTAAGGGTGTCCCGTGGCTAAGCGTTGGTACGTTGTGCATGCTTACTCGGGTTACGAGAAGCATGTTATGCGCTCTTTGCTGGAGCGCGTAAAGCTGGCAGGCATGGAAGATGGCTTTGGCGAAATTCTGGTTCCCACTGAAGAAGTGGTTGAAATGCGGAATGGCCAGAAGCGCAAAAGCGAACGCAAGTTCTTCCCTGGCTATGTGCTGGTACAGATGGACATGAATGAGGGTACTTGGCACTTGGTCAAGGACACTCCTCGCGTGATGGGCTTCATTGGCGGTACCGCTGATAAGCCTGCACCGATCACTGACAAAGAGGCAGAAGCGATTCTGCGTCGCGTTGCTGACGGTAGCGACAAGCCTAAGCCGAAGACATTGTTCGAGCCTGGCGAAGTTGTTCGTGTCACAGATGGTCCGTTTGCTGATTTTAACGGTACTGTTGAAGAAGTTAACTACGAAAAGAGCCGGATCCAAGTGGCAGTGCTCATTTTCGGTCGCTCTACTCCGGTAGAGTTGGAGTTCAGCCAGGTCGAAAAGGTCTAGCTGACAAAGCATCCCAACCCCGCAGCCTTAGGCTGTGGGGTTTTGTCGTCACTGGGATAAACGCGCAAGTAACCGGGGAGCCTTTCGAGGCGCTTGAACCCGTAATTGGAGTGCCTCATGGCCAAGAAGATTACCGCTTACATCAAGCTGCAAGTGAAGGCCGCTCAGGCCAACCCTAGCCCACCCGTCGGTCCAGCTCTGGGTCAGCACGGCGTGAACATCATGGAATTCTGCAAGGCCTTCAACGCCCGTACTCAGGGTATTGAGCCAGGTTTGCCGACTCCAGTGATCATCACTGTATATAGCGACCGTAGCTTCACTTTCGAAACCAAGTCGACCCCGGCTTCGGTTTTGTTGAAGAAAGCTGCTGGTCTGACTAGCGGTTCCGCTCGTCCGAACACCGTTAAGGTTGGCACCGTCACTCGTGCTCAGCTGGAAGAAATCGCGAAAACCAAAAACGCGGATTTGACTGCAGCTGATATGGATGCAGCCGTGCGTACCATCGCCGGTTCTGCTCGTAGCATGGGCCTTAACGTGGAGGGTGTGTAATGGCTAAGCTGACCAAGCGCCAAAAGGCTATCGCCGGCAAAATCGAAGCGGGCAAGTCCTACAACTTTGTAGACGCTGCTGCTTTGCTGACCGAGCTGTCGACTGTCAAGTTCAGCGAGTCCGTTGACGTTGCTGTAAACCTGGGTGTTGACCCACGTAAATCCGACCAGGTCGTTCGTAGCGCTACTGTGCTGCCACACGGTACTGGCAAGACTGTACGTGTTGCTGTCTTCACCCAAGGCCCAGCAGCTGAAGCTGCTCTGGCCGCTGGCGCCGATCGCGTTGGCATGGACGACCTGGCTGCCGAAATGAAAGGCGGCGACCTGAACTATGACGTAGTAATTGCCTCCCCGGATGCAATGCGCGTTGTAGGTCAGTTGGGTCAGATCCTGGGCCCACGTGGCCTGATGCCTAACCCGAAAGTCGGCACCGTAACGCCAGACGTAGCCACCGCGGTTAAAAACGCCAAGGCTGGTCAGGT
This sequence comes from Pseudomonas hygromyciniae, assembly GCF_016925675.1. Classification (NCBI taxonomy): domain Bacteria; kingdom Pseudomonadati; phylum Pseudomonadota; class Gammaproteobacteria; order Pseudomonadales; family Pseudomonadaceae; genus Pseudomonas; species Pseudomonas hygromyciniae. The sequence goes on along the minus strand of NZ_CP070506.1, from coordinate 5,345,687 downwards.
TCGTTATCGCACTGACAAAAACGGCATCATTCACACCTCCGTTGGCAAGGTCGGCTTCGACGCCGTCAAGCTGAAGGAAAACGTTGAAGCCCTGATCGCTGATCTGAAGCGTATCAAGCCAGCTTCCTCGAAAGGCATCTACGTCAAGCGCGTTACCCTGAGCACCACTATGGGCCCAGGTCTGGTCATCGACCAAGGTTCGCTGGACGTATAAGACACAAATTGGCGCGAGATATCGCGTCAATTGAAAGATTGGGGTCCCTGCCTGGCGGGGGCTATCCAAGACCGTAGGCGACGCAAGTCTTAAACCATCAAGCCTACGCAGATGGTGCTCCCGGTTCCTTACCGAATCAGACACCAAAACGACATCCGGCCTAGGCCAGATGAAACGGTAACAAGCAGGAGTTAAACCCGTGGCAATTAATCTCGAAGACAAGAAGGCCATCGTCGCTGAAGTCAACGAGGCTGCCAAAGCTGCTCTGTCCGCTGTCGTGGCTGATGCCCGTGGTGTGACAGTAGGCGCTATGACCGGACTCCGTAAAGAGGCTCGTGAAGCTGGCGTATACGTACGTGTTGTACGTAACACCCTGCTCAAGCGCGCTGTTGCTGACACTGAATACAGTGTCCTCAACGACGTGTTCACCGGCCCGACTCTGATCGCGTTCTCCAAGGATCATCCAGGCGCTGCTGCCCGTTTGTTCAAGGAATTCGCCAAGAGTCAGGATAAGTTCGAGATCAAGGCAGCTGCGTTCGAGGGCAAGTTCCTCGCAGCTAACCAAATCGACGTACTGGCAACACTGCCGACCCGTAACGAAGCTATTTCGCAGCTGATGAGCGTGATTCAAGGCGCTACCAGCAAGCTGGCTCGTACTCTGGCTGCAGTTCGCGAGCAAAAAGAAGCTGCCGCAGCATAAGGCTGAGCACGTTCTCTCGCGTATTTTTGTTTATTTCGATGGCCGCGTAGGCCGTCCCCCAATTCAGGAAATACAGTAATGTCTATCTCCCAAGAAGATATCCTCAACGCCGTAGCTGAAATGTCGGTTCTGCAGGTTGTTGAGCTGATCAAAGCTTTCGAAGAAAAATTCGGCGTTTCCGCTGCCGCTGCTTCCGCTGGCCCAGCTGTTGCTGCTGTTGCTGCTGAAGAGCAAACCGAATTCAACGTCATGCTGCTGGAAGCTGGCGAGAAGAAAGTAAACGTGATCAAGGCAGTACGTGAACTGACCGGTCTGGGCCTGAAAGAAGCCAAGGCTGTAGTTGACGGCGCTCCTGCCCAGGTTCTGGAAGCTGTGTCGAAAGACGCTGCTGACAAAGCCAAAGCAGTACTGGAAGAAGCAGGCGCCAAAGTCGAGCTGAAGTAAGCATCGACCTTGCGTTTCCAGCCCAAGCGTTAAGCTGAAGGCTGATGGCTGGTGGCTCTTGCCACCGGCCTTTTTCCGTTCTTGGCTGTCGACTCGGTCGCCGCCACTAACGCGCTGTAGCCACCCGATGCGGTGGTGCAAACCATGGGGTTTGCAAGATTTTCTGGCTGCTCCCGTCGGGAGGGCCAAACAAGCAGGTGACCAAGCTGGGGAACGCTGATGGCTTACTCATATACTGAGAAAAAACGTATCCGCAAGGACTTTAGCAAGTTGCCGGACGTCATGGATGTCCCGTACCTTCTGGCTATCCAGCTGGATTCGTATCGTGAATTCTTGCAGGCGGGAGCGACCAAAGATCAGTTCCGCGACGTGGGCCTGCATGCGGCCTTCAAATCCGTTTTCCCGATCATCAGCTACTCCGGCAATGCTGCGCTGGAGTACGTCGGTTATCGCCTGGGCGAACCGGCATTTGATGTCAAAGAATGCGTGTTGCGCGGTGTTACGTACGCCGTACCTTTGCGGGTAAAAGTTCGTCTGATCATTTTCGACAAAGAATCGTCGAACAAAGCGATCAAGGACATCAAAGAGCAAGAAGTCTACATGGGCGAAATCCCGTTGATGACTGAGAACGGTACCTTCGTTATCAACGGTACCGAGCGTGTAATCGTTTCCCAGCTGCACCGTTCCCCGGGCGTGTTCTTCGACCACGACCGCGGCAAGACGCACAGCTCCGGCAAGCTCCTGTACTCCGCGCGGATCATTCCGTACCGTGGTTCGTGGTTGGACTTCGAGTTCGACCCGAAAGACTGCGTGTTCGTGCGTATCGACCGTCGTCGCAAGCTGCCGGCCTCGGTACTGCTGCGCGCGCTCGGCTATACCACCGAGCAGGTGCTGGACGCTTTCTACACCACCAACGTCTTCAGCCTGAAGGATGAAACCCTCAGCCTGGAACTGATTGCTTCGCGTCTGCGTGGTGAAATTGCGGTCCTGGACATCCAGGATGAGAAGGGCAAAGTCATTGTTGAGGCTGGCCGTCGTATTACTGCGCGCCACATCAACCAGATCGAAAAAGCCGGTATCAAGTCGCTGGACGTGCCTCTGGACTATGTCCTGGGTCGCACTACCGCCAAGGTCATCGTTCACCCGGCTACAGGCGAAATCCTGGCTGAGTGCAACACCGAGCTGAACACCGAGATCCTGGCAAAAATCGCCAAGGCTCAGGTTGTTCGCATCGAGACCCTGTACACCAACGATATCGACTGCGGTCCGTTCGTCTCCGACACCCTGAAGATCGACTCCACCAGCAACCAATTGGAAGCGCTGGTCGAGATCTATCGCATGATGCGTCCTGGCGAGCCACCTACCAAAGACGCTGCCGAAACCCTGTTCAACAACCTGTTCTTCAGCCCTGAGCGCTATGACCTGTCTGCGGTCGGCCGGATGAAGTTCAACCGTCGTATCGGTCGTACCGAGATCGAAGGTTCGGGCGTGCTGTGCAAGGAAGACATCGTTGCGGTCCTGAAGACCCTGGTCGACATCCGTAACGGCAAAGGCATCGTCGATGACATCGACCACCTGGGTAACCGTCGTGTTCGCTGTGTAGGCGAAATGGCCGAGAACCAGTTCCGCGTTGGCCTGGTACGTGTTGAGCGTGCGGTCAAAGAGCGTCTGTCGATGGCTGAAAGCGAAGGCCTGATGCCGCAAGACCTGATCAACGCCAAGCCAGTGGCTGCGGCGGTGAAAGAGTTCTTCGGTTCCAGCCAGCTCTCGCAGTTCATGGACCAGAACAACCCGCTCTCCGAGATCACCCATAAGCGCCGTGTTTCTGCACTGGGCCCGGGCGGTCTTACTCGTGAGCGTGCTGGCTTTGAAGTGCGTGACGTTCACCCGACGCACTACGGTCGTGTTTGCCCGATCGAAACGCCGGAAGGTCCGAACATCGGTCTGATCAACTCTCTGGCTGCCTATGCGCGCACCAACCAGTACGGCTTCCTTGAAAGCCCGTACCGCGTGGTGAAAGACGCCCTGGTCACCGACGAGATCGTCTTCCTGTCCGCCATCGAAGAAGCTGATCACGTGATCGCTCAGGCTTCGGCCACGATGAACGACAAGAAAGTCCTGATCGACGAGCTGGTAGCTGTTCGTCACTTGAACGAGTTCACCGTCAAGGCGCCGGAAGACGTCACCTTGATGGACGTATCGCCCAAGCAGGTAGTTTCGGTTGCAGCGTCGCTGATCCCGTTCCTGGAACACGATGACGCCAACCGTGCGTTGATGGGTTCCAACATGCAGCGTCAAGCTGTACCGACCCTGCGTGCTGACAAGCCGCTGGTAGGTACCGGCATGGAGCGTAACGTAGCTCGCGACTCCGGCGTTTGCGTCGTGGCTCGTCGTGGCGGCGTGATCGACTCCGTTGATGCCAGCCGTATCGTGGTTCGTGTTGCCGATGACGAAGTTGAAACTGGCGAAGCCGGTGTTGACATCTACAACCTGACTAAATACACCCGCTCGAACCAGAACACCTGCATCAACCAGCGTCCGCTGGTGAGAAAGGGTGATCGCGTTCAGCGTAGTGACATCATGGCCGACGGTCCGTCCACCGATATGGGTGAGCTGGCTCTGGGTCAGAACATGCGCATCGCGTTCATGGCATGGAACGGCTTCAACTTCGAAGACTCCATCTGCCTGTCCGAGCGTGTGGTTCAAGAAGACCGCTTCACCACGATCCACATCCAGGAACTGACCTGTGTGGCGCGTGACACCAAGCTTGGGCCTGAGGAAATCACCGCAGACATCCCGAACGTGGGTGAAGCTGCGCTGAACAAGCTGGACGAAGCCGGTATCGTTTACGTAGGTGCTGAAGTTGGCGCTGGCGACATCCTGGTCGGTAAGGTCACTCCGAAAGGCGAGACGCAACTGACTCCGGAAGAGAAGCTGCTGCGCGCTATTTTCGGTGAAAAAGCCAGCGACGTTAAAGACACTTCCCTGCGTGTACCTACCGGTACCAAGGGCACTGTCATCGACGTACAGGTCTTCACCCGTGACGGCGTCGAGCGTGATGCTCGTGCACTGTCCATCGAGAAGACCCAGCTCGACGAGATCCGCAAGGATCTGAACGAAGAGTTCCGTATCGTTGAAGGCGCGACCTTCGAACGTCTGCGTTCCGCACTGGTAGGCCACAAGGCCGAAGGCGGCGCAGGTCTGAAGAAAGGTCAGGACATCACCGACGAAATCCTCGACGGTCTTGAGCATGGGCAGTGGTTCAAGCTGCGCATGGCTGAAGATGCTCTGAACGAGCAGCTCGAGAAGGCTCAGGCCTACATCGTTGATCGCCGCCGTCTGCTGGACGACAAGTTTGAAGACAAGAAGCGCAAACTGCAGCAGGGCGATGACCTGGCTCCAGGCGTGCTGAAAATCGTCAAGGTTTACCTGGCAATCCGTCGTCGCATCCAGCCGGGCGACAAGATGGCCGGTCGTCACGGTAACAAAGGTGTGGTCTCCGTGATCATGCCGGTTGAAGACATGCCGCACGATGCCAATGGCACCCCGGTCGACGTCGTCCTCAACCCGTTGGGCGTACCTTCGCGTATGAACGTTGGTCAGATCCTTGAAACCCACCTGGGCCTCGCGGCTAAAGGTCTGGGCGAGAAGATCAACCGTATGATCGAAGAGCAGCGCAAGGTCGCAGACCTGCGTAAGTTCCTGCACGAGATCTACAACGAGATCGGCGGCCGCAAAGAAGAGCTGGACACTTTCTCCGACCAGGAAATCCTGGATCTGGCGAAGAACCTGCGCGGCGGCGTTCCAATGGCTACCCCAGTGTTCGACGGTGCCAAGGAAAGCGAAATCAAGGCCATGCTGAAACTGGCAGACCTGCCAGAAAGCGGCCAGATGCAGCTGTTCGACGGCCGTACCGGTAACAAGTTCGAGCGCCCGGTTACTGTTGGCTACATGTACATGCTGAAGCTGAACCACTTGGTAGACGACAAGATGCACGCTCGTTCTACCGGTTCGTACAGCCTGGTTACCCAGCAGCCGCTGGGTGGTAAGGCTCAGTTCGGTGGTCAGCGTTTCGGGGAGATGGAGGTCTGGGCACTGGAAGCATACGGTGCTGCATACACTCTGCAAGAAATGCTCACAGTGAAGTCGGACGATGTGAACGGTCGTACCAAGATGTACAAAAACATCGTGGACGGCGATCACCGTATGGAGCCGGGCATGCCCGAGTCCTTCAACGTGTTGATCAAAGAAATTCGTTCCCTCGGCATCGATATCGATCTGGAAACCGAATAACACGTGACGCGAATCGAGAGCGGGGCTGTTTAGCCCGCTCTCTGCTCCGCCAGGAGGAAAGGCCTTGAAAGACCTACTGAATTTGCTGAAAAACCAGGGTCAAGTCGAAGAGTTCGACGCCATCCGTATTGGGTTGGCATCGCCTGAGATGATCCGATCGTGGTCGTTCGGTGAAGTTAAAAAGCCGGAAACCATCAACTACCGTACGTTCAAACCTGAGCGTGACGGCCTGTTCTGCGCCAAGATCTTTGGCCCGGTAAAGGATTACGAGTGCCTGTGCGGTAAGTACAAGCGCTTGAAGCACCGTGGTGTGATCTGCGAGAAGTGCGGCGTTGAAGTCGCACTGGCCAAGGTTCGTCGTGAGCGCATGGCGCACATCGAGCTGGCTTCGCCGGTTGCCCACATCTGGTTCCTGAAATCGCTGCCGTCCCGTATCGGTTTGCTGATGGACATGACTCTGCGTGATATCGAACGCGTTCTCTACTTCGAGAGCTATGTCGTTATCGATCCAGGCATGACCACCCTTGAAAAAGGTCAGCTGCTCAACGACGAGCAGTACTTCGAAGCGCTGGAAGAATTCGGCGACGATTTCGATGCCCGCATGGGTGCCGAAGCTGTCCGCGAACTGCTGCACGCTATCGACCTGGAACACGAGATTGGCCGCCTGCGCGAAGAGATTCCGCAAACCAATTCCGAAACCAAGATCAAGAAACTGTCCAAGCGTCTGAAGTTGATGGAAGCCTTCCAGGGTTCCGGCAACTTGCCAGAGTGGATGGTGCTGACCGTTCTGCCGGTTCTGCCGCCAGACCTGCGTCCGCTGGTACCGTTGGATGGTGGTCGTTTCGCGACTTCCGACCTCAACGACCTGTACCGCCGCGTGATCAACCGTAACAACCGCTTGAAGCGCCTGCTTGATCTGTCCGCTCCGGACATCATCGTGCGCAACGAAAAGCGTATGTTGCAAGAAGCGGTTGATGCCCTGCTCGACAACGGTCGTCGTGGCCGCGCTATCACGGGTTCCAACAAGCGTCCTCTGAAATCCCTGGCCGACATGATCAAGGGTAAGCAAGGTCGTTTCCGTCAGAACTTGCTCGGTAAGCGTGTTGACTACTCCGGTCGTTCGGTAATTACCGTAGGCCCGACCCTGCGTCTGCACCAGTGCGGTCTGCCCAAGAAGATGGCTCTCGAGCTGTTCAAGCCGTTCATCTTCGGCAAGCTGGAAATGCGCGGTCTCGCGACCACCATCAAAGCGGCCAAGAAAATGGTCGAGCGCGAACTGCCAGAGGTTTGGGACGTTCTCGCTGAAGTGATTCGCGAACACCCGGTCCTCCTCAACCGTGCACCGACCCTTCACCGTCTGGGTATCCAGGCGTTTGAGCCGGTACTGATCGAAGGTAAGGCTATCCAGCTGCACCCTCTGGTCTGTGCTGCGTACAACGCCGACTTCGACGGCGACCAAATGGCCGTGCACGTACCGCTGACGCTGGAAGCCCAGCTGGAAGCGCGTGCGTTGATGATGTCGACCAACAACATCCTGTCGCCAGCCAACGGTGAGCCAATCATCGTTCCGTCGCAGGACGTTGTACTGGGTCTGTACTACATGACCCGTGAAGCGATCAACGCCAAGGGCGAAGGTCGTGTGTTCGCTGACCTGCAAGAAGTTGACCGTGTGTTCCGTGCCGGCGAAGCCGCACTGCACGCCAAGGTCAAGGTGCGGATCCACGAAACCGTCAACGACCGTGACGGCGGCAGCGTGAGCAACACCCGTATTGTCGACACCACTGTCGGCCGTGCGCTGTTGTACCAGGTTGTGCCAAAAGGTCTGTCTTACGACGTCGTCAACCTGCCGATGAAGAAAAAGGCGATCTCCAAGCTGATCAACCAGTGCTACCGCGTGGTTGGTCTGAAAGAGACCGTGATCTTCGCTGACCAGTTGATGTATACCGGTTTCGCTTATTCGACCATTTCCGGCGTTTCCATCGGTGTTAACGACTTCGTTATCCCGGATGAAAAAGCCCGCATCATCAGTGCTGCCACTGACGAAGTGAAAGAGATCGAGAGCCAGTACGCCTCCGGCCTGGTAACCCAGGGCGAGAAGTACAACAAAGTGATCGACCTTTGGTCCAAGGCCAACGACGAAGTGTCCAAGGCGATGATGGCCAACCTCTCGAAAGAGAAGGTCATCGACCGCCACGGCGTCGAAGTCGACCAAGAGTCTTTCAACTCGATGTACATGATGGCCGACTCGGGCGCACGGGGTTCTGCTGCGCAGATCCGTCAGCTCGCCGGTATGCGTGGCCTGATGGCCAAGCCGGATGGTTCCATCATCGAAACGCCGATTACTGCGAACTTCCGTGAAGGTTTGAGCGTACTTCAGTACTTCATCTCCACGCACGGTGCTCGTAAAGGTCTGGCGGATACCGCGTTGAAAACCGCTAACTCCGGTTACCTGACTCGTCGTCTGGTAGACGTTGCACAAGATCTGGTTGTAACCGAGATCGATTGCGGCACCGAGCATGGCCTGCTGATGACTCCGCACATTGAAGGCGGTGACGTTGTAGAGCCTCTGGGTGAGCGCGTATTGGGTCGTGTTATTGCTCGTGACGTGTTCAAGCCAGGTACCGAGGAAATCATCGTTCCTGCCGGCACCCTGGTGGATGAGAAGTGGGTCGAGTTCATCGAACTCAACAGCATCGACGAAGTGATTGTTCGCTCGCCGATCAGCTGCGAAACCCGTTACGGTATCTGCGCCAAGTGCTACGGCCGTGACTTGGCTCGTGGTCACCAGGTCAACATCGGTGAAGCGGTTGGCGTTATCGCTGCCCAGTCCATCGGTGAGCCGGGTACTCAGTTGACCATGCGTACGTTCCACATCGGTGGTGCGGCAAGCCGGACCTCCGCAGCTGACAGCGTTCAGGTGAAGAATGGCGGTACTGTCCGTCTGCACAACCTCAAGCACGTTGAGCGAGTGGATGGCCACCTGGTTGCTGTGTCCCGTTCTGGTGAGCTGGCGATCGCTGATGACTTCGGTCGTGAGCGTGAGCGTTACAAGCTGCCGTACGGTGCTGTGATTTCGGTTAAAGAGGGTGACAAGGTCGACGCTGGCGCAATCGTAGCCAAGTGGGATCCGCACACTCACCCAATCGTTACCGAAATGAAAGGTACCGTGACCTACGTGGGCATGGAAGAAGGCATCACGATCAAGCGTCAGACTGACGAATTGACCGGTATGACCAACATTGAAGTACTCGACGCCAAAGATCGTCCAGCTGCCGGTAAAGACATCCGTCCTGCCGTGAAGATGGTTGATGACAACGGCAAGGATCTGTTGCTGCCAGGCACTGACGTTATCGCTCAGTACTTCCTGCCAGCCAACGCCCTGGTCGGTGTAGCGGATGGTGCGAAGATCGCGATCGGTGATGTTATCGCGCGTATCCCGCAAGAAACTTCGAAGACCCGCGACATCACCGGTGGTCTGCCGCGTGTTGCCGACTTGTTCGAAGCTCGTCGTCCGAAAGAAGCGTCGATCCTGGCTGAAGTCAGCGGTACCATCGCGTTCGGTAAAGAGACCAAGGGCAAGCGCCGTCTGGTCATTACCCCGAACGACGGTAGCGATCCGTATGAAGAGCTGATTCCGAAGTGGCGTCACCTGAACGTCTTCGAAGGCGAACAAGTAAACCGCGGCGAAGTTATCTCCGACGGCCCGAGCGATCCACACGATATCCTGCGTCTGCTGGGTGTGAGTGCGCTGGCCAAGTACATCGTCAACGAGATTCAGGACGTTTATCGTCTGCAGGGCGTGAAGATCAACGATAAGCACATCGAGACCATCCTGCGTCAGATGCTGCGTAAAGTTGAAATCGCTGAATCCGGCGATTCGAGTTTCATCAAGGGCGACCAGATGGAACTGACTCACGTACTGGTAGAAAACGAGCGTCTGGCAACCGAGGAGAAATTTGTTTCCAAGTTCACTCGCGTGTTGCTGGGTATCACCAAGGCGTCGTTGTCCACTGAGTCGTTCATCTCGGCGGCCTCCTTCCAGGAGACCACTCGCGTACTGACCGAAGCAGCGGTAACCGGCAAGCGTGACTACTTGCGCGGCCTGAAAGAAAACGTGGTTGTGGGTCGTCTGATCCCGGCCGGTACCGGTTTGGCCTACCACAGCGAGCGTAAGCGTCGCCGTGAACTCGACAAGCCGTTGCGCGTAAGCGCCAGTGAAGTGGAAGCTGCACTGACCGAAGCGCTGAACTCTAGCGGTAACTGAGTTCTGCGATAAATAAGACCGGGCCCTGGCAGCCCCGTTCGTCGGAACAAGGCAGTTTTGTCGGGTTTCGGTGGAGGGGGAGGTCGGGGCCTTGCCTTGACTGGGGGCAAGATCCTCTTTAGACTCTTGTACCCCTAAATTTGGCGGGAATTCGTTCCTGCCATTTTGCTTTTCTTGCAAGACAATAGCGTCGCAAGACAACAGTGGAGCTAGTAGATGGCAACTATCAACCAGCTGGTACGTCAGCCGCGTAAGCGTATCGTCGAGAAATCCGACGTGCCTGCGCTGCAGAACTGCCCGCAACGTCGTGGCGTATGCACTCGCGTGTATACCACTACGCCGAAAAAACCTAACTCGGCACTGCGTAAAGTATGCCGTGTGCGCCTGACCAACGGTTTCGAGGTTTCCTCGTACATCGGCGGTGAAGGCCACAACCTGCAAGAGCACAGCGTGGTACTGATCCGCGGCGGTCGTGTAAAAGACTTGCCAGGTGTTCGTTACCACACCGTACGCGGCTCCTTGGATACTTCCGGCGTTAAAGGTCGTAACCAGGGTCGTTCGAAGTACGGTACCAAGAAGCCTAAGTAGTAGCGGCTTTTTGTAAACTGAATCATCTTATTTTCTGAGTCGATAAGAGTAAGGTCGGAGGCGTCCCGCAAGGGCACCGATTCCGAGCGAACCTGAAGACCGTTTGAGGGCTTATCCATGCCAAGAAGACGCGTAGCAGCCAAGCGCGAAGTGCTTGACGATCCAAAATACGGAAGCCAAATCCTGGCCAAGTTCATGAACCACGTGATGGAAAGCGGCAAAAAAGCCGTTGCCGAGCGTATCGTTTATGGCGCGCTGGAAAAGGTTAAAGAACGCAAGAACAGCGACCCCCTGGAAATCTTCGAGAAAGCTCTCGACGCCATCGCTCCGCTGGTCGAAGTGAAGTCGCGCCGTGTAGGCGGTGCTACTTACCAGGTTCCGGTCGAAGTTCGTCCGTCCCGTCGTAACGCCCTGGCAATGCGCTGGTTGGTAGACTTCGCCCGTAAGCGCGGCGAGAAGTCTATGGCTCTGCGTTTGGCCGGCGAGCTGTTGGACGCTGCTGAAGGTAAAGGTGCTGCTGTTAAGAAGCGTGAAGACGTGCACCGTATGGCTGAAGCTAACAAAGCTTTCTCGCACTACCGCTTCTAATCTTAGCTTCACTAATTTTGCGAGGGCTTTATGGCTCGTACTACTCCGATTAGCCGCTACCGTAACATCGGTATCGTTGCTCACGTGGATGCTGGTAAAACCACCACCACCGAGCGCGTACTGTTTTACACCGGCAAAAGTCACAAAATGGGCGAGGTGCATGATGGCGCCGCGACCACAGACTGGATGGTTCAGGAGCAGGAGCGTGGTATTACCATTACTTCTGCTGCTATTACCGCCTTCTGGAAAGGTTCTGCCAAGCAGTACAAAGACGAGCACCGCTTCAACGTAATCGATACCCCGGGCCACGTTGACTTCACTATTGAAGTTGAGCGTTCCCTGCGTGTACTCGACGGCGCGGTCGTTGTGTTCTGCGGTACTTCGGGTGTTGAGCCTCAGTCGGAAACCGTATGGCGTCAAGCCAACAAGTACGGTGTTCCGCGTCTTGTTTACGTAAACAAGATGGACCGTGCTGGTGCGAACTTCCTGCGCGTGATCGGTCAGATCAAGCAGCGTCTGGGTCACACTCCGGTGCCAATCCAATTGGCTATCGGTTCCGAAGACAACTTCCAGGGCCAGATCGATCTGATCACCATGGAAGCCGTCTACTGGAATGACGCCGACAAAGGTATGGTTCCTGTTCGCAAGCCTATCCCTGCAGAGTTGCAGGAACTGGCTGACGAGTGGCGCAATAACCTGGTTGAGGCTGCTGCCGAAGCCAGCGAAGAGCTGATGAACAAGTACCTCGAAGGTGAAGAGCTCACCAACGTGGAAATCAAGGCCGCTCTGCGTCAGCGTACTATTGCTGGTGAGATCGTCTTGGCTGTTTGCGGTTCTTCCTTCAAGAACAAGGGTGTTCCCCTGGTTCTCGACGCCGTTATCGACTACCTGCCTGCTCCAACCGACATTCCTGCTATCAAGGGTACCAACCCTGATAACGAGGAAGAAGAGATGGAGCGTCATGCTGACGACAGCGAGCCGTTCTCGGCTCTGGCGTTCAAGATCGCTACCGACCCATTCGTGGGTACCCTGACTTTCGTCCGTGTTTACTCGGGCGTGTTGGCCTCCGGCGACGGCGTGATCAACTCGGTCAAGGGCAAGAAAGAGCGTGTGGGTCGTATGGTGCAAATGCACGCAAACGCCCGTGAAGAGATCAAGGAAGTGCGCGCTGGTGACATCGCGGCCCTGATCGGCATGAAGGACGTCACCACTGGTGAGACTTTGTGCGACGCTGCTAAGCCAATCATCCTGGTTCGCATGGACTTCCCGGAGCCGGTTATTTCGGTTGCCGTAGAGCCTAAGACCAAGGATGACCAGGAAAAAATGGGTATCGCTCTGGGCAAACTTGCTCAGGAAGATCCATCTTTCCGCGTTAAGACTGATGAAGAGACTGGTCAAACGATCATCTCTGGCATGGGCGAGCTGCACCTGGACATCCTGGTTGACCGGATGCGCCGTGAGTTCAACGTCGAAGCCAACATCGGTAAGCCTCAGGTTTCCTATCGTGAGCGCATCACGAAGAACTGTGAAATCGAAGGCAAGTTCGTTCGTCAGTCCGGCGGTCGTGGTCAGTTCGGTCACTGCTGGATCCGTTTTGCTCCTGCTGACGAAGGTCAGGAAGGTCTGCAATTCGTGAACGAAGTAGTGGGTGGTGTTGTTCCTAAGGAATACATCCCTGCTATCCAGAAGGGTATCGAAGAGCAGATGAAGAACGGTGTTGTTGCCGGCTATCCGCTGATCGGCCTGAAAGCAACCGTTTTTGACGGTTCTTACCACGACGTCGACTCCAACGAGATGGCGTTTAAGGTGGCTGCTTCCATGGCAACCAAGCAACTGGCCCAGAAGGGCGGTGGTGAGTTGCTTGAGCCAATCATGGCGGTAGAAGTTGTTACACCTGAAGACTATATGGGTGATGTCATGGGCGACCTTAACCGTCGTCGCGGCATGATCTTGGGCATGGAAGACACGGTTTCCGGCAAAGTGATTCGCGCCGAGGTTCCGTTGGGTGAGATGTTCGGTTATGCGACCGACGTTCGCTCCATGTCTCAGGGTCGCGCAAGCTACTCTATGGAATTCAAAAAATACAACACAGCTCCGGCGCACATCGCTGAAACTGTATCCAAAAAACAAGGCTGATTCAGTCCTTTAGGCAAGGAGTTAATTGTCGTGGCTAAAGAAAAATTTGATCGTTCCCTACCGCACGTCAACGTTGGCACCATCGGTCACGTTGACCACGGTAAAACCACTCTGACTGCTGCTCTGACTCGCGTTTGCTCCGAAGTATTCGGTTCGGCAATCGTTGATTTCGATAAAATCGACAGCGCACCAGAAGAAAAAGCTCGTGGTATCACCATCAACACCGCGCACGTTGAATACAACTCGCTGATCCGTCACTACGCTCACGTTGACTGCCCAGGTCACGCTGACTATGTGAAGAACATGATCACCGGTGCTGCCCAGATGGACGGCGCAATCCTGGTTTGCTCGGCCGCTGATGGTCCGATGCCACAAACCCGTGAGCACATCCTGCTGTCCCGTCAGGTTGGCGTTCCGTACATCGTGGTTTACCTGAACAAGGCTGACCTGGTAGACGACGCTGAGCTGCTGGAACTGGTTGAGATGGAAGTGCGCGATCTGCTGAGCACTTACGACTTCCCAGGCGACGACACTCCGATCATCATCGGTTCTGCTCGTATGGCTCTGGAAGGTAAAGACGATAACGAAATGGGCACCACGTCCGTTCGTAAACTGGTAGAGACTCTGGACAGCTACATCCCAGATCCAGTTCGTGTTATCGACAAGCCGTTCCTGATGCCAATCGAAGACGTATTCTCGATCTCCGGTCGCGGTACTGTTGTAACTGGCCGTATCGAGCGCGGTATCGTTAAGGTTCAAGATCCACTGGAAATCGTTGGTCTGCGTGACACTACCGTCACCACCTGCACCGGTGTTGAAATGTTCCGTAAGCTGCTCGACGAAGGTCGTGCTGGCGAGAACTGCGGCGTTCTGCTGCGTGGTACCAAGCGTGACGACGTTGAGCGTGGCCAGGTTCTGGTCAAGCCAGGTTCGGTTAAGCCGCACACCAAGTTCGAAGCTGAAGTGTACGTGCTGAGCAAAGAAGAAGGCGGTCGTCACACTCCGTTCTTCAAAGGCTACCGTCCACAGTTCTACTTCCGTACTACTGACGTGACTGGTAACTGCGAACTGCCGGAAGGCGTTGAAATGGTAATGCCAGGCGACAACATCAAAATGGTTGTCACCCTGATCAAAACCATCGCAATGGAAGACGGTCTGCGCTTCGCAATCCGTGAAGGCGGCCGTACCGTTGGTGCTGGCGTTGTAGCTAAAATCATCGAGTAAGCATCTCTTCTGAGATAGCTTCGATGCTTTGAAAAGCCCCCGCTCAGCGGGGGCTTTTTTATTGGGTTGACACCTATCTGGGGCGTCTATAGAATTGCGCCTCCTTTTAACGGGCGCAGTGCGCTCGGTGGGAATAGCAGCCGGAGTCTGAAATCCAATGCAAAATCAGCAAATCCGTATCAGGTTGAAGGCTTTTGACCATCGCCTGATCGACCAATCCACCCAGGAAATCGTGGAAACCGCGAAACGTACTGGGGCACAAGTGCGTGGTCCTATTCCACTGCCTACCCGCAAAGAGCGGTTCACCGTTCTGGTCTCCCCGCACGTCAACAAAGACGCGCGTGACCAGTACGAGATCCGTACTCATAAGCGCGTTCTGGACATTGTCCAGCCAACGGATAAAACCGTTGATGCGCTTATGAAGCTTGATCTGGCGGCCGGTGTGGAAGTACAGATCAGCCTCGGCTAAGACTCGGGTCTTAGTCGTGTAACGCTCTGAAATGGGCGGCCATAGCGGGTGAAAGCCCCGTACACTCATGAGGTTTACAACATGACTATTGGTGTAGTCGGTCGTAAATGCGGTATGACCCGTATTTTCACCGAAGAAGGTGTCTCCATTCCGGTCACGGTCATTGAGATCGAGCCGAATCGCGTCACCCAGTTCAAAACTGAAGAAACCGATGGCTATCGTGCAGTGCAAGTCACTGTCGGCGAGCGTCGTGCTTCGCGCGTGACTGCTGCTCAAGCAGGTCACTTCGCTAAAGCAAACGTTGCAGCTGGTCGTACTGTCATGGAGTTCCGTCTTGAAGAAGGCGACTACCAGGCTGGCGATCTGATCAACGCTGAAATCTTCGCCGCTGGTCAACTGGTTGATGTAACCGGTCAGTCCAAGGGTAAAGGCTTCCAGGGTACGATCAAGCGTTGGAATTTCCGTGGTCAAGACAACACTCACGGTAACTCCGTTTCCCACCGCGTCCCGGGCTCTATTGGCCAGTGCCAGACTCCTGGTCGTGTATTCAAGGGCAAAAAAATGTCCGGTCATATGGGCGCTGAGCGCGTGACCGTGCAGTCCCTCGAAGTAGTGCGCGTCGACGCTGAACGCAATCTGTTGTTGGTCAAGGGTGCTGTTCCTGGCGCTACTGGCGGCAACCTGGTTGTACGTCCAGCGGCCAAGGCTCGCGGTTAAGGGGAAGCTGACATGCAATTAAATGTAAATGACGCTCAAGCGATCGAAGTTTCCGAACTGACATTTGGCGGCGAATTCAACGAGACGCTCGTTCACCAAGCAGTCGTGGCCTACATGGCCGGCGGCCGTCAAGGTAGCAAGCAGCAAAAGACCCGTTCCGACGTTCGTGGTGGCGGTAAGCGCCCTTGGCGTCAGAAAGGTACTGGCCGCGCTCGTGCCGGTACTATCCGTAGCCCAATCTGGCGTGGCGGCGGTACCACTTTCGCAGCTCGTCCGCAGGATCACTCTCAGAAGCTCAACAAGAAGATGTATCGCGCAGCACTGCGCTCCATCCTTGCTGAACTCGTGCGTACTGACCGTCTGGTCGTGGTTCAGGACTTCGCTGTTGAAAGTCCAAAAACCAAAGATCTGCTAGGCAAACTGAACAACATGAGCCTGACCGATGTTTTGATCGTGTCTGAAGCTGTTGATCAGAACCTGTACCTGGCTGCTCGCAACCTGCCACACGTTGATGTGCGTGACGTGCAAGGTTCCGATCCAGTTAGTCTGATCGCATACGACAAGGTGTTGATCACCGTGTCGGCCGTGAAGAAATTCGAGGAGCTGCTGGGATGAACCAGGAACGCGTATTTAAAGTTCTGCTTGGCCCGCACGTTTCCGAAAAGGCTACGGTTCTGGCTGACAAGAAAGGCCAGTTCGTTTTCAAGGTTGCAACTGACGCAACCAAGCTGGAAATCAAGAAGGCCGTCGAAAGCCTGTTCAGCGTGAAAGTAGAGCGTGTTACTACCCTGAATGTTCTGGGTAAGAGCAAGCGCACTGCTCGCGGTCTGGGCAAGCGTAATGACTGGAAGAAGGCAGTTATCTCCCTTCAGCCAGGCCAAGATCTCGATTTCAGCAGCAGTGCTGAGTAAGGAAGGGGTGCATCATGGCAATCGTTAAATGCAAACCGACTTCCCCTGGCCGCCGTTTTGTGGTCAAGGTGGTCAACCAGGAGCTGCATAAAGGCGCTCCTCACGCACCGCTGCTCGAGAAGAAATCGAAGACTGGTGGTCGTAACAACAATGGTCGTATTACCACTCGTCACATCGGTGGTGGCCATAAGCAGCATTATCGTCTGGTCGATTTCCGTCGCAACGACAAAGATGGCATCTCTGCCACTGTCGAGCGTATCGAATACGATCCAAACCGTACTGCTCACATCGCTCTGCTGCTGTACGCAGATGGCGAGCGTCGCTACATCATCGCGCCTAAAGGCGTGAGTGCTGGCGACCAGCTGATCGCAGGTGCTCTGGCACCGATCAAGCCGGGCAACGCTCTGCAACTGCGTAACATTCCAGTTGGTAGCACCGTACACGGCATCGAATTGAAGCCAGGTAAAGGCGCACAGATCGCTCGTTCCGCTGGTGCTTCGGCTCAGCTGATCGCTCGTGAAGGTGTCTACGTGACCCTGCGTCTGCGTTCTGGTGAGATGCGTAAAGTACTGGCTGAATGCCGTGCGACCCTGGGCGAAGTCTCGAACTCCGAGCACAGCCTGCGTTCGCTGGGTAAAGCTGGTGCCAAACGCTGGCGTGGCGTTCGCCCAACCGTTCGTGGTGTTGCCATGAACCCGGTTGACCACCCACACGGTGGTGGTGAAGGTCGTACCTCTGGTGGTCGTCATCCGGTATCGCCATGGGGCTTCCCGACTAAGGGCGCGAAGACTCGTGGTAATAAGCGTACCGACAAAATGATCGTCCGTCGTCGCAAGTAAATAGAGGGATACGACAGTGCCACGTTCTCTGAAAAAAGGTCCTTTTATTGATCTTCACCTACTGAAGAAGATCGAAGTGGCGGCGGAAAAGAACGATCGCAAACCAGTTAAGACCTGGTCGCGCCGTTCTATGATCCTGCCACAAATGGTCGGTTTGACCATCGCAGTACACAACGGTCGTCAGCACGTCCCAGTTCTCGTTAACGAAGACATGGTCGGCCACAAACTGGGCGAGTTTGCCGGTACCCGCACTTATCGTGGGCACGTGGCAGACAAGAAAGCCAAGCGTTAAGGGGTTAGGAAATGGAAGTAGCCGCTAAGTTGTCGGGCGCTCGAATCTCCGCCCAGAAAGCCCGCTTGGTCGCCGACCAGATCCGCGGGAAGAAGGTGGGCGAAGCGCTCAACTTGTTGGCTTTCAGCAGTAAGAAAGCCGCCGAGATCATGAAGAAAGTGCTGGAGTCGGCCGTAGCCAACGCCGAGCATAACGAAGGCGCAGACGTTGATGACCTGAAGGTCAGCACCGTTTTCGTCAACGAAGGGCGTTCGCTGAAGCGTATCATGCCGCGTGCCAAAGGCCGTGCTGATCGCATCGTCAAGCGGTCTTGCCATATCACTGTCAAGGTTGCTGACAAGTAACGGAGTCGAAGAGATGGGTCAGAAAGTACATCCCATTGGCATTCGCCTGGGAATCGTCAAGGAGCACACCTCCGTCTGGTACGCAGACGGTCGGACTTATGCGGACTATTTGTTCGCTGATCTGAAGGTGCGTGAGTATCTCCAAGACAAACTAAAAAGCGCGTCCGTAAGCCGTATCGATATCCATCGTCCGGCCCAAACTGCACGTATCACCATCCACACCGCTCGTCCAGGTATCGTTATCGGGAAGAAAGGTGAAGATGTTGAGAAACTGCGTCAGGACCTGACCAAGCAAATGGGTGTGCCTGTGCACATCAATATCGAAGAGATCCGCAAGCCGGAGCTCGACGGTATGCTGGTTGCGCAGAGCGTAGCTCAGCAGCTGGAGCGCCGCGTAATGTTCCGTCGTGCTATGAAGCGCGCCGTGCAAAACGCCATGCGTATTGGTGCCAAGGGCATCAAAATCCAAGTGAGCGGTCGTCTCGGCGGTGCTGAAATCGCACGTACTGAATGGTATCGCGAAGGTCGTGTGCCGTTGCACACCCTGCGTGCCGACATCGACTATGCCAACTACGAAGCTCACACCACTTACGGTGTGATCGGTGTAAAGGTTTGGATCTTCAAAGGCGAAGTAATTGGTGGTCGCCAAGAAGAACTGAAACCACAAGCACCAGCGCCTCGTAAAAAAGCTGCTAAGTAAGGGGTACGCCAAATGTTGCAACCTAAGCGTACGAAGTTCCGCAAGCAGATGACAGGCCACAACCGTGGTCTGGCTCAGCGCGGTAGCAAAGTCAGCTTCGGCGAGTTCGCGCTGAAGTCTGTAGCTCGTGGTCGTCTCACCGCTCGTCAGATCGAGTCAGCGCGTCGTGCACTGACCCGTCACGTAAAACGTGGCGGCAAGATCTGGATCCGTGTATTCCCGGACAAGCCGATCTCCAAAAAACCTCTCGAGGTTCGGATGGGTAAAGGTAAGGGTAACGTGGAATACTGGGTAGCCCAGATTCAGCCAGGCAAAGTCCTGTATGAAATCGAGGGTGTAACTGAAGAGCTGGCGCGTGAGGCTTTTGCCCTGGCTGCTGCAAAGCTGCCGCTCGCCACCGCCTTTGTTAAACGGACGGTGATGTGATGAAAGCGAATGAACTTCGTGAAAAATCCGCACAGCAGCTGAACGAGCAACTGCTCGGCCTGCTGCGCGACCAGTTCAATCTGCGTATGCAGAAAGCAACTGGCCAGTTGGGGCAGTCTCATCTGCTCTCGCAAGTTAAGCGTGACATCGCTCGCGTGAAGACTGTGCTCAACCAGCAGGCAGGTAAGTGATCATGGCTGAAGCCGAAAAGACTGTCCGTACGCTGACTGGCCGTGTTGTCAGCGACAAGATGGACAAAACCATCACCGTTTTGATCGAGCGTCGCGTTAAGCACCCGATCTACGGTAAATATGTTAAGCGTTCGACTAAGCTGCACGCGCACGACGAAACCAATCAGTGCCACATCGGCGACAAAGTCACTATTCGTGAAACTCGTCCGCTGGCCAAGACCAAGTCTTGGGCATTGGTTGATGTTCTCGAACGCGCTGTGGAAGTCTAAGGACTAGGGGTCGGAGAAATTATATGATTCAGACTCAATCCATGCTCGATGTGGCCGATAACAGCGGCGCTCGCCGTGTTATGTGCATCAAGGTGCTGGGTGGCTCCCATCGTCGTTACGCTGGTATCGGTGACATCATCAAAGTTACCGTGAAGGAAGCAATTCCTCGCGGTAAAGTGAAAAAAGGCCAAGTGATGACTGCTGTTGTAGTCCGCACTCGTCACGGCGTACGTCGTGCTGATGGCTCCATTATCCGCTTTGATGGCAACGCTGCTGTTCTTCTGAACAACAAGCAAGAGCCGATCGGCACCCGTATCTTTGGGCCAGTGACCCGTGAACTTCGTACTGAGAAGTTCATGAAGATCGTCTCGCTCGCCCCAGAAGTGCTGTAAGGAGATCCGACATGCAAAAGATTCGTCGTGACGACGAGATCATCGTGATCGCCGGCAAAGACAAAGGTAAGCGCGGTAAGGTGCTGAAGGTTCTTGCTGATGACCGTCTGGTCATTGGTGGTCTGAACCTGGTCAAGCGTCATACCAAGCCTAACCCCGCGTCGGGCGTACAGGGCGGTATCGTCGAGAAAGAAGCGCCATTGCACGCTTCTAACGTCGCCATCTTCAACGGCGAAACCAACAAGGCTGACCGCGTTGGTTTCAAAGTAGAAGACGGTAAGAAAATTCGTGTCTTCAAGTCGACCCAAAAAGCGGTTGATGCTTGAACACTGCTAGGTAGATAAGACCATGGCACGACTAAAAGAGATTTACCGGAAGGAAATCGCTCCGAAGCTTAAGGAAGAACTTAAGCTTTCGAACGTGATGGAAGTTCCGCGCGTTACCAAAATCACCCTGAACATGGGTCTGGGCGAAGCGATCGGTGACAAAAAAGTCATCGAGCACGCTGTTGCTGACCTGGAAAAGATCACCGGTCAAAAAGTCGTTGTGACTTACGCTCGGAAATCCATCGCTGGCTTTAAAGTCCGTGAAGGTTGGCCGATCGGTGTCAAAGTGACTCTGCGCCGTGAGCGTATGTACGAGTTCCTGGATCGTCTGCTGTCGATCTCCCTGCCTCGGGTTCGCGACTTCCGCGGCCTGAATGCCAAGTCCTTCGATGGTCGTGGTAACTACAGCATGGGCGTGAAAGAGCAGATCATCTTCCCGGAAATCGACTACGACAAGATCGATGCTCTCCGCGGTCTGGACATCACCCTGACCACCACTGCCAAGAACGATGATGAAGGCCGCGCTCTGCTGCGTGCGTTCAAATTCCCGTTCCGCAACTGATTGGAGTAGGACCATGGCCAAGATGAGCATGAAAAACCGCGAGCTGAAGCGTCAGCTCACGGTTGCCAAGTACGCCAAGAAGCGTGCAGCACTGAAAGCTATCATCGTTGATCTGAACGCAAGTCCAGAAGCGCGTTGGGAAGCTACAGTAGCTCTGCAGAAGCAGCCACGTGACGCAAGCGCCTCGCGCATGCGTAACCGCTGCCGCCTGACCGGTCGTCCACACGGCGTTTACCGCAAGTTCGGCCTCGGCCGTAACAAACTGCGTGAAGCGGCAATGCGTGGTGACGTACCAGGTCTGGTTAAAGCTAGCTGGTAAGTACTTTCGAAGTCCAGGTGGCCAGGATCGCAAGATACTGACCGCCGGTGGCCTAGAATCTGGAACAAGCCCCTTTTGGGGCTTGTTTCATTTCCGGAGTGTGTCTAAAATACGCGGCTCGCCTGAGCCCGTGTGTTTTATGCCCGGAGATTCTCGGTGACATATGTAGCCGCAAGGCTAATTTTTTTGTATTAGGAGCGTCTAGCCCATGAGTATGCAGGACCCGTTAGCGGACATGCTAACTCGTATCCGTAATGCCCAGATGGCTGAAAAGTCCGTCGTAAGCATGCCATCTTCCACGTTGAAGGTAGCTGTTGCCAAAGTCCTGAAAGACGAAGGCTACATTGCGGGTTATCAGATCAGCAGCGAAATCAAGCCACTGCTGTCCATCGAGCTGAAGTACTTCGAAGGCCGTCCGGTCATCGAGGAAGTGAAGCGCGTTAGCCGTCCAGGCCTGCGTCAGTACAAGTCCGTTGAAGATCTGCCGAAAGTTCGTGGCGGTCTTGGCGTGTCTATCGTCTCCACCAACAAAGGTGTGATGACGGATCGTGCTGCGCGCGCTGCCGGTGTCGGCGGCGAAGTTCTTTGCACTGTGTTCTAAGGGGGGATAAGCATGTCTCGCGTCGCTAAGAACCCCGTTAAGCTGCCAGCCGGTGTCGAAGTAAAATTCGCAGGCCAACAGCTTTCGGTGAAGGGTGCCAAGGGTACTCTTGAACTGAACATCCATTCGTCCGTTGAGATCGTTGAAGAAGCTGGTGAGCTGCGTTTCGCTGCTCGCAATGGCGATCAACAAACTCGCGCAATGGCCGGTACCACGCGTGCGTTGGTAAACAACATGGTCCAAGGCGTAAGCCAAGGCTTCGAGCGCAAGCTCCAGCTGGTCGGTGTTGGTTACAAAGCGCAAGCAAAAGGCACGGTTTTGAACCTGGCCCTTGGCTTCTCGCACCCAGTGGATTACGAACTGCCGGAAGGCATCACCGCTGAAACTCCTAGCCAGACCGATATCCTGATCAAGGGCATCGATAAGCAGCTGGTAGGTCAAGTGGCTGCCGAGATCCGCGACTTCCGTCCACCAGAGCCGTACAAAGGCAAAGGTGTGCGCTACGCGGACGAAGTCGTCCGTCGTAAAGAAGCCAAGAAGAAGTAGGGCATAGCAAATGACCGACAAAAAAGTTACTCGACTGCGTCGCGCTCGCAAAGCACGCCTGAAAATGCACGAACTCGAAGTCGTGCGTCTCTGCGTGTTCCGCTCGTCGCAGCACATCTACGCCCAGGTCATCTCGGCCGACGGCAACAAAGTCCTGGCAAGCGCCTCGACTTTGGATAAAGAACTGCGTGATGGTGCCACTGGCAACATCGACGCGGCCACTAGGTTGGCCAGCTGGTCGCTACGCGTGCTAAGGCCGCTGGCGTCTCGCAAGTGGCTTTCGACCGCTCTGGCTTCAAGTACCACGGCCGCGTTAAAGCGCTGGCTGATGCTGCTCGTGAAGCTGGGCTGGAGTTCTAAGTTATGTCAAATAACGACCAAAAGCGCGACGAAGGCTACATTGGAAGCTGGTTCAAGTTAACCGCGTAGCCAAAACCGTTAAAGGCGGCCGTATCTTCACTTTCACCGCGTTGACCGTGGTTGGTGATGGTAAGGGCCGTGTTAGCTTCGGCCGTGGCAAGTCGCGTGAAGTGCCTGCTGCGATCCAGAAGGCAATGGAAGCTGCTCTTCGCAACATGATCCAAGTTGACCTGAACGGCACCACCCTGCAGTACGCAATGAAGTCCGCCCATGGCGCTTCGAAGGTGTACATGCAGCCTGCTTCTGAAGGTACCGGTATCATCGCTGGCGGCGCTATGCGTGCTGTCCTCGAGGTTGCTGGCGTTCAGAACGTTCTGGCCAAGTGCTACGGCTCGACTAACCCGGTAAACGTGGTTCACGCCACTTTTAAAGGTTTGAAAGCTATGCAATCTCCTGAATCCATTGCCGCCAAGCGTGGCAAAAGCGTCAGGAGATCTTCTGATCATGGCTACCGTTAAAGTAACGCTGATCAAAAGCATGACCGGCCGCATCCCTAACCACAAATTGTGCGTTAAGGGTTTGGGTCTGCGTCGCATCGGTCACACTGTAGGAGTCCAGGATACTCCCGAGAATCGGGATGATCAACAAGGCTTACTACATGCTGCGTGTCGAGGGTTAATCGATGAAACTCAATGATCTGAGTCCAGCGCCGGGTTCCCGTCGCGAAAAGCATCGTCCAGGCCGTGGTATCGGTAGCGGTTTGGGTAAGACTGGTGGCCGTGGCCACAAAGGTCAAGCCTCCCGCTCCGGTGGCACCATCGCTCCAGGCTTTGAAGGCGGTCAACAGCCGCTGCATCGTCGCCTGCCGAAGTTCGGTTTCGTTTCCCTGAAGGCCATGGATCGCGCAGAAGTGCGTTTGTCCGAACTGGCTAAAGTGGAAGGCGACATCGTTACCGTGCAGACCCTGAAAGATGCCAACGTGATCAACGTCAACGTACAGCGTGTGAAAATCATGCTGTCCGGTGAAGTGACTCGCGCTGTCACTATCGGCAAGGAATCAGCGCCACCAAAGGTGCGCGTTCGGCTATCGAAGCGGCTGGCGGCAAGTTCGAGGAATAAATGGCTAAGCAAGGTGCTCTCTCAGCGCTCGGCAAAGGCGGTATGTCTGAACTTTGGGCTCGTCTGCGTTTTCTGTTCCTGGCGATTATCGTCTACCGAATAGGCGCACACATCCCGGTTCCAGGTATCAATCCGGACCGACTCGCAGACCTGTTTCGACAGAATGGGGGACCATTCTTAGCTTGTTCAACATGTTTTCCGGCGGCGCGCTGGAGCGGATGAGCATCTTTGCACTGGGGATCATGCCGTACATTTCGGCATCGATCATCATGCAGTTGATGAGCGCCGTCAGCCCGCAGCTGGAGCAGTTGAAGAAGGAAGGTGAAGCTGGTCGTCGCAAGATTAGCCAGTACACCCGCTACCTCACTGTCGTCCTTGCTCTTGTCCAGGCGGTTGGCATGTCCATCGGTCTGGCAGGGCGGGCGTAGCGTTCACTGGTGACTTTGGCTTCCATTTCGTCGCAGTAACCACATTTGTGGCTGGTGCGATGTTCATGATGTGGCTGGGTGAGCAGATTACTGAGCGTGGTGTTGGCAGCGGTATCTCGATGTTGATTTTCGCAGGTATCGTCGCCGGTCTTCCGAGGGCAATCGGGCGTCTTTCGAGTCTGCACGTCAGGGTGATATCAATATCTTCGCCTTGGTTGCCATCGGTTTGCTGGCAGTAGCGATTATCGGTTTTGTGGTGTTCATTGAGCGTGGCCAGCGTCGTATTGCTGTTCACTACGCCAAGCGTCAGCAGGGCCGTAAGGTCTTCGCTGCGCAGACCAGCCACTTGCCGCTGAAAGTGAATATGGCCGGTGTTATTCCTGCTATCTTCGCGAGCAGCATATTGCTGTTTCCGGCTTCGTTGGGTGCCTGGTTCGGTCAGTCTGAAGGTATGGGCTGGTTGCAGGACATCTCGCAGTCGATCGCTCCTGGTCAGCCGTTGAATATTCTGCTGTTTAGTGCAGGGATTATTTTCTTCTGCTTCTTCTATACGGCGTTGATGTTCAATCCGAAAGACGTAGCGGAAAACCTGAAGAAGTCCGGTGCCTTTATTCCGGGTATTCGTCCAGGCGAGCAGTCGGCGCGCTACATTGATGGCGTTCTGACTCGTTTGACCCTGTTCGGTGCTCTATATATGACGGCCGTGTGCTTGTTGCCCCAGTTCCTGGTGGTTGCAGCCAACGTTCCGTTCTACCTTGGCGGGACCTCGTTGCTGATCGTCGTCGTGGTTGTGATGGACTTCATGTCCCAAGTACAATCGCACCTCGTTTCGCACCAGTACGAATCCCTGATGAAGAAAGCCAACCTGAAGGGCTACGGCGGCGGCATGTTGCGCTGAGTACCCCATAAGGTTCGAGGAGTTGGTGATGAAAGTTCGTGCATCGGTGAAAAAGCTGTGCCGTAACTGCAAGATTATTCGCCGCGAAGGTGTTGTTCGAGTAATTTGCAGCGCGGAACCGCGTCACAAACAGCGCCAAGGCTGAGTGTGATCCGCTTGAAGCCCGGCAGCTAGTGCGCTGCCGGGTTGATTATTTGTTATTACAGCGATATTATCTCGCGCCCTATTTCTTGGCTTCCGGGGCGTAGGTAGCTGTCAATTTGGGCCCACTGAATGGCCCGTATTGCAGGCGTTAACATTCCAGATAACAAGCACACTGTTATCTCGCTGACCTACATCTATGGTGTTGGTCGCACTACTGCCAGAAAATTTGCGCAGTTGCTGGAGTAAGCCAGCCGCTAAGATCAAGGATCTGAGCGACGAGCAGATTGAATTGCTGCGTGGCGAAGTGGCGAAGTTCACCACTGAAGGTGACCTGCGTCGCGAAATCAACATGAAAATCAAGCGTTTGATGGACCTCGGTTGCTATCGCGGTCTGCGTCATCGTCGTGGTCTTCCAGTACGCGGTCAGCGTACCAAGACTAACGCGCGTACCCGTAAAGGTCCGCGTAAGCCGATCCGCCAGTAATCGCCCCAGCGAATCGACAGGAAAATTATCATGGCAAAACCTGCTGCTCGTCCTCGTAAAAAAGTTAAAAAGACGGTGGTTGATGGCACGCCCACATCCATGCATCTTTTAACAACACCATCGTGACCATCACCGACCGTCAAGGTAACGCGCTTTCTTGGGCTACCTCTGGTGGTTCGTCGGTTCGCAAGTCCACCCCGTTTGCTGCTCAAGTAGCTGCTGAACGTGCTGGTCAACTGCGCTGGAATACGGCCTGAAAAACCTCGACGTTAACGTCAAGGGTCCAGGTCCAGGTCGTGAGTCTGCTGTCCGTGCTTTGAACGGCTGTGGCTATAAGATCGCCAGCATCACCGACGTGACGCCAATCCCGCACAACGGGTGCCGTCCGCCGAAGAAGCGCCGCGTGTAATCCAGGAGATTGTAAAGAATGGCTCGTTACATTGGTCCAAAATGCAAACTCGCTCGTCGCGAAGGCACCGATCTCTTTCTGAAGAGCGGCGTGCGCGCAATCGAATCGAAGTGCAACATTGAAGCAGCACCTGGTATCCACGGCCAACGCCGCGGTCGCCAGTCCGACTACGGCACCCAACTGCGTGAAAAGCAGAAGGTCCGTCGTATCTACGGCGTTCTCGAGCGTCAGTTCAGCGGCTACTACAAAGAAGCTGCTGGCAAAGGTGCAACTGGTGAAAACCTGCTGCAACTGCTCGAATGCCGTCTGGACAACGTTGTATACCGTATGGGCTTTGGTTCGACTCGTGCCGAATCCCGTCAGCTGGTATCGCACAAATCCGTAAGCGTAAACGGCCAAACCGTTAACGTCCCGTCCTACCAGGTTCGTGCTGGTGACGTGGTCGCGATTCGCGAGAAAGCAAAAACCAACTTCGCATTGTCCAAGCTCTCGATCTGTGTGCCCAACGTGGCCGCGTAGAATGGGTAGAAGTAGACACTGAGAAGAAGTCCGGCGTTTTCAAGAACGTTCCTGCTCGCAGTGATCTGTCCGCCGACATCAGCGAAAGCCTGATTGTCGAGCTCTACTCCAAGTAAGGGCTAGAAAATAGGTGCATCCATGCAGATTTCGGTAAATGAGTTCCTGACACCCCGCCACATTGATGTGCAGGTTGTCAGTCCAACCCACGCCAAGATCACTCGAGCCTCTCGAGCGTGGTTTTGGCCACACCCTGGGCAACGCGCTGCGCGCATCCTGTTGTCCTCAATGCCCGGCTGTGCAGTAGTCGAGGCCGAGATTGACGGTGTGCTCCACGAGTACAGCGCCATCGAAGGTGTACAGGAAGACGTAATTGAAATCCTGTTGAACCTTAAAGGTCTGGCTATCAAGCTGCACGGCCGTGACGAAGTTACGCTGACCTTGTCGAAGAAGGGTTCAGGGGTGGTTACCGCTGCCGATATTCAGCTGGATCATGATGTCGAGATCGTTAACCCCGATCACGTAATCGCTAACCTGGCGTCTAACGGCGCTTTGAACATGAAGCTCACCGTAGCTCGTGGTCGTGGTTATGAACCGGCCGACTCGCGTCAGAGCGATGAAGACGAAAGCCGCAGCATTGGTCGCTTGCAGCTTGACTCTTCGTTCAGCCCGGTTCGCCGTATCGCATACGTGGTGGAAAACGCCCGTGTCGAGCAGCGTACTAACCTGGATAAGCTGGTTATTGATCTGGAAACCAACGGTACTCTGGATCCTGAAGAGGCTATTCGCCGCGCTGCAACCATTCTGCAACAGCAGTTGGCTGCGTTCGTCGACCTCAAGGGTGACAGCGAACCAGTGGTAATCGAGCAGGAAGACGAGATCGATCCGATCCTGCTTCGCCCGGTTGACGATCTGGAACTGACTGTACGTTCGGCTAACTGCCTTAAGGCGGAAAACATTTACTACATCGGTGACCTGATCCAGCGCACCGAAGTAGAACTGTTGAAGATCCGAACCTGGCAAGAAATCCTTGACTGAAATCAAGGACGTTCTGGCCTCCCGCAGTCTGTCCCTCGGCATGCGCCTCGACAACTGGCCGCCTGCAAGCTAAAGAAGGACGACAAGGCGACTGCCTGATCGTCGTAATCACCGAACGTGAGTTTGGTAAGGAATGAACCATGCGTCATCGTAAAAGTGGTCGTCACCTGAGCCGTACCAGCTCGCACCGCAAGGCCATGTTTCAAAACATGGCGGTGTCGCTGTTCGAGCACGAGCTGATCAAAACTACACTGCCGAAAGCCAAAGAACTGCGTCGCGTTGCTGAGCCGCTGATCACGTTGGCCAAGACGAACAGCCTGGCTAACCGCCGTCTGGCTTTCGACCGTACCCGTTCGAAAGCTATCGTTGGAAAGCTCTTCAACGACCTGGGCAAGCGTTACGCTACCCGTGAGGTGGCTACCTGCGCATCCTCAAGTGCGGTTTCCGCACTGGCGACAACGCGCCTATGGCGTACGTCGAGTTGGTTGATCGTGCTACTGCTGGCGAAGCTGTATCCGCCGAGTAAGACGACAGTCGCTAAAAAAAACCGGGCCTAGTGCCCGGTTTTTGTGGGCGATAGAAAAGCCCATGGCGGGTCTTGATTGAATTTTGGCTATGCGAGCCAGTACATCGTTAGTAATTAGCTATCGATATGCATAATTTAATAAATTTGATGGTGTCATCTTCCTGGTCAATACTCCTTCAAGCCGATTAGCCGGCAGTTCCAAGACTGACCTGAGGAGGTTGAGCATGAGCCACAAACCCTTACCACTGCCAGCGGCGCTCCGTTGCGGATAATCAAATTCCTGTTCTGCAGGCCCACGTGGCCCGTTGCTGCTCGACGACTTTCACCTGATCGAGAAACTTGCCCACTTCAACCGTGAAAACATCCCAGAGCGCCGTGTACACGCCAAAGGCTCGGGAGCGTACGGAACCTTCACGGTCACCAAAGCATCACTCAATCACCAGCGCCAAGCTGTTTGAAGCTGTCGGTAAGCAGACGCCGACTTTCCTGCGCTTCTCTACAGTCGGTGGCGAGCGCGGCTCGGCAGATACCGAACGCGACCCGCGTGGCTTTGCGTTGAAGTTCTACACCGAAGAAGGCAACTGGGATATTGTCGGGAACAACACCCTGTGTTCTTTATCCGGGACCCGCTGAAATTCCCTGATTTTATTCACACCCAAAAGCGCCTGCCGCAAAGCAACTTGAAAAGTGCGCAGATGATGTGGGACTTCTGGTCGCATTCGCCTGAGGCACTGCACCAGGTCACTATTCTGTTCTCGGATCGTGGCATCCCGGACGGCTACCGACACATGCACGGCTTCGGTAGTCATACCTACAGCTTGATCAGCGCAAATGGCGAGCGTCATTGGGTGAAGTGGCACTACAAAACCAAGCAAGGCATCAAGAACCTGGCACCTGCCGATGCTGCACGCCTTGCTGGTACTGACCCGGACTACGCCCAGCGTGATCTGTTCGAGGCCATTGAGCGCGGCGACTTCCCGAAATGGCGCGTCTGCATCCAGATCATGACTGAAGCCCAGGCCAACGCTCACTATGAGAATCCCTTCGACGTGACCAAAACCTGGTCGCAGAAAGAGTTTCCGCTGATTGAAGTCGGCGAATTGAGTTGAACCGCAACCCGCTGAACTACTTCGCCGAAGTGGAGCAGGCAGCGTTCGGTCAAGCAACATGGTGCCAGGTGTCGGTTTGTCTCCGGATCGCATGCTGCAAGGCCGTGTGTTCGCTTACGCTGACGCGCACCGCTACCGTATTGGCACTAACCATCAGCACTTGTCAGTGAATGCTGCGCGTAGTCCAGTCAGCAACTACCAACGTGATGGCTCCATGGCATTTGGTAGCAACGGTGGCGCGGCTCCCAACTACGAGCCTAATAGCTACGCCGACGCACCCAAACAGGCTCCGCAGTACGCAGAACCTGCCTTGGCACTCAGTGGCGCGGCAGATCGTTACGATCACCGTGAAGACACTGATTACTACAGCCACGCCGGTGCGCTGTTCCGCCTGATGAATGTTGAGCAAAAGCGCTGTTGATCAACAACATCGCTGGTGCAATGACTGGGGTTTCCAGTGATGTGGTTCAGCGTCAGTTGCAGCACTTCTTCAAGGCCGATCCAGCCTATGGAGAAGGAATAGCAACTGCGCTGGGTGTAGCGCTTAACTAACTCTAAGTGATAAGCAGAACCGCCCTCATTTGGGCGGTTTTTGCGTTATTTCAGCTACTTTTCTCTGAAAATCTTCACTTTTCTGCCGTTCGTCCCGTGACCTGCAGGTCAGCATGGTTCAAACTAAGGCCTTTCAAGCAGGGAGATGTAGGGCGATGCAAGGTCACCCCGACGTAATCGATTACCTCAACACGTTGCTGACGGGCGAACTGGCAGCTCGTGACCAATATTTCATTCACTCGCGCATGTACGAAGACTGGGGTTTACCGAGCTCTACGAGCGTATCAACCACGAAATGGAAGAAGAGGCACAGCATGCCGACGCGCTGATGCGCCGCATCCTGATGCTCGAAGGCACGCCGCGTATGCGTCCTGACGACCTGGATACTGGCACCACGGTGCCTGAGATGCTCGCCAGCGACTTGCGCCTGGAGTACAAGGTTCGCGCTGCACTGTGCAAAGGCATTGAGCTTTGCGAGAAGCACAACGACTACGTGACCCGTGAAATCCTGCGCGTACAGTTGAACGATACTGAAGAAGATCACACCTACTGGCTAGAAAAGCAGTTGGGTCTGATCAAGTTGATCGGTCTGGAAAACTACCGCAATCGCAGTTCTGATTTCGCCGGCAATGAAAAAGCCCCTGTCACCGCTACGGTGACAGGGTTTTGCTGGGCCCGAAAAATCAGGCCCGGTCGCGCGCCAGCAACGGCTTCAGATAGTAACCAGTGTGGGATTGCGGCATCTCGGAGACCTGCTCCGGCGTACCCACCGCAATAATCTGCCCACCCTTGGAACCGCCCTCCGGGCCGAGGTCCACCAGCCAGTCTGCCGTCTTGATCACATCCAGATTGTGCTCGATCACCACCACGGTGTTGCCGTGATCGCGTAGCCGGTGCAGTACGTCGAGCAATTGCTGGATGTCCGCGAAGCGCAGACCGGTAGTCGGTTCATCGAGGATATACAGGGTCTTGCCGGTATCGCGCTTGGACAGTTCGCGAGACAGCTTCACCCGCTGCGCCTCGCCACCGGATAAGTGGTCGCCGACTGCCCCAGTTTGATATACGACAAGCCCACGTCCATCAAGGTCTGGAGCGTGCCAGGCCCCGCACTGCGTCAAAGAACACCCGCGCTTCCTCGATGGTCATCTCGAGGGTTTCATGGATGTTCTTGCCCTTGTATTTGATCTCCAGGGTTTCGCGGTTGTAGCGCTTACTCTGCACACATCGCACGGCACGTAGATGTCCGGCAGGAAGTGCATCTCCACCTTGATCAAACCGTCGCCCTGGCACGCCTGCAGCGCCCGCCCTTGACGTTGAAGGAGAAGCGCCCAGGCCCATAACCACGGGACCGGGACTCCGGCACACCGGCGAATAGCTCGCGAATCGGCGTGAACAGCCCGGTGTAGGTCGCGGGTTGAGAGCGGGGGTGCGACCATCCGGCTTTGGTCGATATCCACCACCTTGTCCAGGAGCTCCAGGCCCTTGATGCTGTCATGCGCTGCAGCTTCCAGGGTGGTGGCGCTATTCAGCGCTGTGGCGCTGAGGGGAACAATGTGTTGTTGATCAACGTGGACTTGCCGAACGGATACACCCGTGACGCAGGTCAGCAGGCCCAAAGGGATTTCCAGGTCAACATTGCGCAGGTTGTTGCCGCGTGCGCCCTTGAGATGCAGCGCCTGTTTTTGTTACGTGGCGTACGTTTGCTGGCACTTCGATTTTTACCCGGCCAGACAAGTATTTGCCGGTCAGGGAGTCCGGATGGGCCATGACTTCAGCTGGTGTGCCCTGGGCAACGATGTGCCCGCCATGGACGCCCGCGCCGGGGCCGATATCGACCACATAGTCCGCCAGGCGAATGGCATCCTCATCGTGTTCGACCACGATCACCGTATTGCCGATATGCGCAGGTGCTTGAGCGTGCCCAGCAAACGATCATTGTCGCGCTGGTGCAGGCCGATGGAGGGCTCGTCGAGGATGTACAGCACGCCCACCAGGCCCGCGCCGATCTGGCTGGCCAGACGAATGCGCTGGGCCTCGCCGCCGGACAGCGTGTCGGCACTGCGATCCAGGGACAGGTAATCCAGCCCACGTTGACCAGGAACTGCAAGCGCTCGCGGATCTCCTTGAGGATCTTGTCGGCAATCTCGCCGCGTCGCCCGGTCAGCTTCAATACGCCGAAGTATTCGCAGGCATCACCGATGGGCAGGCTGGTCACCGCCGGCAATGTCTTCTCACCTACCCACACGTGGCGCGCCTCGCGACGCAAGCGAGTGCCCCGGCAATCCGGGCAGGGCTGTGTGCCGAGGAACGCCAGCTCCTCGCGCACGCTGGCCGACTCGGTTTCCCGATAGCGGCGCTCCAGGTTGGGCACGATGCCTTCGAATGGGTGGGAGCGCTTGACGATATCGCCACGGTCATTCAGGTATTTGAAATCGACGTTCTGGGAGCCGCTGCCATGCAGGATGATTTTCTGTTGCTCTGCTGGCAGCTCGTTGAACGGCACCCCCAGGCTGAATTTGTAGTGGGCGGCCAACGACCCGAGCATCTGAAGTAGTAGACATTGCGCCGATCCCAGCCGCGTATTGCACCCTCCGCCAGCGTCAGGTCGCCATTGACCAGGCGCTTGATGTCGAAGAACTGCTTGACCCCAACCCATCACAGGTCGGACAGGCGCCGGCCGGGTTGTTGAAGGAGAACAGCTTGGGTTCCAGCTCGCCGATGGCGTGGCCGCAGATCGGGCAGGCAAAGCGTGCGGAGAAGATGATTTCTTCGCCTGGCTCGTCGTCCATCGGGGCAACCAGGGCGATACCGTCCGCCAGTTTCAGCGCGGTTTCGAACGACTCCGCCGGCGCTGCTGCAGATCGGCACGCACCTTGAACCGGTCGACTACTACATCGATGGTGTGCTTCTTCTGCTTGTCCAGCTTGAGCTTCATCCAGCTCATAGAGCTTGCCGTTGATCCGGGCACGGACAAAACCCTGGGCGCGCAGCTCTTCGAACACAGAGGTGTTCGCCCTTGTGCCTGCGGATCACCTGAGCCAGCAGCATCATTGGCGCCTTCCGGCTGTGCTAGCACCAGGTCAACCATCTGGCTGACGGTCTGGGCTTCCAGCGGAACATCGTGATCCGGGCAGCGTGGAATACCGCGCGCGCGCACAGCAAGCGCAGGTAATCGTAAATTTCGGTAATGGTGCCCACGGTGGAGCGAGGGTTGTGGAGGTCGACTTTTGTTCGATGGAAATGGCTGGCGACAGGCCTTCAATGGTGTCGACATCAGGCTTTTCCATCATCGACAGGAACTGCCGGGCATAGGCCGACAGCGACTCACATAACGACGCTGGCCCTCGGCATATGGCGTATCGAACGCCAGCGATGACTTGCCGGACCCGGCAAGCCGGTGATGACAATCAGTGTTTGTCCCGGGGCAGGGTCAGGTCGATGTTCTTCAGGTTGTGGGTTCTGCCCCACGAATCAGGATCTTGTCCAAGATGGCCTCGCACGGCAGGCGTATAAATAATGCAGGAGTATACGGCTAAAGACTGGATGAATATACACTGTCAGTTTGCCCATTTCAGCCTTACATGAAAGCTGCGCGGCAAAGCGCCGCATATACCCTCTCAATCGATGGGACTGGTAGAATCACGCCGGTTCACACGAGGTTTTTCCATGCACGATCCCCACAGCGAACGCATGAGTAGCGGCGAGACCCGAGCGGCAAGCGGTCTGGCCCTGGTGTTCGCCTTCCGTATGCTGGGCATGTTCATGGTGTTGCCGGTACTGGCGACCTATGGCATGGACCTCGCAGGCGCGACCCCAGCCTTGATTGGCCTGGCGATTGGCGCCTATGGTCTGACCCAGGCGATTTTCCAGATTCCGTTCGGGATCATTTCCGACCGCATTGGCCGCCGGCCATTGATCTACCTGGGGCTGATCGTGTTCGCCCTGGGCAGCGTGTTGGCGGCCAATGCCGATTCGATCTGGGGCGTGATCGCCGGACGTATCCTGCAAGGTGCCGGGGCGATTTCTGCGGCGGTGATGGCACTGCTGTCAGATCTGACCCGCGAGCAGCATCGTACCAAGGCCCTGGCCATGATTGGCATGACCATCGGTCTTTCGTTTGCCGTTGCGATGGTGGTTGGCCCGCTGCTGACCCGTGCGTTCGATTGCACGGCCTATTCCTCGCCACTGGGGGCATGGCGCTGTTCGGCATCGTGATCGTGGCCTTTATGGTGCCGCGCTCCACCGGGCCGCTGCAGCACCGTGAATCGGGCGTGGCAAAGCAAGCGCTGCTGCCGACGCTCAAGCACCCGGACTTGCTGCGCCTGGATTTAGGTATCTTTGTATTGCATGCGATGCTGATGTGCAGCTTCGTCGCGTTGCCCTGGCGCTGGTGGAAAAGCCGGATTGCCCAGGGAACAGCACTGGTGGGTCTATCTCACCGCCTTGTTGATTTCATTCTTCGCCATGATCCCGTTCATCATCTATGGCGAGAAGAAACGCAAATGAAACGAGTTTTGCTCGGTGCCGTCGCGACATTGATGCTCACTGAACTATTCTTCTGGCAGTTCGGCGACAGCCTACGGGCATGGTAATCGGCACGGTGTAATTTTCACTGCGTTCAACCTGCTGGAGGCGTCACTGCGTTCGCTGATCAGTAAAGTTTCACCGGCAGGCGGCAAAGGCACGGCGATGGGGTTTATTCCAGCAGTCAGTTCCTCGGTTCGGCGCTGGGCGGCATCATGGGCGGCTGGATGTTCCAGCATGGCGGTTGTCAGTTGTGTTCCTCGGATGCGCCGGGCTGGCTGCACTTTGGCTGGTCTTTGCTGTTACCATGCGCGAACCTCCCTACGTCACAAGTCTGCGTTTGCCGCTATCGCCGGAGGCGATCCGTGAAAGCGGTCTGGTAGAGCGCCTGAAGGCCGTCGTAGGGGTAACAGATGCAGTCGTGGTCGCTGAAGAGGCGACCATTTACATCAAATTGGACACCGAATTATGGATCGCGCGACGCTCGAGCAACTGGTCAACCCAGTGCCGACAGCGCGCCCAGCCTAGGAGAACGTTATGGCCCGTGGGGGTAAACAAGTCATATTGGTCGGTACATGCGGCCAGGATCCCGAAGTTCGCTACTTGCCTAACGGTAACGCCGTGACCAACCTGAGTCTGGCGACCAGCGAACAATGGACCGACAAGCAGACCGGCCAGAAGGTCGAGAAACCGAATGGCACCGTGTATCGATGTTCAGCAAGGTTGCAGAGATCGCCGGTGAATACGCGCCAGGGTTCGCAGGTCTGCATCGAAGGCAAACTGCAGACCCGCGAGTGGGAAAAAGACGGTATCAAGCGTTACACCACCGAAATCGTGGTTGATATGCAAGGCACCATGCAACTGCTGGGCGGCCGTCCACAGGGCGACCAACAGGGCCAGGGCGGCATGTCCAATCGGCACCGCGCCCACAGCAGTCGCGTCCACAGCCAAGCCAGCAGCCACAGCGTGAGTCGCGCCCAGCGCCACAGCAGGCGGCACCGCAACCGGCTGCTGATTTCGACAGCTTTGATGACGATATTCCCTTCTGAGGAGCCGTAGAGACTTCTTTGTAAAGTTTCTTCTGGAAGCCCCCGCATTGCAGGGGCTTTCGTTTTCGCGTTGTAAAAAAATTGACGTGTTTTAACTAGGTTCCTACCTTGAATTTACGTAAGGAATTCGAGGTGGGTATGCAGTTAGCAATCAGACGGTTTCAGGCGGAATCAGGAGAGAGGTTTTCTATCCTCGTCGATAACGCCGGCATGCCGCTTTATTACCCCGCGCTGTACGTGACTGCCGAGATGCGTGGGCGCTCGCTTTCCATTAACACTATCAATAACGCGCTATCGGCGCTCAAGGCGATATGCGCCTGGCAGAGTTACTACGGCCTTGATCTAGAGTCGCGTTTTAAGCAGAGCGAGCTGCTTTGTCGTCATGAGATCATTCTTTGCGGGACTTCATGCAAAAGCCTCTGAAGATATGTGTCAAAGGACAAGCAGGTCGTCCCTAAAGGCCGTCGAAGAAGGGTCGCCCAGGACAATCAGTACAACTGAATCACTGTTATCGCTGGGTACGTCCGATTTCTTGCAGGCAGATTGCACCCAGTAACAGAGACCAGTGCGCAGGAAATTGATGCCATGGTGGCTCAGATCAAAGCAAATCGACCGAAGATTGGCGATAAAACTGAAGAAGGCACATCTGATTCCCATCTGGATGACTCCGTTTTGGATATGGTTGAAGAAATTCTAAAGCCAGGCAGCGAATCCAACCCGGTTGCCGACGTTGGCCTTCAATTTCGGAACGCATTGATGTTCACAATTCTTCGTCTCACAGGGATGCGGCGTGGAGAACTGCTGAACCTCAGAAGTGAAGACTTCGATTTTGCGAAAAATACGGTCAGGATCGTGCGACGAGCAGACTCTGCTGGCGATCCAAGAACTTATCAGCCAGTCGCTAAGACGCGGGAGCGTACATTTCCTCTGATCCCTGAGCTCATGCAGCGAATCCATGAGCATATCGCCAAATTCCGCAACAAGATTCCGGGTGCTCGTAAGCATGGATATCTTTGTGATTCATCGTTCAGGACAGACTGTGGGCTGGCCGCTTTCTAATTCTGGCTTCGGAAAATTTATTGCAACTCTGTCGACTCTAGCCGATGAATTTTCTGGTCTGCATACCCATGCCCTTCGGCACCATTGGAACTACATATTTTCGAGGAGCCGCGATAAAGACGGCGTAACCCCTGAGCGAGAACAACAACTCCGCTCTTACTTGATGGGGTGGAGTGAAACTTCTGGCACAGCGTCAATTTATAACAAGCGCCATATCAAGAAGCGGCTGGAAAGGCTGTGATGGGCTTGCAAAAAAGCACATGGGGAAATCCTCTGATGATCATGAATAATAATGCTGCTCTAGCTCGGTATGAGCGCACTTCATTGTCTCCAAAGATGGCTATGAGGTGGAGATATATTCAAGCCATTGGAGGCTGAGTAAAGATATCAGATTCTTCCTCGATACTTTTCCCTCATTTCTGAATGATGATTTCAAGCGCACATTTAGGCAGGTTTGGCCATCTATGGAGAAACCTGTTCAGCGCATTACACTATGTCACTGTACCGCCGATTCAAATCTTATTTTGAAGCAACTCATTCTCTCCCACTATTCAGTCGGAATCGATGATCTCGTATCGCCACAGATAGCTGATGCTGATTGGGAGCTCAGCTCTTGCGTGCATTCATCGCACATGGGTCAGTCTTGGATATCCTGGAGCCTCCGCCGATACCCTGAAAATGATGGAGGGCTGGAGGATAAAAGGGAATGAAAAAGGCTACGCAGTACAATCGATGTGTCCAGAAAATGGGCCGCTTACAGATATTGAGATGGAAGCTATTGTCTCAGGCGTGCTTGATTGTTATGCGATTGGAAAACTAGATTTGGACAAACTTGCTTCGCGATGATTTTAGCTATGACTGGCAGGCGCCCAGCTCAAATTGCAGCATTGAAGATTAAAGACCTTATCCCTGTTGGGCAGCGTTACTTCATCAATTTTCCGCGTGGTAAGCAAAAGCACGGGGTGGCGTCAGTCGTTCTCTAAGTTTGAAGTTGTTGAGGACTTGTGGACCCTTCTTCAGGAGCAGGTAGGCCATGTCAAATCAGTTATTTCTAATCTTCTCGGTGGATCTATCCGGCAGAATCTTGTGTCCGAGCTGCCACTGTTTCCGACCTTCAAACACTACGACACGAACAAAGATCTTGAGTCGCAACTGGCAGGAGATTTTTGCATGCCCGCGTGAATGAGATCGGTTACTCGATGTCGAGCGTTAAAGAAGTGATCGCCGTTATCAGCCACCGAACTGGCGCTTACACCAACATCAACCCATATCGCTTCCGCTACACCCTCCGGGACCAACCTCGCGAGGGGGCAGGGGCGAATACATCATCGCGAAGCGCTTGATCCTCCGACATCCAAAATGCTGGTGTCTATGTGAGGAACATTCCCGAGATCGTTGAGCGCATCGATAAAGCTGTAGCGCTACAGTTAGCTCCACTTGCGCAAGCGTTCCAAGGCGTCCTTGTCGTTGATGAGGCCAAGGCTCGCCGTGGGGGATCGTTCAAGCGAATTGCAGTGCAGGTGGCAACGTCGGTAGCTGCGGGAGCTATGGGTTTTGTGGAGCTCTGGCCCCGGTCGCCTGTTACACCTGTTCGCATTTTCAGCCTTGGCTGGATGGACCTCATGAGGATGTCTTAGATCAGCTAATTCTTGAGCGTGACAGCGTTTATGAAGGCACAGGCGACCTGAAGATCGCATCCGTCAATGACCGACTCATTCTTGCAGTTAGTGATGTAGTAACTCGTTGCAATGCCATGAAGAGCGATCTCGCCAATGTCTAACATCTTTCAGTTTGTTCCGAAGGCCCAAGCTGCCAGCCGGCAGAACCTTGATGAGTTCATCGTCATGTGCCGAGAAGGCTTACAGTGTTTGGTGCCGATCTGGATTGTACGACGATACGTGGCCAGGTGTAGGTAACTTCAAAGGTGCTCCGTCTCGTGGCTATAGCGAAGCGCAGCTTCCGGACGCAGGCATCATTCCATTCGCCAAGGCATACGTTCGTTATCACAAGCCATAACCCTAGGAAGCTGAAGAATGAGTTCAAGGCCATTCGCTGCGTTGAAGCTGCTTTGCTTGAAATTAAAGGCTGTGCTGACATCACGCAGACCGATATCAGTGTCTTGATGAACCGCCAAGGTAGCGTTTACTTACGGCGCAAGTTCATATCAAGCGGGCATCAGCGGCGAAACTCGTTGAATTCCTCAATGAAAGCCGAATCATCCCAGCACCAATTTCCCTGAAGACCCAGTAAAAAACCCAAGGAGATTCATCGTACTGATTCCGTCGGCAAGCAACGGCGCGAGGACAAAATGCCTCCAGAGCGAACGCTTCAGGCAATAGCGGAGATGTTCAGCAATGACCTTCAGGGCGCGCGAGATCGCTTCACTACATCAATCTTTGCGCTATGCATGTGCGCTCCATCTCGCATCAGCGAAGTACAAGACCTTCCCCTCAACTGCCTGCACCGGGAGACCGACAGCAAAGGCGTAAAGCGTCTCGGGCTCAGGCTTTACGCAGGAAGGGATATGAATCTGATATTAAATGGCTTCCTACTGTTCTGGTGCAAACGGCTGAGGAAGCGGTTCGCCGTCTCACAGAAATGTCCGAGCCGGGGCGCATGCTCGAAGTGGCTTGAAAGCCATCCGGATAAGTTCTATCGCCATGAAAACTGTCCTAACTTCGGTGAAGATCACCCTCTAAGTGACACCCAAGCATGCCTTGCTCTGGGGTTAGATCCAGTGACGTAGCGGCGGTAGCTACCGCTAAGCTGAAAGCGGGAATGAAATCCTACAAACCATTTCCGGCCTTTTATGCAGAGAACGGCTACGTCACATTGCGGTTTCTGAACGGTTTCATGCACAGCAAGCTGCCGAAGGGTGGCCGTGGCTCAACAAAGAGCGGCACATCAAGTATTCCGAGGCGCTCTGCTGTTTTAGACAAAACGAACTGAGGATGGATTATCCAGCACGACCGATCGTTGTCTGGTCTCCGGGAGAGTACGTTCACCACCGACATCAACTACATCGATGGCCAAGAGCGCAGCATCTGGGAACGGAATGGCTATAAAAATCCTGATGGAACCCCTATTTCTATGGGGTCTCATCAAGTTCGGCACTACCTGAATACGCTGGCTCAGCGCGGCAGCTTAGGCCAATTGGACATTGCTAAATGGTCAGGGCGAGCCAACATCCAGCAGAACGCTACCTACAACCACATGACAGCCGATGAGCACGTAGAGATGGCCAGGGAAGCGGGTATTGGTGTCGCGTTGACCAAGATCAGGAGAACGCGCCAGTGACGTTGGCTGACCTTGACACCACGGGGTGGAATTGCCCACATCACAATTTTCGGCTTCTGCGTGCATGACTATTCAATGCTTCCGTGTCAGAAGCACCGTGACTGCCTGAATTGCACTGAGCAAGTCTGCGTTAAGGGTGATGCCAACAAGCTCGAAAGACTCAAAGTCATCGTGACAGTATCCGCCTTCAGCTTGGCAAGGCTCAGGCGGCGAAGAAGACGGTATCTACGGTGCCGACCGCTGGAGTCTGAATCGCCCCGGATTCTCTAGACACCTTGCAAGCTCATTGCGTAACGCTTTTCAAACTCTACCGGTGACAGCTGATTGTTGAAACCATGGCGGCGTTTTACGTTGTAGAACATCTCGATGTAATCAAACACATCACTCCGAGCATCTTCCGCGTGGTGTAGATTTTTCGCTGATCCGTTCCCGTTTCAGAAGCTGGAAAAAGCGCTCGGCCACGGCGTTGTCATGACAGTTGCCTCGGCGACTCATGCTGGCAACCAAATTGTTTGCCTTCAAAAAGCTGCGCCAATCGGAGCTGCTGTACTGGCTGCCTTGGTCGGAATGAACCATCACCTCTTGCTTCGGTTTACGCCTCCAACCCGCCATCAACAACGCATCAATAGCCAAATCAC
This sequence comes from Pseudomonas hygromyciniae, assembly GCF_016925675.1. NCBI lineage: Bacteria > Pseudomonadati > Pseudomonadota > Gammaproteobacteria > Pseudomonadales > Pseudomonadaceae > Pseudomonas > Pseudomonas hygromyciniae. The sequence goes on along the minus strand of NZ_CP070506.1, from coordinate 5,305,182 downwards.
TGGTCATCTGCGACTTCATTGACCAGCCAACGACCTGCCGAGAAAACAGATCCAGTACCACCGCCAAATACAACCAGCCTTCATACGTACGAATGTACGTGATGTCGGTTACCCAAACCTTGTTGGGTTCCACAACATCGAACTGGCGCTTCAGCAAATTGGGTGAGACGACTGCTGGCTTACCGCCGTACTTTCCAGGGCGGCGTCGATAACCTGTCCGAGAACGCAGACCTTCAAGACGCATCAGCCTCGCCACACGATGACGACCACAATCCTCACCGACCTCGCGCAGATCGTCGTGGATTTTGCGATAGCCATAAACGCCACCGCTCTCCAACCAGGAATGCTTGATCAAACCCAGCAGTCGCTGGTCGTCTTTAGCGCGTACAGATTGCGGCTCAGACAGCCAGGCGTAATAACCGCTGGGATGGACTTTCAGCGTCAGGCAAAGCCGTCGAATCGAATAGTCGCCCGCGCGCTGCTTGATAAAGGCGTACTTCAGCCGCACTCCTTGGCAAAGTACGCGGCGGCCTTTTTAATATGTCTCGCTCTTCAGTGACGCGCTTGAGTTCCGCTCGCAGACGACGTAGCTCAGCGTGCTGATCATCATCCTGCTGCCGTTCTTCTTGAGGTTTGCTGTGGCGCTTTATCCAGGCATAGAGGCTATGCGTCGACACGCCGAGACGGGCGGCTACCTCAGCGACAGGCAGCTTCTTTTCAGTCACTTGATTGACTGCTTGATTTTGAATTCTTCGGGATAACGCGGGTTGCTCATGGCACCTCCTGATTGGCCTCATTTTAAGGCATGGAGGTGTCTACGAGGCCCGGGGCGTCAGTAATGATGATCCGTCAATGCCCAATAAGATATGAGCTTAAGCCCACTCAGTCGTTAGTCTTGCTGACTGTCTGGTACTCATAACCGTTCTAGGCCACCTTGGCCCGGACTATCCCGTAACACCAGGAACCCCCGGTGGCTTTGCCTCGGGGGTTTCTTGTTTATAGGGAAATTCCGGAGGCCTGGCATTTGTCCCCGTGTGCCACGAGACTTAAGCTGTAGCGCATTCCCTTACCCCAGAAGGAAGCCCTGATGACCTGGTCTGCCCAGCGTATTCGATGTTTGAACAACAGCGCACCCGTCCCGTCCGGGACCTGGTCGCCGCCATTCCTGCTGGTAATGCGCACTGCGGTCGACCTGGGTTGTGGCCCCGGCAGCTCCACCGAGGTGTTGGCCGAACGTTTCCTCACGCAACGATTACTGGCTTGGACGGTTCACGGGACATGCTGGTCAGCGCCCGCGGGCGGCTACCGGCACTGCGCTTTGAATTGGCCGATATCGGCGCCTGGAAGCCTGGGCAACAGTTCGATGTGATCCTCGCCAACGCCTCGCTGCAATGGGTGCCCGACCACGCCAGCCTCTATCCGCACCTGGTGGCGCAACTGACACCGGGCGGGACGCTGGCAGTGCAAACCCCGGACAATCTCAACGAGCCCGCTCACCGCCTGGCCCGTGAAGTGGCAGCGCAAGGGCCGTGGGCGAACAAGATCGGCGCGGTCAAACATGAGGCTCGTCACCCGGCAAGTTATTACTTCGAACTGTTGAGCAAGCATTGCAGTGCCGTGGATGTATGGCACACCACTTATTACCACCCGCTCACCGGCCATGAGGCGGTGGTGGGTGGTTCAGGGACGGGCCTGCGGCCATTCTGCGCCGCTGGACGAGGCCGAGCAAGGCGCCTTCCTCGACGCCTATCTGGCGCACATCCGCGAGGCTTATCCGGCCCTGGCCGATGGCACGGTGTTGCTGCCGTTTCACGCCTGTTCATCATCGCCACGCGCTGACAGTCAGCCTTCAGGCCTTCAGGAACTCGTCCGCCGAAACCACGCTGGCATAGGCAAATGCCAGCGACGCCATACAGGCCTCATGCACCTGGGCCGCCGCAACGGTCTTGCCATTGAACTCCAGGTCACGGGTGGCACAGGCATCGTGGATCACCGTAACGGTGTAGCCATAATCCGCCGCTGCCCGAACCACTGCGTCGATACACATGTGGCTCATGCTGCCCACCACCACCAGGTCGGTGATGCTGCGCTGTTCAGCAGATCGCGCAGGTTGGTTTGGCGAAAGGCATTTACAAAATGCTTGAGTACCACCGGTTCGTCGTTTTCGTTCAGCACCTTGGGATGCAAGTGCGCGCCTTCGAACCTGGCGTGAAGAAGGGGCGTCGTCAGAAGTGAACTCATGGCGCACATGGATCACCGCATCACCGGCCTGGCGAAACGCCTGGAGCAGTTGTTGTGCCTTGTCTGCGGCAGCCTCGACACCAGCCAGTGGCCATTTGCCCTGGGGGAAGTAGTCGTTCTGGATATCAATTAGGATAAGTGCTTGCTTGGCCATGAGTATTTTCTCGTGATGGGCTGATGCGTCCAGTATCGTGGCTGGCGCGAGGCTCGGGATTGGCTGCACCGACAATAACAGGGGAAAACTGACAATGGCTCTGGAACGCTCGATCGTCGAGCTTGGCGTGCTGATTTACAGCGGTGCGCAGATGGCCGCGGTACACGGCTTGACCGACCTGTTTGGGGTCGCCAATCGCATCGCCGCCGAGCATCAGGCCGAGCAGTTGCCCGTGTTGCGTATCAGCCATTGGCAGGTGGGTGGCGATGGTACTCCTGTTCGGGCTTTCGACAGCCTGCCTGGGCCTGAACAACCCTTGATGGCGGTGCTGGTACTGCCCTCGATTGGTGAATTCTGCGAAGAACAGGCGCCGCCCCGGCTGTTGCAGCGGCTGCGCGAGCAACATGCGCGGGCACAGTGCTGGGAGGCGTGTGCATCGGCTCGATCATGCTGGCGCGCAGCGGTTTGCTCGATGGGCGCAGCGCCACCACCCACTGGTCTTCGGCCAGCACCTTCGCCAGTCGTTTTCCCGCGGTGCGCGGAGGCCGACAAACCTATCGTCGATGATGGCGACCTGATTACCACCGCCGGGCTGATGGCCTGGTCGAACTGGGCCTGCGCCTGGTCGACCGCCTCATGGGCCGAGCATCGCCGCTGGCACTGCGCGTTTTCTGGTGATTGAGCACAGTGACAGCGCCAGCCAGTGCGGCAGCAATTTTGCGCCGATCCTGAGCCATGGTGACGGGGCGATCCTCAAGGTCAGCACGCTTTGCAGGCCAGCGGTGCGGTGGACGTATCGCTCGCGACGATGGCACAGGCAGCCGGCCTGGAAGAGCGCACCTTCCTGCGCCGTTTTCGCAATGCCACCGGCCTGAAACCCACCGAATATTGCCAGCACCTGCGAGTCGGCAAGGCGCGGCAGATGCTCGAGCTTACCAATACCACCATCGACCAGATTGCCTGGACCGTGGGTTATCAAGACCCCAGTGCCTTTCGCGCAACCTTCAAAAAAATCACCGGCCTTGCGCCCAATGATTACCGCAACCGGTTCGGGGTAAAGGCACCCGCTGATCACCAGATACACCCCACCCATGTAGGAGCGAGCTTGCTCGCGATGGCATCTATCAGTAAGTGCATCTTGCCTGACCCACCGCTATCGCGAGCAAGCTCGCTCCTACATTTTTTCCCGCTGACTGGCCCGGCATCGTGCAGAACGCCGGACCCTTGATCACGCTTCGTGCAGAATGAGGCAGGCCAAATGCCATCTCCTTCACGCTAACCGCTTGATCTGCCAACCCTTTGCCCCGATTGCAGCTTGGCCTGAACCTGCAACCCTCGTGCTACACACCTGCAAGCCTTGCCCAAGGGGACGCATGACCCCGACCAACCGTAAGAAAATCGTGGTGGCCCACTCGATCCGGCCCGACGCCCCTTCACGAAGTGGAAACCAACGCGCGCCCTCGCTCGCTGGCTGGCGCAGATCCTCGGGCTCGACTACGGCGGTAGCTACAGCCTCGACCTGCACGCCCAGGCGGATCTGTACCTGCTGCCCACCCAGACCCTGGTGGGACCTGCCCAGGCACTCAGCCTGGGAGTGAAGGGCCCGGAGGACTTGTGGGGTGGTTACGTCGACCACGATTTCATCTGCACCAAAGCCATTACCCCGGCCTGCACGGCCCCGGCGCGGTGGCGCCCGAGGGCTGGTCGCCGTTGTTTGCCGAGCGGGTTCGCGCAGTGGTGCTCGGCGGCTTAGGCGTGTTTGCCGTGCAAGATGCTCGCGCGGCCATGCAGTTGCTGGAGTTGGGGCCGATTCGCCTGAAGCAGGTGCATGCCTGCGCCGGTCGGGGCCAGGAGGTGGTCGAAAGCCTCAAGCAATCCGACGCAATCCTCGCCCGCGCCGATGTATCCGACCTGTTCGCCAAAGGTGTGGTGTTGGAGCAAGACCTGCAGGATGTGGTGACGCACAGCGTCGGCCAAAGCTTTATCGGCGGTCATGTATTCAGTTCTGCGGCGAGCAATACCTGACCCAGGACGGGCAGGGCGAAGCGGTCTACGGCGGCTCCGAGCTGCTGGTGGTGCCGGGGTACTACGAAGAGTTGCTTACCCTGTCGCTGGACGAGGACGTGCGCCTGGCCATTGAACAGGCACAGGTCTTCGATAACGCCGCCGATGAGGCCTATCCTGGTTTTTATGCCTCGCGGCGCAACTACGACATCGCCCGGGGCCTGACAGCCAAGGCACGCAGCGCAGCGGTGTGCTGGAGCAATCGTGGCGCATGGGCGGCGCCAGCAGCGCGGAGGTCGCGGCGTTGCAGAGCTTTATCAACGATCCCACCCTGCGGGCGATTCGCGTGTCGTCCGTGGAGACCTATATCGACCAGCACTGCCCGCCGATGCCATCGAGATCTATCGCGGCCCGGCAGAAAACAGCGACTTTCTTCTCAAGTACGTAACGGTCAAATCCTATGACGGCTAGAAGCGAAACCATCACCATTGATATCGATGACGAACAGATGGGCAGGACCTTTCTCAGTCCCAAGTCAAAAGTGCCAGGGTGTTGTTCGTGCATGGCTGGGGCGGTAGCCAGGAGCGCGACTGGAACGGGCCAAGGTATCGCCGGCCTGGGCTGCGTGTGCCTCACCTTTGATTTGCGCGGGCATGCAGGCAATGGCATTCCTTGTCGCGGGTCACTCAGGACAACCTGCGGACTTGCTCGCGGCCTATGATCGCCTGTTGGCGCACCCGCCATCGACACCTCGGCGGTGGCGGTGGTGGGCACCAGTTACGGGGCTACCTGGCGCGATCCTTACCTCCCTACGCCCGGTGCGCTGGCTGGCGCTGCGTGCGGCGCTGTATCGCGACCAGCAATGGCACACCCCAAGCGCGACCTGGATAAAGCCGACTTGATGGATTACCGCAGCACGCTGGTGCACGCCGAAACCAATCGCGCACTGCACGCCTGCGCCGCCTTTACCGGGGATGTGTTGATCGTCGAATCAGAAACCGATGACCATGTGCCCCACGCCACCATCATGAGCTACCGCGCTGCATGCCAGCAGACCCATTCGCTGACGCATCGGATCATCGACAGTGGCGACCATTCGTGAGCGACCCGGTGTCTCAGCAGGCCTCACCTCGATCCTGGTGGACTGGATCACCGAGATGGTGGTGGGCGAGCGGTTGAGCATCATCCAATCCCAATGATGGGTTTCATGCGGGTGTTTTCTTCACCCGCAGGGCCTTGGCCTTCGCCTCCACTGCGAGGTACATCACCAGGGCGACCAGCAACGGCAAGATAAAATAGATCGCCCGATAGGCAATCAACCCGGCGAGCAGGCTACCCCGTGAGGCTTCATGTTGTAGCAGGGCGATAAACACCGCCTCCAGTACGCCAAGGCCGGCCGGAATATGTGTCACCACGCCGGCAATCGCGCTGATCAGCAACACCCCCAACACCAGCGGATAGTCGAGCTTGGCCGGCAGCAAGGTAAAAATCACCGCCGCCATCAGCGACCAGTTCAACGCACCGAGCGCCAGTTGCAGACACGCCATGCGCAGCGACGGCGGGTTGATCTCGATCCCGCGTATCGACCAGGCGCGCTTCTTCGAAAACTGACAGGCCGCCAGATAGCCGAGGCTCGCCACTACCAGCAACACGCCGACACCTTGCAGGGCGCCGCTACTGTTTTCAGCCCGGCGGCATCGTTACCAGGCCGCTGCTGAACACCACGCCGGCCAAGGCCATATAGCCAAACCAATTGGTGGCCAGGCTCAAGCCAGGATTTTCGCAATATTGCCGTTGCTCACCCCCAGCCGCGAATACAGCCGGTAGCGCATGGCAATCCCGCCGACCCAGGCGCTGAGGTTGAGAACGCGTAACTGATGATGCCCACCGGCAGGGTCTGCTTCAGCGCAAGGGCTGGCGCACGTAGGTCCGCCCGATCAGGTCAAAGCACGCGTACACCAGGAAACTGCACAGGGTCAGCCCGGCCGCGATCCCCAACGTGCGCAGCTTGAAGTCGCCGAGGGTGGCGAATGCTTCGCTCCAGTCGATACGCCGGGCGAGCAGGGTAAACAGCACGATCAGCAACAGGAAGAACGCGACGGTCAGCGGCTTCTTCCAGCGTTTGAACGCGTGACGCGCGCATCAGCCGCGTGGGCTTGGCTCATGGTCCTGGCTCCCGTTATGCACAAAGGGTTTCAAGCGCGGTTTATGCGCGGGCAGCCACCCAGTCCAGGCCGGAAAATGCCGCAGTACATGGAACACCACAAACCCCACGGTCACCCGCCACAACCAGCCGCGCGGCGTGCGGTTTTCCGGCATGGTCTCGCAGTGGTTGCGGCTCAGGTCTTCGAGGCGCTCGAACAAGGTTGATTGAACCCTCGGTCACGAATCAGCACATTGGCCTCCAGGTTCAGCGCCAGGCTCAGCGGGTCGAGGTTGCTCGAGCCCACGGTGCTCCACCCTTCATCCACCAGGGCCACCTTGCCGTGCAGTGGGCGCTGGCAATACTGTGGATCACCACGCCTTCCTTGAGCAGATAGTCGTAGAGCATGCGCGCCGCTAACTTGGCCATCAGCACATCGGGCTGGCTGCATGATCAACTGCACCTGCACGCCGCGTCGGGCGGCATTGCGTCCCGTAGCAGGCGATAACCGGGAAAGAAGTAGGCATTGGCGATCACCACGCGCTGGCGGGCGTGGCGCAGGGCGTGCAGGTAGGCTTCCTCGATATCGCTGCGGTGTTGCAGGTTGTCGCGGTAGATCAGGCGTACCAGGCCGTCACCTTCCTGCGCAGCCCATGACGGTTGCTGCCGTCGCCGCCAACCGCGCCGCGTACGCACCGGGCGCCCACTTTGCGCCAGGGCAAAGTGATGCAGGTCCGCCACGGCCGGCCCGATCACCTGCACCGCATAATCCTGCTTCTCGGGACCGAAGTCCGCCAGATGATCTGCAGAAAAATTGATCCCGCCGATAAACCCCACCGCAGCGTCCACGACCACGATCTTGCGATGCAGGCGGCGAAACCAGCTGGTGCGAAACCCCAGGGTCTTGGGCGCCGGGTCGAACATCTGGACCGTGACCCCGGCCTGGGCCAACTCGCCGAACCCGGGGCCCAGTCTGCCGCAGCCAAAGCCATCAAGACTGACCACCACCTTTACACCGCGCTGGGCTGCCTCGATCAGAACCCGTGCAACTCATGGCCAACCTTGTCTTCGAACAGAATAAATGTCTCCAGGAGGATTTCCTGGCGAGCCTGGCGCAGGGCCTCGAATACCTTGGGAAGTACGCCTCGCCGTTCTCCAGCAGTTGCAGCTGGTTGCCGGGCTGCCAGCCGTAGTCCAGATCCCCGGTCCTGGCGTCATCCGGCGGCAGGTCGGTGGCGATGTGTTCCACGGCGCCGTTCATAACTCTATCTCCACCGACAGCGGCGCATGATCAGACAAGTGCGACCAGGGCCGAGCCGTCAGCACTTGCGCGTGATGGACCTTGAGGTTGCGCACGTAAATGCGGTCCAGCGGCAGTAAGGGCAGGCGCGCCGGAAACGTACGCGCCGGTTTACCATGGGCCTGCACAAACACTTCCCGCAGGCCGCTGCCGCTCGATCCGCCCGCTGGCGCCAGTCATTGAAGTCGCCGGCGACGATCAGCGGCGCTGCGTCGGGAATTTCGGCAACCCGCTGCGTCAGCAATTTCAGCTGTTGTTGGCGGTGCACCTCGCGCAGCCCCAGGTGCACGCAAATGGCATGCACCTCCGGCCGGTGCCCGGCAGGCGTAGCACGCAATGCAGCAGCCCGCGGCTTTCGTGGCCGCTCTGGGAGATGTCGAGGTTGTCATAGCGAATGATCTGGAATTTCGACAGCAGTGCATTGCCGTGGTCGCCATGGGGATACACCGCGTTGCGCCCGTAGGCGAACTGCGGCCAGATACTGTCGGCGAGAAACTCATACTGCGGCATGCTCGGCCAGTTGCTGTAGCGCCGGGGATGCTGCTCATGGGTGCCATGCACCTCCTGCAAGAACACCACATCCGCTGCGACACCCGCACCGCTTCGCGCAATTCCGGCAGGATGAAGCGTCGATTGAGGGCAGTGAAGCCCTTGTGGGTATTGACCGTCAGCACCTTGAAGCGGGTGATGGGTGCTGGGCGTGACAGGCACCCATTCTGGAATCACAGCCATGGTGGCTCCGTGGGCTGGCGGGGCAGTGGCCTCCGTTCGTTAATGGTTGACTGTGATGCTCGCGCGAAAGTTTCGACGATTCTACAAACGGCACCCACTGTAGGAGCCGGCTTGCCGGCGATAGGCATAGGTATCTACACAATTTTGCCGCAACGCCTAAATCCAGGCAGATAGCGCAGTTGTGGCAAGCCCGCTCGCCACAGGAGAGTTCGTCAGTTTCTGAAAGTTTGTAGATACCTATGCGGCGATGGGGCCCCCGAGCCTTGCACCGCCATTGCGTACGCCATCGCTGGCAAGCCAGCGCCTATAAGCGGGCGGGTCAGGATTGGTTACGAGCAGACCCTTAACGCCACTTAGTAAGTGACGCTTGCGCTACAAACCCGCAAAATGCAACGATTCTGGCAAATACCAACGGCACGGCATCAACGCCCGTCGACAATAGCCATCGTTCCAAACAGACCGGGCCTGCTCAATCTATGCGAATGCGCCTTATGTTACTGGGCGGCGGGAATGCCCTCGGGCAGGCGCTGATTTGCCTCGGTGCGGAGGAAGATATCGGTTTCCTCGCCCCGCGCCTGCCCCAGACGGCTGGGATGCCGCCAGTCTTACCCAATTGCTCGACGACACCCGTCCCGATGCCTTGATCAACCTCGCCTACTATTTCGACTGGTTCCAGGCCGAGAGCGTGAACGAGGCCCGCCTGGCCGGGCAGGAATCTGCCGTCGAGCGCCTGGCGCAGCTGTGCCAACACCACAGCATCACGCTGTTGCAACCGTCCAGCTACCGGGTGTTCGATGGTCTGCGCGCCACGGCCTACAGCGAAAAAGATGAGCCGGTGCCCTGGGCCCGCGTGGCCAGGTGCTATGGCGTATTGAACAGAGTGTGCGCGCTACCTGCCCGCAAATGTGCTGCTGCCTTGGCTGGTTGCTCGATGACAGTGTCGACGGTGCGCCTGGGCGTTTCCTGGCGCGAGCCGAGAAAACCGAGGAGCTGTTGCTGGCCGACGATCGCAGGGGCAACCTGACGCCGGTGGACGATGCGGCACGGGTGATTATCTCGGTGCTCAGGCAGCTCGACTGTGCGGCGCTGTTGTGGGGCACCTACCACTACGCCGGGCAGGAGGCGACCACGCCTGTGGCCCTTGGCCAGGCGATCCTCAGCGAAGCGCGCAACTTCCATGCGCTGGCGGTCGAAGCGCCGACCGCCCAAGCCTACGCCGCGCGGCCAGACGCCGCCGACGAGCCGCAACATGCGGTGCTGGCCTGCAAAAGATCCTGCATACATTCGGCATCAAACCACGGGCGTGGCGTGCAGGGCTGCCGGCGTTGCTCGATCGCTTCTACCGGCATAACTAACGGGTCTGCCGCATAACAAATTGGAGCCCGGTTTGTGGGGAACCGGCTTGCCTGCGATAGCATCGCCTCGTTGTCTTTGATGACCGAGGTGTCTGCATCGCAGGCAAGCCAGCTCCTACACAAACCGGGCTCCCACATTGCTGTAGCGTTTGTTAAACCTAGCTTAGAACTTGTAGCCGATACCGACCATGTAGACCATCGGATCCACGTCCACATTGACCTTGGCGCGGGTACCCGCTGGCAGAGCACTGTTCTCCACGGTGGCCTTGGTGCTGATGTCGATGTAGCGGACCTGACCGTTAATCATCCACTTGTCGTTGATCATGTAGTCCATGCCGACCTGCGCGGCCCAGCCCCAGGAGTTCTCGGCCTTGAAGTTGTTGAAACCTTGGCCCTGGCGCCGCTGCCTACGTGTTCGTCATAGATCCAGGTGTAGTTGATACCGGCACCGACGTAAGGTTGGAACGCCGATTTGCCGTCCAGCGGGTAGTACACGACGCTCAGGGTAGGCGGCAGGTGCTTGAGGGTACCGGAGCTTGCTGTTGGCGGCGCCGGGGGAGGTGTTCTTGATCTTCACATCATGCTCGAACGGCGTGGCGGCCAGCAGCTCGATACCGACATGGTTGGTCAGCATGTAGGCGAAGTTCAGACCCAGTTGCGTGTCGCTGCTCATGGTCGCCTTGCCGCCCAGGTCCTTGCCGGCCAATGGCCCTGGTCAACCTTGACGCTGCCGCCATCGGCCTTCGGGTTAACGGTGATGGCACCGGCGCGAACGAGGATGTCGCCAGCTTCGTGGGCGTGGGCGAGAGGGGCGGCGAGTGCAAGCGCGAAGAGGGAAGCGCTGAGCAATGACTTGTGCATGGGTGGCTCCAAAGGACGTTTTTAGTTGGCTGTGTCCAATGGTAAAGATCGTTGCGGTCGGGCCTTTGACTCAGCTCAATGAAACGGTGATCAGCCAAGTACACCGCTCCCACATTTGATTGGCGGTGTTAGTTCGGCAATTCGTAGGCGTAGATCTTCTCGGCTTCCATCTGATAGCCAGCATCTGCCAACTCGCTGGTAGATGGCTTGACCTGCATCTGTCCCTCGATCCAGTACGGCTGGTACAACTCCTCCAGCTTCACGCCGATCTCACTGCGCACATGCACGATCTGGTTCGACGGCGGTGGTGGCACATGGATGCAGGCGCCGAAATACGGCACCAGCAGGAACTCAGTGGTGCGGCCTTCCTCGCTGACCTCCAGCGGCACGATATAACCCGGCAGGCGGATGTGCTGGCTGTTCAGCGTGGCAACCACCGGCGCGTTGGGCAAATCCCGCTTGGTCGCTGGCGCTGCCTCGGCTGACAGGGCATCGGCCATGTTCGACAGGTCGTGCAGCGGCGTCATGCCCGGCACCTCCACCGGTGCATCCGGCGGAATCATTTCCTGCCACGACAAGTCCTGAGGCTCGGCGGCCCAGGCGGGCAGGGCCATCGTCAATAACAGCGCAAGCAGTGCGACGCATCAAAGCCTTCCTCATAAACGGATCGACAGGCCATCGGCCAGGATTGGCGATAGGCGCGCCAGGCCGGCACGCTGCCCATCAGCAGGGCGGCGACCAGGATACCGGCGAGCAGCGTCCATTCATACGGGGTGGGCAGCGCCAGCGGGGTCCAGGCCGTAATTGGTTTGCAAACAGCCGCGGACGCGGCGATACACATACAGCAGGCCAACCCCCGCCACCACCCCTGCCAGGGCCGGGCGAAGGCTTCGAAAATCAGCAGGCTCGCAATATGCCAGGGCCGCGCACCCACGGAACGCAGGATCGCCATTTCCCGGCGCCGTTCATTGAGGCTGGTGAGGATCGCCGTGAGCATGCCGATCAACCCAGTCAGCACCACAAACAGCGAGATCACGAACAGCGCCTTTTCCGCGGTGCCCATCATGCTCCACAGCTCTTGCAAGGCCACGCCTGGCAGGATCGCCAGCATCGGCTCTCCACGGAACTCGTTGATCTGGCGTTGCAGGGCGAACGTCGAAATCTTGTTGTTCAAGCCCAGCATAAACGCGGTGATGGCTTGTGGCGTGAGGTCCATATTCGCGCCTGGTCGGCACTGATCCGCCCCCTGGCCGGCACGCCGTTGTGCCAGTCGATATGGATCGCTTCCATGCCGCCCAGGCTGATATGCAGCGTGCGGTCCACCGGGGTGCCGGTGCGTGCAGAATGCCAACCACGGTGAAGGGTTTGTCATCGTGCTTGACCAGGCTGACCACCGCCACGCTGTGGGCCAGCACCAGCTTGTCGCCGAGTTTGTAATGCAGGGCGTCGGCCACTTCGGCGCCGAGCACCACTTCAAAAGGGTCAGTGGCAAAGGCGCGGCCACTGGCCAGTTGCAGGTTCTGCTTGCGCCCGTATTGGTAGTGTTCGAAGTAGGCGTCGGTGGTGCCCATTACCCGGCAACCGCGATGGGAGTCGCCCAGGGACATGGGGATTGCCCATTTCACCTGCGGGCTGGCGGCGAAGTGCTCGAAGCTGTCCCAGCGGATGTTGTTGGTGGCGTTGCCGATACGAAATACCGAGTACAGCAGCAGGTTGACTGAACCGGAGCGGGCGCCGACGATCAGGTCGGTGCCGCTGATGGTGCTGGCAAAGCTGGCGCGGGCCTCGGACGCGCCCTACCGCCAACAGCAGGCACACCGACAGGGCGATGGCAAAGGCGGTGAGGATCGCGGTAAAGCGGCGGTTTGCCAGGCTGGCCATGGCTAGACGGAACAAATACATCTCAAACCTCGAGCGGCGTGGCGGCGCGATTGAGCCCGGCCACCGACAGGTTGCGGTCGAACAGCGAAGCCAGGCTCTGGTCATGGCTGACGAACAACAGGCTGGCGCCCGCCTCGCGGCATTCGGCGAACAACAATTGAAGGAAGGCTTCCCGGGCATCGTGGTCCAGGGCCGAGGTCGGCTGTCGGCGATCACCAGTTCCGGCTGGCCGATCAATGCCCGGGCGGCAGCGACCCGTTGTTGCTGGCCGATGGACAGCGCATCGGCACGTCGCTCGAGCAAGTCCGGGTCCTTGAGGCCCCAGGCGCGCGCAGGGCGGCGGCGGCCTGGTCGACACTGCCATGGCGCTGGATCGCCCGTGCGCGCGTAGCTTGGAGAAATGGCAAGGCAACCCGACGTTCTCGCGTACCGAGAGAAACGGCAGCAGGTTGAACTGCTGGAAGATATACCGGTGTGATCGACCCGAAACCGATCGCGGGCACCGGCCGACAGCTCAGTCAACTCCTGGCCCAGCAGGCGAATAGTGCCGCGACTGGTGTTCGCACCCCGCCCAGCAGGCCGAGCAAGGTGGTTTTGCAGCTGCCGCTGGGGCCCTTGAGGAACAGGGTCTCCCCGGTTCCAGACGAAACGCCGGGATATCCAGCAACTGGGGGTGACCGGGCCAGTTAAAGCCCAGGTCGGACAGTTCGATCAGTGCTTGGGTCATGGGAACTCAGTATCACCTGCAGAGCGCGGTCAACTGTAGGCGCTGGATTGCCTGCGATGCTGACTACGCGGTGCCGATGCCATCGCAGGCACGCCAGCCCCTACAGTTGAGCGTGTGGAGTCAGAATTTCAGGGTGGCAGTCTTGGCCGTTTTCAACACCCGCTGGCCACTGGCCGATCAGTTGTACCTGAATTTTCAGGGTGGCGGGAAGGTCTTGAAGAGGTTCGCCGGGTCGAGGCTTTTCAGCGCGGCGGGGCTGGCGCAGGTGAACTGATAGTGGGCGGGATTTCGCTCTGATCATGGTCGTGGCGGCAGCGCCTTTGCCATCGGTCGCGTGGTCATGATCGTCTTCTGGCTTGTCGCCGAACAGCGGGCTTTCGAGCTCTTGGCCGCTGACCACACAACCGGCGGCTTTTGGCAGGCTGAACAGTGCCAAGGGTTGTTCCAACTGTTTACGGGCGGCGGCGACCTTGGCTTTGTCTGCGTCGGTGGTGGCCAGGTGTTCGAAACCCACCAGGTTCATCGCCGGGCTTTCCAGCTCCAGCTCCAGGGCCTTGCCATCGAGCACCGCGTTAAGGCGGGCAACGCCATGCCCCTGGGCGCCAAGGCTGCCGTGTTCATGGTCATGATCGTGGTCGTGTTCGTCAGCCGCCAGGGCAGCCAGGGCAACAGGGCAAACGGCAAAGCGAGCAACAGGCGGCGCATAGCGAAACTCCAGGGCGTGAATGAATATTTTGTTATGTGATCTTATAACAAAAGCGTTGAGAGTTTGACCGTCTGCTTGGCGCAGCGCAAGGCGCATGGGAGCATGCTCGTCAGAAAAGTGCTGGAGGACGAGCAATGATGCGAATTCGTGGAACCATCGGCGAACTGCCCGTGGACTTGACCCTGGAGTTGGACGACAGCGATTGGGCGCGGCTGGGCGTCACCTGCAGGCTACGCCGGCGACTGGCAGGTGCCTGTCACACCGCCAGCCTCGGTCAATCAGGACGAGAACCTGAGGCAGGCCGCCCAGGACCGCTGCGCGAGGCCGGGCAGCTCAGCGGGCTGGAACTGTCGGATCGCCTCGAAGGCCTGGCCGGCAACGCCCAAGCCGGCAAGCGCCTGTTGGTACGCCTGCGCCATAGCGCCAAGGTGAAGGTGTCCAGCGGCGGGGATACGCCGCAATACAGTTGGATCGCTGATTAGCACAACGCGGCGAACAACTTGCGGCGATACACCGTGACCAGCGGGTGGTCGTTGCCCAGCAACTCGAACACTTGCAGCAGTGTCTTGTGCGGCGGCCTTCGTTGTAGCTACGGTTGCGGATAAACAATTTCAGCAAGTCTTCCAGCGCCGCGTCGTATTGCTGGCGGGCCAATTGCTGCACGGCCAGTTGATACGCTGCGTCATCGTCCTGCGGGTTTTGCGCCAGGCGGGCCTTGAGGTCGGCGGCATCCGGCAGGTCAGCAGCCTGGCGCAGGAACGTGATCTGCGCCTTGGCACCAGCGAGGGCCGCCTTGTGGGCGTCGCTCTTGACCGCGTCGAGCACGGTCTGCGCTTCGCCCAGTTCGCCACGCTCGGCCAGGCAGCGAGCGTAGAGGATCAATGCCGCGGCGTTGGTGTTGTCTTCACCCAGCAAGGTCACCAGTACGGCCTCGGCCTCACTGATACGACCCTCGGCAAACAGCGCCTGGGCCTGCTCCAGTGGGTCCTCATCGGCCGGTGGCGGCAACTGCACATGGGGCTCCAGCAACGCGCGAATCTCAGACTCCGGCTTCGCCCCGGCAAACCCGTCCACCGGCTGACCGTCCTTGAACAACACCACGGTGGGCAAGCTGCGAATGCCAAAGCGCGCAACGATATCCTGCTCGGCTTCACAATCGACCTTGGCCAGCAGCAGCTCGCCCTGATAACTCTCGGCAATCTGCGCCAGCAACGCATCAACGCCTTGCACGGCGCACACCATTCGGCCCAGAAATCCACTAGCACGGGTTTGTGGAACGAATTTTCGATGACGGCCTGATCGAACGTAGCGGTGGTGACATCGAAAATGTATGGCGTGGGCTCACTCATGGGGTATCTCGAAGAAAGCGGGAATGGGGCAACTATAAGGCTTGGTGCAGTTGGCTGAAAGCGCAGACAGGCACTGTAGGAGCCGGTTTGCTGGCGATGGCCTCAAGGCCTGCGCGAATGGTACAGGCTCACCTTGCGAAACTCCCAAGGCTCCGCCAGATCCGGCAACGTCAACGCCTCTAGAATCCCCAGCCGCTGATAGTCCGGATGCTGGAAACCCGCACCCGCGAATCGGCGACCAGCGCTGCGCGCCCGCGGGTGAGGAATTGATCCAGCAGCGGCAGGTGCCCGGTCGTACAGCACGTCCGCCACCAGGATCAGGTCGAAACGATCGGCTTCGGCAAAGAAGTCCGCCGAATAGCCCAGCGTTACGCCATTGAGTTGAGCATCTGCCCGGCAGGCGCCGAGTGCCAGCAGGTCGAGGTCGCAGGCCACCACTTCCAGGGCGCCGGCCTTTACTGCGGCAATCCGCCACCCCGGAACCGGCGCCAAAATCCAGGACCCGCTTGCCCGCCACCCACTGCGGGTTGGCCGCCAGGTAGCGGGCCAGCGCCAGGCCGCTGGCCCAGCAGAAGCTCCAGTAGGGCGGCTCGTGCGGGATGCGCCGGGTTTCCTCGGGGCTGAAGGCGCGGTCCATGTTGTCGGCGTCCAGCAGCCATAACGACAGGTCGGTGCCCGGTAACGGGCAGGGCACCAGTTGCGCGCCGCCGATCAACTCGCTCAAGGCTCGTTGCAGGTGCAGCGGTGGCGTCATGGTGCGCGGACGAGTTGCAGTGGCCCGGTGGTCTGGGTGATCGGCTGCTGGATACGCACCGCCGGCAGATGCAGGATCAACTGCCCGGCCGGCTGGCGCGACCACGTAATTCAACGCGGGCGCCGCTCGGGAAGGCTTGGGGTTGAAGCGCAGGCGGAAGGCCAGTGGTTTGTTGTTGCCGATCAGCACGCTGCTGGCCAGCGGTTGTTGCGGGCGGCTGCGTTCGTCGATCACCAGCAACGCCAGCTCGACTTCGGCGCCGGCTGGTACGCTATTGAGGTGCCGCTCACTTCACGCTGGTAGGCCGGCAAAGGCCCGAGAGGTTCCTGGCCAGAAATTTTTTCTCTTGTTGCGGCGTGGGCTGCGGGGCCGTTGGTTTTGGCGCTTCGCTGCTGCAGGCGACCAGAAAACTGAACATTGTGAGTAAAACCAGCGGTCGTAACGGCATGTACGGCTCCAAAAGGGCAAAATCCGTGAACTAAACATAAGAAACATAATAGTCAGCCTATATACCGTAAAGGCTATGGCTTGTCTTGCCACGGGGATGCGCTACCATGGCCCCCCTTTTTTGTTGCCTGCCACCATGCACTGTCCCTTCTGCGGTGCCAACGACACCAAGGTCATTGACTCACGTCTGGTCGCCGAGGGCGATCAAGTGCGTCGCCGGCGCGAATGCCTGGCCTGCGGTGAACGTTTCACCACCTTCGAAACCGCCGAACTGGTACCGCCACGCCTGATCAAGTCCGACGGCAGCCGCCAGCCCTTCGACGAAGACAAACTGCGCGCTGGTATGCAGCGCGCCAAACGCCCGGTGAGTGTCGAGCGGCTGGAAGCGGCGCTGGTGCATATCAAGCACAAGCTGCGGGCGACCAGTGAGCGCGAGGTCAAGAGCCTGGTGGTTGGAGAACTGGTGATGGGCGAGCTGCAAAAGCTCGACGAAGTCGCCTATATTCGTTTCGCCTCGGTGTATCGACGCTTCCAGGACCTCAACGAGTTCCGCGAAGAGATCGACCGCCTGGCCCGTGAGCCGGTCAAAGAATGAACCCTCCTTCTGCTGAGCAGGCTGTGCTTGACGCCCATTACATGGCCCGCGCCCTCGAATTGGCGCGCAAGGGCCTCACCCACCCCAACCCGCGGGTCGGCTGCGTGATTGTGCGTGATGGGCAGATTGTCGGCGAAGGCTGGCACGAGCGCACCGGCGAACCCCATGCCGAGCCAACGCCTTGCGCGCTGGCCGCGATAAAGCCGGGTGCCACGGTGTACGTGACCCTTGAACCGTGCAGCCATTATGGTCATACGCCACCTTGCGCCGATGCGTTGGTGACGGCCGGCGTGGCGCGGGTGGTCGCGGGCATGCAAGACCCGAATCGGAAGTGGCCGGGCGCGGCATGCAGCGCCTGGCCCAGGCCGGTATCGAGGTGTTCAGCGGCGTACTGGAAAGCCAGGCGCGCGCCTTGAACCCCAGGTTTCTCAGGCGTATGGAACACGGTCTACCGTTTGTGCAGGTCAAACTGGCGATGAGCCTGGATGGCCGCACCGCGATGGGCAGTGGTGAAAGCCAGTGGATCACCAGCCCTGCCGCCCGCGCCGCCGTACAGCGCCTGCGGGCCGAGGCCAGTGTGGTGCTGACCGGCGCCGATACGGTGCTGGCCGATGGCGCGCGCCTGACCGCGCGCGCCGCCGGACTGGGCCTGGATCCACAGACCACCGCCCTGGCGATGTCGCGCCCGGTGCTGCGCGTGCTGATCGATGGCCGCCTGCGGGTGCCGCTCAACGCGCCGTTCTTCAAGGCCGGCCTGGCCCTGGTCATCACCTGCGTGACCCCGGAAACCAGTTCCCCGAGGCCCCGAATGCCTGGTGGTGCCGGGTGTCGACGGCCAGGTCGACCTGCGCTCGGCGCTGGTGGCCCTGGCGGCCCGTGGTGTCAATGAAGTGCTGGTAGAAGCCGGGCCAAGCCTGGCGGGCGCGTTTGCCCAGCAGGGCCTGGTGGACGAGTACGTGATTTTCGTCGCCGGCAAGTTCTTGGGCTCTGCCGCTCGGCCTTTCTGGACTGGCGCTTGAAAGCTGGCCGACGCCCCAACTCAAGATCACGCAAATGCGCGCTGCAGGCGACGACTGGCGAGTCACTGCCATCCCGCTCCCCAGCGAGCGTATTCCGCGGCGCCCACGCCTGCACCGTTTTCCAGGAGAAGGCCATGTTCACCGGCATTATCGAATCCATCGGCAGCATCCGCGCCATGACCTCAAAGGCGGCGACGTGCGCCTGTTGGTTGAAACCGGCAAACTCGACCTTGGCGACGTCAAGCTGGGCGACAGCATCGCCGTCAGCGGCGTATGCCTGACCGTCATCGAACTGCCGGGCAACGGCTTTGCCGCCGATGTCAGCCTAGAAACCCTGGACTGCACCGCGATGAATGATCTTGCGGCTGGCAGCCCGGTCAACCTGGAAAAAGCCCTGACCCCGACTACCTGTTTGGGCGGCCCTTGGTCAGCGGCCATGTCGACGGCGTCGGCGAAGTGGTGGCGCGCAGCGAAACGCGCAGGCCGTGGAGTTCCGCATTCAGGCCCCTAAAGAACTGGCGTACATCGCCCATAAAGGCTCGATCACCGTCGATGGCACCAGCCTGACCGTGAACGCCGTGAACGGCGCCGAATTCGAACTGACGATCATTCCCCACACCCTCAGCGAAACCATCATGGCCTCTTTCCAGCCGGGTCGCCGGGGAACCTGGAAGTGGACTTGCTTGCCGTTACCTGGAGCGCCTTCTGTTGGGCGAAAAGCCGCAGAGCCTGCAGCCGTAACATCACCGAAAGTTTTCTGGCCGCTAACGGCTACCTGAAATCCTGACCAAGGGTGCCGCGTGGCGCTCAATAGCATCGAAGAACTGGTTGAAGACATCCGCCAAGGCAAGATGGTCATCCTGATGGATGACGAAGACCGCGAGAACGAAGGCGACCTGATTATGGCCGCCGAGTTGTGCCAGCCTGAACACATCAACTTCATGGCTAAGCACGCCCGTGGCCTGATCTGCATGCCCATGAGCCGTGAGCGCTGCGGACTGCTCAAACTGCCGCGATGGCGCCGCGCAATGGTTCGGGGTTTGGTACCAAGTTCACCGTCTCGATTGAAGCGACCACCGGCGGACCACCGGCATCTCCGCCGCTGACCGCGCCTGCACCGTGCAAGCCGCTGCCGCCAAAGACGCCAAGGCCGAAGACATTGTCAGCCCTGGCCATATCTTCCCGCTGATGGCCCAGCCTGGTAGCACCCTGGCCCGTACCGGCCACACAGAGGCTGCCTGCGACCTGGCGCGCATGGCCGGGTTCGAGCCGAGTGGGGTGATCTGCGAAGTGATGAACGACGACGGCACCATGGCGCGTCGTCGGAACTGGAAGCCTTTGCCGCCGAGCACAACATCAAGATCGGCACCATTGCCGACCTGATTCACTACCGGATGATCCACGAACGTGCCGTTCGGCGGATTGCCGAGCAGCCGCTGGACAGCGAGCTGGGGCATTTCAGCCTGGTGACCTACCGTGACTCGTGGAAGGCGACGTGCACATGGCCCTGACCCTGGGCAACATCTGCGCCGAAGAGCCGACCCTGGTGCGTGTGCACAACATGGACCCGCTGCGTGACCTGTTGATGGTCAAGCAGCCGGGCCGCTGGAGCCTGCGAGCCGCCATGGCCGCGGTTTCCCAGGCGGGCAGCGGTGTCGTGCTGCTGCTGGGCAATCCGGTGGATGGCGATGTGCTGCTGGCGCATATCCGCGAAAGCGCTGACCAGGTGCCAGTGAAAAAACCGACCACCTACAGCATCGTCGGTGCCGGTTCGCAGATCCTGCGTGACCTGGGCGTGCGCAAAATGCGCTTGATGAGCGCGCCAATGAAATTTAATGCGATATCCGGTTTCGACCTGGAAGTAGTAGAATACGTGCCCTCCGAATAAAGGCCGGCGATTATCGCTCCTTGTTCGCGGTTCAAATATCACTAAGGGCGCGTCATAGACGCGTCCAGCTCTTTAGAGATTTGTCGAATGACCATGAAGACCATCGAAGGTCCTTCATCGCCCCCAAAGGCCGCTACGCCCTGGTGGTTGGCCGCTTCAACAACTTAGTGGTTGAAAGCCTGGTAAGCGGTGCTGTGGACGCCCTGGTTCGCCACGGTGTGAGCGAAAGCGATATCACTATTATCCGTGCCCCTGGCGCCTTCGAAATTCCACTGGTTGCGCAGAAAGTTGCCCAGCAAGGCGAATACGCAGCGATCATCGCCCTGGGCGCGGTCATTCGTGGCGGCACCCCGCACTTCGAATACGTGGCGGCGAGTGCCCAAGGGCCTGGCCCAGGTGTCCATGGAGTTCGGCGTGCCGTGGCCTTCGGCGTACTGACCGTTGATTCCATCGAGCAAACCATCGAGCGCTCCGGCACCAAGGCCGGTAACAAAGGCGCTGAAGCTGCCTGTCCGCCCGGAAATGGTCAGGCTGCTGTCGCAGTTGGAGGCCAAGTGATTTCCGACGAGAGCGATCGTTTCAACCCACGCGAGCCACGTCCTGCGGACGCCGGCAAACCGTCGAAGAACGAAAAGCGCCGTGCTGCCCGTCAGCTCGCCACCCAGGCGCTGTACCAGCGCCACATGGCCAGCACCTCGTTGAACGAGATCGAAGCGCAGTTTCGCGTGGACAACGACTTCACCTTCGCCGACCTGCCGTACTTCCACGACATCCTGCACGGCGTGCATGCCAACCTGAGCGAGATCGATACGGCCCTGGCTCCTTGCCTGGACCTGACCCTCGAAGAGTTGGACCCGGCTGAACTGTGCGTGATGCGCCTGTCCACCTGGGAGCTGCTCAAGCGTGTCGACGTGCCGTATCGCGTTGTGATCAACGAAGGTATCGAACTGGCGAAAGTCTATGGTTCGACCGACGGTCACAAGTTCGTCACCGGCGTGCTCGACAAGCTGGCCCCGCGCCTGCGTGAAGCCGAAGTGAAGGCGTACAAGCGCTAACCTGCGCTTGACTCCCTGATGGGCGAGTTCGAGCTGATCCGCACCTACTTCGCCGCCGCGCCGGCGCAAGGCGGCGAAGATATTGCCCGGGGATCGGCGACGACTGCGCCTTGCTGGTTCCTCCTGGGAGCAACTGGCGATTTCTACCGATACCCTGGTGGCCGGCGTGCGCGTGCCGACCCCTGCGATCCGTTCCTGCTCGGTCAGCGCTCGCTGGCGGTAGCGTCAGCGACCTGGCGGCCATGGGCGCCTACCAGTGCCTTTACCCTTGCACTCACCACACCGACGGTCGCGGCCGATTGGTTGCAACGCTATGCGCAGGTTTTGAACGCCATGGCCCAGCGCTGTAGCGTGGGCCTGGTGGGCGGCGACGCTACCCGTGGGCCGCTGAGCCTGACCGTCACCGTGTTTGGCCGTGTCCCGGCCGGGCTGGCGTTGACCCGCGGTGGCGCGCAGCCGGGCGACCTGCTGTGTGTCGGCGGCGACCTGGGCAATGCAGCGGGGGCCTTGCCGCTGGTATTGGGGCAGCGTAGCGCCGCAGCGCAAATCGCCGAGCCGCTGCTGGGCCACTATTGGTCGCCACAGCCGCAGTTGGCCTTGGGCATGGCGTTGCAGGGCAAGGCTACGTCTGCGCTGGATATCTCTGACGGCCTGCTGGCTGATTGTGGGCATATCGCCAGGCTTCGGCCGTAAGCCTGGTGATCGAGCGACAACGGCTGCGCTGTCGGCCGCGTTGCTGGCCTTTCTCGGCGATGAGCAGGCGCGGTCCGCGGCCTTGAGCGGGGGATGATTACGTCCTCGCGTTCACCTTGCCACCCGCTGAGCTGGGGCCATTGCTGGCTGAGGATGGCCGGTGCATGTCGTCGGGCGGGTGGAGGCGGGAGCAGGTGTGAGGCTGCTGGATGCCGGTGGCAACGACATCACCCCGGCCGTGCGCGGTTATCAGCACTTTCGCGAGACGCCGTGACACGGCTGGCTGCGCTACCCTTTACAACGTTACAGAAAGATCGCTTTCCCAGGAGGACGTCATCATGGGGCTACGTCGCTGGTTGCTGATCCTGCTGTGCGTTGGCGCATCTGCCGGATGGACCGATGACACTCCCAAAGTGCCCGGCCAAATCCGCCTGGCCAGTGAAACCTGGAATGACTACACCAACGCTGACGGCAGTGGTCTGGCCTGGGACGTGCTGCGGGAAGTCTTCGAACCCGCCGGGGTCAAGGTCAAGATCCGCAGCGAGGCCTACACCCGTTCGGTCGGCCTGGCGCGGCGTGGCGAAGTAGATGCCTGGGTCGGTTCCTATCACGCTGAGACCGAAGGCGTGCTGTACGCCCGCTGGAACTATGACGCCGACCACATCTACGCCGTGGGCCTGGCGAGCCCAGAGCCGACGTGGCGACGCTGGGTACCTACCGCCTGGCCTGGGTGCGCGGCTATAAGTACGAGGACTACCTGCCCAATATTCACCGTTTCAACGAGATCGAGCGGCGTGGCGGGATTTTGCCGATGCTCCAGCACGGGCAGGCCGACTTCTACATTGATGCCCAGGCCGAAATTAAATACATCCTTGGCCAAACCGACGACCCATCGGTGTTCAAGCTCACGCACATTGCCGAACTGCCGTTGTTCCTGGGGTTTACCGACAATGAACGGGGCCGGGCGTTGATAGCGTTGTTTGACCGGCGCATGGCGTCGCTGGTGGCAAGCGGCGAGTTGAAACCGATCTTCGAGCGCTGGCACCAGCCCTATCCGTTCTGATCACCCCGCCTTTATGTAGGAGCGAGGTTGCTCGCGAAGAACCAGAAAGCGCCACGTTTATCCTGCAAGCGCGCGTTATCGTTGACGCCCTTCGCGAGCAAGCTCGCTGCTACATGAAAAGCTGATCGTGCATAGAACCAAGGCAAAGGCCAATCGAACCGATTGATCTTTATCAGCGATAATTCAGCTTAAGCGTGTGTAGGAACGTGCTGTTACAATGCCCGCCTCTGTGAAATCTGAAATCAGGAGCACACGGTGCCCGTCGTTTTCGTCGCTGCTTCCAAGCTGCCTACCCCTTTGCCACGTTCACTATGCATGGCTTTCTTGAAAAAGCCTCCGGGCGCGAGCATGTCGTGCTCAGCCTGGGCGATGTGGCCGATGGCGCCCCGGTCCTGGGCCGCGTGCACTCCGAGTGCCTGACCGGTGACGCACTGTTCAGCCAGCGCTGCGACTGCGGCTCGCAACTGGAGGCCGCCATGCAAGCCATCGCCCGTGAAGGTCGTGGTGTGCTGCTGTATCTGCGTCAGGAAGGCCGTGGCATTGGCTTGCTGAACAAGATCCGCGCCTACGAACTGCAAGACGGTGGCGCTGATACGGTCGAGGCCAACGAGCGGCTGGGCTTTGCCGCCGACCAGCGCGACTACGCCATCTGCCTGCCGATGCTCGAACACCTGGGCATCCAGTCCCTGCGCCTGATGACCAACAACCCGCGCAAGGTCAAGGCCTTGACCGAAATGGGCATCACCGTTGCCGAGCGCGTGCCGCTGCACACCGGGCATAACCCGCATAACAAACTCTACCTGGCGACCAAGGCCAGCAAGCTCGACCACATGATGGGCAACGAGCATCAAGGCGAGGTCGACCGAGCGTGACGCGCGGCCAGGTCAAGCGGCGCCTGTCCTTCAGTTGGTGGCGGTACCTGGCGCTGGCGTTGTTGCCGTTGTTCGTGATCAATCTGGTGTTTGCCAAGGCGAGCCACTGTTGCCGGTGCTGGCAATGCCATTCTTTATCGCCGGTGTCGCGTCGATGTTTGCCAGCCTGCGTTACTTCCATGGCTACAAACATGCGCTGATCGCCACCTCCAAGGCCCTCGATACGCCTGAAGAGCCCGCCGCGTGGATCACCCTCGCGGCCCGTCGACGCACGGCGTTGCTGGTCGCGGCGTTCCCGGCCTGGATCGGTGCGCTGGCGGTGTTCGTCGGGCTCGAAGCGGTGCCGCTGTTTCTCCTGGCCTTGTCGACCCTGGTGCTGTTCTACCTCTATCGCATACCGCGTCAGCTCGGTTGATGCGCCTCTGGCTGGCGGTTCTGCTACTGGCCGCCAGCGCGTCGGCGACGGCGGTCCAGCGGTGGTCAGCCTCGCGCCGTCCCTCTCTGAAATCGTCGTTGAGCTGGGTGCCAGCGATCTGCTGGTGGGCGTTCTCGACGGCGGCGAACGGCCTGAAGCGCTGCGCAACGTGGCCTCGGTGGGGCGTTATGGGCAGTTGGATCTGGAGCGCCTGCTCAGTCTGCAGCCTGACTTGCCGCTGCTCTGGCCCGGCAGCATCGGCCCCGCCCAGCGCGAGCAGCTCAAGCGCTTGAACATCCTGATCTACGTCGCCGAACCCCATAGCCTTGAACAACTGAGCAGCCAGGTCGAAGCCATCGCCCGGCAGTTGGGGCGTGCCGAGGACGGTCGCCAACTGGCTGCCCGCTTGCGTCAACGTTTGGCCGAGTTGCGCCAGCGCTATTACCGCAGCGAACCTTTGCGGGTGTTCTACCAGGTTTGGAACCAGCCGCTGTACACCGTGGGCGGTGGGCAGATCATCAGCGATGCGCTAAGTGTGTGCGGTGCGCGCAATGTGTTTGACGACCTCAAGTTGCCAGCGCCGCAGGTCAGTATCGAGTCGGTGTTACAGCGTGATCCCGAGGTGATCCTGGCGGCGGATCAAGCGCAACTGGACGACTGGAAGGCCTGGCCCCAGGTGGCGGCGGTGGCCCAGGGGCGCTTGCTGATCGTGCCGGATAAAGGGCTGGAGCGGCCCAGTGGGCAGATGGTGGAGGCGGTGGCCAGGTTGTGTCAGGTGATTGCGCCGAACCGCTGAGACCGCTATCGCAGGCAAGCCAGCTCCCACATTTGTTCTGTGGTGTGGCCAAAATCTTCTGCCCTGCCGAGCTCCCACCTTTGATGTGTGAATACAGTCAAATGTGGGAGCTGGCTTGCCTACGATGGCGTCGGTCCAAATAGCCTTAGAGCTGCGGCGTCCACGTCACCCCAACCATCCACGTCCGGCCTTCTTCCCGATACGGTTGGTTGTTCTGGAAATTCGGATCGTCATAGCTGTACCACGCCCGCGTATAGCGGCGATCCAGCAGGTTATCGACCTTCAACGACAACGCCACTTCCCGATTCAGCGCCCAGCCGCTGCGCTCCCACCAGGTAATAGCCCGCGAGGCGGTTCTTGTTGTCCTCGGCGTCGTGGCTGCTGCTGATGGCCTGCCAACTGGCGCCCAGGCTCAGTTGATCGAACTGCCGATCAGGTCAGGTTCAGGGTGCGCCGGGCGCGGCGGGCCAGGGTATGCCGCTGGTGCGGTCGCGCGGGTCGATGATCGATAGGCCGAGGTTGCCTTGCCAGCCGAACAATTCTTGCTTGAGGGCGGCTTCGAAGCCGTTGATGCGGGCGGTGGCGACGTTTTGCGGTTTGCCGCCGTCGAGAATGATCGCGTCTTTCAAGTCGGTGCGATACAGCGAGGCTTCCAGCCGTGAGCTGTCGCTGAGCTAGCTGCGCCATTGCAGTTCGTAGCTTTTTGACGTTTCGGGCTGCAGGTTAGGTTGCTGTATCGGGTGTCGGGTAATACAGGTCATTGAAGGTGGGCGCACGAAAGCCTTCGCTGTAACTCAGTAATACGTCGTTGTCGCTATTGACAGGCAAGGTCAGCGTACCGCTCAACTGTTCTGCGCGCCGAATTGCTGGTTATCGTCGTGACGCAGTCCCAGTTCTGTGGAAAACCACTCTCCCTTGAAGCGATGCTGGATAAACGCTGCGCGGTTCAGCGGCTGTTTTCGCTGAACGTGGTGCTGCCGTGAAAGCAGTCTTCATACCAATCGCCGCCGAGGATCAGGCTGTTTTGCTGATCGAGCGTCAGGTCGTTCTGCCAGTTGATCGAGTCGCGGTAGGTATTGAACACACTGGAGTCAGCACTGAGCTTGTCGCGTTTGGTGTCGCGGTTTTCGCTGTGGCCCAGTTCCACACGGGTCTGCCATGCCTCGTTGAGTTGGGCGTCGATATAAGCGCTGGCACTGCTGACTGTGTAGTCGGTATAGGGCTTCTGGCCCACGCTTTGCCCAGTGGCGAAATCATAGCGACCAAAGCTATTGTCATATTCCGACTTGCCCCGGCTATCCAGCGGGTTAAAACCCACCTCCAGCTCATCGCTGAATTCATGGCTGAGATTCAGACTCAGCGACTTGTTGCGATAGGCATCATGGTCACGGTCGCTGGGGAAGGATGCGTGGCTCCAGTCGATACCGGCGGTTTCATCCAGGCTCGCGCCCAGGTTGAAGCGCGTGCGCTCATCGCCGCCCGACAGACCCAGGCTGCGCTCCCAGGTGCTGTTACTGCCAAAGCCCAGTTTCAGGCGTGGTTGCAGGCCTGGTCCGGCATTGCGGCGGGTGAATATCTGGATCACCCCGCCAATCGCGTCACTGCCGTAAATCACCGAGCGCGACCCGCGCAGTACTTCCACCCGTTCAATCTGATCGACATTCAGGTATTGCAGGCCGCTGTCGCCGGAGGTGGCATTGGCGATCCGCTGACCATCCACCAGTACCAGGCTTTGTGCCGACTTGGTACCGCGTATGAAAATCCCCGGCAAGCTGCCCCGGCCACCGGTCCGCGCCACTTGTACACCAGGCACGCGGCTGAGCAGGTCAGTGACGCTGGAGGGTTGCAGGCGGTCGATATCGTCACGGGTGAAGACCGTGTTGGCGGCGCTGCTGTCTTGCGCGCCTGCACCTGGCGGTTGGCGCTGATCACCACGTCGGGAGCTTCAGGGCGGCGTCGCGGCTATCGGCGAATAGTTGCGCAGAGGGTAAAAACAGGAGGGCAGGGCAAATCGAAGGTATTTCATGGGCCGTCCATGGGTTCCAATGCATGCAATGCAACGAGAAACAAATGTGGAGCTGGCTTGCTTGAGATGCAGACACCTCGGTCTTCCAGAGAGACCGGGTGATGCTATCGCAGGCAAGCCAGCTCCCTATTTGATCGGGTTTTACCGGGATTGGATTACAGGCCGAGCAAGGCCATGCGCTGGCGCACCGCAGTCTCGATCCCGCTTCATCCAAACCACACTCAGCCAGCATCTGCGCCGGCTTGGCGTGCTCCACGTATATGTCCGGCAAGCCCAGGTGCAGCACCGACTTAAGGATATTCTCCCGCGCCAGGAATTCGCTGATCGCCGCACCGGCGCCGCCCATGATGGCGTTTTCTTCAACGGTCACCAGCAACTCATGGCTGCCGGCGATCTCACGCACCAAGGCTTCATCCAGAGGTTTGACGAAGCGCATGTCGACCACGGTGGCGTCGATTTTCTCCGCCACTTTCAGGGCTTCGGCCAGTTGCACGCCGAACACCAGGAACGCGGCCTTGCTGCCCTGGCGACGCACGATGCCCTTGCCAATCTCGATCGGTTCCAGGTCTTTTTCGATCACTGCATTCGGGCCATTGCCGCGGGGATAGCGTACCGCCGCCGGGCCGTTGTACAGGTGCCCGGTGCTGAGCATCTTGCGCAGTTCGTTCTCGTCGCTTAGGGTCATCACCAGCATGCCGGGGATGCAGCGCAGGTACGACAGGTCGTAGCTGCCAGCGTGGGTCGGGCCGTCTTCGCCCACCAAACCGGCGCGGTCGATGGCGAACAGCACGTCGAGGTTCTGCACCGCCACGTCATGCACCAATTGGTCATAACCGCGTTGCAGGAAGGTGGAGTAGATCGCCACCACCGGCTAGCGCCTTCGCAGGCCATGCCGGCGGCAAAGATCACCGCGTGTTGCTCGGCAATCGCCACGTCGAAGTAGCGCAGCGGGAAACGCTCGCTGAACGCTACCAGGTCAGACCTTCCTTCATCGCCGGGGTAATGCCCACCAGGCGCGGATCGGCGGCGGCCATGTCGCACAGCCATTCGCCAAACACGCCGGAATACTTCGGCCCGCTGGCTTTTCGGCGCCGCCACGGGCGCGTCCAGGCTCGAGCTTGGTGATGGCGTGGTAACCAATCGGGTCGACCTCCGCCGGGGCGAAGCCTTTGCCTTTCTTGGTGACGATATGCAGGAACTGCGGACCTTGAGGTCGCGCATATTGCGCAGGGTGGCGATCAGGGTCGGCAGGTCGTGGCCGTCGATCGGGCCGATATAGTTCCAGCCCAGCTCTTCGAACAGGGTGCCGGGGACCAGCATGCCCCTGGCGTATTCTTCGGTGCGGCGGGCGATTTCCCACGCGCCGGGTAGGCGCGACAGTACTTTTTGCTGCCCCCGCGCATGCTGGCGTAGGTGCGGCTGGACAGAATTTTCGCCAGGTAATTGGACAAACCACCGACATTGCGCGAGATCGACATGTCGTTGTCGTTGAGGATCACCAACATGTTGGCGTCCACTTCCGGCGCATGGTTCAACGCTTCAAACGCCATGCCGGCTGTCAGCGCGCCATCACCGATCACGGCAATCGCCTTGCGATCGCTGTTTTGCAGACGGGCGGCAATCGCCATGCCCAGGGCTGCGCTGATCGAGGTGCTGGAATGGCCGACGCCAAAGGTGTCGTACTCGCTCTCGGAGCGGCGCGGGAAGGCGGCAATGCCATCCTTCTGGCGCAAGGTGGCATGCGCTCGCGGCGTCCGGTGAGAATTTTATGCGGATACGCCTGGTGACCCACGTCCCACACCAGCCGGTCGTCCGGGGTGTCGAACACGTAATGCAACGCGATGGTCAGCTCGATGACGCCCAGGCCGGCACCAAAATGCCCACCGGTCTGACCGACCGTGTAGAGCAATTCCAGGCGCAACTCATCGGCCAGGGTTTCCAGCTCGGCTACCCAGGCGACGCAGGCCGGCCGGCGTGTTAGCACGGTCCAGCAGCGGCGTGGTCGGGCGCTTGCGGGAATCTCTTGAAACGTCGTGGGCATCAGGCGAATCGTTATAGGTATAAGAAGAGGCGGCAGTTTACCTCAAGCATCGCAAACCGCCCACGCAGAGCACCGAACTTGGCCGATATGCGGCGCTAATGGCCGCTGTAATCAGTGGCGGCGTTCGACGATATACCGCGCCAGGTCACGCAGCGGCTCGGCTGCCGCGTCGAATGGTCGCAGGGCGGCCAGGGCCTGGTCGCGCAGTTCCAGAGCGTGACCTTGGCGGCTTCCAGCCCCAGCAGCGACGGATAGGTCGGCTTGTCACGGGCAATATCGGCGCCTTGGCGTTTGCCGAGGGTCGCGGTGTCGCTTTCCACATCGAGAATATCGTCCTGCACCTGGAACGCCAGGCCGACAGCCCGGGCATAAACCTGTAAGGCGGCCAACTGCGCAGCTTCGGCGCGGCCACTGGCCGGGCGCCGAGGTGCACGGCAGCCTCGATCAGCGCCCCGGTCTTGTGCCGGTGCATATATTCAGGGCTTGCTGGTCCAGCTTGAGGCCCACCGAACCGAGGTCAATCGCCTGACCCCGACCATACCGGCCGGACCTGCGGCAGCGGCCAGCGCGGTGACCATACGTAGGCGGATTTCTGCATTGACGCCGCTCAGGCGCGGATCAAGCAAGGCACTGAACGCCAGGCTTTGCAGGCCGTCACCGGCGAGGATCGCACAGGCTTCGTCAAAGGCTTTATGGGTGGTGGGCTGGCCGCGACGCAGATCGTCATCGTCCATCGCCGGCAAATCGTCGTGTACCAGCGAGTAGGCATGAATCAACTCCACCGCACACGCCGCGCCATTGGCCTGCGCCGCGTCCACGCCCAGCGCCTCACAGGCCGCATAGGCGAGTAAAGGCCGCACGCGCTTGCCGCCGTTCATCACGCTATAGCGCATGGCCTCATACAACCTGGCCAGCTCCGGGCTTGGCGCCACAAACAGCGGTTCCAGCGCAGCATTG
This sequence comes from Pseudomonas hygromyciniae, assembly GCF_016925675.1. Classification (NCBI taxonomy): domain Bacteria; kingdom Pseudomonadati; phylum Pseudomonadota; class Gammaproteobacteria; order Pseudomonadales; family Pseudomonadaceae; genus Pseudomonas; species Pseudomonas hygromyciniae. The sequence continues at coordinate 5,275,108 of NZ_CP070506.1, read as the reverse complement.
ACCCAGGCCTGACTGCTGGCCTGATAAACGTCGATCATTGCGCTTGTTCCGCGTCGAAGGTTCTTCGGCCAACTCCCCATCCCGTTCCAGCAACACCTGAACCTTCTGCTCCGCCTGCGCCAGAACGCTCTGGCAATCGCGGGTCAGGCCGATACCTTGCTCAAATGCCGTCAACGAGTCTTCCAGCGACAACTCGCCGTTCTCCAGACGCTCGACCAGGGTTTGCAGATCGGCGAGGGATTATTCGAAATCGAGTGCAACTTTTTACGGGCCATGGCAGCTATTCCGGTTGACGGTAAACGGGCGCGACACTAGCGGATAGGGGGGAAGGGCAAATTGGGGCACGGTGTTGGGGCAGGTTGGCCGGTGATGGCAGTTTGACCGCCGCCGTTCACGCAGAGACTAATGGCCCAGAGTGTATCAATGGCAAACTTGCCGTTGTATTGAGTTATGACTCACTAGAGTCGTCCCGGTTATCGAGGGTAACTGTTGTTTCATTATTCTCTGGTCATGGTTTAGTTTAATAAGTGAGGCGGTGCCGGGCGTGAGTTGAATGTCATGGTTTTCCGTTGTTTAAATAGTAAGTTTGAATATGGTTGCCCTGGTGCTTTAATTTTATGACTCATTCTGCATTGCCTCGGCGTGATAGCGAGTGAGGCATTCGAGTAAGATTTTCATAAACTGTCTCTGATTAGTGATTTCATCGTCAAAGTAAGTATCGAAAAGATAAAAACCGAATCAAAGTTCTCGTCGGTTTAAAAAGTGCTCTAGTGTAGTGATGTACCACTCTCTTTCTTCTTTTTTGTAATGAAGAAACTCAGGTTTCGTCAGTTTGTCGAATAACTCTGAAAGTTCTTTGTCGTCATTAACGTTTTTTGAAACAATAAAACGTTCCCTGTCAAGATCGTCGTAATTATCAAAGCTGTATGTAAATAGCAGGCTTCTGATGATTGAAAGTTTTAGTAGTAGTTTCATACTAAAAGTCCGTATATGCAGTAATGGGTTTTCCTTCTGTGTCTAGTATAACTTTTGCTTTGGTTTGCTTTCCGTATTCCAAGTTTGCTCTTTTGTATCCCTCGCCAATTTCTTTTCCCATATCTATAGGTTCGCGTGATTTGGCTATGTTGGTTCTCCTGAGTATAAGCTGTGCTCGATAAATAGCATTTAATTGGTCCCTGTGGCTGAGGTATCAGGTAGCTGCGCTAGGTATTTTTGGTTGGCCGACTCTTCTTCCATCAACGTGTCTTTCGATTTCTCCTGTAGTTGGATTTTAGCCGTCATTACCCTTTCAAGTTGAGCGTCCAGCGTAGTCTGCGCGCCATGTTTTTCCAGGAAGTGAGCTCTTGGCAATGCTTGCTCCATTTCTTTCAAACGACTATAGGCATTTGCTTCTGCAAGCTCATCAATTTTGCCTGTCGTTCTGCGCGTGTCGTTTGCGGGAGAATAGGCTCTGCGTGATCAATATTTTTCGCGGGATCCTGAACGGTCGCGCTTGGCTTACACCCATCCCCACCCGGACTCGCATTCAACCCCGGATCCACCCACCCCGTTGGGTTGGGCCATACAAATATCCGTTCAGCCCACCCGCCAACTTCACCGGGTCGGGGGTCAGGTAGCGTCCGTTATCCGGATTGTAGTAGCGATGCCGGTTGTAATGCAGCCCGCTTTCCCGGTCGTAATACTGCCCCTGAAAGCGCAGTGGGTTGTCGACCGTGCCTACATCCAACCGGGTGATTTTCCGTAGGCCTGGTAATGGGCAGACCAGACGATTTTGCCGTCTGCGCTGGTCAGTTCCTGCGGTGTGCCCAGGTGGTCGAGTTGGTAGTGGAAGACCTGTATTGGCCGGCCCGAAACCTTCAAGCAAGGCCAACGGCCTGAAGCTGTCAGGCTCGTAGAGGTAGCTGCGGTGCTGGCCATGGGTGTGTTCGGCGATGAGCTTGTCGCCTTGCCAGAAAAACTCGGTGGTTTTGCCCGCCACGGTTTTGCTGATGCGCCGGCCAAACGGGTCGTAGCGATAGCTGGCCTGGCTGCCGTCCGGTTGCGTCACGCCGATCAGGCGGTGCTGGCAATCGTAGCGGTATTCGGTGACCCGTTGCTGTGCGCGGCCACGGCGTTCGCGTATGAGGTTTCCGAAGGCGTCGTAGTCGTAATTCCGGTCGCCTTGTAGTAACAGGCGGTTGCCGACGACGATGCCGGGGCCTGGGCGGTCTTGCATCAGCAGGTTGCCCGCCGGGTCGTGGGCGAAGCGTTCTTGCACGTCTTGCGAGTGGTCGGCGCGGGTCAGGCGGTCGGGGGTCGTAGTGGTAGTCGTGCTGGCCCTTGCGGGTGTCGAGCAGGCGGGTGAGGTTGCCGCTTTTGTCGTAGGTGTAGTGGCGGTGTTGGTGTTGGGTCAGGCGGCCCTGGTCGTCGTAGTGGTAGTGGCTGAGCAGTTGGCCCTGCTGGCGCTGTTCTCGCGCCCGGCTTTGAACAGGTGTGAGGTGAGTGTGCGGCCATTGAGCTCAACGGTGGCGAGGTGGCGCCCTTGTCGTGGTTGAAGGTCAGGTGGTTGTTGTCGGGCAGGCGCAGGTGGTCGAGTTGGCCGCAGCTGTCGTAGCCGTAACGCAAGGTGCCCCAGCCCTGGTGTTCGGCGGTCAGGCGGTTTTGGCGGTCGTATTCGTAATGCAGCGGCCGGTGGCCGTCGTCGACGCTTAAGAGATTGCCGAGGCGGTCGTAGGTGTAATCCACCGTGCTGCCATCGGGCAGGGTTTTTCTTATAAGGCGGCCGGCGTTGTCGCGCTGGTAGGCGGTAATCAGTTGACGGTCATCGTCACCGAACTCGGTTTTTCCTGCAGGTGGCCGTTGAGGTCGTAGACGTAGGTGGTGCGTTTGCCGTCGAAGCCGGTTTCCTGTTGGATCAGGCCGTTGGGGTGGTACGCCAGTTGATAGCGCTCGCCTGACTCGTTTTCGATTTCGGTCAGTAGCAGGCGGGTGTTGTCGTAGCGGTACTTGAGTTGAGAACCATCGGGGTTGATCCGACGACTGATCAGGGAAACCCTCAGCATATTCATACCGGGTCACACGCCCCAGTTCATCGCGCTCGGCGGTGACTTTTCCGTAGGGGTTGTAGCTCATTCGCGGGTGGCGCCGCCCGGCAATACCACCTTGAGCAGTCGGCCTACCGCGTCCCAGTGATAGTGGGTCAGCGCGCCATGTTCATCTTCACGGGCAATCTGCCGGCCCGGGTCGTCATAGCGATAACGGCGCACGCTGCCGTTGGGTAACTGTTCCTGAGTCAACTGCCCAAGGTCATTCCAGGTCAGGCGCTGACAGCTATGGTCCGGATACCAAACCGCTAAAAGCTGCCCGCGCTTGTCATAGCTGTACTCGGTGACATTGCCGTCCGGATCAGTCTGGCGGGTGATATCGCCTAACGCTGGTACTTCCAGACCGCTTCACCCCGGCGCATGACCCGTACGAAGCCATGCTCATACTCGTAGGCGGTAGGCCCGTCATCCCCGGAAACAGCGCCACCAAGCGCCCAGCCTCGTCGTACTGATAGGCCGTAATCGCCCCAAGGGGATCCTGTTCAACCATCAGCCGGCCCTGGGCGTCGTAGGACTTGAAATGCTCGCCGCCATCCGGATCAACCCGCTGCACCAGCCGTGCGCGCGGGTCATGCACATCACTTCCTGGCTGCCATCGGCGTTAAGCGGGTGACGCGGCCGTCGTCATCCCAGACATAGCGCGTATCCATCTGCGCAAAACGGGCCCAATGCCGCACACAGCGCGCCGCCTTGCCAGACCGTTCCCACGCCTAGAAGAAACTCGCCCCACCGGCCAGCTGCCGCTCAGTGATCACAGCAAGGCTGTCGTAATGATAGCGCTCGCTTTCGCCTACGGCATTGATCGCCTCAACCAGTCGCCACTGTTCGTCATAGCGGTAGGAAACGACGTTCTGTTCAGTCACCCAGGCGTCGTCCGATTCGCTTTCCACGCGAAACACCTGGTAGTCCACCGCCACGATATGCCCGCGGTCATAGCGCAGCAGCGCGCCCGGCATCGTTATCCAGGCGCAGAATCCGCCCCGATACATCGCGGGAAATACGCAGGCGGTTGTCATACCCATCGCTGATCGCCGTCAGCACACCGTCTTGAAAGTGGTAGAACCGTGCCCCTTGAGCCAGCACCAGTTCATCCGACGCCGCCCCAGATAAATCGCTGCCTCAGCGAGGCTATTGCTGATGGCCGGGCGGGCAGCGGACGGCAGGGGAAAGGTGGTACTGCGGTTCTCGTGATCGGTCCACACCACCGATCACCGACCACCACCAGCCGCTGGGCCAGGGAATGGCTCCAGCCAAACCCCAGCCCGCAATCCACCTCCACGGCACTGGTGCGATACAGCCGCGTCCAGGCAAATGGCAGTACGCCATCCAGTTCGCCATCGGTTAGGGTCAGCAGTTCTTCGCCGGTGACCATGGACACCGGGCAGCCGTGGGTCGCGGTTTTATCGGCGCTGGCGCTGGCTGCGCCGTTGGGGTTTTTCGCGGAGGAGGGCGCGTCGTCCACCGCCTCAAGTTGCTTGAGCGTGGTATTGCGCCGTGCCCCCAGTGCATCTGCAGGCCACCTTTTGTAAGCCGCCGACGACGCCGCGCACGGCCACCGCCTTGTAGCGATCCACCGCCGCCGTAAAACGCTTGAGGATGTCGAACACGCCTTTGACGAAGCCCACCGCAAGCTCAACCACCTGCGATCCATACTTCGCCAGCCGCAGCCCCAGATACGCGATCCCGGCGCCTTGCAGGGCAATGGTCAACACCAGCGCAATCAGCAAATCAATGAGCAGCGACACGGCAAGCCCGGTAATCACCTCGGCGGTTTTCCCCGCCACCTGGCTGGGCAGCAACGCCGACAGCCAGATCATCGCCGTGCGCAACATCAGGTACAGCGCCGCCTCGTCGCTGGCCAGCAGCATCGCCTGTTCCATCGCTTGGGGCGCTTCACGCGCCAGGGCAGCTCGGCGGCCTGGGTGCCGAGGCGTTCGATGTGCTGGGCCGGGTCTCGAGGATGTCCTGCACCAGCGACACGCTGTCCCACACCCCGGAAATGGCTGACCAGGTCCCGGCCAATATCCCACTGCCAATGGCGCTCGCCGTGGAGGCCTGCCAGTGCGGTTTGAACCCACTCCACTCCTTGCGCAGCCGGGCTTGCAGCTCAACGGTCAAACCGTCGTAGGACGCAAACAGCGCCTCCACCTGCGCCGGCGACACCCCGCCCTGCACACGCACCTGATAGCGCCCGCCGGCCGCGCGGTGATGGGAGGCCTGACCCTGTTCATCCAGTTGGATAAACGTGGAACTGCCGTCATCCAGGCCAAGCACCTGCACCTGGAGATTGCCCAGCGGCACGTCATCACCGACTCGAACTTGCTCTGGATCTTCAGCTCACCGCCTGCCGGGCACACGGCAACACTGGAAGCAAAGTCGCTGTCGGTCATGCTCACCGACACTTGGAGTCGCCGACCCGCAGCACTCGCTCCATGCCCAGCAACGACGGCAAATCCGTGGCATGGCTGGCCTTGTCCAGGGCTTGCGCGTACCAGCTGGTTACCTGCTGGCGATACACCGCCAGGCTCTGGTGAAAGCCGTTCAGCTCGTATTCGATCAGGTCGAGGGGATGAATCAGGGGCAGGAGCTGGCATCCATGACGTCTCTGCAAAAGAAAGGCGTCGGAGAATGCCGCAGGAAAAGGGCGGTTGGAGGTGTGGTCTGTTAAATCAGAATGGGCTTACGTGCAGGCAGAATTTACTAGGTGGGATCGCCGCTTATGCCCACATGAAACGGCGATGCTGCTGGATTGAAAGTCGCTTTTAGTCATAAAGCCAAGGCTCAGCTCCTGCAGGTTTTTCACCACAATCTGCTGGGCCTCGGGTTTGGGGTCCAGCCAATGGTTTTGCCCAGCGCTGGGTTGACGCCATGACGCGGGAAATCTGGCCGAAGAACGCGCCCTGCAAAACAAATGGGGCGATCTGCTGAACTAGCTGTTGCGCGCAGTGCCGGTTTCCACCAACCGTGCAAACTGGCACTGACCCTGGGCCTGCTCCAGGCTGCCCTCAAACGCCACCAGCCCTGCATGCACCTGTTGCAGGGCTTGGATTTCGTCATCAACTCGAGTTTCTTTTGCGCTATCGCCTGGTTGGCGCGCTGCCACGGCAACTCATCGCCATGGTGCCCGTGCAGAATCTCCTGCAACTCCTTGAGCTTGAAACCCGGTTGCTGCGCACACGTAAACGTCAGCAGCTCCACGCTCTGCGCCGAGTAAACCCGATAGCGCCCCTCGCGATGCGGCAGTGGCAACAAGCCGATGTCCTCATAGTGACGAATGGCTTTGATTGTCGTGCCCGACAGCTGCGCGGCTTTACCGATGTACATGCAGATCCTTTCAAAAGAGTGTGCCGGCCTTTTCAGCCACTTTTCGCGCTGCGCCGCGGTAGAGCCCAGTACAGGCCCGAACATCACGGTCTTGATCGGCTTGATGCCGCAAAACTCGAGGGTGGTCTTGCGCATCTGGTGCACGCCGGGCATGCGGTAGAACCATCGGTAATACCACGGCGGCGTATCCAGGGCCACCAGCAGGTGGGCGGTTCGGCCCTTCAGGAGCTTGTCGGGAACGCCTTGCCCTTGCGGTATTTGAAGGCAAAACCGGGAGGAAAATCCGATCGATAAATCCCTTCAACAATGCCGGAACGCCGCCCCACCAGATGGGGAACACGAACGCCACATGTGTCGCCCACAGAATGTGGATTGGGCGCCGAGCAAGTCGGGCTCAAGAGGTTGGGCCTGGTGATAGGCGTGGTGCAGGATCGGGTCGAAAACCAGCTCGCCAAGGCGCAGGATGCGTACCTCATGGCCGGCGTTTCTGGCTGACTGCAGGTGGTCTCGGCGAGTGCCGAACAGAAGCTGGTGCTGGAGGAGTGGCTAAGGATGATCAGGGTGCGCTGAACCACGGGGAATGTCCTGAGAGAAATGGCATTCAGCGTAGGGTCTGCCGTATAGGGGAGAGTCAAGGCCAGTGTGACAAAAGCCTGCGGTTCAAGGCAGGCTTGGTGCTGTTGCTTACATCAGTCCGGGAGGCTGGAAAGTGGCGACAGAATATCGTTCCACACCTTGTCCTGCAGATGGGGCAGTTGGCTCTTCTCCAACTCGGTCAGCCCGTAGCCATCCGGGTTCTCCAGCACATCGAAAAACTTGACGATGCGGCAGTTGAAACGCTCGCCATCCAATCTTTCGTTAACGATGTAGATAGGCAGTGCCTTGACGTTGAACAGGCGAGTAACCCCAGGAATTTGCCGATGCTGAATTTGAGGGTGTAGGCCAGTTTTGAGTTGCGGCTTTCGGGATGATAACTGACGAAGTCGCCGAACGCGTAGATCACCAGCGCATCCTGTTTGCCAGGGCGCGGGATAAGTTCTGCGGGCTGGCTGACATGGGCATGGTTGCCGAGGATCGTGTCTACACCACAGGCAATCACCTTGCGCGCGGCTTCCACGATATTGACGTGGGGGTACATCTCGAACTCCCAGCCCCAGTGGCAGTAGGCGATGATCCAGTCCGCCCCCTTGGCTTGGCGCGGGCGACCTGTTCTTCGATCAGTGAGTAGTCGGGCGCCGGGTTTACATCGTTGAAGCGCACCACGTTGACCAGGTAAGCCTTGTCAGGCGATGGGTCGCGGCCGTTGAGGTCAAAGGTATAGGCCAGCAGGGCACCCTGATGCCGTTTTTCTCCACCACCACCACATCATCCTGCTCGGCCTGGCTGGCGGCAGTGCCGGCATAGTAGGCGCCCGGTTTTCAGTACATCGAGGGTGGCGAGTACGCCTTGTTCACCCCAGTCCATGGCGTGGTTGGTCGCGGTACTGAAGAAGTTGATGTTCGCCTCATCACGGAACTTGCGGAACATCGCCTCGGATGTGTTCATCTGGGCCGGTTGCCCCTTGTCTGATGGCGTTCCGGTTTTCTGTGCCGGTCAACGGTCGATTCCAGGCTGGCGCTGACGATGTTTGCGGTGCTGTAGAAGTCCGTGATGTCATCGAACAGTTGCGGGGTGTTTCCGGGGTCAGGACATCGACCGCCAGCAGGTCTCCGGCACATGACACCGAGACCGAGCGCAACGGCAGGTAGCTGAAGCCTGGGTCCGTCGGTGATTGATTCAGGTTGAAGAAGTTGAACGCCTGGGATTCAAACAGCTCCTCCAGCCCGGAGCCTTTCTCGGCCACTTCAAGATGATTGAACCAGTTGCGGTAGAGCCACTTGAGTTTCTGGAAGGGCTTGCCAGAGATGTCGTACACCCCGGTTTCTGGCTGCGGGTAGTGGAATTGCTCATAGAAAATGTAGTTGGCCAGCAGGACCGCGAGTCGGGTCAGGCCGCGCAGGTCGATGTGCTTGAGAGCAGGGGGATGATCCAGAACGGCGGGCCGTTGATGATTTCATCGAAGGGGATGCCCGTGCTCAACTTGGCCGGGTCGGCCAAGATCGGCTGGATCGCGGCAAACACCTTTTGCGGGCCCTCCTGGGCCACCCAGCCAAACAGCGCCTGTGCGTCTTCCTGTTCCTTGGGGCTGAGCGTTCGGTCATCTTCAGTTCGCCAGTCGCTACCCGGTTGAGTGTGGCGACGACCTCATCCTGATGCTGGTCGCGACGGGCCTGGATCTTTTGCATGACCTCTCTTAAAGCCTGTGCCAAATATGCACTCATCATGAACATCCTCTGTGGTTTGAGTGTGTACCCCACCTGATAGGGGGCATTTTTGTCATTCCAAGCGCGTGGCAAGACTGCGCAGGCTCAGCGCAGTCACTTCGCGTGCCCGCTCCAGTACCGGGCGTTTCCAGCCCTCGGTTTCGATGTGGAACGCATCGCGCAACTGGCGCTTGATCTGCACGCGCCGGGCTTGTGCTGTCTGTGGATGGGTGTGCAGCCAGTGATCGGCGCGTAGGGCCTCAAGCACTCGTGGCCCCGGCTGTGTGCCGTACTCCAGGGTCAAACCGTTGTACTGCGCGTGTGGGCATTCCTCCATCACCGCCAGGTCCAGGGTGCCGTCGAGCATGGCCGACGAGGAGGTGCCGTCTACGTTGGTCGTGACCTGCGGGCCCCACCAGCTGCGCGCCCGTGCAATATCGCTGGGGTGATTGAGCCCCTCGTAGATCCGCTCACCCACGCCACACGGTCCTGGCCCTGTATGCACATCGATCCAGCCGATACGCCGGCTGTGGTTGCCCAGGCGCCGGATAATCTGGCGCAGTTGCAGGTTGCTCCAGGCAGGTGCCGTGCCCGCGAAAAACAAACCTTCGGGGTGGCTGTGTTGGCCGAGGGTAATGGCTGACTGCGGGGGTTTGCGGCCATGGCGCAGGGCGTATTCGGCCAGGCCCAACGTGCTGAACAGGGTGGGTGGTTGCCGTCGCGGCAGCAGCGGTGGGGCGAGGATACGGTAGTCGGGGTTGTCGGGCACCGGTTGCGCGAAGTCAATGAAGTTACGGTTGAGGTCGACATTGTCTTCGCTGACCCGACGCAGCCAGGAGAAGCCGCACGGGTTGATCGCATGCAGATACAGCACCGCCAGGTCTTGGCGCTGGCAGTGTTGCACCCACTCGCGGTTGCGCAGGTGATCAACCTGGACTGCGAGCCGCAGAAGCTTTCCACGCCTGAACCCGCTGCTCCAGACCAGCAGGTTGGTGGCCGTGGGCGAGCCTGCAAGCGCCACGTCCAGGGCCAGTTCCTCGCCATCGCTGCCGGTAACGGGTGAGGATGGTTGACCTACAGGCCGAAGCTGGCGCAGGCCTGGAGGAATTTTTGCCGAGCTGCGTAGCTTTGCAGCAGGATAAGTCCATCGGGCGTTCCCTATTGGCAGTCGTGCTGGGCACCGCGTGCTGCGATCGAGGTGGGGGAGCCGCCGCCGCGAGGTTTATGCCGGGCTGGTGGCGGCAGAACTGGCGCCGTGAGTGCTGGCCGTGAGTTCGCGGCGACTGCGTTCAGGGTCGATCAGCACCAGCCCGAGCAGGCTGAACACCAATAGGGCAATGCCGAACATGCCGATGGCCAGTCCGAAGCCGGTCACCAGGTCGCCGTTGTGCCAGCCGATGGCCAGTCCGTCCAGCACGGGGCGAGCATGCCGGCGGTGGTCAGCGGTGGATATGGATCGCCAGCATGCTCCCGCGTTGGCGGGCCGGGGCGATGTGGGCAACGATGCGGAAACCGAAGGCCGACAGCAGATTGCGAGAATGCTGCCGGGCAGGAAAAACCCCAGGGTCACGGTCAAGCTGGTGTTGTAAAACCCATCAGGATGTAAGTCGCGGCTGCGATCAGGCAAGCGAGAAGCGGCGGCACGATCATCGCCTTGCGGATGCTGGCGTTGCGTTTCATGCGCGTTGCGCCAGGCTGGAAGCCATCAGGTTGATAAAGATCACCCCCAGAGTGGTGGTCAGCAGCAGGTAGACCGATTGCATCGGCGTCATGCCCAGGCCTCTTTGCAGGTAGGTGGGTAACCAACCGTAGAGCAAGGCATTGGGCAGGTAGCTGCAGAACGCAGCCAAGGTAATGCAGACAAACGTGCGGTTGAGCAACAGGCGCTTGTAGGGCAACGTGGGCAGCAGGTCGCCCTGGGTGCCCTGTATCGTCACGCTGGGCTTCGCGGCCATAACGTTGCCACAGCAGCAGCCACACCAGGCTGACACCGGCCAGCAGCACGCAGCCCGTGCGCCAGCCCGCCTGCTCGATCAGCTTGGGCCGGGCCACCGCGCCGGCAATCGCACCGAGCATGATTGATACCTGGATCAGCGCTGTGGCAGCACTCGCTCGCGGCTGGTGTACCTCTTGAAACAGGGGTGCTGAGTCACCGCCGCGCCCGGGCTACAACCGGCGCTGAGCAGGACGCGGCTGGCCAGCGGGGTATAGAAACGGTGGACAGGGCCGAGAGCAATTGGGCGGTCATCCACACCAGGGCCATGCCGGAGAGAATCCAGCGGCTCGGCATGCGGCTGGCGAGAAAAGCCACCAGCACGCCCGAGACCGAATAGAGAAAAAGAACGAGCTGCTGATAAAACCGAACTGCGCTGGCGTGAGCTTTAACTCATCAATGATCTGCGGGCCGGCGAAGGCGAAAATGGTCTTGTCCAGCACGCTGATAATCACCACTGTCATCAGCAGGGCAACTACGAGCGGGCGTCGGCTATCGGTCAGTGAACGCATGGAAATGGCCTTGTTTTAAGGGGGCTAAAAGCGAATGCCTACACTGGCTTCTAACAGGCGGTGATCTGCCACCAGGTTGTAATCGCCGCCACCGGTGTTCCGGTAGCTGAGATCGAAGGTGTAGGTGCTTTTGTAATCTCTTCGCACGCCGAGTATTTGCGCGTAGCGGCCTTCGGAAAATACCCGTCATAGGCGTGACCCTTGATGTCGTAGACGAGTGTCAGCGACGGCGTCACGTCAGCCCGGGCAATACATTCCTGTAGTTGATTTCTCCTTTGACGCGGGTGCCCCAGGCAAACGGGGTGACAAATCCGTCATCTGCGCATTTGGCCGCCGGGCCTGTGCACTTGGCGGCCTTGCCGTAGGGCGCGCTGCCGAAACCGGGGCGGCCATAACGGATCTGGTCGGTGTCGGGCAGGTCGTGTACGTATTTCAACCCGGCTTCTGCCGATAGCTTCATCGCGCCGCCCAACACCTGGCCAAAAGGATGGCTGGCGCCCAGATTCAATTGGCTGACGTGGAAGCGGTCGTAGCCGCTGCCAGGTAGCCCGTCGGGGTTTTGGACAGGTAGCCCATGGGCCCGCTGCCGGCGAGCAGCCCGGCGATAAAGTCGGCACTGTTCCACGCAATCGGTTGATTGGGCCGGTAACCGTATTCGGCATAAATCCCGGTGCCGCCCGGTAGCCGCGTCTTGAAGTTGAGGGCATACAGGCGAATGCGGGTTGGATAGGCGCGCTGATAGGTGGGCATTGCCTGCCCCACGTCCGCAGCCGGTGGCGTCAGCACGCCGGGGCCGGTGCGCACCACCTGGCAGCGCTTCGCGGCTACTGTAGTCAGTGAAATAGAAGCCGAACAACCCCACGTCCTTCCATAAATACTGCAGGCTGGCGCTGAACTGATTGTTGCCAGGGCGATGGTCCGGGCCGCGTGCCACATGGTCGATGGGGTTGTTGAGGGCCTGGCCATCGGTGGTGTAGATCGGCTGTCCCGCTATGGCGCTCATCACGCTGCCGTTGAGGATGAATTGGTTGCAGCCCGGTTGTGCGTAGTCGCTGGTCGACAGAAAGTGCCGCAGCCAGAGTAGGCACTGGGGCGCAATTCAAACTGATTGAACGCATCCAGCGACAGGTTCTCGGTCAGCGCCAGCTTGGCGTACAGGGTCGGCATTGGCACGGTGCGGGCTTCGGCAATCGAGGTGGCTCGACGTGCGGCGGCCCAGTCAAACGCGTTTACCGCCTGCAGGCCACCGCTGATGGTGGTCGGTGTGACCCAGGGGATCGCCTGGTCGCCCAGGCGCACCAGCAGGTCATGCCCGGCAGGCTGGAAGTTGCCGCAGACGTAGGCGTCGTTGAACACCGCATTGGAGAACCGCGCCAGGGAGTCGAACCCCGAATCACTGAGCGGCTCTCCCGAGCGATACCGTGGGTACGCTGCCATGGTCGACGTCCTGATGCTTTTGGGTGTAGTCGTACCAACCCTTTGCGCTGACGAAAACCCCGAGGTTGCGGTGGCTCAAATCTGCTTGCAGGTAGGTTTCGGCCGACGTAGAAACCGCATCGCCGCGCTTGTAGTTGAGGTTGCCGTCGTTGAACAGGTTCATACCGTATTCGGCGCTGGTCAGGCGTGGCTGGGGTCGTCCATGCGTCGTACCGTGCCCAGGGCCAGGGCGCCTTTGACCAGCAGGCGCGTGTCCTCATGTTGCCATTGCATGCCGTTACCCAGCCCTGACTTGAGGTCACTGAACACCAACTCCCCTGCGCTGACTGGAGCGCTGATACCGCACTGAGCAAGGTCGTGGCCAACCCTGCAACCACTGGCTTGCCGGTACTTCCCCAGGCGTTTCTTATTGTTGTTTTCACCGACTGATACCCTTGTTTTTTTCTTGCTGAGGCCAGGTGTTTTTCAGTCTAGCGTCGAAGTGATTGCGGTAATACGGCGAATACCGACAGCAATAAAGCCAATATCGCCAAGTAAAAACCCAGGTTCTACTGACCTGTAGTGAGGCAAGCTAGTCCGCACAAGTCATGCAGTGAGCGGGCTGGTGTTTAAAGGTGATAGGGCTAATATCGCCAACAATAAATCAATATCGCCAGGTAAGCCCATGAATGTCCGCGTCGATTTATTGCATGGCCCGCATAATCTTGCCGGCACGCTGTTTAGCGTGATCGACATGCTGCGCACCTTCAACAACCTCTGGCAGTTGCGCACGGACAAGCGCGGGGCGTTTTTCACTGGCGCTTGATCGATGCGGCGGGCAATGAACTGGCGCTTCCGGACTGGCTGTCGGAAATGCGCCCGCCCAGCCCAGGCCGTAAAACCCTGCGGCCCTCGCAGACGGTCCTGTTTGTTCCTGGCGTGCAAATGAAAAACGTGCCGGACCTGAACCAGGTTCTTGCTCAATGCGCCGACGAACTGAACTGCTTGCGCGTTATCACGCCCAAGGGCGTGTGGTGGCTGCCAGCTTCAATGGCGCCGTGCTGCTTGCCCGTGCAGGGGTACTGGATGGTCGGCGCGCAACCGCACCTGGATGATTGCCAGTTGGTTCGCGTCCACCTTTCCCAAGGTGCAATTGGCGATGGAAGGCCCGGTGGTGGTCGACGGCCCGGTCTTCACCGCCGGAGCCCTGCGGCGGTCTGCGACCTGATGGTGGAGTTGATCCGTCACTTCGCCGGCGAAGAAATGGCCCAGATCGCCACCAACGGCCTGCTGTACCACCCGATGCGTTTTGAGCATTCCAGCCTGAACTTCCCCGGCATCTCGGTAAAAACCCGCGACAGCGTGGTGTTCCGCGCCAAGCAATGGCTGCAGCAGCATATTCAGATGCCCTACAGCCTGGACGCGGTAGCCCAGGCCGCGACCGCCAGCCCGCGGACTTTGCTGCGTCACTTCAAGGAGGTGGAGGCATGACCCCTCTGGACTACCTGCATCGCCTGCGGGTTGAACGGGCCAAGCAATTGCTGGAAGTGACCTTGATCGATCTGACGGAAGTCATGGAGTACTGCGGTTATCAGGATGCCAGTCGTTTCGACGCCTTTTTTGCGCACTACGGGCTTACACCTTCCGAGTATCAGCGGCGATACACCATGCGCATATCCAGTCGGCGGTGGCGGGCGGATGAGGCCGGGGAGGATTTGATTGAGGGTTGGGGCTCGACCGCCTGTAATTTGCGCGCTTCAACTGGCCCGGTGGGTCTGCCGATACTCGCCCGGCGGCATGCCGGTGCGGCTCTTGAAGGTGCGGTGGAATGAGCGCGGTTCGGTGAAACCCAGGTATTGGGCGATGTCCTGGATCGGCAGGTCGCTGTGCAGCAGGTAGTGCTCGGCCAGTTCCTGACGCAGGTCGTCGAGGATCTGCTGGTAGGACGTACCCGCCTGCTGCAATTGGCGTTGCAGGGTGCGCACCGACATGGCGAACTGCTCGGCCACTTGTTCCTTGCGCGGCAGGCCTTCCTTGAGCAACTGGCGCAGGGCGTTTTTCACCCGCAGCGCGAGGGTCGAATCGTCCAGCGAGGCCATCAGGGCCAGGGCGTGTTCCTCCAGGGTCCGCAGCAATTGCGCATCAGCCTGGCGCAGGGGCGTTTGCAGGTAACCCAACGGCGCCACCAGGGCCGAGCAGGGCTGCTCGAATAACACCGGGCAACCGAAGAAGTCCCCATATTGGCTCAGTTGCGCGCCGTCCGGCAGTGGGTGTTCGAGCAGTACCTGGCTGGGCGACTTCGGTGTCGGCGATCCAGCGTGCATACACCAGCCAGGATGCCAGCACGTTCTCCACCATATGCCGGCGGATCCGCGGCTGCTGGTGGCGGCAGTTCCAGATCAGCCGCACCTGCCCATCGACTATCTCCGCGCGGCTGGTGCCCATGTCGCCCACCAGCTTTCGAACGGCATGATGCGGTTCATCGCCTCGCCCAGGGCGCGCAGTTCATGGTGATGTAGCCCAGCACGCTCCACGAATCTGGCAGCACGAAACGCGCCGAATTGAGCCCGAACAGCAGGTCCCCGGAATGTTCGCAGAAACACTCCAGCAGGCGTTCGTGGGCCTTCACGGGCAGGCGCAGGCTGTTGTCGTCGAGTTGGCCGGCAGTGATTCCGGCTGCCGCCAGGGCGGTGTGGTCGCCACGCCGAGCTGTTCGGCATGGCGCAGGTATTTCAGCAGAGGGGACTGAGGTCGAGCCGGTTGTCTGCATGATCGGGTTCCTGGCGGGGGTGTTGTTGGCGGCAGTACTGTTGCGCGCGTCGATGGCTGGCAAGGTAATTTGAAACCATGACTAAAGTAAATGCTCCCGTGGCGACATCGGGAAATGGACCGATCGGCCCAATTGGCTACTCCATCTGTCTCGATGCGACCGTGACAGCTTGCGCCGGCTGACTAGTATGGGGGCACTGAAAATCACACGATCTGCTGGGAGAAACAGGCATGCGACGCTGGAACGGCTGGGGAAGAAACCACGCAGATGGAGATGCCTGCTCATGGGGCGGCGTTTCTGCGCGAGCGACTGGGCGATGGGCACACCCTGCCCGATGCCAGCCTGGACAGCGCCCTGGCCGGGGTTCCGCATCGCGCCTGGCGCCCCATCCGCTCTACAGTATTGAACCCAGGGACCGCCTGATGCATGCCCGAGGCCAGAGCCTGCCGGAGTGGCTGGCCCTGCGTGAAGGTGTACTGGGCCGCTACCCGGATGCCGTGGCCCTACCGGAAAGTGTCGAGCAGATCCGCCAGTTGTTGGCCCTGGCCGACAGTGCCGACCTGTGTCTGATTCCCTATGGTGGTGGCACCTCCGTGGCCGGGCATATCAACCCGCCGGCGTCCACGCGCCTGGGACTGACGGTGTCCCTGGCCCACATGAATCGCCTGCTCGGCCTCGACGAGCAAAGTCTGATCGCCACCTTCGGCCCCGGCGCCAGCGGGCCTCAGGTGAAGAGCCAGCTACGCGCCAAAGGCTACACCCTGGGGCACTTCCCGCAGTCCTGGGAGCTGTCGACCCTGGGCGGCTGGGTCGCCAGCCGCTCCAGCGGCCAGCAATCGCTGCGCTATGGGCGGATCGAGCAACTGTTCGCCGGCGGCACCCTGGAGACATTCGCCGGGCCCCTGGAGAATCCCGAGGCCCGGCGTCGGCCGCCGGCCCCGACCTGCGGGAAGTGGTGCTGGGCAGTGAAGGGCGCTTCGGCATCATTTCCCAGGTCAAGGTGCGGGTCAGTGCCTTGCCCGAGGACGAGCGTTTCTATGGTGTGTTCCTGCCGGACTGGCCCCGAGCCCTGCAGGCCATTCGGCAACTGGTGCAGGCCCGGGTACCGCCGTCGATGCTGCGCCTGTCCAATGCCCTGGAAACCCAGACTCAGCTGGCGCTGGCTGGCCATCCCAATCAAATCGCCTGGCTGGAGGCACCTGGCACTGCGTGGCACGGGTGAGGGCAAGTGCCTGCTGACTTTCGGTGTCACTGGCAATCGTCGGCAGAATGCCCTGTCGTTGCGCCAGGCCCGCCAGCATCTCAAGGCCTTTGGCGGCGTGTTTACCGGCACCCTGTTGGGCAAGAAATGGCAACAGAACCGCTTTCGCTTCCCCTACCTGCGGGAGAACCTCTGGCAGGCCGGCTACGTGGTCGACACCCTGGAGACCGCGACCGACTGGTGCCATGTCGATACCTTGCTGCACGCTATCGAGGCCAGCCTGCGCGACTGCCTGGCGGCCGAGGGCGAGCTGGTCCATGTGTTCACCCATCTGTCCCATGTGTATGGCGAAGGTTCGAGCATCTACACCAGCTATGTGTTCCGCCCGGCGGCGGACTACCCGGCCACCCTCGAACGCTGGAAGGCCCTGAAGCGGGCGGCCAGCCGCACCATCGTCGAAAACCACGGCACCATCAGCCACCAGCACGGCGTGGGCAAGGACCACGCGCCTTACCTGCCGAGGAGAAGGGCGAATTGGCGATGGCTGCGCTGCACCGCCGGCATTTCGATCCGGCCGGGCGCCTCAACCCCGGCACGCTGCTGGAAGACTAGGCCCTGAGCAATGACTGGAATGCCCAATGGCGCGAGGCCGCGCTGCCACAACTGGCGAGTGAAACCTGGGACCTGATCGTGATCGGCGGCGGCATCAGCGGCGCCGGGATCCTGCGCGAGGCGGCTCGGCGCGGCTGGCGCTGCCTGCTGCTGGAGCAACGGGATTTTGCCTGGGGCACCTCCAGCCGCTCGTCGAAAATGGTCCATGGCGGGCTGCGTTATATCGCCAAGGGCCAATGGCGCCTGGCCCGTGATTCAGTGCACGAGCGCCAACGTTTGATGGGCGAAGCACCGGGGCTGGTGGAGCCCATGTGTCCTGATGCCGCACTATCGCGGTGGGTTCCTGGACCGCGGGTATTCGGTGGTTTGCTGCGCCTGTATGACGCCCTGGCCGGTTGTCGTAGCCGGCGGTTCCATAAGCCTGAACAACTGCGCCATCTGGCACCGGGGCCCTGGCGCAGGGGTTGCTGGGGTTCGCAGGTTCGCGATGCACTGACCGACGATGCGCGGCTGGTCATGCGCGTGCTGGCCGAGGCCCGTGCCGATGGCGCCTGGGCACTCAATGGCCTGCGGGTGCGTCAGGTATTGCGCGACGGCGAGCGTGTGTGTGGGGTCGAGGTCGAGGACGCTGAAGGCAGCGCGGTCATGCAAGTGCGCTGCGCAGTGCTGGCCGTGGCCACCGGTGCCTGGGCTGAGCGCCTGCAACCGGGCGGTGGGCAGCGCCAGTTGCGGCCCTTGCGCGGCAGCCATCTGTTGTTGCCGGGCTGGCGCTTGCCGGTGGCCCATGCCTTCAGTTTCATGCACCGGCGCGACGGCGCCCGGTGTTCGTCTTTCCCTGGGAGGGAGCCACGGTGGTGGGCACCACCGACCTGGATCACCGCGAGGATCTGGACCTTCGTGCGAGCATCACCCGTGAAGAACTCGACTACCTGCTGGAGGCTTGCGCCCAACCATTTCCCCAGGCCGAGGTGACGGCGGCGGACGTGTTGTGCACCTGGTCCGGGGTGCGTCCGGTGGTGGGCGCCGCCGACTCCCAGGCCAAGCCATCAATGAAACCCGCGAGCATGTGCTGTGGCAGGAACCCGCTGTGTGACCTGGCGGGGGCAAGCTGACCACCTTCCGGCCCCAGGCCATCGAAGTGTTGCGGGCCTGTGCCGGGATGCTTGGCAAAACCCTGGAGGATGACTGGGCGCCGTGTTCCAGGCCTTGGCGCTGCAGGCGATTCCCGGCTGAGCGGTGCCGGCCTGCGCCGCCTGGCCGGGCGCCATGGCCGCGATCTGCCGCGCCTGGCCAGCCTGATAAGCAGCCTGGGCAGCGACTGTGTCGGGGCCAGCGATACCCTGTGGGCGGAGCTGGCCTTTGCCGCCGAGACCGAAATGGTCCTGCACCTGGACGACCTGTTACTGCGGCGCACGCGCCTCGGCCTGCTACTGCCCGAAGGCGCTGCGCATTACCTGGCAGATATCCGCCGGCTTTGTCAGCCGCGCCTGGGCTGGGACGACGCGCGCTGGGAACAGGAACAGCAGCGCTACCTGCACTGTGGCAACGCCATCGCAGCGTACCCAGCGCCTCGATCTGAAGAGTGCCTCATGAAAAAGCGAGCTTCGTGGATAACAACACCCCGGCAAAGACTATGTGCTGGCGATCGACAACGGCACCCAGAGTGTCCGTGCGCTGTTGTTCGACCTGTCGGGCAACCTGTTGGCAAAGGCAAGGTCGAGTTGCAGGCCTATTACTCCAGCCAGCCCGGCTGGGCCGAGCAGGACCCGGATTATTACTGGCGCAAGCTGGGGAAGCCTGCCAGCGTTGTGGGCGCAGACCGGTATCGACCGCAGTTTGATCCGTGGCGTATCCCTGACCACCCAGCGCGGCACTGTGATCAATGTCGATGCCCGGGGCAGGCGTTGCGGCCAGCCATCCTCTGGCTCGACCAACGCCAGTGCCAGCCAGAGGGCGGATCAAGGGCCCTGGGGTTGGCTGTTCAAGCTGGTGGGCGCTGAGGCCACGGTGGACTACTTTCGTGCCCAGGCCGAGGCTAACTGGATTGCCCAACATCAGCCGGATATCTGGGCTGCCACTGACAAGTTCCTGCTGCTCTCGGGTTTCTCAGCCATCGCCTGACCGGGCGTTTTGTCGACTCGGTGGGCTGTTGCGTGGGCTATTTGCCCTTCGACTCAAGCATCTGCGCTGGGCCGCCCCCGGGACTGGAAATGCAGGCCCTGGCGGTGCGTGCGGAGCAACTGCCGACCCTGTACAAACCGGGGAAGAGCTGGGCCGCATCACCGCCGAGGCCAGCCGCCATACCGGCATCCCGGAGGGGTTGCCACGATTGCCGCCGGCTCCGACAAGGCCTGCGAGGTGCTCGGTTCCGGCGTGGTGGAAGCGACGACCGCGTGCCTGTCCTACGGCATTCCGGCGACCATCACCACCACTCGCTCGCGCTATCTGGAGATTGTCCCGCTGATCCCGCCTTACCCGGCGGCAATCCCCGATCACTACAACTGCGAAGTGATGATCTATCGCGGCTACTGGATGGTCAGTTGGTTCAAGAACGAGTTCGGCCTGCGGGAAATGCAGCAGGCCCGTGAGCAGGGCCTGGAACCGGAGCAGCTGTTTGATGCGCTGGTCACGCAGTACCGCCCGGCTCCATGGGCCTGACCCTGCAACCCTATTGGTCGCCGGGTATCCGCGAACCGGGAGTGGAGGCCAGGGGGCGATGATCGGCTTTGGCGATGTGCATACTCCGGCCCATATCTACCGGGCGATTCTGAGGCCTGGCCTATGCATTGCGCCAGGGCAAGGAGCGAATCGAGCGCCGTTCGAAACGTCGATCACGCGCTTGCGCGTGGCCAGTGGCAGCCCAGAGCGACGCGGCGATGCAATTGACTGCCGATATCTTTGGCCTGCGCGCCGAGCGTCCCCATGTGTATGGGGCGTCCGGGTTGGGGGCTGGGATTGCCTGTGCCGTGGGGCTTGGGCTGTACCCGGATTTCGATACCGCCATCGCCGCCATGACCTGCACCGCCGGTCTTCATGCCTCAACCCGAGGCACAACAGATGTACGACCGTTTGTACCGCGAGGTTTACCTGCGCATGTATCGCCAACTCAAGCCGCTGTACCAGAGCATCCGCGAGATCACCGGCTACCCGGCGTGACCCACTGTAGGAGCGGCTTGCTCGCGAAGAACGTCAACGATAACGCGTGCCTGCAGGATAAACGCGGCGCTCTCAAGTTCTTCGCGAGCAACTCGCTCCTCCCGATGGTCCCGATCGTGCGTGGCGCTATTGGTGAGTCGTTTTGGCAAGATCGGACAGTGTCGGGGCATACCCGGATTGTTAGGCTGAACGCATCTACAACAAGAGCGTAAAGCCATGAAGTTGCGTCGTTGCTGCTGTGCCTGGGGCTATGGAGTCTGTCGCCTGGGGTCGGTGCATGGTCCAATCACAGCGTGGGCAGCTACCTGGCCCTGCAAGATTTGCCCGCATTGCGCGAGGCGCCCCAGGTGCAGGTCGAGACCCTCGAGCGGTTTATCTCCCAGCAATACCCTGGCCTGGTGGCCTTGTTGGACGAGCAGGAACACTTCGCCCGCAGCCACTTTCCCGACTATCCGCCGCGCCCCGATAACCTGCGCCTGGCGCCCCAGCCCATCGCCGATCTGCGCCGCGACTTCCTATGGCCCTGCGGGTCAATCCACAGATCCACCTGGCCCAGGTGATCCAGCCCATGCCCGGTGAGGACCTGGCGGGGCGCCCGCAGCTCAAGGCGGCCGGCGTGATGGTCGGACAAACCCTCTCACCGTGGAATCGCCAGCGCTTTATCCAAGTGCAGCCGGGGCAGAAGGTCGCGCCGCTGGCGGTGCTGGCGACCGCTGCGGATGAGCCGGACTACGGCCACGATATCAACCTGTTCAGCGATAACCCGGGGCCGTCGGCGCCTTGTATGGCTTTGGCGTGCAGTCGTTTGGCGATGCGCGTTTCCAGTACAGCTCCCAGGCGCCGTTCCATATGGGTTTCTTTCACGAGAGCGCGGTGGTCTATGTCGCGCGCGTTTCTGCTGCGCAACTGGCCGGACTGGCGGGCCTACCAGTACTTCGGCCTGGCGCGTTTTGCCTTCGCCAATGGCCATCCCTACTGGGGTTATCGCTTCCTCGGCTGGGGCATGCACTACCTGCTGGACCCGGCCCAGCCTATCACGCCACCACGCTGCCGGGCGACGATTTGACCATCATGCTGCTGATGGAAGGCAAGGCCCTGGCCGGCTACGACAGCGACAAGCGGGCGGCGATCGAACGTGTCGCCACGCGCCACAACGAGGTGGAACGCTATCAGTTCGCCTGGCTGCGCCACCTGCCGCTGACGGGGCGAGCAACCGATGCTGGCGGCCTACGCCGACACCAGTGGACACCGACTATCCCGGCTATTCGACGGACTACCTGCGCCAGGTGGTCAGCGCCGAGGCGGATGCCCAGGCGGTGGCGTTCGGCGAGGCCATCGGCCGGTGGCGACGCCGGGGCGACCCAGAGTTTCAGTACAGGCAGCCAGTTGCCCGCCGGCGCTACGACCATGCCCGGCTCAACGAACGGTTGGTGCAGTTGCTGCGCCACTTTGGCGCCCACAGTCCACTACGTCGGGCCGGCCTCGATCGCCCGGCGCGGTGAAACAACAGACATCGCAGTGCAAAACAACAAAAGGTTGCAGGGGAGAGACGGCAATGAGCACCACAGTGCGCGCGCAAGACTCGGGATCCGAGGGTAAATGGTCCATCACATCCACTGGGGCTGGCGTTGGCCTGGCGGGCCTGCTGCAACTGTGCAGCGGCAGGAACGTGCAGGCCATGGAGTTCAGCGTGCTGGACAACCAGGTCACCGGCTCGTTCGGCAGCACCCTGTCGTATGGGCGTTTGTGGCGGGTCCAGGGGCGGGACAAGGGCAACGACGACGTCAACACCAACGACGGCAATCGCAGCTTCGATACCGGGCTGGTTTCCAGGTGTACAAGATCACGTCGGAGCTGGAAGCCAACTATCAGAACTACGGTCTGTTCGTGCGGGCACGGGGTTCTATGACACTCAGATCATGGACAAGCGCAACGACTACTACCGCAACAACAACCCGTCGCAACCCAGCCAGAACCATCCGCGGGACGACCGCTTCACCGACCAGACCCGGGACATTGCCGGAAGCCGCTGGAGATTCTCGACTCCTACATCTATGCATCTGGGACGTTGGCCAGATGCCCTGACCGCGCGCCTGGGGCGCCAGGTATTCAGCTGGGGCGAGGGCATCTTTATCGCGGCGGGGTCAACACCACCAGCCCGGTGGACGCGGCAAACCGCCTGCCGGGCGCCGAGGTCAAGGAAGTGCTGATGCCGGTGGAGGCCTCAGCTTCAACATCGCGAGCGACAACCTGTCGATGGAGAGTTTCTACCAGTGGAACTGGAAGGAGACACGCATCGATCCAGTCGGCACTTTCTACTCCCAGAGCGACCTGTTCGCCGATGGCGGCCGCACCGGCTACAACAATTTCACCGGCAGCGCCCTCGATACCCTGACGCCCATCGGCGGCAACGTCATCGGGCTATACGACGCCCTGGGCAACAACCCGATGCTCGGGGGCATGCTGCGCATCCCGGGCTCTACGCCAACGGCATGACCCCGGCCTACGGCACCACCCTCAAAGTGGCGTCGATCGGCCAGGACACAACGCGCGCAACGATGGCCAGTTCGGCTTCGCCTTCCGTTACATCGCCGAGGAGCTCAACAGCACCGAGTTCGGCCTGTACCTGGTCAGCTACCACGCTAAGGAACCGACCATCGCCGCTGACCTGGCGGGCTACAAAGGCATCGACATGGCGGCCCTGACCAGCATGCTGTCGTCGGTGGCTGGCAGCCAGGCGGCGGCCTTGGCCCATGGCCTGGCGACGGTGGACGTGATGGGCAACATCCAGGCGCACCGCCGCTACGCTGAAGATATCCGCATGTACGGCTTCAGCTTCACACCACCCTGGGCAAGGCCTCGGTGTTTGGCGAGCTGGCCTGCCGGCCGAACCTGCCCATCGGCGTCGCCGCCAGCAACGACCTGATCGGCGACCTGGCCAATGGTGCCGGCGCGGCAGCGAGTGGGCAGTTCATCAATGTCGGCGGGCAGATGGTCAGCCTCGACAGCCAGATCGACAACTCCGAGCGCGTGGAGGCTTTCAACACCTCAGTGGGCAGCATCTACAACTTCGGCCCGGGCCTGAGCTTCGACTCGTTGTTCGGCGTCTTCGAACTGGCCTCCGAGCACTTGCGCGGCAGTGGCCTGAAGTACCAGGCCTACGATGGCAGCACCCGTTACTACGCGGGCGGCAGCAACGCTTCCTATGTGTCGGGTGGTGATCGTGATGACCAGGTCAGCCGTGACTCCTACAGCTACACGGTGATGTTCAGCAGTACCTGGAACGACGTGTACGCCGGGGTCAACCTGTCGCCCTACGTGGTCTACAAGGACGACTTCAAAGGCAACTCCTACCAGGCCAGTAACTACATCGAGGGACGCAAGGTTACACCCTGGGGCTCAAGGCCAACTACCAGAACAAGTTGGAAGCCGAACTGCAGTACACCGAGTTCTTTGGTGGCGGCCAGAACAACGTGATCCGCGACCGCGACAACATTGGTTTCAACCTCAAGTACTTCCTGTAAGCCGCAGCCATGCTGCGTCGCGAGGCGGCTGCCCGCCCTCGTTCTTTGGAAATTCGCCATGTTCCACGCACCTCGAATGCTCACCGCCAGCCTGGCCTTGGCCCTTGGCCTGGCCGCTGGCAATGCCCTGCGGCGCTCTCGCCCCAAGACGCGCAGCAGCTCAAGACCCAGCTCACTCCCTTCGGCGCCGAGCGCGCAGGCAATGCCGCCGGTACCATCCCCACCTGGGGGGCGGCATCGCACCCAAGGGCTATGAAAAGGGCAAGCACCACCTCGACCCTTTGCCGGCGACAAACCGCTGTTCACCATCACCAAGGCCAACCTGGAGCAAATCAAGGCCAGCCTGACGGCAGGTCAGATCGCCTTGTTCAACAGCTACCCCGACAGCTTCCAGATGCCCATCTATCGAGCCGACGCTCCGGCTCGGCGCCGCAGTGGGTGTATGACAACACCTTCAAGAACGCCACCAGCGCCAAACTGCTGGACGGCGGCACCGGCTTCGCCGACGCCTTTGGTGGCGTGCCGTTCCCCATTCCGCAGAACGGTGTGGAAGCACTGTGGAACCACATCACCCGCATCGCGGCACCTACATCGTGCGCCGTGCTTCGGAGGCGCCCGTGCACGCACCGGCAGCTTCGCTCTGGTCACGGCGCAGCAGGAAGGGCTGTTCACCTACTACCGCCAGGGCGGGCAATACGCCGACCTGAAAAACATCCTGTTCTACTACCTGACCTTCGTAAAAAGCCCGGCCCGCCTGGCCGGTGGCGCGACCCTGGTGCACGAGACCCTCGACCAGATCAAAGACGCCCGCCAAGCCTGGATCTACGACGCCGGCCAACGCCGCGTACGCCGCGCACCAAACCTGGCCTACGACACACCGATCTCATCCTCCGATGGCCTGCGCACGGCGGACGACACCGACATGTTCAACGGCTCACCGGATCGTTACGACTGGAAACTGCTGGGCAAGAAGGAAATTACATCCCCTACAGCAAATACAAACTCGCCAGCGCCGACGTGAAATACGCCGACCTGCTCAAGGTCGGCCACCTCAACCCGCAATACGCCCGCTACGAGCTACACCGCGTGTGGGTGGTCGAAGGCACCCTGAAAGCAACGGCGCGGCACCTGTACTCCAAACGCGTGCTCTACCTCGACGAAGACAGCTGGGGTGCAGCAGTGGTCGACCAGTACGACGGCCGTGGCGAACTGTGGCGGGTGTCGATGGCCTATCTGAAAAACTTCTACGATTTGCCGACTACCTGGAGTGCATTGGATATGTTCCATGACCTGCAGGCGCGACGGTACTACGTGCAAAACCTGGATAACGAAGAGCCGCAGACGGTGGACTTTGCACAGCCGATTCCGGAGGACTCGTACTTTATGCCGTCGGCGTTGCGCTTGCGCGGGACTCGATAGGGCTGTCGTTGTTAATTAGGCGGGAGAGCTGTGTTGAGGGCGGGCTCATCGCGCAAGACTGGGCTTGCATCGTCCGTCTCATGGGCCAGCTTGAGGGCAAATAGCGCAACGGTTTCCAGCGTCGATTCCATGGAGCGGTGTCCTCTGCTGTGGTGATCGGGCGGCGATCCTCACTTTTTGCAGGCGAAAAAAGACTTTGATCGCCAAGGTCTTTTAATTCGGTGCTGGAGGGCGGGGCATGTGGGTTTGGGCTGCATGAGCGGAAGTGTGATCGATCATCCACGTTTCCAGATCGATCAAACTTTGCACGTTCAATCGGACATGAAGGTGCATAAGCATCTGATTGAAAACGCCGCAATTACGCCAGTTGCGAAGCCGTTGATACACCCGGGCCAGGGCCGAAGCTGAGGCATATCGCCCCAAACAGCGCGAGCGCAGAACACGTCGTTGAGCATAAGGCGATCATCCGCTCGCTGGCATCCCGCGACGGCGGGTTTCAGTGAACCTATCAGCACCCCAGGCTGCATCAGGAAGTTCATGCTGCTTGGTCATCGTGGTGGCCTGCTATTAATGGCTGAAGGGTTTACATACTCTGATATTTCAAGAACGTTTGTAATAGAGATCTAGGGTCGCTTTGGATGTTTACTAATATATTTGCATTATGATGATGCCCTGGCCTTGAAAATTTCCTGCTTCAGCTTCTTGTCGGCTGGAGTGTAGAATCGAAGTGACTGTTAGTGAGGTTGTTTGTCCCCAGCCTTGGAATGAATAACCATTAGCCAGATCTTTACCTTGAGTATGCAGGCTGGCAGTTAATGTACCTGCTCTTCCTAAGTCAATTTCACCGGTCCCACTAACTGTAGTTTGACACTGGTCCAAGCATCACACAAAATATTGAGAGTGCCGTAAGCCTCGGCGTTATTGACTTTGTCAGCCGTTAATGTGTTGTATGAGATATTTAATTGATCGGCTATGGAGCAGGTAACGTTTACTGGAGGAAGCGGATAGCATTGCATTCCCGGTATAGGTATGAGGCTTGAGAAGCCTGTCTGAAATATTATGCACTGTGCGTCTGCTGATCCTGATCCTGAATCGGCTCGATTGAATCTAATGTCTCTGCTTATGGTTCCGTATTTATTTATCCATAGTTGTCTTGCTTGTATCATGGTAGTGCCGTTAGGGATCTCTACGTAAGTGCCATCCATGTCCATGCCATATACTCCCTCCTACTGCTAATCCCCTCCTTAGCAGGGTCCAAAGTTGCAGTATGAGGCTGAGTTAATACACTATTTGTGTTTTGCTCCGTGGGCCATACAATTTTGTATGGGCAATTGTATTCCATTTGTCTTTAAGTACACGTAAATTGTCCAGCTGTGGGAACGCCAGGCAATAAGTGGGTGCCATAATTAAACACAATATTGTTAAGAGTCTGTAAAGCGTTTTGAGTGGCGCACGCTGAGTATTAAGTTGCGTTGTGGTATGGAGTTTCTCGGATGAGTGCATGTTTGGTTTTCTTGAGTGCCCTGAGCTTTGCGATGATACAGTTTTCTGCCCGAGCGAGGTCGGTTAAGGAAATGTCAATTAATGTTCAAGAAAAAGCTTGCGCGAGCCAAGCCAGTTCTTGAGTATGGCTTGGTGCTTGCTGTGCAGTTTGTGTTAACCAAAAATACAGAGGTGTCTATTATGATTTTGATACCTGACGAAGTTCGCGTCGAGGTTATTCGCTCTGCTATTCCTATGTTCTCAGGAAAAACTGAGCGAATGAAGGAGGTGCTCGCAGTGCTATCGGCTGAGTGCTGTCGTGCATGTCGACCGTTTTTGATCGGTGCTTATTCGGTCGCATGCTACGTTTGGTTATTTGAGGGCCGTCTATTGTGAAGGGCGTTTGCCGGGGTTTATGAGCCTTTATGAATAAGTGCATTGGGCTCTTCTGGTCAAGAATCATGCAAGGGTCAGTGCCTCTTTTCCTATTCTCGGTAGGGGTTGAGCCGGAGGGCTTGGTTTCGAGAGATTACCGAAAGTATTCAGGAATTTTCCTGGTTTTAATTTTGATAAAGTGATCTACCTCGCTTTAACTGCTCAGGCCTATTTTTATGCGCTCTTTGGATGTTGTTGTCTTCTGTTCGAGCGCCATTCGTGTTAAACATATTGTTAAGTCTCTAGAGCTCGCAGAAGTTGGGCGTATCGAAGTGATCTCAGGGCGTGCAAGGGGAGAGCCCTCCAATGCATTGGCTCTTGATATTGGCTTGGTTATCTGTGATTCGTTTTCTCTAGCACAGAAATCTCATTGTTTCGCAGGCTATGTGAGCAGACTGAGCACTTCGAAACCTACGAGAACGATGAACTTGAAGCTCATACGGCATGGGGGATCAACCGCTTAACGGCTCGCGGTAAAAAGACCTGTGTGGGGCGCTACGCAGGATTGCCTGCGATACAAATCTCTCGCGCAGTAGCAATGGCAATGCTGCGCAAGCGAAGAAGACCAGAGCGGGGACGGGCACCTGCATCGCCTGTTTCTCCACCTCCAATGCTTTCCAGGGCGCAGGTGCTTGGTATTTTAGCGCAGCGTCAGAGTGTGCCTTATTACCACCCAAGTTGTGTTTGAAAACCGAGCGCATTCTCGCGTCGAGATACTTGCGCGTTGGCGGCACCCAGAAAAAGGACTTCTGCCGCCTAGTATATCTTTGCCAATGGTTGATGAGCTTCACCTACAGGGGCCGTGTTCGACTGCATGCTTGAGCAAGCCATGCAGGTACACAAGACATTGTTGCTCATGGGCGAGACGCTGATATTTTCATACAACATAGAAACAACCCAGCTACAGGAGGAGGGGTTTGCCTCCGCGGTAAGTGAACGTATCCAGCAAGCGGGTATTTCGCCGAATCTGGTGACCTTGGAAGTCACCGAAACCAAGCTCTGGATTTGCAGATAGCCGCGATCGAGAACATCACGTTGTTAATTCAAGGCGGAATCGGTCTGTCGCTGGATGATTTTGGTACCGGTTTTTCTTCACTAGAACGGCTGACGCAGCTCCCCTTTAGCCAGATCAAACTCGACTCCACTTTATCGCTTGAGCGCTGGATGAAAAACAGACCCGGATTATCGGTTTTTATCAAGTTTTCTTGTTGCTTGGGATGGAGCTTGTTGCGGAGGGCGTGGAAAGCGAACAGCAATTTTTACATTTAAAGGAGCTAGGCGTCGACTCTGCCCAAGGTTACTTTTTCCATCCGCCAATGAGCGCTGCTTCATTGATGAAGGTTTTATTGGGGGAGGATAGATCAGGCTGAAGTTGTTGTCCTGTTGAACAGTCATGCTCTGGAGTTTATATGTTTCGTGTGTTTATGGGGCTGGTCTGTATTGTCATCGCGAGTATGGGTTCTACTCCGCTGTCAGCATCGCAACATGAAGAGTTGCCGGAGTCGGCGGTCGCAGTTAATCCCCATGAAACCATCGAAGTGATCGAGTTTTTTCCTACGGCTGTCGACAGTGTTTCAATTTGGAGGAAGTCCTTGACCCATGGATCAGGGCGCTGCCGACCGATGTCTATTTTAATCGACTACCGGCGATGTTCGGTGGGCGATGGGATGTACAAGGCCAGTTGTTTTTAACGTTGAAAGTCATGGCCGTTGATTATTCTGTGCATCACGCCGTATTTGAAGCGGTGCGTAAACGTCAGAAATTGACCAGCGCTGAGGAGATGGCTGATTTCCTAGCAACAGTCGGCGTCGATAAAGACCTGTTCATTGCCACTTATCACTCACCTGTGGTGCAAGCAAAAGTCATAGAGGCTAAGGAGAAAACCAAATTGTTTGAAGTCGGTGCTTTACCAGCGATGGTGGTCAATGGCAAGCATTGCCTTGATCTTCGTGTGGTGGCGTGAAGTCAATGTTGCAGCGTGCTGAACGATTGACCAATAACGAACGCTTACTCCGCTAAACAGTCTTTCATTTTGTATTGTGACTCATGCTCAGGGGACATCAGATGGATGGAGTGCTGGCGTTTTACCGACGTCGTATTGAACTGAAATGGTTGTGTTGGCTTTTTGTTCTATAAGTATTTTGCAGGCGCCAAACGCCACGGCGGGTCAATGTTAAGTGTGGCTAGGTTAATATTTAATGCCCAGGAGCATAGTGCTTCCCTATTGCTTAGCAATGATAGTGAGCAGGATTTTGCAGTGCGGGTATGGGTGACTGATCGTCAGGCGGACGGTCCAGTAATTGCGCCGTTTATTGTCATGCCAGCACTATTCAGTGTGCCTTCCAGAGCAGAGCAAGTACTTCGGGTGATGAAAACCCCGGTAAATTGCCAGAGGATCGCGAGTCCGTATTTTATCTAAATGTGCAGAAAGTTTCGCACGATCAAAAGAACCGTGATAACCCCTCAACAGTCGCCGCTACGGAGCGCATTGAGCTGTTTTATCGTCCGAGAGCCTCTCTGGCAAAGCCGTGGATGCCGGAGCGCACTGCATTGGCAACTGGTCGAGGAAGCGGGCGAGCATCGACTGCAGGTCACTAACTCCAGTGCCTATTACGTGATGTTTTCGAGCCTGAAAGTGGTGAGTAACCACAAGGTTTTGAGCTTGGAAAGCTGCAAATGTTGCCGCCCAAGTCAACTCAGGGCTACTCGTTGGCCACCAATTGGGCGTGCGACGGGTGGATGTAAAATTTTCCGTGGTCAATGACGACGGCGTTCGCACGCACACGATTAACTCGAAGGCTACCTTTTAGCGCTCTTGAAGGTGGAACGGAAACCATTGTTTATCGCTTCGACAGCATTTGATGAATATTAAGCAACAGTTTCTTTAGCTCAGTCAGAGGTTGGATCAGTGGGATCCTATTGACGTTGGCACTCATCACTGCCGCTTCGAGGGCTTCACACTGTGTCCAGAGATCGTCAGAACCGATGATTCGCGCCGATCCTTTCAAGCGATGCAGGGTGTTTTGCATGCTCTTGAAGTTTCCTGCTTCCAGCGCTGTTTCCAGTTCCTGGTAATCGGTTTCGTTAGTGGCAATCAATTCGTGGATTAAGTCGAACCTCTTAGCGTCTGGCAGGTTGGACAAAAACGTATATTCGGTTTGCTCAACGACCGTTTTTCCGTGTTGAGCGCGCTCCCGTAAATCAGGGACGTAGCGTGTCAGTTGCGCGATGCTGACAGGTTTGATTAGGCACTGATTCATACCAGCGTCCATGCACTTACTGATTTCCTCCTTGCGGGCGCTGGCGGTCATCCCGATGATGGTGCAGGGCCGCACGCGCAGTGCTATTTCCCGTGACGGATCTCCCGAGTCAATGCCATCCCACTCAACTCAGGCATATTGCAATCTGTGATCAGCAGGTCGATCTCGGTGTCTTCCCATTGGAACAGAGCCTCCAGGCCATTTTGGGTCAGGATTGGGATGTGCCCCAGCAGTTCCAGCTGTTCTTTAAGTAGGTGGAGGCTGGGTAGATGATCTTCAGCGACCAAGATTCTGAGTGGGGTTGAACCTTCTGCCGCGGCGTGGGCCTGAATCTCCGTGCTGGTTTTGAGCTCGCAAGGTTGGGCTGTCAGGCTCAGAGTCACGCAGGTGCCTTGGCCTTCAGTGCTCTCGACGGCCAGGTTGCCCCTATGATCTGACTCAGCGACTGGCAAATGGATAGGCCCAATCCGGCGCCGCTGTTTGGGGTGATGGTGTTGCGGCGAAAAGGGGTAAAGAGGTTGGCTTTTTCGGCGTCATTAATTCCGCTGCCGGTGTCTTGGACCCTCAGCTTGAACTGCATGGCCTCACCCATTAGGCAGCCTTCAAGTCTTACGCTAATAGCCCCGGCACTGGTGAACTTGATCGCGTTGCTCAACAGGTTAGACAACACTTGTTTGATCTTCAGCTTGTCGATGGACACGCCTAGGTCAGCGTAATCCCCAGATCCAGATGGATGGCCAGGCTTTATGCTTGGCGGGCCCCAGGAAGATGTTGACCACCGGTTCTATTGCTTCCCGCCACGTTGTCTCTTCGAGCGTCAAGCGGGTCTCTCCCGACTCGATACTAGAGACATCCAGAATACTCCCCAACAACTCAAGCAAGCTGAGCGCAGCACTATAGGCAACGCTAATGGCATTAAGGTTTCTTGTGCTGTTTTGATCGCGTGTCAGTACCAGCTCCAGCATGCCAATAATGGCGTTCATCGGTGTTCTGATTTCATGGCTCATGGTCGCCAGGAAAATCGACTTACTGTTGTTCGCGTTGTCGGCGCAGGCCTTGGCTTGACGCAGTTGTTCAAGAATCTGTAGACGATCACTGATGTCCAGCCAGCCGCAGACAACACCGATGAAGTGTTCATCTTCATCACGCAGGGCTCGATCCAGTGATAGATATCAATGCTTCCGTTTGGGTTGGAAGCGTCTGGTCAAACGCAATCGCCGTACCGGTTTGCAGCACCTGAGAGTAATGGGTTTGCCACTGTTGAAGAATGGCTGGGTCAACCTGCTCGTCGAGTACGGTGCCGTTGATGACAGTGTCAGCCGTTGCATCAAATGACCGGGCGTAGGAGGTGTTAAACAACAGCAGTGCGCCCTTGCGATCTCTGAGATAAATCGGGTGGGGGATGCTGTTCACCATGTTTTGCATCAGGCTCAGTCGTGACTGCAGGTCTTTCCGTTCGACGGTGCGTTTGAATATCAGTTTTCGCAGAAATACGATCCACACCCCTGTCACTAATAGCAGTGCAAACAGGGCGCTCAACATTTGGTAAGTACGCAGGCTGATGCCCTCCCGGTACAGAGCGTCGGTGGCGGTGTTGGCTCGCCAGCGGCCGCTTATCGTCGCTGTTTCGCTGGGGAAATTTTCAGCAACGCTTTTTCGATAATCGAAATCAGCGTGGCCTTGTCCGATTTGCCGCAATGCTCAAGTTGGCCGTGAGGGGGCGAGGATGCCGTCGATCTTCAGGCTGTCTTCGTACTTATAGGCCAGGAAATAGCGGGCTTGATTGATCGATGCGATGGTCAGGTCTGCGCCACCATCGCACACACTGTTCAGGAGTCGGCAAAGGTGTCGGTCAGTTGTAGTTTGCTGTGCGGGTAATGCTCTTTTAAATAGGGAATCAATCCGTCCGATTGTGGCAGCGCGATGGTACTGGTGGCATCGGGGCCGAAGTCGACGTGTTGGCTAAGCGTGTAATCAAGGTGTAAGGGAGCTGAAAATCGGTTTGCTCATCAGGTACTGACGTTTACGCGTCTCGGTTTCCCCCATTACGTTCAGGTCCACCTCTTGGTTATCGAGTTCACGGATGGAGGTAGCGATAGAGCGTGAGCGAACGACCTTGAATTTCAGGCCTGATTCCAATCGCACCAATTCGAGGATGTCGGACATGGAACCACTGAATTGGCCTGTGGTATCGAAGAAGGCGAAGGGTGCCAGGTCTTCACTGATTGAAATCCGGAAAGTGTGGTTACTTTGCAGTAGTTGTTTTTCTTCCGGGCTCAATTGCTGTTGAAAATCCCCCTCTGTGCATTTGATCGTGGCAACCCACCAGTTTATGGCTTGGATTCTTTGACAGGTGCTACGGGTGTTGAAGGCCCGATTGAGGATCGTCTTGAGTTGAATATCGTCGGGTCTGAGGGCAAAGCCTATGGCTTCGTCAATGTTCTGCGCAGTCACGTTGGTGACGAGCAGGTTACTGAAGCTTTCGCTTACCGGGTAACTGGTGCTCACGGTATCGCCAGATACGCTTGCGAGTCTCCATGCACTACTGCGGCAATGGCCTCCAGGGGGTGTTGTACTTCACAATCGTCGCGCCACGAAAGGTATCCAGGATCGCGTCGTTGACCAAGCCTCCCTGGACGTTGGAAATCTTTGATTTGGGATTACTCAGGTCGACATCAAGCAGGGTGCCTGTCTTGGAATAGAGCCCTATTCGGGTAAAAGTGTAGGCGTCTGTCATCGCCGCCGAGTACTTTGACCTCAGCCTCAGTACTGGTCTCTATCAGGTCGATGGTGCCTTCGCGAAGCGCGGCAAATGCCCCAGCTCGGCTGGCAAAATAGCGAACGCTGATCTCTATCGACAACGCCTTTTTCAGCCCATTCAGGTACTCGGCCGTGATGCCTTGCAACTGCTGATTGGAATCAATAAAGCTGAAGGGCGGATGGCTTGGGTGGTGTACCCCACCGTCAGCACTTTTTTCGCCTTAAGCCGGGCAACTGCCTGCTCATCGAGTTCAGGTGACATGGGGATGACCCGAGTCAGCTCGGACAGTCGGGGTCAAGTTCGGCATCAGCAGCAGGCGGTAACGATCGTTACGAACAGTGTGCAGAACAACAGGCGAAAAAGATTTCATACTCGATTACTCAGAGCAAGCCACGCTCTTTGGCGATGCTGGCGAGCTCAATCGAGGTACGCACGCCGAGCTTCTTCAGGAGGTTGACTTTATGACCGCTGATGGTCTTGTTGCTCAGGTTGAGTTTTGCGGCAATTTCCTGGTTGCTGAAGCCTTTGGCCAATTGCTGAAGAATGATGATTTCTTTGTTGGTCAGGTTTCAAAGGTTCCGCTGTTGTTGTTCTTGGTGGCGTCGCGGTACAGCGTCAACACCTCCTTCCGGGAAGTACAGGTAACCATCCGATAGGGCGTTAAAGCCTTTGATCAACTCTTTGAGGTCGGCGTTCTTATTGATAAAACCTTGTGCGCCCGCCTGCATGCAGCGAACAGCATAGGTACTGGCCAAGTGTGAGGTGAATACCAATGTCTTGATCTAATCTCGTCCGCCACAATACGTTGCACAGCGACAAGCCGTCCAGGCTATTGATGCCGATATCCAGCAGCAGGTATTCCGGGGCCAAGGACTGGATCAGAGACAATGCCTCGAAGCCATCTGAACAGGTGGCGACGGCTTCGTAACCGTTCTCTTCAAGGACGGTTTTGGCGGCAACACAGATGATTGGATGGTCATCCACAATGAGTACACGTTTATTCATGGAGGATCTCAAGGAAAGGCCTAAGTGGGCGTCTCAGCAGACTCGCCAAGCAAGCGTATCAGACTTGTGTAATCAGTACTTCGGCGTTGGGGCGGTCTGTTTCAGCTCTGGATGGTGTGTGATAAGCGCTGCGATGCGAAGGCTTGCATACATAGTAGATGAATTTTTCAGATGCCCGGCTTTCTTGGGACGTCTCTATGATAATTCAAGAATATTCTTGGTCCTGACTTTCGTCGTTGCGGCCGGCGCAGGAGAAGACAGAGGCTTGCTGTAGGCTGATTCTAAAAAAATCAAGACACAGTGTCTTGGGGTCGAGATTGGTCTTGATGAATTCATCGGGTGCTAGAACTAAGCTCAGTCGCTATTTTAACTGACGTTGAACGCTAAATTTATGAAATTTAAAAAGTTGAACTTGTCTCTGGAGTTAAGCCTTTCTGTACCGCTCTCCTGGGAAGTAGCAGGAGACCTTTGTATTCATGAAGAAGTCATTAGGCGGCTGCAAAGTGTTTTGGATGATATGGGAGAGGAATACAGATGCTTTTATGATGAAATAAGCCGCTTGCAAAAAAGCAGGAAGATTTTTTACAAGGCAAGTACTTGCACTAAATATCAAGTGAGGTGGCTTCTTGTGAGCGCGTCGACTGTTGCCACTTAACGTCTGGGCCTATTCTTCTTCGCGCTGATGGTGCGTGCAGGCGAAGGTGTCCAGTTGCTTGGCGACTTGGGCCTGGTGCGAGCCATATCTCGATCGTGGAAGATAGGTTTTGACGTCCGCAGTCTTAAACTTGTCGCTCGCGACCGCAGTGAGCAAGAGGGAGCTTACTCAAGAAAATTCTTGATGGTTTGTTTGCTAGAGTTCGGCGCTATTTATGAACGCGGCAATGCTTGAACTCAAACACCCTGTCTCATGGCTAGACCTGAAGCGTTATGCCTCGACCAGTACTGGCTATCGACGATGGCGTGCGCAGTGGTGGGGTGAGTAGCAGTGGCTGCTATTTAAGGTTTTTGGGGCAAAAGACGTGTATGAAGAGCTACTTTGGCTGGAAGCGCCTGGGGTCATCCGGCGTTATGTCAAGCAGCAACGAACAGCCCCTCGTGCCGGGGCTGTGGCAGGCCCGCCGCTGTCCTCCCGCGCTGTGACTCTGGTTGAGCGAGATAACCAGGCAGATGTGCAGCACCGAGCAAGCACTGAAATGATGATGCGAACCATCGCTGTCTGTACGCCCCAACAAGAGACCCTCAATGCGGTGTTGCTATGCAGCTTCGCCGTTCCGCAGCAGGCATGAACTACCTGGCCTATAGCCTTAACGAAAGTATTGGTGATCAGGATGTGCGTGTTTACATCGCTGCGCTCCAGTTCGAGCAGGGCCGATATCGTCTTGCTATGTCGGTAGCCGATCACGCTTGGCAGCAGGCGTTCAGTCAGATAGTCGATCAGGGCCAAATGGCTCAAGACGCTAGGTGGCACTACATCGACATCGGGCAACAACCTCTCCCCGTGGCCCTTTGCGAAGAGCACGCCAGCGTCAAGCTCAATAAAGCCTTGGTCATGGGCTTGCTCCTGCGGCCGGATGCAGTGGAGGTGGGCCAGGCGATTGAGTATGCCCCTGTTGCGAGCACATACCGCAACGAAACTGTGAACGAAGCGGCAGACGCAGTGCAAGAGACGTCGCAGCCCGCGGAGCAGCTGGATGGGCAGGAGGAAGAGCTAGATGAGGTTCAGGAAAGCTTGAGCAGCCTTGTGGCGCTGGCCCAGGAACTGGAACAGCGCCACAGCCTCGACCCAACAACACCGGCAACTGGAAGAGCGTCAAAGCCAAATGCTGGAAAAGGAGCGCGAGCTCAACAGCAAGGTGAAAGATCTGGCAAGCGTTACGCGGCCCTACGGGACGCAGAGGCTCGAGCGGCTAGCCTGCAAACCCGTTTGCAACTGTTGAATGAGCGTGAAGCGGCGCTCAAAGTCCGCAGTGAGGAATTGGCATTGGGTCAGCAGAAGCTGTTGGCTAACCGGGCGAGATTCAGCGGTATCGTCAAAAGTTTAATGCGGCTGTACAACTTAAAGGCACTGGCCTCAACACTTGAAGGCGCTTGCAGCGTAACCACCAACCGACTGAAAGCACGGCTCAGAGTGCCTGCTTTGACCCAGTGCTGCGGGGGCAATCTTTCATTTAGATCGCCCCCCTTCGATCGCCTGACGCCGGCAAGCCATTCCTAAGGACTCGGGGTTGCACCAGGTCGAGGCAGCAATGCATCCACCCGCATGACCCAGCCCATTCGTGGCTGAACAGACTCCGTATCAAAGCCCTCTATAGTCTTCAGTTTCAGCCAGTATTGGTTATCGCGTTGGCGGATCTGGCCGGCGAGTTTTCCGCCTGAGAAGGTCAGTAGCTCAAAGCTCAAGTCCGGCTTTGCCATCTGCTGCTCATCGGCCTCGATCGCAATGTCGGCAATGTTGAGTTGGCCAAACAATCGCAGCAGGCTAGTGGCCTTGGCCTCATCCGCGACCTTTGGCGTGCTGGGGTATTGGCGCAGTTTCAAGCTCGTTGCGTCAGATGACTCGCGGAGGATTCTCAGTCGCGCGCCGTTGGGGTAGGTCAGCGATAGCTGGCGTATGTGTTCAAAGGGAATCCGCGTCAGGCGTCGGTCGATCCACGCCAAAGGGCTTTGCGGCAGCGGCAGATTTTCATTGAGTAGCCAGGTCACCTCACTATCAGGCTGGCTCACCCGCCGCCTTGGCGGACCTGTTTGCCAAGTAATAGCGTGAGCGGGGTCTGCTCCTGGCGTTCGAGTGTCAGGCGTATGGCCTGCTCGTCCAGGCCAAGGGCAGCACGATTTTGTGGCTGGGGACTTTGGGCTTCGACCTTGCGTACGGTGGTCAGCGCCCGCGGGATGACGATGCCGCCGGGCGCAGCAGGGAAATCTACCAGAGGTAACTACCCATAATCCGTCGCGGCGCTCGACACGGATATCTGGCTGATTGCGGCGGCTCGGGGTCAGGGCGTTGACCTGGCTGATATCCAGTTCCGGCAACCACAGCGACTCGACCATAGGTTCGATTTTTGGTTTCGGGGCCCAGTTGACCGAGGCGCCTATTAGTACCGCGCAGGTAACGGTCAAACCCAACAGGGTGATTCCACGCATGGCCTGGTCTCCTTTTCCGGAACGCAGGCGCCGAATCGCCATGATCAACAGCGCCAGCAAGGTGAGCAGCAGCAGGACCAGGCCGATGTTGAGCCACTTCGGTTCGACCCAGGGCATCGACGTCGTTGTTCAACTGATATTGAAGGCTGCGCAGTTGCTCACGCAGTTGGTGTTATTGGCGTTCGCGCTGAGCCAATTCATCGATCTGTTCAGCCGGCAGCTGCGCCGCGTGAGGATCAGGATTGCTGCGCAGCTTTTGAGGCCCGATCGGTCTCGGCGAGGCTCTGTGAGAGCTGGCGGTAAGTGCTCTGGAAGCGAATCTGGGCCTGGCGTTGCAACTCGTCCACCACGCTGAACAGGCGGCTGAAGCGGCCTCGCGCGCGTAGGCTGACCAGGGCTTCGGATCCGCTCAGATAATCCAAGGAGTTGATGACAAATGCATCGTTATCGGCCCATGGGCGCAGCAGTGAATGTCCCGAGCGTTGCTGTTCTTGTAGCCAAAGTCGGTCGGTGAGCAAATCGGTATCGGCCACCGCAATGACGTTAATATTGGCCGCCTCTTTGAGGCCGTTTTCTTGCCGGTAATGCCTTGGGGAACGCGGTGTGGGCAGGGCCATAGATACGTGCGGCGAGGCTATAGCGCTGGCCTTCAGGTTTAAGCTGACGCAGTTGATCGCCCAGCTCATCGAGCAGCCCAAAACTCTCGGCGTCAAACAGCACGGCCGATGTGGAGCTTTGGATCGGTGGCACAAAGATCGTGCTGGCGTTGGGGGAGGGCTGAAGGACGCCAGCACTGGCCAGGGTCATACGTTGCGGGTCAGTGGTGCTCGATCATCGGCATTGAGGGATTCGGGTGGTAGATTCAGCCAGGTCATCTGGCGCTGTGGGCGTTGCCCGGCGCCTGGGGCAGTCATTGCGTAACGCTGGTCGGCGACCACTTTACCCGCCAGTAATTGCATGCCCCAGGCGTTGAACAGTCTTGGTAGGTCGAAGTTGTTGTGACCTTGGGCGTCGTTGTCGACCTGGCTGGGAGGGTCGACAAACACCAGCAACTTGCCGCCACCGAGCACGAACTGGTCGATGGCATAGAGGTCACCTCGTCCAGCTCCTGGGATGCACCAGCATCAATACCGACAGGTCGGCGGGTATCAGCGTGGCCTGGTTTGAGGTAGCGCACCTCAAACTGGCGAGAGGTTTCCTCAAACAGTGCCCACGGCGGTTTGTCCGCATCGCCACCGACAGGCAGGGTCGACATCACGCCGATGATCGGTCGTTGTGGCGTGTTCAGGGCGTGAAGCAGGCGGCTGATGTCGTACTCCAGCAAGCGCTCCTCACTGGGTGAAAACAGTGAAATGATTTGGGTGTCACCAGGGTATTGGTCGCCGCCAGCCCCAGATAGAGCAGTGCGCCTCCCTGTTGCAGCGTACACCCTGCAACCCGAAGAGCGTGCCGCCTGCTCTTCGCTCGTAGAAAAGGCGCAGGGTCGATGACCTGTAATTTCAGTTTGCCGGAGGCTTCACGCTCGTAACTGCGCAGCAATGCATCAATGCGTTTGGCGTAATTGCGCAGCGGCGGTAGCTCCTGGGCCTGGCTGTCGGAAAAATACAGAGACAGATTGATCGGCTCCTTCAGATTGGCGAGCAGTTGCCGGGTGCCAGGGCTGATGGTGTAGAGCTGATGCTCGGTGAGGTCGAGTCGAGCCTCGCGCAGGACCAGGCTGGTCAGGCTATTGAAGGCCAAAAAGACACAGCGATCAGTACCAGGCCCAGCCCGGAGAACAACAGGCGTTTCATGCGGGAACCTCACTGGGCTTTGTTCGGGTCGATGACGACCGCGTCGCGGACAACCAAGCCACGATCAAGCTGATGAAATAGAGCACATCGCCGGCGTCAACCAGCCCCTTGCTGATGGCTTGATAACGCTCCAGCAAACTCAACCCCGCTACTCCATCCACCAGCCACATCGGTGCCCAGTGCAGCAGCGTGTCACGCACAGGGGCCAAGCCACTGCCCATAAATAGCAGGCACACCAGCAAGGTCAGTACGAAGGCGACCATCTGTTGCTTGGCCAGCGCCGACATGCATGAGCCGATGGCCAGATAAGCCCCCGCCAGCAACCAACTGCCCAGGTAGCCGACGGGATCGCCAGGTTATCTGGCGAGCCTAGATAGTTGACGGTGAGTACTAGGGGAAGGTCAGCGCCAACGCTAGGCCGGCAATGATCCAGGCGGCGATGAATTTGCCGGTGACTCTGGCGAAGTCACCCAGCGGCAGGGTCATCAGCAGCTCGATGAAACCGTTCTGGCGTTCTTGTGCCCACAGGCGCATGGCCAGGGCCGACAGCAGAAACAGATAGAGCCAGGGCTGGATGTTGAAGAACGGCATAAGATCAGCCTGGTTGCGCGCGTAGAAATCCCCTGGATAGAAGGTCAGGATGCCCGACAGCGCGACAAAGGCCATGAGGAACACGTAGGTCAGTGGGGCTTTCGAGTAACTTGCCAGCTCGCGCCACACGATCACCAACAGTTTCATTGAGGTGCCTCGCTCATCGGTTGGCGGTACACCGATTCAAAACAGTCGGGCTCTGCTTCAGGCGTTCAACCGGCCATTGGCGCTCGGCGACGAGGCGACGGATCAGCGGCAAAATCACCGGGCCCGGTTTTGCCAGCACAGTCACTGCGTCGAGGGTGTTACTGGTTCTCTCGATGCCGGCCACCCCGGCAGCATGACTAACGCCAGGGTCGACCGCCTGCATAGGCGCCAGATGGACGGCATTGTGCAGTCGAGAGTGGCTGGCCAGCTCCAGTGGCGTGCAACTGGCCACGAGCGTCCTGCCTTGATAAGCAATACATGGGTGCAGAGCGCCTGTGCATCCTTGAGTTGATGGGTCGAGATGATCACCCGTTTGTCCTGAGCCAAGTCTTTAATCATCTCGAGTATCCGTTGCTGCTGATGAGGGTCGAGGCCATCGGTGGGTTCATCGAGGATCAATACGCTGGGTTCGTGAAGCATCGCTTGACCAGACCCACCGACGTTTAAATCCCTTGGACAGGTTTCGATGGGCCATCGGCCCGCCTCAAATCAAAGCGCTCAATGGCCCGAGCAATCCGGCTGCGTTTTTGCGCACCTCGGTAATTGCGCACAGCGGCGATAAATTCGAGAAACCCCGCACTGTCATCTCGCCATAAAAGGGCGAGTTTTCTGGTAGGTAGCCAATCAATTGCTGGGCCTCGCGTCGCTGGGTGGTGATGTCACGCCCAGGATGCTGGCGCTGCCATGGGTGGGCGGCAGAAAGCTGGCGAGCATTTTCAGTGTCGTGGTTTCGCCCCATTGGGGCCGAGCGAGCCCAGCACCTCGCCCTGCTTAACCTGGAAAGACGGGTTGTCGACCACTGTTCTCCCCACCAGATGCCGGGTCAGTTGGTTAGCCTC
This sequence comes from Pseudomonas hygromyciniae, assembly GCF_016925675.1. Taxonomy (NCBI): domain Bacteria; kingdom Pseudomonadati; phylum Pseudomonadota; class Gammaproteobacteria; order Pseudomonadales; family Pseudomonadaceae; genus Pseudomonas; species Pseudomonas hygromyciniae. Next base: position 5,234,281 of record NZ_CP070506.1, on the reverse strand, counting down.
GATCATGGCGCAAATAGTTATCTCCGGGTAAAAGGGTCGCTGCCACAACCTTGGTGGGAGGGCTGCAAATAGACGTGATACAGAAGTTTCTATCCATAAAAGAATAACCGTTTTAATAGACATTATTTTCAGGCCAGAAAAGACGCTCAATATCCAAGAATGGTCTCAGCAACTCCGGTCGTGTCCTGGATTATTGGACTGGCGTGCAGGTGTAAAGTTAAAGGGAGTGGCAATGAACTGTCCGTCTTGTTGTCTTGGAGTCATCAAACATGCGTTTTCGAAGTATTACTTTCGCCGACTCAAGCGGTGACGTGATCAATGCGGTTCTGTTGTTTGGTTTCGCGGTGCCATTAATCATTAAGAACTTTCTGGTTTATACATTTAATGAGGAGTCCGCGCTGGGCGTATTCGGGTGTATCTGGCAGCACTCTATAAACAAGGCGAGACCTACAGCCTGGGCGCACTGGAAACTGACCGGGATCATGTGTTTGCGCTGCAGGCACTCAAACAGATAGTGAGGACTGAATCACCATGAATTCGACTAAAACCGAGCGTACGACATATCACTTGATTAACCTGGAAGATCAGTCGTTTTTCCCCGGTTCCGTCGATGCTCATCAATCGTTGGGAATGGACAAAACCCAACTGATGAGTGCGATTACCAGCCAAGCCGTGCATCCCTTCGGCTTGCTAACAAAAACTGCGGCGGTGGCTGATTTGCAACAGAGCCTGCCGCAGGCGTTGGATGACTCTGGCGATAGCGAAGTGCCGGAACGAGGTTTCACCGCCTGCGCTGGTCGAGGCTGCTGCGGTGCCGAAACGGAGCCAAGCGATATCGAGCCGGGATCGCCCTTTCGTCAAGCCAGGACGATTTCGAGCGGCTGATTGCCAGCAATGTCAGCCATGACACGGAATACCTGCTCCAAGATGTGCAAGACACCTTGGGTTCACTGAGCAGCATGGCCAATCGGCTGGCCGAGCAGAAGAAAGACACCTTCAAACAACAGAAAGTGCTGCATGGCCGCGACCTCGCTGCAGGAAAAGCAGTTGTTGAGTGAAAAAGGAAGACTTGCGCCAACTGCACAAGCAGCTCTTGCACGATCGCAACCTGTTGGAGCAAGAGGCTGAAAGCAACGCCCAAGTGATTGCCGAACGCAGTGCCACCCTGCAACAACTGGCGGAAAGTCTTGAAGCCCGTGAGCGCGCCAGTGCCCGCCGTGCGGAGCTGTTACAACAAGAAAATACCCGCACAGATGAACTCTCGACCCTGTTGCGTACGCGGTTGGCGCAGTTGCAGAAGCGTGAAGTGAACTAGATCGCAGAGGGCAAGAGCTGAATGACAATCTGAAGCAGCTCAAAGTGCCAAAGACCGGTTCAGCGCCATCGTCAAAAGTTTTAATGAAACGGTGAACTTGGGGCGACCCGCAACCTGCCGGCCAGAGAGCTGATCAAGACGAGGGGGATGGCATGTGGAGCCTATTTAGAGGCCTGCCATACAAAAGGTCGTTTGTTTACCTGTTGTTTATAGGCTGGCTGTTGGCTGCCGGTTCGGTTTGCCGCTACAGTAGTGAATATTTCAGGCACTATTCGCGCCGCACCAAGTTGTGTGCTGAACGGTGACTATATAATTTCCGTACTCATTGGCGGTGCGACGGGCAGGATTGATGTCGCAAAGATTGACGGTAAAAATTATAAGGAGCAGGTGCCGTTTTCTATTTCTTGTAAAAATATACCAGGCAACACTGTCAAGCTTCAGATTATGGGCCAAGAATCCGATTTTACCCCGGCGCGCTGCAGACTACTGTACCAGGTCTGGGGTTGGCGTTGACAGTCGACGGCTCTCCGATCTCAGTTAATCAATGGTTCAATGTGAACTACCTTAGTTTGCCTGCCGTGGAGGTAGTGCCTGTCAAAGCACTGGATGCAGTCTGCCTAGTAAGTTTTTTCTGGTCAGGGCAGTCATGGTGGTTGCGTATATGTAAGTCATAAGTTATTAATTATTGAAGTTCCTCCGCGGTCATGTATGACAAGGTGGGTTGGTGTTTTTTCTGCAGATTTATATGGGGTGAGGTCATTTATGTGCAAAAGAAATGTGCTTTTAAAGTATGCTCGATTAAGCTTGCTTGCATTGCTCGTAGGGGGCGCAATCTGCTGGTGCGGTGGATATGCAGTTTTCCGGGACGTTAATTTCGGCGCCTAAGTGTACGCTGAGCACGTCCGATGTAATTGTTGAGTTCGGTGATCTTGATATCGCAAAGTTAACCACGGCCGGTGGTAATTACGATCAGGTTCGGGTGTGGTATGATCCGAAGTGTACAAATACCCAAGACGCTTCGAAGTTTACGGTTAATCTGATTTTTCAAGGTACCCCAGCGGTTGGTAATGCTCAAGCTTTGAGTACCAATAATGCTGGTCTGGGAATTCTGTTAAAAGATCAAGGTGGCAGGGTGTTGGAGGTTAATAGCCCTTTTCTTGTTAAAGATCTAGCGTTCTTACCTAGTATTTGGGCTTATCCGATTAAGCTTAATGAAAATGTGGCAGGAGGCACCTTTAAGGCAAGTGGTACGCTGATATTTGATATTAAATAGTATTGGTGTAAGTCGTACTGTTCTTGTTTGATGTTGTGTCGATACTGAAACAGAAAAATGGCGATGAGTTGTTTTTCTGTTTTTATTAACTTGGTTTCGGCTAATTCGAGGGTCGCTGCGCTTTAGTGTTGCGTGGATGCGGGTGTGGTTGTCCTGCTGTTCAGATAAATAAAAAAGTCAGCTGCGTAGTTTTGCATTACTTGTAGCTATCAGAAATGTCAATTGTTTTAGGGTTTGGAAAGATCCCCGACCTTTGAAGCACTCACTCTACACTCTCCGAACAGCCAAACTCCGATAAAACAGATGTAAGCTGGCAAGCTTAAGCAGATCGATCGCGAGCGCCTGCTTATGGTGATGGGGAGGTCCTGATTGCTTTGAGCAAAACGTATTATCCGCAGAGTGAAGGTGGTCGTGCGGTATACATTGGTCTAACGTCCGGCTTGGTTGTATGGCGGCGAATATAGAAAAAGTAACGCAGGTCTATTGTTGCTGGTAGACGAGGAGGCGTAGGTGTGCAGCGATGCCGAGTTGACTCTGAAACAGGGATTAGGCGGTGCTCGGTGCAGTCATACATTTAGTGCAGGTTGCTTACGTAGGCCAACTGCGAGTGGCGGCTGTCACTCAGGTTTTAAGTGTTATCCACTCTTGTTATTTCTAATAGTCAGTGACTGCCTGATTTTAGATTTTGCATCGGTTTGAATGGCTGTGGCTGCAGAATGATGATTGCGCAGCCATTGAGTGCGGACGCTTGCGTTTCTTGTAAGTGTGAGTGCTAGGTAACGTCTACTTTGTATTTGATACCCGGCTTACTCGTACTCCAGCTTAAATACCATCATCACTTCGAATTCACCTCGGGTGATATTCCTCTGGGCAAGCGCGTCGGGTTCTATTTGTAAAAAGGCGTTGAGTGAAATAACGGTCTCGGTTTTACTCGACTTCCAGGCCTCGCTCTGTTTGTTGAGCAGTATGGGGCGTCCGTCAGGTGTTCAGGCCAATGGCAAAACCTTGAGTGCTGCCATTGAGGGCTACAAAACCAGGCAGCGTAAGACTCTCCGCGCCGCTGAAGAGCACTTTTACCGCGATGTCTTGGCTGATATCACAGTCTTGCAAATGCAATTTAATGGGCCGGCCCAATGTGCGTTGGTTTTTGTAGAGGTACTTGTCTGTAACGAGGCCGAACTGCAACTCAATGGCTTCGTCACCAGGCTTGAGGTGCAGGGCTCAGTGACCAAGGCGCCGTGAAAGTACATATTGGGGGTCTTGTAGGGTTCTGCCGGCACCGGGTTGGAAAGTATGACCGCAAGCAGAGTTAGCCATCGCGTGTGTTGTTTACAAGTGCCCATGCACACCTCTTATTGATACTCGGCCGTCAAGGTGGCCGTAACGTTGAAAGCATCGGCCACCAGTTCGACGTCCGGGTCTTTCACCGGCACGGCCTGGAGTGTCGGCGGGTGCTAGGGTCAATCAACAGGGCTTTCCAAGGATCAGCGGTTCGCCGTTCTGGCGTATTTCGATCCCCAGGCCACCGACGCTGGTTTGCAAGGCTGCTGGGTTGAATGAAGTGACTTGCCCCGTGATTTTCAGAATCATGACCCATTCGTAGGGGCTGGCGTCACAACGGATCCCATAGTCTACGGTTTGCCGATAGTTGACCCCGTTGACTTTACGTACTGCGATGTTCTGACCAAAGGCCACGTCGATGACCTGGCCCTCATTGATGGTGCAGTTGGGGCTTTTATCAGGTTGCCCTGAAGAAAATATTATCGGCCTGGGTCGGTGCAACTGTCCCTAATGCCAGGACGCACGCGTATCTGGGGACTGCTCGATGGCTGAAAAGGCACCCAAGGATACGGACAGCTAATCGAGGAGCGTTGGTCCGAATTTTCATGGGCAGGTTATTGCGCCCTGGCCTGTGGGTTGACGGTGCAGTTATTGCCTGCGCATTGAAATTACAATTGCGGGCGAGCGCCGAAATCGTTGATGTAGGTGAGTATTGGTGCCTGGCCAAGCGCCTTGGCGTCTACGCTCAGAACGCCCTTGGCCTTGGGGGCGACCATAAAGGGCTCAAACCCTTTGGCAGATTCGCTTTTGGGGCGCTTTGAGCATCTACCAGGGTCACGTAGTAAGGCGTCAGGTTATTCACCATATAGCGGTCGCCCTGGAGGGTAAGGGTGATCTGTTCTGGGACGGAACATCGGTGCCGCCTTGTTGGGACCTTATGGCTTCGGGCGGTAGAACAGTTTGATCCGAGTTTGCAGAGCGATTTGCAGAGTATTGGCTTTATCACTGCGCGGTGGGATTTCCCGCAGGTTGAAGTAGAAGAGGCTTTCCTGATCCTGGGGCAAGGTCGAGGCCGCAGGCAGTCCCTGAATTTTCTCTTGGCTACTGGCACCCGGCTCCAGGCGCTGGATGGGAGGCAGAACGATCAGCGGTGAGGTGATTTTTTGCCCGCTTCATCTTCAAGCCAGCCCTGGGCCAGGTAGGGAAGTTTGGTGTTTTGATTGGTGATACTCAGGCTTACGGATTTATCAGCGGCGCTGTAGATCACGCGGGTACGGTCCAGCGCGATGGCGGCGTGGGCCTGTGTTGTACCGAGTGCAGACCAGCAGTGCGGCGCTTAAGTTTTTACTGTAGAGGTATTCATCGGATTGTTTCTCTCACTCATTATGGGAAAGCACCGTTAAGCGGCTTTCAGGGTCAGGTCTTCGCGACACAGTAGTTCTAGCTCGACGCCGTCCGATGGCAGTGTTTCCGGTAATTTCACGTTGCATTGATCCTTGCTGTCCCAGCGCACAGTCATCACCTCGTTGGCCTTGATGCCCGTGAGGTAAACGCCGCCTGCATCCATTACGATGCCGGTTTCCTGCCCGCGCAGGTTATGCACCGTCGCACGGAATGGCGGGTGGGCCCATGGGGCAGGGTGATAAACGCCATGGCCTTGCTACCGGAAATCACCTCGAACTTGCGATAGCCAATTGCGCCCTCGGTCAGGGTGGCCTGGGTTATCGAACGGGTGGCCTCGACGTTGTCTCCCAGCTTGTCCAGATCGATGCTCGCCTCGTCGCGATAGTAAGGGCTGATGTCGCTGACCACCGCTTTGCCAAAGTAGTTGGTACGGGTGGTTGGGCCCCGGCCTCTGACTGGCACGTCGCTGACACCGTCGGTGTCGAGCAGCAGGCAGGTGCCGCCATTGATGTTTGAGCGGTGCAGGGCGCCGCCGTGGGCAATCAGTGTTGCGCCGCCTTGAGGCGAGCCGCCGATGGCGCTGTATTCTCCAGGCTGGTAGCTGGCGTTGGCGGTAAGCCGCGTGCTGTCGCCCTCATGGTTGAAAGCCATTGACTGATTGTCCCGTGCGCGAGGAACCAGCGCCGATCTGGTAGTTAGTCTTGTCATTGACGCGGCTGGAATAGCTGGCGTTGTGGGTAGTATTGGTGCTGTTCATCGACGTGCTGTGGTTGAACGAACCATCACCCAAAGGTAATGATAGTGAGAGGTAGCCGCCGCGATCAGAGGTGGTGCCGGATTGGTTGTTGTACGCGGTCAATGACAGGTTCAGGTTTTGAAACGCCCGACATCGAAATACCGCGCAGGCGAAACGCTTTGGCGGTTGGCGGCGGGGGCGTCCCAGTAGGTTTGATGGCTGTAGTTTGCGTATACCGTCACGCCCAGATCGCGAAACTGTTTATTGAGGGTGACGGTGTACATTTCCTTGGCTTTGTTATACGCTCTTTTGATCGCGCGACTGAAGGAACTCCTCATGCTCATAAAGTTCTCCTGGGAGAAGCGATAACCGGCAAAGGTAATTTGGCTGTCATATTCATCGAAACGCTTGGAGTAGCTCACACGGTAGGACTTGCCGCTGAAACTGCCTTGGGGCAGCGTTGCGTTGGATTGGGTAACGTCCACAGAAATGGCCCCGAGTGCACTCAAGTCGCGCCCAGCGCCCAGTGCCAGGGAGTTGTAGCCCTGGGAGCCGATGCCACCACCGTACAATGACCAGCCATTGCTGACCCCCAGGAGAACTCACCGGCGGCAAATAGCGGCCCGTCGATGTTGTGCTCAGCATCCGAAGGGCGGCCGGCGGTCAACTTGTAGCGCACGCTGCCGGGGCGTGTCAGGTATGGAATGTTGGCCGTGTCCATCTGGTACTCCTGAACGCTGCCATCAAGTTCCTCGATCCGCACATCCAGTTTGCCGTTGACGGCGTTGTTGATGTCCTGGATGCGGAAGGGCCAGCGGCTACCCGGGTTTCATAAAGCAGACGGCCTTGCTGGCTGACGGTGACCCGTGCGTTGTTGTTCGCGACCCCGGTGACTTCCGGGGCATAACCACGCAGGTTGGGCGGCAGCATATTGTCGTCTGAGGCGATTGACACCGGCGTAGCTGAAGCTGTCGAACAGGCTCGAGCTCAGGTAGTCCTCACCCACGGTCGGGCGTGAACGCAACGGGGCGATGGCGCGGTAAGCGTAATAGCGGTTCCAGGTGAAGGCGCGCTGTGTCGCCTGCCCGGTACTGCGTTCGGTACGCCCCTGCATGTCGGCGCGAATCCGCCAGGCGTTCGCGCCCAGGGTGCCAGTGAGGCCCAGCGAGTCGCTGCGCTGACTTTTATAGCGTTACTTTGGCCGTTGACGTCGTAATCGAACAACGGCCCGGAGACGCCTTCGTCCCAGCGGGAGGGAGGGTCCCAGTCGGGTGAACTGTATTCGAGCCAAGCCTGGGGATATTCAGGTAGAGCGTCGAGGTACTCAGGTCAATGCGCATCTCGGTGCCTTCAAGGCTCCGGAGGTCCATGCACTGGTTGTCATGCCACCAGCGTAACTGGTCTTTGGCGCTGTTCTTGAGGCCAAATTGCTCGACCAATGCAGGCGAAATGCAGGCAGCACTGTCTTGCGGTGCGTCATCCGGGGCAGTGAATACTATCGCCTGTTCGGAAGTTGATGTTTGTTGACGTGGACTGCAAGGCTGTAAGTGCCTGGCATTATAAAACTGCCCTTGGAAAACACGCTCAGGTCAATGTTCAGACTGTCTTCAAGGCTCAACACGTCCGAGTTGAATTGGAATTCTTCAGCCGCGTAGGTGAAGCAAACCGGTAATAACAGGATGCAACTTGCCAATACTATTTTCAGGTTCACATTCAAATACTCTTGAACTGGGCGGGTGCGGATGAACGGCCATCGTTATCTATTCACCCAGTGTCTGGGTTGACCAGCTAAAAAGTCGGCACCTTAACGGTTGCGCGATTCTCTATTTGAATAGGGGTGAATATGAAGGTGCTCCGATAAAAAACCAGGTCGCGCGATATATATTGCGTGACCTGGGTTGTAGCGGGGCTAACGCTTACTGGTAAGCGAGGTGAAGTCGGCAATCGAAGTGAACTCACCTGGAATAATAATTACTGGCTTTGCTCCTTCTCACTACCTTTCACGTCGCCTTGCAAGTACGCCGCGAACAGCATGGTGTTATTGCCATCTTGAAGTGTAAGTTTGGACGATGCGGTGCCCAACTCAATCAGATTGCCGGTACCGTCGGTGATAGCGATACTGGCACCCTTCGCCGAGCCGGCGATGCCCAGCACTTGGTGTTACCAGTCGATGCGGTGCCTGAGAATGTCGCGGTTACGAGGTTCTTGTCTGTCTCCAATACACAACCTTCCAGATTGAGTTGGAAGGTTTGTGGCTGAACTTACCGCCATCCTTCAAGGTTTTGTTGGACACAGTGCCCAACTCAACAGTCTGGTCGACAGTGTCTGCAGAAATAGAGCAAGGAGCATCGTTGATCGTGCCCTTGAACGTGATCTTGCCGTGACCTTGGTCTGCAGCGTGGGCAAGCGACATCGAACCAACAGCAACTACGACAGCCAACATGGTTTTACGGATAAACGTTGAGAAACCCTTCAAGTGGGATGGATCACAGCGCGACAAGTCCATTTGTTTTAGAAGTTCTCACGTTCAAACAAACATGACTTGCGCGACCTCAGCTCAGGTTAGAGTGCCTGGGCCGGGTCATTTTAGGTTCGGAAGTCAGGGGGCTACGGGGCGGATCTTGATGTGATCAAGAATATTCTTGTATTTGTGCAGGGGGCTTGTTGTTTTAAGTGTAGGGTTATATTTGTAGTTGGTTTTATAAAAACCAGGAATGCACTTTGGCCTATTGAAGTCTTCACGTCATGGGTAAATAGATGCGGGCTCCCAATGACGTGTACTTTTACAGGCCGACTTTCTATAAGAACCTATGTTGAAAACCCTCGGACAGAGGAATGCCTGAAACGCCCGGAATAGCGAAGCTATCAGGAAGATTCTTGGATGGGATAGGATTATTTCGGACAATTAAAAAGCCGGCTTGTGGCCGGCTTCTCGGGACTGGTTAAGTCTATTTTTGGTAAACCTCACCAGCCTTCAATCGTTCACCCCAGCTCTCGCTCAATGAGGGGGCATCGGCGGGAACTCCTCCGCGTCGCCGGGCAGGGTGTGTGGGCTTTACGCCGACCCTGCCAAATGTGCGCGCATGTTACTCACATTTCTCTCGTTTTCCCAGCGTCTGGTCTGATTTAGAGCTGTCGTGGCCGATCAGATGGTCGTCCAGCAGGACGGGAGGCGGCGTTTGTTGAGGTGGACCACCAGAACACCCAGCCCAGGATATGTACGTTTTGCTCGAAGCGCTGGTCGTAGGTCAGGAGTTCGTCAGGGTGTTCGTTGCTATTGTGGCTGCGGATGCGCAGGCCGCCGCCAGGCCGGTTGTAGAGGTGCGATGCGCAGCATGCCGTCGTGTTCGAGGGCGTAGATCTCGCCGTCGATGATTTGCGTGCAGCCGCGATCGATGGCCAGGATGGCGCCGTCCTGGATGATGTCGATCATGCTGTTGCCGACCATATAGGCCCCCAAGGCGCGTCCGGCGGTGACGTTGAGTTGTTCCAGGGTGCTCAGGGAGAGGCGTAGGTTTTCCTGGGAGTTGAAGGAGGCGTGGAGGGGATTTCCACGTCGATTTTTCGGGTCGCTGCTGGGCCCGCAGAGGTAGTGGCCGCAGTCTTCGCGTGCAGGCGCGTTGTTTGCGGAGTTGGAGCCTTCCTGTTGGTAGTTGGTCGGCAGGTGTTTGGGGCCTTCGCCGGTACGCAGCCAGCGGCTGGTGACACACAGCAGTTCTGCTATTTCGTCGAGCCGGGCCATGGGCACGCCACGCTTGAACCAGTTGTTCACGTGCTGGGGCGTGACGTCGCGATTCTTGGCGAAGTCGGAAGCGGAAAGATGAACTTCCCGAAGTAACATTCTTAAGCGATCACCTGATGTATTCATAAACGCAGAGTTTACTGGCCGGAAAATTAGATCAAATAAACCATGCGTTGAGTTGGTGTATGTAGGTGTTTCCTTAAAGCAAGTGAAATCCTGTTTGAGTTATAACGAGTTAAACGCTAGTTGCTGTTTTGTTTACTTGATTGAACTTGTTGTTTATTTTTTTCCCACAAAAAAGCCCCAAATGATCGGGGCTTTTTGATTGCCGTGTCCCGTCCTGAATAAGGTTTACACCTTCTGACCTATCTTCAGGAGGAACCAATGGATTCGGGCAAAAGGCGGAGCCAGCGTGACTACACGCTAGCCTTTAAATTATCGGTCGTAGACCAGGTCGAAAAGGGCGAGTTGAGTTATAAAGAGGCTCAACGGCGCTACGGCATTCAGGGCCGGTCCACGGTACTGGTCTGGCTACGCAAGCATGGCCGGCAGGACTGGAGCCAAGGCGCCTCAATTCGAGAGCCGAGGAGCAGGTCCATGACCGAGCAAACCCTCCCGCTGACACCCGAGCAGCGGATCAAAGAGCTCGAAGAACAGCTGGCGCTAAGCAATCAGAAGGCGCAATTCTTCGAAGCCGTCGTGAATGTTCTGAAGAATGACTACGGTGTTTGCGTCGTAAAAAAAGCGACCCGGCAAGTCCTCTCGCAAGGGCAAATCCAAGACCTGAGCATCACCAGGGCTTGCCTGTTCATGGGCATTTCGCGCCAAGCGTATTACCAACGTAATCGAGCTTTTGACGCAAGGACTCGTCAAGATCAAGAGGTCATGGACTTTGTTCTTGAAAAGCGCCGCCGCCAGCCCAGGATAGGCACGCGCAAGCTGCATTACCTGATGAGCGTCGAAGTTGGCGCGCCAGTGCGGGTCGGTAGAGACCGCCTGTTTAGCATCTTGCGCAACGCTCGAGAACTGGTGGTGCGCAAACGGGCTTACCACAAAACGACGGACAGCCATCACCGTTTTCGCCGCCATCCGAATTTGCTCAAAGAGGGTCCAGGACAAATCGTTGCCAGCAGGCCCGAGCATGTCTGGGTCGCAGATATAACCTACCTGCCGACACAGGAAAGCGTCGCCTACGTGAGCCTCGTGACAGACGCTTACTCGCGCAAGATCGTAGGCCATCATGTGCATGAGAGCTTGCATACCGAGTCGGTGATCAAAGCGATGGAAAAAGCAATTAGCAAACGTCGAAGCAAGCTGCCACTGATCCATCACTCAGACCGTGGCGCCCAATACTGCTCCGAGCTTTACCAGCGCTTGCACGCTAGCCATAACGTTAGATGCTCAATGACCGACGGATATGACTGCTACCAGAATGCTCTGGCAGAAAGGATAAACGGGATCTTGAAGACCGAGCTTTTGCTGTGCCGCCCTAAAAACCTGGCGGAAGCAGTGAAAATGGTGGATGAATCGGTGCTGATCTACAACGGGGAACGGCCACACCTGTCCCTGAAATACAAAACGCCCGATGCGGTGCATCGGGCGTTTTGAGACTGAAACAGGTGTAAACCTATTTCAGGACTAGACACCGTGGCAATGAGTAGCGGGTATCAGCCTTTGTAGGCGGCTACCGACTTCATGATCTCGGCACGGGCGGCGTCTGCGTTGCCCCAACCGTCGATCTTCACCCATTTGCCTTTTTCGAGGTCTTTGTAGTTCTCGAAGAAGTGCTTGATCTGCTCCAGCAGCAGTGGCGGCAGGTCGGTGTATTCCTTCACATCGACGTACAGCTGGGACAGCTTGTCGTGTGGCACGGCGATGACTTTGGCATCGCCACCACCGTCGTCGGTCATGTTCAGGATGCCGACTGGACGGGCGCGGATAACCGAACCTGGGGTGACCGGGTAAGGAGTCACCACCAGCACGTCGAGGGGATCACCGTCGTCAGCCAGGGTGTTGGGGATGAAACCGTAGTTGGCCGGATAGAACATCGGGGTAGCCATGAAACGGTCAACGAACAGGCAGTCGCTGTCTTTGTCGATTTCGTATTTGATCGGCGCGTGGTTGGCCGGAATCTCGATGGCGACGTAGATGTCGTTCGGCAGGTCTTTGCCAGCCGGAATCTTGCTGTAGCTCATTGGGCGTTGCCCCCGTTGTTGGCCAAGTGAATTGGCCGGATTGGCCTAAAAGTGGCGGCGATTATAGGCATATTCCTGCGCCGATGCCACGCGCCAGACGTCGTACGGTACTTAGCCTTCAGTCTGATAGCGCGGGTCGCTGGCTTGCAGATGTTTCAGGCGGGCCAGTGGATCCTGGCGGTAAAAAAGGCTCAGTTGCTCGTAGACCTGTGGATAACTGTCGATGAGCAAATCCGGGGCGCTGAAAAAATATTCGCTGGTGACGGCAAAGAATTCTGCCGGGTTTTCTGCCGCATACGGGTCGATGGCGGTTTCGGCGTCGGGGTTGAGGTCGAGCTGGTGGTTGAGGTCGTCATAAGCGCTCTGCATCACGCTTGCCCACGCCTGGACGCGCATGTCGTGGTGCAGGGGGGGCAGGCCATTGGCGTCGCCATTGAGCATGTCGAGCTTGTGCGCCAGTTCGTGGATTACCAGGTTGTAGCCTTCCCAATTGCCACTGGCCAGCACGCCCGGCCAGGCGAGGATCACCGGGCCTTGCTGCCAGGCTTCGCCGCTGTGTTCGCCATCCCACTCATGTTCCACACCGCTGGCGTCGCGATGGCGCTGGGGGCTGCGGAAGTCATCGGGGTAGAGGATGATTTCGTGGAAGCCCTGGTACCAATCCAGCTCGCCCAGGTTCATCAGTGGCAGTTGCGCCTGGGCGGCGAGCAGCAGGCGTTGTTCCTGGTGCAGTTCGACGCCGGGCAGGGCAGTGAGGTGTTTTTCGGCAAGGAACAGCACGCTGGCTTCACGCAACCATTGGTCCTGTTCGGCGCTGATGCCGTCGAGGAAGTTCAGGTGATGGCGCACCCGCTGCCAGATTTCATCGGCAACGGGATGCTTGGCCAGAAGGCGCCGGCGACGCCAGGCGCTGAGGGACCACATGGCCGGTCAGTGCGGCTTGGCTTCGGATGAGGTGCGGCCAAAACGGCTGCGGACCACGCCAATGATCATCGGCACCAGCGAGAGCAGGATGATGAACACCACCAGCAGCGACAGGTTTTTCTTGATGAACGGTACGTTGCCGAAGAAGTAGCCGAGGGTGACCAGGCCGCCGACCCAGAGGATGGTGCCCAGCACGCTGAAGCCGAAGAACCGCGGGTAAGGCATTCTGGCAACACCGGCGACGAACGGCGCGAAGGTACGCAGGATCGGCAGGAAGCGCGCCAGGGTCACGGTTTTGCCGCCGTGTTTGTCGTAGAAGTCGTGGGTTTTTTGCAGGTAGTCGCGACGGAAGATTTTCGAGTTGGGGTTGCTGAACAAGCGTTCCCCGGCGGTTCGGCCGATCACGTAGTTGGTACTGTCACCCATGATCGCCGCTAGCATCAGCAGGCCGCCCAGCAGGACCGGGTCCATGCCGCCACCTGCAGCTACGGCGCCGGCAATGAACAGCAGCGAATCGCCCGGCAGGAACGGCATGACCACCAGGCCGGTTTCGCAAAAAATCACCAGGAACAGGATGGCGTAGATCCACGGACCGTAATTGGTTACCAGCAAGTCGAGGTACACGTCGAGATGCAGGATAAGGTCGAGCGGGTTGAAATCCATGGATGGCACCTGTGTGAATGGCCCAACTCAGCGGGCCTGTGCGGAAGCTTCGGGCAATAAGGCTACAGGCGTATGCCGGTTTTCTTACAGTCCTAAAAGGTCGGCATTATACGTATTGAATGATGAAAAGCGTGTTGGTTTTGTAGCGGGGGATGTCGCAGCTATTCTGGCTCGCGCTGATCCAAATGTGGGAGCTGGCTTGCCTGCGATAGCATCACCGAGGTCTGACTGACACACCGAGGTGCCTGCATCGCAGGCAAGCCAGCTCCCACATTTTTTTGCGGTGTTTCACTCTTCGCTGATCGGCAAGGTGTAGTTCTTGAACTCGGTGTCTTCACGAAAGCCCATGGATTCATAGGTCTTTTGCGCCACGGCGTTGTCGCTGCTGGTCGACACGCGCAAACGCACGGCATTGGTTTCCTTGGCCATCTTTTTTGCGGTGCGCATGAGGTTGTCGGCCACCAGTTGGCGGCGAGCGTCCTCGGCGACGTAGATGTCATTGAGGATCCACACCCGTTTCAACGACAGCGAGGAAAAGCTCGGATACAGCTGACAAAAGCCCAGCAGCTTGCTGTCGTCGTCATCTGACAGGGCCAGGTAGATCACCGACTCTTTGCGTCGCAGACGCTTTTCCAGAAAGGCTCGGGATGAGTCGGGAAAGGGCAGCGCGCCATAGAACTCGCGGTACTTGACGAATAATGGGGTCAACAGGTCCAGGTGTTCCAGAGTCGCTTGAGTGATCCGCATGCTAGGCCTCAACTTCTATAGGAATACGACGGCAAACGGTCCTTTACTCGGGCGCCCGCTGCTTGATGCTGCCTAAAGCGGTGAAAAATCGCAATCGTGCTGGTATCACTCCTTGGGCGGACTGAGCAGGAAGTTGCCTTTCATCAAGTCCGGATCATCCGATTCGAGGGTCTGAACCTGCGCCTCATCCTTGAGGTTGACCCCCGACAACTGCCGTCGACAGGCCTCGCGCATCAAGTACAGCAAACGGTGCGCCGCCATGCCGTAGCTCAGGCCTTCCAGGCGCACATTGGAAATACAGTTGCGGTAGGCATCGGTCAGGCCAACCTTGGGGTTGTAGGTGAAATACAACCCCAGGCTGTCCGGCGAACTGAGTCCCGGCCGTTCACCGATCAGGATCACCACCATTTTGGCGCCGAGCAATTGGCCGATTTCATCGGCGACCGCCACCCGGCCTTGTTCCACCAGAATCACCGGCGACAACGACCAGCCTTCGGCGTGGGTCTGTTCTTCCATGCGTGTCAGAAACGGCACGGTGTGTTTATGCACCGCCAGCGCCGATAAACCATCGGCCACCACCACCGCCAGGTCCACACCGCCCGGGTTGGCCAGGGCATAGTCGCGCAGGGTCTGTGCCGATTCATCGCTCAGGCGTCGCCCCAGGTCCGGGCGTTGCAGGTAGCTGTGGCGGTCGGGGGCGGCGCTGTGTAGCAACAGGCTGTCGCGGCCGCGCTCGGCCATCTGGCTGCTCAGGCCGGCATGGTCGAACGGTAGGTGTACCGCGTCGCGGGCCTGGGCGTGGGCGAACTGGAAGTCCAGTTGCGCGCCGGTGGGGATGCTGGTGCCGGTGCGGCCCAGGGCAATCCGCGCCGGTGTCAGGCGCCGCAGTTCCAGCCATGGGTTGTCGTTTTCTGGGGTATCAAGCTGCACTTCAGGCTCCTTCTTCATCCCAATTGCGCCAAGGCATGGCGGAAGGCCGGGGGCAGGTTGTTGCCAAACTGCACCTTGCCATCGGCTTGCGTGAAGATGCCCATTTTCGCCAGCCACTGTTCAAATTCCGGCGCGGGCTTCAAGCCCAGGGTCTGCCGGGCATAGAGCGCGTCGTGAAAGGACGTGGTCTGGTAGTTGAGCATGATGTCGTCTGAGCCCGGGATGCCCATGATGAAGTTGATTCCGGCCACCCCTAGCAGGGTCAGCAGGGTGTCCATATCGTCTTGGTCGGCTTCGGCGTGGTTGGTGTAGCAGATGTCGCAACCCATGGGCACGCCCAGCAGCTTGCCGCAGAAATGGTCTTCGAGGCCGGCGCGGATGATCTGCTTGCCGTTATACAGGTACTCAGGGCCGATAAAACCGACCACGGTGTTGACCAAAAACGGCTTGAAATGCCGCGCCACGGCATAGGCGCGGGTTTCGCAGGTTTGCTGGTCGATGCCAAAGTGCGCGTTGGCCGACAGGGCGCTGCCTTGCCCGGTTTCGAAATACATCAGGTTTTGCCCCAGGGTCCCGCGATTCAGGCTCAAGCCCGCCTCGTAGCCTTCCTGCAGCACATTCAGATTGATCCCGAAGCTGGCGTTGGCCGCCTCGGTGCCGGCAATCGACTGAAACACCAGGTCCAGGGGCACGCCACGGTTGATGGCTTCAATGGAGGTGGTGACGTGGGTCAGCACGCAGGCCTGGGTCGGAATCTCGTAGCGCTGGATGATCGCGTCGAGCATCTCCAGCATGGCGCAGATCGAGGCGATGCTGTCGGTGGCCGGGTTGATGCCGATCATGGCGTCGCCGTTGCCGTACAGCAACCCGTCGAGGATGCTCGCGGCGATGCCCGCCGGTTCATCCGTGGGGTGGTTGGGTTGCAGGCGCGTGGACAACCGCCCGCGCAGGCCCAGGGTGCCGCGAAACTGGGTGACGACGCGGATCTTCTGCGCCACCAGCACCAGGTCTTGCACGCGCATGATCTTCGACACAGCCGCGGCCATTTCCGGGGTTAGCCCCGGCGCCAGCGCACGCAGGCTGTGTTCGTCGGCCGCATCGCTGAGCAGCCAGTCGCGCAGGCCGCCGACGGTCAGGTGGCTGACCACCGCAAAGGCCTGCTGGTCGTGGGTGTCGATGATCAGCCGGGTGACTTCATCGCTTTCGTAAGGGATCAACGCTTCTTCAAGGAAGTGCTTGAGCGGGATATTGGCCAGGGCCATTTGCGCCGCAACCCGTTCGCCATCGTTCTGCGCGGCGACGCCTGCGAGAAAGTCCCCGGAGCGGGCGGGACTGGCCTTGGCCATCACGTCCTTGAGGCTGTCGAAACGGTAGGTCAATGCACCGACCGAGTGGGAAAAACTTGCCATACAGACTCTCCATGACGACGCGGGCGCTGGCCCGCGTCGTGGTTTACGGCGTTTAGTGCAAGGCGGCCTCTGCGGCCTGGATCGCCGCGAATTCTTCTTCCGGCGTGCCTGCTACCAAGTGATGCCGACTGTAGAAAGCAAAGTAAGCAATTAATACTCCATAGATGATCGCCGCGCCAATCACCACGCGTGGATCCACCAGGAAACCCGCCACTACGGCGATGCAGGCCAGTATCAAGGCCAGGCCCGAAGTGAAGATGCCGCCCGGGGTGCGGTATGGCCGCTCCATTTTGGGGCGACGGATGCGCAGGGTGATATGCGCGGCCATCATCAACACGTAGGAAATGGTCGCGCCAAACACCGCCACCAGGATGAGCAGGTCGCCCTGGCCGGTCAGCGACAGGCCAAACCCGATGATCCCGGGGATGACCAGGGCCAGCACCGGTGCTTTGCTTTTATTGGTTTGCGACAACTTGCGCGGCAAGTAGCCGGCGCGGGACAGGGCGAAGATCTGCCGGGAGTAGGCATAGATGATCGAGAAGAAACTCGCGATCAGCCCGGCCAGGCCCACCAGGTTGACGAAGCTGCCCATCCAGGTCGAACCGCCGTAGGCCAGGGCCAGGGATTCCACCAACGGGTTGCCGGACTTGACCAGCGCCAGAGTGCCGGCGCCGCCCGGTGCGATTACCAGGATCAGCAGGGCGAAACTGGTCAGCACCACAATCGCGCCGATCAGGCCGCGGGGCAGGTCGCGTTTCGGGTTCTTGGTTTCTTCGGCGGCCAGGGGCACGCCTTCGACGGCGAGGAAGAACCAGATGGCATAAGGAATTGCCGCCCACACACCCACATAGCCAAACGGCAGGAAGCTGCTGGCGCCCTTGGCCTCGGTCACGGGAATGTCCAGTAGGTTGGCGACGTTGAAGTGCGGCACCATCGCCACCAGGAACACGCCCAGGGCAATCGCGGCGATGGCGGTGATCACAAACATCAGCTTCAGCGCTTCACCGACACCAAAGATGTGGATGCCGATAAAGATGATGTAGAACGCCAGGTAGATCATCCAGCCGCCAATGCCGAACAGCGACTCGCAATAGGCGCCGATAAACACTGCGATGGCGGCGGGGGCGATGGCGTATTCGATGAGGATCGCCGTGCCGGTGAGGAATCCACCCCAGGGCCCGAACGCACTGCGGGCAAACCCGTAGCCACCGCCGGCGGTGGGGATCATGGATGACAGCTCGGCGAGGGAAAAGCACATGCACAAGTACATGGTGGCCATCAGCAATGTGGCGAGGAACATCCCGCCCCAGCCGCCTTGGGCCAGGCCGAAGTTCCAGCCGGCGTAGTCGCCGGAAATGACATAGGCGACGCCGAGACCGACTAATAGCACCCAGCCGGCAGCGCCTTTTTTCAGTTCGCGTTGTTGGAAATATTCGGAGTCGACTTTTTCGAAGTCGACGGAGGATCCTGTCGGTTCGCTAGGCATGGGGAAGTACCTTTGGTTCTTATTGTTTTATCCCGACTGACTTGAGCCGGATGAGATGCCGAGTATTTATGACGATTCAGTGTGGGAGCTGGCTTGCCAGCGATAGCGGCTTCACATTCAACATGAGTATTGGCTGTGCTGGCCTCATCGCAGGCAAGCCAGCTCCCACATTTGAAGGTATTTCAAATGTGGGAGTCGGTTGTCTGTTAGCGGGTTAGAAGAAACCCAGTGGATTGATGTCGTAGCTCACCAGCAGGTTCTTGGTCTGCTGATAGTGATCCAACATCATCTTGTGCGTCTCGCGACCCACACCGGACTTCTTGTAACCACCAAACGCCGCATGCGCGGGGTAGAGGTGATAGCAGTTGGTCCACACACGCCCAGCCTTGATCGCCCGGCCCATGCGGTAGGCGCGGTTGATATCGCGGGTCCACAAGCCGGCACCCAGGCCAAACTCGGTGTCGTTGGCAATCGCCAGCGCTTCGGCTTCATCCTTGAAGGTGGTGATGCTCACCACCGGGCCAAAGATTTCTTCCTGGAACACGCGCATCTTGTTGGTGCCCTTGAGCAGGGTCGGCTGGATGTAATAACCGGTGGCCAGGTCGCCGGTCAGTTTCTCCACCTTGCCGCCGGTCAGCAGCTCGGCGCCTTCGCCCTTGGCGATTTCCAGGTACGACAGGATCTTGTCGAACTGCTGCTCGGACGCCTGGGCGCCGACCATGGTGTCGGTGTCCAGCGGGTCGCCACGTTTGATCGACTCGACCTTTTTCATCACCACTTTCATGAAGTCGTCGTAGATCGACTCTTCCACCAGCGCACGGGATGGGCAGGTGCACACTTCGCCCTGGTTGAAGAACGCCAGCACCAGGCCTTCGGCGGCCTTTTCGATAAATTGCGGTTCGGCTTTCATGATGTCGGCGAAGAAGATGTTCGGCGACTTGCCGCCCAGCTCAACAGTGGACGGGATAATGTTCTCGGCCGCGCAATGCATGATGTGCGAGCCCACCGGAGTGGAGCCGGTGAAGGCGATCTTGGCGATGCGCTTGCTGGTGGCCAGGGCTTCGCCTGCCTCCTTGCCGAAACCGTGGACCACGTTCAGCACGCCCGGTGGCAGCAGGTCACCGATCACTTCCATCAGCACGTTGATGCCCAGTGGAGTCTGCTCGGCGGGCTTGAGCACCACACAGTTACCGGCGGCCAGGGCTGGCGCGAGTTTCCAGGCGGCCATCAGCAGGGGGAAGTTCCAAGGGATGATCTGGCCGACCACGCCCAGGGGTTCGTGGAAGTGGTAGGCGGCGGTGTGTTCGTTGATTTCGGCGCTGCTGCCTTCCTGGGCGCGGATGCAACCGGCGAAGTAGCGGAAGTGGTCAGCGGCCAGGGGGATATCGGCGTTGAGGGTTTCGCGTACGGCCTTGCCGTTGTCCCAGGTTTCGGTGATGGCCAGCAGTTCGAGGTTCTGTTCGATACGGTCGGCAATCTTGAGCAGCACCAGCGAACGGTCCTGGGCCGAGGTCTTGCCCCAGGCGTCAGCGGCGGCGTGGGCGGCATCCAGCGCCTTGTCGATATCCTTGGCTGTGGAGCGCGGGAAGTCGGCGATGGGCTTGCCGTTCACCGGCGAAGTATTGGTGAAGTAATTGCCATCGACCGGTGCCACAAATTCGCCACCGATGTAGTTGCCGTACTTGGCCTTGAACGAAACGATAGCGCCTTCAGTACCGGGGTGTGCGTAACGCATGGTGGGTATCTCCTGACTTCTTATGTTTATTGGAGTGCAGCATTGCTGCGCTTGATAAGCCTAGAGCAAAGGTCGGGCCAGTGCCTTGCAGCCCAGGTAAATCAAGGGCTTGAGGTTTGTTGCAAGGCGTTGCTGTGACACAGTTGGTACAGTCAGGGTGACACTTTGTGCCATAAGCGATACAGGTCGTGACCCATGGGTCGCCCCGGGATTGCAATGCGCCCAGGCCTGGAGGATGCTGGGCGTCCCGGTCCGCGGTGTGTTTCGCGCAACAGGAGAACAATAAGAATATGCATAACGATCATTTCAGTCGCCATGCCCGCCAAGTCCTGACGGTCGCCCGTGGCCAAGATCCACTGCACGGTCCCGGTAGCGATCCGTCGATTGCTCGCTCCTGGCTGCGTTGCGTGGAGGATTACCACCTCGATCCGGCGCTGACCATTGCCCCCACGGTACTGGAGCATGATCGCCTGCTGGAAAGCCGCGAGCGCTTGCAACAAGTGCTGCACATCGCCGGCAATGAAATGAACAATTTGCATCAACAACTTTCCGGCGCCGGCCACGCGGTGCTGCTGACCGATGCGCGCGGGGTGATCCTCAATTGCGTCACCGCGCCCACCGAGCGCAAGGTGTTCGAGCATGCCGGCCTGTGGCTCGGCGCCGACTGGAGCGAAGCCTGCGAAGGCACCAACGGCATCGGCACCTGCCTGGTGGAGCGCCAGGCCCTGACCATTCATCGCGACGAACATTTTCGCGGGCGTCATACCGGGCTGACGTGCTCGGCGAGCCCGGTCTTTGATCCCCATGGCGAACTGCTGGCGGTGCTCGACGTGTCGTCGGCCCGCGAAGCGGTTTCACGCCAGAGCCAGTTCCACACCATGGCACTGGTCAACCTCTCGGCCAAGATGATCGAGAGCTGCTATTTCCTGCGGCACTTCGAGAATCATTGGTTGCTGCGTTTCCACTTGCAGGCTGAGTCCGTGGGCCTGTTCAGCGAAGGGCTGCTGGCATTCGATGGCGAAGGACGGATCTGTGCGCTCAATCAAAGTGCACAGAACCTGCTGGGCCAGCCGCGTGGGCGTCTGCTGGGCCTGCCGGTAGAGATGTTCTTCGATTGCACCCTGGATCAATTGCTCGGTCGTGCCAGTGCCAATGCCAGCGCCAGTTGGCCGTTGCGCACCCGCGACGGACGTAGCGTGTTTGCGGTGCTGCGCGGCGAGGCCCGCCGGGCGCCAAGCCCGCAGGTGCAAGCACCGCCCAAGGTTGAGCGGCCCCGCTTGCCGGGGATTTGCATGGGGGACGAGGCGCTGCAAAGCGACTTTCGCAAAGCCTTGCGGGTCTTCGAACGTGATGTGCCGCTGCTGATCAATGGCGAAACCGGCTCCGGCAAGGAGGCCTTTGCCAAGGCCGTCCATCACGCCAGCCAGCGTGGCGACAAAGCCTTCGTGGCCCTGAACTGCGCAGCCATCCCTGAAAGCCTGATCGAAAGCGAGTTGTTCGGTTATCGCGGCGGCAGTTTCACCGGTGCCCGCAAGGAAGGCATGCAGGGCAAGCTGCAACAGGCCGACGGTGGCACGTTGTTTCTCGATGAAATCGGCGACATGCCCCTGGCCCTGCAAACCCGGCTGTTAAGGGTGCTGGAGGATCGGCTGGTGGTGCCCATTGGTGGGGAGCCGCAAGCTGTGGATGTCCGAGTGATCAGCGCGACCCACCGCAACCTGCTGGAACGGGTGCAAGACGCCAGCTTCCGCGAGGATTTGTATTACCGGCTCAATGGTCTGGAAATCGCCTTGTCGCCCTTGCGTGAGCGCAGTGACAAGTCGCAGTTACTGGATTTTCTCCTGGCACAAGAGGCGCAGGGGCAGTCGATAACACTTGAGCTTGATGCTCGCCGGGCGCTGCTGGATTTCTCCTGGCCGGGTAACGTCCGACAGCTGCGTACGGTGCTGCGTACATTGGCCGCACTGTGTGAGGGTGGGCGGGTAAGGTTGGACGACTTGCCGGCGGTCATTCGCCAGACGCCCTCCCAGACTCAGATCACTGTACCGCGGGGCAAGCAACCTTTGGAGGATGCCGAGCGCTTGGCGTTGCTTACCACGCTGGAGCAGCAGCGCTGGCATATGACCCTTGTCGCGGAGCAATTGGGTGTCAGTCGTAATACGCTGTACCGAAAATTACGCAAGCATGGCATCGCCCTGCGCTCAGCGCTCTGAGTGACGTAAAAGGCTGCTTTTGGTTTATTACTCCGTTCCTGAATAACTCACTCACGCCTTTGCTTTTTTTAAGGTGTGGGTGGGAGTGTCGTTAAAATCTGGTAGTACATATTTGTATTTGTTGTGGTTGTCAGGCTGTGCGTTAACTTTCAGAAGAGGGTTTGTAAAGTGGCTATTTAATCTGCCCGTTGTCTGTAATCGTTGCGCGGTATGTCGGTGTTAAGAAAGGTTGCGTGTGGAAAGAGGGGGGGATTTTAATTCTGTGGTTTATGGAACCGAATGTGTGTTTTTTGTACTCATAGGGAAAGGATGATTCACTGTTTTTGCTTTTTGGGAAGCAAGGATAAATAAGTTTGGTGACGCGTCATGTACGTGTTTTTACTCTATAGGTGAAGATATGAGTATTACAGGGTTTCCTGTTTTTGTTCCTTTGCAGGTGAAAGATGTGGAGGCGGGCTCGCCGAGTCAGCAGGCAGTCGGCGATACAAAAGTTGTGTCTGGTATGGAGAAATCAGCGGACAACCAGCAGAACCAGTTGTACAGCGAGGAAAGTATCGCTGGTGAAAAGCTGGATAACGGTTCTGTACGTACTAAGCGGGGGTTTAAGTCTCTTGGATTTCCCAGAATTTTTCCTTCAAGAAGGCCGACGATTTCGCCGGTTATCAGTGGGACACAGGGTCATTACAGACCGACTTCCCCTCTCGGTCCTCGTGGGTCCGTTAGTCCGACGAATAGCCCAGGGATAACTAATTTCAGGGCGTTGGTACACAGAACTCTGAACCCCGGCGCGTCAATCATTGGTCCAGTTAAGCCTGTAGTTGCCAAACCCAAGACATTTGGCGATATGGCCTACAATCTAATTGCGGCTGATCGCCTGGTCAAAGCCGGTGTATTCAAAACCGACACGCCTTTGAAGACCGTCGTGCGTGATGCTTTTATAGGGGCGTCGGTAAATGGGCTCGTTAGCACACCGTTGAGTATTGGTACTTATGCGGGATCTGTTTGGACCGGTGAAACCATCAAGGGTAACTTTACTCCCAATACCCCATTGTTGCCCCCGGCCCACCTGCCGGCCCCAAGTCAGCAAGCGAATGGAGTCGCAACAACAGCAACTAATACAGGCGAGCAAAACGCCGAAATGATTAAGTTGCGTATGGATAATACCGAGACAAAATTTCTATATTTGGCTAACACGACTCAACTGCTGGTTGAGGGCGGGGAGGCAAAGGCCCTTGGCAAAAGTCCGACCTGGCCGACCGAGACAAATGAACGTCTCAGTAATATTGAGAAGTTGTACGATGCGGAAGAGAAAAATATGCAGGCAATTGCAACGGAAAACGATTTTGTTTTCAAACCTTATAAAGGGGACGCCGCAAGCGAGCCTAAAACTGTTGCCGCTCGCCTGGATGCACTTGATAAAAGGCATGAGGCAGCCAATAACTTTATTGCGAGGATGATTGCCATTCGGGATGTGGAAGCAAAAGGGAAGGAAGATACTGCGTGATAAAAGCCTGTCTGTTTTTGGTTTGGTAGTTTGAGTGCTTGTATACTTTTTGAGTGGCGGCTATCAGGCCTGGTGTTGCGCAACTCTGCCTAAATGCCAGGCTTGATCTCAGTTTGTGAAATTGCATAAAGAGTAGAAAAAGCCAGCGGTTTATCAATGATGGCGACGCTCGCTGGCGGAAAAAATTGCACGCTAATCGCTAAAAGAGTGCGAATTTTCCCACCCTACGCTAACCTGCCTCGAAGTTTTACGAGGTCCACTATGCACATTCATATTCTCGGTATTTGCGGCACTTTCATGGGTTCGATGGCGGTCCTGGCCAAGGAGCTGGGCCATCATGTCACCGGTTCCGACGCCAACGTCTATCCGCCCATGAGCACGCAATTGCAGGCCCAGGGCATCGAGTTGACCCAAGGCTACGACCCGGCACAATTCGACCCGGTCCCGGACCTGGTGGTGATCGGCAATGCCATGTCCCGTGGCAACCCTGCCGTGGAATACGTGCTGAACAAAGGCCTGCCCTATGTCTCCGGCCCGCAATGGTTGGCCGATCATGTGTTGCAAGGGCGCTGGGTACTGGCAGTTGCCGGTACGCACGGCAAGACCACCACCAGCAGCATGCTGGCCTGGGTCCTGGAGCACGCGGGCATGAGCCCCGGCTTCCTGATCGGCGGCGTACCGCAGAACTTCTCGGTGTCGGCCCGCCTGGGCGATACACCGTTCTTCGTAATTGAAGCTGATGAATACGACAGTGCCTTCTTTGATAAGCGCTCCAAGTTTGTTCACTACCGCCCACGCACGGCGATTCTGAACAACCTGGAGTTCGATCACGCAGACATCTTCCCCGATCTGCCAGCCATCGAGCGGCAGTTCCATCACCTGGTGCGTACCATTCCCAGCGAAGGCCTGGTGATCCATCCGACCACCGAACCTGCCTTGCAGCGCGTGATCGAGATGGGCTGCTGGACCCCGGTACAAACCACCGGCGCGGGCGGGCAGTGGCAGGTCAAATTGCTCCGTGAGGATGGGTCCCGGTTTGAAGTGCTGTTCGAGGGCGAGGCCCAAGGCATCGTTGACTGGGATATGACGGGCCAGCATAACGTCGCCAACGCTTTGGTGACCCTGGCGGCTGCACGCCATGTTGGCGTGGTGCCGGCCATGGGCATTGCGGCGCTGAGTGCGTTCAAGAGCGTCAAGCGGCGGATGGAAAAGGTCGCTGAAGTAAATGGGATTACCATCTATGACGACTTTGCCCACCACCCTACGGCGATTGCCACCACCCTCGACGGCCTGCGCAAACGCGTTGGCGAGGCGCCGATAATCGCCGTTATCGAGCCACGCTCCAACTCCATGAAGCTCGGAGCACACCGCGACGGCCTGCCTGAAAGTGTCAACGATGCCGATCAGGTGGTGTGGTACGCGCCGGCCAACCTGGGCTGGGATCTGGCGGCGGTGGCCGAACTCTGCAGCGTGCCGTCGATTGTCAGCGATTCCCTGGAAGGCATCATCGAGCGGGTCAAGAGCCAGGCCAAACCCGGTACCCACGTGGTGATCATGAGCAATGGCGGCTTCGGCGGCTTGCACGGCAAACTGGCCGAGGCGCTGCAATGAGTGGGCCGGAGCGCATTACCCTGGCGATGACCGGCGCGTCCGGCGCGCCTTACGGGTTGCGTTTGCTGGACTGTTTGGTGCGTGAAGACCGCGAAGTGCATTTCCTGATATCCAAGGCTGCGCAATTGGTGATGGCTACTGAGACTGACGTCTCGCTGCCGCCCAAGGTGCAGATGATGCAGGCGTTCCTCACCGAATACACCGGTGCGGCGGCGGGGCAGATCAAGGTCTATGGCAAGGAAGACTGGATGTCACCGGTGGCCTCCGGTTCCGGTGCGCCTGCGGCGATGGTGGTGGTGCCGTGTTCCACCGGCACGTTGTCGGCGATCGCCACCGGCGCTTGCAATAACCTGATCGAGCGCGCGGCGGACGTGACCTTGAAGGAACGCCGCCAGTTGATCCTGGTGCCGCGTGAGGCGCCTTACTCGAGCATTCACCTGGAGCATATGCTCAAGTTGTCGAATATGGGCGTGACCATCCTGCCTGCATCGCCGGGTTTCTATCACCAGCCACAGACCATTGATGACTTGGTGGATTTCGTGGTGGCGCGGATTCTCAATCTGCTGAATATCCCCCAGGACATGTTGCCGCGTTGGGGCGAGCATCATTTGAGCAGTGATGAATAAAATCTTGCTGATGCTGCTGGCGCTGCACCTGACAGGCTGCGCCACGGTGCGCACCCTCGATGCGGCGAAACCTGGGGCGCCGGTGGTGTATGCGGGGACACGCCTGGACTTGTATGCGATGCAAGGTGGTTGTTGCGCCATGGATCGCTTCGGCGCGCAAGCGCCGAGTTATCCGGGCCTTGATCTGCCAGCCAGTGCATTGCTCGACACGCTGCTGTTGCCGCTGTCGGCGTTGACGGTGCTGGGGGTTGGGTTTAATGCGACGGGTGGGTTGTAACGCTGAGCCAAGGTTTAACACCGACCTGAAATGTGGGAGCGGGCTTGCTCGCGAAGGCGCAGTGTCAGTCACCTGATCCATTGACTGACACTGCGCCTTCGCGAGCAAGCCCGCTCCCACATTGGGGCGGTGCAAAACTGTTGAACAGACTCACTTGCCGAGCTTGCGCAACTCATCCGACTCGACGATCCGCACTCCATCCTGCTCTTCCAGCGCCAGGCGCCACATGGCCCGGGCCAGTTCACACACTTCAATGCCACGATACTTGCCGGGAATCAGCCGCGACAATGGCCCCACGAGCTTTTCTGCCAGGCGTGTTTCCAGGCGTTCGCCCAGCAGCAGCGAGGGCCGCACGATGGTCAGTTGCGGCCAGTCCTGGGCCTGCAAGGCCTGCTCCATCTCACCCTTGACCCGGTTGTAGAACACCGAGGATTTCGGGTCGGCGCCAATTGCGCTGATCACGATCAGGTGCCGCGCCCCCATTTCCCGGGCACGCTTGGAGAATGCGACGACCAGGTCCAGGTCAACGGCGCGGAACGCCTGTTCGGAACCTGCTTGCTTGAGAGTGGTGCCCAGGCAGCAGAAGGCCAGGTCCACCCGGCCGCTCAGTTGTGGCAGCAATATGCTAGGGTCGCCGACCGGGTTTTCCAGGTGCGGGTGTTCGGCCAGCGGGCGGCGGCTGGGCGCCAATACGCGGGTGACGGTGGGCTCGTTGAGCAGGCGGTCCAGCAGATGTTCCCCGGTCAAGCCAGAGGCTCCGGCAAGCAATATATGCTGAGGCGTCAAGTACATGGTGTTTCCCCCCTTGATACAGTTTCAGCTTAGTTGCTCTTTGCTTCCTTGCTATTGATAGAGACGCTTTCCAGCGCCTTTCGTGCCTGCTGTTTGCGTAATAATTGCCAGCGGGCGATGACGCTCTTGGGGGCCCAGATCTGTGGTTCGGAGGCTTCGAAGTTGTCAGCCATTTCGCGTTCGGTCACATGCCGTTGGGCCAGCTTGAAGGCGTGTTGCAAATCGTCGGTCTGGGTCAGGGCCTGGGCGAACAAGGCATCGCCAAAGTAGGTGAAGTCGGCTTCTTCCGAGCAGCCAAACGACACACGATCGGCGCGGGAGGCGGTCATGATCAGGGTGTGATCATCCTTGAGTGCCGGGATGAATCCACCGGAGTAACACGCTGAGATCACGATGACCTTGTCACGGTTTTTCAGCGGCGCCATCACCGCTGCCAGTTCGTCGCTCGGCAGGTCGGCCAGCTCCATGCGGGGTTGGTCGAGCACCAGTTGGTGTTCGTGGGTGCCGTGGCTGGTCAGGTAGATAAACACCAGGTCTTCGGGGCCGGTGCGCTCGGCCAGGGTCTGCACGGCGCGGCGCAGGCTTTCGCGGGTCGCCATCGGGCGGTCGGCGATATGGTCGCGGTGGTTGACCAGGCGGATCTGCCCGCGGGCGCCGAAACGGCTGGCCAGCAGGTTGCTGACATAGTCGGCCTCGCGCAAGAACACGCTTTGCTTGCCGTCGCCGGCCACCACCAGGGTGTACAGCTCGACCGCCGGGGTGGACGCCGGCACGGCGGCGAGGGCGTCGTCGAGCAAGCGGCCCTGGGCCAGTACCCCGACCTCCAGGGCATCGGGCAGCAGCTTGCCGTCGGCATCGCGTACGCGCAGGCCGTTGGCCCAGGTCCCGGCCTGCACCGTGCCATCGGTGAGCACCAGGGTGCCTTGCCCGTGATAGCTGTCGTTGTCGAAGCCACCGATGTAGAAACTGCCATCGCTGAGGTTCAGACGCCCTTCACCGGTAAAGCGCCAGTCACTGAATTGCCCGATGTAATGGCTGCCATCCACGCCGGTCAGCTCGCCTTTGCCGCTGAGGGCGCCTTCGCGAAATTCGCCGGTCCACACATCGCCGTCGGCGTTTTCGTAGCGGCCCTTGCCGTTGAGTTGGTTCTGCTTGAAGTGGCCGATGTACATGTCGCCTTCGGCGCTGTTGAAGGTGCCGTTGCCTTCCAGTTGGCCATTGACGAAGTGACCGCTGAACTGGTTGCCGCTGTCGTCGTTGCGCTGGCCTTCACCGTTGGGTTTGCCGTGGGCGAACAGTCCCTGGTACTGACTGCCATCCGCCAGCTCCAGGCGACCGAGGCCGGAATACTGGTCGTCCTTGAACTCGCCGCGATAGGTCATTTGCCCCTCTTTGAGGGTGCCTTCGCCGTTGCGCCGGCCTTGCTTGAAGCCGCCGATGTAGGTGTTGGCCGCCGTGGTCAGGGTGCCCTGGCCATCGAACAGGCCTTGCTGGAACTGCCCTTTATAGATCTCGCCGTTGCTGCCGTGCCATTCGCCCTGGCCATGCCACTGGCCCTTGTCGAACTGCCCGGCGTACCAACTGCCGTTGGGGTAGTCCACCCGGCCCTGGCCTTGCAGCAGCCCATCGACCACATCCCCGCGATAACGCCCGCCGTCCGGCAGCCGTGCGTCGGGCGGCAACAAGGGTTCGCCGTCGCCGCAAGCGGTGAGCAACAAGGCCAGAGCAAGGGGAACGATTGGGCGCATAGCGGGATCCGGATAATTGAGCGCCGAGTATGCCGCAGCGGGGGAAGCTATACCTAGTGGTCTGTGTGGTAATCATGACTTGTCGGCGATGGCGCCGCAGCGGGCGCTATCGCCGGCAAGCCGGCTCCTACGGATGTATCAGACGAAGCACAGTGACAATGACTCGGCGATGTAGGCGGGTTTTTCCTGGCCGTCGATTTCCAGGGTGCAGGTGGCCTTGAGCAGCCACTGGCCAGGCTTTTTCTCGGTGGCGTCGGTGAGGGTCACCGCCAGGCGCACCTTGGAATTGACTTTCACCGGCTGGATAAAGCGCACGCTGTCCAGGCCGTAGTTGACCGCCATCTTCAGGCCCTCGGGCATGATCAGGATGTCTTCGATCAACTTGGGGATCAGCGACAGCGACAGGAAACCGTGGGCGATAGTGCTGCCAAATGGGGTCTGGGCGGCCTTTACCGGGTCGACGTGGATGAACTGAAAATCGCCGGTCGCTTCTGCGAACAGGTTGATACGCTCCTGGTCGATGGTGAGCCATGCGGAACGTCCCAGTTCCTTGCCGACATAATCATTGAGTTGCGCTACAGGTACGAAGGGCATTGCGACTCTCCTTGGTTCATCAGTCTGTCTCCCTGTAGGCGCGAGCTTGCTCGCGAAAGTCGTCAACGATAACGCGGGCATCCTGGATATGCCCGGTGCCTGGACGACCTTCGCGAGCAAGCTCGCTCCTACAGGGTGTTGTTGTTTTAGGTGGATTCCCGAGAACCAATGTAGATCATCATGGGCAAATGGCCCGGTCAACCCTCCATGCTTTTGGCGAATGCCTGTTCATAGGAGCGGCGTGCTTATAATGCCCACGGGCTTTTGGGGGGAGAAAACCCATGCTGTTACGCGGTCTGACTTGGCTGGTGTTGTTTCAATTGCTGGGCACGGCGATCAATCACTTGTTCCTGCCGATCTTGCCCGGGCCGATTGTCGGCCTGCTGTTGCTGCTGGCGTATCTGGTGTGGCGCGGCGAGGTTGGTGAACCGCTGAGCCTGGCGGCCAGCAGCCTGCTGCGTTACCTGCCACTGCTGCTGGTGCCGCCGGCGGTGGGGGTGATGGTATATGCCAAGGACATTGCTGCCGATTTCTGGGCCATCGTCGGGGCGCTGGTCCTGTCGTTGGTGATCGCCATGGGCGTTGTTGGCGTGATGATGCAAAAACTGGTCAAGCGCCAGGCACGGCGGGAGGAGGGGCAATGACCTTCGATTGGCAGGGCGCATGGACGGCGGTGATCCACCATCCCTTATTTGGTATTGGCATCACGTTGGGCGCCTATCAACTGGTACTGGCGGGGTTCGAGAAAACCCGCTGGATCTTCCTGCAGCCGGTGCTGGTCTCGATGTTGCTGGTGATAGGCGTGCTGCTGGGGTGCGGGTTGACCTATGTCGAATACCGCAAAAGCACCGAGATCATGAGCATCCTGCTGGGCCCGGCCACCGTGGCGCTGGCGGTGCCGCTGTATTTGAACCTGCGGCGGATTCGACAGTTGTTCTGGCCGATTTTTACTACGCTGATGGTGGGTGGGGTGTTTGCCACCGGCCTGTGTGTGTGGCTCGGTTGGTGGTTTGGCGCTGAACACATGGTGCTGATGACCATGGCGCCCAAGTCCGTGACCTCGCCCATCGCCATGCTGGTGGCCGAGCAGATCGGCGGCGTCGCGGCGCTGGCGGCGGTGTTCGTGCTGATCACCGGGGTGATCGGTGCCATGATCGGGCCGGCCTTCCTGTCGCGCCTGGGGGTGCACAGCCCTGAGGCACGGGGCATGGCCCTGGGCATGACCGCCCACGCGGTCGGCACCTCGGTGGCCTTGCAAGAAAGCGAGGAGTGCGGGGCCTTTGCCGCACTGGCGATGAGTTTGATGGGCGTGGCCACGGCAGTGTTCCTGCCACTGGCCGTGTCTTTGGTGATTTAAGTCGGGTTTAAGGAACGCTTTATGAGTCTGGCGCTGTTCCCTCTCAATACGGTGCTGTTTCCAGGCTGCACCCTCGACCTGCAACTGTTCGAGGCGCGCTACCTGGATATGATCGGCCGCTGCATGAAAAAGGGCGAAGGCTTTGGTGTGGTCTGCCTCTTCGGCGGCCAGGAGGTCGGCCAGGTGCCGGAGCGCTATGCGGTGATTGGCTGCGAAGCGATGATTCGTGATTTCGAGCAGCAGGACAACGGCTTGCTGGGGATTCGGGTCGAGGGTGGGCGCAGGTTCCGCGTGCGCGGGGCCCAGGTGCAGCGCGATCAGTTACTGGTGGCCGATGTCGAGTGGCTGGAGGAGATGCCCGAGCGCGACTTGGAGGAGGAAGATGGCGATCTATTGGCGCTGCTGATGGCCCTGGCGGAACACCCGATGGTCGCCTCCCTGGGCATGGACGCCGATGTGCAAGGGCAGCAACAGTTGAGCAACCGTCTGGCTTACCTATTGCCGT
This sequence comes from Pseudomonas hygromyciniae, assembly GCF_016925675.1. Lineage (NCBI taxonomy): Bacteria > Pseudomonadati > Pseudomonadota > Gammaproteobacteria > Pseudomonadales > Pseudomonadaceae > Pseudomonas > Pseudomonas hygromyciniae. The sequence continues at coordinate 5,203,214 of NZ_CP070506.1, read as the reverse complement.
TTGCCGACACCGACAAGATCGAGTTGCTGGAGCTTGACGATCCCCTGCAACGGCTGGACGCCATTCAGTTAATGCTGGATGAGTTGCAGGGCGAACTGTTCCAGTGAGTCCGCCCCGCAGGCCATTGTCGAAATTGCCGTCGGCGTAGCTCAATAAGCGTATCGGAGCAGGGCGTGGGAGGTTCCGCTCAGGGCAAAGAACCCCAAGACCGCCACGCACCCCGGCACGATCAACCACCACACCTTTGGCGCCATGGGCGGGAGCAGGCTGTGGCGCTGGCTCAAGGTCAGGCTGAAGGCGCAGACGGTCATGGCCAGCAAGGTGCCGGCGAGAATATCGCTCGGCCAGTGTGCCCCCAGATATACCCGCGACAGGGCAATGGCCGCAGCCGGGATTGCACCCAGCAGCAACCAGGCCAGGCGCATGCGAATTGGCTGGCCGCGACCGGCCAGCACCGCCAGCGCAAGGAAGAACGCAAACGAGCCAGAGGCGTGACCGCTGGGCATGCTGAAGCTGGTCAACGGGTCGACGAGGATTTCGGGGCGGCCACGGGCAAAGAACAGCTTGCTTGCCGTGTTGATCAGCGCGGCACCCAGCAGCGTAGCGCCGACGAAAATCGCCTGGCGCCATTGCCGTGCCAGCAACAGCAGGCCGGTCAGCACGGCGCTGGCGACGAACATCTTCTTGAACTCGCCCAGTTGGGTGATCATCACCATGGCCTGGTCCATGGCCGGGCTGCGGTGTTCCTGGACCAGCGCCATCAAACCTTGGTCGAAATGGTTCAGGTAGGGGTAGCCGATAAACATCGCAATCAGTAGCGCCAGGCTCGCGCAGCCCATCCACAGTGTGGCGCGGCGGTGGCCGCGCAGGGTGCTATTGAGGGTGACGCCGAACAGCACGGCCAAGCAGGCGGCAACCACCCCGGCCTCGGGCCAGAACCCTTCGGGCAGCGGCAGGCGAAACGCCGCGCCAGCAGCCCAGCCTGGCAGCAGATAGGCTACCGTCCAGCCGGCGGCGGCCAGCACGCTCACGGCGGCAAAGCGCGGGAAGGGCATGTCGCACATCCCGGCGACCATGGGCAACATCGGACGCAATGGGCCAATGAAACGTCCTACCAGCAAACTGACGATGCCGTACTTCTGAAAGTAGGCCTCAGCCCCGTCCATCCACTCGGGATGATGACGCAGGCCTGGCAGGCGGCGGATGTTCTGGTGGAAATGCCGACCCACGTAGTAGGAAATCCCGTCGCCCAGCAGCCCGCCGAGCAGGCCCAGCAGCAGGGTTTCGCCCAGCGAAAGTGCGCCGCTGCCGGCCAGCGCGGCAATGGCGAACAGCAGTACCGTCCCCGGCACGATAATCCCGGCGATGGCCAGGCATTCCACAAAAGCGACGATAAACACCGCCGCCGCCAGCCATTGCGGGTTAAGGGTCAGCCAGCCGGTAATGCCATCGAGCCATGGGCCCATAAAATCACTCCATCAATGAACCGCTACCTGGAATACGCTTCTCAAAACACCGGCGCCCCCTGTAGGCGCTGTGTTGCAGATGCCATTTCCAGCAAAAACGGTTGTTTCAAATATTCAAATCAAAACGTAATCGCGGCCTTCGACCTGGCCGCGTCGCAACGGGTTCCGTGTGCAATAGGGCGCCAAGTCAGCATCCACGAAGCGATACATCAGGTGTTCATCGCGCCCGCCGGGAATGCCCAGGCGGGTGGTCTGGATAATTTGCGCGGGCGCCAGGCCCACATCTTCGACGTAGAGCCCCTCCTGGTCGAAGCGTTTGGCGTCCCACATCGGTACCTTCAAACCCAGGGCCTTGCACAGCAACGTCTGTCCGGCGCAGAGCTTATGGGCTGGGCGCGGACGGCCGCTAGCGTCGGGATTGTTCAACAACATTTGCGCCAGGCTTGCAGGCCCTGAGACCTCATCCGTCCATGGGTAGGCCGACTTGATCAAGACGGCGTTGCCTGGCCCCTGGGCGCTGAAGTTCAGGGAGTCCCCACCACGGGCGTAGTACATATAGATGTGGCCGCCATCCAGAAACAAAGCCTTACGCTTTTCTGTGTAGCCAAGGGACGCATGGCTGCCTTTTTCGGCCAGGTAATAGGCTTCGGTTTCAATAATTCGCGCCGACAGCCACACATCGCCGACACGATGGCGGATGACTTTGCCCAGCAAATCTTTCGCGAGCGTTTGCGCATCGCGGTCGAAAAAACCATCAGGCAGGGGCTTGGCGGGGATCTTGGGGTGGGAACTGGACATGACGATGGACGGTTGCGCAGGCCAAATGTGACAGGATGATATCAACTCCAGGCTTAATCACCGCTGAACCTCGAGTTTTTACAGTTCATTTCGACCATCCGCCCCTCACCGCTGTCCGTAGGACGGCGCGACAGCTATAATCTGCCGCTTTCCTCTTTGCCAAGACCCCACCAGACCATGACTGAGTCCGTTCTTGACTACATGACCCGCCTGGGTCGCGCTGCCCGTCAGGCCTCGCGGTTGATCGCCCGTGCGAGCACCGCGCAGAAGAACCGTGCCCTGCTGGCTGCCGCCGATGCTCTGGATGCCTCGCGCTCCGAGTTGACCGCCGCCAACGAGTTGGACCTGGCCAACGGCCGGGCCAATGGTCTGGAGCCGGCATTGCTGGATCGCCTGGCGCTGACGCCGGCCCGTATCGACGACATGATCGAAGGCCTGCGCCAGGTAGCCAAACTGCCTGACCCCATCGGTGAAATCCGCGATATGCGTTACCTGCCGTCAGGCATCCAGGTCGGCAAGATGCGCGTGCCCCTGGGCGTGATCGGCATCATCTATGAGTCGCGTCCGAACGTGACCATCGACGCCGCGAGCCTGTGCCTGAAGTCCGGCAATGCCACCATCCTGCGTGGCGGCTCCGAGGCCATCCATTCCAACCGCGCCATCGCCGCCTGCATCCAGCAAGGCCTGGCCGTGGCCGAGTTGCCGGCCGAGGTGGTGCAAGTGGTGGAAACCACCGACCGCGCTGCCGTTGGCGCGCTGATCACCATGCCTGAATATGTCGATGTGATTGTGCCGCGTGGCGGCAAGAGCCTGATCGAGCGCGTCAGCCGTGATGCCAAGGTGCCAGTGATCAAACACCTGGATGGCGTCTGCCACGTCTTTATCGATGTGGCGGCCGATCTCGACAAGGCGATCCGCATTGCCGACAACGCCAAGACCCATCGCTATGCGCCGTGCAACACCATGGAAACCCTGTTGGTCCACGCCGGTATTGCCGCGCGCGTGTTGCCGCCGCTGGCTGCGATCTACCGCGACAAGGGCGTGGAACTGCGCGGTTGCGAGCGTACCCGGGCGCTGTTGGGCAGCGATGTGATCGAGGCTACCGAGCAGGACTGGTACACCGAATACACCGCGCCGATCCTGTCGATTCGGATCGTCGATGATCTGGACCAGGCCATCGAGCACATCAACACCTACGGCTCCAAGCATACTGACGCCATTGTTTCCGAGCATTTCAGCGATGCCCGGCGTTTCCTTAACGAAGTGGACTCCGCTTCGGTGATGATCAACGCCTCGACACGCTTTGCCGACGGCTTCGAGTATGGCCTGGGGGCGGAGATCGGGATTTCCACCGATAAGCTGCATGCCCGTGGGCCGGTTGGTCTGGAAGGCCTGACCAGCGAGAAGTACGTGGTGTTTGGTGACGGTCATGTGCGCACTTGATGGGTAAACGCATCGGGCTGTTCGGCGGTACCTTCGACCCCGTGCACATCGGCCATTTGCGCAGTGCCCTGGAAGTGGCGGATACCCTCGGGCTGCAAGAGCTGCGGCTGATCCCCAATGCCAGGCCGCCGCACCGCGACACCCCGCAAGTCAGCGCGCAGGAGCGCCTGGCGATGGTGCAGTGCGCGGTGGCCGGGATTGCCCCGTTGGTGGTGGACGACCGCGAGCTCAAGCGCGACAAACCGTCCTACACTATCGACACCCTGGAACAGACGCGGGCCGAGTTGGCCGCCGATGACCAGTTGTTTTTGCTTTTGGGCTGGGACGCATTTTGCGGACTGCCCACTTGGCATCGCTGGGAAGAGTTGCTCCAGCATTGCCACATCCTGGTTTTGCAACGCCCGGATGCCGACAGCGAACCGCCGGATGCCTTGCGCAACCTGCTGGCAGCGCGGTCGGTAAGTGACCCACAGGCCCTGACCGGGCCGAGCGGGAATATTGCATTCGTCTGGCAGACCCCGCTTGCGGTGTCGGCCACCCAGATCCGTCAACTGCTGGCCAGCGGTAAGTCGGTACGTTTCCTGGTGCCTGACGCGGTCCTGGCCTACATCGATGCGCACGGGCTTTACCGTGCGTCGAACTGAAAAGGCGCGCTTGAAGGCACGAATAATCGTGTATTGAAGCGCCCGAACTAATGAGCAAAACGAGTTTTATATGACGAACAAAGACGTAAGCAAAGTTAAGCGCAAAGGCACGTTCAAGAGCGCACCGTTGCCGGTGGAAGCCCTGTTGGTCCCGGCTCCCGAGGGTGAAGCGCTGGTAGCGCTGGCCGTCGCGGCCCTGGAAGACGTGAAGGCCCAGGACATTCAGGTCCTGGACGTGCGTGACAAGCAAAGCATCACCGACTTCATGATCATCGCCACCGGTACCTCCAACCGCCAGATCGGCGCGATGCTGGACAAGGTTCGCGAAGCCGTCAAAGCCCAGGGCGTCAAGCCATTGGGTGAAGAAGGCAAGGGCGACAGCGACTGGGTGCTGGCTGACCTGGACACCGTGATCGTACACATGATGACCAGCAACGCCCGCCAGTTCTACGACCTGGAGCGTCTGTGGAAAGGCGCCGAGCAGAGCCGTGCCGCCGATGGCAAGCACCACAGCCCGGAAGTCGGTCACGCGCACTTCGACAAGCTCAACAAAGACCAGGAATAAGGAACGGCTGTGCGCCTGCGTCTGATTGCTGTCGGTTCACGCATGCCCAAGTGGGTGGAAGAAGGCTGGCATGAATATGCCAAGCGTCTGCCATCCGAGCTTGCGCTGGAACTGGTGGAAATACCGCTCAACACCCGGGGCAAGAACGCCGATGTGGCGCGCTTTATCCGTCAGGAAGGCGAGGCGATGCTGGCCAAGGTCGGTGCCAACGAGCGCATCGTCACCCTTGAGGTGCACGGCAAGCCCTGGAGCACCGAGCAGTTGGCGGTGGAGCTGGATCGCTGGCGCCTGGATTCGCGTACGGTCAACTTCATGGTCGGCGGCCCCGAGGGGCTGGCGCCGGAAGTCTGCGCCCGGGCCGATCAGCGCTGGTCGCTGTCGCCCCTGACGTTGCCCCATCCGCTGGTGCGGATCCTGATTGGTGAACAGCTGTATCGCGCCTGGACAGTTCTGTCCGGGCACCCTTACCACAAATAGTCTGCGCCCTGCCTGATGACCCAGCCGATCCGCATCAAGGACCACGAGAAAGACGCACGCCTTGTACGCGCGCGGGTGATCTTTGGCGCTATCGCGGTGGTGGCGTTGATGTGCGTGTTGATCGCCCGTCTGTATTACCTGCAGGTGATTCAGTACGAGTATCACTCCACGTTGTCGGAAAACAACCGGGTGCATGTGCAACCGATTCCGCCGACCCGTGGCTTGATTTTCGACCGAAATGGCGTGGTGATCGCCGATAACCGGCCCAGTTTCAGCCTGAGCATGACCCGCGAACGCTCCGGTGATTGGCCGCAGGTCCTCGATGTGATTGTCGAGGTGCTGCAGCTGACGCCGGAAGATCGGCTGATCTTCGAGAAGCGCATGAAGCAGGGGCGGCGCCCGTTTGAACCGGTGCCGATCCTGTTTGAGCTGACCGAAGAGCAGATCGCCAGGATCGCGGTGAACCAGTTCCGCCTGCCGGGCGTGGAAGTGGTGGCGCAGTTGGTGCGCCATTATCCGCAAGGGGCGCACTTTGCCCACTCGGTGGGTTACATGGGGCGGATCAACGAGAAAGAGCTCAAAACCCTCGATCCGGTCAATTACAGCGGCACCCACCATATCGGCAAGACCGGTATCGAGCGCTTCTACGAGCCGCAGTTGCACGGTCAGGTGGGTTACGAGGAAGTCGAGACCAACGCCCGTGGCCGCGTGCTGCGGGTGCTCAAGCGGACTGACCCGATTCCCGGCAAGGACATTGTCCTGAGCCTGGATATCAAGCTGCAGGAGGCCGCAGAAATGGCCCTCGGCGGGCGTCGCGGAGCGGTGGTGGCGTTGGATCCGAACACCGGCGAGGTCCTGGCGATGGTCAGTCAGCCGAGTTTCGACCCCAACCTGTTCGTGACGGGGATCAGCTTCAAGGCCTATGCCGAGTTGCGCGACTCCATTGATCGACCGCTGTTCAACCGAGTGCTGCGCGGTCTGTATCCACCGGGTTCGACCATCAAGCCAGCGGTGGCGATTGCTGGCCTGGACGCGGGTGTGGTCACGGCCTCCAGCCGGGTCTACGATCCGGGCTATTACATGCTGCCCAATTACGATCACAAGTACCGTAACTGGAACCGTACCGGCGACGGCTATGTGGACCTGGACACGGCGATCATGCGCTCCAACGACACCTACTTCTATGACCTGGCCCATAAGCTGGGGATTGATCGTTTGTCGACCTACATGGGCAAGTTTGGCCTGGGTCAGAAAGTGTCCCTGGACATGTTTGAAGAATCCCCAGGCCTGATGCCTTCCCGGGAGTGGAAGCGCGCAACCCGTCGCCAGGCCTGGTTCCCGGGCGAGACGCTGATCCTGGGGATCGGTCAGGGCTACATGCAGGCCACCCCTTTGCAGTTGGCCCAGGCTACGGCACTGGTGGCCAGCAAGGGCAAGTGGATTCGCCCGCATCTGGCCAAGACCATCGAGGGTGAAAAGCCGGTGGATGAAAACCCGATTGCGGACATCATCCTGCGCGACCCGTCCGACTGGGCCAAGGTCAACCACGGCATGCAACAAGTGATGCATGGCGCCCGGGGTACGGCGCGCAAGGCGGCCGTTGGTGCGCAGTACCGGATTGCCGGCAAGAGCGGGACCGCCCAAGTGGTGGCAATCAAGCAGGGCGAGAAATACGACCGCTCCAAGGTCCAGGAACGCCATCGCGACCACGCCTTGTTCGTCGGTTTTGCCCCGGCCGACAACCCGAAGATCACCGTGGCGGTGATGGTCGAGAACGGCGAGTCCGGTTCCGGTGTGGCCGCCCCGGTGGTGCGCCAGATCATGGACGCCTGGTTGCTGGACCCGGACGGCAAGCTCAAGCCTGAGTTTGCCAACCCTTCAAGCGCGGAGGCTACGGCCCGTGAAGAGTAATTTTGATCGCATTCTCTCCAGTGAGGATGTGATGCGTCGCCGCGCCACTTTGTTGCAGCGCTTGCACATTGATGGCCCGTTGCTGATCCTGCTGCTGACCCTGGCGGCCGGCAGCCTGTTCGTGTTGTATTCGGCCAGTGGCAAGAACTGGGATCTGTTGATCAAGCAGGCGTCGTCATTTGGTTTGGGTCTGTTGTCGATGGTGGTGATCGCCCAGCTGGAGCCGCGTTTCATGGCGCGCTGGGTGCCGCTGGGATACGTCGCCGGCGTACTGTTGCTGGTGGTGGTGGACGTCATGGGGCATAACGCCATGGGCGCCACCCGCTGGATCAATATCCCTGGGGTGATTCGCTTCCAGCCGTCGGAATTCATGAAGATCCTGATGCCGGCCACCATCGCCTGGTACCTGGCCAAGCGCACCTTGCCGCCGCAGCTCAAGCATGTGGGGATCAGCCTGATCCTGATCGGCATCCCCTTCATCCTGATTGTGCGCCAGCCCGACCTCGGCACCGGCCTGCTGATCCTCGCCGGCGGTGCGTTCGTGCTGTTCATGGGCGGCCTGCGCTGGCGCTGGATCGTCAGCGTGCTGGTGGCGGCCGTGCCAGTGGCTGTCGCCATGTGGTTCTTTTTCATGCATGACTATCAGAAGCAGCGGGTCCTGACGTTCCTCGATCCCGAGAGCGATCCGCTGGGCACCGGGTGGAATATCATCCAGTCCAAAGCCGCCATCGGTTCCGGCGGGGTGTTTGGCAAGGGCTGGCTGCTGGGCACCCAGTCGCACCTGGACTTCCTGCCGGAAAGCCACACTGACTTTATTATTGCGGTGATGGGTGAGGAGTTCGGCCTGGTGGGCATCTGCGCACTGCTGTTGATCTACTTGCTGTTGATCGGGCGCGGCCTGGTGATTACCGCGCAAGCGCAGACGCTGTTCGGCAAATTGCTCGCCGGTGCGCTGACAATGACTTTTTTTGTTTACGTTTTCGTCAACATCGGTATGGTCAGTGGCCTGCTGCCGGTGGTTGGGGTGCCGTTGCCGTTCATTAGCTACGGCGGAACTTCGCTGGTGACATTACTGTCAGCGTTTGGGGTTTTGATGTCGATCCATACCCATCGCAAGTGGATCGCACAGGTTTGAATAAGGTGAAGATGTCAATGCAAGCAATGCGCGGCTGGGCTGCTCGATACGCGTCCTGTCTGGGCCTGCTGGGCGCCTTTGGCGCTTCACAGCCAGCCCTGGCCGGCGATTACGACGGCTCGCCCCAGGTCGCCGAATTTGTCGGTGAGATGACCCGTGACTATGGTTTTGCCGGCGAACAACTGATGGGCGTGTTCCGCGAGGCCCAGCGCAAGCAGGCGATACTCGACGCCATTTCTCGCCCTGCCGAGCGCGTTAAACAGTGGAAGGACTATCGCCCGATGTTCCTTACCGACGCACGTATAGCGCGGGGTGTGGACTTCTGGCGGCAGCACGAGGCCGTGCTGGCCCGCGCCGAGCAGGAATACGGCGTGCCTGCCCAGGTGATCGTGTCGATCATCGGCGTAGAAACTTTTTATGGGCGCAATACCGGCAGTTACCGGGTGATCGACGCCTTGTCGACCCTGGGCTTCGATTACCCGCCCCGCGCCGAATTCTTCCGCAAGGAACTGCGTGAGTTCCTGCTGCTGGCCCGTGAAGAGCAGGTCGACCCATTGACCCTCAAAGGCTCCTACGCCGGTGCCATGGGCCTACCCCAATTCATGCCCAGCAGCTTTCGCGCCTATGCCGTGGATTTTGACGGTGATGGCCATATCAATATCTGGAGCAACCCCGATGATGCCATTGGCAGCGTTGCCAGTTACTTCAAGCGTCATGGCTGGGTAGGTGGCGAACCGGTGGTGATCCGTGCGGACGTCACGGGCGATCGCGCCGATGAGGGCCTGACCCAGGGCATCGAGCCGGTGAAAACCGTCGGGGAGTTGCGGGCGCTGGGCTGGTCAAGTCATGATGCGCTGCGCGATGATATGCCGGTTACCGCCTTCCGCCTGGAAGGTGCAGACGGCCCGGAATATTGGATGGGCCTGAAGAATTTTTACGCAATCACGCGTTATAACCGCAGTGTGATGTACGCCATGGCCGTGCATCAGCTGTCAGACATGCTGGTTCAAGCACGGGGCGTCAAGTAATGCGGGTATCGCCGATCAATAAACCGCTCAAGCTGGTGGCGCTAGCCGCATTGTCCTTGCTGGTTGTCAGTTGCTCCACCAGCCGAGCGCCGGTGCAGAAGGCCGGTGGCCCGGTAGTCCGCGCGCAGCCGGGGCTGGACATCAACCGGGCCCACAAGGACGGCGCGCCGTGGTGGGACGTCGACGTCTCGCGTATCCCGGATGCCACGCCGACCCTGCATACCGGCAACTACAAAGCCAACCCCTACACGGTGCTGGGCAAGACTTACTTCCCGCTGCAAGAGTCCAAGAACTACGTGCAGTCGGGCACGGCGTCCTGGTACGGCACCAAGTTCCACGGCCAGAACACCGCCAACGGCGAGGTGTATGACCTGTACGGCATGAGCGCGGCACACAAGACCCTGCCGCTGCCTGCCTATGTGCGCGTGACCAACCTGGACAACAACCGCACGGTGATCCTGCGGGTCAACGACCGTGGGCCGTTCTATTCCGATCGAATCATCGACTTGTCCTACGCTGCCGCGAAAAAACTCGGCTATGCCGAATCCGGCACGGCGCGGGTCAAGGTCGAAGGCATCGACCCGGCCCAGTACTGGGCCCAGCGCGGCAAACCGGCGCCATTGATGCTCAACGAACCACAAAGCGCGCAACCGCAGATCACCGCTTCGGCGGGCAAGGTCGAGCAGTGGACGCCGCCGCCCCAGCAACACGCCGCGCCAGTCGTGGCCGTGCCACAGGCGGCGCCGGGCAACGCGGCGGGCGGGCAATACCTGCAAGTCGGCGCTTTCGCCAACCCGGATGCGGCAGAACTGTTAAGGTCCAAGCTCAGCGGGATGGTCAGCGCGCCAGTGTTTATCAGCTCCATCGTGCGTAACCAACAGACCCTGCACCGGGTACGCCTGGGCCCCCTGGGCTCGGCGGGCGAGATTGCCCAGGTGCAGAACAGCGTGCGATTGGCCAACCTGGGTCAGCCCAGCGTGGTCAGCGCCGAATAAGCAGTAGCGGATCTAGGGTGCTGGCGCGCTTGCGTGCCGGGGCCCTGGTTGTAGGCTCGTCGAATAATAAAAACCCGAAGGCAAGGGTTGAGCTGGCAACTGAATACGCGACAGCCTGGCAACGGGTTGTCTGAATAGTTTTGCCCGCGAGGGCAAGTTTCCATAAGCAATTTCGAGAGACGGATGAACATCACCACCTTAGCCAAACGCCTGTGCCTGCTTGTCCCGCTGATCATCGCGCCCGCTGCCTGGGCCGTCGAAATGATGCCAGCGCCACCGCAACTGGCTGCCAAGTCCTACGTGCTCATGGATGCCGCCAGCGGCAACGTGCTGGTCGAAAACAATGGTGACCAGCGCCTGCCGCCGGCCAGCCTGACCAAGCTGATGACCGCCTACATCGCGACCCTGGAAATCCGTCGCGGCCAGATCGGTGAAAACGATCCGGTGACCGTCAGCGAAAACGCCTGGCGTACCGGCGGTTCGCGGATGTTCATCAAGGTCGGCTCCCAGGTAACTGTCAGCGACCTGCTGCACGGCATCATCATCCAGTCCGGCAACGACGCTAGCGTCGCCCTGGCTGAGCACATTGCTGGCAGCGAAGATGCATTCGCCGACATGATGAATAAAACCGTGACTGACCTGGGCATGACCAACAGCCACTTCATGAACCCGACCGGCCTGCCGAACCCAGACCACTACTCGTCGGCCCATGACATGGCGATCCTGGCGCGCGCGATCATTCGTGTCGACCCGGTGCACTACGCCATCTACTCCCAGAAAGAGTTCTTCTGGAACAACATCAAGCAGCCTAACCGCAACCTGCTGCTGTGGCGTGACAAGACTGTGGATGGCCTGAAAACCGGCCACACCGACGAAGCCGGCTACTGCATGGTGTCTTCGGCTGTGCGTGACGGCCAGCGCCTGATCGCCGTGGTCTTCGGCACCAACAGCGAGCAGGCTCGTGCCGCCGAGACTCAGAAGCTGCTGACCTACGGTTTCCGTTTCTTCGAAACCCAGACCTTCTACCAGAAGGGCGCTGAACTGGCCCAGGCTCCGGTCTGGAAAGGTACCGAGCGTCAAGTCAAGGCCGGCCTGGCTGATGACCTGACCCTGACCATGCCTAAAGGCCAGCTGAAGAAACTGGCTGCCAGCATGACCATGAACCCACAACTGACCGCGCCTATCGCCAAGGGCGATGTGATCGGTAAAGTCGAAGTGAAGCTGGACGACAAAGTCGTACACAGCGCCGATCTGATCGCACTCGACGCTGTTGAGGAAGGTGGTATCTTCCGTCGCGTGTGGGATAGCATCCGTCTATTCTTCTACGGCTTGTTCAACTGATTGTGTGCACCCGCAAAGCCCCGCGTTGATCCGACGCGGGGCTTTGCTCGTCGCCACGGCTTACCGCTTACGAGGCCGTTACGCCATGACCGATAAAGAAGTAAAGGCGCCAAAGATCGAATTCCCGGTGGTGGACTATCCCATCAAGGTGATCAGCGATACCGGTGTAGGCCGTAAAGACCTGATCCTCGAAATCGTGCGCAAGCACGCTACGATCAACGATCAGCGAGTGGATGAGCGCTCCAGCTCTACCGGCAAATACACCACGATCCAGTTGCACATCGTTGCAACCGATCAAGACCAGCTCTACGACATCAATAGCGCACTGCGAGCCACCGGTTTCGTACACATGGTGTTGTGATGTCACAGGTCCTGGGCTTTCGCGAGCTCGGCCAGATGGCCTACGAGCCCGTCTGGCACGCCATGCAGCGCTTCACCAATGAGCGCGGCACTTCGGCTCCTGATGAAGTCTGGTTGGTGGAGCACCCGCCGGTATTCACCCAGGGCCAGGCCGGTAAGGCTGAGCATCTACTACTTCCGGGTGATATTGCGGTGGTGCAGGTCGACCGAGGTGGTCAAGTGACTTACCATGGGCCCGGGCAACTGGTGGCTTATTTGCTGCTGGATGTGCGCAAGCTGGGTTATGGCGTGCGCGAGCTGGTCAGTCGCATGGAAAACTGCCTGATCGAACTCTTGGCCAGCTACGGTGTAGCGGCGACGGCCAAGCCCGATGCACCTGGTGTGTATGTCGACGGCGCGAAAATCGCCTCCCTGGGCCTGCGCATCCGCCATGGTTGTTCCTTTCATGGCCTGGCCCTGAACGTGGACATGGACCTGGCGCCGTTTCGCCGGATCAATCCCTGTGGTTACGCCGGTTTGGCCATGACCCAGTTGAGCGATCACGCAACACCCATAGAATTTGCCGAGGTAAGTGCCCGGCTGCGCGCGCAGCTCGTCAAACACCTCGACTATGCTGAGCAGACGACCCTGACGGGCGGAATCGACTGATATGACTACTGATGTTGTGCAAACCATGATCCCGACGCTGGACATTACCGAACGTCCGGCCCCGGCTCCGCGTGCCAAGGTGGAAGCCGGCGTCAAGCTGCGCGGCGCCGAGAAGGTTGCACGCATCCCGGTGAAGATCATTCCGACCACCGAACTGCCGAAAAAGCCCGACTGGATCCGCGTGCGCATCCCGGTTTCTCCGGAAGTCGACCGTATCAAGGCCCTGCTGCGCAAACACAAGCTGCACAGCGTGTGCGAAGAAGCCTCCTGCCCGAACCTGGGCGAATGCTTCTCCGGCGGCACCGCCACCTTCATGATCATGGGTGACATCTGCACCCGTCGTTGCCCGTTCTGCGACGTTGGCCATGGCCGGCCGAAGCCACTGGACGTCAACGAGCCAGAAAGCCTGGCCATCGCCATTGCCGACCTGAAACTCAAGTACGTGGTGATCACCTCGGTAGACCGTGATGACCTGCGCGACGGCGGTGCCCAGCACTTTGCCGACTGCATTCGCGAAATCCGCAAATTGTCGCCGAACGTGATGCTCGAGACCCTGGTCCCGGACTACCGTGGCCGCATGGATGTCGCCCTGGAAATCACCGCTGCCGAGCCGCCAGATGTGTTCAACCACAACCTGGAAACCGTGCCGCGCCTGTACAAGGCCGCGCGTCCGGGTTCGGACTACCAGTGGTCGCTGACCCTGCTGCAGAAATTCAAGCAGATGATGCCGCACATCCCGACCAAGTCCGGTCTGATGCTGGGCCTGGGCGAAACCGACGAGGAAGTGATCGAAGTCATGAAGCGCATGCGCGAACACGACATCGACATGCTGACCCTGGGTCAGTACCTGCAGCCGTCGCGCAGCCACTTGCCGGTGCAGCGCTTCGTACACCCGGACACCTTTGCCTGGTTTGCCGAAGAAGGCTACAAGATGGGCTTCAAGAACGTTGCGTCGGGCCCGCTGGTGCGTTCGTCGTACCACGCCGACGAGCAGGCCAAGCTGGTCAAGGCGAGCCTGGTTTCGTAAGCCGCACCGCAATCAATGTGGAATGCGGGCTTGTGTGGGAGCGGGCTTGCCCGCGATGCAGACGCCCCGGTGTATCAGTTGCGCCGAGGTGATGCTATCGCGGGCAAGCCCGCTCCCACAGTTCGTTACGCTGTACAGAATAGGGAGAACCAAGGATGACTAACCCTCCTGCCACCGTCGTCCCCGCCCTACGCGCCGAAGGCGTGATCGGCCTCATCGCCCCCGCAGGCCCCGCCGCGCTGGATGTTGAGAAGGCCGGGCAATGGATGCGTACCCGCGGCTACGAGCTGCGGATTTTCTCGGGGGTGTACGAGCGCGACGGCTACCTGGCCGGCAGCGATGAAGTACGTCTGCGCGACCTGCACGCGGCCTTCGCTGACCCTGATATCGACGCCATCTTCTGCCTGCGCGGTGGCTATGGCACCCCACGCTTACTCGACAGCGTGGATTTCGAGCTGCTGGCCGCCAATCCTAAGCCCTTCGTCGGCTACAGCGATATCACCGCGCTGCATCTGGCAATCAGCCGCTACGCCGGTTTTGTGACCTTCCATGGCCCAATGCTCAATGCTGATCTGCTGGGCGACAAACAACCACCCACTGAGTCATCGCTGTTCAGCCTGCTGCGTGGGCAACTAGGTGCCGGTAGTGTGCTGGCGCATCCGGCGGCCTACCCGTTGACCACCATCGAACCTGGCATCGCTTGTGGGCGCCTGCTGGGTGGCAACCTGTCGATGATCGCGGCCGTGATGGGCACACCGTTCGAAATCGATGCCGAGGGCATCATCCTGTTTATCGAAGACGTCAACGAACCGATCTACCGTATCGACCGCCTGCTGACGCATTTGCGACTGGCAGGCAAGTTGGCGCAGGTTCGCGGTGTGCTGGTGGGGGATGTAGCGGGGGTAGATAGCGCGGCGCTGGACAGGCTGCTGAAACAGACGTTCGCACCGTTATGCATCCCGGTCCTGTCCGGCTGGCGCAGCGGGCATTGCGACCCGAACCTGACCTTACCGATGGGCGCTTTGGTGCGCCTGGATGCGGGGGAACAGCGGTTGGTGCTGGAGCAGGATGTGGTGCTCAGGGCCTGAGTATTTAGTCGTCTGTCAGGCCGTTATCGCCAGCAAGCCCGCATTTGCCCCTGTGGGAGCGGGCTTGCTCGCGAAGGCGGTAGCCGCTTTACGCAGTTCTAGCGGCTTTGCAAGGATTCCAGCAACTTCACCGTCGGGTACCCATCCGCCGGCCAGCCCAACGACTGCTGCGCCGCACGAATCGCCTTGCGCGTATTGGCACCGATGATCCCATCCGGGTTGCCCGCCTCATAACCCTTGGCACTCAACACCGTCTGCAACTCGATACGCTGGGAGCGGGTCAGTGGCAGTTCGTCCGTTGGCCAATCCCCACGAATCACGCCGCCCCCGCCAAAACGCTCGGACAACAGGCCGACCGCCAGGGCGTAGGACGACGAGTTGTTGTACTTGAGGATCGCACGGAAGTTATCCAGCACCAGGAATGCCGGACCACGGTGGCCTGCCGGCAGCAGAAGGGCAGCGGACAGCGTATCTACATTGGGCGGTACGCTGGCACCGGCGGGCACCTGCAGCCCCAGTCTCAACCATTCGCCCACTGGCTTGCGTACCACGCCATCGGCCAGCGCGTAATCGAAGCTCACGGGTAACTGTTGCACCTCAAAACCCCAGGGCTGGCCTTTCTGCCAGCCCGAGCTCTGCAGGTAGTGCGCGGTGGAAGCGAGGGCGTCGGCCGAGCTATTCCAGATATCGCGGCGACCGTCGCCATCGAAGTCCACCGCGTGGGTGTTATAGGTGGTTGGAATGAACTGAGTCTGGCCCATGGCACCGGCCCAGGAACCGCGCATCTGCTCGGCCGGGATATCGCCGTGCTGGATGATTTGCAGCGCGGCCAGCAACTGCGCCTGGGCGAATGCCGGGCGGCGGCCTTCGTAGGCCAGGGTCGCCAGCGAGCGGATCACCGAGTTGTTGCCCTGGAACGTGCCGAAGTTACTCTCCATGCCCCACACCGAGACCAGCACCTGGCGATCGACGCCGTAGCGTTGTTCGATGCTTTGCAGGATATCGGCGTGTTTGATCAGCAACGCCTGGCCATTGCGCACGCGTAGTGGCGACAAGGCGCCGTTGAGGTATTCCCAGACCGGGCGGGAAAACTCCGGTTGGCTGCGATCGGCGCGGATGACTGCCATGTCGGGGGTGACGTTGGCGAATGCTGTATCAAACACCGCAGGGGTAATGCCGGCCTTGAGGGCCTCGACGCGAAAACCTGCCTGCCATTGGGCGAAGGTCTGGGTCGGCTGGATATCGAGATTGGTCACGGCCAGGGGCGCAACTACGGCGGGTGCGGCAACCGGTGCGGTCTGGAGCGTGGGTAGGGGCTGAGCGTCGGCGGCGGTGGGTTTTTCGGCGCAGGCGACTAACAGGATCAGGCTGGAGGCAGCAATCAATTGGCGAAGGTGCCAACGACGGGAAAGACTAGAGGGCATGCACAGGTCCAGGAAATACGAATCAGGTGCAGACCTTATCATGCCAGAGGGGCGCTTGCCTTCAGGCAGCCAGAAAGTAAGAAGCCTCCCAGCTATTAGACTGGAAGGCTTCGCGGCGGTAGCTGCCTTTGCCTTTGCCGGCTCGTTCCTGGCGACTGCGGAACAACGGCTGGGCGATGATGGATTTGGCCTTGTTGGGGCCATGCTTGGATGGCTTTTTGCTCATGATCGGGACTCTCCGATGGGGTGGGTAATGCGGTGCAAATCATCTGCCGAAGTTGGCCGGCTGTCCAGCCCGGCGCGATGTAGGACATGGCCTCGGTCTGAATGTGAAATGCCGGTTTGTGTGGGAGCGGGCTTGCTCGCGAAGGCGGAGTGTCAGTCACCTGATCCATTGACTGACACTGCGCCTTCGCGAGCAAGCCCGCTCCCACATTGGTTTTGTGTTGCTCTGGGGAATTTATTATTCGGCAGGCAGTGTCAGGCGCTGGCCGGACATGAGCAGCGACAAACGGCTCAAGCTCATCCACGGCGATCCTGCAGCCTGGCCCTTGATCTGTGCATCGATGCGCTGTGCCTCGAGTAACAGTTGCGCCCAGCGTTGCGCCGAGTGCCGTTGCAGCGCCTTGCTCATCAGGGGCTTGCGCTTGTCCCAGATCGGCGGGCGGGCCTGGCTGAAACATTTGTCCAGTGGCGTGCCCTGGCTGTATTGCAGGGCAATATTGGCCAGCACGCGCAGTTCGCGGGCCAGGGCCCAGAGAATCACTGGCGGTTCCACGCCTTCGCCGCGCAGCCCTTCGAGCATGCGCAGGGCATGCGCCGGCTCGCCATTGAGGATCGCGTCCACCAACCCGAACACGTCAAAACGCGCACTGTCGGCCACCGCTCCCTGCACGGTTTCGACGGTAATCTGCCCGTCTTCGGCCATCAGCTTGAGCTTTTCGATTTCCTGGGCGGCGGCCAGCAGGTTGCCCTCGACCCGAGCAGCAATCAGTTCGACAGCATCCTGGGTGGCCGATAGCCCAGCTTGCGACAGGCGTTGACGAATCCATTGTGGCAACTGGCTGCTATCGACCGGCCAGATCTGGATGAGCTGGGTTTGCGCCCCTTCCACCAAGGCCTTGCCCCATTTGGTTTTCTGCGCACTGCCATCGAGCTTGGGCAAGCTGATCAACAGCAGCGTGTCCTCGGCGGGGCGTGAACAGTATTCCATCAGGGCTGCCGCGCCTTTATCCCCAGGCTTGCCCGAGGGCAGGCGCAGTTCCAGCAGGCGTTTTTCGGCAAACAACGACATGCTGGCCCCAGCCTGGAGCAGGGTACCCCAGTCGAAGCTGGCGTCGGCGCTGAACACCTGGCGTTCATCAAAGCCTTGCTGGCGCGCAGCTTGGCGAATGGTGTCGGCGGCTTCCTGGCACAGCAGTGGATCATCGCCACTGATGATGTACACAGGCGCGAGGCTGCCTTGCAGGTGTTTGGCGAGTTGGGCGGGAGCGAGTTTCATAGGCAGGATGAACGGGGCGCTTGACGCGCCCCGTCTGGTTTACTCGGCAGGGACTTCAACAGGCGATTGCTTGGGGATGCTGTTTTCATAGTCCTGCGCGGCTTTCAGCGCCTCTGCATCCGCCTTGGCCTTGGCGTCGGCAGTCTGCTGCAGAGCATCCAGTTGGGCCGGGCTGATCATCTGCAGGCGCATGACCATGCGCTGGACCAGGTCACGGCGCATTTCATTGCGCACCTGGCTGACCTCGGTGTCGGAGCCGACCATATTGTTGCCGTCATAGCTCACCACTTTCTGCACTTGCAACTTGTCGTTGATCAGTGGCAATTGGTCGTGGCCCTGGATTTGGAATACGAGCACGCTGCTCATTTCCAGATCGGAAGAGCGGCCGGCACTGGCGTAGCTGATATTACGCTGGGTTTCTTTCTCATCGACCAGCACCAGCTTGTAAGCCGCTCCGGGATAGACTTTGACGCCGCTGTTTTCCAGGGTTTGGCGCAGTTGAGTCACGGTTTCGCCATAGGCGTTGCGTGCGCTGACATCCAGTTCCTTGATCGCCAGTTCCGTGGTGCCGGTGCCGCGCAGCTGGAAGCCGCAAGCGCTCAGCAGTACGGCAAGGCCCATAACCAGCAGGTTGCGTTTGATCATTTTATTGCTCCCCTTGAAACCATGTGGGCCTTATCGAGGCCCTGGAGGTTTTGTTCGGCGCCGGGGCTCTTGCCCTGGCGCCCGATCCGATTAGCTAGCGACGATATTGACCAGTTTTCCGGGCACCACGATCACTTTGCGGATCGTCAGGCCTTCGGTGAAGCGCAGCACGTTCTCATTGCAGCGAGCGGCGGCTTCGACGTCTTCACGGCTGGCGCTGGCCGGCATGTCGATCTGGCCGCGCAGCTTGCCGTTGACCTGAATCACCAGTTGCAGCGTGTCCTGTACCAGGGCGCTGTCATCGGCGACCGGCCATGCAGCATCGATCACCGCGCCACTGTGGCCCAACTGGCTCCACAGGTCGTGGCTGATGTGCGGAGTAATCGGTGCCAGCAACAGCACCACAGTTTCCAGGCCTTCCTGTACCAGTGCGCGGTCCTGTGCGGTGGCTTGTGGCGCTTTTTCCAGCACGTTCATCAGCGTCATCACCTGGGCGATGGCGGTGTTGAATTTGTGGTGCTGGCCCACGTCCTGGCTGGCTTGCTTGATGGCCAGGTGGGTGCTACGGCGAATGAGTTTTTGCTCGTCGTTCAGCGATGCCACGTCCAGTTTGCCCGGCAAGCCCTGGCTGATATGGGCGTGCGCCAGGCGCCAGACGCGCTTGAGGAAACGGTGCGAACCTTCGACGCCGGAGTCCGACCATTCGGCGCTCATGTCAGGCGGCGAGGCGAACATCATGAACAGACGGCAGGTGTCGGCGCCGAACTGATCGATCATCGACTGTGGGTCGACGCCGTTGTTCTTCGACTTGGCCATCTTCTCGGTGCCGCCGATTTCCACCGGCAGGCCGTCGGATTTCAGCTTGGCGCTGATTACCTTGGCCTTGCTGTCACGTTCCAACTCGACGTCTGCCGGGTTGAACCAGGTGTAGGCGCCGTTGGCTTCGCGACGATAGTAGGTCTCGGCGATCACCATGCCCTGGGTCAGCAGGTTCTTGAACGGCTCGTCGGAACTGACCAGGCCTTCGTCACGCATCAACTTGTGGAAGAAGCGCGCGTACAGCAGGTGCAGGATCGCGTGTTCGATACCGCCGATGTACTGATCCACTGGCAACCAGTGGTCAGCTGCGGATTTCTCAACCAGGCCGCCTTCATAGTGTGGCGAGGCGTAGCGGGCGTAATACCACGAGGACTCGACGAAGGTGTCCATGGTGTCGGTTTCACGCTTGGCAGGCTGGCCGCATTTCGGGCAGTTGCACTCGTAGAACTCGGGCATGCGCGCCAGGGGCGAGCCGGCACCGTCTGGCACCACGTCTTCCGGCAGAACTACTGGCAGTTGGTCTTCCGGCACCGGCACATCGCCACAGCTTTCGCAGTGGATGATCGGGATCGGGCAGCCCCAGTAGCGCTGGCGGCTGATGCCCCAGTCGCGCAGGCGGAACTGGGTGCGCGAGGCGCCGAGGTTTTTCTTGATCAGTGCGACTTCCATGGCGTCGAAGGCACCGACGAAGTCCAGGCCGTCGAACTCGCCGGAGTTGATCAGGGTGCCGTGCTCGCCGTAGGCGTCTTGCCACGGGGCCGGGTTGCTATCGCCGGAACTGGTGCGTACCACCGACTTGATCGGCAGGTTGTACTTGGTTGCGAATTCGAAATCGCGCTCGTCGTGGGCCGGCACTGCCATTACTGCGCCATCGCCATAGTGCATCAGCACATAGTTGGCGACCCATACCGGCAGTTTTTCGCCGGTCAATGGGTGCTCGACGAACAGCGAGGTCGGCAGGCCTTTTTTCTCCTGGGTGGCGACGTCGGCTTCGGCCACGCTGCCGCCTTTGCATTCGGCGATAAAGGCCTGCAGCTCAGGATTGTTCTTGGCGGCCAGGGTGGCCAGCGGGTGTTCCGCGGCCACGGCGACGTAGGTCGCGCCCATCAGGGTGTCCGGGCGGGTAGTGAAGACTTTCAGTGCGCCCTCGGCGCCGATGGAATCGACGTTGTACGGGAACTGCACTTCCATGCCCTTGGACTTGCCGATCCAGTTGCGTTGCATGGTCTTGACCTGTTCAGGCCAGCCCGGCAGGTCGTCGAGGCTCGACAAGAGTTCATCGGCGTAGGCGGTGATCTTGAAGTAGTACATCGGGATTTCGCGCTTCTCGATCAGCGCGCCGGAACGCCAGCCGCGACCGTCGATCACTTGTTCGTTGGCCAGGACGGTCTGGTCGACCGGGTCCCAGTTCACGGTGCCGCTTTTTTTGTAGATCACGCCTTTTTCGAACAGGCGAGTGAACAGCCATTGTTCCCAGCGGTAGTAGTCCGGCTTGCAGGTGGTCACTTCGCGGGACCAGTCCACGGCCAGGCCCAGGCTGCGCAGTTGGGACTTCATGTAGGCGATGTTTTCGTAGGTCCACTTGGCGGGCGCTACGTTGTTTTTCATCGCGGCGTTTTCCGCAGGCATGCCGAAGGCGTCCCAACCCATAGGTTGCAGGACGTTTTTGCCGAGCATGCGCTGGTAGCGGGAAATCACGTCGCCGATGGTGTAGTTACGCACGTGCCCCATGTGTAGTTTGCCGCTGGGGTAAGGGAACATCGATAGGCAGTAGTAAGTCTCCTTGCCTGGCTGTTCACTGACTTCAAAGGACTTTTGCTCATCCCAGAAAGTTTGGGCGGCATTTTCTATTTCACGGGGCTGATATTGTTCGTGCATGGCTACTTTTGAACTGAATAGGGGTGGCCTAATCCTCTTCGGTGCATTGTCCGGGTTGATCGACACCAAAAAGCGGCGCGTCCGTGCCCAAACCCTGCGGGAAGTGGAGTTACAGGAAGCGCCGTAGCATACATGACCCCACTCTATCGAGGGAAACCCTGATTACGCAGCGCAGGCCGTTGGTCGCGGCGCGCGGTTGGTTGCGTCAGTGCAGCTACGCTGTTTATTGGGGAGTGAGACTTATCTTTAATGAGGTGAGGGGATGGTTGATTCGCAGCGAATGAGAACGAAACCTGACGTGTATGAAGGACTGATCGACCGCTTGGGTCGAGCACTGGACGCAGCAAGAACCGCTGGCCGATTGCGTGACGAACGGCCTGATGAGCTGGAGCTGCGAGGCTTGAGCCCCGCAGAGTTTGAAGTGATCAAGGCCTACCTGGACTTGAACGTGTACCCAATCCCGCAATGGGTGGCTCCTGTGCCAGCCAGGGAGCCGGTGCGATCGTCCAAGGTGGTATGGCTCAAGGACTTGTCGGCCGGCCGTGGCCCGGAAAAGCTACGGTCTGTGCGATTCAAGTGACCTGATCAGGGTTATCCACCGCTTGTAAAGATTGTCGCTAAACCCCGTTACACCTTAGGCTTCGGGCATCTTTGGAGATGCTCGATGCCTATTCGTTATTTCATCAAACAATTATTGCTGCCGCCCGGCATTCTCTTGCTGTTGCTGGCGCTTGCCTGGTGGTTTCGGCGTAGCCGTCCGCGCCTGGCGGGGCTGTGCTTTGCCCTGGGGTTTGGCGGGATGTGGCTGATCAGCCTGCCGGTGATGGTGGAGTGGGGGGCACGCACCCTGGAAACCGAACCGCCATTGGCCGTGGAAGACTGGGCCAGCCTGGCGCAGCGGGCCGATGCCATTGTCGTGCTGGGCTCGGGTCGTGAGCGGGGTGATCCGGCCTGGGGCGCAGACCAACCGACCGGTGTCGGCCTGGAGCGCCAGCGTTATGCCGCACGCTTGGCCAAGGCGTCGGGACTGCCGGTGCTGACCACCGGCGGCCTGCACTATGGCACGCCGCCCAGCGAGGCGGAGTTGATGGCGGTGTCGATGCAGCAAGACTTTGGCGTGGCCGTGCGCTGGAAGGAAGAGCGCAGCCGCACGACCTGGGAAAATGCGCAGATGAGTGCGGAGATCCTGTTGCCCCAGGGCATCAAGCGCGTGGTGGTCGTGACCCAGGCCTGGCATATGCCCCGTTCGGTATGGAGCTTCGAGAAGGCCGGCTTTACCGTGGTACCGGCGCCGGTCGGCTTCCTGGGGGTGGACAATGCCCGGCCGCTGGGCGGTTGGATGCCCGAGTTCAAGTCGATCTGGCAGAGCGGGCAGTTGATCAATGAGGCGGTGGGGCAGGTAGGTTACCGCCTGTTCTACCGTTAACCCCGCACATCAACATGTAGGAGCGGGCTTGCCCGCGATGGCGGTGTGTCAGTTATTGGATACTTGACTGACCCACTGCCATCGCGGGCAAGCCCGCTCCCACATTGGGTTTTGTGTTTTTCTGCTTAGACGGTCTTGGCCATGCGCCCGGCCAGCAGCGCCCAGCCAAACAGCCCCAGGCACAGGATGATCAGCGGCCACGAACGCCATTGCAGGTAAGGCGTCAGATTATGCATCGGTACCACTTCGCCGTAGAGGATGCCCCGCTGGAACTGCGGGATCTGCTCGGTGATCTGCCCGTACGGGTTGATCAGGCCGGTCACGCCGTTGTTGGTGGCGCGAATCATCCAGCGGCCAGCCTCGAGGGCGCGCATCTGGGCCATTTGCAGGTGCTGCAAGGGGCCGATGGAGGTGCCGAACCAGGTGTCATTGCTGATGGTCAGCAGCAAGTCGCTGCGGGCGGCGAGGCTGGCGGCGAACTCCGGGTAGACCACTTCGTAGCAGATATACGGCGCGATCTGATAGCCCTTGGCTTGCAGCAGCGCCTGGTCTTCAGGGCCGCGGGCAAAGTCCGACATCGGCAGGTCGAAGAAAGCAATCAGGCCGCGCAGCACATCCTGCAGCGGCACGTATTCGCCAAAAGGCACCAGCTTCTGCTTCAGATAGGTGCCGTCGCCCTGGCCGACCACGGTGATGCCATTGAAGTAGCGCTTTTCATGGCGCACTTCCTGGCGGATCGGCACGCCGGTGATCATCGCGCCGTTCCGGTCGGCGGCAAACTTGCCCATCATCCCCAGGTAGCCCTCGACGGACTCCTTGAGTACTGGCACGGCGGTTTCCGGCCAGATCAGCAGGTCTACGCGCTTGGAGGCAAAACTCATGTCGCGGTACAGCGCCAGTTGCTCGTTGAGCTGCGCCGGATCCCACTTCATGCTCTGTTCGACATTGCCCTGAATCGCGGCGACGGTCAGCGGCTCGCCAGCGGGGCTGGTCCAGGCGTGGTGCTTGAGGGCCAGGCCAATGGCCCACGGTGCCACCAGCAGTACCAGGCCGGCGCCGACAAACACGTTGCGCCTGGCCGCCAGCAAGCGGGGCAGGTTGACGATCAGCGCAGCGCTCAGGGCCAGGGCAAACGAAATCAGCCACACCCCGCCCAGCGGCGCGAGCCCTGCCAGGGGGCCGTCGAGTTGGCTGTAACCGGAGTACAGCCAGGGGAACCCGGTGAGGAACCAGCCGCGAAACGCTTCCTGGCCCACCCATAGCGCGGCAAACGCCAAGGCATCGGCCAGGGGCGCTTCGTTACGGCGGATCCAGCGTGCCCAGAGCCAGGCTGGCAGGGCAAAGAATAGGGCGATCGCGGCGGTGAAGGCGAGCATCAACAGCCCGGCCAGCAGCACCGAAGCGCCGCCAAAGTGATGGATGCTGTAGTAGATCCAGCTGGTGCCCGCGCCAAACAGGCCAAAACCGAAACACCAGCCACGCCCGAAGGCCTGGCGCGGTGTCAGTTGGCGCATGCCGGCATAGAACACCCCGACCGCCACCAGCGCCAGCGGCCAGATATCGAACGGCGCCAGCGCCAGGGTGGTGATAGCACCGGCCACCACGGCCAGCAGGTTACCGGGCCAGCCGGGTGCGGTGAGACGGCGCATATCAGTCCTTAGCGGGCAATAGGTGTCAGGCGGATCAGGTGGATGCGACGGCTATCGGCATTCAGGATGCGGAAGCGATAGGCACCGATCTCGGTGGTTTCGTTGCGCTTGGGCAGATGGCCAAATGCACTCATCACCAGGCCGCCGACAGTGTCGAATTCATCGTCGGAGAATTCGCTATCGAAGAACTCATTGAAGTTCTCGATCGGCGTCAGCGCCTTGACCAGGAAATCCCCGCTAGGCAGCGGCTTGATGTAGCTGTCTTCTTCGACGTCGTGTTCGTCTTCGATATCGCCGACGATCTGTTCCAGCACGTCTTCAATAGTCACCAGGCCGGCGACGCCGCCGTACTCGTCAATGACGATGGCCATGTGATTGTGATTGGCGCGAAATTCGCGCAGCAGCACATTCAGGCGCTTGGATTCAGGCACGAAGGTCGCAGGGCGCAGCAGGTCCTTGATGTTGAAGCTGTCGCCGTTCTCCTTGAGGATCAGCGGCAGCAAGTCCTTGGCCAGCAGGACACCCATGACGTCGTCATGGCTTTCGCCGATCACCGGGTAGCGCGAGTGCGCCGAGTCGATCACGGCCGGGAGGAATTCCCGTGGGGTCTGGGTCGCCTTGATGCTGATCATCTGCGAACGCGGGACCATGATGTCCCGAACTTGCAGGTCAGCCACCTGGATGGCGCCTTCGACGATGGCCAGCGCTTCGCTGTCCAGCAACTTGTTCTGATGGGCCTCGCGCAGCAGCTCCAGAAGCTCCTGGCGGTTTTTCGGCTCGTGGGCAAAAGCCTGGGTCAGTTTACCCAGCCATGACTTTTGCCCGTTGCTCGATCGGTCTTCGCTCATAGCGATTACTCTAAATCCTTGATTGTTTCAGTTGAGTGTCGATTAGTGTTCGTCGTCGGCATAGGGATCAGGATGACCCAACTCTGCAAGCAACGTTCGTTCCAGTGCTTCCATTTCTTCGGCTTCTTCATCATCTATATGGTCGTAACCCAACAGATGCAAGCAGCCGTGCATGACCAGGTGGGCCCAGTGGGCCTCCAGCGCCTTGCCTTGTTCCTTTGCCTCGCGCTCCACCACTGCGACGCAGATCACCAGGTCACCCAGTAGCGGGATATCCAGCAGTTCATCCGGTACATCGGCGGGGAACGACAACACATTGGTCGCGTAGTCTTTCTGGCGCCAGGTGTGATTGAGCTCGCGGCCTTCAGGCTCATCCACCAGGCGGATGGTCAGTTCCGAGTCAGCGGTGCGCTGGCGCAGGGCCAGTGCGCACCATTGGCGGAACTGTGCTTCGCTGGGGGCTGGCGCTTGGGTGGCCAGTTGCAGGTCAAGCTCAAGCATCGCGTCGGTTGTCCTTCGACAGGCCGTCGTCGCGGTGTTCGAAGCGCTCGTAGGCCTCGACAATGCGCTGCACCAGCGGGTGACGCACCACGTCCTTGGGCATGAAGTGGGTGAAGCTGATCCCCGGCACATCCTTGAGCACTTCGATGACCTGGCCCAGGCCCGACTTGGTGCCCTTGGGCAGGTCGACCTGGGTGATATCGCCGGTGATCACGGCGGTGGAGCCGAAACCGATACGAGTCAGGAACATCTTCATCTGCTCGACCGTGGTGTTCTGGCTTTCGTCGAGGATGATGAAGCTGTTGTTCAGGGTGCGGCCGCGCATATAGGCCAGCGGGGCGATCTCGATCACCTGGCGCTCGATCAGCTTGGCCACGTACTCGAAGCCGAGCATTTCATACAGCGCGTCGTACAGCGGGCGCAGGTATGGGTCGATTTTCTGGGCCAGGTCGCCGGGCAGAAAGCCCAGTTTCTCGCCCGCTTCCACTGCCGGGCGCACCAACAGGATGCGTCGCACCTGTTCGCGCTCCAGGGCATCTACCGCACAGGCCACGGCCAGGTAGGTCTTGCCCGTACCGGCCGGGCCGATGCCGAAGTTGATGTCGTTGCCGAGGATTTCCTTGACGTAGCGCTGCTGATTCAAGCCCCGTGGGCGAATCATGCCTTTTTTGGTCCGCAGCGCCACGCTGGCTTCGGCCACCGGGTTGTTGGCCAGGTCTTCTACGGCCGATTCCTGCAGGTACAGGTGCACCGTCTCCGGCGACAGCTCGCTACCCTTGGTTTCGCGGTAGAGGCGACGCAGCAGGTTTTCTGCAGACGTGGTGTGCTGGGGTTCACCAATGAGCTCGAACTGATTGCCGCGATTGCGGATCTCGATGCTCAGGCGTTGTTCGATCAGGCGCAGGTGCTCGTCGAACTGTCCGCACAGATTGGCGAAACGACGAGCCTCAAACGGCTCGAGGAGGAAACGATGGGGTTCTGCTATGGGTGCGTTCAAGGTTGCTTTTAGCCGCCCTTTGGCTGTTTAGGTGAAATAGAGGATAACGCCAGCTGCCGGTGTGCGAAAGCACTTAAGTTATCGGAATGCTGCGCGGTTCCCATGTGGGAGCGGGCTTGCTCGCGATAGCGGTGTGTCAGTCAATGTATTTGTCACTGATCCACCGCTTTCGCGAGCAAGCCCGCTCCCACATTTTGATCTCCATCAGTCAGGAGTATTGATCGGTTACTGGATCAACGAGCCGCGCAGCGAGTGCGGTTGCGCCGCGTCGATGTGCACATCGGCGAACTGGCCGATCAGCGTCGGGTTATCGCAACGGAAGTTGACGATCCGATTATTCTCGGTACGTCCCTGCAACTCGCCCGGGTCTTTCTTCGAGTAATCGGTGACCAGAATGCGCTGGGTCGAACCGACCATTTGTCGGCTGATCTCGAAACCCTGCTGGTTGAGGCGATGTTGCAGCGCGTTCAGGCGTTCCTTTTTCAGCTCCTCCGGGGTTTCGTCCGCCAGGTCTGCGGCCGGGGTGCCGGGGCGCTGGCTGTAGACGAAGGAGTAGGAAAAGTCGAAACCGACGTCTTCAATCAGCTTCATGGTCTGCTGGAAATCTTTCTCGGTCTCGCCGGGGAAGCCAACGATAAAGTCCGAACTGATGCAGATGCCCGGCACGGCGGCGCGCAGTTTGCGCAGCTTGGACTTGTATTCCAGGGCGGTGTGGTTGCGCTTCATCGCCGACAGGATGCGATCGGAGCCCGATTGCACCGGCAAGTGGAGGTGCTTGACCAGTTCCGGCACTTCGGCGTGTGCCTGGATCAGGCTGTCGGAGAACTCCAGCGGGTGCGAGGTGGTGTAGCGAATACGCTCGATACCGTCCACCGCCGCGACCACGCGAATCAGCTCGGCCAGGTCCGCCAGGCGCCCATCATGGGTCTGGCCCCGGTAGCCGTTGACGTTCTGCCCCAGCAGGGTCACTTCCCGCACGCCGTTTTCGGCCAGGTGGATGATTTCGGCCAGCACGTCGTCGAACGGGCGGCTGACCTCTTCGCCACGGGTATAAGGCACCACGCAGAAGGTGCAGTACTTGCTGCAACCTTCCATCACCGACACATAGGCACTCGGGCCGTCGATGCGTGGCTCGGGCAAGTGGTCGAATTTTTCGATTTCCGGGAACGAGACGTCAACCTGCGGCAGCTTGGTAATGCGCGCGGCGTCGATCATTTCCGGCAGGCGGTGCAGGGTCTGCGGGCCGAAGACCACGTCGACATAGGGCGCGCGGTCGCGAATGGCGGCGCCTTCCTGGCTGGCCACGCAACCGCCGACGGCGATCACCATCTCCGGGTTGGCCAGTTTCAGTTCGCGCCAGCGGCCCAGTTGCGAGTAGACCCGGTCCTGGGCCCGTTCGCGGATCGAGCAGGTGTTGAGCAGGATCACGTCGGCATCTTCGGCGCGAGCCGTGACTTCCAGGGCCTGATGTTCACCCAGCAGATCGACCATGCGCGAGCTGTCGTACTCGTTCATCTGGCAACCGTGGGTTTCGATGTAAAGCTTCTTGGCCATGGGAATCGTCAACTGGTGGTAAAGAACCGCGCATTATAGGGGGCATGCCCATTGGTTCCTAGCACTGTGCATCGGGTGCCATGCTATAGTTCGCGCCCTCCTTTATATCCGCCGATGTGCTGCCCGCCCCCCATGACCAAACGTGAAGCTCCAATCTACAAGGTGATTTTCCTTAACCAGGGCCAGGTGTTCGAAATGTACGCCAAGCAGATCTATCAAAGTGATCTGTGGGGCTTCCTGGAAGTGGAAGAGTTCGTCTTTGGCGAGCGCACGCAACTGGTCGTCGAACCGGGCGAGGAAAAGCTCAAGGCCCAGTTCGAAGGCGTGGTGCGCAGTTTTGTGCCGATGCATTCGATCGTGCGCATCGATGAAGTCGAGCGCCTGGGCACGCCGAAAATCAGCGAAGCCCGGGGCATGAGCAATGTCATGCCGTTTCCGATGCCGATGCCTGAGAAGTAGCATTCAATTATTTTGTAGGGTGTTTCCGATTTTGCGCTCTCATGCATAGACATTCTGTTTGAAAAATAGCAGATTTTGTTTATGCAGAGAGCAGGCCCTGAATACATAAATAATAAAACGCCGCGAGACTTTCCGAACTCCAGCCGCACTTTACGCCTGCTTTTTACTTAATGGGCAATCGAAAAAAAGCGATCCTGAAATGGATCTGCATTCGTATTCTATTGCCCCGTTAAACATTACCCATTAGTTAACGTCGAGTTTTTTCTAACGCAGCCATCAACGAACTTACTTGTTTGGGAGTAGCCCTGTGCGCGATCCTCGCTATGACGTTCTGTTTGAGCCGGTACAAATTGGCCCGGTGCGCACCCGTAATCGCTTTTATCAAGTTCCCCACTGTAATGGCATGGGCCATGTGCACCCCTCAGCCATGGCACGTATGCGCGGCATAAAGGCCGAAGGCGGGTGGGGTGTGGTCTGTACGGAAGAATGTGAAATCAGCCCACTCAGTGAGTTCTCTCCCTACATTGAGGCACGCCTGTGGGACGAGCGTGACATTCCGGCGCTGGCACGCATGTGTGAGGCGGTCCACCAGCACGGCTCACTGGCCGGCGTGGAGTTGGCGTTCAATGGCTATTCCGCGCCCAACCGCTACAGCCGGGAAATTCCCTGGGCACCGTCCAATACGCCGGTGCGTGGTTATGACCCGGTGCAGGCGCGGGCCATGAGCCGGGCGGATATCCAGCAATTGCGCGTCATGCACCGGGCCGCCGCGCTGCGGGCGCGGGAGGCGGGGTTTGACGTTATCTACGTGTACGCCGGGCATGACCTGGGCATGCCGTTCCATTTCCTCACGCCGCGCAATAACCGCCGCACCGATGAGTACGGCGGGGTACTGGAAAATCGCGTGCGGCTGTTGCGCGAATTGATTGAGGACACCCGCGATGCCGTGGGTGATCGGTGCGCCGTTGCGGTACGCCTGGCGGTGGATGAACACATGGCTGGCGGCCTGAGTCGCGAGGGCGAAGGTGCTGAGATCTTTTCGATGCTGGCCGACTTGCCAGACTTGTGGGATGTCAATGTTGCCGACTGGTCCAACGACAGCGTGACGGCGCGCTTTGCCTCGGAAGCTTACCAAGAGGCTTTTCTCTTGGGGCTTAAGGCCATGACCCGTAAGCCCGTGGTGGGCGTAGGGCGGTTCACTTCGCCGGACACCATGGTCTCTCTGATCCGCCGTGGTGTGCTGGACCTGATTGGCGCCGCCCGCCCTTCGATTGCCGACCCTTTCTTGCCGAAGAAGATTGAAGAGGGGCGCGTGGAGGAGATTCGTGAATGCATCGGCTGCAATGTCTGTGTCAGTGGCGACCACACCAGCACGCCTTTGCGCTGCACGCAGAATCCGACTATGGGTGAGGAGTGGCGACGCGGTTGGCACCCCGAGTCGGTCAAGTGTGCGCAGCAACCTGGGCGGGTGTTGGTGGTCGGGGCCGGTCCCGCAGGGCTTGAGTGCGCACGAATTCTGGGGGCGCGCGGGATGGAAGTGGCGTTGGCTGACAGCCTGCGCACGTTGGGCGGGCGCGTGGCGCTGGAGGCAAAACTCCCGGGGTTGGCGAGTTGGGCGCGGGTGATCGACTATCGACTGGATGCGTTGAGCCGTCTGGCATCGGTTGAGATTTATCGGGAAAGCCCGTTGCAGGCCCAGGACGTCCTGGACTTCGCTGCCGAGCATGTGTTTATCGCCACCGGCTCGCACTGGCGGCGGGACGGCCTGGGGCGTTCCCTGCGTCAATCATTACCGGGCCTGGAGTGCCTGCCCGTGCTGACGCCAGACGACCTGATGGCCGGTGTCCTGCCTCCGTCGCCGGTGCTGCTGTTCGACGACGATCACTATTACATGGGCAGCGTGCTGGCCGAACACTTGGTGGCGCGGGGCGTGGAGGTGATATTCGTCACGCCGGCGGCGGATGTGGCGGCCTGGACTCACAACACCCTTGAACAACATCGCATCCAGCGGCGCCTGCTGGAATTGAATATTACGATCGTCCCGTCCCATACGCTGGTGCGGTGTACGCCGCAAGGCTTGGTCACCGGCTGTGTGTACACCGACCGGACACGCTTCATTCCCGCTACATCGTTGTTGTTGGTTACCTCCCGCGAGCCCGAGCAGGACTTGTATCAGGCCTTGGCCAACGCACCTGAACGGGTGCACGCAGCCGGTATCAGCACACTGAAGTTGATCGGCGACTGCGTGGCGCCAGGCACGATTGCCGCAGCCGTGTATTCGGGGCATCGAATGGCCCGAGAGTTTGATGTGCCTGCTGACTCCTTGGTTGTACACAGAGAAATCCCCTATATCGAGTTGTAGTTCGTTTCGCTGTTTGATCAATAACGAGGAATACAATAATGAAAAAAATAATCCTGATGTTATTCGCCGCACTCTTCGTGACGCTTCCAACTTTTGCCAACGACTATACGGTTATCCGTTTCGGTGCGGATCCCAACTATGCCCCATTTGCCTATAAGGACAATAAGGGAACTTTGGCCGGCTTCGAAGTTGATATCGGTAATGCCATTTGTGAGAAGTTGAACGTTCGCTGTCAGTGGGTCGAGAGCGACTTTGATGGACTGGTCCCGAGCCTGAACGCGGGAAAAATCGATGCGATCCTGGCTTCAATGACGG
This sequence comes from Pseudomonas hygromyciniae, assembly GCF_016925675.1. NCBI lineage: Bacteria > Pseudomonadati > Pseudomonadota > Gammaproteobacteria > Pseudomonadales > Pseudomonadaceae > Pseudomonas > Pseudomonas hygromyciniae. Next base: position 5,171,910 of record NZ_CP070506.1, on the reverse strand, counting down.
TCACTGACGCGCGACAGAAAGTCATTGATTTTTCCTCGGAGGTCTTTTCCAGCCCCTCCGCCATGGTGTGGCGGCCAGGCACTGAGCTCTCCCGTGGCACTGCCGTGGGTTATTTGCAGGGCAGTACCCAGGAAGCCTACGCCCGGCAAGTGCTGGCACCGCAGGGTATGAAAATTGTGGCTTATGCCGATCAGGAGCAGGTGTATGCCGACCTGGTCGCGGGGCGTTTGCAAGCCTCCCTTCAGGATGCGCAGCAGGCACAAAGCGGATTTTTGCGTTCCGCCCAAGGCGCGAATTTCGTGCTGGGGCCATTGATTGAAAGCGAATTGATGCCCTCCCGAAGCGCCATCGGCATTGCCAAGGGCAATGACAGATTGAAAACGCTGCTCGACAAAGGACTGGCCGCGCTCCATGCCGACGGCACCTATGCCCGGTTGCAGGAGCACTACTTCCCGGGTGTGGATATGTTCAGCGGTCAATGATCAGCGAGGGCGCAACCATGCTACCTACCTTCACTCAATTCGCCTCGACCCTGGAAGGATTTGCGCCGTTGTTGCTGCGCGGCGTCTGGGTCACCCTGCAACTGGCGCTGTTGTCCCTGTTGCTGGGGCTGGCATTCGGCCTCATCGGTGCCGGTGCCAAGCTCTCCAGGGTCAGAACCTTGCGAGTCTGCGCGCAGCTCTACACCACGCTGATCCGCGGCGTGCCGGACCTGCTGTTGATGTTGTTCATTTTCTATGGGGTGCAAACGGGCTTGAGTCGTCTGACGCAAGCGCTGGGCTGGGCCTACATCGAAATCGATCCCTTCGCCGCTGGCGTACTCACTCTGGGGTTTATCTACGGCGCCTATTTCACCGAAACCTTTCGTGGCTCCTTGCTGGCAGTACCCCGCGGCCAGTTCCAGGCTGCCAAAGCCCTGGGCATGACCTTCAGCCAGGGCTTTGTGCATGTGATATTCCCGCAAATGATGCGGTTCGCGCTGCCGGGACTGGGCAATAACTGGATGGTCTTGCTCAAGGCTACGGCGCTGGTTTCGATCATTGGCTTGGCGGACTTGGTAAAAGTGGCCCAGTTGGCAGGAAAAAGCAGCCAGCAACTGCTGGCCTTTCTGATACTGGCAGGGCTGATCTACCTGTTGCTCAGCAGCATTTCAAACGCCATCTTGCGCTGGTTGGCGCGCCGCTACGGGGCCGGTGTGCAGGAGGCTTCAAGGTGATTGAGCTGATCCTGGAATACTGGCGGCCGTTTATCTATTCAGACGGTCAACAAGTTACCGGCCTAGCCATGACCCTATGGCTGACCAGTGCTTCGCTGTGTTTAGGCCTGCTGTTGGCACTGCCGCTGTCCATTGCCAGGGTATCTAGCCGCCGCTGGCTGCGTTGGCCGGTGCAAGGTTTTACCTATGTGTTTCGCGGCACGCCGCTGTATATCCAGTTACTGATTTTCTACACCGGTATCTACAGCATCGCCGCCGTGCGGGAACAGCCGTTGCTGGACGGATTTTTCCGCGAGGCGCTGAACTGCACGCTGTTGGCGTTCGCCCTGAATACCGGGGCGTACACCACGGAAATACTGGCGGGTGCCATTCGTGCGATGCCTCGCGGTGAAATCGAAGCCGCACGGTCCCTGGGGTTTGACGGTTGGAAGCTGTATGTCCACCTGATCATGCCTTCGGCCTTGCGCCGCTCATTGCCCTACTACAGCAATGAAGTGATTTTCATGCTGCATTCCACCACGTTGGCGTTCACGGCCACGGTGCCGGACATCCTGAAGGTTGCCCGGGATGCCAACGCTGCCACTTTCCTGACCTTCCAATCCTTTGGCTTCGCTGCGGTTCTCTACCTCGGCGTGACCTTTGTCTTGGTTGGGTTGTTTCGCCTGGCTGAACGACGTTGGCTGCGCTTTCTTGATGCGGGCCGATAGGAGACCGATATGCAGACTCAAAGGCACCCATTGCTGGTGGGCGTACCGGGTACGACGCGCCAGATCCACAGCTTTCATTACGGCCCGGCCAAGGCGGCTGGCAAGGTGTATATCCAGGCGTCCCTGCACGCCGATGAACTGCCGGGGATGCTGGTTTTATGGCACCTGAAGCGGCAACTGGCGTGCCTGGAAGCGGCAGGGTTACTGCGCTGGTCGGTTGTGTTGGTACCGGTGGCCAACCCGCTGGGGTTGGAGCAAGTGTTGATGGATGTGCCGCAGGGGCGCTTCGATAACGACAGTCGGGAGAACTTCAATCGTTTCTTCCTGGATGTCAGCCAGCAGGTCGGCGATCGCGTGCAAGGCTTGCTGGGCGATGACCCTGCCTGCAATCTGCGATTGATCCGTTCGACTTTGTTGCAAACGCTTGCCAGCCAAGTACCGGCCACGCAGGTGCAATCCATGCGCTTGACCCTGCAAACCCTGGCCTGTGACGCCGATATAGTGCTGGACTTGCATTGTGATTTCGAGGCTGTGCAGCACCTGTATCTGTCGCCGGATTCCTGGCCGCATGTGGAGCCCTTGGCCCGTTACCTGGGCGCCAGGGCCTGTTTTTTGGCCAAGGAGGCAGGTGGGCAATCGTTCGATGAGTGCTTTACGTTGTTCTGGGAGCAGATGCAGGCGCGGTTTGCCGGGCGTTTTTCGGTCCCTGGGTTCGCTGTGACCGTGGAATTGCGGGGTGTTGCCGATGTTGATCACGGGCTTGCGCGGCAGGATTGCCAGGGGTTGATCAACTACCTGATTCTGCGCGGCGCGATTGATGGCCAGGCACCGCCGCTCCCGCCATTGCTCAACCCGCCAACACCGTTGGCGGGGGTAGAGCCGGTGCAGAGCCCGGTGGGAGGCTTGATGGTGTTTTGCGCGCAGGTGGGAGATTACCTGGAAGCGGGGCAGATCCTGGCGGATATTATCGATCCGATCACAGACTGCGTGACACCCGTCGCTTGTGCGCGGGCAGGGCTCTTGTATGTTCGGTCTGTGCGACGAATGGCGACGGCGGGTATGACGATTGCCCATGTCGCTGGCGCGAAGGCCTATCGACAGGGGTATCTGTTATCGCCCTGAAGTCAGGGCAGGGGGGAGAACGGCGAACGCCCATCCGCACTCTGCAATTCCTGCAGATAGTTGCGGAAAATCTGGCCCAGCACCTGGGTCGCTACTTCCAGTTCATCGCGCTGCATGTGTTCGGCGACTTCGTCGGCAGTGTCCAGCGCGTCTTCGGCGCCGTTGACCGCGGCCATTTTCAGCACGATGTACGCCTGCACGTTATTGGCCGGCACGCCTTCGCCATGGAAGAACATGCTGCCCAGCTTGAACTGTGCCTGGGCATGGCCCTGCAACGAGGCTTTCTCGAAGAAGCTCAGGGCCTTGTTCAGGTCGCGGGCAGGGTTTTTGTCGTCGTAGAAGAATTCGCCCAACTCGTATTGCGCCTGCGCATCCCCGCCATCGGCCAGCGTTTGGCAGGCGCTCAGCGCCTCGGCCTGGCTGTCGGGCTGAGTATTGAGGGTGCAACGACCCATCGCTGGGATCAACAACGAGTTGCCGCCCGCTTGTGCAAGTGCAAGCAGCGGTTGAAGGAGCAACAGGCAGCCCAGAACCAGGGTGCGGCCGGTGCGTTTCATGGGAATCGACTTACCTCTGACGGGGCGCGTGGAGCCACGTGGGGATCCAATAAGCGCGCATTATGAAATAAGCAGGCCCCTGCTTACAAAGTCTTTACTCGTTTTTCTGCTGCATGGGCAAGTTATCTGCCGGATTGCAGGTGATTTCTCGAAAAAAGAAGGAAATTTCTGTAAGCAAGGTAGCAAATCTGACGCCGCCAGGGGCGACGTCAGGTTGTGGCTGGTTTACTTCAGTGCGGCGAAGGCACGTTCGGCGGCGTCCAGAGTCAGCTTCAGCTCGGCGTCGCCATGGGCGATGGAGGTGAAACCGGCCTCAAAGGCACTCGGTGCCAGGTACACACCGCCTTCGAGCATCAGGTGGAAGAAGCGCTTGAACAGGTTGGCATCGCTGCCCATCACATCGTCAAAGGTCACGATGTCGTCGGCACCGCTGAAATACAGGCCGAACATGCCACCGGCCTGGGTGGTGACGAACGGGATGCCCGCCGCATCGGCGCGTTGTTGCAGGCCGTCCAGCAGGCGCGTGGTGTAGTCGGTCAGCTCGGCGTGGAAGCCCGGGCGGCTGATCAGGCGCAGGGTAGTCAGGCCGGCGGCCATGGCCAGCGGGTTACCGGACAGGGTGCCGGCCTGGTAGACCGGGCCCAGCGGCGCGATGTGCTGCATGATTTCGCGCTTGCCGCCGAAGCAGCCGACTGGCATGCCGCCGCCAATGATCTTGCCGAAAGTGCTCAGGTCCGGGGTGACGCCGTAGTAGGCCTGGGCACCGCCGAGGGCAACACGGAAACCGGTCATCACTTCGTCGAAAATCAACACCACGCCATGCTTGTCGCACTGCTCGCGCAGGCCTTCGAGGAAACCCGGCGCCGGTGGCACGCAGTTCATGTTGCCGGCGACCGGCTCGACGATGATGCACGCTACGTCCTGGCCGACTTCGCTGAGCATTTTTTCGACGGCGGCGATGTCATTGAACGGCAAGGTCAGGGTGTGCTTGGCAAACGCCGCCGGCACGCCCGCCGAACTCGGTACGCCCTGGGTCAGCAGGCCCGAGCCGGCCTTGACCAGCAGGCTGTCGGAATGGCCGTGGTAGCAGCCTTCGAACTTGATGATGCTGTCGCGGCCGGTGAAGCCACGGGCCAGGCGGATTGCGCTCATGGTCGCCTCGGTGCCGGAGCTGACCATGCGCACCATCTCCATCGACGGCACGATCGAGCACACCAGGTCAGCCATCTCGGTTTCCATGGCGGTTGGCGCGCCATAGGACAGGCCGTGCTCCAGTTGCTTGCGTACCGCGTCCAGCACCTCGGGGTGGCTGTGGCCGAGAATCATCGGGCCCCAGGAACCCACATAGTCCACATAGCGCTTGTCATCTTCGTCGGTGACGTAGGCGCCTTCGGCGTGCTTGAAGAACAACGGGGTGCCGCCAACGCTCTTGAACGCGCGCACGGGGGAGTTCACACCGCCGGGGATATGTTTCTGGGCATTGGCAAACAGGGTTTCGGAACGAGACATGGGCAGGCTCTCTGAATTCAGGATTTGAGGAGTTCGTTGAAGGCGCGGGCGCGGCGCGTCACTTCCTGGGGGCTGTCGGCACCGAACAGGCCGTGGACAACTGCCAGCAGATCGGCACCGTGTTCCACCAGGGGCGCGGCGTTTTCCAGGGTGATACCACCAATCACGCAGATCGGTACCTGCAAGCGGGCGCGGGCCTGGGCCAGCATTTCAACGGTGGCCGCGGACGCACCGGGTTTGGTCGTGGAGTTGAAGAAACGGCCAAAGGCAACATAGCTGGCGCCTTCGCGCGCGGCCTGTTCAGCCAGTTCGATCTGGCTATGACAGGTGGAACCGATGATTGCATTGCGCCCCAGCAACGCCCGGGCCGGGGTCAGTGGGCCGTCGGTCTGGCCCAGGTGGACGCCGACGCCAAGACGCGCGGCCAGTTCGGCGTCATCATTGATGATCAACTGGGTCTTGTAGCGCGAGCACAGGTCACGCAGCGCTTCGGCTTCGCGCAGGCGACGGGCCTCGTCGCTGCTTTTATCGCGGTATTGCAGCAAGGTCACGCCGCCTTCCAGCGCGGCCTCGACGTAGGACAGGAACTTACCGGCCAATAGTTGGCTGTCGGTAATGGCATACAGGCCACGTAGTTTCATCGAGCAGGCCCCTTGGTGTTACGAACAGAAATCCAGTGGCAGGCGCCGCGGCACAAACTGCCCCTGGCCCAGTTGTTCGGCGTCCCGCAGGGTGCGCCAGGTGTAATTGAGTGCCGACTCCACGGCGCTGGCCAAGCCTTCGCCCTGGGCCAGGCGACCGGCGAGGGCGCTGGCCAGGGTGCAGCCGGAGCCGTGATAGCTGCCTGGCAGGCGCTGGCAGGTGAAGGTGCGGCGCGTGCCGTCGCGGCTGTACAGGCGATTGTGCACCTCATGCTCGTCGCCGTGGCCGCCGGTGATCAACAGGTGCTTGATAAACGGCAGTAGTTTCTCGGCGCATTCGTCTGCCGTGCCATCGGGCAGTTCGGCGAGGATGCGTGCCTCAGGCAAGTTGGGCGTGGCAATCAGCGACAACGGCAACAGCCGCTCGCGCATCGCATAGCCGACTTCATCCTTGCCCAGGCTGCCACCGCCACCGGCACGCAGCACCGGGTCGCAGACCACCGGCAGGTGGGGGTGCTGCTGCAGCAGTTCGACCACGGTATCCACCATCACGGTGGAACCGAGCATGCCCAACTTGACCGCCGCGACTTCGGAGTCGCCAAGCACGGCGTTGGCCTGGGCCAACACCCACTCGCGATCGAGCACGCGGAAATCGCTGACATTCACGGTGTTCTGCACGGTCAGCGCGGTCACGGCCGGGGCCGCGTGACAGCCTTGGGCGAGCAGGGCTTCGATATCTGCCTGCAAGCCGGCGCCACCACTGGGATCATGGCCGGAGAGACAGAGGACAACGGGGCGAGAGCTGTAGATATTCATGGTGCGCGAGCTTACCACCAAACGCTTTTTGCGTGGCTGTCGGGCAACGCATGTATTTCCGGCGGAAACACTTGGGGAGATGGCTACGGGCTATCATGCAATTCCAGCACGTTGTGCCCTGAAAGGCCCGTTTTAGAGCCTTTCAAAAAATTATTTCAATGGTGTCTTTTGGCCTTTAGCGGCTATGCTAGAGTGGATCCAAACAACTTAATGTATCGCCGGTGTACGTCTTCTCAAAAGGAATGGGGGGCTTTTGACATAACCGGACAGGCCACGCTGGGGCTCTATGCGCTATTTGCTGATGTTTCTCTTGTGTGGGCTGCCGATGTTGGCCGGCGCCGTTGAGTTCAATGAAACTACCCGAAGCCTTCCCTTGGGCCGGGTCATGCAAGTACTCGAAGACCCAAGTGGTAGCGTCACCATCGCCGATGCCCGTTCTGCGGCACTGGCCAGTCGTTACACCCGCCATGATAAAGACACCCTCAATGCCGGCTATTCACGCTCGGCGTTCTGGCTCAAGGTCGACCTGCATTACCTGCCCAAGGATCCCCAGGCCCAGCGCACCTGGCTGCTGGAGCTGGCCTATCCGCCCCTTGATCATCTGGAGTTGTACGTTCCCGATGGTGCCGGTGGCTACCGCCTGGCCGGGCGCACCGGGGACGCATTGCCCTTTGCCAGCCGTGAGATTCACCAGAACAATTACTTGTTCAATGTCGACTTCAAGGCCGGTGAACAGAAAACGCTCTATCTGCGCCTGCAAAGCGAAGGTTCGATCCAGGCGCCGTTGACCCTGTGGTCGAGCACTGCGTACCTGGAAGACCAGCCACTGCGCCTGTACGTGCTGGGCCTGATCTATGGCGTGCTGCTGGGCATGCTGGTGTACAACCTGTTCATCTACCTCAGCGTGCGCGACACCAGCTACCTCTATTACATCTTCTATATCGCCTCGTTCGGCATGTACCAGCTCTCGGTGAATGGCGCGGCGGTGGAGTACTTCTGGCCTGACAACCCTTGGTGGGCGAATGCGGCGACGCCGTTCCTGATCGGCGCGTCAGCGTTGTTCGGCAGCCTGTTTGCCCGCAGCTTCCTGCACACCGCCCTCTATAGTCGCTGGCTGGACCGGCTGCTGCTGATGCTGGTGGGCACAGGGGCGGTGGTGATGTTGTTGTCGCTGATGACCAGCTACGCGCTTGCCCTGCGCCTGGCGACCGCGCTGGCCCTGGTTTTTACCGTGACCATCTTTGTCGCCGGGATCAAGGCCTGGTGCTGCGGCCAGCGCGTGGCACGGTATTTCATCATCGCCTGGTCGGCGTTCCTGATCGGCGGGGTGGTCAACACGATGATGGTGCTGGGCTACTTGCCCAACGTGTTTCTCACCATGTATTCGAGCCAGATCGGCTCGGCCATCGAAGTCGCCCTGTTGTCCCTGGCCCTGGCCGACCGAATCAACGCGATGCGCGAACAGCAGGCGCAAATCCTGTTTGATGCCAGCCAGAAACTGGAAGTGCTCAACCAGCAACTGGCCCACAGCAACCAGTTGAAAGACGAATTCCTCGCGACCCTGACCCATGAACTGCGCACGCCGATGAATGGGGTGATCGGTTCATTGGAGTTGATGCAGACCGTGCCCCTGGCCGGGGACCTGGCGCAATACCAGCACACCGCCGCCGGCTCGGCGCGGGACATGATGCGCATGGTCAATGGCATCCTCACCCTCACCGAATTGCAAGCCGGCCGCCTTAGCGCGCAGGCGCAAGTGTTCAGCCTGCGTGGGGTGCTGGATACCTTGCGCCAGCAATTCCAGGGTAATGCCCAAGGCAAGGGCCTGGAGTTCTCCATCGATGTGGCTGGCCAGTTGCCCGATCGCCTGGAGGGCGACGCTGGCAAGCTGATGCAGTGCCTGGAATGCCTGCTGGATAACGCGTTCAAGTTCACCCATGAAGGCGCCGTGCGCCTGCGGGTGGTGGGCGTGCCGCGGCCTGATGGTCATCTGGATCTGACCTTTATCGTCACCGACTCCGGAATCGGTTTTGCGCATCTGGATGAAGCGACCCTGTATCAGCGCTTCTTCCAGGTGGATGGCTCGACCACCCGTGAATATGGCGGCCTGGGCATTGGCCTGGCGATCTGTCGGCAGTTGATCGAGTTGCTCGGCGGGCGCCTGACCCATCATTCCGAGCCGCGCAAAGGCAGCCGTTTTCAGCTGGAGGTGGCCGTCATTGCGGTGCCGCCGGAGCCGGCCCGGGCCGTGGAGCTGCACCGCGCGCCACAGGATTGCACGGTACTGTTGGTGGACGAGAACAACGTCACGCAATTGGTCTTGCGCGGCATGTTGCTCAAGCTGGGTTACCGGGTGAAAGTGGCGGACAGTGGCCCCGTGGCCCTGTCCATGCTGCAGGCTGGGGCGTTTGATGCGGTGCTGCTGGATGTGCCCGAGGATGGCTTCTCCCTGTGCTGCCAGATCCGCGCCTTGCCCGGCTGTGCTGAGCTGCCGGTGATCGCCTTGAGTGACTCCCTGCAAGGCGGCGCACGCCAGCATTGTCATGGCATTGGCCTTTCCGAGCAGTTGCTCAAGCCAGTACGGTTTGAGCTGTTGCAGGCCGTATTGCAGCGGCGCCTGCTGTGCCCGCTAGAGGGCGAAAGCGCCGGCAGTTAGGCGTATATGCCACTTTTTTAAGCGCAGTGACGATGCTTAACTGAATTTAAGGCCTCCATCAGCGTGGCCTTTTCTCAGGAGGCCCGTCATGAATCTGCACCAGTTCGCCGAAACCCACGACGTCACCAACCAGCCGCCGTCCCTGGACGGCGCCAATCTGTATCGGCTCGACCTGCCCCTGCAGGAATGGTCGCGGCGCTTTGGCGCGGGCTGGGCCGAGGCGCGTATCGATGCCTATGGCGCCTTGGCGGGCGGGCCGCTGATGGAGGCCGGGTTCCTGGCGAATCAGAACAAGCCGGTGTTCAGCAGCCATGATCGCTATGGTCACCGCATTGACCTGGTGGAGTTCCACCCGGCGTATCACCAACTGATGCGCACCGCCGTCGAACATGGCCTGCCGTCGCTGCCCTGGGCCCATCCCCAGGCGGGTGCCCATGTCGCCCGTGCGGCCTTGACCTACCTGCACAGCCAGGCCGAAGCCGGCACGGGTTGCCCGCTGACCATGACCTTCGCCTGCGTGCCGGCACTGCGCCTGCAACCGGACCTGGCCGACACCTGGCTGGGGAAAATCCTCAACACCGAATATGATCCGCGCAACGTCGGCATCGCCCATAAGGCCGGCGCAACCATCGGCATGGCCATGACCGAGAAACAGGGCGGCACCGACGTGCGTGCCAATACCACCCGCGCTTACCCCGTGGGTACTGGCGGCCCTGGCCAGCCCTATGAGTTGGTGGGGCATAAGTGGTTCTGCTCGGCGCCGATGTGCGATGCCTTTCTGACCCTGGCGCAGACCGACAAGGGCCTGACCTGTTTCCTACTGCCCCGCCAGCGCCCGGATGACACGCGTAACCAGTTCTATATCCAGCGCCTGAAAAACAAACTCGGCAATTGCTCCAATGCGTCCAGTGAAGTCGAGTTCCGTGGCGCCCTGGCCTGGATGGTCGGCGAAGAAGGCCGTGGCGTACCGACCATCATCGAAATGGTCGCCATGACCCGTTTCGATTGCATGGTCGGCTCCAGCGCCTTGATGCGCCAGGCGCTGACCCAGGCCAGCCATCATTGTGCCCATCGTTTGGTGGGTGGTCGCGTGCTCAGTGAGCAGCCCTTGATGCAAAACGTGTTGGCCGATCTGGCCCTGGAAAGCGAGGCGGCCCTGGCCTTGAGCTTGCGCATGGGCCAGGCGCTGGATCATCTGGACGATGAGCAGCAAGCCAAGTTCGCGCGGCTGGTGACGGCGGTGGGCAAGTATTGGATCTGCAAGCGCGCGCCGGCGATGATCAACGAAGCCGCCGAGTGCATGGGCGGCGCCGGGTATGTCGAGGACAGCATCCTGCCGCGCCTGTACCGTGAGGCGCCGGTCAATTCGACGTGGGAAGGTTCTGGCAACGTGCAATGCCTGGACGTGCTGCGGGCCTTGTCGAAAGAGCCCGGGGTGCTGGAGACATTGTTTGTCGAATTGGGCGATGGGCATGGCGATAAGCGCCTGGCGCGGCATATCGAGCAATTGAAGTTGGCGTTTATGGATACCCAGGACATCCAGTACCGGGCGCGGCAACTGACCGAAGCTATCGCTGTGGCGTTGCAGGCAAAGTTGTTGCTGGAGGCGGGCAATGCCAGTGTCAGCGATGGGTTTATCGCCAGTCGCCTGGGTGAGTCGTCGGGGCGGGTGTACGGCACCTTGCCACGAGGTGTGGATGTGCAGGCCATCGTCGCTCGCTCAACCCCATCGCTCTGAATAACCACGGTAAACAATGTAGGGGCTGATTTGCCTGCGATGGCCATAGGTATCTACACAACTGTCAGACACTGATGAGCTCCCCTGTGGCGAGCGGGCTTGCCCCGCGCTGGGCTGCGAAGCAGCCCCAAAAAGCCCGCCGCGTTTCTTCAGATAAACCGCGATGGCAGGGTTTAGGGCTGCTTCGCAGCCCAGCGTGGGGCAAGCCCGCTCGCCACGGGGGCGTCAGTTTCTGAAGTTGTGTAGATACCTATGGCCATCGCAGGCAAGCCAGCTCCCACATTTGAACGCATTTCAACTCAGAGGTGGGTAGGTCAGCCTATGGATAATCAGGCCTGCCAATTCAGAGTTTGCGTCTGGCGGCGATGCAGGCAAGATGAAGGCCTGCACGTCAGAACACAGGATGCTTACCGTGACCGAAGCTTTTGTTGTCGTTCAAACCGCTGAAGAGGCCGTTGACCGGCTGGCCGCTCTGCATGAGCGTGCTACCGGTGCGCTCAACCAGGCTCTCAAGCAATACCTCAAGGATCGCGTCGAGCCCGACGCTGCACAACGTGCGCTCTTTCGCTACCCCGAACTGCGCCTGACCTACCACTGCCATGGCGAAGTCCCACAGACCACTCGCGCTTACGCCAAGGTGCAGTTGCCGGGCACCTACAGCGTCACCGTCACCCATCCGGCGGCGTTCCGCAAATACCTGCTGGAGCAGTTGGTGCCGTTGATGCACGACTTTACCGTGACGGTGGAAGTGGGCGTCAGCCAGCAGAATATCCCGTACCCCTATGTGGTGGAGCAGGGCGACGAGTTGGCCGGTTCCGGCGTGACCGCCGCGACCCTGGCGCGGGTGTTCCCGAGCACCGACCTGTCCGCCGCCACCGATGGTATCGCTGATGGTCTGTATGACTGGGAAAATACCGATCCGCTGCCCCTGGCGCTCTTCGATGCGGCCCGCGTGGATTTCTCCCTGCGCCGTCTGGTGCACTACACCGGCAGCGATTGGCGGCATGTGCAGCCGTGGATTCTGCTGACCAACTACCACCGTTACGTCGACCAGTTCATCGTCCATGGCCTGGAACAATTGCGCAGCGACCCACGCTTTATCCGCATGGTGTTGCCGGGCAACGTGATCATCGAAAAAGGCATGGACCATGGCGAAGCGTCTGCCATTGCTGCAGGCGTGGTCTGGCACCGTTATCAGATGCCGGCCTACCACTTGCAGGCCAGCGACGGCCATGGCGTGACCCTGGTCAACATCGGTGTCGGCCCGTCCAATGCCAAGAACATCACCGACCACCTGGCGGTGTTGCGTCCCCATTGCTGGCTGATGATCGGTCACTGCGGTGGCTTGCGCCAATCCCAGACCATCGGTGACTACGTGCTGGCCCACGCTTACATGCGCCGTGATGGCATTCTCGACCGCGTGGTGCCGCCGAACATCCCGATCCCGGCGCTGGCCGAAGTGCAGATGGCGTTGCAACAAGCGGCGGCCAACGTCACCGGCGAGAAGGGCGAAGAGCTGAAAAAACGCCTGCGTACCGGCACCGTGTTGACCTACGACGACCGAAACTGGGAGCTGCGCTGGGCTCAGGAACGGCCGTTGATCAACCTGTCGCGTGCGGTGGCGGTGGATATGGAAAGCGGCACCATCGCCGCGCAAGGCTACCGTTTGCGGGTGCCTTACGGCACATTGCTGTGTGTGTCGGACAAGCCGCTGCACAGTGAAATCAAGTTGCCAGGTTCGGCCAACGCGTTCTATGAGCGGGCTGTGAGCCAGCACTTGAAGATCGGCATCGAGGCGGTGGACTTGTTGCGCACCGAGCTCAACTCGTTGCATTCGCGCAAACTGCGCAGCTTCGACGAGCCGCCGTTCCGCTAAATAGCAGGGTGGTTATTTAACGGTCAGGCCACTAGCATGGTCGGTCCTGACCGTTAGATATTCCGTTGCCATGTCCCGTCCTGCCCGTCCTGACTCGCGCCGCCCTGGCGTGAAACCTCCACATGCCGCTGCTCGCCGTGTCGCCAAGGCGCCGCCGGCCGAGCCGAAGTTGATCCTGTTCAACAAACCCTTCGACGTGCTGACCCAATTCAGTGACGAAGGCGGGCGCGCGACCCTCAAGGATTTCATTGATATTCCAGGCATCTACCCCGCCGGACGCCTGGATCGGGACAGTGAAGGCCTGTTGCTGCTGACCAACGATGGCCAGTTGCAGGCGCGGATTGCCGACCCCAAGCACAAACTGGCAAAGACCTACTGGGTACAAGTAGAAGGCGAGCCTACCGAGGAGCATCTGCAACGCCTGCGCGCGGGGGTGGAGTTGAATGACGGTATGACCCTGCCGGCTGAAGCCCGGCGATTGGATGAGCCAGAACTGTGGCCGCGCAACCCGCCGGTGCGGTTTCGTAAAAACCTGCCGACCTATTGGCTGGAACTGGTGATTCGCGAGGGGCGCAACCGTCAGGTACGGCGCATGACCGCCGCCGTAGGCTTGCCGACCTTGCGCCTGGTGCGGGTGAAAATCGGCGATTGGTCGATTGAAGGCCTAGGCCAAGGCCAGTACCGCGAAGTGCCGGCGCGCTTATAAAGCCCCGGATTCGATCAGGCCGATCACCACGCTCTTGATGATAAACGCGGCCACGCCCAGGCCCAGCACGAAGAACAGAATCATCGAGCCAAAGCGCCCGGCTTTGGATTTCTTCGCCAGGTCCCAGACGATAAAGCCCATGAAAATGATCAGGATTGTGACCAGTCCGGTCATCATCCACTCTTCAAACAGCACGGGGTCAATCGAATTCATTGGGCAGTTTCCGACAAAGGCAGGCGCGAAGTATAAGGCAATGAGGCAGGTGCAACGTTGACCTGCGTCGGTGCGTCGCACCCAGGTGTCACTGCCTGAGCACGCCCAAAATGTAGGCGCTGGCTTGCCTGCGATAGCCATAAGTATCTACACAACTTTCAGAAACTGACGAACTCCCCTGTGGCGAGCGGGCTTGCCCTCGCGCTGGGCTGCGAAGCAGCCCCAAAACCAGCCGCTGCGGTGTATCTGGTACAACGCATTCGGCTTATTGGGGCTGCTTCGCAGCCCAGCGCGGGGCAAGCCCGCTCGCCACAACTGCGCTATCTGCCTGGATTTAGGCGTTGCGGCAAAGTTGTGTAGATACCTATGCTGCGATAGCGGACTGTCAGCTGGCCTATCAGCGGCTGAAACACCGCTATCGCAGGCAAGCCAGCTCCCACATGGGTTCGATGGTGAGTCTTAGGTACGCAGGTGAGTCAACGGCAACTCCGTGCTGTTAAGCACCTGGTTGAGCACAAAGCTTGAGCGCACGCTGGTCACCCCTTCAATCCGGGTCAGGTGGCCCAGCAGCAGTTTTTGATAGTGATCCATATCCGGCACCACCACTTTCAGCTGATAGTCGGCATCCATCCCGGTGACCAGGCTGCATTCCAGCACCTGCGGCAAGGTGCGGATGGCTGCTTCGAAGTTCTCGAAACGCTCGGGGGTGTGTCGGTCCATGCCGATCAATACGTAGGCTGTAAGGCTTAGGCCGAGCATCTTGCGGTCGAGCAGGGCGACTTGGCGTGAGATGTAGCCGTCGTCTTCCAATTGCTTGACCCGGCGCGAGCAGGGTGACGGCGACAGGCCGATCCGCTCGGCCAACTCCTGGTTGGAGATCCTCGCGTCGCGCTGTAATTCCGCCAAAATACTCAGGTCGTATCGGTCAAGTTTGCTCATGGGGATGGCCTTTGTCGTAACTATTGCTGTGAATTATCTATCCAGGGTTAAAAATTGCGCAAGCACTGTTTATTGACGCAATCTTCGCAATCATCTGCCGGCGCCTCACGCCTATGATTACCAACAGAATCACTGCCCGGACATACAGTCCACTGCAGCCCGCCCAATCAGGCCGGCTGCGGCCCGCCAACCCCACCGGGTTGCGCTGGCCCCCGGGCTACACACTGTCCACAAGACGGCGTGAGGTGAGCCAACGTCATAAGCGTTGAGCCAGGACGAAGTTCTCAAGGGGCGACCGACGGGTCGCCCCTTTTCTTTTGCCTGCGAAAATTGTTCTGGCGACTGATAACCTGTTGCAGAACCGGGCCCGGCTTTTCCAGTCTCATGCGTAGGCCCTAATCCGCAGTGAGGAATAGCATGAAGCGCATCTGGCGTTTGGCAGGTGTAGGGATGTTGATGGTCACCTTCGGCACGCAGGTGATGGCCGACGAACGAGACAATTCACCACATCAGGGCCAAGGTCCGCAGGGCGGTGGCGGGCAGCGAGAGCGAGGGCCTTCGACCAACCAGCCGCGTGCGGAACACATCCAGCCACGCCCGCAAGAACAGCAGGGTGAGCGCGGCGGCCAGAATGGCCAGTGGCAGGCTCGTCCGCAAGGGCACGAAGCACCACGCCCTGCACCCCAGGCCGGGAGCAACCTGCCAATCCAGGGCCGTCCCGATTCCGTAGGCCAGACCCAGGAGCCGCGCCAGGGCAATTACCGTGACATTCCCAGGCGCAACGACGGTAATCCGCATTGGCAAGCCGGCGGCCCCGGCTCGCGCCCAGGCTACAACGGCCACCCCAATGACAATCGCTGGCCAGGCCGCCCCGACGGGCATGGCAATGGCTGGGGCCCCGGCCCGCAGTATCGGCCCGGCTACACGGTGGACCGCTTCCCCGACCGTAATTACCGCGTGCCCTATCGCGGCCAGGATTATTTCTTCTCGGGCGGCTATTGGTATCGGCCCCAAGGCCCGCGCTACGTAGTGGTCGCGCCACCCTATGGGATTCGTGTGCATTACCTGCCGGACTATGCGCGGGAAGTATGGGTGGGAGGCGCGCTGTTTTTTCTCGCCGCTGGCGCCTATTACAGTTACGAGACCAGTACCCAGCAGTACGTGGTGGTGCAACCGCCGGTGGCCAGTTTGCCGCCGCAGCCGGCGCCCCAGGGCAATGGGTATGACGTGGTGGCCTATCCCGCCAACGGCCAATCGCCCGCCCAGGTGCAGCAGGACGGTTACGATTGCTATCGCTGGGCAGTGCAGCAGAGTGGCTTCGACCCGCAGACCGTCACCTACGCGCCTGCGCCAGCGGTGGTGCAAACCTACCGCCAGGCCCAGGGCAACTGCCTGAGCAGTCGCGGGTATCAGGTGACCTACTAAGTCTTGTTGCCGGTGACCACTTCCAGCGGGTCGGCGTGCACCAGCACCTCGGCCCGTGGATAGGCCTGATGGATGGCATCGGCGGCCTGGTCGCTGATGTCATGGGCTACCGACAGGCTCAACTCTCCCGGTAACTCCAGATGCAACTGCACAAACCAGTGGTGGCCGGAAATCCGCGTGCGTAAATCATGGGCCCCCAGCACGCCGGGTACGCTACGGGCCAGTTCGAGCATGTGCTGGCTGACTTCGGCCGGCAGTTCCTCGTCCATCAGCACGGCAAAGCTTTCCCGGGCGATCTGGATCGCGCTCCACAAGATATAGGCGGCAATCCCCAGGCCAAACCAGGCATCGACTTGATGCAAGCCAAAGGCCGCCAGCACCAGCGCCAATAGAATGCTGCCATTGAGCAACAGGTCCGAGCGGTAGTGCAGCGAGTCGGCGCGCACCGCGTTCGAGCCGGTTTCGCGGATCACCCGGTATTGCAAAGTCAGCAGCGCCACGGTCAGCGCCAGCGACAGCACAATCACCGCGATACTCAGCCATGGCGCGCCCACCGGCTCCGGGTGCTGCAAACGCTGGTAAGCCTGGTAGGCGATCAACACCGCACTGCCGGCGATAAACAGCGCCTGGGCCATGCCCGCCAGGGATTCCGCCTTGCCATGCCCATAACGGTGTTCGTCATCCGCCGGGCGCAGTGCGTAATGCACCGCCAACAGGTTGAGCAGCGAAGTCACGCCGTCGAGCAGCGAGTCGGTCAGCCCGGCGAGCATGCTCACCGAACCACTGAACCACCACGCGACGGCTTTACCGATAATCAGGATGCTGGCCACGGCGACCGAGGCGCGGGTGGCCAGGCGCAATAGGCGGGCGTGTTCGGTGCTCATGGGGCAATCAAATCCTTACGCGGCAGGTTGCAGGCCCAGGGACGCGAGTTGCTGCACGCTGCCCTTGAACTGGATCAGGCGCGGGTCATCCAGCGGCAGGCTGCGCCCGGTTTCGTGCTCGATGATGGTTTGCAGCTTGGTGTTATCCACCTTGCCGTCGGCGCCGATGGCTTCTTGCAGCTTCTCGGGGGCCACTTGTGCGGTCTTGCCCGGCTCGAAGTAAATCGCGCCGGTGGCGAAGTCCACGCCGAAGGCGATCAGGCCGGGGATCACGTAGAACAGCAAGCCGACCGCATCGAGCACGGCAATCGCTGGGTCGATCTTGCCGTCGATCTGGCCACGGCGGTCAGGATAGAAAATCGAACCGCAGGCCGTCAGTTGGCTCAACAGGGTGACGGCCAGAACACCGCCGATGACACGGGTAGCAATACGCATGGGATTCTCCTGAACTTGTATGGGTTGACTATAAAGCAGATCTACCGCGCGCCCCCCCTCTAATGTGGGGGCCAGCGCCTACTTTTGGTCGCATTCCAATTGGACGCGGCACTCCACCGATATCCAGCCGTTCGCCGTTATACTCGCCGCTCTGCCTTGGAGCCAGTATGAATTCGTTGCCAATCGATGATGTTTTACCCGCCTTGCGTGAAGCCTTGGCGACGCGCCATGAAGCTGTGCTCGAAGCACCGCCCGGCGCCGGTAAAACCACGCGGGTGCCGTTGGCGCTGTTGAATGAAACCTGGCTGGCCGGGCAAACCATCCTGATGCTTGAACCCCGTCGGCTCGCCGCCCGTGCCGCCGCCGAGCGCTTGGCCAGTGAACTGGGGGAAAATGTCGGGGAAACCGTCGGCTACCGCATCCGCCTGGACAGCAAGGTCGGCCCCAACACCCGTATCGAAGTAGTCACCGAAGGCATCCTCACCCGCCGCCTGCAGGATGATCCGGCACTCGATGGCGTGGGCCTGCTGATCTTCGACGAATTCCACGAGCGCAGCCTCGACGCCGACCTGGCATTGGCCCTGAGCCTTAATGGCCGCGAACTGTTTCGCGACGAGCAGCCGCTGAAAATCCTCCTGATGTCCGCCACCCTCGAAGGCGAACGTTTGTCGGGTCTGCTGGACGACGCACCGATCCTGCGCAGCGAAGGCCGCATGTATCCGGTGCAGATGCGCTGGGGGCGGCCGTTTCAGCCCGGTGAATTTATCGAGCCACGGTTGGTGCAGACCATCCTTGAAGCCCTGCACGACGAAACCGGCAGCGTGCTGGTGTTCCTGCCGGGGCAGGCGGAGATTCGCCGGGTCAATCAACAGCTGGCCGACGCCCTCGGTGAGCGTAGCGATGTGCTGCTCTGCCCGCTGCATGGCGAGCTCGATCTGGCAGCCCAGCGGGCAGCCATTGACCCGGCGCCGGCGGGCAAGCGCAAGGTGGTGCTGGCCACCAACATTGCCGAGACCAGCCTGACCATCAATGGCGTGCGGGTGGTGATCGACGCGGGGCTGGCGCGGGTCCCGCGTTTTGACCCCGGTAGCGGCATGACCCGTCTCGACACCCAGCGCATCTCCCGTGCCAGTGCTACGCAGCGCGCAGGCCGGGCCGGGCGACTGGAGCCAGGCGTGTGTTATCGCTTGTGGTCCGAAGACCAGCATGAAGGGCTGGCGGCCTATGGCAGCGCGGAAATCCTCTCGGCGGACCTGGCCGGCCTCGCCCTGCAACTGGCGCGTTGGGGCGTGACGCCGACGCAGTTGGTCTGGCTTGATGTCCCGCCCACCGCCGCCTATGCCCAGGCCCAGGATTTGCTGGAACGTTTGGGCGCGTTGAAGGACGCGATCTTGACTCCCCACGGGCAGAAAATGGCCAGCCTGCCGGCGCACCCGCGTATTGCACATTTGTTGCTGCGCGGCCAGGACCTGGGGCTGGCGAACATGGCGTGTGATGTCGCCGCGCTACTGGGCGAGCGCGACATCTTGCGCGGTGCGGGCGCCGATTTGCACAGTCGCCTGGCGTTGTTGTCCGGCGAGGAGCGCGCCCGTGGCACTCAAGGTGGCGTACAGCGGGCCAGGCAGTTGGCCCGGCAGTATCGCGGTTATCTAAGAGGCAAGGCCGAGCAGCCGGTGGCCGATCCCGATCACCCGCGTTGGCTTGGCGCGTTGCTGGCGCTGGCCTACCCCGACCGGGTGGCGCAGCAGCGTCGTGCGGGCGGTGCGGAATATCGCCTGGCCAACGGTCGCGCCGCGTTGTTTGCAGAGGCCGATAGCCTGATGAAACAAGCATGGTTGGTGATCGCCGACCTGGGCAGCCGGCAGGGCCAGCGTGAAGAGCGGATCTACCTGGCTGCGGATTTTGATCCGGCGCTGTTCGATTCGGTATTAGCCGAGCAAGTGCGCAGCTTCGATCAATTGGATTGGGATGAGCGCGAAGGCGTGTTGCGCGCCGAACGCCAGCGCAAGGTTGGTGAACTGGTCCTCAGCCGCGAGCCGCTGACGGGTCTGGACGAGTCCGCCCGCAGCCAGGCGCTGGTCAATCTGGTACGGCGCAAGGGCCTGGAGCTGCTGCCTTGGACCCCGGAGCTGCGCCAGTGGCAGGCCCGCGTCATGTTGCTGCGTCAACTGGATGCCGGCAAACCCAGTCAATGGCCTGACGTCAGCGACAGCGCCTTGCTCGCCAGCCTGGAGCACTGGTTGATGCCGTACCTGGGCAAGGTCTCGCGCTTGAGCCATTTCGCCAACCTGGATATTTCCAGCTTCCTGCATAACCTGTTGCCTTGGCCGCTGCCCCAGCGCCTGGACGAACTGGCGCCCCATCATTTGAAAGTGCCGTCGGGCTCATCGGTGCGCCTGGACTACAGTGAGCAGCCGCCGATTCTTGCGGTGCGCTTGCAGGAGTTGTTCGGCCTTGCCGACACCCCACGCATCGCCGGTGGGCGGCAGGTGGTGAAGTTGCACCTGCTGTCGCCAGCGCGGCGGCCGGTGCAGGTGACCCAGGATCTGGCGAACTTCTGGCGCAGTACCTACGCCGAGGTGAAGAAGGATCTGAAGGGGCGGTATCCCAAGCATTACTGGCCGGATGACCCCTTGGTGGCAGAAGCGACTGCGCGGATCAAGCCCCGCAAGTAATCCCGATCGAGATCTAAATGTGGGAGCTGGCTTGCCTGCGATGGCGGTGGGGCAGTTAGCCAGGTTCTGGATGACAGACCGCTATCGCAGGCAAGCCAGCTCCTACACAAACCCTATTCCACATTGGGTTTGGGGGTGTTTGCTATTGCGCCGCAGGCAGCAGGAACCGCGCAATCACCGGCAAATGATTGGAAATACGTAACGTATCGTCCTGCCGCACCCGCGCTTCCACTTTTTTCAGGCGTGGGCTGAAGAATAGATAATCCACCGTGCGATCCGGCCCATCGAGGCTCGGGTCATTGGGGAAGTGGGTCAGCCACTGCGCTCGGTCAATCCCGCTGGATTGGCTGTTGCTGGGGATCATCGGGTATTTGTCCCACAGCAGATGCAGCTCACTGTCCGGTGAATACTGTCCGCGCCTGCCGGCGTCCAGGCGCAGGAATTGCCCCAGCGGCAGCAGGTTGAAATCCCCGCCAATCAGCCACGGCGTGCCCCGGCTTTCGAATTTATCCAGCAGTTTGACGGTTGCCTGTACTTGTTCGCGCACCGCGCTGTGGCCGGGCGCGCCATTGTCCAGGCGGGTGTTGAGCACCGCCAGTTGGCCGCCATCGCTTAATGGCAGGTAGCTGAGCAGCAATGCTGGCTTGGGTTGGAATTGGCGACTGATCAGGTTGCCCGAAGCCACCGGCAGTTGCAGGCGTTCGGCATGTTCGATCTGGTAGCGGCTGAGGGTTACCAGCTTGCGGCCGACGCTGCCGAATATATGCCAGTCGGGGACAAAGTCGGCTTTCCAGTCGAAGGCCTGGACGCTGCACGGGTAGAGGTCCACCAGACGCTCCTGGAGCAGCGCCAGTTGATCCTGGTAATGGGAGGGCTTGGCGCCTTCGTCCAACTCCTGCAGCAACAGCACGTCCGGCTGTTCGTCACGGATCACCCGCGCCACTTCGTCCAGGCTGGAGGCCATGTCTTCAATGGTGGGGCGTTCGTCCGGGCCGCTGCCGTCGGGGGTGTCGTACCAGAACACGTAGTTCTTGCCCGCCAGGTATTGCACGTTCCAGGTCATCACCTTGAGCGCCTGGCCGGGCAACAGCGTCGGCGCACGCGGGGCGACGCAGCTGACGGGCAAGGTCTGTTTGTCGGCGGGGCGCCAGGTCAGGCTGTAGAGCAGGGCGCTCAACAAACCTGCGAGGATCAGCAGGCTCAGCAGGGTTATACGCAGTAAACGGGTCATCGGCTCGCCTTATGGCGCTGCTGGACAGGCACCGAGCATACCCGACCGGCGGCCGGGAGCCCAAGGGTCATGTTAGCGGGCGTCGGCATCACCGGCGATCAGCATGAACAGGCGGAACAGCACCACGCTGGTAAACAACTGCAAGAAGCTATGGGCGCTGTCGATCAGCACCGCCAGCAGTGGGTTCTGGAGGTCGGGCCAGGCAGAGACGCTGGCGCCCTTGAGCAGCCACAGTGGGGCCATTACGCACAACAGGCACACCAGGATGCGCAGGAAATGCCCCCGGGTCAGGCGCAAACTTTCCTTCATCGCCGCCAGCGCAGACATGCCGCGCAAAACCAACAGGTACTCGGCGAAGGCCAGGGTGACCATCAGCCATATCCCCGGCAGGAAATACAGCGACAGCCCCAGCAGGATCAGCAGGGTGCTCATGGCGGTCAGCAGCGCATAGCGAGGCCACAGGGTCAGCGCCATGGCCAGCACGTCAGCGGTGCGCGGCGACTCGCCACGGCTGCGGGCGTCGAGGAACAGGATCAAGGCCGCGGTGTACAGCGGATACACCAGCAACCCCACGACCACGCTGTAGCCGGGGAATGCATCCGGGCCCAGCGAACGGTCGAGCACTTGTTGCAGGGCGGCTTCCAGAATCACCAGCGGCAGGCACAACTGCACGATGGCGCCCAGGTTGCGCTGGAAAAAGTAGAAAGAGTCGCGCAGAACGGTCAACGGATTCATCAAAGTCATCACAGGCCAAAAAAGCAGCGGACACTTTAACCGATCACCGACAAACGTAAACCTTGGGTAAAGACCATTGAAACGCCGCGGGCCAGCCCCATTACTGGTGGCGTACCTTGCCCATTGCGGGCGGGACGCAGATTTTTACCGGCAATCTAACGAGGTCGCCATGAACAGCGAAGAGCAAACCCTGATCGATGGACTGTTTTCACGGTTGCAGCAAGCCGAAACGGACTCAGCCCCCCGCGACGCCCAGGCAGAAGCGCGGATCAAGGAGCACATTACTCGCCAACCAGCCGCCGGGTATTTCATGACCCAGGCGATTCTGGTGCAGGAAGCCGCGATCAAGAGCCTGGATGCGCAGAACAAGCAGCAGGCGCAGCAGATCCAGCAATTGCAGGATGAGTTGCAGCGGGCCAAGACCGCGCAGCCGGCCGCGAGCAGCGGTGGGTTCCTGTCGAGCATCTTTGGCGGCAGCTCCCGCGAGCCGCAGCCTGCGCCCAGCGCGCCGGCCTCTGGCGCGGGTGGTTGGCGCGAGCCGACCCGACCGGGCTTCAACAGCGCGCCTGCACCGCAACAGAATTATCAGCAACCCCAGCAGGCAGCGCCCGCCGGTGGCGGCTTTCTCGGCGGCGCCCTGAAAACCGCAGCCGGCGTGGCCGGTGGTGTGATGCTGGCCCAAGGCATCAGCAGTCTGTTCAGCCATAACCAGCAGCCGCAGGTGGTGGAAGAGATCGTCCGCGAAGAGCCGGCGCCGGCCAGTGACAACGGCGGTTGGGGCAATGACAGCGCTGACAGCTTCGCCGACAGTGGTTATGCCGACGACTCCTCCTACTTTGGTGACGACGATTCCTTCGTCTGACACTCACTGAATCGGGGCGCTCTGTCGCCCCGGTCTGATTTTTCTCGGAAACCTCCTCTTGGCTGGCATACTGAGCGCCTTTGCGGGCCATCACGTCCCCGGTGCCATGAGGATATGCGGTGAAAAAAATAGCAGTGTTCGCCGATGTGCAGAACCTCTACTACACCGTGCGCCAAGCCTACGGCTGCCACTTCAACTACGCCGCCCTGTGGGCTGATATCAGCCAGCGCGGGCAGATCGTTGAGGCGTATGCCTATGCCATCGACCGTGGCGACAGCAAGCAGCAGCAGTTCCAGCAGATCCTGCGCAACCTGGGCTTTACCGTGAAGCTCAAGCCGTACATCCAGCGCAGCGATGGCTCGGCCAAGGGCGACTGGGACGTGGGCATCACCATCGACATCATGGACGCCGCCGACCATGTCGATGAAGTAGTGCTGGCCTCGGGGGATGGCGATTTCGACATGTTGCTCGACCGCATCATTCATAAACATGGCGTCGAAGCCGTGGCTTACGGCGTGCCGGGGTTGACGGCCAACTCGTTGATCCGCGCAGCCAGCCGCTACGTGCCTATCGAAGGCGCGTTGTTGCTCAAATAGATTTTCAGATGGGGTTGGAACAGGTTTGGAACGTATAGCGGTCATCGACTTTGAAACCACCGGCATCTCGCCGAGCAGCAGTTGCCGGGCCACGGAAATTGCCGTGGTCATCCTGGAACAGGGCCAGATTGTGGACCGCTACCAGAGCCTGATGAACGCCGGCGTACGCGTGCCGGGTTTTATCGAGCAACTGACCGGCATCAGCAACGCCATGCTGCGCAGCGCACCGCCGGCGGAGCGGGTGATGAATGAGGTCAACGAGTTCGTCGGCACCACACCGCTACTGGCGCACAACGCCGCGTTCGACCAGAAGTTCTGGGACTTCGAGCTCGGCCTGATCCGCCGCACCCGCCTGCAAAAATTCGCCTGTTCACTGCTCCTGGCCCGCCGGCTGATGCCCACGGCGCCCAACCACAAGCTCGGCACCTTGACCTCCTACGCCCAGTTGCCCCATACCGGCAAGGCTCACCGGGCGATGGCGGACGCGGAAATGGCGGCCAACCTCACCGCCCACCTGGCCCAGGAACTGCGCCGCACCCACGGCTTGCGCGAGCTGTCCCATGACCTGCTGTGCAGCTTGCAGAAAGTGCCGGCGGCGAAGATCAATGACCATCTGAAGAAGCATCGCGGGTTCTGATCTCAATCCCGAGCACAACTAAGATCAAACTGTGGGAGTGGGCTTGCCCGCGATGGCGGTGTGTCAGTTTAGCCATTCGGGCCTGACACACCGCTATCGCGGGCAAGCCCGCTCCTACACTTATTCGCATCCAGCCCCTGCAACCCGATCAACACTAGGCCTGCGCTCAGGCGCCGCCATTCTTCCCCTCCAAATGCCCCAGCGGCACCCGCCGAGCTATGGCGCTCGACAAGATGATCGAGGTCTTGCTGAAGCCAAACTTCGCCACGCGGTTGATCAGGTTTTCCAGTTCTGGCATCGAACCCACCGCCGCCTGCATGATCACGCACGGGTCGCCGGTGACCCGGTGGCATTCGGTCAACTCGGGGATTTCTGCCAGGGCGTCGTACACCTTCTGGCTGCCGTTGTTGGTCAAGCGCAGTTCGATCGTGCACTGGATCGGCAAGCCGATCTTGGACAGGTCGACCTTGGCCTGGTAGCCGGTAATCACGCCGCTGGCTTCCAGCTTGGCCACGCGTTCGGCCACGGCGGGGGCGGAGAGGTTAACGGTGCGGGCCAGTTGCGCGTAGGTGGCGCGGCCATCCTCCAGCAGGGCGCTGAGGAGCATGCGGTCGTATTTGTCCATGATAAGGCTCTGGCGATAGGGGGCTTTCGAATACAAGGCTTATAGCCTTGATAACCATGATTTGAAAAGTGTATGGGCGCTTTAAACAGGTTTTGTAACTTATGTTTACTGGCGTGGATTCCTAAAATAGCGATCCCTTGTCTTGCCGCAGAGCTGCCCATGCCTGGCCCACGTCGTTTTCCGTTACCGTTGATCGCCGCTTTTTTTGCGTTGTACGTGATCTGGGGTTCTACCTACCTGGTTATCCGCATTGGTGTGGAGTACTGGCCGCCGTTGATGCTGGCGGGGATTCGCTTTTGTACGGCGGGGGCGCTGATGTATGGCTACTTGCGCTGGCGCGGGGTGCCGGCGCCGACCTGGGCGCAGTGGAAAGCCGCGGGCATGATCGGCATTTTGCTGCTGACGTTCGGCAATGGTGCCGTGAGTGTGGCTGAACACACCGGCGTGACCTCCGGCGTCGCCGCGCTGGCGGTAGCGACGGTGCCGCTGTTTACCTTGCTCTGCGGATATTTCTGGGGCGCGCGTAACACCCGTCTGGAATGGGCCGGGGTAATCCTGGGGATGATCGGCATCGCCATGCTCAATATGGGCTCCAACCTGCAGTCGAGCCCACTGGGCGCTGGGCTGCTGTTGTTCGCCGCCGCTTCCTGGGCGTTTGGTTCGGTCTGGAGCCGGCACTTGCCGTTGCCTCAGGGCGCCATGGCCAGCGCCGCTGAAATGCTGATCGCCGGTGTGGTGCTGTTGATCGGCAGCGCACTCAAGGGCGAACACCTGGAGGCGATGCCCCCGGTGGAAGGCTGGCTGGCCCTGGCCTACTTGACCGTATTTGGCTCGATCATCGCGTTCAACGCGTATATGTACCTGCTCAAGCATGTGCGTCCGGCAGCGGCCACCAGCTATGCCTACGTCAACCCGGCCGTGGCGGTATTGCTGGGGATTGTGTTTGTCGGCGAGACCATCGGCCTGGAAGAAGCCCTGGCGATGCTCGTGATCATCAGCGCAGTGCTGTTGATCAGCCTGCCCCAGTGGCGTAAGCCGAAGCCGGAAATAAGGTAAACTGCCGCGCATTACGCCCTTGCGCTGAATTTTTCCTACGGTAAACACATGACTTTCGCCACACTTGGCCTGATCGAACCCTTGCTGCGCGCCCTTGAGGCGCTTGGCTACCAGACCCCGACGCCGGTGCAGGCGCAAGCCATTCCGGCGGTGCTGGCCGGTCGCGACCTGATGGCTGCGGCCCAGACCGGCACTGGCAAGACCGCCGGTTTTGCCGTGCCGCTCCTGCAATTGCTGACCATGGAAGGGCCGAAAGTCACCGCTAACTCGGTGCGCGCCTTGATCCTGTGCCCGACCCGCGAGTTGGCCGAGCAGGTCCACGCCAGCGTCGCCGAGTATGCTGAACACCTGCCCCTGACCACCTACGCGGTATACGGCGGCGTCAGCATCAACCCGCAGATGATGAAGCTGCGCAAGGGCGTCGACATTCTGGTTGCCACCCCTGGGCGCTTGATCGACCTGTTCCGCCAGAACGCGCTGAAACTCAATCAGCTGCAAACCCTGGTGCTGGATGAAGCCGACCGCATGCTCGACTTGGGCTTCTCGGAAGAACTGGCGAACATTTACCGCATGCTGCCGAAAAAGCGCCAGACCCTGCTGTTTTCCGCGACCTTCTCCGACGATATCCGCCTGCTGGCCGGGCAGATGCTCAATGACCCTTTGAGCATTGAAGTCAGCCCGCGCAACGTCGCCGCCAACACCGTCAAGCAGTGGGTGGTGCCGGTGGACAAGAAGCGCAAGGCCGAGCTGTTTGTGCACCTGATGCGCAAGGGCAAATGGAAGCAGGTGCTGGTGTTCGCCAAGACCCGCAATGGCGTGGATGCGCTGGTAGATAAGCTACAAGGCCTGGGGATCAATGCCGACGGCATTCACGGCGACAAGCCACAAGCTACGCGCCAACGAGCCCTGGACCGCTTCAAGGCCAGCGACGTGCAAATCCTGGTGGCCACCGATGTGGCGGCCCGTGGTCTGGATATCGAAGATTTGCCGATGGTGGTCAACTTCGACCTGCCGATTGTCGCCGAGGATTACATCCACCGCATCGGCCGTACTGGCCGGGCTGGCAACACCGGCGAGGCGATTTCCCTGGTGTGTGCCGATGAAGTGAATATGCTTTCGGCCATCGAGATGCTGACCCGCCAGACCCTGACCCGCAAAATGGAACAGGACTTCGAACCGGAACACCGCGTGCCGGACACCGATGCCAGTGGCCAGGTGGTGAAGAAGCCGAAAAAACCGAAGAAGCCGAAAACCTCGGGTGGTGGCGGCAAGCGCAACCTGGGTAAATGGGTAGAAAGCGGTGAAGTGGCGGCTGAGCCTTCGATCAAGCCGGTGCGCAAGGTGCCGGTGTTCAATACCGGGCCGCGTAAGAAGAAGTAATTCTTTGCTGCCTGTCAGGGCCTCATCGCAGGCAAGCCAGCTCCCACATTTGAACTGTGAACACATTCAAATGTGGGAGCTGGCTTGCCTGCGATGGCGGACCTGAGTTCGCCGCAACTATCGGCGTTGGAGCCATTCCAGCATCCCGCGCCCCGCAGCCCGCCCACTGGCAAAACACCCCGTCAGCAAATAACCGCCCGTCGGCGCCTCCCAGTCCAGCATCTCCCCGGCACAGAACACCCCCGGCAATTGCTTGAGCATCAAGCGCTCATCCAATGCTTCAAACGGTACACCGCCAGCGGTGCTGATGGCTTCGTCCATTGGCCGGGTTTTCACCAGCGTCAGCGGCAGAGCCTTGATATCCGTGGCCAATTGTTGCTGGTCGTTGAAGTGTTCGGCGGGCGCCAACTCGCGCAACAGCGCGGCTTTTACCCCATCCAGCCCCAACTGACTGTGCAAATGCTTGCTCATCGAACGTGAGCCACGGGGTTTGGCCAGTGCCGCCTGCACCTTGTCCAGCGGCTTGCCCGGCAGCAGGTCGATATGCACGGTGGCGGATCCATCGTGGTTGATCGCTTCGCGAATCGGCGCCGACAGCGCGTAAATCAAGCTGCCCTCGATACCGGTCGCGGTGACCACGCATTCGCCCAATCGGGGTTTGTCATCTGCTAAACCAATGGCGACGTTTTTCAGCGGCGCTCCGGCGAATTTGCTCACCATCAAGTCGCTCCAGGCCGTCACCTCGAAGCCACAGTTGCTCGGTTGCAGCGGGGCGTAAGGCACGCCTTTGTCTTCCAGCAACGTGAGCCAGGCACCGTCGGATCCCAAACGCGACCAGCTGCCGCCGCCGAGGGCCAGGAGCACGGCATCGCTGTGGACAGTTTTCTCGCCATCCGGGCTGTGGATAATTAATCCGCCATCGGCATTCCAGCCCAGCCAGCGGTGGCGGGTGTGGATAACTACCCGTTGGTCGCGCAGGCGCTTGAGCCAGGCGCGCAGTAGCGGCGCGGCTTTCATATCGGTCGGAAACACCCGGCCAGAGCTGCCGACAAAGGTTTCTATCCCCAGGCCATGAATCCATTCGCACAACGCCTCGGCGCCAAACTGGCGCAGCAGCGGAGCGATGTCTGGGGCGCGTTCGGCATAGCGCGAGAGAAATGCCGGATAAGCTTCGGAGTGGGTGATATTCATGCCACCTACGCCGGCCAACAGGAACTTGCGCCCCACCGAGGGCATGCCGTCATACAGGTTCACCTGGACCCCGGCCTGGCTCAGGACTTCGGCGGCCATCAGCCCGGCGGGACCGCCGCCGATGATCGTGACGTGATAAGGCTGGGCTGGGATATGGGGCATGGCGGTGACTGCGGTTCGGCGAAGTAGGCCGAGCATTCTACCCGAGGACCGCGAAACTGCCTGATCAAAAAACGTACACGTTCCTACACCCTATACGGCGTGTGCCTTGCAGACGCTTACGCTCAACTTATCCACAGGCCGTTCCACAGGCATTGTGGGTAACGCACCCACACTTCAATGACAACCTGATGACGTCCATACCCGCTGGGCACTGTGGTGCAGGATGCCGTGGCGGCGGGCCAGGGCAGGGCGGTCCTTGCTGTAGCCGCCACCGATCACGCCCATCACCGGGATGTCGCGGCCCAGGCAATGGCGCATCACGCTTTCATCACGGGCGGCGACGCCTGCGTCTGTCAGCTTGAGGTAACCGAGGGCGTCGTCCTTGTGCACATCGACACCCGCGTCATACAGCACTAGGTCGGGCTGGTAGAGCGGCAACAGGTAGTTGAGGGCGTCGTCCACCACCTTGAGGTAGTCGGCATCGCCCATACCCATGGGCAGCGGGATGTCCCAGTCGCTGGTGGCCTTGCGCGCCGGGAAGTTTTTTTCGCAGTGCAGGGACACGGTAATGGCATCCGGCGTGTCGTGGAGGATGCGCGCGGTGCCATCGCCCTGATGCACGTCGCAGTCGAAGATCAGCACGCGGTTGGCCCGCCCGCTGGCCAGCAGGTAGTGGCTGATCACCGCCAGGTCATTGAAGATGCAAAAGCCCGCCGGGTAATCGTAATGGGCGTGGTGGGTGCCGCCCGCCAGGTGGCAGGCCAGGCCGTGTTCCAGGGCCTGTTCGGCCGCCAGCAAAGAGCCGCCGACTGCGCGTACGGTGCGCCGGGCCAGGGCTTCGCTCCAGGGCAGGCCCAGGCGCCGTTGGTCTTCGCGGGACAACTCACCGCTCATATAGCGTTCGATATAGCCAGGGTCATGGGCCAGGGCGAGGACCTCGGCCGGGCACAATGCCGGGCGCAGCAGTTGGCTGTCCTGAGTCAGGCCGCTGTCGACCAGGTGATCGCGCAGCAGGCGGAACTTGTCCATGGGGAAGCGATGATCCGCCGGGAACTCGGGACTGTAGTCGTCGTGGTAGATCAGTGGCAAAGGCATGGCAATTTCTGACAGGAACCAGCGAAGGATCTTAACAGCGCTGTACACTCACGCACATGGCAAGGGAGGGGAACGATGGAGCCAATACTGGAGTTGGAAAGTGCACGCCTGGTGCTGCGCCAATGGCGCGACAGCGATCTGCCGGCGTTTGCCCGGATGGGCGCCGATCCGCAGGTGATGCGCTATTTTCCGGCCCCCCTGGATCGTCTGGAAAGCGCGGCATTGATCGGGCGAATACGCGGGCATTTTGCCGAGTACGGGTTTGGCGCGTGGGCCCTTGAGCGTAAGGACACCGGCGAGTTTATCGGCCTGACGGGGTTGATGAATGTCGGCTTTGAGGCTGACTTCACCCCAGCGGTGGAGATTGGCTGGCGCCTGGCCCGCGAGCACTGGGGCCTGGGCTTTGCCAGCGAAGCGGCCTGGACCGCATTGCGCTGTGGTTTTGACCGTTTGCAGTTGGACGAGATAGTGGCCTTCACCACCGAGGCCAATCTGCCGTCGCAGAAAGTCATGCAGGCCATTGGCATGCATTACGATCCGACGGCAGATTTTCAACACCCCAGGCTCGCGGCGGACGATCCGCTGCGCCATCATGTGTTGTATCGCATCACCCGCGCCCAATGGTTGGACACGCTGCACGGATAGGCAGGCGGTAATACTTGTAGGCGCGAGCTTGCTCGCGAAAAACGTCAACGATAACGCGCAGGGCCTGATACCCCGCGTCGTCTCTGGTGTTTTCGCGAGCAAGCTCGCTCCTACAGTAGAAAAATAGAAGGTAGAAACCGTTTTGCTCTGAGGAGAGTGTATGAGCCAAGTGTTGGAAGATCTGGTCGATTTGCTGACCCTGGAACCGATTGAGGAAAACCTCTTTCGCGGCCGCAGCCAGGACTTGGGCTTTCGCCAACTGTTCGGCGGCCAGGTGTTGGGCCAGTCGCTGTCGGCGGCCAGTCAGACCGTCGAAGAAGCGCGGCATGTGCATTCGTTGCACGGCTATTTCCTGCGCCCTGGGGATGCCGCGCTGCCGGTGGTCTATCAAGTGGACCGGGTACGCGATGGCGGCAGTTTCAGCACGCGCCGGGTGACGGCGATCCAGAAGGGCAACCCGATCTTCACCTGCAGCGCCTCGTTCCAGTACGACGAAGAAGGCTTCGAGCATCAGACCACCATGCCGGTGGTAGTGGGGCCGGAGAACCTGCCGTCGGAGTTGGAACTGACCCAGCAGCGTGTGCACCTGATTCCCGAAGCCATGCGCGAAAAACTGCTGTGCCCCAAGCCCATCGAAGTGCGGCCGGTGACCGAGAAAGACCCGTTCAATCCGCAGCCGACCGATCCGGTCAAATACGTGTGGTTCCGCGCCGATGGTGCTCTGGCCGACTTGCCAGCGCTGCACAAGTACCTGCTGGCCTATGCCTCGGACTTCGGCCTGCTGACCACCTCGTTGCTGCCCCATGGCAAGACCGTGTGGCAGAAGGATATGCAAGTGGCCAGCCTCGACCACGCGTTGTGGTTCCACGCCGACCTGCGGGCCGACGACTGGTTGCTGTACGCCATGGACAGTCCCTGGGCCGGCAATTCCCGTGGGTTCTCCCGTGGCAGTGTGTATAACCGCGCCGGCCAACTGGTGGCCTCGGTGACGCAGGAAGGCTTGATCCGCCATCGCAAGGATTGGGCATGAGCCTGGCGGATGTTAAGCACTGGGTGTTTGATATGGACGGCACCCTCACCGTGGCCGTGCATGACTTCGCAGCGATCCGCGTGGCTCTGGATATTCCACCTGCCGACGACATTCTCACCCACTTGGCGGCACTGCCTGCCGCTGAGTCGGCGGCCAAACATGCCTGGTTGCTGGAACATGAGCGCGAGCTGGCACTGGGCTCGGTGGCGGCCACGGGCGCGGTGGAATTGGTGCGGGACTTGGCGGCACGAGGCTATCGCCTAGGGATCCTGACGCGTAATGCTCAGGAACTGGCCCATATCACCTTGCAGGCGATCGGCCTGGCGGACTGTTTTGCCGTGGAAGACGTGTTGGGCCGCGACGACGCACCGCCCAAGCCGGATCCCGGAGGCCTGTTGAAGCTGGCGCAGGCCTGGGATGTGGCTCCCGGCGAGATGGTGATGGTGGGTGACTATCGCTTCGACCTCGATTGCGGGCGGGCGGCGGGCACGCGGACGGTGTTGGTGAACTTGCCGCAAAACCCATGGCCGGAATTGGCCGATTGGCACGCCAGGGACTGCGCGGCATTACGCCAGATGATCTAAAGCAAGCATCAAAAATCAAATGTGGGAGCGGGCTTGCTCGCGAAAGCGGTGTGTCAGTCGGCACATGCATCAACTGACAGGCTGCTTTCGCGAGCAAGCCCGCTCCCACATTTTTGATTGGGTTTTGTCTGACGGATTATCGGAACAGGACCGCCTGCCCCTGCGGCGAGGTGAACATCTTGTCGCCGTCATGCCCAACCCCCGGTACTTCAACCAACCGCTGGCTCAACTGCGGATGACGTTGCTTGAGGTAGTTGAAATAGTTATGCCCGCGAATCAGCCGGTAGGCGCCCTGGGTCTCGGCTGCGCAGCTTTTGTCCAGGGCCGGATGGTTGGGGTCTGTGTCCTGCTGGCCGAGCAGGTAGGTGATTTCGCGCGCGGCGTAGGCTTTTTCCAGTTGCTCGGGGCTTTGGCCGTTGGCGTAGGCCGGCAGCTTTTGCATGCCGTACTTCCAGTCATTGAACCCCGGGCAACTGGCTGGGGCGAATTGCACCGGGCGTTGCGGGCTGAAGTAGGCGTAGGACGACGGGTTGGCGATCACATAGCGCAGGCTGATCCCCGCCGCGTGCAGGGCCGGGTGGTCATGGCCGGTCAGGGCAAAGCGTTGCACCACCTGGCCACCACCGGAATGCCCGGCGACCACTATTTCCTTGAGCGCCGGGAACAGTTTGCGGTTGCCCAGATGCTTGATGATCTGGTCCAGGGCGCCGTAGGAACTGATCTGGCCATGGCCGATTGACGACTCGCCAGCCATCCACCCATTGCGGTGCCAGCGCAGCACGCTATCGCCCAGGTGATGGCGCTGGATATCGGCGTCGTTGAGAAACTGCGGCGCGATCACCAGGGTGTTGGCGCTTTGCCCCGCGTGGGCCGCAGCGGCTTGGGCGCTTTTGAGGTAGGTCTGGGCGTTGCGCAGCCGGCCATGCACGATAATCAACGCGCGGGTGATCTGCGGCAGCGGCTGGCGCCAGTCCTGGCTCAGGCCCAGGCTCAGGTCGCCGGCTTGCAGGGTGAATCGATCCGGGCTGATCACCTTGACCGCCTGCTCGGCGGCCAGGGTGGCGGTCGAGCAGGTGATCAGCAGGCCCAGCAGCCACCCGCAGCGTGTATTCATTTACAGACTCTTGGCCGAAAACGTATCGCATTGGCTGATCTGGCCCTGGGCAAACCCGGTCTTGAACCAGCGGACCCGCTGTTGTGAGGTGCCGTGGGTGAACGAGTCGGGGACTACGCGGCCCTGGCCCTGTTGCTGCAAGCGGTCATCGCCGATGGCGTTGGCAGCGTTCAGCGCCTCTTCGATATCACCCGGCTCCAGCCAGTTCAGGCGTTTTTGCGCACGGTTGGCCCAGACCCCGGCAAAGCAGTCGGCTTGCAGTTCCTGGCGGACCAGCAGGCCACCATCGCCTTGCATCTGCCGGCCTTGCTGGCGCGCGACCTGGATCTTTGACGAAATCCCCAGCAGGGTTTGCACGTGGTGACCCACTTCGTGGGCGATCACATAAGCCTGGGCAAAATCCCCGGCCGCCTGGAAGCGTTGGGACATTTCCCGGAAGAAATCCAAGTCCAGGTAGACCTGCTGGTCGGCCGGGCAATAGAACGGGCCGCTGGCGGAGGTGGCGCCGCCGCAGGCGGAATTCACCCGGCCACGGAACAGGATCAGCTTGGGATTCTTGTAGGCCAGGCCGTTTTCCTGGAACACCTGGCCCCAGGTGTCTTCGGTATCGCCCAGCACGGCACGCACGAAGTCCGCCTGTTCATCGTTGGCCGGTGGTGCCTGGCGTGTTTGCGGGCTGACCGAGGGGGCTTGCTCGGTCATCTGGCCGCTCAGTTGCCCGAGGATCTGCATCGGGTCCTGGCCGGTCAGCAGGCCGATGCCGACGATCAGCACGATAGCGGTCAGGCTCAGGCCCTTGCCGCCGCCAAAGCGCATGCCGCCGCCACCGCCGCCGTCATTACGCGCGTCGACCACGTTGTCGCTGCGCCGACCCTTTTTCCATAGCATGTGGCAATCCTCTTGATGATCGTTATGTAGGAGCGAGCTTGCTCGCGAAAAACGCAAAGGCACCGCGTTAAACCAGGCATGCGGCGTTAGCGTTAACGACTTTCGCGAGCAAGCTCGCTCCTACAGTAATCGGGGTTGTGGTGATTGAGTATGGCCGTTATTCGCGGCAATACCCTTCGCCCGTATTGACCACCAGGCAATCTTTTTTATCTGCCAGCCATTTCAAACCGGTCGCGGCACCGTCGCCGGCGCGCAGCACTTGCGGGCCGTCGGGGCGGTTGAAGATGATGCCGTCTTCGCCGGCCTCGCCCTTGAAGGTGCCGGAGGCATCTGCATCCAGGCCGTATTGTATGGTCAGCAGGTAGTGCCCGCGGCCAATGCTGTCGTCTTTGCTGACCGTCAGGTGCAGGCCTTCGACGCCGATCCACTTGCCGACCCATTTGTCGGTGGGCAGGGTTTCCGGGACCAGGGTCGCCTGCACCGAGGGCGGCGCCGGCTTCGGGGCCTCGGGGGCTTTATCGCAGGCGCTGAGCAGGGCGAGGGTCGAAAGGAGCAACAGGGATTTTTTCATGGACTGGCCTTGGTTAAAAAGCGTGCAATGGCAGGCTGGCGTGCAGCGTTGGACTGGGTTTGGGCAATTTAGTGCGCTGATCGCCCGCTGTTTGGTTATGCTCTTGAGACCGATGCACCACCCGCTCTAGATTAGCGCGTTGAGTGCCACTGCTTGCGGCGGTCATTTCAGCCTGTCACGCACGAGAATTCAATGACCCTCAGCACCCCTCTTTCCGGTGTCAACCATCCCTTCAAGGGCATCGCGCTGATTGTACTGGCGACGCTCCTGTTTTCCAGCCATGACGCCTTGTCCAAATACCTCGCTGGCTTCTACCCCATCGTGATGGTGGTGTGGGCCCGCTACATGGTGCATACGCTGCTGATGGCGGGGATTTTCCTGCCGCAATCGGGCCTGCGCGTGCTGCGCAGCAAGCGCCCGTTGTTGCAGGTCGCCAGGGCCTTGTGCCTGCTGGGCACCAGCCTGTTTTTTACCGCAGCCCTGCATTACATCCCGCTGGCGGAAGCCACGGCGGTGAACTTTCTCGCACCGATCCTGGTGACGGCCCTGTCGGTGCCGCTGCTGGGCGAGCATGTGACGCGGGGCCAGTGGCTGGCGGTGATCTGCGGGTTTGTCGGGGTGCTCATCATCGTGCACCCGGGCGGTGAGTTGTTCACCCCGGCGGTGTTGTTGCCCTTGGTCTCGGCGTTGTTCTTCTGCTTCTACCAACTGCTGACCCGCATCCTCAGCCAGTACGACAGCCCGACCACCAGCAACTTCTTCGCCGGCCTGTGCAACACCCTGGTGATGAGCGCGCTGGTGCCGTTCTTCTGGGAGGTGCCAACCCTGGGCCATGGCCTGTTGATGCTGGCGCTGGGCAGTTGCGGCATGACCGCGCACTTGATGCTGACCCAGGCCTTCCGCTTCGCTGCGCCGGCCTTGCTGGCGCCGTTCGGCTATTGCCAGATCGTGTTTGCGGGGTTGTTGGGCTGGCTGGTGTTCAATCACACCCCGGACCTGACCACGGTGGTCGGGATCGGGGTGATCTGCCTGAGCGGGTTGGCCGCTGCCTGGCAGCAGCGGCGGCGGTGAATCAAACCTCGACCGTCGGGATCTTGCGCGGCGCCATGAAGTACATCCAGGTCAGGGCAATGAAGTACATCGCCGGGATCAGGGTGAACAGCACGGTGTAGTTGTTGTGGGTCACGGTCAGGATATGGCCGACGATCTGCGTCATGAACATCCCGCCGATGGCCGCGCACATCCCGCCAAAACCGAACACCGTGCTCATCATGTGCTTGGGCGTGTAATCCATCACCAGGCTCCAGATATTGGCGGTCCAGGCCTGGTGTGCGCCGATGGCCAGGGAGATGGCAAACACCGCGACCCATAGCTGGCTGGAGCCTGCAGCCATGATCACGCCGACGATGCAGCAGGCAAACAGCAGCATCGACAGCAAGCGCGCCTTGATCGGCTGCATGCCGCGACCGATGAGGAACGAGGACAGAATCCCGCCGCCCACGCTACCGAAGTCTGCCGTCAGGTAGATGATGATCAGCGGGATGCCCATCTGGGTCACGTTGATCCCCAGGTTGTATTGCTGGTTGAGAAACGGCGGCAGCCAGTACAGGTAGAACCAGAACACCGGGGCGGTCAGGGCATAGGCAATGGCGAAGGCCCATGTGCCGCGCATGCGCAGGATACGGCTGAAAGGCACGCGCGGTTGTTCCGGCTCGACTTCCTGTTGCACGTAGTCCAGTTCTGATTGCTTCACGCTCGGATGGTCTTCGGGGTTGTAGTACTTCAGGCCCCAGAACACCAGCCAGATCCCACCCAGTGCCGCCATGCACAAGAAGGCAGCCTGCCAGCCCCACACATGCAGCACCAGCGGCAACAGCATCGGGGTCATCATGGCGCCGACGTTGGTGCCGGCGTTGAAGATGCCGGTGGCCACCGCACGCTCACCGGCGGGGAACCACAGACGGGTGGTCTTGACGCAGGCGGGGTAGTTGGCCGCTTCGGTCAGGCCGAGGATAAAGCGGCAGACCATAAAACCCACTGCCGACGTCGCCAGGCCGTGGGCGCCGGTGGCGATGCTCCACAGCAGCACCGCACAGAAGAACACGCGCTTGACGCCGACCCGGTCGATCAGCCGGCCTTGCAAGA
Organism: Pseudomonas hygromyciniae; assembly: GCF_016925675.1. Lineage (NCBI taxonomy): Bacteria > Pseudomonadati > Pseudomonadota > Gammaproteobacteria > Pseudomonadales > Pseudomonadaceae > Pseudomonas > Pseudomonas hygromyciniae. The sequence continues at coordinate 5,135,248 of NZ_CP070506.1, read as the reverse complement.
CAAAACCAATGGCGTAACCGACCTGGAACCAGAAGTTGATGTTGGCGTAGTCCATCGCCGTCCAACTCATCTCCTTGGCCAGGATCGGCTGCATCACGCCCAGGGCGGCGCGGTCGATGTAGTTCAGGGTGGTGGCGAAAAACACCAGGGCCAGCATGCCCCAGCGGGTTTTGCCGACGGCGAGGGCGCCGCGAATCTTGTCGCCAATGGCCGCTTGCGGGTTGCCGGGGCGCGGGGCCACGGCGGAATTTTGCGAAGGCATGAGAGGTACCCGTTTTTGAAATTTTTATGGTGTGTTCTGGGTCGTGATCACAGGTGCGTGCCGACAAAAAAACGGCCCTGGATGCGCAATCGATGGTGCGCAGTGGCTAAAAAATCGTCAATTCGCCAATCGCCATTGTGTTCGATAATCGCCCATAAAACTAACCGGTTGGTACATTTTAAATTGCTGCTTTATCGCGCGCGGCCAATAATTTTCCGCAAACAAGACCAGCCTTCATTGCCGGGAGTCACCCCATGCAACGTTCCATCGCCACTGTTTCCCTGAGCGGCACCCTGCCGGAAAAGCTCGAAGCCATTGCCGCGGCCGGGTTTGATGGGGTGGAAATCTTCGAGAACGACTTGCTGTATTACGACGGCAGCCCCCGCGAAGTGCGGCAGATGTGTGCCGATCTGGGCATCGCCATCACGTTGTTCCAGCCCTTTCGTGACTTTGAAGGATGCCGCCGCGAGCGCCTGGCGCGCAACCTGGAGCGGGCCGAGCGCAAGTTCGACCTGATGCAGGAACTGGGCACTGACCTGGTGCTGGTGTGCAGCAATGCCTCGGCGGACTCGACGGGTGAGCATTCGATCCTGCGTGATGACTTGAGCCTTTTGGCCGAACACGCCGGCCGCCGTGGCTTGCGCATTGGTTATGAAGCCCTGGCCTGGGGGCGGCACGTCAACACCTGGCAACAGGTCTGGCAACTGGTGCGCGAGATCGATCACCCCAGCCTCGGGGTGCTGCTGGACAGCTTTCATACCTTGTCGCTCAAGGGCGACCCGACGGCGATCGCCCAGATCCCTGGCGACAAGATCTTCTTTGTGCAAATGGCCGACGCGCCGATCCTTGCCATGGACGTGCTGGAGTGGAGCCGGCACTTCCGCTGCTTCCCCGGCCAGGGCGAGTTCGATCTGCCGGGTTTTCTCGCGCCGATCATCCAGAGTGGCTACACCGGGCCGCTGTCCCTGGAGATTTTCAACGATGGCTTTCGCGCCGCGCCCACCCGGGCCAACGCGGCGGATGGTTTGCGGTCGTTGCTGTACCTGGAAGAGAAGACCCGCCAACGTCTGGAGCAACAGGCCACGCCGGTGGATATCCTGTTTGAGACACCGGCCGCCAGCGAGTACGACGGCATCGAGTTTCTCGAGTTTGCGGTGGATGAAAACCTCGGCGCTCGGCTGACCCAGTGGCTGCAACGCCTGGGCTTCGTCAAGGCCGGGCAGCACCGCTCCAAGAGCGTCAGCCTGCTGCGCCAGGGCGATATCAACCTGATCCTCAACTGCGAGCCTTACTCCTTTGCCCACAACTTTTTCGAGGCCCATGGCCCGTCGTTGTGCGCCACGGCGATGCGCGTCAAGGACAGCGCCAAGGCCCTGGAACGTGCGGTGGCCTACAAGGGCCAACCTTATCGCGGCCTGGTCGGGCCCAATGAACTGGAGCTGGCGGCGGTCCGCGCGCCGGATGGCAGCCTGATCTACCTGGTGGACCAGCACGCGGGCGGGATCTACGACACCGATTTCAACCTGCAGGCCGCCAGCACCAGCGGCGGCGGCTTGCTGCGCATCGACCATATGGCCATGGCCCTGCCGGCCGACAGCCTCGACAGTTGGGTGCTGTTCTACAAGAGCCTGTTGGATTTCGAGGCCGACGACGAGGTGGTGCTGCCGGACCCCTACGGCCTGGTCAAGAGCCGGGCGCTACGCAGCCGCTGCAGTTCGATCCGCCTGCCGCTGAATATTTCCGAGAACCGCAATACCGCCATTTCCCACGCGCTATCGAGCTATCGTGGCTCCGGGGTGCATCATATTGCCTTCGATTGTGCGGATATTTTTGCCGAGGTCAGCCGGGCCAAGGAGGCGGGCGTGCCGCTGCTGGATATCCCGCTCAATTACTACGATGACCTGGCGGCGCGGTTTGATTTCGACGATCAGTTCCTCAGCGAACTGGCGTACTACAACGTGTTGTACGACCGTGACGCCCAGGGCGGTGAGCTGTTTCATGTGTACACCGAGCCCTTCGAAGGGCGGTTCTTCTTCGAGATTATCCAGCGCAAGAACGGGTACGCCGGCTATGGCGCCGCCAACGTGGCGGTCCGCCTGGCGGCGATGGCCAAGTCGCGCAGTGGGGCGGTGCGCCAGGCCAAGTTGTAGGGCGTTGGCGCTTCCTTCGTGGGACCTGGCGGCCCATAATCACGGCCTGCATAAATGGCCGTGAGCGCACCATGACCCCGACGCCCGAACTGCCCGCCGCCGCCGTGGCGCCGCGCAAGAGTCGCAAGAACAACCCGGAAAAGACCCGCGAGAACATTCTGCAAGAGGCCATTGTCGAGTTCGTGCAGCAGGGGCTTTCCGGGGCGCGGGTGGACGCCATCGCCGAGCGCATCCACACCTCCAAGCGCATGATCTATTACTACTTCGGCAGTAAGGAGCAGTTGTACGTCGAGGTCCTGGAAAAGCTCTACGGTGATATCCGCAACACCGAGACCCGGATGAACCTCACGGCGTTGGAGCCGCGGGAAGCGATCCGGCGCCTGGTGGAGTTCACCTTTGACCACCATGACCAGAATGTGGATTTTGTGCGGATCGTCAGCATCGAGAACATTCACAACGCCGAGTATGTGAAACAGTCGGATGCGATCAAGGCGATGAACAGCAATATCCTTGAAGCGCTGGGCGCGACCTTGCGTCGGGGCGCGGAGCTGGGGGTGTTTCGCGCGGGGCTGGAGCCGCTGGATGTGCATTTGCTGATCAATTCGTTCAGCTTTTACCGGGTGTCCAACCGGCATACCTTCAGTGAGATTTTTCAGATCGAGTTATCGGACGAAGCGATCAAGCAGCGGCATCGCGCGATGATCTGCGAGTCGGTGCTGCGTTACCTGCAGGCCTGATCCACCGCCGAATTCAATGTGGTGCGGGCTTGTGTGGGAGCTGGCAAGCCAGCTCCCACATTAGGAACCGGTTTCTACAGTGAAGTATTCATGCTCTGGAAATGATCGAGCATCCTTTGTGCATCTGCTTTCTTGCCGCTGAACAACTCAAACGCCTTCACCGCCTGGAACACGGCCATATTGCCTCCATCCAGGGTGCGACAGCCCAAAGCCCGGGCCGTGCGCAGCAGTTCGGTTTCCAGCGGGAAGTAGACGATTTCCGCCACCCATAGCGCCGCGCGCAACAACCCTGCTGGCACGGGCATGCCCGGCAGCTTGGCCATGCCCATGGGCGTGGTGTTGACCAGGCCGTCAGCCGCCGCCATGGCGCTATCCAGGTCACTGCCGGCACATGCCCGGCCGGGGCCGAAATGCTGGTTGAGGTTATCCGCCAGGCTTTGCGCGCGCCCGTTGTCGACATCAAAAATACTCAACTGCCCGACACCTTCGGCCAACAGTGCGTGGGCCACTGCCGCGCCTGCGCCACCAGCACCCATCTGCACCACACGCTGGCGCGCAGCTGCATGCAGGCCGCGGCGAAATCCTTCGGCAAAACCCAGGCAGTCGGTGTTGTGGCCGATGCGCTTGCCGTCGCGCCAGACCACGGTGTTGACCGCGCCGATACCCTGGGCCTCGGGCGACAGTTCATCGAGCAGCGCCAGGATCACTTGCTTGCACGGGTAGGTGATGTTCAGCCCGGTGAAGTTCATCTGCTCTGCGGCCGTGAGCAAGTCGGGCAGGGCGCTGCTGTCTATTTGCAACTGATCCAGATCGATCAGGCGATACAGGTAGCGCAACCCCTGGGCATCGCCTTCCTGCTCATGCAGGGCCGGCGTGCGGGAGGCCTGGATGCCGGCACCGATCAGGCCGGCGAGGATACGTGGCTTCATTTGAGCTCCCGGCTGAAATGCTCAAGGGCCAGGTGATAGCCGTGGCTGCCAAACCCGGCGAGCACGGCTTTGGCGATAGGCGAGACGAAGGAGTGATGGCGGAAGGGTTCGCGGGCATGCACGTTGGACAGATGCACTTCGATCACCGGCAGTTCACTGGCTACCAGGGCGTCGCGGATGGCCACTGAGGTGTGGGTCCAGGCCGCCGGGTTGATCACAATCCCGGCGCAACGGGCGCGTGCGCCATGGATCCAGTCCAGCAGTTCGCCTTCGTGGTTGGTCTGGCGAAACTCCAGTTTCAGCCCGAACTGTTCGGCGCTGCGACCGCACAGCGCGGCGAGGTCGGCCAGGGTCTCGTGGCCATAGGTGGCCGGTTCGCGGGTGCCAAGCAGGTTCAGGTTAGGGCCGTTGAGGACCAGCACGATAGGCGGCATAGGGATGTCTCCACTGTTGTTTTTATTGATCGAGACAAAATGTACTGAATGGTTAATTTGGTCAATTGGCCAAGCGCTGCACTGTGGATAACCGTTCGATTATCGAACGCTGAATAAAGCCCGTCGGGACTGCCCAAGAGTTGATATCAATTGAAAATCATTCTCGACAACGCTTAAGATGCCCGCCTGTTTCCTATACACCCCAGGGAGTCGGTTTGTCGGACGTGGATCTCAAGGGCCTGTTTCTCAAGCACGCCGATACCCTGCGCCGGTATCTGCTGCGCAAGGTGCGGGACCCTCAGTTGGCTGCGGACCTGGTGCAGGAGAGCTTCTTGCGCCTGGCTCAAAAGCCGTCCAGCGAGCGGATCGACAACTCCCAAGGTTATCTCTACCGCACGGCAAGCAATCTGTTGATCGACCATATCCGCCAGGAAGCGCGGCGCAAGACCGACTCCGTGCCCCATGAGGCGTTGGCCGAGATTGAAGATGAAGTGGCCGGGTTGGAGGCTCAGGCAATGGCGCAGCAACAGCGACAGGCATTGAAGCAGGCGTTGGCGGAACTGCCGGAGCGCACCCAGCAGATTTTCCGCCTTAACCGCGTCGAGGGCATGACCCACGCTCAGGTCGCGCGGCATCTTGAAATTTCCGACAGTTCAGTGCAAAAGCATCTGGCCAAGGCGCTGGCACATGTCATGCAGCGTTTGCGGGCGGGCGATGTGACGCCATCCGGTGAATGAGTTACTGAAAAAACGCAGCTCAAACGTCACTGTTTCATACAACGAGAATTCGAGACTCACACGTGAATAGCCAGGAGTCGCCACAGCCCAGCATTACCGAGGTCGCCGCCGATTGGGCGGTGCGCCTGCAGGCGGGGGGGCTGGATGTGCAGGAACATGCCGAACTGCAACGCTGGATCGACAGCGACAGTCGCCACGCCGCGGAACTGGAGTTTGCCCAGCAGACCTGGGCGGCGCTGGGTGATCTGCAATTGGATGCGCCGGTGTATCGCCAGCGTCCGCCGTCGGCTGGTGTGCCACCGCGTCGCGCCCCGCGTCGGCGGCCATGGCGCGTGGCTGCGAGTGTCGCGCTGTTGCTGGTGGTCGCCGGAGTTGGCTGGTTGCAGGGGCCGCAAGCCTTGCTGCAGATGCAGGCCGACTACCTGACCGCCAAGGGCGAGGTGCGCATGGTCCGCCTGATCGACGGCAGCACCGTGGAGCTGGATTCCTCCAGCGCCATCCGCCTGGACTTCGACGGCGAGCAGCGGCGGATCAGCCTGTTGGCCGGCTCGGCGATTTTTGACGTGGCGCCCATGACCGGGCAGGAAACCCGGCCGTTCGTGGTGCAAAGTGCCGGCGGGCAAACACGGGCCCTGGGCACACGCTTTGTGGTCGGTCGCGAGGCCGACGACCAGGCGTGGGTGGGCGTGCTGCAACACAGCGTGGCCGTGACCCAGCAAGATCGGCCGCAAACCACGGTCCTCGAGGAAGGGCAGGCCGCCCGCTACAGGGCGCAGCACGGTGTGAACGGCCTGCCAGGTTTTGACCTGGCACGGGCCACCAGTTGGCGGCGCGGGGTGCTGGTGTTCGATCGCCAGCCGCTGGCCAAGGTGGTCGAAGAGCTCAACCGCTACCGCCCCGGCCGGGTGGTGTTGAGCAATGCCGAGTTGGGCAAGCGTGAAGTCAGCGCGGTGTTCCGCCTCGACATGCTGGACAATGCCCTGGGCACCTTGACCGAAGAGTTGCAGGTGCGACGCTTTGATCTGGCGGGTGTCAGCCTGATTTACTGACATACCGCAAACCTCCCTGTGAACGTGCGCTTTTGTGTGGGAGCTGGCTTGCCTGCGATAGCATCACCTCGGTCTTCCTGGTAGACCGAGTTGCCTGCATCGCCGGCAAGCCAGCTCCTACACAAGCCCGCATTCCTGGCTGATCTTCAAACAATTTTCAGAAACACTTACTGACTCCCTGTGCCTGACGCGTCTTGCTAATCGAGAAGTATTCGCATAAACAAAAAACGCTCAGCGAAGGGATCACCACAATGTCTGCAATCACCAAAGGGCGCACCACCGGCAGTCGGTTGGCCCTGGCCATTCACTTGGGTCTGTTTGCCTGCGCAGGGCAGGCCTACGCCGCTGCTCCTGTGGCCGGCGCTTCGCAGCCTGCGACGCTGATGTTCGATATTCCCGCCCAACCCCTGGGCGGTGCAGTCCTGGCCTTTGCCGACCAGGCCGCTCTGCAGGTGCTGTTCGACAGCCCGCGCCTGCAAGGTCTCAGCAGCACCGCGTTGAAGGGCCAGTACAGTGTCCAGGAAGGCCTGGGACGCTTGTTGGGCAGCGCGCCGGTGGAGTATCGCTTTACCGGCGAACGCCAGGTCACCCTCAATCGCGTCAGCGTCGAACAGGACGGCGCGTTGACCGTCGGCACCACCACCATCAACGCCAATACCCACGGCAAGCCCAGTGACTGGGTGTATGAAACCCCGCGCTCGGTGGCGGTCATCACCCGCGAGCAGATCGACAAGCGCCCACCCCGGCACGCCGCCGACATGCTCGAGGAAACCGCCGGTGTCTACACCGCCGTCAACCAGCGTGACCCTGGCCTGTCGGTGAATATCCGTGGGGTGCAGGATTATGGCCGGGTCAATATGAACATCGATGGCATGCGCCAGAACTTCAACGTCAACGGCCACCAGCAGCGCAACGGAACCATGGTGATCGACCCTGAATTTGTCTCCAGCATCGAGATCGACAAAGGCAGCCAGTCGGGCATGGGCGGTGCGGCGGTGCTCGGTGGTATCGCGTCATTCAAGACCCTGGATGCCAGTGAATTTTTGGCCGATGGCAAGGAGTACGGCGGGCGCCTGCGCGCAGGTAACGGCATCGGCAAACTGGGCAATGGCACCTACTTCAATGGCAGCGGCGTGTTTGCCTTTGGCGATGAGCGTGGCGATGTGCTGCTGGGCTACAGCGAACGGCATTTTGGCGATTACCGCGCCGGTACCCACAACGACCAGAAGCTGGGGACCAACCTGCGCGCGCGCAAGCAACAGCCCGAGGCTTTTGACGATTGGTTGAACAGTGAAGTCGGCGACATGGGCAGTGTGACCCGCTCGCAGATCGTCAAGCTGGGCCTGAACCTGCCCAACGATCAGCGTGTGCAACTGAGCTACCTGCAAAGCGACAGCGACAGCAACGACGCCTGGGCCTATACCGCCGACGATGAGCAAAGCGTTTACTACCGGCGTGTGAGCAAGAACAACCTCAACGCCAAGAATGTCGCGCTGGACTACAGCTACACCCCGGACAACCCCCTGATCGACTTCAAGGCCAAGGCGTATTACGTCACCACTCAATTGGCGCGGACCAATACGCCGAACCTGGCGACGCCGGGCACGGGCAACGAGGTCGGCGGTTACACCGACCACTTCCAGACCGATACCTGGGGCCTGCAGGCGGACAACACCTCGCGCTTTGATTTCAATACCCTTGGACGGGTCAACTGGACCTACGGCCTGGAGATGTACCAGGACGAATTCAAACCGCGCAGCAACAAGGTCGAGGCGGTCAACCTGCAGGGCCTGCTGCCGTACGTCGAAGGCGATACCCCGGGCGGCAAGCGCACCATCGCCAGCCTGTTCAACAGCCTGCAATACGAATATGACAACTGGCTGACCCTGGATGCCGGTCTGCGTTACGACCGCTACCGGCTGGAAGGCCAAACCGGGATGACCCTGTACAGGCGTGATCGCTTCTACAACAGCCTGGTGGGGGCCAAGCGTGTGGCCGAAGTGTTTGATATCGACAATGAAGAGGGGCGCTTCTCGCCCACGTTTGGCATCGGCGTCAAGCCAGGGCTGGAGTGGATGCAACTCTATGCGCGCTGGGGCAAGGGCTGGCGTCCGCCTGCTGTCACGGAGACCTTCATGACCGGTCGGCCCCATGGCGGCAATTCGTCAGAGCGGGTGTTTCCCAATCCTTACCTCAAGAATGAAGAGTCGCGGGATTGGGAAATGGGCGTCAATGTGTTCAAGGAAGGGCTGTTTTTCAATGACGACCGCCTGGGCATGAAGGTCGCTTACTTCGATACCAAGATCGAAAACTTCTCGTTCCTCAACCACAGCGTCAGCTTGCCGGAGACCAGTGTCGGCGGTTTTCTCGGGACCATGGCCTACGTCAACAACACCAACCCGACGCGCTTTCGCGGTGTGGAATACCAGCTCAACTACGACATGGGCCGGGCCTACGCCAACCTGAGCTACACCCATATGATCGGCAGTAACGACTTCTGCTCGAAGAACTATTACATGGGCGGGGCCAAGACCAGTGGGCCGAGGACTACGCGTATCGAATCCTACATTCGTCCCGACGGCCGCCCGGGGATCAGACCGGTCACCACTTATGAAGTGCTGGATGATGAGGTTGCCAACAACAAGGAGAGTTGCGGCCGGATCATGGGCAACGCTACCTATATGCCAGCAGATCGCGGTTCGCTGACGCTGGGTGCGCGGTTCCTGGAAAAACGCCTGGATACCGGGGTGCGTGTGCGCTACAGCTCGGGTAACGGTGCCAACCTCGACCAGCAGGGCTACGACTTCATCGACCAGGCGCTGTGGCCGCAATACACCCTCTACGACCTGTACGCCAGTTACTGGATGACCGACCACCTGAACCTTGGCCTGGCCCTGGAAAACGCCACCGACGAAGCCTATTTCGTGGCCATGGGCGACGCCAACAACCTCAGCCTGGCGCGGGGCCGCACGTTGAGCGGGATGCTCGAATACCGGTTCTGAGCAAGGCGTTTGAGCCCGCAGGTCTTGGGCATTCGCGGTTACAACCCGGCATTTGAAGCCGTGTCATTCGTTACTAGTCTGTGAGGCAGCCCTGGCATTTAGAAGCAGCCGGCTGTCGGTTGGGGCCCGAGCAGGCGCTGATCGGTAATAAATAACCTAACGGATGGGTTACGATGAGAGTAGGCACTTACAAAGGACATGTGATTGCAGTGTTGCTCAGGGATGAGCATTGCCCGCCCCACGTACATGTCATGGGCAAGGACTGGGATGCGCGTTTTCGTTTCAGTTTTCTGGATGGCGATGTGGCGTTGTGGGATGTGGATCCTGAGCGGCGGCGACCATCCGGTGCAGTTCTGGAAGGTATTCGCCAGACGTTGAAGCAGCAGCATTATCTGGCGCGGGCCCGCAGGATCTGGTGGGAGAAGCTGCAAACGGTCTGCCTGGACAACCATTCCTGGGACTGGGAGGCCGATGAGGTTGTGCCGGGGCTGGTTATCCGGCGGGGTGTCTACGTGATTGCCAGTGCCCGGCACGATGTTGCAGGGCGGCGAACCATTTTGAATCTGGTGAGGGCGCCAGGATCCGTGGAGATTGAGTTATGAAAGTTGTAAAAGCCAAAGTACGGCCCGATGTCCCGATCACTGAGGCCGACATCGATAAGGCCGTGGCTCGTGGGCGCAAGCTCAAGCGGGTGCACGCCCATGCCAGTTCAGTGGGTTACGCAAATGACTGCATTTGCATCGGCTTCGGCGACGGTAGCCGCATCATGTTGCCAGTGGCCGGCCTTGCCGAGTTCGAGGGTTTTTCTGTGCAGGACTTTCAGGCACTGGAGGTCGGTTTTGGTGGCAAGGCGCTGTGCTGTGAAGCCCGTGACCTGCATGTATCGATCACAGGCCTGATCGCCACCAGCCAGCCGTTGATGGACCTGGCTGCGAGCATGGTGGCATCGCGTAACGGCCGTAAAACCAGTGCCGCCAAGTCCGAGGCCGCCCGCGCCAATGGCAAGAAGGGCGGTCGGCCGCGTAAGGAAGAATAAGCCGGGGGATACCCGCCAATCCAATGTGTACGGGCTTATGTGGGAGCGGGCTTGCTCGCGAATGCGGTAGGTCAGCCAACTACTTGGCAACTGATCCACCGCATTCGCGAGCAAGCCCGCTCCCACATAAGCCCCACATTTTTGGATCTGCTATGGCCTAAAGGGTTAGCGCCGGGTCAGCAGCACGCCTGATTCCATATGGTGGGTCCATGGGAACTGGTCGAACATCGCACAGCGGGTGATGCGGTGTGTGTCGTGCAGTTGTGCGATGTTCGCCGCCAGCGTTTCCGGGTTGCAGGAGATGTACAGGATGTTTTCGAAACGCCGGGTCAACTCGCAAGTATCCGGGTCCATGCCTGCGCGGGGCGGGTCGACGAATACGCTGCCGAACTCGTAGCTCTTGAGGTCAATACCGTGCAGGCGTCGGAACGGCCGCACTTCGTTCAGGGCTTCGGTCAGTTCTTCGGCGGACAGGCGCACCAGGGTCACGTTATCCACCGCGTTTTCATCGAGGTTGCTCAGGGCGGCGTTGACCGAGGTCTTGCTGATCTCGGTGGCCAGCACTTTGCGCACGCGGGTCGCCAGGGGCAGGGTGAAGTTGCCATTGCCGCAATACAGCTCCAGCAGGTCATCACTGCGATCGCCCAGGGCGTCATAGGCCCAGTTGAGCATCTTCTGGTTCACCGTGCCGTTGGGCTGGGTGAACGCGCCTTCGGGCTGGCGATAGCTGAAGGTGCGACCGCCGACAGCGAGTTTCTCGACCACGTAGTCGTGGCCGATCACATCGCGCTTGCCCTTGGAGCGGCCGATGATGCTGACGTTCAGGTCGGCAGCCAGCTTGTTGGCAGCGGTGTGCCAATGCTCGTCCAGTGGGCGGTGATAGCACAGCGTGATCATTGCATCGCCGGCCAGGGTGGTGAGGAACTCCACCTGGAACAGCTTGTGGCTCAGGGCGGCGCTGTCTTGCCAGGCGGCCTTGAGTTGCGGCATCAACTGGTTGATACGCAGGCTGGCGATAGGGAATTCTTCGATCAGGATCGGCGTGCGCTTGTCGTCCTGGGAGAACATCGCGTAGTGGCGCTGGCCGTCTTCGCGCCACAGACGGAACTCGGCGCGCAGGCGAAAGTTCTGCAGGGGCGAATCGAACACCTGCGGCTCGGGCGCGTCGAACGGCGCGAGCAGGTCACGCAAGCGCGTGACCTTTTCTTGCAGTTGCAGGGCGTAACTTGCTGCGTCAAAAGTCATGCGGGGAACCAGCCTAGCTTGATCACGAACAGGATCGACAGGATCACCAGCGCTGGGTTGAGTTCACGGTAGCGGCCTGTAAGCAGCTTGATACCGGTCCAGGCGATGAAGCCGAAGGCGATGCCATTGGCGATGGAGTAAGTGAAGGGCATCGCCAGGGCGGTGATCACCACCGGTGCGGCAACAGTAATATCGTCCCAGTCGATTTCCGCCAGGCCCGAGGTCATCAGCACCGCGACAAACAGCAGCGCGGGAGCGGTGGCAAACGCCGGGACGCTGGCCGCCAGTGGCGAGAAGAACAGCGCCAGCAGGAACATGATCGCCACCACGATGGCGGTCAGGCCCGTGCGGCCGCCGGCACTCACGCCAGCAGCCGACTCGATGTAGCTGGTGGTGGTCGAGGTACCCAGCAGCGAACCGGCCATGGCCGCGGTGCTGTCGGCGATCAGGGCGCGCCCCATTTTCGGCATGTGGCCGTCCTTGCCCATCAGGCCGGCGCGCTTGGCGACGCCGATCAGGGTGCCGGAATTGTCGAACAGATCAACGAACAGGAAGGCGAAGATCACGCTGATCAAGCCTACGTCGAGGGCGCCGGCGATATCCAGTTGCAGGAAGGTCGGAGCCAGGGACGGAGGCATCGAAACCACGCCGCCGAAGGGGGTCACGCCGAGCGCGATGGCAGCGACGGTCACCGCGAGGATGCCGATCAACACTGCACCGCGCACTTTCAGGGCTTCCAGGGCCACGATCAGGAAGAAACCCAGGGTGGCCAGGATCGGCGCCGGCTTTGCCAGGTCGCCCATGCCCAGCATAGTCGCCGGGTTGCTGACCACGATCCCTGCGTTATGCAGGGCGATCAGCGCCAGGAACAGGCCGATACCGGCGGCAATCGCCGAACGCAGGGGCAGGGGGATGGCATTGATGATCCATTCGCGGATGCGGAAGATCGACAGCAGGAAAAACAGCACGGCGGAGATAAATACCGCGCCGAGCGCCACTTGCCAGGTATGCCCCAGATGCAGCACGACGGTGTAGGTAAAGAAGGCGTTCAGGCCCATGCCCGGTGCCAGGGCAATCGGGTAGTTGGCGATCAGGCCCATGATCGTCGAGCCGATGGCCGCCGCCAGGCAGGTAGCGACAAACAGCGCGCCCTTGTCCATGCCGGTCTCGCCGAGGATGCTCGGGTTGACGAACAGGATGTAGGCCATGGCCAGGAATGTCGTGATACCGGCCAGAATCTCGGTACGCACGTTGGTGTTGTGTGCCTTGAGTTGAAACAGCTTTTCCAGCATGCCTGCTCCCTGTGGCGCGCTTGGCGCCGTGATTTGTTGACCTCAAAGTCAAAGCACAAACTGCGCCAAGCGCCGCGTGTTTTCTACAGAGGATCGGAAAAAGCGGCGCATCATACCAGCAGGTCGGCGGCCTGTGGCGTCCGGCCTCGGTTTTGTTGAGTGTGGCCTTGGGGCATACTCCGTCGACGTTCAGTCCAGGGTCATCCAAAGCATGAAAAAAGCCATCGCGTGGAGTCTAGCTCCGTTCGCCTGTATTGGCCTGTGGCCGGCGGCGGCACCGGCATGGGGCGCGCCTGCACCGGCCTTGAGCGAGGTGCGGGTCTTCAAGGTGCAATCCCAGGTGTGCAGCGAGTCCATCGCCGACGGCGTCGAGAGCACCCGGCGGTGCGAGCATCGTGGCCTGACGCGGGTTTCGGTGATGGAAGTGGGGCTGGGCAATAATTCCATCGCCACCTTTGATGGGGCGCGGCTTGCAGGGCAGAAAACGGCGATCTGCCAGGTGGGCTCCATCAGCCAGGCCTGCAATGGCGCTGGCACGTTGATGGGCTACATCTATGTATTTGACGTGAATATCCGCGCCGCGGGCTGGTTCGAGTACAGCAACACGTCGATCAATGTGCCCCGCAATACCCTGAAGACTCAGTTGCGCATCCAATGATGGCCCTCTGTAGGAGCCGGCTTGCCGGCGAAAGTCGTCAACGATAACGCGGGGTGTCTGGTGGCCCGTGTTGCTCTCTGGTTTTTCGCCGGCAAGCTGTTCTGGTCAAGTTTTTCCGGACACCGACTACGGTAATTAAGCCGACTGCTGCTCCATGGCTATTGGCGACAGGTAGTTGTTGTAGCTGTGGAGCCTGATTCGGTTGTATCGCATGAAGAAGCTGGTCATATCCTGCCTGGCTTCTTCAACTGTTGTGTAGCCCTTGGTGGGCACCCACTCTGATTTGAGTGTCCCGAAGAAACGCTCTGTTGGCGCGTTGTCCCAGCACTGCCCCCTACGGCTCATGCTTTGCGCTATCCCATGCTCCAGCAGTGCGGACTGAAAGAGCTGGCTGGTGTATTGGCAGCCTTGATCCGAATGAAACATCAAGCCTGCATGTTTGCCTCGAACCTCCACCGCCATTCTCAGCGCTCTGCTAACCAGGTTGGCGTCATTGACCAGAGAAAACGCCCAGCCAACGATTCGACGGGCGAACAGATCAATGACCGCTGCCAAGTGATACCAGCGCTTCCCAACCATCAGGCTGGTAACGTCGCCGCACCAGACCTGATTGATTGCGGTTGGCTCGAAGTTACGCTCGAGCAGGTTCTTGGCCACAAATGCTTCGACGCCTCTAGAGCGATACTGATGGCGGCGGCGCTGTCTGCTGGCCAGGTTTGCCTCCGCCATGAGTCTTCCGGCCAGATGCCGTCCCACCTTGATCTGCTGGGCCTTCAAGTGCTGAGAGATCATCCGCGCGCCTGCACTTCCCCGGCTTTCGACATGCAGTTGCACGACTTTTGCTCTGAGCGCGTCACGCTTGGCATTCGGCGCTGAGCGACGCTTAAGCCAGTCATAAAACGCGCTGCGGGAAACGCCCAGCGCACTACAAAGCAGACGGGTCGGATATGAGCTCGACTCCCTCAGCTCCTCGATCAGGAAAAACGATCGGGATCCGACATCAAGAGAGCCGTAGCCTTTTTTAAGATTTCAGCCTCGGTCTCCAGGCGCTTGACCTTGGCTCGCAGCTGTTGAAGCTCTCGCTGTTCGTCGCTGATTGCTTTGGTACCTGCCACTGGCTGCCCTTTCTGACGTTCTTTACGAACCTGATCAACCCAGCGGCGCAGAGCCGTAGGGCCAACGTCCATCGATGCACAGACGTCAGGAACTGAGCAGTTATCATCAAGAACCATGCTTGCAGCACGTTGCTTGAACTCGCGGGTGTAGGTCTTTCGTTCTTGCATGGAACCTCCTGGTTGGGCGAATCATATCGCCCTTAAGAGGTGTCCGGGATCATTAGGCCAGTTCAAGCCGGCTCCTACAGGTTCAGGGCGTTTCGGGTGGGGTATGCATGCGGTCCCGCTTGGCCAGCGTCGGGAACAGCTTGATCCACACTCCGGTCACCACCAGCGTGCCGACCCCGCCCAGCACCACGGCGGGCACCGTGCCCAGCCAGTGGGCGGTGACGCCGGACTCGAACTCGCCCAACTGATTGGACGCCCCGATAAACAAGCCATTGACTGCACTGACCCGCCCGCGCATTTCGTCGGGGGTTTCCAGCTGCACGAATGACGCGCGGATCACCATGCTGATCATGTCCGCCGCCCCCAGTACCACCAGCACCGCCAGCGAGAACCAGAACGAGGTGGACAGGCCAAAGGCAATGGTCGCCACGCCAAACACGCCGACAGCGGTAAACATCACGCGGCCCACATGCCGATCCACGGCAAACCGCGCCAGCCACAATGACATCACCAGCGCCCCAACCGCCGGCGCCGAGCGCAGCAGTCCCAGGCCCCAGGGGCCGGTCAGCAGGATGTCCTTGGCAAACACCGGCAGCAACGCCGTGGCGCCGCCCAGCAGCACGGCGAACAAGTCCAGGGAAATCGCCCCGAGGATGTCCGGTCGGCTGCGGATAAAACGAATCCCTGCCAGCAACGAGTCCAGCGTCGCCTTGCCCTTGTTCAGCGGGGTCTGTCGGGCGGGCAGGTTGAGGGTCAGCAGGCAGGCAATCAGGTACAGCAATACGGTCGGGCCATACACCCAGGCGCTGCCGAAGGCATAGAGCAGGCCGCCCAGTGCCGGCGCGACGATGGTTGCCGATTGCTGGGCCGACTGCGCCGCCGCCACCGCCCGTGGGAACAGGGCACTGGGCACGATGCTCGGTAGCAGGGCCTGGGTGGTGGGCAGTTCGAAGGAGCGGGCTGCGCCCAGCAGGAAGGCGAGGATAAAAATCATCTCGCGGGTGACATTGTCCGTCAGGCTGCCAATGACCAACACCAAGGCGATTAACGCCTGCAACGTCTGGCAAATGGCGGCGACTCTGCGTCGTTCGTAACGATCGGCCACGTGCCCTGTGTGCAGCATGAACAGCACCCGCGGCACAAACTCCACCAGGCCTACCAACCCCAGGTCCAGCACATTGCCCGTCAGTTGGTAGAGGTTCCAGCCGATGGCCACGGTGAGCATCTGGAAGCCGCTGGCGGTAAAAATCCGGGCCAGCCAAAACGCAATAAACGGGCGGTGATGACGTAACAGCAGCGGGGTTTCACTGGGCATCGGCAAGGACTGGACTGAACCTGGGAAGCGCCGAGATTAGCATCAAGCTGTAACAAATAGTTGCTGCCAAGGAAATATCCTTAGCAAGGCATCTATTTCGCTGAGTCATCCTGTCACGCGGCAAAAGACCACACAGTCCAAGCCGGAAAATGGGACTACTCTTTCATCGTTGCTTGATCCAGATCAATGCTTATTGGGGCGTTGGTATGGCGGCCAAAAGGCCAGAATCCCTACGTGGTTGGTAAAAAAAGAACGAATTGCAATTCGCCACACTCCATATCCGTGGGGGCAGTGGGTGCAGGCCACCAGCCAGCAGCCGGTATTACCTGACAGAGGAAGACTTATGTTCGGTTTGGAGGCGCTCGATCTCGCCCGAATTCAATTCGCGTTCACCATCTCGTTCCATATCCTGTTCCCGGCCATCACCATTGGCCTGGCCAGTTACCTGGCGGTACTGGAAGGCCTGTGGCTCAAGACCCACAACGATACCTACCGTGACCTCTACCATTTCTGGTCGAAGATCTTTGCCGTCAACTTCGGCATGGGGGTGGTCTCGGGCTTGGTCATGGCCTATCAGTTCGGCACCAACTGGAGCCGCTTCTCGGACTTCGCCGGTTCCGTCACGGGGCCCTTGCTGACCTACGAAGTGCTCACCGCGTTTTTCCTCGAAGCGGGTTTTCTGGGGGTGATGCTGTTCGGCTGGAATAAGGTCGGGCGCAAGTTGCACTTCTTTGCCACGGTGATGGTGGCCGTCGGTACCTTGATCTCGACGTTCTGGATCCTCGCCTCCAACAGCTGGATGCAGACGCCGCAAGGCTTTGAAATCATCGATGGCCGGGTGATCCCCACCGATTGGCTGGCCGTGATCTTCAACCCCTCGTTCCCCTACCGCCTGGCGCATATGGCCACCGCAGCGTTTGTCGCCACGGCGTTCTTCGTCGGCTCCTCGGCGGCCTGGCACCTGCTGCGGGGCAAGGACACTCCGGCAATCCGCACCATGCTGTCGATGGCGATGTGGATGGCGCTGATCGTTGCGCCGATCCAGGCGGTGATCGGTGACTTCCACGGCCTCAACACCCTCAAGCATCAGCCGGCGAAAATTGCTGCGATTGAAGGTCACTGGGAAAACGTCGGTAACGAGCCGACCCCGCTGATCCTGTTCGGCTGGCCGGACATGAAGGAAGAGCGCACCAAGTACAAAGTGGAGATTCCCTACCTGGGCAGCCTGATCCTCACCCACTCCCTGGACAAGCAAGTGCCGGCCCTCAAGGAGTTCCCGCCTGAGGATCGCGCCAACTCGACCATCGTATTCTGGTCGTTCCGCATCATGGTCGGCCTGGGCATGCTGATGATCCTCACCGGCCTGTTCAGCCTCTGGCTGCGCAAGGGCGACAGGCTGTACACCAACAAACCGTTCCTGTACCTGGCGCTGTGGATGGGCCCGTCGGGGTTGGTTGCGATCCTGGCCGGCTGGTTCACCACCGAAATCGGGCGCCAGCCCTGGGTGGTCTACGGCTTGATGCGCACGGCAGACGCCTCTTCCAACCACAGTTTTGTGCAGATGAGCATCACCCTGGCGCTGTTTGTGGTGGTGTATTTCGCGCTGTTCGGTGCCGGCCTGGGCTACATGATGCGCCTGGTGCGCAAAGGCCCGGTCACCCACGAAAGCACCGAGCCAGCCCACGGCGGCCCCGGGCAGCAACGCACCCCGGCGCGTCCATTGTCGGCGGCCGATGACAGCGGCGACGCCGATCACGGCGACACTCTGAACAAGGGGAATTGAGTCATGGGTATTGATCTTCCGCTGATCTGGGCCGTGATTATCATCTTCGGCATCATGATGTACGTGGTCATGGATGGCTTCGACCTGGGGATCGGCATTCTCTTTCCGTTTATCCCAGGCAAGACTGACCGCGACGTGATGATGAACACCGTCGCACCGGTGTGGGACGGCAACGAAACCTGGTTGGTACTGGGGGGCGCGGCGTTGTTCGGCGCGTTCCCGCTGGCCTACTCGGTGGTGCTTTCGGCGCTGTACCTGCCGCTGATCCTGATGCTGATCGGCCTGATCTTCCGTGGCGTGGCTTTTGAGTTCCGTTTCAAGGCCAAGGATGACAAACGCCACCTGTGGGACAAGGCGTTTATCGGCGGCTCGCTGGCGGCCACTTTCTTCCAGGGCGTGGCGCTGGGGGCATTCATTGAAGGCATTCCGGTGGTTGACCGCCAGTTCGCCGGCGGCTCATTGGACTGGTTCTCACCGTTTGCTTTGTTTTGCGGTGTGGCCTTGATCGTGGCCTATGCCCTGCTGGGTTGCACCTGGCTGATCATGAAGACTGAAGGCAAGTTGCAGGAGCAGATGCACAATCTGGCGCGGCCCCTGGCGTTCGTAGTGTTGGCAGTGATTGGCATTGTCAGCATCTGGACGCCCCTGGCCCACCCGGACATCGCCTCGCGCTGGTTCACCCTGCCGAACCTGTTCTGGTTCCTGCCGGTGCCGATCCTGGTGCTGGTGACCATGTACGCCCTGGTGCGTGCCGTGGCCCGCAATGCCCATTACGCGCCATTCCTGTTGACGCTGGTGCTGATCTTCCTGGGCTACAGCGGCCTGGGCATCAGCCTGTGGCCAAACATCATCCCGCCGTCGGTCTCGATCTGGGACGCTGCCGCGCCGCCACAAAGCCAGGGCTTCATGCTGGTGGGTACGCTGTTCATCATCCCATTCATCCTGGGCTACACCTTCTGGAGCTACTACGTGTTCCGCGGCAAGGTGACCCATGAAGACGGCTATCACTAGGAGGCCTGCACCATGAGCGGTAAACCTTCACTGGACGACATCGAACAGGCCGAGAAAAAGCCGCTCTGGCAGCGCCTGGGCTGGCTGGCGATGATCTGGACCGGCAGCGTCCTGGCCCTGTTCGTGGTGGCTAGCCTGATGCGCATGTTCATGAACGCTGCAGGCTTGAGCACCCACTGACATCCTGCGGTTTTATGACCCTCCTTGCGGAGGGTTTTTTTTGCCTGGGATTATTTGCGGGCCTTGAGGATCACGAACTTTGGCGTCGCCGCCACCTGCTCCACACCACGGAACAGCCGCGCCAGTTTGCTGTGATAACCCAGATGGCGGTTGCCGACGATGTACAAGGCGCCACCGACCACCAACGCTTCGCGGGCCTGCTGGAACATGCGCCAGGCGAGGAAGTCGCCCACTACTTGCTGTTGGTGGAACGGTGGGTTGCACAGCACCACGTCCAGCGATTGCGGTTCCTGGTCTGCCAGGCCATCGCCGGGACGAATGTTGACGGCCCGTTCGCCCAGCGCTGCCTGCCAGTTCTCGGTGGCCGATTGCACGGCCATATAGGACTCATCAACCAGGGTGTATTGCGCTTCGGGGTTGAGCAGGGCGCTGGCAATGGCCAGTACCCCATTGCCGCAACCCAGGTCTGCCACGCGCGCGCTGCCCAGGTTTTGTGGTAGGTGCGGGAGGAAGGCGCGGGTGCCGATGTCCAGGCCTTCGCGGCAAAACACGTTGGCATGGTTGAGCAGTTCGATGGCCGGAGCGTCGAGGCGATAGCGCGTGGGGTAGGGCGACACGGCCTGAGGCCGTTCGGCCAGGGTGGCGATCAGCAGCCGGGCCTTCTTCGCCGCCAGCGAGGCGTGCATCGGGCCGATGTAGCGCTCCAGCAGTTCACCGGCTGCCCGAGGCAGATGCTTGACCATCGCGCCAGCGATCACTTCGGCGCCGGGCGCCAATTGGCCTTGCAGACGGATCAACTGTTCTTCCAGCAGCGCCAGGGTTTTCGGCACCCGGATCAGGACGCGGTCGAACGGCCCGCACAATGCCTGGCTGGCGGGCACGAGCGATACGGCATCGAAGGCCTTGCCATTGCGCAGCAGGTTTTTTTGCAAGGCCTGGGTGCCCAGAAACGAATCACCACTGCTGGTGACGTGCACATGCCCTTCCAGACTGGCGGCCAGTGCGCCAAAACTGTCATTGAGCACCAGCACGCGGGTGTGGCTGGCCGGCTGCTGCGCGGCCAGATAGGCAAGCAGGTATTCATCGGCTGCATCGAATGCTTGCAGCGGTTCATTTGGCTGCTCGGGCTGGCGGATCAGGTCGAGTTGGGCGAAGGGGCTATCGAGCAGGGGGCATGGCGGGGGAACTCTGGATAATCGGCGGGTGTTCCTCGCGGGGCGAAGTACCTTCTGAGTGAACTGCGACGCGGGCGTTGAGGAGCTGCGTTATCACTCAGAACTGGCCGTAAATGTTACGTTTTTTTCGAGGGGATTACATTCAGTGTTTTTAGTGGTTCGGGCTGGTTGCGTTTAGAAAAGACCTTGTCTGACAGCGCAGAATACTGCCGCAATCTTATTGGAGACCCCGAGCTTCTTCATGGAGCTACTGATATGAAAGCCAACGGTACGCTCGGACAGGCACAGAATTGTTGCAATGTCGGCAGCCGTCTTGCCCATGGCTGACCATTGCAGAATCTCCGTCTCACGGCTGGTGAGTTTGTTGGATTTGTTGAAACACTGCTCTTTGACATAGGACTGAGCGGCAACGGTATGCAGTGCATGACATATCCACAGCACCTGGCCGGCCTTTTCGTAAAGTTCATGGGC
The DNA here is from genome assembly GCF_016925675.1 of Pseudomonas hygromyciniae. Taxonomy (NCBI): domain Bacteria; kingdom Pseudomonadati; phylum Pseudomonadota; class Gammaproteobacteria; order Pseudomonadales; family Pseudomonadaceae; genus Pseudomonas; species Pseudomonas hygromyciniae. Next base: position 5,114,499 of record NZ_CP070506.1, on the reverse strand, counting down.
TTTAACCGGCCCCTTATGGCGGCCCAGGCTGATCATGCTGAAAAGTCCGCGGAAGTCATGTACTGACTGGGACCAGCCATGGTTCAAGCCATTGGCTTGTGCGTGAACCCACATGTCCGGTACCGCCGCGAAGGTTTTTTCTTCCCATACGATCGGCAGCACATCGCGCTTGCAATGGCAGACCAAGGGATCCATTTCGAAGTAGTTTTCTGCTCGGTAGACTTTGTTCCATTCATCGGGATAGTTGTCGAGGCGGATGTTTCTGTTGGGGCGGTAAAGAGCATTGGATCCCATCAAAAAGCCACAGTATTCGAAGCCTAGCTCGTATGTGATGTTCAGAGCTGCCTCGAACATCGTTGCCACCTCATCCTCACCCTCTAGTTTAGGTAGACGTGTGTTTCGCCATTTGACCATCGGTAACTCTCCATGAGTCGCACACAGACTTATTCGTAACGCGGCTCCCCTTGCCGGTATCGATCGAGTGTAGGACAGCTCCTAGAATGTCGATGGGAATTTTCGTACTTATAACGATGATTTTTAGTCGGTTTGCGAGATGGATAACAGGCGGCGTTTTCTTCCCTCAGCCGATTTTCTTTCTCTTTTAAAGGGTTAACCGCGTGCTGTTAAATGCTCGCTCAAGAGTGGCTGTTGCGATGCAAGGTCCAAGGGCGGGTTAATCGCGAAATGGTTTGGGCTGCATAATAGGGTTAGTACTAAAGTGCTGTTGCAGCAGTGATACACGCCGGTTGTCGCCGGCTGGGCGGATGTCACTACAAACCAACGGTGTTTGCCGGCGCCACTTTGGGCGACACTAGGGGTTACCTGTCGCCCGGAGCCCACTATGACGGCCAGTGCTGAAAAATTCACACGCCAGACCCTGATTGAAGTGCAGTCATTGACCCCCAGTCTGTTTACCTTGCGCACCACCCGCGACCAGGGGTTTCGTTTTGTCGCGGGGCAGTTTGTCCGCCTGGGTGTGAGCAAGCCCGATGGCAGCCTGGTGTGGCGCGCTTATTCGGTGGTGTCGTCGCCCTTCGATGAGTTCCTGGAGTTCTTCTCCATTGTGGTTCCCGGCGGAGAGTTCACCAGTGAATTGAGCCGCTTGCGTGCCGGCGATGACCTGCTGGTGGAGCGCCAAGCCACCGGCTTTCTGACCCTGGACCGGTTTGTCGATGGCCGGGACCTGTGGTTGCTGGGTACCGGCACCGGCATTGCGCCGTTTCTGTCGATCCTGCAGGACTTTGAAGTCTGGGAAAAATTCGAGCGCATCATTCTGGTCTACAGCGCCCGCGAGGCTCGCGAGCTGGCCTACCAGACACTTATCCAGGAGTTGGGCGAGCGTGACTACCTTAAGGAACACGCCTATAAACTCACCTACCTGCCCATCGTGACCCGTGAGAAGCTCCCGGGCGTATTGAATGGGCGTATCACCACCCTGATCGAAAATGGTGAACTGGAACGTGCGGCGGGCGTGGCTCTGACGCCAGAGCATTCGCGGGTGATGATTTGCGGCAACCCGCAGATGATCGACGACACCCGCACGTTGCTCAAACAGCGCGATATGCAATTGAGCCTGGCGCGTCGGCCAGGGCAGGTGGCGGTAGAAAACTACTGGTAGCAAAAAGGCGCCCGGTCAGAGGCGCCTTTTTTAAGTGGCCGACAGGTGTTGCAGGTCGGCTACAGGGGCTTGTTGTTCTGAGCCTTGAGCAGGTCGCGGATCTCTCCCAGCAGTTCCTCTTCTTTGGTCGGCACCGGCGGCAGGCTTGGCGCGGCGGCTTCTTCACGCTTGAGGCGGTTGATGGCCTTGACGCCCATGAAGATTGCGAACGCGACGATCACGAAGTCAATGATGCTCTGGATGAATTTGCCGTAGGCCAGGACCACTGCTGGAACATCGCCCTGGGCTGCCTTGAGCGTTACCGCCAAGTCACCGAAATCCACCCCACCGATCAGCAGGCCGATTGGAGGCATTACCACGTCGCCTACAAAGGACGAAACAATTTTGCCGAAGGCGGCGCCGATGATAATACCGACCGCCATGTCGACCACATTACCTTTGACCGCGAAGGCCTTGAACTCACTGATCACGCCCATTGGTTATTCCTTGTTACAGTTGAGAGGAGAGGAACTTAGTGTAAGTCAGTCTGCAGTGGCTTGCTCGACACAACTGTTAACAAAGCTCGTTGTAATCGACACATTAAAACGCAAATAGTTTGCAAAGTGCCATCAATCGCGCGCGAAATACCCGCTATTTCAGTGGCTTAACACACTATTTTTTCAATCGGGTTGGTGGGGGTTTTCTATTTATCTTCTGGCGCCAGGATCACTAGCCTTTGGCATGCACCCTTAAAAGTGCCTATAAAACCAGAGGAATCCTTGATGAAAAACCTTATTAGTCGCAGGCCTATTGCTGCGCGCAATCTGCTGTTGGTTGCCGGTATCAGTCTATTGTCGTTGTCGGTCAGTGCCGCCAACCTGACCCGCGATAACGGTGCGGCGGTGGGTGACAACCAGAACTCGCAGACCGCGGGTGCGAACGGCCCGGTCCTGCTCCAGGATGTGCAACTGATCCAGAAGCTGCAGCGCTTTGACCGCGAGCGCATTCCCGAGCGTGTGGTGCATGCCCGTGGCACGGGCGCCCATGGCACCTTCACGGTCACTGATAACCTCAGCGACCTGACCAAGGCCAAAGTATTTGCGGCCGGCGAAGCCACGCCGGTGTTTGTGCGCTTCTCGTCCGTGGTCCACGGCAACCACTCCCCGGAAACATTGCGCGATCCTCGCGGTTTCTCCACCAAGTTCTATACCGCCGAAGGTAACTGGGACTTGGTGGGCAACAACTTCCCGACATTCTTTATCCGTGATGCGATCAAGTTCCCGGACATGGTGCATGCGTTCAAGCCGGACCCGCGCACTAACCTGGATGACGACTCCCGTCGTTTCGACTTCTTCTCCCATGTTCCTGAAGCTACCCGGACCTTGACCGAGCTGTATTCGAACTCCGGCACGCCGACCAGTTACCGAGAGATGGATGGCAATGGCGTCCATGCCTACAAGTTGATCAATGCCAAGGGGCAAGTGCATTACGTCAAGTTCCACTGGAAGAGCCTGCAAGGCATCAAGAATCTGGACCCCAAGCAAGTTGTTGACGTCCAGGGCCGTGATTACAGCCATCTGACTAACGACTTGGTCACACAGATCAACAAGGGCAACTTCCCCAAGTGGGATCTGTATGTACAAGTCCTCAAGCCTGAAGAGCTGGCCAAGTTTGATTTCGACCCTCTGGACGCCACTAAGATCTGGCCCGATGTTCCAGAACGCAAAGTTGGGCAGATGGTGCTCAACCGCAACCCGGCCAACGTCTTCCAGGAAACCGAGCAAGTGGCCATGGCCCCGGCAAACCTGGTGCCGGGCATCGAACCGTCGGAAGACCGTCTGTTGCAAGGCCGAGTGTTCTCCTATGCGGATACGCAAATGTACCGCCTGGGCGCCAATGCCCTGCAATTGCCGATCAACGCACCACGGGTCACCGTCAACAACGGTAACCAGGATGGCGCGATGAACTTCGGCAAGACCAGCAGCGGCGTGAATTACCAGCCAAGCCGCCTGGAACCGCGGGAAGAGCCGCAAAGTGCGCGTTACAGCCAGATGGCCCTTGCCGGCAGCACCCAGCAGGCGAAGATCCAGCGTGAGCAGAACTTCAAGCAGGCGGGCGACTTGTATCGCTCCTTCAGCAAGAAGGAACGCCAGGACTTGATCGACAGCTTCGGTGGCTCCCTGGCGACCACGGATGACGTCAGCAAGCACATTATTCTGTCGTTCCTGTACAAGGCCGACCCGGAATATGGCACTGGCGTGGCCAAAGTGGCCAAGGGTGATCTGTCACGCGTCAAGGCCCTGGCCGAAAAACTGAACGACTGATCTTAATACCCACTTCTGTAGGAGCGAGCTTGCTCGCGAAACTCTCAAGGGCACCGCGTACATTCAGGATTAACGCGGTGCCCTTACGTTCTTCGCGAGCCAGCTCGCTCCTACAGGGGGTCGTAGAGGATTTTGAAGATGCGTAGCTTTATTGGGGCGCTTTTGGCCTGCTGGTCCTTGAGCGTGTTCGCCGAGCCGCAGGCGCTCAAGGCGCAGTTACAGGATTACTACTTCGACGCCGCCCGGCGTGGCGACGTGGAAATGCTCAACACCTTTATCGAGTCCGGCTATTCCCTCAATACCGTTGATGACAAGGGTTACACCGCGCTGATCCTCGCCGCCTATCACGGGCAGGGGCCGGCCGTGGAGCAACTGCTGGCGGCCGGTGCCGATGCGTGCGTGCAGGACAACCGCGGTAATACGGCGTTGATGGGCGCGATCTTCAAGGGCGAGCTGAGCATTGCCCGGCGCTTGCTGGGCACCGCCTGCAACCCCGACCAACGCAACGGCGCCGGACAGACGGCGGCCATGTACGCCGGGCTGTTCAAACGCGTCGAATTGCTTGATGCGCTCAAGGCCCAAGGCGCTGACCTGAACGCCGAAGACCCGCTGGGCAACAGCGCTACACGATTGGCCAACGGGGAAATCCGTACCGCACCGCCGCGCTGAGCTATCATCGCGGTTTTTCGGTTGGAGGTTCTCAGATGGCAAAGGCCAAGCGCATGTACGGCTGCACGGAGTGCGGCGCGACCTTTCCCAAATGGGCGGGCCAGTGTGGCGAATGTGGGGCGTGGAACACCCTCACTGAAACCATGATTGAAAGTGGCGGCGCCGCAGCACCCACCGGTCGCGCAGGCTGGACCGGCCAGCAAGCCCAGATCAAGACCCTGGCTGAAGTCAGCGTCGAAGAAATTCCGCGCTTCTCCACCGCTTCCGGCGAGCTTGACCGGGTGCTCGGTGGCGGCCTGGTGGACGGCTCTGTAGTGCTGATCGGCGGTGATCCGGGCATCGGCAAGTCGACCATCCTCCTGCAGACCCTGTGCAGCATCGCCAGCCGTATGCCGGCCTTGTATGTCACCGGCGAAGAATCCCAGCAGCAAGTGGCCATGCGCGCCCGTCGCCTGGGCTTGCCCCAGGACCAGCTACGGGTCATGACCGAGACCTGTATCGAAAGCATCATCGCCACCGCCCGTGTGGAAAAACCCAAGGTGATGGTGATCGACTCGATCCAGACGATCTTCACCGAGCAACTGCAATCGGCACCGGGTGGGGTGTCCCAGGTGCGGGAGAGCGCGGCACTGCTGGTGCGCTATGCCAAGCAAAGCGGTACGGCGATTTTCCTGGTCGGCCATGTCACCAAGGAAGGCGCGTTGGCCGGCCCGCGGGTGCTGGAGCATATGGTCGATACGGTGCTGTATTTCGAGGGCGAGTCCGACGGGCGCCTGCGTCTGTTGCGGGCGGTAAAAAACCGTTTCGGAGCGGTCAACGAACTGGGGGTGTTCGCCATGACGGACCGGGGGCTCAAAGAAGTCTCCAACCCCTCGGCGATTTTTCTGACCCGCGCCCAGGAAGAGGTCCCGGGCAGTGTGGTGATGGCGACGTGGGAGGGCACCCGGCCAATGCTGGTGGAAGTCCAGGCCCTGGTGGACGACAGCCATCTGGCCAACCCGCGCCGTGTGACCCTGGGCCTGGATCAGAACCGCCTGGCGATGCTGCTGGCGGTGCTGCATCGCCACGGTGGGATTCCAACCCATGACCAGGACGTGTTCCTCAACGTGGTCGGCGGCGTCAAGGTGCTGGAAACCGCGTCGGACCTGGCATTGATGGCGGCCGTGATGTCGAGCCTGCGCAATCGGCCATTGCCCCATGACCTGTTGGTGTTTGGTGAAGTGGGCCTGTCGGGCGAGGTACGCCCGGTGCCCAGCGGCCAGGAGCGTCTGAAGGAGGCGGCCAAGCATGGCTTCAAGCGCGCCATCGTGCCCAAGGGCAATGCACCGAAGGAGGCGCCACCAGGCTTGCAGGTGATTGCGGTGACGCGTCTGGAACAGGCTCTGGATGCCTTGTTCGAGTAACCCGCAGCACCACAGAACCTTGTGAGCTGGCTTGCCTGCGATGGCGTCGAATCAGTCGATGCATCCCTGACTGACACGTCGCCATCGCAGGCAAGCCACACATTGACGTGTGCGCATCGTCAGATGCTCAGCAACTCGCCCAGCTCCCGATGCAGCTCGTCCTCATCCCCCAGATTCAGCTCGATCAACCTGCGCAAGTGGCTGATCGAGTTCACGTCGATATGCTTACAGACAAACCCCAGTTGCCCGTTGTCGTCATGGGCCAGCCGCACTTGCATGCTGACGTCCGTATCGGCGTCCAAATGAATGTCCACATCAAACGGCTCGTCACCCTTGGCCAGCCATGGCGTGGGCTTTTGTACCAGCAGCCCTTTGAGCGATAAATCCACTAACTGCACAGGCCATTTCTGGCCGTTCTGCTTGAGTTCGGTCTTGGCATCGAAGGCAATCCGCCGAAAACGGCGTCGATCTGATGGCTGCTCGCTCATGGTGAAACCCTCGGTAGGTACAGCAATTGTAGCCTTGCGCCATTATCGGGCGTTTATTTCTGCCTTTTTCACCCCGGCAAGGCTCTAGACCAACGTAGGGGGCTGGTCTTTAAGGCGCAGCGCGCTAAACTCGGACTGGCTGTCTTTCTGTCCAACCTGGCTGGAATATAAAAATGAAAAATAATAATAGCCTGCTCCGCCATCTACCCTGGCTGTTGCTGGCAATCGTAGGAGCGTGCGCCCTGGGCGTAGTGGCTTTGCGTCGCGGCGAGGCGATCAACGCCTTGTGGATTGTAGTCGCGGCAGTCGCCATTTATCTGGTGGCTTATCGTTACTACAGCCTGTTCATCGCAAATAATGTGATGCAACTCGATCCACGGCGGGCCACCCCCGCAGTGATCAACAACGACGGTCTGGACTATGTGCCGACCAACAAACATATTCTGTTCGGTCACCACTTCGCCGCCATTGCCGGTGCAGGTCCTTTGGTCGGGCCGGTCTTGGCCGCGCAGATGGGCTACCTGCCAGGTACCCTGTGGCTGATTGCCGGTGTGGTGCTGGCGGGTGCGGTGCAGGACTTCATGATCCTGTTCCTGTCCACTCGTCGCAACGGCCGCTCCCTGGGGGATATGGTTCGCGAAGAGATGGGCCGCATTCCCGGGACCATCGCGCTGTTTGGCTGCTTCCTGATCATGATCATCATCCTCGCGGTGCTGTCGCTGATCGTGGTCAAGGCCCTGGCTGAAAGCCCGTGGGGCATCTTTACGGTGATGGCGACCATCCCGATCGCGATGTTCATGGGCGTGTACATGCGCTACATCCGCCCGGGCCGCATCGGCGAGATCTCGATCATCGGCGTGCTGTTGCTGCTGGGTTCGATCTGGCTGGGTGGGCAGATCGCCGCTGATCCGGTATGGGCCAAGGCCTTCACCTTCACCGGGATCCAGATCACCTGGATGTTGGTCGGCTACGGTTTCGTGGCGGCGGTACTGCCGGTGTGGCTGATCCTGGCGCCCCGTGACTACCTGTCGACGTTCCTGAAAATCGGCACGATCATCGCCCTGGCGATCGGCATCCTGGTCACCATGCCTGACCTGAAAATGCCAGCGCTGACCCAGTTTATCGATGGCACTGGCCCGGTATGGAAGGGCGGCCTGTTCCCGTTCCTGTTCATCACCATCGCCTGTGGTGCGGTGTCCGGCTTCCATGCGCTGATCTCCTCGGGCACCACGCCCAAGTTGTTGGCCAATGAAGCCCACTCGCGCTACATCGGTTATGGCGGCATGTTGATGGAGTCGTTCGTCGCCATCATGGCCATGGTTGCCGCTTCGGTGATCGAGCCAGGCGTGTACTTCGCCATGAACAGCCCTGCGGCGATTGTCGGCACTGATGTGGTGACCGTTGCGCAGACCGTCAGCAGTTGGGGCTTTGCAATTACCCCGGAAGCGCTGCAGGCAGTGGCCAACGATATCGGTGAAACCACCATCCTGGCCCGTGCCGGCGGTGCGCCGACCCTGGCGGTCGGTATCGCGCAGATCCTGCACAGTGTGCTGCCGGGTGAAAACACCATGGCATTCTGGTACCACTTTGCGATCCTGTTCGAAGCACTGTTCATCCTGACTGCAGTTGACGCCGGTACCCGTGCCGGTCGCTTCATGCTCCAGGATCTGCTCGGCTCTTTCGTTCCGGCGCTCAAGCGTACCGAGTCCTGGACCGCCAACCTGATCGCAACTGCAGGCTGTGTGGCGATGTGGGGTTACCTGCTGTATCAAGGCGTGATCGACCCGCTGGGTGGCATCAACACCTTGTGGCCGCTGTTCGGCATCTCCAACCAGATGCTGGCCGGTATCGCGCTGATGCTCGCAACTGTTGTGCTGATCAAAATGAAGCGCCAGCGCTACATCTGGGTCACGCTGCTGCCGGCTGTCTGGCTGCTGATCTGCACCACCACCGCAGGCTTTATCAAGCTGTTCGACGCCAACCCGGCCATCGGCTTCCTGTCGCTGGCCAAGAAGTACAGCGATGCGCTGGCCAACGGGCAGATCCTCGCTCCGGCGAAGAGCATCGACCAGATGCAGCATGTGATTTGGAACGCCTACACCAACGCGACGCTGACGGTACTGTTCCTGTTCGTGGTCTTCAGCATCCTGTTCTATGCGATCAAAGTCGGCGTGGCCGCCTGGGGTACCAAGGAACGTACGGATAAAGAAGCGCCATTCCAAGCCATGCCGGACGCGTGATAGAGGGTTGCAAACATGTTCAATGACATTGGTCGCCTCGGTAAATACCTCGGTCAGGCCGCACGCCTGATGGTCGGCATGCCCGACTACGACACCTACGTCGAGCATATGCAAACCAAGCACCCGGACAAGCCGATGATGGACTACAAGGCGTTCTTCCGGGAACGCCAGGAAGCCCGTTACGGCGGCAAGGGCGGGCCCAAGTGCTGTTAAGTTGGTAAAACTGCTTTAACTGTAGGAGCGAGCTTGCTCGCGAAAAACCCAAGGACACCACGTGCATCCTGATAGCACGCGTTATCGTTGACGTTCTTCGCGAGCAAGCTCACTCCTACAGTGGTTTTTGCGTTCCCATTTTTCAGGAGAATATTTTTGTCCTCTCCCATCCCCGTCACCGTCCTCAGCGGCTTCCTCGGCGCTGGCAAGACCACCTTGTTGCGTCATCTGCTCAAGGCCGAACACGGCTTGAAAATCGCCGTGATCGAAAACGAATTCAGCGACGCCGGTATCGACACCCAGTTGCTGGGCGATGAGCCGGTCCAAGTCATGACCCTGTCCAACGGCTGCGTGTGCTGCACCATCCACACCGACCTGACCAAAGCCCTGTACCTGCTGCTCGAACGCCTGGACAGCGGCGAGATCGCCTTCGACCGCCTGGTGATCGAGTGCACCGGCCTGGCCGACCCGGCGCCGGTGGCTCAGACCTTTTTCATCGATGAAGAACTGCGCGAACGCTATATCCTCGACGGCATCATCACCCTGGTGGACGCCGCCCACGCCGAACACCACCTGACCCAGACCATCGCCCAGGCCCAGATCGGCTTTGCCGACCGCCTGCTGGTGAGCAAGCGCGATCTGGTGGACGACGCCAGTTTCGAGGCCCTCAGCCAGCGCCTGACGCGCATCAACCGTCGCGCGCCGATTCGCGTGGTGGAACATGGCAAGATCGATTTGGCTGAACTACTGGATGTGCGCGGCTTCAATCTCAACGCGGGCATGACCTTGCGCCCGGTCAGCCAGGCACCTTCCATCGACCGTATCTCCAGCCTGGTGCTGCGCACCGAACAACCGCTGGATATCGACCGCCTCAGTGAGTTCATGAACGAACTGCTGGAAGAACATGGCAAGCAACTGCTGCGCTACAAGGGCGTACTGAACATTGCCGGGGAGGATCGGCGCATGGTGTTCCAGGGCGTGCTCAAGCTCTACGGGTTCGATTGGGACACCGAATGGGCCGAGGGCGAGGCGCGGGAGAGTGTGATTGTGTTTATTGCCGACGAATTGCCGGAAGACAAAATCCGCGCAGGTTTTGCGCGCGTTTACCAATCCTGACCTGAAACACAGTCAAAAATGTGGGAGCGGGCTTGCTCGCGAAAGCGACCTGTCAGTTGATGCATATGCTGACTGATACACCGCTTTCGCGAGCAAGCCCGCTCCCACCTTTTGATCTACATTCCAAATTCAAATCGGCATAAGAAAGCCCGCCTGTAGGAGCGAGCTTGCTCGCGAAGAACTCATAGGCACCGCGTGCATTCAGGATGCACGCCTTACCGTTGACGTTTTTCGCGAGCAAGCTCGCTCCTACACAGCGGGCTTTTTATTCAAGCGACTGCAATCAAGCGCCGTATACCGGCAGCTTCTTGCAGATGGCCTTGACCTTCTCACGTACCGCGTCGATCACGGCTTCGTTGGACAGGTCTGCCAGGATGTCGCAGATCCAGCCAGCCAGTTCCTTGCACTCTGCTTCCTTGAAGCCACGAGTGGTCACGGCCGGGGTGCCGAAGCGCAGGCCCGAGGTGACGAACGGCGAACGTGGGTCGTTCGGTACCGAGTTCTTGTTGACGGTGATGAAGGCTTTGCCCAGGGCTGCGTCAGCATCTTTACCGGAGATGTCCTGCTTGATCAGCGACAGCAGGAACAGGTGGTTTTCAGTACCGCCGGAAACCACGTCAAAACCGCGCTCGATGAACACACTGGCCATGGCCTGGGCGTTTTTCACCACTTGTTGCTGGTAAGTCTTGAACTCAGGCTGCAACGCTTCCTTGAAGCAGATCGCTTTGGCGGCGATCACGTGCTCCAGCGGGCCACCCTGGGCACCCGGGAATACCGCGGAGTTCAGCTTCTTCTCGATATCGGCGTTGGCGCGAGCCAGGATCAGGCCACCACGTGGACCGCGCAGGGTCTTGTGGGTCGTAGTGGTCACGACGTCAGCGTAAGGCACCGGGTTCGGGTAGACGCCAGCGGCGACCAGACCGGCCACGTGGGCCATGTCGACGAACAGGTAGGCGCCAACCTTGTCGGCGATTTCACGGAAGCGTGGGAAGTCGAGGATCTGCGAGTAGGCAGAGAAACCGGCCACGATCATTTTTGGCTTGTGCTCGACCGCCAGGCGCTCGACTTCGTCGTAGTCGATCAGGCCATTGCCGTCGATGCCGTACTGCACAGCGTTGTACAGCTTGCCGGAGGACGAAACGCTGGCGCCGTGGGTCAGGTGACCGCCGTGGGCCAGGCTCATGCCCAGGATGGTGTCGCCGCCTTGCAGCAGGGCCAGGTACACGGCCGCGTTGGCTTGGGAGCCGGCGTGTGGCTGGACGTTGGCGTAATCGGCGCCGAACAGCTCTTTGGCACGGTCGATGGCCAGTTGCTCGACGATATCGACGAATTCGCAACCGCCGTAGTAACGCTTGCCCGGATAACCTTCGGCGTACTTGTTGGTCAGAACCGAACCTTGAGCCTCCATCACCGCAGGGCTGGTGTAGTTTTCCGAAGCGATCAGCTCAATGTGCTCTTCCTGGCGCACAGCTTCTTGCTCCATGGCGGCAAAGAGATCGGCGTCGTACTTGGCAATAGTCAAATCACGGCTGAACATGGCGGTCCTCAAGGATCGGGGGCAGAAAAGAGGGGCATTCTAACCCAATGGGTTTTAGATGGCATATGAAAGGACATCATGTCGCGGACAAGTGGCGCTCATCCAGAGATGGATGGCGTATTCGAGGGCCTCTTCGCGAGCAAGCCCGCTCCCACATTTGATTTGCGAACACATTCAAATGTGGGAGCGGGCTTGCTCGCGAAGAGGCCATCAGCCTCACCGCAAAACTTCAGTCAAACATGAACAGCGCATCATTACAGAACTGTGCCTCAAACCGATTGGCCGGCATCGGCCGCCCAAACAGATAGCCCTGCACCTCGTCACAGCCATGCTCGCGCAGGAAGTCCAGTTGCTCATGGGTTTCCACGCCTTCGGCGATCACCGCCAGGTTCAGGCTGTGGGCCATGGCAATGATTGCCCGGGCGATTTGCGCGTCCTGTTCGCCGGACGGCAGGCCGTCCACGAAGGTGCGGTCGATCTTCAGCACATCAATCGGGAATTGCTTGAGGTAATTGAGCGATGAATAGCCGGTGCCGAAGTCGTCCACCGCGATGCTCAGGCCGAGGTTTTTCAGGCTGGCAAGGATCTGCAGGGCCTCGTTGACCTCGCGCATCAGGATACTTTCGGTCAGTTCCAGCTCCAGGCACGCCGGCGGCAGGCCGGTTTCCTTGAGGATGGTGGCGATCCGCGTACCCAACTGTCCATCGGAGAACTGCCGCGCCGAAATGTTCACTGAGACCTTGGGTACCCGTACCTTGTTCTGGTGCCAGGTCTTGAGTTGGCGGCAGGCTTCGTCGATCACCCAGTCGCCCACATCCACCACCAGGCCCAATTCTTCCAGTACCGGGATGAAATCCCCCGGCGGCACCAGCCCGCGGCGTGGGTGACGCCAGCGCAGCAGCGCTTCGGCGCCGGTCAAACGTTTGCCATCGCCACTGAACTGCGGCTGGTAATACAGCACGAACTCGTTCTGTTCCAAGGCATGGCGCAGGTCGCTCTCCAGTTCCAGGCGCTCCAGGGCGCTGGCGTTCATATCGGCCTGGTAGAACTGGAAGTTGTTCTTGCCGCGTTCCTTGGCGTGGTACATCGCGGTGTCGGCGTTTTTCATCAGTTGGCTCAGTTCGTTGCCGTCCTGAGGGCTCAGGGCGATACCGATACTGGCGGTGACAAAAAACTTGCGGCCTTCGAGCACGAACGGTTTCACCAGGCTGGCGAGGATCTGCTCTGCCACGTGGATCGCCCGGTTCAGCGCCATTTCGCGGCTGACCCGTGGTTGCAGGAGCAAGGTGAACTCATCACCGCCCATGCGCGCCACGGTGTCGTCCTCGGCCACACAGCCGAGCAGACGAGTGGCCATTTCCTTGAGCATGCGATCGCCCGCGGCATGGCCCAGGGAGTCGTTGATCGGTTTGAAACGGTCGAGGTCGAGGAACATCAGCACCACCCACGACTTCTGCCGTTCGGCCGACTGCAGCGCGGTGTGCAGGCGGTCCTGGAACAGCGTGCGGTTGGGCAAGTGGGTCAGGGCGTCGTAGTAGGCCAGGCGGTGGATGCGTTGCTCACTGGCCTTGCGCTCGCTGATATCGCTGAAGAAGCACACATAGCTGGCCAGGTCGCCTTCGTCATCCAGCACCGCAGTAATGCCGACCCACGCCGGGTAATGCTCGCCACTGCGGCGCTTGAGCCACACTTCGCCTTCCCAGGTGCTGTGTTGGTGCAGTTGCTTGAGCACATAGCGCAGGTGGGCTTCCTGCTGTTCATCGACGGTGAGCATGTTCGGCAACTGGTCCAGCACATCGGCCACGGCATAACCGCTGACCCGGCTGAACGCTTCGTTGGCCTGCACGATATAGCCGGCCGGGTCGGTGATCAGGATCGCCGAAGTGGAGTGTTCGAATACCGTGGCGGCCATGCGCAAGTCTTTCTCGGCGCGGCGTTGCTGGCTGATGTCACGGCCCACGCCGAGGATGCCTTCGAACGCGCCGTGCTCGTCCCACACCAGCACCAGGCGCAGTTCGATCGGCACCTTGCGCCCATCGGCCCGCAGGCAATCGAACAGGAACAGTTGGGTCTGCACGTCGTCGCGCAGCAGGGCCAGGGCTTCGGGCTGGTCGAGGGCGCGGCTGACCCGTTCTACCAGGGTGTAGATGCCGGTCAGTTGTTGTGGGTTGGCGATGGTCGATTGCCAGCCGTTCTTGAAGATCCAGTCGACTTCATAGCCCAGTACTGCATTCACCGACGGGCTGACGTAGTTGAGGGCCAGCTTGCTGTCGGTGGAGAAAATCACGTCGCTGATACTTTCGGCCAACATCCGGTAGCGCTGCTCGCTGTCGCGCAGGGACTCGCTGGCTTCGATCTGATCGGTGATGTCCTTGGCCACGCCGATGATCCGCGTGACTTGGTCGCTCTTGTCCCGGGCCAGGGCCTGTTCGCGGATCTCGAAGCGCCGCCACTGGTTGTTGCGATGCCGAAAGCGCAGCTGGCACTGCAACTGGGCCAGGTAACCGGCTGCGCGCTGTTGCTGGCGCAGTTCGTGGTAGTACTCGGCGTCTTCAGGGTGCAGCAGGATCTCCCAGAAGTACTCGCCCATCTGCTGCAGTTCGTGTCTGTTGTAGCCCAGGGTATGGCCCAGGTGGTGGTTGCTGAAGATCATCCGTTGGCTGATCACATCCTGTACATACAGGTGATCCGGCACGGTGCGCACCACATCCGACCAGAAGCTTTCGCGCTCCACCAGCGACAGTTCGATCAGTTTGCGGCTGGTGATATCGCTGATGCTGAGGATCACCGCTTTATAGTCGTGCTGTGCTTCCGGCAGGCGCATCACCAGCCACAGGTATTGGTCGTTGCCTTCGATGTCGCTGAGTTGAATCTCCAGCTCCAGCTGTTTTTGCTGGGTCAGCACGGCTTCCAGCACTTGGTAGCCAATAGCGCTGGTGTTCAGTGCGCAACCGTCGATCAAGCGGTCCCAGGCCTGTTCGCAGGACGCCACATTCAGCAGGCGCACCGCCACTTGGTTGACTTCGGTGATGCGCAGTTCCTTGAGCAGTTGCTGGCGTTGCTCGGGGCTGGTTTGCAGCCAGTCCTGCAACTGCTCGCGGGTGTGCAACTGGGCCTTGTCAAAGAACCCCCGCAGGCCCGACAGGTCGAGCACGCACAAGGCCACGCCGGTGCCGTCGAAGATATCCTGATAGCGGCGCCGGCCTTCGTTGACCTGGCGCTGGCGGCGACGCATGTTCAGCAGCACCAGCACCGGGATCAGCGAAAAGGCCAGGCCCAGCAGGCACTTGCCGATAAACGCCGGCAGCAGTTGCTCCAGCACGGCGGCGCGGTCGAACAGGCCGCGCAGTTGCCAGTCGCTTTTGCTCAAGGGGGTGACCAGTACGGTTTTATTCAGTTCTTCCGGGGTCAGCCCGGCCGACCATTGGCTGGGCATACCGTTGTCGCGACTGACAACCCGGTGGTTCAACTGGTTTTCAATTGCCCACATCGGGCGCGGCCCCTGGCCGTCCTGGCGCGTCAGGTTGGCCAGGTAATTGGGGGCCAGGCGCAATGCCCAGTACATTTTTGCGCCGCCACTGGGTTGGTGCAGCAGCAGGTAGATGACGGAGCCGTCGCTGTTATTGCTCAGGTAATAGGACTGGGCATGGCTGCGCTTGACCAGCTCTTCGAGCCAGGCACTGTCTTGGCTGTCGGCGGCGGTGTCATTGATGATCGCGCCACTGGGGGCGAGCAGGGCGACGCTGCGTAGTTCCGGCAGCGAGCGTTGCAAGCTGCGCATCAGGGCCTGGTGCTGTTCTTCGTTGCGCGGCGGCTCGACAATCGGCAGCAGGTTGAGGGCGATTTGCGCGCTCAGGGCCATGTTCAGGCTGATCTGTTCGGCCAGGTCGGCGCTGTAGTTGATGGTGTATTGCTGCTGGTTCTTCTGGTTTTGCTGCAATTGGTCCAGCAGTTGCCAGAACAATAGCGCGAGCAGCAACAGGACCAGCGTCGCCAACGCGCCCTTGAGGGTTCCGTGCAGGGGCGCGCCTGGCGCAATATGGTCTGCGCGCAAGGGGCTTGGCTTTGTTACGTTGGTCAAGCTGTGATCCTGCGGTTTGGCTGTACTGGCGCGCGACGTGCACTATAAGCCGGACGCCCGGAGGGCGGCTAGCATGCCTTGAGTTGTGGCAAAGTGCCAGCCCCACCTGGCGGGACTATAAGGCCGGGCCGGTACGGATCAAGTCATCCGCCAGTTTGAATAGAATTGCCAGCGCAAAGCAACCAATAACCACAGAGGCCGTGCGGTTTATGTTCTGCGTGGTCAACCAGGCATGTCCGCTGCGCTTGATACGCGCACCAAACAGCACCCAGGCGCAGCCAACGGGGATCACTACCACCGTGAATTGCATGACGAACTGCCCGTACAGGGCCATATCGGCAAAAGTCTGCACCGGCACGACGAACGAAACCACCAGCAAACCTTTCGGGTTGATCAGCGTTAGTAAAAAGAAATGCCAGTTCGATACCCGTGCCCCGGGCAGTGGGAGCAGATGGGTGGCAGGCTCGCGCCACAAGCCGTACGAGGTCTTGACCAGGTAACAAATAGATAAGAACTGCATCACCTTCAGGCACCAGGGCGCATTGGCGCCAATATGGCTGAGGGCGTATCCCCAAAAAGAGATCTGCAGCAGGTAAGCCAGGCATTCCAACAGGCTCAGGGGCCAGGCCCGCCTGAAACCCGAGAGCACGCCAGAGCGTAATAACAGGGTATTTGTCGGCCCCGGCATTAATAGCAGCAACCCCAGTGCAGACATGAGGTTAAGCATTGAAGCTGTTTCCCGGGACAGTCATAGGGTAAGGCGTGGTCCAGAATGCATGTGACATGTGTCTTCTTCATTTGAGGAGGCGGGGTATTGTGTGCCATCTGGCCCGCATCAGGAAAAAGCGCGGCTCAAAAGCGCCTGTCAATCTGCCCGCCGCCGCTGACTTAGGTTAACCTTGATCATTCGATGTGCTACGTACAGCGCCATGCCGCTACGCAGGCCCTGTTCTCATCTTTTTACGAGGTCCACATTTTGGCTCAATACGTTTTCACCATGCATCGGTTGGGCAAAGTTGTTCCACCGAAGCGGGAAATCCTGAAAAACATTTCGCTGTCCTTCTTCCCTGGCGCCAAGATCGGCGTGCTCGGCCTCAACGGTTCGGGTAAGTCCACGCTGCTGAAAATCATGGCCGGCGTCGACACCGAGTTCGAAGGCGAAGCGCGCCCGATGCCTGAACTGAACATCGGCTACCTGCCGCAAGAGCCGATCCTGGATCCGTCCAAGACTGTGCGTGAAGTGGTCGAGGAAGCCGTCAGCGTCATCAAGGACGCCCAGGCCCGCCTGGACGAGGTCTACGCGGCCTACGCTGAACCGGATGCCGACTTCGACAAACTGGCCGCCGAACAGGCCAAGCTCGAAGCCATCCTGCAGGCCGGCGATGGTCACAACCTGGAGCGCCAGCTGGAGGTCGCCGCCGATGCGCTGCGCCTGCCGGCGTGGGACGCCAAGGTCGAGCACCTGTCCGGTGGTGAAAAGCGCCGCGTGGCCCTGTGCCGCCTGCTGCTGTCGGCCCCCGACATGCTGCTGCTCGATGAACCGACCAACCACCTGGACGCCGATTCTGTCGCCTGGCTGGAACACTTCCTCCATGACTTCCCGGGCACCGTGGTTGCGATCACGCACGACCGGTACTTCCTGGACAACGTCGCCGGCTGGATCCTGGAACTCGACCGCGGCGCGGGTATCCCTTACGAGGGCAACTACTCCGGCTGGCTGGAAGCCAAGTCCGACCGTCTGGCCGCTGAATCCAAGCAGCAGTCGGCCCATGAAAAGGCCATGAAAGACGAGCTGGAGTGGGTGCGCAAAGGCGCCAAGGCCCGTCAGTCGAAATCCAAGGCCCGTCTGCAACGCTTCGAGGAAATGCAGTCCCAGGAATTCCAGAAGCGCAGCGAGACCAACGAAATCTACATCCCGGCCGGTCCGCGCCTGGGTGACAAGGTCATCGAGTTCAAGAACGTCTGCAAAGGCTATGGCGACCGCGTGCTGATCGACAACCTGTCGTTCTCCATGCCTAAAGGCGCCATTGTTGGCGTGATCGGTGGTAACGGTGCGGGTAAATCCACGCTGTTCCGCATGCTGATGGGCAAGGAGCAACCGGATTCGGGCACCATCGAAGTCGGCGAAACCGTGCAACTGGCCTGTGTCGACCAGAGCCGCGAAGACCTAGACGGCAGCAAGACAGTGTTCCAGCAGATTTCCGACGGTTCCGACCAGATCCGCATCGGCAACTATGAAATCCCGTCGCGCACCTATGTCGGCCGCTTCAACTTCAAGGGTGGCGACCAGCAGAAGTTCGTCAAGGACCTGTCCGGTGGTGAGCGTGGTCGCTTGCACTTGGCCCTGACCCTGAAAGAGGGCGGCAACGTCCTGCTGCTCGACGAACCGTCCAACGACCTCGACGTTGAAACCCTGCGTTCCCTGGAAGAAGCCTTGCTGGACTTCCCGGGCGCCGCGATTGTGATCTCTCACGATCGGTGGTTCCTTGACCGCGTGGCGACACACATCCTGGCGTACGAAGATGACTCGCAAGCGGTGTTCTTCGAAGGCAACTACACCGAGTACGAAGCCGACCGCAAGAAGCGCCTGGGCGAAGCAGCTGCCCAGCCGCATCGTGTACGGCACAAGAAACTGGCCTGAATCGGCTGGTTTGAAAACAGCGGAGCCTTCGGGCTCCGTTTTTTTTTTGGCGCAATTGAGGTGGACCGAGGTGACGTCATCGCAGGCAAGCCAGCTCCCACACTAGATCGAGTCCCTCTGCTACGACACGGTCAAATGTGGGAGCTGGCTTGCCTGCGATAGCGGTTTCACTATTGGTGCATATCCCAAGTTTGAATCCCTGTAAGGGGGCAGAAAAGCAGCGTTATTTATATCTATTGCACCATTTAAATTCACAAAAGCGACATTTTGCCCTGTCGCGGTGCGACATGAATTGATAAAGTCCTGGGCAAATCGCCATTAATGACAATAAATCTGCCGAGACTTTTCATGATCGAATCCGTCGAATCCTTCCTTGCCCGCCTCAAGAAACGCGACCCGGACCAGCCGGAATTCCACCAAGCCGTGGAAGAGGTCCTACGCAGCCTGTGGCCCTTTCTTGAAGCCAATCCCCACTATCTGACCTCCGGCATTCTCGAGCGTATCTGCGAGCCGGAACGGGCCATTACCTTCCGGGTTTCGTGGGTGGATGACCAGGGCAAGGTCCAGGTCAATCGCGGCTTCCGCATCCAGATGAACAGTGCCATTGGCCCCTATAAAGGCGGCTTGCGCTTCCATCCGTCGGTCAACCTGGGGGTGCTGAAATTCCTCGCCTTCGAGCAGACGTTCAAGAACTCCCTGACCTCGCTGCCCATGGGCGGCGGCAAGGGTGGCTCGGACTTTGATCCCAAGGGCAAGAGCGACGCCGAGGTCATGCGTTTTTGCCAGTCGTTCATGAGCGAGCTGTATCGCCATATCGGTGCGGATGTGGACGTACCCGCTGGCGACATTGGCGTGGGCGCTCGGGAAATAGGTTTCCTGTTTGGCCAGTACAAGCGTCTGAGCAACCAATTCACCTCGGTGTTTACCGGCAAGGGCATGAGCTACGGCGGCAGCCTGATCCGTCCGGAAGCCACCGGTTTTGGCTGTGTGTACTTCGCTGAAGAAATGCTCAAGCGCCAGGGCCAGCGGGTCGAAGGCAAGCGCGTGGCGGTTTCTGGCTCCGGCAACGTCGCGCAGTACGCGGCGCGCAAAGTCATGGACCTGGGCGGCAAGGTGATCTCCCTGTCCGACTCCGAAGGCACTCTGTACTGCGAAAGCGGTTTGACCGAGGAGCAATGGTCGGCGTTGCTGGAGTTGAAAAACGTACAGCGCGGGCGCATCAGCGAACTGGCCACGCGCTTTGGCCTGGAGTTCCGCGCCGGCAAGACCCCGTGGGAATTGGCGTGCGATATTGCCCTGCCATGCGCAACCCAGAACGAACTGGACGCCGAAGCCGCCCACAGCCTGTTGCGCAACGGCTGCATCTGCGTGGCCGAAGGCGCCAATATGCCGACCACACTTGAGGCTGTGGATAT
The DNA here is from genome assembly GCF_016925675.1 of Pseudomonas hygromyciniae. Taxonomy (NCBI): domain Bacteria; kingdom Pseudomonadati; phylum Pseudomonadota; class Gammaproteobacteria; order Pseudomonadales; family Pseudomonadaceae; genus Pseudomonas; species Pseudomonas hygromyciniae. The sequence continues at coordinate 5,094,775 of NZ_CP070506.1, read as the reverse complement.
CTTCGTCGATGCGGGCATTCTGTTCGCGCCGGGCAAAGCCTCCAATGCTGGCGGCGTGGCGGTGAGTGGTTTGGAAATGTCCCAAAACGCCATGCGCCTGCTGTGGACCGCCGGTGAAGTGGACAGCAAGCTGCACAACATCATGCAGTCGATCCACCACGCCTGTGTGCATTACGGTGAGGAAAATGGCCGGGTCAACTACGTGAAGGGCGCGAACATCGCAGGCTTTGTGAAAGTGGCCGATGCGATGCTGGCGCAGGGCATCGTCTAAGCCGTAACGCTGATTCACGGTAGGAGCCGACTGCTGGCGATGATGGCAGGCGTTGGTGAACGGACCTTTCGGTCGCCATCGCTGGCAAGCCAGCGCCTACAGGGGTTTTATTGGCTGCGATAGGCCCGTGCCGCGTCACGGTCCTTCTCTTGCTGCCAGGCGCGCTCGCGCTCGTTCCAGTGGCGCTCCCGGTAGTCATTCTGGTCCTCGCTCTCGCGCATGGCCTTGCACTGGCGAAAGCCGTCCTCCCAGCCTTCGGCGTACGCGCGGTCTTTCAAATAGCGTGGGACGTTCTTGCGAAACGCTCCGGTGATCACCCCGGCCGCCTGCCGCCCGCTGCTGCAGCCATCGTCAAAACCATCAGCGAAGGCCGGTGGATAACCCTTGGCCAGCAACTCATCGTGGGTGGATTGGCACCCTGAAAGTGCCATCACCACGCCCAGCATCACAGCAAAACGCCACATCTCATACTCCCAGGCCGTTGAGCGGCGGATAAGGGAAGTCTAGGAGAGGATTCGTCGGGGAGATGTGAAAGCCGGGTGAGCAATTTGTTTGGACGGCATATTGGTTGTGGCGAGCGGGCTCGCCACCAGGGGTTATGTCGTGGGTTGGGTGAGAGCCGCGTGTTCGGCCAATTCCTGCTGGATGAATGCGCTGATCATCGCCCGATACACCTGTTCAGTGACGTCGGGGTTGGCGCCAAGGGTGTGCGATAGCTCGCGAACCTTGTTGATGACTTGTTCGACACGCTGGGGAGCCTTGACGTCATCGCTGTCTTTTTTAAAGCGCGCAGCCTGGGAGACGAAACTGCCGCGTTCGGCCAGTAGGGCGACGATCTGGTGGTCAAGGCGGTCGATGTTTTCCCGGACTTGTTCAAGGGTGGTGCAGGTAACGGCCATGTCGTAAGAACTCCTGTAGGTATGGGGTAAACACGGACTAAAAATGTGGGAGCGGGCTTGCTCGCGAAAGCGGTGCTTCAGTCAATCTATCCGGCGACTGATACTCCACCATCGCTGGCAAGCCCGCTTGTACACATTGGAATTCAGTGGGTTTTGGAGTTGGGTCAGTAGTGATACCACTTCACTTCCAGCATCACTTCGTTCACCGGTGTGGCCATGTGGCTGAACTCGCGCTGTGCGCTCAGGCGTACGCCGAGGTTACGTGACACTTCCCACTGCTGATTCAGGCTGATACTACGGCGCACTTCGCCATTGGTGAAGAAGTCGCCCTTGGCCTCCAGGCTGAGGTTACCCAGCGGGTTTTTCCACAAGACCCCGGTGTTGAAGCCGGCCGCCGGGGAGATGAATTCGCTGAAGTCGTTGTTATGTTCCACGCGCACGGTGCCGAGGGCGAAGCCGAGCATGTCGTCGTGCAGTTGCCAGGTGCCGCCGGCACCGCCATTGACGTGGCTGACCAGGGTTTCGTCGTCATGTTTGCCCGGCACTCGCTCAAGGCCGCCGGTGACTTGCCAGGACAACGGCTGCAGCAGTTCATTACGCGGGGTCAGGGAGCGGATGGTCGCCAGGTCCAGTTGCTGCAGTTGCCAGTTGTTGCCTTCGTACTGGCGCAGTTTCATCTGCAGGATTTCGATCTGCGCGCCCAGTGGGAAGCCTTCGGCGTTGTCGTTGAGGTCGTGGTACGCCATGCGCAGGCCGTATTCGCCAAATGCCTTGTCGCCACGGGTGCCGATGCCCGCTTGCCAGGTGCGCGATTCATGGCCGTTCTCCGGCAGGCCTGGGCGCTCGATCTGCAGGTCGGGCGCCGGGTTCTGGTTGATTGCCCGCAGCAACTCGAAACTGCGCTGGGAGCGTTCGCTGTCGCGCTCCAGGCCGTTGGCACGGTAGCGGCCCAGGCGGTAGGCGGCGTCGATGATCAGGGCCTGGCGGTCTTTGCCCAGGCTTTTGAACGTGGGGTCTTGCAGTTGTTTCTGGTCATCGCTGATCTTCAGCACCCATTGCTGCTCGTCGCCGTCCAGGGGCTTGGCGCGTTCGAGCAACTCGCGCTCGCGGGACGGGCGGTAATCGATTTTTTCCACTAGGCCCGCGTCCTTCACCGCTTTTACGGTGTCGGTGGGGATGGCGGTCAGCGGGAACTGTTCGGTCAGGCGCAGGCCGGGGCGCGCCACTTGCAGCAGTTCCAGCAGGCGGTACGAGCAGTTTTCGTCGAAGAAGAAGTAGTCGAACTGGATCTGTTTGAGCTCCCACACGTGCTCGACCATGCGCTCGGTTTCGACCTGGGTCAGGTTCAGGCGGTATTCCCACAGGTCACGGTTCTCCAGGCTGCGGTATTCCGAGAGTTTTTCCTGGTAGGGCACCAGGGCGAACAGGCCGGGATAACCGCCCATCAGGCCTTTCCAGGCGTAGAGGATGCTGTTGTCCGAGCCTTCAATGTAGGCGCCGAAGTTGATCGCGTAGCTGAGCAGGGCAGTCTTGTTGCTTTGTACATCGGCCTGGTCGATGCGCAGCAAGGTATGGCCGAACATCGACGACGGGCTGTTGAGATAGGCCGCCGGGAAGATCATCACCGCGCTGTGGGGCGCGACGTCCTTGAACCATTGCTTGAACTCAGCGCAGTCCACGGCCGGCAGGTCGCTCAGGTGCAACTGGTCCTTGAGCCAGCGGGTGCGCGCCGGGTACACGCATTGGGCGTGTTCTTCGCCGAGGCTGGCCGGGGCGTACAGCGCATCGATGGTGGCCTTGAGCTCGGCGTCCGGGTGATGGGCGCCGTCTTTGGCAATGAAGAATTTCTGGTCGCTGACATAGCTGCGCCAGCCTTTGAGCTTGCCGGCTTCGTAGTGCCCCAGCGAAAGCCAGAACGGATCATTGGTCAGTTGCTGCAAACGTTGATCATCAAGATGCGGCGCCGCAGATAGCGGGGCGCAGGCGAAGAGTGCCAGGTAGGCAAGGCGTTTGAGCATAGGGGCAACTTAAGTCGGAATAAATAAAGACCCAAAGCGGGCAGGTCCAAAAAACAAAACCCGCGCCGGATAAGGGCGCGGGCAGGTCGAGCTTAAGCCTGGGTGGCGTATTTCGCCAGACGGGCGTCGCCTTTGAGAACAGCGATGGTGTTGGAGTGCACGTCTTCTGCGGTTACGTCAGCCTTGCTGAAGATCTGCTGGAAGTGTTCGTGAGTCACAGCGGCGAAGTGATCACGATCCTCTGGAGCAACGCCCAGGACCACGGCATAGGTGGTCAGTGCTTCGCCATTGCCTTTGGCCATGTCTTCGGACAGCTCATTCATCATGCCATTCATGGCAATCCACGATTTGCCGCCGTAAGTCAGCGCGCTGTTGGTGCTGCAACCGTTGGTGCCCGAGGTCATGCCGAAGGTGGCGTTACCGGAGGTGCCGTTGGTGGTTGAGGCCAGGAAGTGGGCTGGCGTGCCGCGCTGGCCTTCGAACAGCATGTTGCCCCAACCGCAGTTCGGGCCACCTGGCGCTTCGGCCATTGCATTGAGGGAGACAACGGTGAAGAGAGTACCGAGAAGGATCCGTTTCATAGCTTTGTTCTCTTAGTGTGCAAACCAATGGACAAGGGTTCAGGCGCCTCAAGGCGCCCTAGGGGCCAGTTATTAGTCCAACCCGCGCAGTTTGGAGTTTAGGCATGTTCCAAGGGTTCCGTGGTTTTTTGTAAAACAATCCACGCCGACTGGTTTTTTTGCACGCGGCATCCCGTGTCTATGCTTTACCTCAGTCGTGCCTTGCCAGCCAGCTACGCACGGCGCCAGAATGCCGCCATTGCCCCGCCTGATGTAAGGAAGCCCGATGCCTGATCCTGTTGCTGCCAGCTTGCGTCTAGCGCCCGAAGCGCTGACTCGTCCTTTCTCCGCTGAACAGTTCAGCTTCTCGACCACCAATGACTTGGAGCCCTTTCGCGGTGTGCTTGGCCAGGAACGCGCGGTTGAAGCGTTGCAGTTCGGTGTGGCTATGCCACGCCCCGGTTACAACGTGTTTGTCATGGGCGAGCCCGGTACCGGGCGCTTTTCGTTCGTCAAACGCTATCTCAAGGCCGAAGGCAAGCGCCTGCAGACCCCGGCAGACTGGGTCTACGTCAATAATTTCGACGAGCCCCGCGAGCCGCGTGCCCTGGAGTTGCCTGCAGGCGGTGCGGCGCCGTTCATCGCTGATATCAGCGGCCTGATCGACAACCTGGTCGCCACTTTCCCGGCCGTGTTCGAACACCCGACTTATCAACAGCGCAAAAGCGCCATCGACCGTGCCTTCAACCAGCGCTACGACCGTGCCCTGGATGTGATCGAGCGCCTGGCCCTGGAAAAGGACGTGGCGCTGTACCGTGACAGCAGCAACATCGCCTTTACCCCGATGCTCGATGGCAAGGCCCTGGACGAGGCCGAGTTCTCGCAACTGCCGGAAGCTGACCGTGAGCGCTTCCACACGGATATTTCCGAGCTCGAAGAACGCCTCAACGAAGAACTCGCCAGCCTGCCGCAGTGGAAGCGCGAGTCCAACAACCAGATGCGCCAGTTCAACGAAGAAACCATCACCCTGGCCTTGCAGCCATTGCTGGCACCGTTGTCTGAAAAGTACGCCGAGAACGCCGGCGTGTGCGGCTACCTGCAGGCGATGCAGGTCTATCTGCTCAAGACTGTGGTCGAGTTGTTGGTGGATGACGCAAAAACCGATGCCCAGGCGCGCAAGCTGCTGGAAGAGCAGTACTGCCCGAGCCTGGTAGTGGGCCATCCGCTCAATGGCGGCGCACCGGTGGTGTTTGAGCCGCACCCGACCTACGACAACCTGTTCGGCCGGATCGAATACAGCACCGACCAAGGCGCGCTCTATACCACCTATCGGCAACTGCGCCCGGGGGCGCTGCACCGCGCCAACGGCGGCTTCCTGATCCTGGAAGCCGAGAAAATGCTCAGCGAGCCGTTTGTCTGGGACGCGCTCAAGCGGGCCCTGCAATCACGCAAGCTGAAGATGGAATCGCCGCTGGGCGAGCTAGGTCGCCTGGCTACCGTGACCCTCAACCCGCAAGTGATTCCATTGCAGGTCAAAGTCATCATCATCGGCGCCCGTTCGCTGTACTACACCCTGCAAGACCTGGATCCGGACTTCCAGGAGATGTTCAGGGTACTGGTGGATTTCGATGAAGATATCCCGATGGTCGATGAGAGCCTGGAGCAATTCGCCCAACTGCTGAAAACCCGCACCTCGGAAGAGGGCATGGCGCCGCTGACCTCCGATGCCGTGGCGCGACTGGCGACCTACAGCGCACGGCTGGCGGAGCACCAGGGGCGTTTGTCGGCGCGTATCGGCGACCTGTTCCAACTGGTCAGCGAAGCGGATTTCATCCGTCACCTGGCCGGTGATGAGCGTACCGACGCCGGGCATATCGAGCGCGCGCTGAAGGCCAAGGCCACGCGTACCGGGCGGGTCTCGGCGCGGATCCTTGACGACATGCTCGCCGGGGTGATCCTGATCGACACCGCCGGCGCGGCAGTGGGCAAGTGCAACGGGCTGACGGTGCTGGAGGTCGGTGATTCGGCGTTCGGTGTGCCGGCGCGGATTTCCGCCACGGTATACCCGGGCGGCAGCGGCATCGTCGATATCGAGCGCGAGGTCAACCTCGGGCAACCGATCCACTCCAAAGGTGTGATGATCCTCACCGGTTACCTGGGCAGCCGTTATGCCCAGGAATTCCCCCTGGCGATTTCCGCGAGCATTGCCTTGGAGCAATCCTACGGTTACGTCGATGGCGACAGTGCCTCGTTGGGCGAGGCCTGCACGTTGATTTCGGCGTTGTCGAAGACACCGCTCAAGCAGTGCTTTGCCATCACCGGCTCGATCAACCAGTTCGGCGAAGTGCAGGCGGTGGGTGGGGTCAACGAGAAGATCGAAGGCTTCTTCCGTCTGTGCGAGGCTCGTGGCTTGACGGGCGAGCAGGGCGCGATCATTCCCCAGGCCAACGTCGCCACGTTGATGCTCGATGAGAAGGTGTTGCAGGCCGTGCGGGCAGGGCAGTTCCATGTGTATGCCGTGCGCCAGGCCGACGAGGCGCTGAGCCTGTTGGTGGGCGAGCCTGCCGGTGAGCCGGATGCCGAAGGGCAATTCCCCGAGGGCAGCGTCAACGCCCGCGTGGTTGAGCGTCTGCGGGCGATCGCCGAGATGATCAGCGAGGAAGACCTCAAGGAAGCGGAGAAGGAGTTGGCGCAGCAGGCGTTGGCGGAGGCCAAGCCAACCTGACGCCGTCTCACCCTCTGTAGGCGCTGGCAAGCCGGCTCCTACAGAGGTGTTATGCGCCATATTTTTGGCTGGGTTCTGGGGGCCGACCGCCGTTGGTCCCTACAACCTTGGTTTGTACCGGATTTCTTCTATTCTCAGCTCAAGGGACATCTACAGGAGTCATGGGATAGAGACAGCCTTGCACCTGGAGGCTGAACACCGGATCTACCGAGGGTCGCCGCCATGCCGCGCAACCTTTGCCTCACCCGCCAGTGCCTGGGCCTGGTCACCCGAATTGAATGTTCCATTCGTCCTCTTGCGGGGGATGCTGGGCTGTGGACGTTGCTGTTTGCCGCCGGAATGACCGGCGAGCAGCCCTCGACCATCAAATCCCAAGGGCCGTTCCATGGGCCGTTCGTCGCGGAAAACATTCTTGAATCGATTGTGCAAAGCCTGACACTGCACGGCTACGAGCTGGCCGACGACCCGCAGATATGGTGCCTTCACCTACAGGCTCACCTGCGCCAGCTCAATGGCGGTCGGCTGCCGGCTCTTCACCTGTAGGGCCGGTCTATTTGGTCTCGGGCTTGTCTAGCTTGACCTCAAAGCCATACTGCACGGTGTTCAGCGCAGTGCGCTGGTAGGTTTCAAGCTCGGTCGGTTGGCCATAAAAATAATGCACATCAAACAATGCCGTGCCGTATTCCGCGGCGCGGTGGCTGACGCCGAGGATTTCCTTCAGGTAATTGCCGCTGGCGTCCTTGGCAAAGAACCGCCAACTGTCGGAGGGGAAGAGGGCCTGGTCGACAATTAGCGCGTTGTCCTTGATTGACAGCCCTTTGGGCAGTTGTGCGGTATTGACGGTGTTCTTTTCGATGGTGGCCAGGAACAGCGGGATCGATCCCACGGCAAATGCCGGGGTTTCCGGGAATAGGTTGAGGTCGTAGGTGATGGTGCCGCGCCATGGGTCGACTTCAAAGGCCTCGGTGGGTAACTCGATGGGCTCGCCGCGCTTGCCTTGATCATTTGCGGTAAAGAACGTCAGCGGGGCGTCGCTGCTGGTGCGGGTCGCGCCGATCAGATCGTCATTGAACGTGAAGGGATGGTCAAAGGCGATGTGGGCGGCACTGGCGTCGTCCACCGATTGGCTGATCGTCACGCTGTTTTTCAGTTGCTCATCGGAGAGGCTGGCGCTTTGAACCCACTGCGCAGCCTGATCGTCATACACCGTGACTGGCATGGGCAAGCCCTGCACGGTTTTTTCCAGGCTGTTCTTGTCGAAGCGCCGTATCGGGAGTTCCAGGTCCTTTTGGGTGACTGTAGCGTCGGAGAAATCCAGCACACTGACTTGCAGGTTATCGATCGCCCCGCTGAAGTAGACCTTGGCGTAGTGGCTGGATTGTTGTTGCTCAAAGGCTTTGCGCTCGTCTTCCAGTTGCTTTTCAAAGGTCTCGGACCAGGTTTTCTGCTTGCGCATCTGCTCCAGTTGTTTCTCGTAGAACGCCACCTGGGCGGCACTTTCGTTGATCGAGCCGGAACGGGCAAGAAACTGCCCGGTGCTGTCCCGGGCCTGGACCAGCAGCGGGTTGGGCGACTCATCGGCCACTTGTGGCGCCAGGGGGCTGGTGTTGGTCAGTTCGATCTCGGCGTAGTTGTTTTCCAGGGCCAGCAAGGTAAGCGTGATGTTTTGCTGGGTGTGTTTGCGGCCTACGTCTTGGCGTGTCAGGTCGAAGGTAAGGACTTTACTCGGCGCAATCACCTCGACCTTGCCCTTGAGGGTGACGGGTTGTGGCTGGCTCTTGTTGTCCGTCTCGATGCCTTCGATGAAGGGGTAGGTAACGGTCAGATCGTCCGGGTTGGTCAGGTTGGAGCTGCTGGGGCTCAGTTGAATGCCAGGGTCGGTTTCCGACCATTCCGGCTGGAATGGGATGATCTTGTTGTTGCTTAAGGTCACCGATTGCCATTCCAGGCCATGGGGAAAGGGGAATTGGTCCGGCATATTGAAGCTGAACGGGAACACCGGTTGCAGATCGGTCAGGTAGTCCGAGTGCGAGTTCTTGCGCAGGACGAATAGCCCGTTGATGTAGGTATCCACCAGTGCTTGTGGCGTCGGGTAGTGCGCAAGCGCGGCCAGGGTGTTTTCCCCGTACTCGGTCTCGACGGGTTTGGCATCGAGTTTGATGCGTGCCCGCTCCAGTAGCAGCAGCGAGCCACCCAGTTCGCCTACGGCCTCCTTGAGGCGGGGATCCTGGATGGCGTCCAGGGATTGCTCGAACTGAGCGGTTTTTTCTTCAAGGCTGGCTTGCTTGTGCTCGTCGCTGGGGGAACAGCCGCTGGTCGCCAGCAATGCTACACACAGGCCAAGACTGGCCAAGGGAGATCGCACATCCATTATTTGAGATTCCTGTCCGGCAGCATCGAGCCACTTTAATGAGGCCGACACTAGCAGAAAAATTGTCTTACAGAAGCGCTACAGGTCAGTTTCCGGGTGGTTATGGCGCGATGTGCGTGGCTGATATACTCGCCGCCATTTCTAGCCAAGCTGTGTGAGATTCCATGGAACGCTTTATCGAAAATGCAATGTACGCCTCCCGCTGGCTGCTGGCGCCGATCTATTTCGGCTTGTCCCTCGGGCTGTTGGCGTTGGCGCTGAAATTCTTCCAGGAAGTGATCCATCTGCTGCCCAATGTCTTTGCAATGGCCGAGTCGGAACTGATTCTGGTGCTGCTGTCGCTGATCGACATGGCCCTGGTGGGTGGTTTGCTGGTGATGGTGATGATTTCCGGCTACGAGAATTTTGTCTCGCAATTGGATATCGACGACAACAAGGAAAAACTCAACTGGCTGGGCACCATGGACTCTTCGTCGCTGAAGATGAAAGTGGCGGCGTCCATCGTGGCGATTTCCTCGATCCACCTGCTGCGTATTTTCATGGATGCCAAGAATGTCGATCCACAGCACCTGATGTGGTACGTGATCATTCACATGACCTTCGTGATCTCGGCGTTTGCCATGGGTTACTTGGATAAAGTCACCAAGCATTGATCCAGGTCCGGCGCCTTTTGGCCCGGGATTTTGGGCTCATCAAGCGTAGGGCGAGTGTGCTAGTCTGCTCGCCCTTTTAGTTTGGATCACACGCAAGAAGCTGCGCTTTTGCAGGTTTTTTGCGGTTGTCCTACAGCGGAGCCTTTCCATGTCCGAAGTCAATCTGTCCACCGACGAAACCCGCGTCAGCTACGGCATTGGCCGTCAGTTGGGCGACCAACTGCGCGACAACCCGCCACCGGGCGTCAGCCTGGACGCGATCCTGGCCGGCCTGACCGACGCGTTCGGCGGTAAGCCAAGCCGTGTTGACCAGGAGCAAATGGCTGCCAGCTTCAAAGTGATCCGCGACATCATGCAAGCCGAAGCAGCGGCCAAGGCTGAAGCAGCCGCAGGCGCTGGCCTGGCATTCCTGGCTGAAAACGCCAAGCGTGAAGGTATCACCACCCTGGCTTCCGGCCTGCAGTTTGAAGTGCTGACCGCCGGTGACGGCGCCAAGCCGACCCGTGAAGACCAGGTGCGTACCCACTACCATGGCACCCTGATCGACGGCACTGTGTTCGACAGCTCCTACGAGCGTGGCCAGCCGGCAGAATTCCCGGTCGGCGGCGTGATCGCTGGCTGGACTGAAGCCCTGCAACTGATGAATGCCGGTAGCAAATGGCGCCTGTACGTGCCGAGTGAGCTGGCTTACGGCGCACAAGGCGTTGGCAGCATCCCGCCGCACAGCGTTCTGGTATTCGACGTCGAGCTGCTCGACGTTCTGTAAGACCTGCTGCTGAATTACCTGTAGGAGCGAGCTTGCTCGCGAAGGGTGTCAACGATAACGCGTAGTTTCTGGACTAACGCGGTGCCTTTGATACCTTCGCGAGCAAGCTCGCTCCTACAGTGTTTTACGTCGTTGCTCATGGGTGAAACTTGCCATTGAGCTCCGTCACTGGGCGCAACGCTCGGGCATAGCAGAATAGAAACAGATTCCTCACTACCTCCTTCAGCACCCCGGGTTCACTGGAACTCAGGCCGTTGACGTCCAGGTCGCCCTGGTCCTGCAGCTCATTCAACGCTTCTTCTTCCAGCACCGCACACACTTCGCCGGTTTCCCTATGAAGGATCCGCAGGTAAGGGTGCGGACGGTCCAGCCAGGCATCAATCAAATAAGTCATGGTTCGTCTCTCCTTGAAGGGGTTTCAATGAGAATAATTCTTATTCGTTGAATAGCAAGTCCCTATTGGCAATTTTCTGGTTTTTCTGTGTGGGCGTTGTGCAAGGTCAAAGTGGGTGGCTTTTTGCTACTTGGAGGGGGGATGCGGGGAGGGTGAGACGCCATCCCGCGACAGGCGCGGGATGGGGGCAGGCAGGTCAGACCTTGCGGACGAACTCGGACTTGAGCTTCATCGGGCCGATACCGTCGATCTTGCAATCGATATCGTGGTCGCCATCGCACAGGCGGATGTTCTTGACCTTGGTACCGACCTTGACCACCAGCGAGGTGCCCTTGACCTTGAGGTCTTTGATCACGGTGATGGTGTCACCGTCTTGCAGAACGTTACCAACGGAGTCTTTCTTCACGGTTTCATCGTTGGCTGCTTCGGCTTCACCACCGACGGACCACTCGTGGGCGCATTCCGGGCAGATCAGTTGGGCGCCGTCTTCGTAGGTGTATTCGGAATTGCATTTTGGGCAGGGTGGCAACGTGCTCACTAAAGCTCCTTGAAAGAGTCAGGATGGCTAAAAGTCGCACATTATATAGGGTTTTGCTGGGGCGGGGGCGATGCGGTCTAAATGTGGGAGCAGGCAAGCCTGCTCCCACAGGGAATCAGTGAGTACGCGCGACCGCAAACTCACTCAGCTCCACCAGGGCATCCCGGTATTCGCTGGCTGGAAGGGCTTCCAGGCATTTGATGGCGCGGGCTACGTAGTCGCGGGCCAGTTGTGCGGTGTAGTCGAGCGAGCCCGAGGCTTCCACGGCTGCGCGGATGCTTTCCAGGTCCTCGATGCCGCCTTTCTGGATCGCCTTGCGCACCAGTGCCGCCTGTTCCGGGGTGCCTTCGCGCATGGTGTAGATCAGCGGCAGGGTCGGCTTGCCTTCGGCCAGGTCGTCACCGACGTTCTTGCCCAGGGTTTCAGCATCGCCGCGATAATCGAGCAGGTCGTCCACCAGTTGGAAGGCCACGCCCAGATGGTCACCAAAGGTGCGCAGGGCTTCGGCCTGTTCGGCGGTCGCCTCGCACAGCGCGGCGGCACTGTGGGTCGAGGCTTCGAAGAGCATCGCGGTCTTGCCGCGAATCACTTCCATGTAGGTTTCTTCGGTGGTGCTCGCGTCACGCACCTTGGACAGTTGCAACACTTCGCCTTCAGCGATGATGCGCGTGGCCTGGGACAGGATCTTCATCACGGGCATCGAGCCCAGTTCGACCATCATTTCGAACGAGCGCGAATACAGGAAGTCGCCCACCAACACGCTGGGCGCGTTGCCCCACATGGCGTTGGCGGTCTCGCGACCACGGCGCATGCCAGACATGTCGACCACGTCGTCGTGCAGCAGGGTGGCGGTATGCAGGAATTCGATAGTCGCGGCCAGCAGGCGCAGGTCATCGCCTTCGCGGCCCAGGGCCTTGCCACACAGCAACACTAATAAAGGACGCAGGCGTTTACCGCCGGCCGAAGTAATATAGTCGCCAATTTTGGAGACCAGCGGCACTTTAGAAGTCAGCTGCTTCTTGATGATGCCGTCGACGGCGCTAAAATCGTCCGCCACCGCGCGGTAGAAAGCTTGGGGTTGCATCAGCGACAGTCGCTCCAGAAGGGTTGCGCGGCATGCTAGGACCCGCGCCCCCGGGTGTCAAGGCGCGATAGACGGCTACTTGCAAGCCTTCCCCAGCTTGCGTACAATCGCGCACCCTGAACTTCCTGGGCAGCACCTGCCTTACGCAATTGCATTCGGGACGTCCATCCCATGCAGCCATGCCAGCCAATACCTCTTCTTATAAAGCGCTGGGTGAGCAGGATTATCGGAGAAATACCATGTCGTACGCAGTAATTGTTACTGGTGGCAAGCAATACAAGGTCGCCCCAGGTGAATACCTGAAGATCGAAAAACTGGAAATCGCTACTGGCGAATCCGTTACTTTTGATCGCGTTCTGTTGGTCGCCAATGGCGATGACGTGAACATCGGCGCTCCAGTTGTTGCTGGCGCTACCGTTGTGGCTGAAGTGATCTCCCAAGGTCGTCACGATAAAGTCCGCATCATCAAGTTCCGTCGTCGTAAGCACCACATGAAGCGTATGGGCCACCGCCAGTGGTACACCGAGATCAAAATCACCGGTATTCAGGCTTAATTTCAGCCTAATTCCTCACTAGGAGAATTGACTCATGGCACACAAAAAAGCTGGTGGTAGTACCCGTAACGGTCGCGACTCAGAAGCCAAACGCCTTGGCGTTAAGATGTATGGCGGCCAGAAAATCATTCCGGGCAACATCATCGTGCGTCAGCGCGGCACCCAATTCCACGCCGGTTACGGTGTAGGCATGGGTAAAGATCACACCCTCTTCGCGAAAATCGAAGGCGTGATCAAGTTTGAAGTAAAAGGCGCGTTCAACCGCCGTTACGTGAGCGTTGTCTCGGCTTAATTGCGAGCTCGCTGGAAAAGCCCTGTCTTGCGACGGGGCTTTTTCGTTTGTGGGGTGAGTCTCTTGCAAAGCTGTTTGTAATGGGCTCCGGCGCTGGATTTTCGGTCGTCGATTGAGGTCGCTGCGCTCATTTTTGCAAGAGTCTTATGTCTTGGTTTCTTAAGCTCGTCCGTGCGGCGAGAGGCGTTTTGTTATGAAGTTCGTTGATGAAGTTTCCATCCGAGTAAAAGCAGGTGACGGCGGTAACGGTTGCATGAGTTTCCGTCGCGAAAAGTTCATCGAAAACGGTGGCCCGAACGGCGGTGACGGCGGTGACGGCGGTTCCATCTACATGATGGCCGACGAAAACCTCAATACCCTGGTGGACTACCGTTACACCCGGCACTTCGATGCCGAGCGTGGCTCCAACGGCGGTAGCACTGACTGCACCGGCAAAAAAGGTGAGGATTTGGTGCTGCGCGTGCCGGTCGGCACCACGATCATCGACTCTGCCACCCAGGAAGTGATTGGCGACCTGACCAAGGCCGGCCAGAAGCTGATGGTTGTGCAGGGCGGCTGGCACGGTCTGGGTAACACCCGATTCAAGTCCAGTACCAACCGTGCGCCACGCCAGACTACGCCAGGCAAGCCGGGCGAGCAGCGTGACCTGAAGCTGGAAATGAAGGTGTTGGCGGATGTCGGTCTGCTGGGCCTGCCAAATGCCGGCAAAAGTACCTTCATTCGCTCGGTGTCTGCGGCCAAGCCTAAAGTGGCGGATTATCCGTTCACCACTCTGGTGCCGAACCTGGGCGTGGTCAGTGTCGATCGTTGGAAGAGCTTCGTGGTTGCGGACATTCCGGGCCTGATCGAAGGTGCCTCCGATGGTGCGGGCCTGGGGATTCGCTTCCTCAAGCACTTGTCTCGTACCCGTCTGTTGCTGCACCTCGTCGATATGGCGCCGCTGGATGAAACCAGCGCCCCGGACGCTGCAGAGGTGATCGTCAACGAACTGGCCAAGTTCAGCCCGTCCCTGGCTGAGCGTGACCGTTGGCTGGTGCTGAACAAGTGTGACCAGATCCTCGAGGAAGAGCACGAAGAGCGGGTCAAGGAAATCGTTGATCGCCTGCAGTGGGAAGGGCCGGTGTACGTGATCTCCGCCATTGCCAAAGAAGGCACTGAGCGTTTGACTCGTGACATCATGCGCTACCTGGAAGATCGTGCTGATCGCCTGGCTGCTGATCCGGTCTACAAGGCCGAGCTGGCGGATCTTGACCAGCGCATCGAAGACGAGGCGCGCGCGCAGTTGCAGGCGCTGGATGACCAGCGTGCCCTGCGTCGCAGTGGCGTCAAGTCGGTCCATGACATCGGTGACGATGATTGGGACGAGGAAGATGTGGATGATGAAGATGGTCCAGAAATCATTTACGTGCGTGACTGATCTGTTGCGATAAACTTAAGCGCCGCTCAATCGAGCGGCGTTTTAGTATCTGGAAATCGGTAGTCACGAATAACGTTATGGGCGGCGCTGGGTCGCGTGGCCCTCAATCTAAGGTTGAAGATGATGCGGAGCAAAGTGACGGGTGCGCAACGCTGGGTCGTAAAGATCGGAAGTGCGCTGCTGACGGCAGATGGCAAGGGGCTGGATCGCGCGGCCATGAGCGTCTGGGTTGAACAGATGGTGGCCTTGCATGAGGCGGGTGTCGAGTTGGTGCTGGTGTCGTCCGGGGCGGTTGCCGCCGGGATGAGCCGCCTTGGCTGGACCGCGCGACCCAGCGCGATGCATGAGTTGCAGGCTGCTGCTGCGATTGGTCAGATGGGGTTGGTGCAGGCCTGGGAATCCAGCTTCGCCGAGCACGGACGTCATACCGCGCAGATTCTGTTGACCCATGACGATCTGTCCGACCGCAAGCGCTACCTCAATGCCCGTAGCACCTTGCGTGCCCTGGTCGAGCTCAAGGTGATCCCGGTGATCAACGAGAATGACACCGTGGTGACCGACGAGATCCGTTTTGGCGACAACGACACCCTGGCTGCCTTGGTGGCCAATCTGGTGGAGGCCGACCTGCTGGTGATCCTCACGGATCGCGATGGCATGTTCGACGCCGATCCGCGCAACAATCCGGATGCTCAGCTGATTTACGAAGCGCGGGCCGATGATCCTGCGCTCGACGCCGTGGCCGGCAGTGTCGGCGGCGCCCTGGGTCGTGGCGGCATGCAGACCAAGTTGCGCGCGGCGCGCCTGGCGGCCCGCTCCGGTGCTCATACCATCATCGTTGGCGGGCGCCTGGAGCGTGTGCTGGATCGCCTCAAGGCCGGTGAGCGCATCGGCACACTGCTGTCGCCCGAGCGTGGCATGCTGGCGGCGCGCAAGCAGTGGCTGGCCGGCCATCTGCAGACCCGCGGCACCCTGGTGCTGGATGCGGGCGCGGTGTCGGCGCTGTCCCAGGGGAACAAGAGCTTGTTGCCGGTAGGCGTCAAGTTGGTCCAGGGTAGCTTCCGTCGTGGTGAAATGGTGGTGTGCGTAGCGCCGGACGGTCGTGAAATCGCCCGTGGCCTGGCCAACTACAGCGCCCTTGAGGCGCAGAAAATCATTGGGCAGTCGTCTGAGTCGATTGTCGGTCTATTGGGTTACATGGCTGAGCCGGAGCTGGTTCACCGCGATAACCTGATCCTGGTTTAAAGGAAAAGCTGCGATGCGTGTGATGAAGGGATTGTTGGGGTTGTTGGTGGCGATACCGCTGCTGGCTTCGGCCGAAGAGATTGGCCAGGTATCGACGGTGTTCAAGTTTGTCGGACCAAACGATCGGATTGTGGTCGAGGCCTTTGATGATCCTAAGGTGGATGGCGTGACCTGCTACCTGTCTCGGGCCAAGACGGGCGGGGTGAAGGGCGGACTAGGGCTGGCTGAGGATCGCGCCGAGGCCTCGATCGCCTGTCGCCAGGTGGGGCCGATTCGTTTCAAGGGTGAGCTCAAAGATGGCGACGAGGTGTTCAAGGAGCGCACGTCGCTGGTGTTCAAGACCATGCAGGTGGTGCGTTTCCTCGACAAGAAGCGCAATACCCTGGTGTATCTGGTCTACAGCGACCGCCTGATCGAAGGTAGTCCGCAGAATGCGGTGACGGCGATTCCAATCCTGCCGTGGCCTGGCGCGCAATAGGTACTGGCAATGCAGCGTTGCTTTATGTGGGAGCTGGCTTGCCTGCGATAGTGGTTTAGCAGTCGACATCCATGTTGAATGTTATGTGCCCGTCGCAGGCAAGCCAGCTCCCACATTTGTTTTGGGGTGTGGCATAAATCGTAGGCAATAAAAAACCGACCCTAGGGTCGGTTTTTTAACAAGCTTATCGCTTAGGCTGCAGCAGCAAGGTTCAGAGCCTTGATGTGGCCATTCAGACGACCTTTATGGCGAGCAGCTTTGTTCTTGTGGATGATGCCTTTATCGGCCATGCGGTCGATAACTGGCACGGCCAGAACGTAAGCAGCTTGAGCTTTTTCAGCGTCTTTTGCGTCAATGGCCTTAACTACATTCTTGATGTAGGTACGAACCATGGAACGCAGGCTGGCGTTGTGGCTGCGACGCTTCTCAGCCTGTTTTGCACGTTTTTTGGCGGAAGGTGTGTTGGCCACCGTCGAGCTCCTCGAAAGACTTTTTAGGAAATAGCAAACAAAATAGGCCGCGAATCATGCCGATGAGTTGAAGTCTTGTCAAGGGCGGCTGATGCGAACTGCTGAGTGGTCGATCTGAAGAGGCGGGTTATTTATTTCCGGCGCTTGACCTGTAAACTCGCGAGCTTTGGCTCTGTGCTGTTGCAGGCGCGCAGTATCGCATAAGTGGGCGCTTTGTACGCCTGCTCTTTATCTATAGGCAAAAACTCTTTCAATGAATCTGCTCAAGTCGTTGGCCGCCGTCAGCTCTATCACGATGATTTCCAGGGTTCTGGGGTTTGTACGTGACACCCTCATTGCACGTATTTTTGGCGCGAGCATGGCCACGGATGCCTTCTTTATCGCGTTCAAGCTGCCCAACCTGCTGCGGCGGATCTTCGCTGAGGGCGCGTTTTCCCAGGCCTTTGTGCCGATTTTGGCTGAGTACAAAACCCAGCAAGGCGAAGAGGCCACTCGCACATTCATCGCCTATGTCTCGGGCCTTTTGACCCTGGTGCTGATGCTGGTGACCATTGCCGGGATGCTCGCCGCCCCCTGGATCATCTGGGCCACGGCCCCTGGTTTTGCCAACACACCGGAAAAATTCGCCCTCACCAGCGATCTGTTGCGGGTGACCTTTCCTTATATATTGCTGATCTCCCTGTCGTCCCTGGCGGGCGCGATCCTCAATACCTGGAACCGTTTCTCGGTGCCAGCGTTTGTGCCGACCCTGCTAAACGTCAGCATGATCATCTTTGCCCTGTTCCTCACGCCGTACTTCGATCCGCCGGTCATGGCGCTCGGCTGGGCAGTGCTGGCTGGTGGCCTGGCGCAGCTGTTGTATCAACTGCCGCACCTGAAAAAGATTGGCATGCTCGTGTTGCCGCGCTTGAATCTCAAGGATACGGGCGTCTGGCGGGTCATGAAGAACATGCTGCCGGCGATTCTCGGGGTTTCGGTCAGTCAGATCTCCCTGATCATTAATACCGCGTTTGCTTCACTGCTGGTCTCAGGCTCAGTGTCGTGGATGTATTACGCCGACCGTTTGATGGAGTTGCCCTCCGGTGTGCTGGGCGTGGCGCTGGGCACCATTTTGCTGCCAACCCTGGCGCGCACCTATGCCAGCAAGGACCGCCATGAGTACTCGCGCATTCTCGACTGGGGCCTGCGCCTGTGCTTCGTGCTGGTGCTGCCATGCTCCCTGGCCCTGGGGATCCTGGCCGAGCCGCTGACCGTCTCGCTGTTCCAGTATGGCCAATTCAGCGCCTTCGATGCCTTGATGACCCAGCGCGCGCTGATTGCTTATTCGGTGGGGTTGCTGGGGATTATTGTGATCAAGGTCCTGGCGCCGGGCTTTTATGCCCAGCAAAACATTCGTACCCCAGTGAAAATTGCGATTTTCACCCTGGTGGTCACACAGCTGTTCAACCTGATATTCATCGGGCCGTTGGCTCACGCGGGCCTGGCCTTGGCCATCAGTGCCGGTGCCTGCATCAACGCCGGCCTGCTGTTTTATCAACTGCGTAAACAAAAAATGTACCAGCCGCAGCCAGGCTGGGGTGTGTTTGCGCTCAAGTTGCTGCTGGCGGTGGCGGTGATGTCGGCGGTATTGCTGGGGCTGATGCACTGGATGCCGGCGTGGGACGAAGGACAGATGCTCGAGCGATTCCTGCGCCTGGGCCTGTTGGTCGTGGCCGGGGTGATCGCCTACTTTGGCATGTTATTGCTGCTGGGCTTCCGCCTGCGGGATTTCAATCGCAAGGCGCTGAATTGATCGCAATCAACAATAAGCTGGCTGTTTTGTCGATTCGAATCATTTGGCCTGTGCTGTTGCCTGTCGTCCGGGGCTGGGTGTGGTTATAATCGACCACTTTATGAGCAAGAAGCGCGTTATGCAGCTGGTTCGAGGTCTCCACAACCTGCGCCCCGAGCATCGGGGGTGCGTCGCCACTATTGGCAACTTTGACGGTGTTCACCGTGGCCACCAGGCTATCCTGGCGCGGCTGCGCGAGCGCGCAGTCGAGTTGGGCGTGCCCAGCTGCGTGGTGATTTTCGAGCCGCAGCCCCGTGAATTCTTCACCCCCGAGACGGCCCCGGCCCGTTTGGCCCGCTTGCGGGACAAACTGCAACTGCTGGCCGAAGAAGGCGTGGACCGGGTCCTGTGCCTGGCGTTCAACCAGCGTTTGCGCAGCCTCAGCGCCACCGAGTTTGTTGACCGCATCCTCGTCGATGGCCTGGGTGTGCAGCATTTGGAGGTCGGTGACGACTTCCGCTTCGGTTGCGACCGCGTAGGGGATTTCGATTTCCTGCAACAGGCCGGCGTAACCCAGGGTTTTACTGTCGAAGCCGCGCAAACCGTCGAACTGGACGGCCTGCGCGTGAGCAGCACCCAGGTGCGAAATGCCCTGGCGGCGGCCGACTTCGCCTTGGCCGAGCGTTTGCTCGGCCGCCCGTTCCGGATTGCCGGGCGGGTCCTGCACGGCCAGAAGCTGGCGCGCCAACTGGGCACGCCAACCGCCAACGTGCAACTCAAGCGCCGTCGCGTGCCACTGACCGGGGTGTATCTGGTGAGTGTCGATATCGACGGCCAACCGTGGCCCGGAGTCGCCAATATAGGCGTCAGGCCAACGGTTGCAGGTGATGGCAAGGCCCACCTGGAAGTTCACCTTTTGGATTTTGCCGGGGATTTGTATGACCGGCGTTTGACGGTGGTTTTCCACCAAAAGCTGCGTGAAGAGCAGCGATTCGCCTCCTTGGAGGCGCTGAAAACGGCGATCAATGCGGATGTCGCCGCCGCCCGTGCACTAGCCGCACCTAGCGCCCATCGCTAATGAAGAGCCTTAAATGACCGACTATAAAGCCACGCTAAACCTTCCGGACACCGCCTTCCCAATGAAGGCCGGCCTGCCACAGCGCGAACCGCAGATCCTGCAGCGCTGGGACAGTATTGGCCTGTACGGAAAGTTGCGCGAGATTGGCAAGGATCGTCCGAAGTTCGTCCTGCACGACGGCCCTCCTTATGCCAACGGCACGATTCACATCGGTCATGCGCTGAACAAGATTCTCAAGGACATGATCCTGCGCTCTAAAACCCTGGCGGGTTTTGATGCGCCTTATGTCCCGGGTTGGGACTGCCACGGCCTGCCGATCGAACACAAGGTCGAAGTGACCTACGGCAAGAACCTTGGCGCCGATAAAACCCGCGAACTGTGCCGTGACTACGCTGCCGAGCAGATCGAAGGGCAGAAGTCCGAGTTCATCCGCCTGGGTGTGCTGGGCGAGTGGGACAACCCATACAAAACCATGAACTTCAAGAACGAGGCCGGTGAAATCCGTGCCTTGGCCGAAATCGTCAAGGGCGGTTTCGTGTTCAAAGGCCTCAAGCCGGTGAACTGGTGCTTCGATTGCGGCTCGGCCCTGGCTGAAGCGGAAGTCGAATACGAAGACAAGAAGTCTTCCACCATCGACGTAGCCTTCCCGATTGCCGACGACGCCAAGCTGGCCCAGGCGTTTGGCCTGGCAAGCCTGAGCAAACCGGCTGCCATCGTGATCTGGACCACCACCCCGTGGACCATTCCCGCCAACCAGGCGCTGAACGTGCACCCGGAATTCACCTACGCCCTGGTGGACGTTGGTGATCGCCTGCTGGTACTCGCCGAGGAAATGGTCGAAGCGTGCCTGGCTCGCTACGAACTGCAAGGTTCGGTGATCGCTACCACCACCGGTTCCGCGCTGGAACTGATCAACTTCCGTCATCCGTTCTATGACCGTCTGTCGCCGGTGTACCTGGCTGACTACGTCGAGTTGGGTTCGGGTACCGGTGTGGTCCACTCCGCGCCGGCCTACGGCGTGGACGACTTCGTGACCTGCAAAGCCTATGGCATGGTCAACGATGACATCCTCAATCCGGTGCAAAGCAATGGCGTATACGTGCCTTCGCTGGAGTTCTTCGGCGGCCAGTTCATCTTCAAGGCCAACCAGCCGATCATCGACAAACTGTCGGAAGTCGGTGCGCTGCTGCACACCGAAACCATCAAGCACAGTTACATGCACTGCTGGCGCCACAAGACCCCGTTGATCTACCGTGCCACCGCGCAATGGTTCATCGGCATGGACAAAGAGCCTGTCGCCGGCGAAACCCTGCGCAAGCGTGCGATCAAAGCCATCGAAGAAACCAAGTTCGTCCCGGCCTGGGGCCAGGCACGTCTGCACTCGATGATCGCCAATCGTCCGGACTGGTGCATCTCCCGCCAGCGCAACTGGGGCGTACCGATCCCGTTCTTCCTGAACAAGGAAAGCGGCGAACTGCACCCGCGCACCGTCGAACTGATGGAAGTGGTAGCCCAGCGCGTTGAGCAGGAAGGCATCGAAGCCTGGTTCAAGCTGGACGCTGCTGAGCTGCTGGGCGATGAAGCGCCGCTGTACGACAAGATCAGCGACACCCTCGATGTGTGGTTCGACTCGGGCACCACCCACTGGCACGTGCTGCGCAGTTCGCACCCGATGGGTCACGAGACCGGCCCGCGTGCCGACCTGTACCTGGAAGGCTCGGATCAACACCGTGGCTGGTTCCACTCGTCCCTGCTGACCGGCTGCGCCATCGACGATCACGCGCCGTACCGCGAACTTCTGACCCACGGTTTTACCGTCGACGAGAACGGCCGCAAGATGTCCAAGTCCCTGGGCAACGTAATTGCGCCGCAGAAGGTCAATGACACCCTCGGTGCCGACATCATGCGCCTGTGGGTGGCTTCCACCGACTACTCGGGCGAGATGGCCGTTTCGGAGCAGATCCTGCAACGCAGTGCCGATGCCTACCGCCGTATCCGCAATACCGCACGCTTCATGCTGTCGAACCTGACCGGTTTCAACCCGGCCACCGACATCCTGCCGGCCGAGGAAATGCTCGCCCTGGACCGTTGGGCCGTGGACCGTACCCTGTTGTTGCAGCGCGAGTTGCAGGAACACTACGGCGAATACCGGTTCTGGAACGTCTATTCGAAGATCCACAATTTCTGCGTGCAGGAGTTGGGTGGTTTCTACCTCGACATCATCAAGGACCGCCAGTACACCACCGGCGCCAACAGCAAGGCGCGCCGCTCGGCGCAAACCGCGCTGTATCACATCTCTGAAGCGCTGGTGCGCTGGATTGCACCGATCCTGGCCTTCACCGCCGACGAGCTGTGGGAGTACCTGCCGGGCGAACGTAACGAGTCCGTGATGCTCAACACTTGGTACGAAGGCCTGACCGAATTGCCGGCCGACTTCGAACTGGGCCGCGAGTACTGGGAAGGCGTGATGGCCGTCAAGGTTGCGGTGAACAAGGAACTGGAAGTCCAGCGTGCGGCCAAGGCCGTGGGTGGCAACCTGCAAGCCGAAGTCACGCTGTTTGCCGAGGAGGGCCTGACCGCCGACCTGGGCAAGTTGAGCAACGAGCTGCGCTTCGTGCTGATTACCTCGACAGCCAGCCTGGCGCCATTCGCCCAGGCCCCGGCTGATGCGGTCGCGACCGAAGTACCGGGCCTCAAGCTCAAGGTGGTCAAGTCGGCCTTCGCCAAGTGCGCCCGCTGCTGGCACTGCCGTGAAGACGTCGGCGTGAACCCTGAGCATCCGGAAATCTGCGGTCGTTGCGTCGACAACATCAGCGGTGCTGGCGAGGTTCGCCACTATGCCTAAATCCAGCCGTTTCGGACGTCTGGGTTGGCTCGCATTGAGCTTGCTGGTCCTGGTCATCGACCAGGTCAGCAAGGCTCACTTCGAGGGCACCCTGGAAATGTTCCAGCAGATCGTGGTGATTCCTGACTACTTCAGTTGGACCTTGGCCTACAACACTGGCGCCGCATTCAGCTTTCTGGCTGACGGCGGTGGCTGGCAGCGTTGGCTGTTTGCCCTGATCGCCGTGGTGGTCAGTGCGGTGCTGGTGGTCTGGCTCAAGCGCCTGGGCCGCAACGACACCTGGCTGGCTATCGCCCTGGCGCTGGTGCTGGGCGGGGCCCTGGGCAATCTGTACGACCGCATTGCCTTGGGCCATGTGATCGACTTCATTCTGGTGCACTGGCAGAACCGCCATTACTTCCCGGCGTTCAACTTTGCCGACAGCGCCATCTGCGTTGGCGCAATCATGCTGGCGCTGGATATGTTCAAGGGCAACAAACCCGGAGAAGCCGTAAATGACTGAACAAGTATTGGCCGAGCAACGCATTGGCCAGAACACGGAAGTCACCTTGCATTTTGCATTGCGCCTGGAGAATGGCGACACGGTCGACAGCACGTTCGACAAGGCCCCGGCGACCTTCAAGGTCGGCGACGGCAACCTGCTGCCGGGTTTTGAAGCCGCCTTGTTCGGCTTCAAGGCAGGCGACAAGCGCAACTTGCAGATTCCGCCGGAAAACGCCTTTGGCCAGCCCAACCCGCAAAACGTACAGATCATCCCGCGTTCGCAGTTCCAGGATATGGAACTGTCGGAAGGCTTGCTGGTGATCTTCAACGATGCGGCGAATACTGAACTGCCCGGCGTGGTGAAAACCTTTGATGACACTCAGGTGACCATCGACTTCAACCACCCGTTGGCCGGCAAGACCTTGACCTTTGATGTTGAAATCATCGACGTTAAAGCGCTCTAACTGACGATCCCGGCCTACTGTAGGAGCGAGCTTGCTCGCGAAGATCTTCAACGATAATGCTGACATCCTGAATGATCGCAGTATCTGTGAAATTTTCGCGAGCAAGCTCGCTCCTACATGGCAAGACACGAGGCACAGCATGCAAATCAAACTCGCCAACCCCCGTGGCTTCTGCGCCGGCGTGGACCGGGCGATCGAAATCGTCAATCGCGCCCTGGAAGTCTTCGGGCCGCCGATCTACGTGCGCCATGAAGTCGTCCACAACAAGTTCGTGGTCGAAGATCTGCGTGCTCGCGGTGCGATTTTTGTCGAGGAACTGGATCAGGTGCCGGATGACGTTATCGTCATTTTCAGCGCCCACGGCGTTTCCCAGGCCGTGCGCACCGAAGCGGCAGGCCGTGGCCTGAAAGTCTTCGATGCGACCTGCCCGCTGGTAACCAAGGTGCATATCGAAGTGGCGCGCTACAGCCGCGACGGCCGTGAGTGCATTCTGATCGGCCATGCCGGTCACCCCGAAGTCGAAGGCACCATGGGGCAGTACGACGCCAGCAATGGCGGCGCGATCTACCTGGTGGAGGACGAAAAAGACGTCGCCGAGTTGCAAGTGCATAACCCTGAGAAGTTGGCATTCGTGACCCAGACCACGTTGTCGATGGATGACACCAGCCGCGTCATCGATGCCCTGCGTACTCGTTTTCCCGCCATCGGTGGGCCACGCAAGGACGATATCTGCTACGCCACGCAAAACCGCCAGGATGCGGTCAAGCAACTGGCCGATGAGTGTGACGTGGTACTGGTAGTGGGTAGCCCCAACAGCTCCAACTCCAATCGTCTGCGTGAACTGGCCGAACGCATGGCCACCCCGGCATACCTGATTGATGGCGCCGAAGACCTGCAGCGCAGTTGGTTCGACGGTGTCGAGCGCATCGGTATCACGGCGGGCGCTTCGGCGCCGGAAGTCTTGGTGCGTGGCGTAATCCAACAGTTGCAGGCGTGGGGCGCGACAGGCGCGGACGAGCTGGCAGGGCGTGAAGAAAACATTACTTTTTCCATGCCCAAGGAGCTGCGGGTTCGTTCGCTGCTCTGAGTCCCAGCTCGCTGGTGTACCCCCGGCACAACGCCTGCTCGGCTTTGTCGCTGCGCAGGCTGATCCGGCCGGTGGGTGCCAGCACTACCTGATGCAGGCTCAGCGGCTGGTCCGTTGAGCACACATGCACGGTGCCAGCGCGAAACCCTCCCGCAGACAGCAGGGGTTCGCCCAACCCGCTGAAGCGAATTTGCGTGCGCACCGGGGTATTGCCCACGATGGGGATCCGCCCATTATCCTGGCGCTCCAGCAGTACCGGGTTGTCGTCGTCCAGATGGCCGCGCCCATTCATGTCCACCACCACCCTCCAGCCTCGGCTCCAGTCGTCATCCAGCGCATGGATGACCACCGTCCGATTGCGCGCAATGGCTTGGGTACGGGCGTAGCGCAGGCCGGAGGCCAGTGCCTGTGCCGCGCTCAGTCGCGTTTGTGAGTCCAGAAGGCTCTTGAAACCAGGCACCGCCAATTGCGCCAGGATGCCGCTGACGATCAAGCCGAGCAGCAGTTCGATCAATGTGAAGCCGCGTTGTTTCATACATCGTCCCTCCGTGGACAGTTCATTCGTCTGTGGCAGGAATAGTTATAGCGGCGGCCCACGCCTGCGCAGTGATGGCCTTCCTGTCCAAAGTATTTCCCTATATTCCGAGGGGCAGCGCGGCTGCGCGAGCGGCGCTAGTCTTTGGCAACGCACGGCCATCTGGGCCGTTTTTATGACCCTCGACAAGGATGACGATGGCTATGCGAGCTTGCCCGACAACGTGTTGTGTTCCCGTTCCCGCAGGCCGGGAGGTCGGCATGAGCCTGATCGAAGTATTGGTCTCGCTGCTGATTCTCGGCGTTGGCCTGCTGGGGGCCGGGCTGATCCAGTTGAATGCACTCAAGTACACCGACAGTTCCAGGATGATCAGCCAGGCGAGTTTCATCGCCTATGACATGCTCGACCGGATCCGTGCCAACGCGGGTGCTGATTACGTCTGGGGAAGTGGCGATACTTCGCCCTCCAATACCTTGTCCGCGAGTGTTCGCGACCTGGATTTGCACGACTTCGAGGCCAACATCAGCCACTTGGCTGGCGATACCGCCAAAGGTTCGATTGCGGTCAACCAGCGTGAGGTCACCATTAGTATCAGTTGGGATGATTCGCGCGCAGCCAATGCTGGCAACACCCGTGAAACATTCACCCTGACCAGTCGGGTCGCCGTTGATCCGAGGCCTTCGCGATGAAACGTTCCAGTTCGGGCTTTGGCCTGGTCGAGGCATTGCTGGCGGCAACCCTGGGGTTGATCGTGATCCTGGCGGCCGTCCAGGTAACACTGGCCGCTCGCAGTACCGCTGCCAGCCAGCACGCCTCGGCGCTATTGCAGGATGATGGGCGATTTGTCCTGGGCAAGATGGTTCAGGAGATTCGTCTGGCGGGGATGTTCGGCTGCCTGTCCCTACCTTTGATTGCTCAGGCGCCTGCTGACTTTTCCAGGCCGGTCGGTGTGGTGGTCAATGGCGCCTCAACTAGCCTGACCCTGGTCACCGGCGATGTCGGTGACCAGGGCAGTCGACCTGACTGGACGGTGCTCAGCAATTGTATCGACAGCGCTCAGAGCTATTCGGGGGTACCACCCAAGCCAGGGCCCGGGCAGATCGCTTTTCCCGTGCGCAAGCTGACCTACACCTTTGAGTCGGGGCAACTGAAGCTCAGCACCCCGGCAACACCGGCCAAGGCGGTGCTGGTGGATAACGTGGGGGCGTTCGAATTGAGTTTCGGGATGGCCAGCCGGCCTGGGTCTAGTGTCGTGACCCGGTATGACAGCCGCCCCAGCGACGAATCGCTGATCCGCAGTGTGCGTGTGGTGTTGACGCTGCGCGATCCGGCAGGTCGCGTGCGGGACCAGGTCTACAGCGCCGTCGCAGCCGTGCGTAATCGCCTTGAATAGCGGGCGCGGGATATCGGCCTCCAGGCAGCGCGGCATGGTGTTGTTGATCAGCCTGGTATTGCTGCTGCTGTTGACGGCTCTCGGGCTGTCATCGATGCAGGGTGCAACGTCGCAGGAGCAACTCGCCGGCAGCATCAGGCATCGCAACCTATCGTTTCAAGCTGCCGAAGACGGGCTCAGGCGCGGTGAGTCGGCTGTGCAGGCGCATGGGTTTGGTTTGCCGACCTGTCAGTCGCAAGTGGCCTGTGCTCCGCCAAAAGAGGCGTATGCCATCAGTCATCCGGGCGTTGATCCGGTCTCGGCTATCGCGTGGGTCGGCCTGAAGGGGGGCGTCTACGGCATTCAAAATCTGGGGGCCGGTATCGGATTGGCACATTTGCCGCCCGATACCCCGGCGACTTTATATCGGGTCACGGCAGTGGGGATCAGCGGTCAGTCGCGCACCGTCCTGGAGAGCGTCTATGCGCGAGTCGTGCCGGATGCCGATGGGCGATTCCGACGAATTCTATGGCGACAACTTCAGTAGGTGAGCATCACGATGAGGGGCAACTGCAAAGGATTCACCTTGATAGAGCTACTGATTGCACTGGCGATCATTGCCACATTGGCCGCGGTGATTTATCCGGGATACACCGCCCATGTGAAAAAGGCCTACCGCACAGAAATCGTCGGTCTGCTCACGGAGCAAGCCCAGCATCTGGAACGCTATTACGTGAGAAATGGCACTTTTATTGATGCCAGCGGCGTCAGTACCGGCAATGATCGCTATAGAATCACGGTGATACTGAACCCGCAGGATTTCACCCTGACCGCGACGCCTTTTGCGGGGACGATGCTGGGTGATACTTGTGGTGAGTTCAGTTTGACCAGTACTGGCGCACGGGATAATCCCGGCGCGGTGCCCGGCACCACTCGTCAGGAGTGCTGGGGGCGATGAGGCTGGTGGGCGATGGGGTGCCTGGGGCACTCCTTTCTTTTTATGGGCTGGATCGAACAATGACCAAGCAACAGCAAGTCGTAGTTGTGGGTGGTGGTGTTATCGGGCTGTTGACGGCGTTCAACCTGGCAACGCAGGGGCAGGCAGTAGTCGTGCTGGACCGTTCAGCGGTCGGGCAAGAGTCTTCCTGGGCCGGTGGCGGGATTGTTTCGCCGTTATACCCATGGCGCTACAGCCCGGCCGTCACGGCGCTGGCCCATTGGTCCCAGGATTTTTACCCGCAATTGGCCCAGCGCCTGTTTGCCGCCACTGGTGTGGATCCCGAGGTTCATACCACGGGCCTGTATTGGCTGGACCTCGACGACGAGGCCGATGCCCTGGCCTGGGCCGTGCGGGAAGGCCGGCCACTGAGCAAGGTGGACGTGTCGGCCGCCCGTGATGCGGTTCCAGTGCTGGGGCCGGGTTTTTCACAGGCCATTTATATGGCGGACGTGGCCAATGTGCGTAATCCACGCCTGGTCAAATCCCTCAAGGCTGCGTTATTGGCGTTGCCTGGCGTGACTCTGCATGAGCA
Source organism: Pseudomonas hygromyciniae (assembly GCF_016925675.1). NCBI lineage: Bacteria > Pseudomonadati > Pseudomonadota > Gammaproteobacteria > Pseudomonadales > Pseudomonadaceae > Pseudomonas > Pseudomonas hygromyciniae. The sequence continues at coordinate 5,066,876 of NZ_CP070506.1, read as the reverse complement.
TTGCGCAGTACGGGGCTTTATCCAGGAGGGCGGCGGCATCGTCGGAGTCAATACGGCTCAGGGAGAGGTGCGTGGCGACCAGATCGTGCTCGCGGCCGGTGCCTGGAGTGGTGAATTGCTGGGTAGCCTGGGGCTGACGTTGCCGGTGGAGCCGGTCAAGGGGCAGATGATTCTGTACAAGTGCGCCTCTGACTTTCTTTCGAGCATGGTCCTGGCGAAAGGACGCTATGCGATTCCTCGCCGGGATGGGCACATCCTGGTTGGCAGTACGCTGGAACATGAAGGCTTCGACAAGACACCGACCGAACCGGCCCTGGAAAGCCTGAAAGCCTCGGCAGTGGAGTTGATTCCGGCGCTGGCGGATGCCGAAGTGGTGGGCCACTGGGCCGGGTTGCGGCCTGGTTCACCCGAGGGCATCCCTTATATCGGCAAGGTGTCAGGGTTTGAAGGGTTGTGGCTGAACTGCGGGCATTATCGCAACGGCCTGGTATTGGCACCTGCGTCTTGCCAGTTGTTTGCTGACTTGCTGCTGGGGCATGAGCCGGTCATTGATCCGGCCCCTTATGCGCCCGCTGGTCGGATATAGAGGCGGCCCTTTGTAGGTGCCGGCCTGCCGGCGATGGCGGCAGATGTTTGTGGGGTGATCTTCTGATCGCCATCGCTGGCAAGCCAGCTCCCACAGTTCCGGGATTATCAGCGCTCGATTGACTTCGGTCCCTGCTCGAGGTGCGCTTGAGTGCAGTACCACTCCTGGCGCTGGCTCAATGCCCGGTCCTGGGGCAAGTGCACACCGCAGTGCGCACAGCGAACCATGGGCGCGGCGCCTTGTTCGTTGGACTGTTGCTGGGTCGAAGCGGGGCGCTTGAACTTGCGCCAGAACCATACCGCAGCAGCAATCAGGGCAATCCAGAACAGTAAACGAACCATGGCAGGCAGCTTCTCGACAGGGAATCCGGCAGTTTAGCCAAGGATGTTAGCGGCGCACAGGGTAATAAAGTCGCGCTATGAAAAAAGGAGCCCCGAGGGGCTCCTTCTTGCGCTGCCAGACTGGTTTTCAGTCAAAGACACCGAATGTCATGTAGCTGAACCACGAGCGATCCTGGTTGTTGCCCAGGGCTTCTGGTGCTTGTTCCTTGATCACGTCGCCGTTCTCGTCATGGGGCTTGAGTTCGGACGGAATGGCGTCCTTGGCGTCCTGGTACTGCTTGAGGATGTCCTGGTTGGCGCGGGTTTCGCCCGGCGGCAATGGCGGACGGGACTCGATCAGACCCAAGGTGTACTTGCTCAGCCACGAGCGGTTATCCGCTTCGGCAACCTGCGGGACAAACTGGCCGTCTTTCAGGCTAGGGTGGTCCGGGTAGTTGAGTTTTAGCGTCTGCAAGCTGGTGTCTGCCAGGGTGTCGAGGTGCAGGCGCATGTAGGCTTCAGTCATTACTGCCAGGCCATCACCCACCGAAGGGGTTTCCTGGAAGTTTTCCACCACATAGCGACCACGGTTGGCGGCAGCGACATAAGCCTGGCGCGTCAGGTAGTAGTGGGCTACGTGGATTTCGTAGGAGGCCAGCAGGTTGCGCAGGTAGATCATGCGCTGCTTGGCGTCCGGCGCGTAGCGGCTATTGGGGAAGCGGCTGGTCAGCTGGGCGAACTCGTTATAGGAGTCGCGCGCGGCACCTGGGTCACGCTTGGTCATGTCCAGCGGCAGGAAGCGCGCCAGCAGGCCTACGTCCTGGTCAAACGAGGTCAGGCCCTTGAGGTAGTAGGCGTAGTCCACGTTCGGGTGCTGCGGGTGCAGGCGGATAAAACGCTCGGCAGCGGACTTGGCAGCTTCCGGCTCGGCGTTCTTGTAGTTCGCATAGATCAGTTCGAGCTGGGCCTGGTCGGCATAGCGGCCAAACGGATAACGCGACTCCAAGGCCTTGAGCTTGGCCGTGGCGCTTGTGTAGCTATTATTGTCCAGGTCGGCCTGAGCCTGCTGGTACAGCTCGACTTCACTGAGGTTTTCGTCGACGACGTCCTTTGTTGACGAGCAAGCAGCAGTCATGGCGAGGATGGCGATCAGCAGCAGGTGTTTCACTTGCATGGCGGCTTGCGTCCCTATGACGGCCGCTGTCTTGGGCGGGGCCGTCCTGTTATGATGAGCGCCCCGATGAAAGCCTCGGGGCAAAAGACGCCGTATTTAACCACAAGCGCGCAGCCGAAACCAAAGGCTGTGCCACGCCTAGTCTGAGCATGTCCGATAAAATTGAACTTCGCGCAGAGGTGCCGTCCGAATTGGGCGGCCAACGCCTCGATCAAGTCGCCGCACAACTATTCGCTGAGCACTCGCGCTCGCGCCTTTCCGCCTGGATCAAAGACGGCCGCCTGACTGTGGATGGAGCGGTTATCCGCCCGCGAGACATAGTTCATGGCGGTTCGGTTCTTGAGCTGACTGCCGAGCAGGAAGCCCAGGGAGAATGGATCGCCCAGGACATCGAGCTGGATATCGTCTATGAAGACGACGACATCCTGGTGATCAACAAACCCGCAGGCCTGGTGGTTCACCCGGCAGCCGGGCACGCTGATGGCACCTTGCTCAATGCCTTGTTGCACCATGTGCCGGACATCATCAATGTCCCGCGCTGCGGCATTGTCCACCGCCTGGACAAGGACACCACCGGTCTGATGGTGGTGGCCAAGACCATCCAGGCGCAGACGCAGTTGGTCACACAATTGCAGAGCCGCAGCGTCAGCCGCATCTATGAGTGCATCGTGATTGGTGTGGTCGTAGCCGGTGGCAAGATCAATGCGCCTATCGGTCGTCACGGCCAGCAGCGCCAGCGCATGGCGGTGATGGAGGGTGGCAAGCAGGCCGTCAGCCACTACCGCGTGCTGGAGCGTTTCCGTTCCCACACCCATGTGCGGGTCAAACTGGAAACTGGGCGTACCCACCAGATCCGGGTGCATATGGCGCATATCAACTTCCCGTTGGTCGGCGATCCGGCCTACGGTGGTCGTTTCCGTATTCCGCCGGCCGCCAGTGTGACCATGGTTGAATCGCTCAAGTCGTTCCCGCGCCAGGCGCTGCATGCACGCTTCCTGGAGCTGGATCATCCGACGAGCGGTGAGCGGATGAGCTGGGAATCGCCATTGCCCGATGACTTTGTCTGGTTGTTGTCGCTGCTCAAGCAGGACCGCGAGGCCTTTGTCGGATGAATGACTGGCTGATTCCTGACTGGCCTGCGCCGGCCGGGGTGAAAGCCTGCGTCACCACCCGTGCGGGCGGCGTCAGCCTGGCGCCGTTCGACAGCCTCAATCTTGGCGATCATGTCGAGGACAGCCCTGAGGCTGTGCTTGAGAATCGCCGTCGCCTCACTGCCGCGTTCGATATCCAGCCAGCATGGCTGCGCCAGGTCCATGGTGTGGTCGTGGTCGAGGCCGACCCTGGGCAAATTGCCGAGGCAGACGGCAGTTGGACCGATACGCCCGGCATCGCCTGCACGGCGATGACCGCTGATTGCCTACCGGCCTTGTTTTGCAACAAAGCCGGCACCCGGGTTGCCGCTGCCCATGCCGGTTGGCGTGGACTGGCTGCGGGTGTGCTGGAAGCTGCCGCCGAAAGCCTGGACGCTGCGCCTGCTGACGTACTGGTCTGGTTAGGCCCGGCGATTGGCCCGAAGGCCTTTGAAGTGGGCCCGGAAGTGCGTGAAGCCTTCGTGCAGCAACATCCACAGACCGCGCAGGCGTTCGTTCCCAGCCATAATCCTGGCAAGTTCCTGGCCGACATCTATCAGTTGGCGCGTCTGCGCCTGGCTGCGCGCGGTATTACCGCCGTTTACGGTGGCGGTTTGTGTACCGTGACCGACCCACGCTTCTTTTCTTACCGGCGCAGCCCGCGCACCGGTCGATTTGCCTCCCTGATCTGGCTCGAACGCTAGACTCTGCTGATCCATATCATGCATTGCCGGCTTGAATCCTCCAGAATCCACCCCATCTATAAGGGTATCTGGCAGGTTTCTTCATTCAGGATGCGTTAATCGCGAGCAGCCTCGCTCGCACATAGCTCCGGCCTGCTCAAAAGGAAGGTGACTAATGCGTATTGATCGTTTAACCAGCAAATTACAATTGGCGTTATCGGATTCCCAATCCCTGGCGGTTGGCCTCGACCATCCGGCCATTGAGCCCGCGCACTTGATGCAGGCGCTCCTCGAGCAGCAGGGTGGTTCGATCAAACCCCTGCTGATGCAGGTGGGCTTTGATGTCAACAGCCTGCGCAAGGAATTGAGCAAAGAGCTCGACCAACTGCCGAAAATCCAGAATCCGACGGGCGACGTGAATATGTCCCAGGATTTGGCGCGCCTGCTCAATCAGGCGGACCGCCTGGCTCAGCAGAAGGGCGACCAGTTCATCTCCAGCGAGCTGGTGCTGCTCGCTGCCATGGACGACAACAGCAAGCTCGGCAAGTTGTTGCTGGGCCAGGGCGTGAGCAAAAAGGCCCTGGAAAATGCCATCAACAACCTGCGCGGCGGCGAGGCGGTGAATGACCCCAATCACGAGGAGTCGCGCCAGGCCCTGGACAAATACACCGTCGACCTGACCAAGCGCGCCGAAGACGGCAAGCTGGACCCGGTGATCGGGCGTGACGATGAAATTCGTCGCACCATCCAGGTCCTGCAGCGTCGCACCAAGAACAACCCGGTGCTGATCGGCGAGCCTGGGGTGGGTAAAACCGCCATCGCTGAAGGCCTGGCCCAGCGCATCATTAATGGTGAGGTGCCGGACGGCCTCAAGGGCAAGCGCTTGCTGTCCCTGGACATGGGGGCGTTGATCGCCGGTGCCAAGTTCCGTGGCGAGTTCGAAGAGCGCCTCAAATCCCTGCTTAACGAGCTGTCGAAGCAGGAAGGGCAGATCATTCTGTTTATCGACGAACTGCACACTATGGTCGGCGCCGGTAAAGGCGAAGGCTCGATGGACGCGGGCAACATGCTCAAGCCAGCACTGGCTCGGGGCGAGTTGCATTGCGTGGGTGCAACTACGCTCAACGAATACCGCCAGTACATTGAAAAGGACGCAGCCCTTGAGCGTCGTTTCCAGAAAGTCCTGGTAGAAGAGCCGAGCGAAGAAGACACCATCGCGATCCTGCGTGGCCTCAAAGAGCGCTATGAAGTCCACCACCGCGTGGCGATCACCGACGGCGCGATCATCGCGGCGGCCAAATTGAGCCATCGCTATATCACTGATCGCCAGTTGCCGGACAAGGCCATCGACCTGATCGACGAAGCGGCCAGCCGTATTCGCATGGAGATCGACTCCAAGCCTGAAGTGCTGGACCGCCTGGAGCGGCGGCTGATTCAACTGAAAGTCGAATCCCAGGCGCTGAAGAAAGAGGACGATGACGCAGCGAAGAAACGCCTGGAAAAACTCCAGGAAGAAATCGTCCGCCTGGAACGTGAGTATTCGGACCTGGAAGAAATCTGGACCTCGGAAAAAGCCGAAGTACAGGGATCCGCACAGATCCAGCAAAAGATCGAGCAGTCGCGCCAGGAACTGGAGGCTGCACGCCGTAAGGGCGATCTGAACCGCATGGCCGAGTTGCAGTACGGGGTGATCCCGGACCTGGAGCGCAGCCTGCAAATGGTCGACCAGCATGGCCACAGCGAAAACCAGTTGTTGCGCAGCAAGGTGACCGAGGAAGAGATTGCCGAGGTGGTTTCCAAATGGACCGGCATTCCCGTATCGAAGATGCTGGAAGGCGAGCGTGACAAACTGTTGCGTATGGAAAGCCTGTTGCACCAACGCGTGATTGGCCAGGAAGAGGCCGTGGTAGCGGTGTCCAATGCGGTACGGCGTTCACGGGCCGGTTTGTCCGACCCGAATCGCCCAAGCGGCTCGTTCATGTTCCTCGGCCCGACCGGTGTGGGTAAGACTGAGCTATGCAAGGCCTTGGCCGAGTTTCTCTTTGATACCGAAGAGGCGATGGTGCGCATTGATATGTCCGAGTTCATGGAGAAACACTCCGTGGCTCGCTTGATCGGGGCGCCACCAGGCTATGTGGGTTACGAGGAGGGCGGCTACCTGACCGAAGCGGTACGGCGTAAGCCTTACTCGGTGATCCTGCTGGATGAGGTCGAGAAGGCCCATCCGGATGTGTTCAACGTGTTGCTGCAAGTGCTGGAAGATGGCCGGCTGACGGACAGCCACGGGCGTACCGTGGACTTCCGTAATACGGTGATCGTGATGACCTCCAACCTGGGCTCGGTACAGATCCAGGAAATGGTCGGGGATCGTGAAGGTCAGCGTGCGGCGGTAATGGATGCGCTGACCAGTCACTTCCGCCCGGAATTTATCAACCGGGTCGATGAAGTGGTGATCTTCGAGCCTTTGGCGCGGGATCAGATCGCCGGGATCACCGAGATCCAGTTGGGCCGCCTGCGCAGCCGTCTGGCGGAGCGCGAGCTGATGCTGGAACTGAGCAGCGAGGCGTTGGACAAGTTGATCGCTGTAGGTTACGACCCGGTGTATGGCGCGCGGCCATTGAAACGTGCGATCCAGCGCTGGATCGAGAACCCGCTGGCCCAACTGATCCTCTCGGGCAGCTTTATGCCGGGGACCAGCGTCAAGGCCACCGTGGAAAACGACGAAATCGTCTTCCACTAAGCGCCGATTGGGTGGTTATAAGCAGAGGCCCCGCATTGCGGGGCCTTTTTTTTCGATAGGGCGTTGAACTGTAAGGCAAAGGCTTGTAAAGTGCGCCCCGCAGCAACGTCAGCCCAAGGGTTTCTTCTCCCCAAGGAGAAATCAGAAAGAAGCGCAAATCATTGTCTTAAAAGCAATTTAAAGGGTTGACAGGGGTTTTTAAGATTGTAGAATAGCGCGCCTCAGACACGCTAACGTAGCGATACGGACAGCGTCGAAGAGAAGGATACACCGCAGTAAAAGTTGTACTTTGAAATATGTAGTTCCGTGATAGCTCAGTCGGTAGAGCAAATGACTGTTAATCATTGGGTCCCAGGTTCGAGTCCTGGTCACGGAGCCAATTTCAAACCGGGGTATAGCGCAGTCCGGTAGCGCGCCTGCTTTGGGAGCAGGATGTCAGGAGTTCGAATCCCCTTACCCCGACCATTTTTGGGTCGTTAGCTCAGTTGGTAGAGCAGTTGGCTTTTAACCAATTGGTCGTAGGTTCGAATCCCACACGACCCACCATTTTTGAGACCAGTTAACGCTGGAATCGAATCTTAAGATCAGAGGCCAAAAGCACTGATCGAAGAAGGCGACTTGAAAAGGTCGCCTTTTTTTTACCGGGGTATAGCGCAGTCCGGTAGCGCGCCTGCTTTGGGAGCAGGATGTCAGGAGTTCGAATCCCCTTACCCCGACCATATTAAAAATCCTCGTATCGAAAGATACGGGGATTTTTTTTGCGTGGAATTTAACAACCGCGCAGATCAGTGAGAGGGTGCGAGCTCCCTCTCACATTGACCTGCCCCGTCCGGGGCCGTGTTGTTAGTGAAGTTTGAGCCGCGGCTCGGTGCCCCGCCCAATCTTGCTGCCCAGCATCAACATCATCGTGCGGAAGAACCCGTACAACGCCATCTGGTGCATGCGGTACAGCGACACATAGAACATCCGCGCCAGCCAGCCTTCGAGCATCACACTGCCGGTCAGGTTGCCCATCAAGTTACCCACAGCCGAAAAGCGCGACAGCGAGATCAGTGAGCCGTAGTCGGTGTACTTGTAGCTGGGCAGTGCTTTGCCTTCGATACGCAATTTCAGCGATTTGGCCAGCAACGACGCCTGCTGGTGGGCCGCTTGCGCCCGTGGTGGAACGTTGCGGTCGGTCCCTGGCTGCGGGCAGGCCGCACAGTCACCAAAGGCGAAGATATTCTCGTCACGGGTGGTCTGCAGCGTTGGCTGCACTTGTAGTTGGTTGATGCGGTTGGTCTCCAGGCCGTCAATGTCCTTGAGGAAGCCCGGCGCGCGAATCCCTGCGGCCCATACCTTGAGGCTGGCGGGAATCACCTGGCCACTGCTGGTAATCAGGCTGTCGGCGGTGACTTCACTCACTGCCGAGTTGGTCATGACGGTCACCCCGAGTTTTTCCAGGGTTTTATGCACAGGTCCGCTGATCCGCTCTGGCAGGGCCGGCAATACCCGTGGTCCGGCTTCGATCAGGGTGATGGACATGTTTTCTGGCTTGATCCGGTCCAGGCCATAGGCCGCCAGTTCATGGGCCGCGTTGTGCAACTCTGCGGCCAACTCGACGCCGGTAGCGCCAGCGCCAACGATTGCCACACTGATTTTTTCCACCACGTCAGTTTGCCCGGCATGGGCGCGCAGGTAGTGGTTGAGCAATTGTTGGTGGAAGCGTTCCGCTTGTTTGCGGGTATCAAGGAACAGACAGTGTTGTGCCGCGCCTTCGGTACCGAAGTCGTTGGTGGTGCTGCCGACAGCAATCACCAGGGTGTCATAGCTCAACACGCGGGCAGGCACCAGTTCCCGGCCTTCTTCATCAAGGGTCGCGGCCAGCTGGATTTTTTTCTGTTCACGATCGAGCCCGCTCATGCGCCCCAGTTGGAACTCGAAATGGTTCCATTTTGCCTGGGCAACGTAATTGAGTTCGTCTTCAGAGGAGTTCAGCGAGCCGGCGGCAACTTCGTGCAGCAGGGGTTTCCAGATATGGGTCAGGTTGGTGTCCACCAGGGTGATGCTGGCGGTGCCGCGCTTGCCCAGAGTCTTACCCAGGCGGGTAGCCAACTCCAGGCCGCCGGCGCCGCCGCCGACGATAATAATACGATGGGTCATGGGGATATCTCGCAAGGCTAAAAGAAATCGGTGCAGTTACCCGAGCGAGCGCCAGGCAGCTCATAGCGTCAGGTAACTCAAAAGGCGGCTCAGGAGGCCCAGGCCAATCACCACAATCAGCACCACCCCAAGGAGCAGCCACGGCCGGAAAGGCTTGCGCTCAACCTGGTGTTGGGACAGTTGCAGGTACTCTTCGACATGTTGTTGGTCGTCAGGGTTCAGGCGGCTGGTCATAAAGGCCTCGTCAGGTAGACGTTGCAAAAGGGCACCACGTTACAGGCTGATACCCACGTCGAACACTATGCTGCGCCCCAGGTTGTTGCGCAAGAAATCCGGGGCGTCCGGATGGGCGAACAATACGCGCGCAAAGGTCGGGCCAACCAATGACAGCGAGCGCCAGCCCTGGCGAAGGTATTCGGTGGGCGGCGGGAAATGGCTGTTGAGGTCCAGCACTTCGCGTTTGAGGCTGGCGAAGGCGATGATATCCAGCTCCCCCAGGTCCATGCCGCGTTCTTTATAGTTGTGGGCCTTCTTGCGCAGGGTCGGCGCCAGGCGCAGGAGGAACTCATGGGCGGGAATGCGCCTGGGCTTTGCTTCACGTCGCACCAATTGGCTCAGGGAAAAAGCACTGCGCCGCCGCAGCAGTTCGTCGCGCCATTCGTCATTCAGGCGCCGGCCTTCGTCCAGCACAAAAAATACTTCGAAACTGGCATCACGAAACAGCACATCCGGCGGCTCTTGACCGGCGGCATGAAACTCTTCGGCGCGGTAGGGCACATTCAGGCCTTGTAGCAGGCGCTGGCAGACCCAACGCTCACGCTCCCATTTGCGGGCATTGGACAGGAACGCGTTGGCTTGTTCGGCCGCTATGGTGAGCAGGCGCAAATAATCTGAGTCATCCATGGTTCCAGCTTAGCGTTCAAATGATGACCGCAGGAAGTCCCGTGTGAAAAGGCTCGGTGTAGACTGGCGGTCCGGTTGATGGTTTTGCACAAGGAGTTCGCGGTGAGGCTTTTGGTTGCGGTGTTTCTGATCTTTCTGCCCCTATGGGCTCAGGCGGCTGAACTGGGGGAGCGGCTGGCGCCGTGGACCCTGCTCGATCAATTCGATCAGCCCTATACCCTGGATAATCAGGCGCAGATCCTGCTGGTAGCGCGCAGCATGGACGCGGCCAAGCAGGTGGATGCGGCATTGCAGGGCCGGCCCAAGGGCTATCTGGAGGCACGCCATGTGGTGTTTGTCGCCGATATCCAGCGTATGCCGAGGCTGATCGCCAAGCTCTTCGCCGTCCCCGCGATGCAGGCCTACAACTACCGGGTCATGCTCGACCGTGATGCGCGGATCACGCCGCGTTATCCGGCGCCTGTGGATAAAGTGTTATGGCTGCAATTGGAAGACGGCAAGCTCGTCGCGCGCCATGAATACAGCTCTGCCACCGAACTGCGCCAGGCCCTGGAGCAGCTGCAGCCGTGATCAGTGCCGCCGTGCTGGCGCCGCAAACCCTGTGGCTGGGCTGGCTGCTGTATGCGCCGGTGATTGTTTGGGCGATCCTGCGCTCGTCCTGGGTCGAACTGTTTGCCGACCGGCGGCGCCAGCACTTGTTGTTTGGCACGGTGTTCGCGCTGTTCATGCTGTGGCTGGTGCGTCGGGATTTCGATACCGGCGTGTCCTACCACTTTATTGGCATGACCGCCGTAACCCTGTTGCTCGACTGGCCGCTGGCAATTGTCGGTGGGCTGGCTGCGCAACTGGGCCTGGTGCTGCTCGGGCGCCAGGACCTGGCGGCGGTCGGGGTCAACGGTGCACTGCTGATCCTCTTACCGGTATTGGTGACCGAGACATGTGCGTTGCTGGTGGAGCGGGCGCAGCCGCGCAACCCCTTCGTGTATATCTTCTGTTCCGGTTTTTTTGCCGCCGCATTGTCGGCGTTGCTGTGCCTGTTGGCCGGCCTGGGCTTGCTGTGGCTGGACGGTCGCTTCGCCATGCCCGAATGGATCGAAGACTTTATCGGCTACCTGTGGCTGATCATCTTTCCCGAAGCCTTCATCAACGGCATGGTGATCAGTGCCTTGGTGGTGTTTTGCCCGGAGTGGCTTGAGACGTTCAACCGCACGCGTTACCTCTCGGCGCCCTGGAAGGACGACAATTCGCGGCCTTGATCCAAATCAAAGGCACAACGCGCAAGTGGTCGCATGCTCTGCGAAACTTCCAGGAGCACGATCATGAGTGTGTACGAGTGGGCACGGCAGGAGTTGCGCAGAAGCCAGGATGCGGCACAGGAAATCGGTTTTGATCCGGGCTTGAGCCTGCGCGCCTTGCTCAGTGCGGTGGTGCAGCAGAGCAAGGGCGTGCGCAGTGCCGAAGACTTGGCCGACGAGTTGCAGTTTCTCGCAGAAAACCTCGATGACCAGCAGGACTACGGCTTTATGCGGCCTTAGTGGGCTCGCGGTGGCAGGTCTTCGGAGAACAGTTCGTCTTCGGCATCCGGGCTGACCGGAATCTTGTGTTCTTCCGAAGCCCAGGCACCGAGGTCGATCAGTTTGCAGCGATCCGAGCAGAATGGCCGGTTGAGGTTGGTCGCTTTCCATTCCACGGGGGCGCCGCAGGTTGGGCATTCGACGGTCAAGGGTTGGCTCATGTTCGGCCTCCACGCAAAGTAAGGTAAAAATGGTGCAGTCGCTCGACCTCGGCCTGGAGCCAGGCCAGGTCCTGGTCATTGACCAGTACATCGTCGGCATGGCGCAAGCGATCTTCCCGGGAGGCCTGGGCCTTGAGAATCGCCTGCACCTGTTCTTCGCTGATGCCGTCGCGCAGCAGGGTACGCTGAATTTGCGTTGATTGCGGCACATCGATCACGAGGATGCGTTGGGTCATGGTGTATTGACCCGACTCGATCAACAACGGCGACACCAAAATCCCATAGGGCGAGCGGGTGCGGGCCAGATGGCTGTGGATCTCGTCGGCAATCAGCGGGTGCAGCAGGGCTTCCAGCCACAGGCGTTCTTGCGGCGCCTCGAAAATGCGTTTGCGCAAGGCGGCGCGATCCAACTGGCCATCGGGCAGGAGGATCCCGCCGCCGAAGTGCTCGGCAATCTTCGCCAGCGCTGGCCGCCCTGGCTCCACCACCCAGCGTGAGGCATGGTCGGCGTCGATCAGGTCCACGCCAAGGTCGATAAAGTGCTGGGCCGCAGCGCTTTTGCCGCTGCCGATGCCGCCCGTCAGGCCAAGAATCCAGGGTGTTGCGACAGAAGTGGTCATTTGAAACCGACAGACTGCAAATAGAGGTCGGTTATTTGACCACCCCAGAGCAATGCAATCCAGCCGGCAATCGCCAGATAGGGGCCAAAAGGCAGAGGCACCGATGTCTGCGCGTTACGCATGCGCAACACAATCACCCCTGCTATTGCACCCACCAGCGACGCCAGCAACAGCGTCAGCGGCAGAACCTGCCAGCCACCCCAGGCGCCGAGCAGTGCTAGCAGCTTGAAGTCGCCATAGCCCAGGCCGTCTTTGCCAGTGCACAGTTTGAACAGCCAGAACACCGACCACAGGCTCAGATAACCGGCAACCGCGCCCAACAGAGCATCGGGCAACGCTACATACAGCTCGAAGTAGTTGAGGATCAGCCCAAGCCACAGCAGTGGCAGCGCCAGCACATCCGGTAATAGTTGGTGGTCGGCATCAATCAGGCTCATGGCCAGCAAGCCCCAGCTCAAGAACAGCACGCCAGCGGCCGGCCAGCCGAAGCCGTAGTGCCAGGCGATAAATGCCGAGAGCAGTCCACAGGCCAGTTCGGTAAGTGGATAGCGTGGGCTGATGGAGCCATGGCATCGTGCGCAACGCCCCCTGAGCAGCAGATAACTGAGCACCGGGATATTTTCCCACGGGCGAATCGGCTGGTCGCAGTGCGGGCAGCAGGAATTGGGGTGCAACAGGTTATAAGTCGGGCCACCGGGTTCTGGGGGCAGGCCGAGTATCTCGTGGGCCTGGGCGCGCCAGTCCCGTTCGAGCATTTTGGGCAGGCGCCAGACCAGCACATTGAGGAAGCTGCCGACGATCAGCCCCAGCACCAGTGCTGCCCAGACGAACAGCCAGGGATGGAGGATCAGGAGTTGGTCCAGGGTCATATTCAAAACGCCGTGCCAAGCTGGAAGATCGGCAGGTACATGGCGATTACCAGTGCCCCGACAATGCCGCCGAGCACCACCATGATCAGCGGTTCCATCAAGCTGCTCAGGTTGTCCACCAGGTTGTCGACGTCCGTTTCATAATGATCGGCGACCTTCTCCAGCATGCTATCCAGCGCGCCCGACTCTTCGCCGATGGCTGTCATCTGGATCGCCATGCCTGGGAACAGGCCACTGGCGGTCATGGTTCGATTCAATTGCATTCCTATTGCCACGTCCTGACGCATACGCGTGATTGCCTGTGTGAACCGCTCGTTGCCGGCGGCTCCGGCCACTGAATCCAGCGCCTGCGCCAGCGGTACACCGGCGGCAAAGGTGGTGGCGAGTGTACGAGCGTAGCGGGCGACAGCGGTTTTTTTCAGCAGTGTGCCTGCCAGCGGCAGTTTCAACAAACCAGCGTCCAGCCACAGGCGAAAGCCGCTGTGTCGGCGGTAGGATCGGCGTATCCCCCAGACCGTCGCGGCCACGACCAGCAATAGCATCCACCACGCGCCCTGCATGAATTCGGACAGCCCGATAACCAGCAGGGTAAAGCGCGGCAGAGGTGTGTCGATGCCGGCGAACAGGCTCTCGAATTGGGGGACGACGTGGATCAGCAGGATGCTGCTGACCAGCGTCGCCACGAGCAGGACCATCAGCGGATAGGTCATGGCCTTCTTGATCCGGGCCTTGAGGCGTTGGCTCTTTTCCAGGTGGATGGCTACCCGCTCCAGCAGGGGCTCCAGGGTGCCGGCCTGTTCTCCGGCCGCGATCAGGCTGCAATACAAGGGGTTGAAGCACTGCGGCTGTTTCAATAGCGCGCCGGTCAGGCTGTTGCCGGCGCCAATCTCCTGCTTCAATCCTTGGACCATCGTGCGCATGGCCCGGCTGTCAAAGCCTTCGCCAATCATATCGAAGGCTTGCAGCAGGGGAATTCCCGCCTTCAGCAGCGTCGCCAGTTGGCGGGTGAACAGCGCAATATCGGCTGGGGTGATTGGGTTGCCCAGGCCGGCAAGGAGGCTGGAGCGCATCTGTACCCGAACCGGGTTGATACCTTGCCGGCGCAACTGTGCCTTGATCACGGCCGGGCTATGGCCGCGGGTTTCGCCGGACACCTTGCGGCCATTGCGTAGCGTGCCTTCCCAGGCATAGGTGGTGGGGCTCACAGTGACATTATTCATTGGCAGCTACAGCTCATCGGCAGGTGACGATCTACAGCTTAGTCAGGCCTCTGTGTCCGGCCGGCTATTGGGGAACGGAAAAATGTCAGATTGTGCGTCTTGTGAGGGCTTGGCCCGACGCGGATGAGTACACTGGCGCGGTTGTCGAGGGCGGGGCGCAGGATGTGCCTTGCGATGGGTTTTTATTCTGGAGAGTGAGTGTGATGCGTCAGAACGGCTTTACTTTGATCGAGTTGTTGATCGTCGTGGCGATCATTGGCATCTTGGCCACGATTGGCCTGCCCATGTATACCAAGCACCAGGCCAAGGCCAAGTTCACGGCAGGGCTGGCGGAAATCTCGGCGTTGAAGGCGGGCTTCGAAGACACCTTTAACCAGGGCGCGGTACCCACGCTGGCGCTGATCGGTGGCACCAGTCCGACCGCCAACTGCACGATCAGCGTTGCAGGTGATGTGGCTGCGGGGACTGGCTCGATCGCCTGTGAGATCCTCGATGCGCCTGCGCCCATCCAGGGCAAGCTCATTACCCTGGCGCGCAGTGCCAGTGAGGGTTGGAAGTGCACCACGACCGCTGACGAGCAGTACATTGCAAAGGGTTGCGCGGCTGTCAAATGAGGTCGGGCCACCTAAATCAGTGACGGGAGCCAGCCGTAACGGGCTCCCAGGCACTCCACAGGGAAGTAAAGGTTGCCCATGACGTTATCCGTGCAACAGCGAGGAAGCGTATTCCTGGTGCTGGCGCTGAGCCTTTTGCTACTGGGCATCACCCTATCCTTCAGTGGTCATGACTGGCAGCGTGTGATGCAGGTCGGCGTGGGAGTGGGTGGGTTGCTCTATGGCTTGGCGACTCCCGTCGGGCGGTTGCTCGACAAACCCACCGCTATCGGCCTGGCGCTGGTGTTCGGCCTGGGCTTGATATCTTCTTCGTTGGCCCACCAGCCTCTATGGGCGTTGACCGAGTGGGCGCTGATGCTCACCTGTGGGGTGATTGCCGCTGCTTTTGCCCGGCTGCGGCGCAATGGCGATCAAACCCTGGATCAGGCGCTGATCCTGTTTGTGTTGCTGCTGTGCCTGATCAAGACCCTTCAATATGGCTACGCAGGTGTGCTTGCGTTTACCAGTGGCAAACTGACACTGGACACCGACCTTCTGCTTTCCGGGTTCTCCAACAAGCGCTTCTACGGCCAGTTCCAGACCATTACCTTGCCCTTGCTGGCGTTGCCTTTGCTGCTCCCGAGCACGTCGCGGTTGATGCGTGGTCTGGTGTTCGCGCTGTTGTGTGCCTGGTGGTTGATTGCGATCAGTGGCGGCACCCGTGGCACCTGGTTGGGTATCGGCGTTGCGGCGCTCGTCCTGGCTTTTTTGGGGGCTGCGGGGCGTCGCTGGTTGGTCTGGCAGGTGGCCGCGCTGTGTGGCGGGCTGTTTTTGTACTGGCTGTTGTTCACGGTCCTGGCGCGTTATCTGGGGCTGGAAATTGCCAGTCTTTCCAGTGACCGGCTCACCACCAACCTTTCAGGGCGTGAAGTGATCTGGTGGCAAGCCTGGGACATGATCCGCGAACGGCCAGTGCTCGGTTTCGGGCCGATGCACTTTGCTGATATCCCCAACCCGATCGCCGCCCACCCGCACCAGGCCATTCTGCAGTGGGCCAGTGAGTGGGGGCGTGCCCTCGGCCTTGTGTGTGTCGCTGCTGGCGCTGCGCGGTGGTTGGGCCGCGTTGAGGGTGATCCATCGGCAAGGGTCGACAGGTGCACCGCAAGACCTGATGCGTCTGTGTCTGTTCGCAGCGCTGCTGGGCGCGGCGGTGCAGGCGATGGTCGACGGGGTGATTGTGATGCCCTATTCGCAACTTTGGTTGGCGCTGGTGGTGGGCTGGCTGATGGCATTGCATCCGTGGCGCGCGCCGGTTGTCGAGCCGATACCGCTGATGCATCGGGCCTGGCAAGTGGCGGCTGTGCTTGCGGTGGCGTTATTGGTATTTGTCGTATACCGCGATCTGCCTGGCTCCACTGAACGCAGCCAGCACTACATCGATATTGCCAAAGGCAACCTGCAGCCACGGTTCTGGGTCCAGGGAGTCATTGCGCCGCACATCCGGTAAGTTGCCGGGCGCCCAATGCAGTGCTAGCTTTAGCCCACCGCCCGTGTAGCTCAGTTGGTAGAGCAGCGCACTCGTAACGCGAAGGTCGCAGGTTCGATTCCTGTCTCGGGCAAAAAGGCACCACAGTTTTCAGATGATCCCAGAATGGTTCTGAAGGCCAGACGAACCGGTATTCGTGCCCGTTCTTTTGTATCTGCGCAACCTTGATGACCCAGATGCATCCCCATTCCTCGATCTAAGAGAACGACATGACCACGACAGAAATGACCCAGGAAGTACGGCACGCAGAGGCCCTCAAAAAGTATCTAGAGGAGTCGCCGCAGCTTAAGGAAGAGATCAAGGACCTGAGTGCTGATGATCAGCGCGACCAGATCCTGTGGGCATTCGAGGACGAGGCCGAGAGCCAGGGCCTTCAGCCTTGGGAGCTGACCCTCAAGTACACGTCCACGCCAGAGGCGTTCGAAGTGGAACGGCTGATCCTGCACAAGGAGGCTGCCGAGGTGTTGGGTGTCGAGTGGGAAGAGTACTGCGAGATGAACAATCTGGTGGTTTAAACGCTGTTTTTTTGTCTCTCGGGCCTCATCGCCAGGCCGGTTTCTACAGCGTTGTGCAGCACCTGTAGGAGCCAGCCTGGCGATGACGGTTTCAGATACTGAGCCTCATCGACAAATCCACCGCCTTCACATCCTTGGTCATCGCCCCGATGGAGATGTAGTCCACGCCGGTCTCGGCAATGGGCAGCAAGGTGCTTTCATTGATCCCGCCGCTGGCTTCCAACTTCGCCTTGCCGGCGTTCAAGCGTACGGCTTCGCGCATGTCGTCCAGGCTCAACTCATCCAGCATGATGATATCGGCGCCCGCCGCCAGGGCTTCGCGTAACTCTTCCAGGCTTTCCACTTCGACTTCCACCGGCTTGCCGGGGGCGATCTTGTGGGCGGCAGTAATGGCCTGGGCAATGCCACCGCAGGCGGCGATATGGTTTTCCTTGATCAGGAACGCGTCATACAGGCCGATGCGGTGATTGTGGCAGCCGCCGCAGGTCACTGCGTACTTTTGCGCCAGGCGCAGGCCGGGCAGGGTCTTGCGGGTGTCCAGCAGCTTGACCTGGGTGGCGGCGACGAAGTCCGCCAGGTATTGCGCACGCGTGGCCACGCCCGACAACAACTGCAGGAAATTCAGCGCACTGCGCTCTCCCGTCAGTAATGAGCGGGCGGGGCCTTCGAGGTGGAACAGCACCTGGTTGGGGCTGACGCGCTCACCGTCGCGCACCTGCCAATGTACCGCAACCCGCGGGTCCAACTGGCGGAACACGGCATCGACCCAGGCGGTGCCACTGATGACGGCAGTATCACGGGTGATGATCGTGGCCTTGGCCAGCCGTTCGGCCGGGATCAATTGCGCGGTGATATCGCCGCTGCCGATGTCTTCCAGCAGTGCACGGCGCACGTTGGCTTCGATTTCGGCGGTGAGGTCGGCGAGGCGTAGATTCGGCATAGCGGGCTCCACATACAAAGTGTCCCGATTATAGGGGCATGGCAGCGCCGAACCCAAGGTATGCAGGCACAACCTGCCTGATTACAAAGCTCCTACAGAGTTTGCTGGCGCTACAGGGTCTATTTGCAAGATAATCTCGCGCCTTGCAATTGGCGTCATAGCTTTGACGTCTCGGTGATCTACAGATAATCGCCACCTGCCAGTATTTTATCGGCGGTTGCGGCGAGCGCTCATCAAACCGAACCCCGTCATTCCAGGAGGCCAGCATGCACAATGACGCAAAGGTGGTGCCGATCAATAAGATCGCCACCCAAGCGATGCCGTCGCCTCTCGCCCGCCTGCCTGTGATTGTGCTTCAGGTTCGTGACAAGGCCACGCAGCAACTCGACCGGGGTTTGCAGGAGCTGTTCGATAACGCCGACGACACCCTGTTCGAAATGGCCGACAAGGCGCGCAACAACGCCGACCACAATATTTTCTTTGAGGCTATGCGCGACCTGCGCCTCAAGCGCAAGAACTTCGAGCGTGTGTTCATGGAGCAGCTCTTCGCCGCGTTCGCCAACCTGGGGCTTGTCGGGCAAGGCGAGCTGCTGCTGCCAACGGTCTCCTACGAAGCGGTGCCGGGCGTGTCGGCCGACTACCTGGAAAAGGCCGTGGCCCTGGAGGCCATGCTCGACAAGGTCATGCACCGTGACGGCCTGGCCCTCGGACAACTGACAGCGCGCCTCGGTGCATTGCTGGGCAAGGGCCTGAATGATCGGGAAAACCCCCTTGGCCCGGCGATGCTCTGCGAGTACTTCCTGCGGGCCGGGCGCAGCCTGGGGGTGGAGATCCGGGTCAAGCTGATCATTTTGAAACTGTTTGAAAAGTACGTACTCAGCGATGCCGACTTGCTGTACGGCGAGGCCAATCAGTTGTTGGCCGCCACGGGCGTGCTGCCCGAGCTCAAGGCTGTACCTTCGCGCCGTCCCGGCGAGCGTGCCAGCAGAGCCCGCCCGCCGGTCAAGGCGGCACCGGCTGCCGACCCGCAGGCCGACGAGGCGGAGCAACAAGTGTTCGCCGCCCTGCAGGAGCTGCTGCTGAAGGTGCGCGGCAGTGTGGCCCCGACTCTGGAGGCCAGCGCCCAGGCCCAGCCGATTTCCACCCGCGACCTGCTGCGCCTGCTGTCCCACCTGCAGCAGTATGTGCCGGAGCCTGCGGTCGAGGACGATTTTGACTTGCGTCGCCAATTGGAAGAACTGCTCACCCGGGTCAGCGTCAAGAGTGGCAAGTCGCGGGTAGTGGAAGATGCTGACGAGGATGTGATCAACCTGATCGCCATGCTGTTCGAGTTCATCCTCGACGACCGCACCTTGTCTGATTCCCTCAAGGCGTTGATTGCGCGCCTGCAGATTCCCATGTTGAAAGTGGCCGTGCTGGACAAGAGTTTTTTCAGTCGTGGCAGCCACCCGGCGCGGCGCTTGCTCAATGAAATCGGGACTGCCGCCATGGGCTGGGGCAAGCGTGATGATTACCAGCGTGACAGCCTGTACCTGCGTATCGAGCAGGTGGTGCAACGCCTGTTGAACGACTTTGTCGATGACCCGGCGATTTTCTCTGTGCTCTTGCAGGAGTTCACCGCTTATACCCAGGACGAACGCCGCCGCAGTGAGCTGCTCGAACAGCGCACCCGCGACGCCGAAGAGGGGCGCGCCCGCACCGAGCAGGCCCGGCAGCGGGTCGCCGATGCAGTCAATCAGCGCTTGCTGGGCAAGGTCTTGCCGCATTTCGTGGTGCAGTTCCTGCAACAGGCGTGGAGCCAGGTCTTGTTGCTCGAATGTCTCAAGCACGCCCAGCACTCGCCGCAATGGCAGGCACGGCTGCAGACCATGGACGAATTGATCTGGAGTGTCAGCCTGAGTGAAGACACCGAGGCCGGCCGCTGCCTGCTGGAGCAATTGCCCGCGCTGCTCAAGGCCCTGCGTGAGGGGTTGAGCGAGGCGGCGTTCGACTCCTTTGTCACCCGGGAGTTTTTTATCCAGTTGCAGACTCTGCATACCCAGACGTTCCAGGGCACGACGCAGTCCAGCGTGGCGCTGGTCGAAGTGCGCGGGGATGCGAGTGCGGTGATGCCTGCACAGACGGTCAGCCTGGCGGAGGATGATCCCGATCTGCTCAAGGTCCGGCAGTTACGCATCGGCAGTTGGGTCGAGTTCCGCGAAGATGAAGAAAACACCCTGCGCTGCAAGCTGACGGCGATTATCGCTCCGGCCAACCGCTACATATTTGTCAATCGCACCGGCCTCAAGGTACTGGAAAAAAACTGCACGGAGCTGGCCCTGGAGTTCAAGCGTGGCGGGGTGCGCACCTTGGATGACGCGCTGTTGTTCGACCGCGCACTGGCTTCGGTGATTGGCAATCTGCGGCAACTCAATCGCGCCAAGTGATCGCAACCACCAGGCCGATCACGGCATACTGAGCGCTCCTAAGTCTTGCGCAAGGAACCTGTATGCAGTTGGACCCCGCCAGCGGTTGGTGCCAGGGCATTGCCCATTGCCCGTCGCCCAACTTCAATGAACGCCCAGGCGGCGAGATTTCCCTGTTGGTGGTGCATAACATCAGCTTGCCACCGGCCCAGTTCGCCACGGGCAAAGTGCAGGAGTTTTTCCAGAATCGACTGGATGTCACGGAACATCCCTACTTTGCAGGCATAGTTGACCTACGGGTATCCGCGCATTTTCTGATTGAGCGTGATGGTGCGGTGACGCAATTTGTTTCCTGTCAGGACCGAGCCTGGCACGCGGGCGTCTCCTGTTTCGAGGGGCGCGAAACCTGCAATGACTTTTCCCTGGGAATCGAGCTGGAAGGGACCGATGACCAGCCCTTTACCGATGCCCAGTACCAATCCTTGATCGACCTGAGCCGCCAATTGCTGGCCGCTTACCCGGGCATCACGCTTCAGCGCATTTGCGGTCATAGTGACATCGCCCCAGGACGCAAGACCGATCCTGGACCGGCTTTTGATTGGGCGCGTTTTCGTGGCGCCTTGCAGGATGGAGGACATGCACAATGAGTTTCCTGGTGTTGGTGCTGGCGGTATGGATCGAGAAGTTCTCGGCCTTGCGTCAGCGGGTGCAGCGCGATGGCGGCTGGCTGCGCGAACTGGCCCGGCTTGAGTCGAGCGCTCGGCTGGGTAAACAGCCTTGGTTGATCCTGGCGCTGCTGGTGTTGCTGCCGGTGGCGCTACTGGGGCTGTTGTTGCTGGTCCTGGAGCCGGTGGCCTATGGCTTGCTGGCGCTGCCGGTGCACCTGCTGGTGGTGATCTACAGTCTGGGCCGCGGTGATCTGCTCGGCCAACTGGGGCCGTTTCGCGATGCCTGGCGCCGGGGCGACCTGCAAGCGGCTGAACATGTTGCCGAGCGCGACCTGGCGATTGGCGCCGACAGCGGCGAGCAACTGCTGGAGCGGGTCCAGGGCCATTTGCTGTGGCAGGCCTACCAGAGCTTTTTCGCGGTGATTTTCTGGTACTTCCTCCTCGGTCCGGTGGTGGCCCTGGCCTACCGCTTGCTGGCGCTGGCCAGTGAACACAGTCAGAACCCATTGGTGGCCGAGCGTGCCGGGCAATTGCGCCATGCGTTCGACTGGTTGCCGGTGCGGTTGCTGGCGGCGAGTTTTGCTTTGGTGGGCAACTTTGTCGCGGTCAGTCGGGTGATGCTGCATGAGCTGCTGAGCTGGGATATCAGTGCCGCGCAACTGGTGGAAAAGGTTGGCCTGGTGGCCGGCGAGATTCCGGCGCCGGTGGTTGGTGCCGAAGGCATCAACAGCCTGGATCGGTTGTGGGAGCTGCTGCTGCGCGCTGCGGTGTTGTGGTATGCCGGGTTTGCGATCTGGACTGTTTTGCCCTGAAAAGCGCCCTTTGTAGGAGCGAGCTTGCTCGCGAAAAACTTACAGGCGCCGCGTTCATTCAGTAAGCACGCGTTATCGTTGACGTTTTTCGCGAGCAAGCTCGCTCCTACAGAAGGCGATGACCGCTTAACTGACTGGCAATTAGGGCAAGCCCGCTCCCACAGAGAATCTGTTGTGGCTTCAAAAAATCGGTTGGCCGCTAAGCTCCGCCGATCGCGTTAACCTTAAGTTACAAAACTCCCCGCCGATTTAAGCTATACAGACAGCGCGCCCAATAGTGGCTTTCTGCCGCTGCCCTGCGCCTTCAATAAAAATAAAAGAAAAGGGAGTTCATCTGTGAAGAGCTTGCTCTATCCCGCCATCGCGTTGATGAATCGCCTGAGCTTCGGCATGAAGTTCAGCCTGATCAGTGTGTTGTTTTTCCTGCCGATGCTGGTGACCAACTATTACCTGGTCCGGGATTCCTGGCTTGAGTTCCAGGGCACGCAGGTTGAGTTGCAGAGTCTGGACCTACTGGGCAGCAGCCTGATCCTGCGCCGCGACCTGGAAACCTTGAACAATCAGGTGCAAATCAACGCCACCCTCGGCCAGGCAGGCAAGGCGGGCGATATCGAAAGCCAGATCAGCGCATTGGAACAGCGTGTCCTTGAACGCCTGCAAGGCTTCCAGGCGATGACGGCCGATCCCGAGCAGGTCGCGGTGTTCGAGGGCAAGCGCGACGAGATGATCGCAGCCTTCAAGGCCCAGCAAAGCGAATCTTCGTTGCTGAGCAAAAGTGCGCTGATTGGCAAGTTGCTCAATAAGGCGCAGATGTTCAGCCAGATCATAGCCAGCCAGTCGGGGTTGAGCCGTGATGTGCAGGGTGATGTGCGCCAACTCAGCGAGCTGGTGACCAGCGTCACCCCGCAAGTCACCCAGACCTTGGGCGAGGGCCGGGCCATGGGCGCGTACTCCCTGGGCCAGGGCTTTCTCAACTCATCGTCCAGCACGCGCTTTGATGAACTGCTGCAGCAGTTGGAAAAACTCCAGGCGGAATACGGCTTGAAAGTGCAGGACGCCATGGGTTCCAGCAAGGCCGTCCATGGCGCGTTGGATACCTTGGCCCAAGCCAGCCACGCCAGCCTCAAGCAGGGCAGCGAACTGTTTGAGGAACAGGTGGTGATGGCCGAGACGCTGGAGGCGCCGTGGCAGGCTTTCTATGATCAAGTGACGGCCTTGATGGCCAAGACCTACCAGTTGGACGATGCGACCCTGTCCTTCCTCGACCAGCAATTGCAACAACGCCTGGCACAGAACCGCACGCACATGGTGTTGCTGGTCGCGGCGCTGGCGGCGGTGTTCCTGTTGATCTTCTATCTGTACGGCGGCTTCTACGCATCGACCCGCACCACCCTGCGCCGCTTGGGCGCGATGATGGATAAGGTCGCCGCAGGGGACATGACCGTTAGTTTCAAGTCCCAGAGCCGCGATGAGCTGGGTGAGTTGGGCGAGGTGTTCAATGGCACCGTGGCAAAAATCCATGACTTGATTGAACGGGTGGGGCAGACCGTCCATGAAGTCGAGCATCAGGCCGGGCAAGTGGAATCGGTTTCGGCGCGCAGCAACCAGGCGGTGTCGGGCCAGCGCAGCCAGATCGAACAGGTGGCGACGGCCATGAACCAGATGTCGGCGACCGCCCACGAAGTGGCGCGCAGTGCGGCGGCGGCTGTCAGCAGCGCCCACAGCGTCAACGATGAAACCCTTAGCGGGCGTGGCCTGGTGCAATCCCAGCAGGGCAGCATCGCGCAACTGGCGTCGGAGATCGACCAGTCAGTGCTGGTGATCAATCAATTGGCCATCGACAGCCAATCCATCAGCAGTGTGTTGGAGGTGATCAAGAGCATTGCCGAACAAACCAATCTGCTGGCGTTGAACGCGGCCATCGAGGCAGCGCGGGCGGGTGAGCAAGGGCGTGGGTTTGCCGTGGTGGCCGATGAGGTGCGCACCCTGGCCCGGCGCACCCAGCACTCCACCGAAGAAATCGAGCAAATGATCGCCAAGCTGCACCAAGGTGTCGGTGCGGCCGTGAAGGCCATGGGCAGTAGCCATAAAATGGCTAGCGGCACGGTCGGCCAGTCGGAAAAAGTCCAACTGGCCCTGGAAAACATCCTGGGCGCGGTAGGCATGATCGTCGATCAGAACCAGCAAATCGCTGCGGCGGTGGAGCAACAGACGGCAGTGGCCCACGACATTGACCAGAATATTGTCGAGATCAATCGGGCTGGCGAGCACGCAGCCCAAGGCGCGCACCAGACCGAAGAGGCCAGCCGGCAATTGTCCTTGCAGGTGATTGAGCTGAAAAAGCTGATCGGTGCATTTCGCGTGTAAGACTGGGCGGTAGGCTTTATCTGTTGGGTGCGTGGTCTATGTCCTGTTTTTCCGTGTGAGCTTCTTTCGCAGCGAGATTGGGTGAGAATTTGTTTCACACCCCATCCAGCGCTCCCGGGAGGCAGGACCATGACCGAGACAGCCGCAGGCGTGAAAGGGCATTGCGCCCATTGCGACATCACCTTTGCACTCAAACCCTGGCAGCTCAACGCCATTGCTCTGGACGAGCCCTTTGATTGTCCGTATTGCCACAAAGTCCTGCAGCTCAATTGCCCCAAGCAACTGCGTCAGTTGAAGTCTCTGGACAACCTGGCGTTGCTGCGCCCGAGCATGCTGGTGTTGACCAGCGTGGCTCTGCTGGTGGCCTTGGTGGTTGAGTGGGTCGGCTTGATCAGCAAGATCGGGCAATTGAACGTGTCGCTGGTGGCGATCCTGATTCATTTCCTGACCCTGCGCCACGCCCGCCACCGGCATCGCATGACCCTGATGCTACAGGCGGTCAACCCCATCATCGAGCGGCCAGTTGAACAGTTCGCAGGCGTTGCGGGTGCTCGCTTCGGCCAACGCTGAAGGGCTGATGCCCATCCGTTCGGCCAGGGCATCGCAGATTGCCGGCAGGTGCTGCGGGCTGTTGCGTTGGCCGGGGTACATGGCGGGCGCCATATCCGGCGAGTCGGTTTCCAGTACCACTGACTCCAGCGGCAGTTGAGCGATGACCTTGTGCATGCGCAAGGCCTGGGGCCAGGTCGGCGCGCCGCCCAGGCCCAGCTTGAACCCCAGCTTGATGTATTCGCGGGCCTCTTCGCAGCTGCCGGCGAAGGCGTGGATGATCCCGCCCCGGGGCAGGCGGATGCGCTTGAGGGTGGCGATAACGGCCGCATGGCTGCGCCGTACATGCAACAGCGCTGGCAGTTGGAAGTCCACAGCCAACTGCAACTGGGCTTCAAACAGTACTTGCTGGCGCTCGCGGTCCAGGTGCTCGAGAAAGTAATCCAGGCCGATCTCGCCGACGGCGCACAGCTGGCGATGCCCCTTGAGGCGTGTCAGCCAATCCCCCAGTTCGACCAGGTCTGTGGGGCGATGCTCATCCAGGTACACCGGATGCAGGCCAAATGCCCCGTACAGGTCCGGGTCCTGTTGGGTCAGGTCCCATAACCGTTGCCAATTACGCTGGTACACCCCCAACACCACCATGCGCCGCACGCCGAGCTGACGGCTGTGCTTGAGCACCTCGTCGCGATCTGCGTCGAAGTCCTCGAAGTCGAGGTGGGTGTGGCTGTCGACCAGCTCCATGCCTATATCTCGTGAATCCGCTGCTTGAAAGTCCGGCCGATGGCATGCACACCCGGCTGGTAGTGCTGCTCTTCAATTGCCGCGAGCGCCAGGCGCAGGGCCGTATCGGCGATCAGCGCGTGTTGCTGGGCCATGGCGTTGACCGGCAGCGGCAGGAAGTCCAGCAACTGAGTGTCACCAAAGGTGCCCAGACGCAACGGCCGGGACTTGAGCGGAAAGTCATGCAGTGCGTCAAACACCCCTTGCAGCAGGACGTAGGAAGTGGTCACCAACGCATCGGGTAAATGCCCCAGGCGTTGCAGGAGTTCTTCCATCAATTGGCGGCCGCAGTCGCGGCTGAAGGCTTCGCCGTGCTCGATCAGGACTTCGCCCTTGAAGTCGTGCAGTGCTTGCTGGAAACCCGCCGCGCGCTCCTGACTGATGCTCAGCTCGGGGCGGGCACCCATCAAGACGATCTGCCGGGGTAGCGGTTGCAGCAGGCTGCTGGTCAATTGCTCGCAGGCCTGGCGGTCATCGCTGACCACTGAGCAGAACTGTTCAGGCGCCATCACCCGGTCGATAGCAATTACCGGCAGGCCCTTGGCTTGCAGCTCGCGATAACTGTCATCGCTGGCGGGCAGACAACTGGCGACGAACAGTGCATCGCAACGCCGTGCGCGGAACAGTTGCAGCAACTGGCGCTCGCTGTTGGCATCATCGTCGGAACTGGCGATCAGTAACTGATAGCCACGGGCCCGTGCGCCTTGTTCCAACAGCTTGGCAATCCGCGCGTAACTGGGGTTTTCCAGGTCTGGCAGGATAAAGCCCAAGGTACGCGTGTGCCGGCTGCGCAACCCGGCGGCCTGGGGGTTGGGAGTAAAGCCGTGCTCCTCGACCACCGCCCGCACCCGTTCGACGGTGGCGCTGCTGATCCGTTGCTGTTCGGCCTTGCCATTGATGACGTAGCTGGCGGTGGTCACGGACACACCGGCTAAGCGTGCAATATCACTGAGTTTCAAACCGGGATTTCCTTGTTTTTTAGAGCTTGCCCCGACATTTTGTCCAATCGTAACCGATTCCTGCACGCGACCATTGTCGCAACTCAAGCGCCGAGTGGTGCTTCAAGGATGCAGAATTACCCAGTAATCTGCCATAAATTCTAGATTAAACGTTTCAGCAGGCGTATTTTTACGATGATCGCTACTGAGTACCTACTGCCAATTGACCACTCAGTCAGTTATTTTTGCACGGTTTAATCAAAACAATACCTAGTGCGCACCCCGCACTAACTAGGAGAAAGGCATGCTTGAGCTCACCGTAGAGCAGATATCCATGGGCCAGACGGCTGTGGATAAGTCTGCTGCCTTGCAACTGCTCGCCGAAAAACTGGTGGCCGATGGCCTAGTCGCCGAGGGCTACCTGAGCGGCCTGCAAGCCCGTGAAGCGCAAGGCTCGACCTTCCTCGGCCAAGGTATTGCGATCCCCCATGGCACCCCCGAAACCCGCGACCAGGTGTTCGCCACCGGAGTGCGCCTGCTGCAATTTCCAGAGGGTGTGGATTGGGGCGATGGCCAGATCGTCTACCTGGCGATTGGCATCGCCGCCAAATCCGATGAACACCTGCGCCTGCTGCAGCTGCTGACCCGCGCCCTCGGTGAAACCGACCTGGGCCAGGCGTTGTGCCGCGCCGCTTCGGCTGATGCGCTGCTCAAACTGCTGCAAGGCGCGCCCCAGGAGCTGGCGCTGGATGCACAAATGATCGGCCTGGGCGTGTCCGCCGACGATTTTGAAGAGCTGGTATGGCGCGGCGCCCGCCTGCTGCGTCAGGCCGATTGCGTGAGCAATGGCTTTGCCGCCGTGTTGCAGCAAGTCGATGCATTGCCCCTGGGTGATGGCCTGTGGTGGTTGCACAGTGAGCAAACGGTCAAGCGTCCGGGCCTGGCTTTCGTCACCCCAGACAAACCCATGCGTTACCTGGGCCAGCCATTGAGCGGCCTGTTCTGCCTGGCCAGCCTCGGCGAAGCCCACCAGGCATTGCTTGAGCGCCTGTGTGCCTTGCTGATTGAAGGGCGCGGCCAGGAACTGGGGCGTGCTACCAGCAGCCGGGCGGTCCTCGAAGTGCTGGGTGGCGAATTGCCCGCCGACTGGCCCAGCGCACGGATCGCCCTGGCCAATGCCCACGGCCTGCATGCGCGGCCGGCCAAGGCCCTGGCGCAGCTCGCCAAGCAGTTCGACGGTGAAATCCGCGTGCGGATCGTGGACGGGCAGGGCGGCGCCGTGTCGGTCAAGAGCTTGAGCAAACTGCTCAGCCTCGGCGCCCGGCGCGGTCAGGTCCTGGAATTTGTTGCCGAGCCCGCCATTGCCAACGACGCTCTGCCGGCGTTGTCGGCGGCGGTGCAAGCTGGCCTTGGCGAAGAGGTCGAGCCGCTGCCGGCCGTCAGTGCGCGGGTTGAAGAGGTCGAGAGTGAGCCGCTGCTCAGCGCGCCAGCCTCCGGCAGCCTGATCCAGGCCATCGCCGCCGCGCCCGGAATTGCCATCGGCCCGGCCCATATCCAGGTGTTGCAGCCGTTTGACTATCCACTGCGCGGCGAGTCGGCCAGCGTCGAGCGCGAGCGTTTATCCGCTGCATTGCGCGATGTACGCGGCGATATTCAGGGCTTGATCGAGCGCAGCACGTCCAAGGCGATCCGCGAGATTTTCATCACCCACCAGGAAATGCTCGATGACCCGGAACTGACCGACGAAGTCGACACCCGCCTCAAGCAAGGCGAAAGCGCCGAAGCGGCGTGGATGAGCGTGATCGAAGCCGCCGCCAAACAGCAGGAGTCCTTGCAGGACGCGTTGCTCGCCGAACGCGCCGCCGACCTGCGGGATATCGGCCGGCGGGTGCTGGCGCAACTGTGTGGTGTCCAAACCCCGCAGGAACCCGACGAACCCTACATTCTGGTGATGGACGAAGTCGGCCCGTCGGATGTGGCACGCCTTGACCCGGCACGGGTGGCGGGGATTCTCACCGCGCGCGGTGGTGCTACGGCCCACAGCGCCATCGTCGCCCGCGCCTTGGGGATCCCGGCGCTGGTCGGCGCCGGGCCGGCGGTGTTGCTGCTGGCCTCGGGCACGCCGTTGTTACTCGACGGCCAGCGCGGGCGCCTGCATGTGGATGCCGATGCCAGCACTTTGCAACGCGCCACCCAGGAGCGCGACTCCCGTGAGCAACGGCTGCAGGCCGCTGCCGCACAGCGTCATGAACCGGCTTTGACCCGCGATGGGCATGCTGTGGAAGTGTTCGCCAATATCGGCGAAAGCGCCGGCGTGGCTGGCGCCGTCGAGCAAGGCGCCGAGGGTATTGGCCTGCTGCGTACCGAACTGATTTTCATGGCCCATTCCCAGGCCCCGGACGAAGCCACCCAAGAGGCCGAATACCGCCGTGTGCTCGATGGCCTGGCTGGCCGGCCACTGGTGGTGCGTACCTTGGATGTGGGGGGTGACAAGCCGCTGCCTTATTGGCCGATTGCCAAGGAAGAAAACCCGTTTCTCGGTGTGCGGGGCATCCGCCTGACCCTGCAACGCCCACAGATCATGGAAGCGCAACTGCGCGCGCTGTTGCGCTCGGCGGACGGTCGCCCGCTGCGCATCATGTTCCCCATGGTCGGCAGCGTCGATGAATGGCGCCAGGCCCGGGACATGACCGAGCGCTTGCGCGAGCAAATCCCGGTGGCGGACCTGCAACTGGGGATCATGATCGAAGTGCCCTCGGCGGCGTTGCTGGCGCCGGTATTGGCCCAGGAAGTGGACTTTTTCAGCATCGGTACCAATGACCTGACCCAGTACACATTGGCGATCGACCGGGGACACCCAACCTTGTCGGCCCAGGCTGACGGCCTGCACCCGGCGGTGTTGCAACTGATCGACATCACGGTGCGTGCGGCCCATGCCCACGGCAAGTGGGTCGGGGTGTGCGGTGAGTTGGCGGCAGATCCGCTGGCAGTGCCGGTGCTGGTCGGCCTGGGTGTGGATGAATTGAGTGTGTCAGCCCGCAGCATTCCCGAAGTGAAAGCGCGGGTGCGTGAATTCAGTCTGAGCGAGGCCCGGAGCCTGGCGCAACAAGCACTGGCACTGGGTTCCCCTGCGCAAGTGCGTGCTCTTGTGGAGGCCGTGTAAATGGCGAACATTCTGACTCTGACGCTGAACCCGGCGTTGGACCTGACCGTTCAACTGGCGCGCCTGGAGCCAGGGGCGGTCAACCGCAGCGAAACCCTGCTGACCCATGCCGCCGGCAAGGGCGTGAATGTGGCGCAGGTGTTGGCAGATTTGGGCCATTACGTCAGCGTGGGTGGATTTCTCGGTGCGCAAAATCCCGAGGCTTTCGAGGCCCTGATCGCCAGCCGAGGGTTTGGTGATGCGTTTATTCGTGTGCCGGGTGAAACCCGCAGCAATATCAAGATTGCCGAGGAGGATGGCCGGGTCACCGACATCAATGCACCGGGGCCGCTGGTGAGCGAGCGGGCGCAAGAACAGTTGCTCAAGCTGATCGCAGTGATCGGCCCCGAGTTCGATGCGGTGGTGGTCGCTGGCAGCTTACCGCGGGGCGTCAGCCCGCAGTGGTTTCAGGGTTTGCTGGAGACGCTCAAAGACCTCGGTTTGAAAGTCGCCCTGGACACCAGTGGCCAAGCGCTGCGTGCTGGCTTGAAAGCCGCACCGTGGTTGATCAAACCCAACACTGAAGAGCTCGCAGAAGCGCTCGACTGCCCCACGCAAACCATCGCCCAACAAGCCCGCGCGGCTGAGCATTTGCACGCCCAGGGCGTGGAGCATGTGGTGGTGTCCCACGGGGCCGACGGGGTGAACTGGTTCAGCCCCAACGCCGCGTTGCACGCCACGCCGCCCAAGGTCAGCGTCGCCAGTACCGTGGGTGCCGGCGACTCCTTGTTGGCGGGGATGCTGCACGGCCTGCTCAGCGGCGAAGCGCCCGAGCAGACCCTGCGCCGCGCCACCGCGATTGCCGCCATGGCGGTCACGCAGATCGGTTTCGGCATCAGCGACGACGCGCAACTGGCGCGCTTCGAAAGCGGCGTGCACGTGCTCCCGCTGACAGAACAATAAGAGGGATTGTGATGAAGTTAGCCATTGTTACCGCCTGCCCCAACGGCATGGTCACCAGTGTGCTGTGCGCCCGCTTGCTGGACGCCGCCGCGCAACGCCAGGGCTGGAGCACCAGCGTCGAAGTGGTGGATGTGAATCACCCCGAGCGTGCACTTTCCCAGGCCACCCTTGACGCGGCAGAGTGGGTGTTGCTGGTCAGCAGCACGCCCGTGGACATGCAGCGCTTTGTCGGCAAGCGTGTGTATCAGAGCACCCCCGCCCAGGCGCTGCAGGACGTTGAAGCGGTGCTGCAACGGGGCGCGCAAGAGGCCCAGTTGTACGTTGCCAGCGCCAGCGTGCCGACCGCAAAAAGCGCACCGCGCATTGTCGCCATCACGGCTTGCCCTACCGGCGTGGCCCACACGTTCATGGCCGCCGAAGCGTTGCAGCAGGCCGCCAAGGCCAAGGGTTATGACCTGCAGGTGGAAACCCAGGGTTCGGTGGGCGCCCGCACGCCCCTGAGCGAGCAAGCCATTCGCGAGGCCGACGTGGTGCTGCTGGCCGCCGATATCGAAGTGGCCACCGAGCGCTTTGCCGGCAAGAAAATCTACCGCTGTGGCACCAGCATTGCGCTCAAGCAGTCCGCCGCGATCCTCGATAAAGCCCTGGCCGAGGCTCAGCAGGAAAGCGCTGCCAGCGGCGCGGTGGCCAAGGCAGAGAAAACCGGGGTCTACAAACACCTGCTGACCGGCGTGTCGTTTATGTTGCCGATGGTGGTGGCGGGGGGCTTGTTGATTGCCCTGTCCTACGTGTTCGGTATCCACGCTTACGAGCAACCCGGCACCTTGGCGGCCGCTCTCAGAGCGGTCGGCGACCACGCTTTCACCCTGATGGTGCCGCTGCTCGCCGGCTACATCGCCTACTCGATTGCCGACCGACCGGGCCTCGCGCCGGGGATGATCGGCGGCCTGCTGGCCAGTACCCTGGGCGCAGGTTTTATCGGCGGGATCTTCGCCGGTTTCCTCGCCGGCTACAGCGTCAAGCTGATCACCCGGGCGGTGCCGTTGCCGCAAAGCCTGGAGTCGCTCAAGCCGATTCTGATCATCCCGTTGCTGGCGAGCCTGGTCACCGGCCTGGCGATGATCTACCTGATCGGCCCGCCCGTGGCGCAGATGCTGGTTGGCCTGACCAACTTCCTCAGCACCATGGGCACCACCAATGCGGTGCTGCTGGGCATCCTGTTGGGCGGGATGATGTGCGCCGATCTCGGCGGGCCGATCAACAAGGCGGCCTATGCGTTCTCCGTCGGCCTGCTGGCTTCCCAGAGCGGCGCGCCGATGGCCGCCACCATGGCCGCGGGCATGGTGCCGCCGATTGGCATGGCTATCGCGACGTTCCTGGCCCGGCGCAAGTTTGCCCAGACCGAGCGCGAAGCCGGCAAGGCCGCTCTGATCCTGGGCATGTGCTTTATCTCGGAAGGTGCCATCCCGTTCGCCGCCAAGGATCCGCTGCGCGTGATCCCGGCCAGCATCGCCGGCGGCGCGTTGACCGGTGCCTTGTCGATGTACTTCGGCTGCAAGTTGATGGCACCCCACGGCGGGCTGTTTGTGATGCTGATCCCGAACACCATTAATCATGCGCTGCTGTACCTGTTGGCGATCGTTGCCGGCAGCGTGCTCACCGGGTTGGTGTACGCCGTGATCAAGCGTCCGGAGACGATTGAGCTGGCAGTTGGCCCGGCGAAAGCCTGAGCCATTGGCCTGTGGTTTCAGCGTTTGGAACAACCAATCGGTGAATGCCAAAAAATTGGAATGATTGTTCTGTAGTCAGCGACATCTGCAGCACAAATGCGCAAAAAAGCACCCCTGGCGTCTGTCTACCATAGGCCTGCGATACCCATCGCCTTATGACGCCAGGAGCCAGCCATGCCGCATGCCAATACCCTCAAACACTCGCTATCGACGACGCAACCCAGTGTGGGTTGCTGGCTGACACTCGCCAGCCCGGCGGTAACGGAGTTGATTGCCCACTGCGGGTTCGATTGGTTGGTTATCGATGTCGAGCACGGCCCGGGCAGTATCCAGGACATCGCCGCGCAATTGCGGGCCATCGATGCGGCCAACGCCAATGGCGCCAGGACCGCAGCCGCAGTACGAGTGACTGCCAACGACCCTTCCCAGGTTAAACGCGTCATGGATTGCGGGGCACAGACCATCGTGTTTCCAAACATCGACAACGCAACCCAGGCCCAGGCAGCGGTGGCATCCATGCGCTTTGCGCACGGGGCGACACACGGTGTCAGGGGCATTGCCGGCATGGTCCGCGCGGGGCGTTATGGGTTGGACCCCAGTTATATCCAATCAGCGAACAGCCAGGCCTGCGCGATTATCCAGATCGAGTCTGCGGCGGGGGTGGAAAACGTTGATGCCATCGCTCAAGTCGAGGGTGTGGATTGTTTATTTATCGGCACCGCAGATTTATCGGCCAGCTTGGGGCTGCTGGGGCAACCCGAGCATGACCTGGTCAAGGCTGCCATCGACAAAGTGCTCGAAGCCGGGCGCGCCCACGCCAAGGTGGTGGGAATCTTTGCCACCTCCGTGGAGCAGGCCTGCCATTACTGCGAACAGGGCGTGACATTTATCGCCTTGCATTCCGATACCGGTTGGTTGGCCAAGGGCGCCACCAGCGCGATCGAGGCGTTCAGTTCAACCTTGCGGCAGGGGAGGTAGGGACATGTCGATGTCTGATCGCGACGGAAAGATCTGGAAGGATGGTGGCTTGGTTGAATGGCGCGAGGCCAATACTCACGTGCTGACCCATACCCTGCATTATGGAATGGGCGTGTTTGAAGGTCTGCGGGCTTATGAAACTTCCCGTGGTCCTGCCATCTTTCGCCTGGAGGAACACATCCGGCGCCTGTTCAATTCGGCCAGGATTTTTCAACTGGATATTCCATTCGACGAAGAGGTTATGGGTAATGCCTGCGAGCAGGTAATCCGGGCGAATACCTACAGTGCGTGTTACCTGCGCCCGTTGGTCTGGATCGGTTCGCAGCAGTTGAGTATCGCGGCAATGGATAACCGGATTCATGTTGCGGTTGCTGGATGGCCCATGGGGTCCTACCTGGGCGATGCCGGCATGGAGCACGGTATCCGGGTGAAAACTTCGTCGTTTACCCGTCATCACGTCAACGCCTCGATGGTCCGGGCCAAGGCGTGCGGCTATTACGTCAACTCGATCCTGGCGAACCGAGAAGCGCTGTCGCTTGGGTTTGATGAGGCATTGCTGCTGGATACCGAAGGTTATGTGAGCGAGGGGGCCGGGGAAAACATTTTCGTGGTGCGTGACGGGGTGCTTTATACGCCCGACCTGGCGTCGTGCCTGGACGGTATCACTCGCGACTCGGTCAAGGTGATTGCACAGGATCTGGGGTTCGACGTCCGGGAAAAACGTATCACCCGTGACGAAGTGTATTGCTGCGATGAGGCTTTTTTTACCGGTACAGCGGCTGAAGTCACACCTATTCGTGAACTCGACGGGCGCAAAATCGGCACAGGGTCACGCGGGATGATCACCCGGTCCATTCAGCAGACGTACTTGTCGGCTGTGCGCGGGAAAAATCCCCACTACAGCCATTGGTTGACCTATGTCTGATCCGGCCAGGAAAAAGCCGAGGCTGGCGGTCGGGGCGAGGATTGTGCGCAATCCACCGTTGTTGCTGCTGGTGCTGGTCGCTGTCCTGATGTGCCTTGAGCGATGATGTTTTGCCGCATGTTTGGGGGAAATGATCTGCTGGAAAGTCGTGTGCTAACGTCGCCTTTCATTGAGATGCCTTAGAGCACGCGTTCCAAGAGTCGGTGAGGTGTCATGAAAGTTGCAAAAACAAAAATAGATGCAACGGACCGGCGCCTGCTGGCGGCGCTTCAAAGAGACGCCAGGCTCTCGAGCGCGGAGCTTGCCGAGTTGGTGTCGTTGAGCGCTTCTCCCTGCTGGCGTCGAGTGAAAAGGCTTGAAGAGCTCGGCGTGATCCGGGGCTACCATGTGAGCATCGACGCCCAAATGCTGGGCTACGCGATATCTGCGTTTGTGCAGGTAGCACTGGAGCAAAAAGATACGGCGCACATGCAGGCTTTCGAGACCGCCATTACCTCATTTGAACAGGTCATCGCCTGTCACTGTGTCTCTGGGGTTTTCGATTATCACCTGACTGTCCTGGCAACCGACCTGGCGGCATTCAGTGAGTTCGCCAGGCGACATATCAATGGTTTTCCCGGGGTCAAGGATGTGTGCACGGCGTTTGTCGTCAAGGAGGTCAAGGCAGTCGATGGAATGTTCGGGCCTTCATAGCCTGCCACGCACCGGGTGTCATACGTCTTTCATTCGCCCATGCTTAAGTGCCTCTTTGACCCTGCAAGAGGACTGCTCCATGAGCCACTTCAATCCCGGTCGCCGTCGTGTGATCCAAGGTGTCGGCGCCGGCCTATTGCTGCCAGGGCTGGCGCCGGCGGTGATTGCGTCGGTCAAGGATCGACCGCAATTGACCGATGGCGTGCAGTCCGGCGACTTGCTGGGCGACCGCGCAATGATCTGGAGCCGCTGTGACCGTCCGGCGCGGATGGTGGTCGAGTGGGACACGCGTAGCCTGTTCAGCAACCCGCGCAGGTTTATCTCGCCCCTGGCCGACAGCCGCAGCGATTTCACCGCCCGCGTCGAGTTGAGCGGATTACCGGCCGATCAAGCGATCTTCTACCGTGTGCAATTCGAAGATGCCCAGACCGGCGTTGCTAGCGAGCCCTGGTTCGGCCACCTGCGCAGCGTGCCGCAACAGCGCCGCGATATCCGCTTTGTGTGGAGCGGCGATACCGTCGGCCAGGGCTTCGGGATCAACCCGGATATCGGCGGCATGCGCATCTACGAAGCCATGCGCCTGCGCCTGCCAGACTTTTTTATCCACAGCGGCGACACCATCTACGCCGACGGCCCGGTGCCGGCGCAACTGACCACCGAAGGCGGGCGCATCTGGCGCAACCTCACCACCGAGGCCAAGAGCAAAGTTGCCGAAACCCTGGACGAATACCGTGGCAACTATCGCTACAACCTGATGGATGAGAACGTGCGCCGCTTCAATGCGCAGGTGCCGCAGATCTGGCAATGGGACGATCACGAAGTGGTCAACAACTGGTCGCCCGGCAAGCAATTGGATGAGCGTTACCAGACCAAGGACATCACCACCCTGGTGGGCCGCGCACGCCAGGCCTGGCTGGAATATGCGCCGATGCGCCTGCAGGCCGCCGACCAGGGCGGGCGTATCTACCGCAAGCTCAGCTACGGGCCGTTGCTGGATGTGTTTGTGTTGGATATGCGCAGTTATCGCGGGGCCAACGATGACAACCTGGGCGAGGCAAAAGCGTTTCTGGGACGGGCGCAGTTGGACTGGCTCAAGGGCGAACTCAAGGCATCGAAGGCTCAGTGGAAGGTGATCGCCGCCGACATGCCCATCGGCCTGGGCGTGCCTGACGGCGAAGTCAGCCCCGGTGTGCCGCGCTGGGAGGCGGTGGCCAACGGAGATCCAGGTGCGGCCCAGGGGCGCGAACTGGAAATTGCCGAGTTACTGGGCTTCCTGCGCGCGCAACAGGTGCGCAACCATGTCTGGCTGACTGCTGATGTGCACTACTGCGCGGCGCACCATTACCACCCGGATCGGGCGGCGTTCCAGGATTTCGAGCCGTTCTGGGAGTTCGTCGCCGGGCCCTTGAATGCGGGGAGCTTCGGGCCCAATCCGCTGGATAAAACCTTTGGCCCGCAGGTGGTATTTGAAAAAGCCCCGCCGGCGCAAAACACTTCGCCTTTTGCAGGGTTTCAGTTTTTCGGGGAGGTGCAGATTGATGGGCAAACCGCAGAGTTGACGGTGATTCTGCGGGATCTGGATGGCGTGTCGGTGTTCGAACAAAAACTCCAACCCACCTGACCTGGAATGCGCTCAAAAAACTGTGGGAGCGGGCTTGCTCGCGAAGGCGTAGTGTCAGTCACCTGATCCATTGACTGACACTGCGCCTTCGCGAGCAAGCCCGCTCCCACCTTTGGATGTGTGTAGGTCAGTACACATCCCGGCGGTAACGGCCTTGTTCG
This sequence comes from Pseudomonas hygromyciniae, assembly GCF_016925675.1. Taxonomy (NCBI): domain Bacteria; kingdom Pseudomonadati; phylum Pseudomonadota; class Gammaproteobacteria; order Pseudomonadales; family Pseudomonadaceae; genus Pseudomonas; species Pseudomonas hygromyciniae. The sequence goes on along the minus strand of NZ_CP070506.1, from coordinate 5,030,425 downwards.
ATAAGTCGTTCCACGGCCTCGCTGCCCAGGATATCAACCAAGGCCTGATCGACCCCTGCCGCCATCCCCTGCAAGCTCCCGCAGACATAAATCACCGCGCCGTCGGCCAGCCATTTACGCAGGACATCGGCGGATTCACGCAGGCGGTCCTGGACGTAGATCTTCTCTGCCTGATCTCGCGAAAACGCCAGGTCCAGCAGCGCCAGGTCTCCACTGGCCAGCCAGCCTTGCACTTCGGCCTGGCAATGGTAGTCATGGGCGATGTTGCGTTCGCCGAACAGCAGCCAGTTACGCTGCTGGCCGTCGGCGATGCGTGCCTTGAGCAAGCTGCGCAAACCGGCCAGGCCCGTGCCGTTACCCAGCAGAATCATCGGTACCGGCTCGGTGGGCAAATGGAAGCCGCTGTTGCGCCGCAACCGCAGGCTGATCGCCGCGCCCAGTGGTGCGTGCTCGGTCAGCCAACCCGAGCCCAGGCCCAGGCTGCCGTCGGCGTGGCGTTCCTGGCGCACGATCAGTTCCAGTACGCCATCGCTGGCAATCGAGGCGATGGAGTATTCGCGCATCCCTATGGGTACTAGCGCCTCCACCAGGGCTTGGGCGTGCAGGCCCACCAGATGGGAGCGGTTGGCCGGCAACTGGCGGCCGGCAAGCACCTGTTCCAGGGGCCGCGCCAAGCCATCGATCAGCACTTCGTCCGTGCCCGCGATGCCCAGGCCGTCGAGGAAATGTTCGACGGCTAACGGGCAATTGCGTGGCAGGATCTCTACCAGGTCGCCGGCCAGCCAGTCGCGTGGGGCCGGCGGGTTGAGCCCTAGTAGGTAGACGCCCGAGCCGCTGCTGTCTGGGTTGAGCAGGGTGCGCCGGTTCAGGGTCCAGTTTTCGTAGCTGGCGCTGGCCCAGGCCGCCGCCGGTGCGTGGCCGGTGATCTGGCCCAGTTGTTGTTGCCAGTGCAGCAGGGCTTGCTGATCGCCGCTGTCGACTTCGACCGGAGCGAACAACGCGTTGCCGCCCTGGTTGGTCAGCCAGAAGTGCAGGCGCCGGGCAAAGCCGCAGAAGTGTTGGTATTGACGATCGCCCAGGGCCAGCACCGAGTAGCTCAGGCCCTGAAGGGCAAGGTCGCTGCCCAGTACGCTGCGCTCGAAGCCGCGTGCGCTGTCCGGTGCTTCGCCGTCGCCGAAGGTGCTGACCACAAACAGCGCGTGTTCCGACTGGCGCAGGTCGTTTTCGCTGACGCTGCCCAGGGACTGCACTTTCACCGGCAAGCCGGCGGCCTGCAGTTGGCCAGCGGTCTGCCAGGCCAGTTGCTCGGCAACGCCGCTCTGGCTGGCGAAACCGATCAGCCAGGCCGGTGCATCCCCAGGGTTGTCGCCCAGGCCTTTGCGTGCATTGCGGACCTGGCGCTTTTTGCGGCGGCGGTCCAGGTACAGCAACCAGCCGGTAATAAAGAACAGCGGCATGCACAGCGAAGTGACGGTAAGGATGATCCGCCCCACCAGGCCGAAGTAACTGCCCACATGCAGCGCATAGATGCTGGTCAGCAATTGCGCCTTGAGGCTTTTGTCGCCATAGCGCTCGACGCTTTTGACCACACCGGTGGCCGGGTCCAGGTTGATCTGGTTCAGCGCGCGGTCATGGGGTGAGCTTTGCAGCAGGTAGTAGACCGTGGCCGGTTGCCCGGCGACAGGTGGCATACGAATGTTGTAGGCACTCAGGTCCGGGCCGGCGGTGCTGTAGATGCTGCTCCAGATGGCGTCGTAATTGGCCACGGGCGCCGGGCCCGCAGGCGCGGGGCCACGGTTGCGCACCCGCTCGTTTTGCGGGGCATCGGACAGCAATCGGGTCAGGCCCTTGCTGTACCACTCGTAGGACCAATACAGGCCGGTGAGCGCCGCCAACAGATAGAACAGCAAGCACCAGGTGCCGAACACCGAATGCAGGTCCCAGTTGAAGCTGCGGCCTTTTTTGCGCCAGTCCAGGGTCAGCCAGGCACGCCAGTTCGCCACTTGGCGCGGCCAGCGCAGGTACAGGCCGGAGAGGCAGAAGAAAATCAGGATCAGCGTACAGGCACCGGTGATTTGCCGGCCGGTGTCACCTATGGCCAGGAAGCGGTGCAGTTGCAGCATCAAGCCAAAAAAATCCTGGCCGACGGCGTCGCCCAGGTAGTCGCCGGTGTACGGGTCGAAGTAGCGCATCTGCCCCCGGCGCTCGCCCGCTGGCGGTGTGAAGAAGACGCGGGCGGCGTTGCCGCTTTCGCTTTCCACCCACAGCATGGACACAGCCTTGCCTTCGGTGGCTTCGAGCTTGCGCACCAGTTCAGCGGGTGGCAGCACCCCGGCGGGTTGCTTGTGCACGGTCAGTACCGACGGGTTGAGTGCCCGCAGGATTTCATCCTGGAACGAGTACGCAGCCCCGGTAACCCCCATCAATGCCAACACCAGCCCGGCGGTAATGCCGAAAAACCAGTGCAACTGGAATAGGGTCTTCTTCAACACGTCGGACGGCCTCGCTGAGCTGGATAGGAATTTTACGGCGCGCATTATGCCGTGAGTTGTCGAGAAACATTCTTTTTTACATACGAAAGCCCCGGGCATCTGATGCGCGGGGCTTTTGCGTCAAACGGCCAGCGTCTTAGAAGTGGAAACTGGTGGTCAACAGCGCTGTACGACCGGCTGCCTGGTTGGCGAAGTGCGCGCCGTAGGCCTTGTCGTAGTAGGTCTTGTCGGTCAGGTTCTGCACGTTCAATTGCAGGTCGACGTTCTTGGTCAGCTTGTAACTGGCCATGGCGTCATAGCGGGTGTAGGACGGCACATAGACGGTGTTGCCCGCGTCGCCGTAGACGTCGTCCACATAGAACGCGCCGCCGCCGACGGTCAGCTTCGAGGTGATGTCATAAGTTGTCCACAGGCTGAACGAGTTCTTCGGCGTGTTGGGCATTTCGTTGCCTTTGTTGGACCCGGCGGTCACCACGCCTTGGCGGTTGCCGTTTTTGCCTGGGTCGACCAGCTCGCTTTTCAGGTAGCTGTAGCCGGCGAACACCTGCCATTGCTCGGTGAGCTTGCCGCTGGCGGAAAGCTCCAGGCCATCGACCCGGGATTCACCGGCGTTTTCATAGGTGTTGGAGTTCACCAGAATGCGCGCGTTTTTCTTCTCGGTGCGGAACACCGCAGCGGTCAGGGACAGGCGATCGTGGAACAGGTCCCACTTGGTGCCCAGTTCGTAGTTGACGGTTTCTTCCGGCTTCATGTCGCTGGTGTTGATGCCGGTCGGGATCGCGTTGGAATCCACACCTTCGCCCACCAGGCCGCCAGCAGGCGAGGCCGACGTGGCATAGGAGGTGTAGATGCTGCCGTTTTCCATCGGCTTCCAGACCAGGCCGGCTTGCCAGTTGAAGAACTGGCTGTCGTCCTTGAGCTTGGTGCGGCCGGTGGCTGCGTTGCTGTTGGCTTCGGTATCGAAGGTGTCGTAGCGCAGGCCGACGTTCAGCAGCCATTGCGGATCGAGTTCGATAGTGTCGAACACGTAGGCGGCGCGGCTGGTGGCCTTGGTGTTGGTGCCCATGTAGTTGCGGGCGACGCTGCCGGTCCAGGCATCGTCCGGGTTCGGGTTGCTCAATGACGTGCACTGACCACCCTTGCCGCCACCGGCCACTGTGCAGACCGGGTTGGCGTTTGGACTGACGGTATAGCCGCTGACGCGGGTTTCTTCACCGGTAAATTCCAGGCCGGTGGAGTAACTGTGCTTGAAGCCCAGGGCCTGGAAGCTGCCAAACAGATCCGTCTGGTTAGTGGTGGTCGTGGTCGTGGACACGCGGCTGTTGGCCCGGCGCCAGACGGTGCCGAACTGGTTGACGTTGTGCTGGCTGTCGTCCGGTTGGGTGAGCACGTAATCCTGGCCGGTGCTGCCGTGGCGCAGGGTGTTCTTGAGGGTCATGTTGTCGTTCAGGTCGTGCTCGATGGAGAACGTACTGATATCGGCGCGGGTCTTGCGAAAGTCACGATCCTTGAGGCCGTAGAAGTTGCTGCTGTCGCCGCCGTCGGTGGGTTTGTCATGCACATGCACAGCCGTCGCGGAGCTGTTGCTGTAGCCGTAGGGAATGCCCGAATCCGGCAGGTCGTTGCTTTCCATATGGTAGTAGCTGAGGTTGACGCGGGTCGGCGTGCCCAGGCCAAAGGTCAGCGACGGTGCCACGCCCCAGCGATCGTAATTGACGGCGTCGCGGCCGGCCACGTTCTGTTCGTGGCTCATCAGGTTCAGGCGGAACGCGGCGTTGTCGAGGAACTGGCGGTTGACGTCGAGTGCATAGCGACGAGTCTGGTCGGAACCGTAGGTAAAGCCGCCGTTGAGGAAGTCCCGCGCTTGTGGGGTCTTGCTCACCAGGTTGAGGCTGCCACCGGCCGAGCCGCGTCCGCCGAACGAGGAGTTGGGGCCCTTGCTGACTTCGATGGACTCGATATCGAAAATTTCCCGGCTCTGGCCGCCGGTATCACGCACGCCGTCCAGGTAGGTATCGCCCTGGGCATCGAAGCCACGGATAAACGGGCGGTCGCCTTGGGGGTTGCCGCCTTCGCCGGCGCCAAAGGTAATACCTGGCACGGTGCGCAAAGCATCTTGCAGGGAGGTGGCGGCGGTGTCCTTGAGTACCTGCGCCGGTACCACGGTGACGGAACGCGGGGTGTCGACCAGCGGCGCGGTGTATTTCTGCGAAGACGCTTTTTCGGTCTGGTAGGAGGTCGCGTCCTGTTCCTGGCCGGTGATGCTGGTGGCTCCGAGGGAAATGCTGTTGCGCTCGCCTTTTTGTTCGGTCTCTTCGCCCGCTTGCGCCATATGGGCTACGGAGCTGGCGCTGATGGCCACGCCAATGGCCGAGGCCAGCAAGCGCGGTGAACTGTTTGGTGTTTTTGTAATGTGGCGCGACATGAAATTCCCTACCCCAAGGATGTTAGGGCGCGAAATATATTGTAAACAATTATGCATAGCAATTGAGAGGTATTACTATTTGCGCGCAATTTACAAAATTTACACTTCTGGGATTACGGTTTTTTCCGGCTCATACGTCTGCCCGTCGGATCAGTGTTTTACAGCGTCAATAGTAATCAATACCATTGGCGCCCCTCTGCTCTCAGGTAACGCCTCATGCTGCTGCATATTCCCGGCCTGTTCTCCCGCGAAGAGGTGCTGCGCATCCGCGAAGCCCTGGAGCAGGCGGACTGGGCTGATGGCAAAATCACCGCCGGGCACCAGTCGGCCAAGGCCAAGCACAACCTGCAATTGCCGGAGGGCCATCCACTGGCCAAGGAAATCGGCGCAGCCATGCTCGATCGCCTATGGCAAAACCCGCAATTCATGTCGGCGGCCTTGCCGCATAAAGTCTTCCCACCATTGCTCAATTGCTATACCGCCGGTGGCAGCTTCGACTTCCATATCGATAACGCCGTGCGCCAGCCCAAGGGCAGCCCGGAGCGGGTGCGTACCGACCTGTCCTCCACGCTGTTTTTCAGCGACCCGGATGAGTACGACGGCGGCGAACTGGAGATCCAGGACACCTTCGGCCTGCAGCGGGTCAAGCTACCGGCCGGTGATATGGTGCTGTACCCCGGCTCCAGCCTGCACAAAGTCAACGCCGTGACCCGTGGCGCACGGTATGCCTCGTTTTTCTGGACCCAAAGCCTGGTGCGTGAAGACAGCCAGCGCACGTTGCTGTTCGAAATGGACGGCGCGATCCAACAGCTGACCCGCGATGTGCCGGACCATCCGGCCTTGATCCAGCTCACCGGCACCTATCACAACCTGTTGCGTCGCTGGGTCGAGGTCTGAGCATGGCTTTTCACTTGCGCCGCACAGAAGTCCTCGACGGCGAACAACTGCACGCGATGCTCGACGAATCACCGGCCCGTGCGGCCCAGGCGATCCTGATGGCGGCGAAGGAGGGCGTGCTCGATGCCCAGGCGCTACTGGGGCAAATCCTCTTGGACGGGCGCGGTATCGAACGCGACGAAGCACTGGCCCTGCGCTGGTTCCAGATCGCCGCACAGGGCGGCCACCTGATGGCGCGCAATATGCTGGGGCGTTGCCTTGAACATGGCTGGGGTTGCGTCGCCGATGAGCGGGCGGCTGCCGGGGAATATCGCCTGGCCGCACAAGCCGGGTTGGATTGGGGGTTGTACAACTACGCCAACCTGCTGGCTACCGGGCGCGGCGTGACGCAAGACCAGCAACAGGCACTGGCCTGTTATCGCCAGGCTGCCGAACTGGGGCATGCCAAGTCGATGAACCTGTTGGGGCGTTACTTGGAAGAAGGGCAATTCTGCGCCCAAGACGTGACCGCAGCGCGTGATTGGTATCGCCGCTCGGCTGAAGGTGGGGATTTTCGCGGGCAGTTCAGTTATGCGGCGGTGTTGGCAGATCAAGGCCAGGTCGAGGCGGCGTTGGCGTGGCTGCACAAGGCACTGGAGGGTGGGAATCTGAAGTTCTTGCAGGTGGCGCATCAAGCGCTGGCTGCGGCGCATGATCCGCAGATTCGCGCCATGGCCCAAGCCTATCAACAACGCGAGGCGCAGCTAGAAGCCCTGTAGGAGCGAGCTTGCTCGCGAAAGTCGCCAACGATAACGCGTTCATTCAGAGTGAACGCGTCGTTCTCAGGTTCTTCGCGAGCGAGCTCGCTCCTACAGGGGTAGGTGTTTAGACGTAGAAGGATTTCAGTGGTGGGAAACCGTTGAATTCAACTGCGCTGTAGCTGGTGGTGTACGCACCGGTGGACAACCAGTACAGGCGATCACCAATGGCCAGGTTCAGCGGCAGGCCGTACTTGTAGTTTTCGTACATGATATCGGCGCTATCGCAGGTAGGACCGGCGATGACCACTTCTTCCATCTCGCCTTTTTTCTCGGTCCAGATCGGAAACTTGATGGCTTCGTCCATGGTTTCGATCAGGCCCGAGAACTTGCCCACATCCGTGTACACCCAACGCTCGACGGCGGTGCGCGATTTACGTGCAACCAACACCACTTCACTGACCAGGATCCCGGCGTTGGCGATCAACGAACGGCCCGGCTCCAGGATGATTTCTGGCAATTCATCACCGAAGTCTTCCTTGAGGAAGCGGATGATTTCCTCTGCGTAGGTTTCCAGGCTGTTGGTACGGGTGATGTAGTTGGCCGGGAAGCCGCCACCCATGTTGATCAGCTTGAGGTGGATACCGTCTTCTTCTTTCAAGCGCTCGAAGATCACCTTGACCTTGGCGATGGCCGCGTCCCACACGCTGATATCACGCTGTTGCGAGCCGACGTGGAACGAGATGCCGTAGGGCACCAGGCCCAGGTCGCGGGCTAGGATCAGCAGGTCCATGGCCATGTCGGTCTGGCAGCCGAATTTGCGCGACAAAGGCCAGTCCGCCGTGGTCGAGCCTTCGGTGAGGATACGCACATAGACTTTCGAGCCCGGCGCGGCCTTGGCGATGTTGCGCAGGTCGGCTTCGGAGTCGGTGGAGAACAGGCGCACGCCCTTCTCGTAGAAGTAGCGGATGTCCTTGGATTTCTTGATGGTGTTGCCGTAGCTGATACGGTCGGCGCTGACGCCACGGTCCATGACCTTGTCCAGCTCGTAGATCGAGGCGATGTCGAAGCTCGAGCCCTTGTCTTTCAACAGGTCGATGATCTCGACGGCAGGGTTGGCCTTGACGGCGTAGTACACCTTGGCGAATTCGAAACCGGCGCGCAGGTCGTCGTAGGCCTGGCTGATCATCGCGGTGTCGATCACCACGAACGGGGTTTCTTGTTTGTCGGCGAACGCCTTCATTTTGTCAAAAGTGGCGCGCGCGAAATAATCTTCGACGTTGATCGACATGCTGGGAACTCCTAAGGGCAAACTGAAATTAACAATGGGTGCAAATGAACGTCCTCCGTATCCCCACTTTGGTTCGCCTACTTCCCAAGGCATGTCGCCGAAAGCAAAAAGGCCATGGGATAAGCTTCCCTTGGCCTTGCTGTCTCGTCGTCAGTACTTGAGCCGGATGGATCGTTTCCAGCATGGACGTTCGGCGCGAACTTTAGGGCGTGAGGGGCTTGAGATCAACTAAAAATGTCGCGTTTTTGCACGCGTTCGTCGCGAGGCGCAGTGCAGCTACTTATGTAACCGACCGGTGTGACGGATTGATGTTCCCCAAAGAGGAGGAGTCAGGCTATTTCCTGACACCCAGCAGAACTAAATGTGGGAGCGGGCTTGCTCGCGAAGGCGGTGGGTCAGCACCCCATTGAGTGACTGACACGCCGCTTTCGCGAGCAAGCCCGCTCCCACAATTTTGACCGAGTGGTGTCAGGCCAAGGCAGTCTCGGCAGGCGAAACGATACTGGTCTTGCCCCCACGGGACTTACCAGAGCTCAGGTACTCGGCAATCGACTCCTGGGTCACTTCCCCAAGGAACACCCGCTCTGCATCCATCACCGGCAACCACGAGCGGTTGAACTCGTACATGCGCGACAACAGGATGCGCAAGTGCTCGTCAAACGCCGCCGTGGCGTTGAACTCGCGCAGGTATTGGGCGCAGGTCCCGGCCTGACGATGCAGGTCGCGACGGCGTACATACCCCAGCGCCTTGTTCTCGGCGCAAGTGACCACCACATAGCGGCGGTCATGCTCGTCCATCAATTCCAGGGCATCGGCCACCGGGGTTTCCGGGCTGACCGACGGGGCGTTGTCCGCCGCGTCTTCGGCCTTGACCAGCAGCAGGCGCTTGAGGGTGCTGTCCTGGCCGACAAAGTTGCTGACGAATTCGTCGGCAGGATGGGCCAGCAGGGTGTCCGGATGGTCGATCTGCAACAGCTTGCCGGCACGGAAGATGGCGATCTTGTCGCCCAGCTTGATCGCTTCGTCGATGTCGTGGCTGACCATGATCACGGTCTTGTTCAGCGCGCGTTGCATCTCGAAGAACTCGTTCTGGATCATCTCGCGGTTGATCGGGTCGACCGCGCCGAACGGCTCATCCATCAGCAGCAACGGTGCGTCGGCCGCCAAGGCGCGGATCACGCCGATCCGTTGTTGTTGGCCACCGGACAACTCACGCGGGTAGCGATGCAGGTACTGCTTGGGTTCGAGCTTGATCATGCTCATCAACTCGCGGGCGCGGTCGTGGCATTTTTGCTTGTCCCAGCCCAGCAGCTTGGGCACCACCACGATGTTTTCCTCGATGGTCATGTTGGGGAACAGGCCGATCTGCTGGATCACATAGCCAATGTTACGGCGCAGGGTCACTTCGTCGAGATCGGTGGTGTCTTCGCCGTTGATCAGGATCTTGCCCGAGGAGGGCTTGATCAGGCGGTTGATCATTTTCAGCGTGGTGCTCTTGCCGCAGCCCGAGGGACCGAGGAATACGCAAATCTCGCCTTCATTGACAGTCAGGCTCACGTCGTTGACGGCGGTGACAGTCTTGCCGTTGCTTTGGAAGGTCTTGGACAGGTTTTGAAGTTCGATCATTTGAGCAATCCTTTTGGAGTCAGCGAGCGTTGCAGCCATTGCAGAAGCAGGTCGGCGAAGATGGCCAGGAGACTGACCAGCACGGCGCCAACGATCAGCATCGACATGTCGCTGCGGCTGATGGAAGCCAGAATAAGTACACCCAGGCCACCGGCGCCGATGGTGGCGGCAATGGTCATCACACCGATATTCATCACCACGGCGGTGCGCACGCCGGCGAGGATCACCGGCACGGCGATGGGCAGCTCGACCATGCGCAGGCGCTGGCCGAAGGTCATGCCGATGCCTTTGGCGGCTTCACGAATGCCCGGCTCGACGCCGGTCAGCGCCAGGTAGGTGTTACGCATGATCGGCAGCAGGGAGTAGAGGAACACCGCGGTGATCGCCGGCATCGGTCCCAGGCCCTGGCCGAACTTGGAGTAGAACGGCAGCAGCAGGCCGAACAGGGCAATCGACGGCACGGTCAGCAGCACGGTGGCGCTGGCCTGCAACGGGCCGGCCAAGGTCGGGAAGCGGGTCATCAGCACGCCCAGGGGCACGCCTACGACAATCGCGAGGATCACGGCGATACCGACCAGGGTGATGTGCTGCCAGGTCAGGTGCAGGACTTGGGCCCAATCAAGATTGGAAAAGGCGTTCAGGAATTCCATGTCTTCTCCTCTTTTAGTTGAGTGGGTGCTGGCGCAGGAAATCAGCGGCAACTGCCGATGGGCTTTCATGGTCGACGTCGACCCGCGCGTTCAGCTGGCGCATGGTTTCATCGTCGAACAGTGCGGCGAGCGGCTTGAGGTCGGCGGCCAATTGCGGATGGGCATCCAGATAAACCTGGCGTACCACCGGCGCTGCGGTGTAGTCCGGGAAGTAGTGCAGGTCATCTTCCAGCAGCTTCAACTTGAAGGCATTGAGGCGCCCGTCGGTGGTGTACACCAGTCCGGCAAACACTTGGCCGTTACGCAGCGCGGTGTAGACCAGGCCTGCGTCCATCTGCCGGGTGTTCTTGCGGGTGAGGTTCATGTCGTACAGCTTGACCATGCCGGCCATGCCGTCGGAACGGTTGGCAAACTCAGTGTCCAGGGCTACCAGGCGGTTTTCCTTGGTGTCCTCGGCCAGGGCCTTGGTCAGGTCGCTGATGGTGTTGATCTGCGGATATTGCTTGGCGACGTTTTCCGGCAGAGACAGGGCGTAGGTGTTGCTGAACTTCGACGGTGAGAGCCAGACCAGGCCTTTTTTCGCGTCGAGTTCTTTAACCCTGGCGTAGGACTGTTCGCTGTCGAGCTTCTCGTCCACATGGTTGTAAGCCACCAGGGACACGCCGGTGTATTCCCAAATCAGGTCCAGTTGCCCGCTTTCCTGGGCACTGCGCGCCAGGTTGCTGCCCAGGCCACCGGTCACGCGGGTGTCGTAGCCTTTGGTGCGCAGGTACTGGGAGGTGATTTCCGCCAGCAGGGTCTGCTCGGTAAATACCCGGGCGCCGATGCGGATTACCGGTTTTTCTGCGGCTTGCGCAATACCTGCAAACAGCAGGATGCAGCCTAATATCAAGCTCAATTTTTTCATGTCGATTCCTTTACCCAGCCTTAAGACGCACGCACTCCGCGTTCCAGCCAGAGGCGGCTGGCCATGGTCACCAGACCGTCAAGCAGCAAGGCCAGCAGCGCGGTACACGCGGCGCCGAGCAGCAATTGCGGCTGATTGTTCAGGGCGATGCCGGGGAAGATCAGGCTGCCCAGGCTGTTGGCGCCAATCAGGAACGCCAGCGGTGCGGTGCCGACGTTGATCGCCAGGGCCACGCGTACGCCGCCGATGATGATCGGCACGGCGTTGGGCAGTTCGACGCGAAACAACACCTGGCGCGGGGTCATGCCGATGCCGACGGCGGCTTCCTTCAAGGAACCCTGCACGTTTTTCAGGCCTTCATAGGTATTGCGCACGATGGGCAGCAAGGAGGCGAGGAACAGCGCGAAGATCGCAGGGCCGCTGCCGATGCCGAGTACGCCGAGGGCGATGGCCAGTACGGCCAGGGGAGGGACGGTGTTGCCGATGTTGAAGATCTGCATGAAGCGTTCTGCGCGCCCGACCATATTCGGTCGGCTGAGCAGGATACCGGCGGGAATCCCTACAACGAGGGCGGCCAGCATGGAGACTAGAACGAGGATCAGGTGTGCTTGCAGGTAAAACAACAAATCGTCGCGGTACATCTCGATCGTGTTGATGCCGATCCAGTGGACCAGCAGGGCCAGGAGAGCGACGACAACCGCTCCTCCTATCAGCCCTTTGCCATAGCGAATAGCCACAGGCGGACTCCTTTTTTCTTTTGTCGGCGAACACATTTCCGAGCGGCAATGCCATTCCTGGCTGTCGGCGAATAGGGTCGCGAAAAGCAGCTCGCCAATACCGGCAACGCGGTATCAAATCGAGCCATGAGGCGCAGCCTCGTCAGGCTAACTTGCTGATTTTTCAGCCCCTGTTACGAGTGCGGTAGCAGGGGAGTGGACGTCTCGACCTTTTAAAAGGTTCCATACTTGGCAGCATTTAGCCACCCCCAATCGGGTGAACGGTGGTCTGGCTCCCTGGGTTTGCGCTATACTCGCCGCCCTTTTTTGACTCACCTGCCAGGCGATTTCCCATGACCCACCAGGCCGCCGAAGTCGCGAAACGCCGCACTTTCGCCATTATTTCCCACCCCGATGCCGGTAAAACCACCATCACCGAAAAGCTCCTGCTGATGGGCAAGGCAATCGCGGTGGCCGGCACGGTGAAATCCCGCAAATCCGATCGCCATGCCACCTCCGACTGGATGGAGATGGAGAAACAACGGGGTATTTCCATTACCACGTCGGTCATGCAGTTCCCCTATCGCGAACACATGATCAACCTGCTCGACACCCCGGGCCACGAAGACTTCTCTGAAGACACCTACCGTACCCTGACGGCAGTGGACTCGGCCTTGATGGTCCTCGACGGTGGTAAGGGCGTTGAGCCACGCACCATTGCGCTGATGGACGTGTGCCGCCTGCGTGACACGCCGATCGTCAGCTTTATCAACAAACTCGACCGTGACATCCGTGACCCGATCGAACTGCTCGATGAAATCGAAGCCGTCCTGAAAATCAAGGCCGCGCCGATCACCTGGCCGATTGGTTGCTACCGCGACTTCAAGGGCGTGTACCACCTGGCTGACGACTACATCATTGTCTACACCGCCGGCCATGGTCACGAACGCACCGATGTGAAAATCATCGAGAAACTCGACTCCGACGAGGCCCGCGCCCACCTGGGTGACGAGTACGACCGCTTTGTCGATCAGCTTGAACTGGTGCAGGGCGCCTGCCACGAGTTCAACCAGCAGGAATTCCTCGACGGCCAACTGACCCCGGTGTTCTTCGGGACCGCCCTGGGCAACTTCGGCGTCGATCACGTATTGGACGCGGTGGTCAACTGGGCACCCAAGCCCCTGGCTCGTGTGGCCAACGAGCGTACTGTGGAGCCGGTTGAAGAGAAATTCACCGGTTTTGTGTTCAAGATCCAGGCGAACATGGACCCCAAGCACCGCGACCGTATCGCCTTTATGCGTATCTGCTCCGGCAAATACGAAAAAGGCATGAAGATGCGCCACGTGCGTACCGGCAAGGACGTGCGCATCGGCGACGCCCTGACGTTCTTCTCCTCCGAGCGTGAGCAACTGGAAGAAGCGTTTGCCGGCGACATCATCGGCCTGCACAACCACGGCACCATCCAGATCGGCGACACCTTCACCGAAGGCGAAGCGCTGGGCTTCACCGGTATCCCGCACTTCGCCCCGGAACTGTTCCGCCGCGTACGCCTGCGCGACCCGCTCAAGTCCAAGCAACTGCGCCAAGGCCTGCAGCAACTGGCCGAAGAGGGCGCCACCCAGGTGTTCTTCCCCGAGCGCAGCAACGACATCATCCTCGGCGCCGTCGGCGTGCTGCAGTTCGATGTGGTGGCCAGCCGCCTGAAAGAGGAATACAAGGTCGAATGCTCCTACGAGCCGATCACCGTGTACTCCGCGCGTTGGATCGATTGCAGCGATAAGAAGAAGTTGGAAGAGTTCTCCAACAAGGCGGTGGAAAACCTCGCCATCGACGGCGGCGGTCACCTGACCTACCTGGCGCCGACCCGGGTCAACCTGGCGCTGATGGAAGAGCGCTGGCCAGATGTGAAGTTCCGCGCGACGCGTGAGCATCACTGATAAAGAGAGTGTTTGGTGCTTCTGACAAATGGAGCGCTATCCACGGCTTATACCCTTGAACCCCCGCAGATTTAAACATCTGCGGGGGTTTGTTATATCTGGTATTTGAAAAAGTTCTGACAGGCCAGTAATTCAACAGCGTTACTGTCAGGTTTGACAGTAGACGCTCTATGGCAATCCTCCTATTTTCCTCAGGGTGAGGGTTCGCCCTCGTGAATGAATCATGAGCGGGAGGAAGGAATCATGTCGGATAAATCGAGCTTGGGCGTTGGTCAGTTGATATTACGGATAATGGCCAACGTTTTGAAACGGGTGGCGGCAATATGTATAACGGTGAAAACTACATTGTATTGGTCGGGGGGGCGGGTAGTGTAAGTGATGGTGGGAGTATTCAGTTGTGGTTTTATGATACCCCGGAGTTGTGGGCGCTCAATATGCCTTTGGATTCAAGTTGGAAGGCAGAATTTATTCCGCGTTCAGATTCGGGGCGCACATGGACAGCCAATGCGGGAACTATTAGTGCTGTGGTAAGCCAGCGTGATGCACTTGCAATCGTCTCATTCAAGTTTACTGCGCGATATCCCGGTGTGCCTTTTACTCACGAAATAGAAGGGGCGGTTGCAGGATCTGAGTGCAACACGGTTATTGAATTGAAGCGGGAGCATCATGCCGCATCACCACGGCTTCTTGCATCACTTCGCCCATCACCTCGATCGGGCATTTGAAGTCGAAGCGTTTGCGCGGTCGCATATTCAGTTGCAAAGCGATGGCGTCCAGGGCTTCCTGACTATGCACCGACAAGTCCGTGCCCTTGGGCAGGTACTGGCGGATCAGTCCATTGATGTTCTCATTGCTGCCGCGTTGCCAGGGGCTGTGCGGGTCGCAGAAGTAGATCGCCACCCCGGTCCGCTGGGTGATCTCGGCGTGCCGCGCCATCTCCCGGCCCTGGTCGTAGGTCATGCTCTTGCGCACCGCCAGCGGCATGCCATTGAGCGCCGCACTGAAGCCCTCCAGCGCCGAGGTCGCCGTCGCGTCGGCCATCTTGATCAGCATCAGGTAGCCGCTGGTACGCTCCACCAAGGTGCCCACCGCCGAGGCATTGGCCTTGCCCTTGATCAGGTCGCCCTCCCAATGGCCTGGCATCAGCCGGTCTTCGACCTCCGGCGGGCGCACGTGGATGCTGAGCATTTCAGGGATCTGGCCGCGCCGATCGACGCCGCCAGAGCGCGGCCTGCGACTCGTCTTGCCCTGGCGCAGGCAGATGATCAGCTCCTTGCGCAGGCCACCGACCGGCAGGGCGTAGATCGCGTTATAGATCGTCTCGCGGCAGACGTAGGCCTCTCTGAGGCTGGGTATGTTCATGCTGCGCAGCTTGCCGGCAATCTGCTCGGGAGACAAACCCTCACGCAGCATATGGACGACCAGCTCGAAGCGCTCACTGCCCGGCAGCAGCTTGCACTGAGGCCTGCAGACCTGGCGGCGGACCTGCATCTGCTGCTGGGCAGCACAGGCCTGGTAGCGGGTGCCAGGGGCCCGGTTGCGGCGCAGCTCCCGGCTGATGGTCGAGGGGGAGCGGCCGAGCATCCGGGCAATTCGCCGCTGGCTGAAACCTTGGGCAAGGCCGAGTTGAAGGGTCGCACGTTCGGGGATACTGAGTTCGTGATAGGACATAGTGGCAGCACCGTACCGGAAAGGTCAGGTGTTGCACTCAGTTTTTGCGGCCGCCAGGCTTTTGGCATTGCAAAGGGTTTAACGCTCTGACAAAGGACTCTGTATTCAAGGAGTGAGACACAGGCTGCGTAGAGTGGGTACTGATTGAACAAACCTGAAGAAAGGGCGAAACCTCAAGGTTTCGCCCTTTCTTGTTTGACGACTAGAGTGTATTTGGCCCCACTCGCAGCTGTTTCAAGGAAAGCTCGGCACCCACCCGTACGGCTTCAACCTGCGCAATAACGGCATCTTTCACAATCGCTTCACCAAAGTCAGTCAGCTCTTGGTTCTTGATATGTTCCACGCTGAGATAGAGCAAGTGCAGGGCAACGTCCATGGCACTTTGGAAAGATACCAAGGTATTGTTCTGCCCCAGTTCCTCTACGACGGCTTCCCAGCGGCGATCCGATTCTTTCTGGATGTTTTTGAACTCTTCAAAAGTGACGTCGCCATCTTCGTAGATGGTTTTCAGCAAATTTTCCAGTGAGCGGGATATTGCACGATAATTCATAAGTGTCTACCTGTTGGTAATGGCGGAGGCGGTAGACTTTAATCGCAGGTTATAGGCAGGGCAATATTAAAGCGGGGGGTGTTACATGTTTCAGAAGTTGCTGATTTTTAGAGATATTTGCTGAGAAATGTTTGTAGTCTGTTTCTGGGGTTAGGGGTTCCGGTGGCAGGACTCCAAACATAATCGGGTTGGCGATACTTGAGTAATACCCGCAACGTTCCGCCCGGCATGCCGGGCGGAGCGGGTCGTTATCAGAACGAAGCAGTGACCGACGCAAAATAAGCGCGGCCCGGTTCGTTATAGGTTTGAGCCCCCGCGTCGTCAGCGTTGCCTTTGCGATACAAACGCTTGTCCAGCAGGTTTTCGATACCCACACGTACGCTCAGGTTCTTGGTCAACTCATAGCCACTGCTCACACCCATCAAGCCGTACGGGTCGACATCCTGCTGGGCAGTGCGATCGTAGTTGTTGGCGCTACGGGAGTTGAGGGTGGGCGCCTCTTGCTTGCCGTAGTAGGTGCCGCTGACCTGGAACGACAGTTTGTCGGTGGCCTGCCAGTCCAGTGTGGTGTTGACCGTGTACTTGGGGATGATGCTCAACGGCTCGCCGGTGTCTTTGTCCTTGGAGTCGATCATGTAGGTCAGGTTGGTGTTCCAGTCCAGGTCGTCGCGCAGGGTCATGAACAGGTTGCCCTCGATGCCCTGGACCAGTGCCGCGCCGCTGTTTTCCCATTGCAGTACACGCCGGCCACCGTCCAGGCGGAAGGCGGCCTGGTTGCTGGCATTGATTTTGTTCTTGTAGTCATTACGGAAGTAGGTCGCGCTGGTGCGCCAGGTGCCTTTGTCGAAGGCCAGGCCGATTTCCTTGTTGACGCTGATTTCCGGCTTCAGGTCCGGGTTGCCCACCAGGTAGCAGCCACCGGAGTTGGTTTCGCCGGCATTGCAGCCGTTGCCCCGGCTGTACAGCAAATAGTTGGGGTTGGACTGGTACAGGTTGGGCGTCTTGTAGGCCCGGGCAATACCACCCTTGAGGCTCAGTTCATCGGTCAACTGGTGCGAGGCGTTGAGGCTCGGGCTCCAGTTGCCGCCGTATTCTTCATGGTTGTCGTAGCGCAGGCCGGGGGTAATGATGGTTTTGCTGCCGACTTCGATGTTGTCCTCGGCAAACAGCGCGTAACTCGACGCGGTGGTCTTGGTACTGCTGCGGCTCACGCCCGGAATGCTGGGAACGCCGCCGGTGCCTGGGTCGTAGCTTTGGGGGCGCAGCGAACCTGGATCGTTCATCGATTCATACAGGTATTCGCTGCCCAGGGTCAGTACTTGCTCGGTGCCGAAACTCAGGGGCAGGTTGACTTCGGCGGTGGCGCGGGTGTTGCGCAACCGCGATTCGAAACGACCGGCGGTGGCCGAAGGAGCACCTTCGCCGGAGCCGGCCAGGCCTTCGTTGAGACGCTCGTTGCGGGTCAGGTCGTGGCTCAGCGAGGCCATGCTCGAGCCCCAGTCAAACTCGCCACGGTGGGTGGCGGAGAAGCTGCTGCGCTGGATTACGCTGGTTTCCTTGCCGACCAGGCTGTTCACGAACGCGCCGCCGCCGTTGAGCATGGTGTCGCCGGCGAAGATATTGCCCTGGCGGCTGTAGCTGGCTTCGAGGTCCAAGGTTTGCTCGGGGGTGAATTGCCAACTGAGCAGGCCGTTGACGTCCTTGTTGCGCACGCCTTCGCGGCCCGCTACCAACGAATCGGCGGTGGCCTGCTCGGCCTGGTTGATGTTGGAGTCGTCGGCATCGGTCTTGTTCAGGCCGCCGTAGACCCGGAACGCCAAGGTATCGCTCAACGGGCCGCTGAGGTTGAAGTTGCTGCGTTTGCTCATGCCTTCGGCGTCATCTTCCGGCAGCGACACATAGGTGGTCAGCGAGCCGTGCAACTGGTCGGTCGGGCGCTTGGTGATGATGTTGATCACCCCGCCCATGGCGCCGGAACCATAACGCGCGGCAGCCGGGCCACGCAGGATTTCGATGCGTTCGACTTCTTCGGCCGGCACCCAGTTGGTTTCGCCACGGGTATCACGGTCGCCGCTCCAGCCGTAACGCACGGCGTTACGCGAGGTCGACGGCTTGCCATCGATCAGGATCAAGGTGTTTTCCGGGCCCATGCCACGCAGGTCGATCTGACGATTGTTGCCACGGCTGCCGCTGGAGCTGTTACCCGTCAGGTTGACGCCGGGTTCACGGCGAATGATGTCCGACAGATCGTTGGTCGGTGGGCGTTTCTTGATGTCTTCACTGGTGATGATCGATACGCCGGGGGCTTGTTTGAGCTCTTCGGCGGCGGTGCCCAGGATGCGCGTTTCGCTGAGTTCCAAGGCTTGGGAGGTGCCATCGACTGGCAGGTCGCTGGCTTGCACCGGTACTTTGCCGCGTTCACTTTCCAAGGTGTCCGCCAGGAGCGCGGGTGACGAAAGGGCGGCGATAAACGCCAGGGAGAAGTGGCTGAGCCTGAATCGAGGTGACATGTCCGCAAAATCCTTTAAGGAAGGTGGCAACTGAGCGAGATGCACCACAATTGCCTTCCAGCAGGATTTGGCGCCCTCTATGCGCCGGAATGCTAGTCATTAGCAAATACAAGTAAATTCCATTTACAACTTTTACACTTTGGCCAGGTGACGATTCGGCCTTCTGAAAACAAAAAAAGCCCCTCCCGCCAGACTGATGCGCAATCTGGCGGGAGAGGCTGTACAACTCGGTATTACCGCGATTCCCTGTGGGAGCGGGCTTGCCCGCGAAGACGGTGGGTCAGCACCTCATTCAGTGGCTGACACGCCGCCTTCGCGGGCAAGCCCGCTCCCACACAAGCCCGTCCCCACAGGGGTTTAGGCCACGAACTGCTCCGCGTGATGGCAAGCCACTTGGCGGTTGTCCAGTTCACGCAGCAGCGGTTCTTCACTGCTGCAGCGCTCGGTCGCATACGGGCAGCGCTTGTGGAAGGCGCAGCCAGGTGGCGGGTTCAGCGGGTTGGGCAGTTCGCCGACGATCTTGATTTTCGGCTTGTTCGGGTCCGGGTGAATGGTCGGGGTGGCCGACAACAGCGCCTGGGTGTACGGGTGCAGGGGACGTGCGTAGATGTCTTCCTTGGGGCCCACTTCCACCGGGCGGCCGAGGTACATCACCATCACGTCATCCGCGACGTGTTGCACCACCGCCAGGTTGTGGGAGATGAACACGTAGGCCGTGTTGTACTGCTGCTGCAAATCCATGAACAGGTTGAGCACCTGGGCCTGGATCGAGACGTCGAGGGCCGAGGTCGGCTCATCCGCCACCAGCACTTTGGGTTGCAGCATCATTGCCCGGGCCAGGGCGATCCGCTGGCGCTGGCCACCGGAGAACATGTGCGGGTAGCGCTGATAGTGCTCAGGGCGCAGGCCCACCTGCTTCATCATCGCCTGGACTTTTTCCCGGCGCTCGGCCGCGGACAGGTTGGTGTTGATCAGCAGCGGCTCGCCCAGTTGATCACCGACTTTCTGCCGTGGGTTCAATGAGGCATAAGGGCTCTGGAACACCATCTGCACGTCTTTGCGCAGTTGCTTGCGCTGGGCCTTGTCGGCGCCGGCGACTTCCTGGCCGGCGATTTTCAAGGATCCGGACGATGGCTCTTCAATCAGCGTCAGTGCCCGGGCCAGGGTGGATTTGCCGCACCCGGACTCACCCACTACGGCGAGGGTCTTGCCGGCTTCCAGCTCGAACGACACGCCATTGAGGGCGCGCACGGTGGCGTGGCCCTTGAACAGGCCACGGGACACTTCGTAGTGACGGGTCAGGTCGCGGGCGGTAAGAACGACGGCCATTACGCCACCTCCTGGTTCAAGGGGTAGAAGCAGCGCACAAGGCTGTGGGCTTGCGGGTCCAGGGTCGGACGAGTCTGGCGGCAGCTGTCCTGCACGTACGGGCAGCGTGGTGACAGCAGGCAGCCTTGCGGGCGGTCATAACGACCGGGAACGATGCCAGGCAAGGTTGCCAGGCGCTCGGCGCCCATGCTGTGTTCCGGGATCGCCGCCAGCAATGCTTCGCTGTACGGGTGCGCCGGTACCTCGAACAAGCCCGGTACCTGGCCGACTTCCACCGCTTGGCCGGCGTACATCACGCACACGCGCTGGGCGGTTTCCGCTACGACTGCGAGGTCGTGGGTAATGAGCACCAGGCCCATGTTCTGTTCTTTTTGCAGGGCCAGCAGCAGTTCCATGATCTGCGCTTGAATGGTCACGTCCAGCGCCGTGGTCGGTTCATCCGCGATCAGCAGTTTCGGTTCGCCGGCGATGGCCATGGCGATGGCCACACGCTGGCTCATACCGCCGGACAGTTGGTGCGGGTAGGCATCCATGCGGCTGGCAGCGCCTGGGATTTCGACTTTTTCCAACAGTTCGATGGCCCGCTTGCGCGCTTGCTTGCTGGACATTTTCAGGTGCAGGCGCAGCACTTCTTCAATCTGGAAACCCACGGTGTAGCTGGGATTCAGCGCGGTCATCGGGTCCTGGAACACCATCGCCAGGTCTTTGCCGACGATCTGCCGACGCTGACGGTTGCTCAGCTTGAGCATGTCCTTGCCGTCGAAGGTCAGCGAGTCGGCGCTGACGATGCCGGGATGCTCGATCAGGCCCATCAGCGCCATCATGGTCACGGATTTACCCGAGCCCGACTCGCCAACGATGGCCAGTACTTCGCCTTTGTCCACGGACAGGTCGAGACCATCGACCACTGGCACGGCAGTCTTGTCGCCGAAGCGCACATTGAGATTCTTGATTTCTAGCAGTGACATGGGAATCTCCTCACGCGGCATTCTTGAGTTTCGGGTCCAGCGCATCGCGCAGTCCGTCGCCCATCAGGTTGATTGCCAGCACGCTGAGCAAAATGGTCAAGCCAGGCAGGCTCACGACCCACCAGGCGCGTTCGATGTAGTCACGGGCCGAAGCCAGCATGGTGCCCCACTCGGGGGTTGGCGGTTGGACACCAAGGCCGAGGAAGCCCAGGGCCGCGGCATCGAGAATCGCCGAGGAGAAGCTCAAGGTGGCCTGCACGATCAGCGGTGCCATGCAGTTGGGCAGCACGGTCACGAACATCAGGCGCGGCAGGCCGGCACCGGCCAGGCGCGCGGCCGTCACGTAGTCACGGTTGAGCTCGCCCATCACCGCCGCGCGGGTCAGGCGCACATAGGATGGCAGCGACACAATGGCAATCGCGATCACGGTGTTGATCAGGCCAGGGCCGAGGATGGCGACAATCGCCACGGCCAGCAGCAGGGACGGCAGGGCCAGCATGATGTCCATCAGACGCATGATGGTGGGGCCGAGCAGACGCGGGAAGAACCCGGCGAACAGCCCCAGCAGGATCCCCGGAATCAGCGACATCACCACCGATGACAAGCCGATCAGCAACGACAGGCGTGAGCCCTGGATCAGGCGCGACAGCAAGTCACGGCCCAGTTCGTCGGTGCCCAGCAGGAACTGAATCTGCCCGCCTTCGAGCCACGACGGCGGGGTCAGCAGGAAGTCGCGGTATTGCTCGCTGGGGTTATGGGGCGCGACCCACGGGGCGAAGATCGCGCAGAACACGATCAGCAACATGAACAGCAGGCCGGCAACCGCGCCCTTGTTCTTGGAGAAGGCTTGCCAGAATTCTTTGTACGGGGACGGGTACAGCAGGCTTTGATCGACTGCTGACACGGGAGTTGGTGTGGTCATGGTCATGATCTCAGCGCTGGTGACGGATGCGAGGGTTGGCGAAGCCGTAGAGGATATCCACCACGAAGTTCACCAGGATCACCAGGCAGGCGATCAGCAGGATGCCGTTTTGCACCACCGGATAATCCCGGGCGCCAATGGCTTCGATCAGCCATTTGCCGATGCCGGGCCAGGAGAAGATGGTCTCGGTCAATACCGCGCCGGCCAGCAGCGTGCCGACTTGCAGGCCGACCACGGTCAGTACCGGGATCAGTGCGTTGCGCAGGCCGTGTACGAACACCACGCGCGCCGGCGACAGGCCTTTAGCCTTGGCGGTACGGATGTAGTCTTCGCGCAGTACTTCAAGCATCGATGAGCGGGTCATCCGCGCAATTACCGCCAGCGGGATGGTGCCGAGCACGATGGCCGGTAGGATCAGGTGGTGCAGCGCATCCCAGAACGCGTCCGGCTCGTCGGCCAGCAGGGTGTCGATCAGCATGAAGCCGGTGCGTGGCTCGATGTCGTAGAGCAGGTCGATACGCCCGGAAACCGGGGTCCAGCCCAGGCTCACCGAGAAGAACATGATCAGGATCAGGCCCCACCAGAAGATCGGCATCGAATATCCCGCCAGGGAGATGCCCATCACCCCATGGTCGAACAGGGATCCTCGCTTCAAGGCCGCGATCACCCCGGCCAGTAGCCCGAGGATGCCGGCGAACAACAGGGCGGCCATGGACAGTTCCAGGGTCGCGGGGAACAGTGCGCTGAACTCGGTCCACACGCTGGTCCGGGTGCGCAGGGATTCGCCGAGGTCGCCCTGGGCGAGCTTGCCGACGTAGTCCAGGTATTGCGCATACAAGGGTTTGTTCAAGCCAAGGCGTTCCATTGCCTGGGCGTGCATCTCGGGGTCAACCCGCCTTTCGCCCATCATGACTTCTACGGGGTCGCCGGGGATCATGCGAATCAACGCAAAAGTCAGCAACGTGATGCCGAAGAACGTTGGGATCAACAACCCCAATCGGCGGGCAATAAAACTAAACATCGTGGTATCTACCTCAGTCAGCCGGTTAGGCAGGTCCGGCACCGTCAACGTCGACGGTGCCGGGCGTCTCTTATTACTTCACCTGGGTGGTGGCGAAGTTATTGTTGGTCAGCGGGCTTTGGATATATCCCTCGACGTTTTTACGCATGGCGGTGAACATTTTCGGGTAGGCCAAAGGGATCCACGGTTGGTCCTTGTCGAAAACCTCCAACGCTTGTTCATAGAGTGCGGCGCGCTGTGTGGGTTCAGCGATGGCACGGGCCTTGTCGATCAAGCCCTGAAACTCTTCGTTACACCAGCGGGCGTAGTTTTCGCCGTTTTTGGCAGCATCGCAACTCAAGTTAGGCGTGAGGAAGTTGTCTGGATCGCCGTTATCCCCGGCCCAGCCGGCAGAGACCATGTCGTGCTCGCCAGCCTTGGCGCGCTTGAGCATTTCGCCCCATTCCATGACCTTGATATTGACCTTCAGACCAATCTGCGCCAGATCCGCCTGCATGCGCTGGGCGCCAAGCATCGGGTTGGGATTGGTCGGGCCGCCGCCGTTGCGAGTGAACAGGGTGAACTCGGTACCTTGCGGTACACCGGCTTCCTTGAGTAGGGCGCGGGCCTTGTCCAGGTCGCGGGTCGGGTTTTTCAGCTTGTCGTTGAAGCCTAGCAAGGTCGGCGGGTACGGGCCGGTGGCGTCGACGGCGTTGCCTTTGCCGTACAGGGATTCGTTGTAGCCTTGTTTGTCGAACGCGATGTTGATCGCGTGACGCACCCGCGCGTCGCTCATGTACTTGCGGGTGGTGTTCATGGCGGTGTAGGCGGTGGTCATCGCCGCCAGCTCCGAGACCTTAAGGTTCGGATCGGCCTTGATACTCGGCAGGTCGTCGGGTTTTGGATACAGGGCGATCTGGCACTCATTGGCCTTGAGCTTTTGCAGGCGCACGTTGTTATCCACCGCGATGGCCAGGATCAGCGGGTCAGCGGGCGGCTTGCCGCGGAAGTATTCCGGGTTGGCCTTGAAGCGCACTTGGGCGTCTTTCTGGTAGCGGGTAAAAATGAACGGGCCGGTGCCGATTGGTTTGCTGTTGAGCTCGCCGGTCTTGTTGGCGGCCAGCAGTTTGTCGGCGTACTCGGCCGAGTGAATGGCGGTGAACGGCATTGCAACATCGGCCAGGAACGGTGCTTCGGGGCGGGTCAGGGTGAAGACCACGGTGTGGTCATCGGTCTTCTCGACGCTTTTGAGCAGTTCCTTGAAACCCATGCTTTCGAAATAGGGGAAGCCGGTGGTGGACTTGTCGTGCCACGGGTGTTTCGGGTCCAGTTGACGCTGGAAGCTCCAGAGCACGTCGTCGGCATTCAGGTTGCGCGTGGGGGTGAAGTAATCGGTGGTGTGGAACTTGACGTCATCACGCAGGTGGAAGGTATAGGTCAGTCCGTCCTCACTGATGTCCCAGGACTTGGCGAGTGCGGGCCTGATTTCAGTGGTGCCGGGCTTGAAGTCCACCAGGCGGTTGAACATGGTTTCGGCGGCGGCATCGGCGGTGACGGCCGTGACGTACACGACCGGGTCGAAGCCTTCCGGACTGGCTTCGGTGCAGACCACCAGCGGCTTGGCCGAAATGCCCAGGGCCACACTCAGCAGTGCAGCGGTCATGGCAGCTTGTAACGGGAGCATTTTCATCGAAGAGCCCTCTGCGATCGATTCAACCACACAAATGTAGACGGCAGGCTCGTCCTGAGCCCGCCGTCTACCTGGTGCGAATTAAAGAATGTTGAATGGGACGGTGGTAACCAGACGGAATTCTTTGACGCTGCCGTCGAACTGGTTGGCGCTGCCACGGTGTTCAACGTAGGTGGCACGAATCGCCGTGGCTTTGAGCGGGCCGCTCTGGACCGCGTAGGCCGCGCCAACACCGTATTCCTGGTGTTTCTCGCCGTCTTGAGTTTCGATGCCGGTGTAGGCGTAAGCACCATTGCGGTTACCGGTGTAGTGGGTACCGTCAATGCCCCAGCCGCGCGCCGAGTAGATGTTGAACTTCAGGCCTGGCACGCCGTATTCGGCCATGTTGATGGCGTAGGCGACCTGGAAGGATTTCTCGTTCGGGCCGTTGAAGTCCGACGTCAGGGAGTTGGCCAGGTAGATGCCGTTGGTTTCGTGCAGGTAGTCGAAGTACTCGTTACCGTTCACTTGCTGATAGGAGAAGGTCAGGCTGTGAGCCTGATGCGCCAGGCCGAGGGACAGGGAGAAGGTGTCGTTGTCGATTTCCCCCATCAGCTTTTTGCCTTCGTCGACGGTTTTGTAGTAGTTGAAGCCAGTGGTCAGGGCCAGTTGCTGGCTGTCACCCAGTTCGTGGGTAGCGCCAAAGTAGTACTGGTTCCAGAAGTCCTTGACGTTGGCGCCGAAGACGCTGGTTTTCAGGCTCGCGAACGGCTGGTAGTTGGCGCCCAGGGTGTAGACCTTGTCGGTTGTAGCGCTTTTGGCGCCTTGTTGGCTGTACTCGCTACGGAACTTCGACAGGCTCTGCTCGGACCGTGGCGAGACGCGGTCAAACACGCCACCCTGGAACGACAGGTTGCTGAACTCTGCGCTGTTGAAGCTCACACCTTGGAAGCTCGATGGCAGGGGACGGTTGCCGATGTTGTCGACAATCGGCGTGCTGAAGTTCTGGCGGCCGGCGGTCAGTGTGGTGTTCGACACGCGGAACTGCAAGTTGGCCAGGCCCAGTTTGCTCCACTGGTCTACGGCATTGCCGTCAGAGTCAGCCAAGGTACGGTTGGAGCCGCCCTTGATATCGCGTTTGCTGCGATCGAGAACCAGAGCGTTGTACACCGCTACTTCGGCCTTGACGCCCACAGTGCCCTGGGTGAACCCCGAGCTGGCATTGATGATGGTGCCCTGGATCCAGTTGGTACGGTTGCGGTCGGTCTTCGTTACACCGTGCTCTTTGTATTTGAAGCTGCCCCCGCGGTACAGGTGTTCATTGGAGTACCAGTTGCGCGTACTGCCGCCCAGGCTGAAGTCTTCGATAAAGCCTTTTGCCTCGCTTTGGGCGCTGCTGCCGGCCAGTGTGGTTGGAACGAAGTCCTGGCTCGCGGATTCGGCATAGGCGGTTGCCGTGACGCTGCTGATGGCCATGGCCAGTAGCACTTTGCTGCTTAGTTTCATGGGTGGAGCTCCTTTGGTTCTCTTTTTTTAATGCCGGCCTTATTAGGTGAACCGGCTATTGGGTGTGTAACTCTTCAAGCCTTTGCAAACGTTTGCTGTAGGAGATTTCACGAATTACAGCTGCACGTTTGCAGCAGAGCCAACTTCGCTCTGCGCATCCGGTTATTTTCTTATGGGGTAATACTGACGCCCGAGAACACGTTGCGGCCGAAGGGGCTCACTTTGAAGCCTTCGACCTTGGTGCTTAACGGCTGGTTGACCGTCGAGTGGGCGACAGGCGTGATCGGCACCTGCTGTTTGAGCAGTTGCTGCGCCTGTTTGTAGAGAACAGTCCTTTGTTCGCGGTCGGTGACGACCTTGGCTTGCTTGATCAGCTTGTCGTACGCAGGGTCGCACCACATCGAGTAGTTGTTCCCGCCGATGGCGTCGCAGCTGTAGAGGGTGCCCAGCCAGTTGTCCGGGTCACCGTTATCGCCGGTCCAGCCAATCAGGCTGACATCGTGCTCGCCGTTCTTGGTGCGCTTGATGTACTCGCCCCATTCATAGCTGACGATCTTGACCTTGAGGCCGATCTTGGCCCAGTCGTTTTGCAGCATCTCGGCCATCAGCTTGGCGTTGGGGTTGTACGGGCGCTGGACCGGCATCGCCCACAGGGTGATTTCGGTGCCTTCCTTGACGCCCGCAGCCTTGAGCAATTCCTTGGCTTTTTCCGGGTTGTAGGCGGCGTCCTTGATGCTGTCGTCGTAGGACCATTGGGTCGGCGGCATGGCATTGACTGCCAACTGCCCGGCGCCTTGGTACACGGCGTTAAGGATGCTCTGCTTGTTCACCGCCATGTCCAGCGCCTGGCGCACTTCGAGCTGGTCGAAGGGCTTGTGCCGCACGTTGTAGGCGATGTAGCCGAGGTTGAAGCCAGGCTTGGTCAGCAGTTGCAGGTTGGGGTCGGCCTTGAGCGCGTCGACATCAGCCGGGCGTGGATGCAGGGTGACCTGGCATTCATTGGCCTTGAGCTTCTGTACCCGCACCGACGCGTCGGTGTTGATGGCGAAAATCAGTTGGTCGAGCTTGACCTTGCTCGGGTCCCAATACTGTTTATTGCCGGCGTAACGGATCTGCGAATCCTTCTGGTAACGCTGGAACACGAACGGCCCGGTGCCGATCGGCTTCTGGTTGATATCGCTGGGTTTGCCGGTCTTGAGCAGTTGTTCGGCGTATTCCGCCGAGAGGATTGCGGCGAAACTCATGGCGATGTTTTGGACAAACGCAGCGTCGACCGTATTGAGGGTCATCACCACGGTGTACGGGTCGGTTTTCTCGACCTTGGCGATGTTCTTGTTCAGGCTCATCCCGTTGAAGTACGGAAACTCGGTGGGGTAGGCCTTGCGAAACGGATGGTCGGGATCAAGCATGCGATTGAAGGTGAACAGCACGTCATCGGCATTGAAATCCCGTGTCGGCTGGAATTCCTTGTTGCTGTGGAACTTCACCCCTTCGCGCAAGTGGAAGGTATAGGTCAGGCCGTCTGGCGAGATATCCCACTTGGTAGCCAGTCCTGGGACGACCCCGGTTTCGCCCTTTTCGAACTCAACCAAGCGGTTGTAGATCGGTTCGGCCGCATCGTTGTCGGTGGCGGTGGTGTATTGCGCAGTATCGAACCCGGCCGGGCTGCCTTCGGAGCAGAACACCAGGCTTTTCTTCTCGGCAGCCTGGCCCATCGAAGCGACGGCCAACAGGCTGGTACCCAATATCGCGGATAGAACGGTGGTATGGCGCATGACGGTCCCCAATCCATGTTTATCGTTTTCGTCAGTGAACAGTCGCCACGCCTTACCTGGCATGGCGAAAGCACTGCTCCCATCCACAGCAAATGCCGTATCGGAACTGCGTATTTGCCTACCGCGACGTTAGGGAACGCGGGAAGGACAGTAAATGCGCAGAACCGGACAGACCTTGTAGGGATCGGACGTTACCTTTGCAGTTAGCTGCTGTAGGTCGGCAGCGACTGCGAGCGTAGTCCGATTCCTAGTGTCTTGGCGGATGCAATAACGGCGACGTTACGAAACGTCGCCGCTAAAGATCACTACTTGCTGACGCTCACCCCGTAGAAGGAATTCAAGCCAAACGGGCTGATCTTGAAGTCCTGCACGTTGTTGCGCATGGGTTGATACACCGTCGAGTGTGCGATAGGTGTCATGGGGACTGCGTCTTTGAGGACGTGTTGCGCCTGTTTGTACAGTTCGGTGCGCTTGGCGACATCCGACGTGGCCTTGGCTTCTTTCACGATGCCGTCGAATTTTTTGTCACACCATTTGGAGAAGTTGTTGCCGGCCAGGGAGTCGCAGCCAAACAGTACGTTCAGCCAGTTGTCAGGGTCACCATTGTCACCGCTCCAGCCGATGATCATGGCCTGGTTCTCGCCGCCCTTGGAGCGCTTGATGTACTCGCCCCACTCGTAGCTGACGATGTTGACCTTCAAGCCGATCTGCTTCCAGTCGTTCTGCAGCATCTCGGCCATCAGCTTGGCGTTGGGGTTGTACGGACGCTGGACTGGCATGGCCCACAGGGTGATTTCGGTGCCTTCCTTGACGCCGGCTTCCTTGAGCAATTCCTTGGCCTTGGCCACGTCGTGCGGGACGTCCTTGATGGTCTCGTCATAGGACCACTGGGTCGGCGGCATGGCGTTGACCGCCAGTTGGCCTGCGCCCTGGTAAACCGAGTCGATGATCTGCTGCTTGTTGACCGACATGTCCAGGGCCTGGCGTACGCGTAGGTCGGCCAGTGGGTTGGCCGCAGTCTGGCCTTTGAGCACAGGCATGACGTTGTAGGCGATATAGCCCAGGTTGAAACCGGCCTGGTGTGGCAGTTTCAGGGTCTTGTCTTCGCCCAGGGCCTTGAGGTCGGCTGGACGTGGGAAGAGGGTGACCTGGCATTCATTCTTCTTGAGTTTCTGCACGCGTACCGACGGGTCGGTGGTGATGGCGAAGATCAGGTTGTCGATCTTCACGTCTTCAGGCTTCCAGTAATCCTTGTTGCCGGTGAAGCGGATGTTGGAGTCTTTCTGGTAGCTCTTGAACACGAACGGGCCAGTGCCTACCGGCTTCTGGTTGATCTCCTGGGGCTTGCCTTCCTTCAACAGTTGGGCGGCGTATTCGGCCGACTGCAGCGAGGCGAAGCTCATGGCCAGGTTCTGGATAAACGCGGCGTCCACGGTGCCAAGGGTGAACTTGACGGTGTGGTCGTCGATTTTCTCGATGTTCTTGATGTTGGTGTCCATCCCCATGTCCGTGAAATACGGGAACTCGGTGGGGTAGGCCTTACGGAATGGATCGTCTTTGTTGATCATCCGGTTGAAGGTGAAGAGCACGTCGTCGGCGTTGAATTCGCGCGTCGGCTTGAAGTATGGCGTGGTGTGGAACTTGACCCCTTCGCGCAGGTGGAAGGTGTAGGTCAGGCCATCTTCGGAAACGTCCCACTTGGTGGCCAGGCCAGGAATCACGGCGGTGCCGCCACGCTCGAACTGGCTGAGACGGTTGAACATGGTTTCGGCCGAAGCATCGAAGTCTGTTCCGGTGGTGTACTGGCCTGGGTCGAAACCGGCCGGGCTCCCTTCGGAGCAGAACACCAGATTAGTCGCCGCCTGGGCGAAAGGTGCAGCGGCCATTAAACCGGCGCTGACTAAAAACGGAATGACTGCGTGTTTAAGCATGTTGGCCTCATGATTTGTTGTCATTTTTGGAATTGAGGGCGACCTCGTGAGTCGGCCTGCGGATACTTATGCAGGCCCCATACCCAATGCAAGACGTTGAGAGGCAACAAGCGGCAAAGAGTGGTACGAACGTACAAGAATGTCGCATTCATATAATTTTCGACATAAATCTGTATTTTTGATGTTTTTTTCGGTGCGCGCAGTGCACTAAATCGGCCCAACCGAGGTGTCTGGCGCACTCGGTTGGGGCGTGATTGTTACTTATTCAGACTTACGCCATAGAACGGCGTCAGCCCAAACGGGCTGATTTTGAAGTCCTGGACCTCCTTGCGCAGTGGCTGGAAAACCGTCGAGTTCGCAATAGGCGTTATAGGTACTTGATCTTTAAGTATTTTTTGCGCCTGTTGATACCACTTGATGCGCTCGTCACGGTTGCTGCTGAGCTTGGCCTTCTGCACCAGTTCGTCGTACTGCGGGTTACACCATTTTGCATAGTTGCTGCCCTTTACCGCCGCACAACTGTAGAGCACGCCAAGCCAGTTATCCGGGTCTCCGTTGTCGCCGGTCCAGCCGTAAATCATCACATCGTGCTCGCCGTTTTTCGCGCGCTTGATGTATTCGCCCCACTCATAGCTGACGATATTGGCGGTGATCCCGACCTTGGCCCAATCCTGCTGGATCATCTGCGCCGACATGCGCGCATTGGGATTGGAGGCGCGTTGCACGGTCATCGCCCACAGGTTGATGGTGGTACCGGGTGCAACCCCTGCTTCTTTTAGTAGCGCCCGGGCCTTGGCTGGATCGTGCGGCGCGTCCTTGATGTTGGGGTCATAAGACCACTGGGCCGGAGGTAGCGCGTTTTGCGCCAATTGTCCGGCACTTTGGTACACCGCTTGGATAATCGCCGGCTTATCGATGGCCATGTCCAGGGCCTGGCGCACCTTGAGTTGATCCAGTGGCGGATGGGTCACGTTATAGGCCAGGAAGCCCAGATTGAAGCCTGCCTGTTGCAGCACGCGCAGGTTGGGATCCTGCTTCATCACCTCTATATCCGAGGGGCGCGGATAGCCGCTGACCTGGCATTCGCCGGCCTTGAGCTTTTGCAAGCGCGACGCGGCGTCGGGGGTGATGGCGAACACCAGGTTGTCGAGCTTCACATCCTCAGGCTTCCAATACTGTTTATTGGCGACGTAGCGAATCTGCGAGTCCTTCTGGTAGCGTTTGAACACAAACGGCCCGGTGCCGACCGGCTTCTGGTTGATATCGGCGGCCTTTCCTTGTTTGAGCAACTGCGCGGCGTACTCCGCCGATTGCACGGAAGCAAAGCTCATGGCCAGGTTCTGCACGAAAGCGGCGTCGACGTTGTTGAGGTTGAAACGCACGCTGTGTTCGTCGAGTTTTTCCACGCTTTTGATCGTGGTGTTCAGGCCCATGTCGGTGAAGTACGGCGATTCGGACGGGTACGCCTGGCGGAATGGGGTGTTGGCGTCCAACAGGCGCTGGAAGGTGAACAGCACATCATCGGCATTAAAGTCGCGGGTCGGTGTGAAGTACTCGGTGCTGTGGAACTTGACCCCGTCGCGCAGGTGGAAGGTGTAGGCCAGGCCGTCCTCGGACACCTCCCAACGAGTCGCCAGTCCCGGCTCGACTTCGGTCCCGCCGCGCTTGAACTGGGTCAGGCGGTTGAACACGGTTTCGGCCGAGGCATCAAAGTCGGTGCCGCTGGTGTATTGGCTGGGGTCGAAACCGGCGGGGCTGGCTTCGGAGCAGTAGACCAGGGTGCTGGCGGCATGGGCCATGGGCGTCAATGCCAACAACCCCGCAGCGAGGAACAGTGTTTTCAAGGCGTTTTTTTCCATGCAGACCCCTGAGATGGCAGGTATATAAGGCTGCCCATACGAAAAACGGCAGTCACCGAGGTTACCGCCGTTCAGGGGATCAGGTAAGTGGCCGTTGTAGCCGTGCCTTGGCTACGAGAGCGTCACGACCTCGATAGTGGTGGGCGCGTCCTTGTCGATGGTGAACTGGCTGTCGAGCTCGTTCCCTTCGCGTATCGTGAACGTTCTCTTGATGATCACCTCCGCGCCAGGCACCCGGTTGATGTCTTTTTCCGGGTTGGACAGGTGTCCTTTGGATGTGATTTGGACCGTCGTCACGTTGCTGGAAGCGTCGTGATGGACGTGGAACTGGGTGTCGTCAGCGCCAAAGTAGTAGCCATCTTGCAGTACCGAGCCACCGTTCAAGTCAATGGTGGCGGGGGCTATCGAACCTTGATGAGCGACCTCGGAAATACGCGCACGCAGGTCGCGGTCTGGAATTGTGCGCTCGAACTGCGCCAGCCTCGCTTGCCTGATGCCCTCGGCTGAGTTCGCTGTGGCGTCCAGTGGGTGGCTGACGGATAACCCGTTTTCTGTGGTGGTGACGGTGTAAGGGTTACGGTTTATATCCAAAACAAAGTTGGGTGAGTACTGGCTCGCACTGTGCTCCGTGGGCTGTGCCTTTTCTCCGGGCTCAACGGAAAAGCCAGTCTCGTCGATGTTCCAGGAAACCCTGAAGTTTGTTTTGATGACGCCTTTATCCTCGAAATTGCTGCTGGCGAACTCGTAGCTGGATCCCGCTTTAATTTTCAAGAACTCGTCGATCTTGGTGGCGCCTGTGATTGGTTTGCCGTCGAGATCGAGAAAATGATTGGCAAAAGATGGTGGGAGCTTCATGGCTTCGCTGGGGGTTGGTGAGCCGCTGCGCCCCGGGAACCACTTGATGCCGCCGTTGCCATTGGCTGAGACCCACTCGCCATTGCCCGAAGAGTGGACAGTCATCACGGGTCGCCTGGTTTGCGGGTCAATGATCTGCACATAGCCGTTGCTCAGTTTGAAATCCCCTCGGATCTCATACACGTTGCTGATGCCGGTGGCGTCGGTGTAGCGGATTAACCAGCGATCTGCGTTGGTGGTTGCATCCTTGACCTGATAAATCCCCTTGGCGTTGGGTGTCACATTTTCAATCAACTGCTCGCCATTTGGCAGCGCATGCTGGCTGATATGCCCGGCCTGGCTTGGGCGCAAGGGGTTGGCAGGTTGGGCCTCGCTCGGAACGGTGACTTCATCGGTATTCTTTGCGGGCTTGGGGGCGTGCACGAACTCAAAGTCGTTTGTTTGTGAGTTCTGCTTCCATTGGTAATCTTCGGCTCTTGGTACGCCAGGGACTTTGGCGGGTTCACCTAGCCCGGATTCGACGGCACCTGGCGCAAGTTCGTGGGCCAGTTGCAGACCTGATATTACCGCCGCTGCATTGCCGCCCACACGATCCTGCGCCGTCATGCCGTAGAGACTGTCATGGACGCCGAAGACAATATTGCCAGTGTTGCCAATTACGGGAACGTATCCGAAAGTATTACCCCAGAAATCTTTCGCCGATTTCCAATCTTGCTGTGACGAACCAAACACCTGAGTTTGGTCGGACCATAATGCATTCTTGGCGTTCACCGCTTGGTATTGGGCGGCCACACCGCTGTAAAGGCTGCCGAACTTCAACTGATAGTCGCTGCCCCGGGCTCGGGTGTAATTGAATAGTTGCGCAGCCGGTATCTCCTCATCTGAAACCAGGTTGTGATATCCGGGGAAGTGGGCGTTGGCGCCCGAGATTAATGTGTCAAGCACATACCCCGCGCTGGGCCAGTGTGAATCCTTGCCTCCTTGGATATCTCGGGTGTTGAAGTTCCTCAGCAAGTTGTCGTGGTTGTCTTTAGCCCAGCTTGCAAAGTCCGCGTCGCCACGTATTTCACGCACGGCGCCATTCTTCAGGTCTAACATCAACCCTTGGTTGGGCCTGTTTTTATAATTTCCGTCATAGGGGGTGTACGGAATAAAGGCATAGCCTGATAGGGGATAGCCGTAGACATTTGGAATGATGACTTGGCCGTTTTTATCCAGTGTCCGCGCCACGGCTTCTTGCCCTTCAGGGCTCAAGTTTTTAAAACTCTGTGTGTCACTGCGCAGGCTTTGCAAGGTTCCCCGTACAGCGTAGGCGTCCGCTTCTCCCGAGAGGCTTGCCAGTGGTCCCGAAGGGTCGCGCATGGGTGTGGATATTTCATGCTCCCAATGGTTTTGAAGAGTTTTGCCCGCTGCCTCCAGATTATCGACCTTGCTTTTATCCTTTGGATCTATCTCCATCTCGTTGAAGTTGATCGGGCCACCCCGTTCCACTTTATCGTGCGCTAGAGCACCTGCTGCGATTTCCCATGCAAAGTAGGTGCGCTTTGAGGTGCTACTCAGATTTTCGGGTTTCCCTATGCCAGTGTATGAGGAGAACGTCACCGTGATTTTTTCATGCGGGTCATAGCCTGCGGCCAATAAACCACCGCTGAAGTAGCCGGCCGGCTCCATGAACAGGCGAGCGTTCTGGAACCTGACGCTCCTTTCACCTTGGTTGATGCTGGGTATTTCTGAAATCAGCGTCGTTACGCGAAAAGCATAGTCATCAATACGCTGCTTGCGCTCTTTCAGGGTGTAGTCAGCCGAGGGCGAAGCAGCAGTATCTGAGCCGTAGATAACCCTTTTGTGGACTGCTATTTCAGGATTCCTAGTAGCCAGCGACCGACTCCTCTCTCCTCCCGTTGCATTCTGTGGAGAGGATGTGCTGACTGCACGACTCTGCCGACGATGTGCGCGGACGGACGTTTCGGTGGGGGTGATATCCGCGGGCAGTAGATTGACGGCTGATAATGAATTAGCTGTTGTTGAGTGTGGTAGAGCGGACGCAGGATTTATATTCATGAAGGCCTCGCTTTATTCGTGGGTTTCATAGTGTTATTCGTCTGTCGCCAAGCAATAGCATCGATGTGCAGGTTGCTTTATCAGCTGCCAGTATTTTGATGTGGGGTCAGATCATATTTCGTGGATCTTCTGGGGAACCCCTTCATCCCTATGAAAGCCCGTATAAAGTTGCCTCTATATCGGTATCTCAGGCATAGGTATTTGCACCAGTCATCCTGATAGTGCCTGGCTACCCTGTCCTTGGATCAAGTCTCTTCAGTGAGGTTTGTTGCACTGCGCCGGAGCGCCAAACAGGTATGGATAGTTCCTGTAAGGGGGCCTATTAAATATCTAATGAGCTGGCTAAAGTTGGCTTAGCTAGGTGGCAATGTGCAGGGGGATGGTTCAATTTTTATGCTTGGGTTTTAGGCGCAATTGATAATGTAAGTAAAGGCCTACATCGATCGGGTTGTTCCTTAATCTGCATTGCGCAGCCGTTGATCTTGCGACGCAACAGCAGGCCAAAAAAAACGGCACAAGCGATTAGGCTGTGCCGTCTTTATAGGTTGAAGCGGTTACTGCAAGACTTCGATCACCCCGTCCGCACTCATGCTGACCTGGCTGGTGCCAGCCTCGACTTCAGGTGTGGGCGCCGAATCCATCGCCGCAGCCTTCATCATCATGCCGCCACGGGCGTAGGGCTGTGGATAGCCATTGGTATTGAAGTTCAGGTTGACGATCTTGTAGCCCTTGCCGCCCAGCGCGTCAGTGGCCAGTTGTGCACGGGCCTTGAACGCGCTGACCGCTTCCTTGAGCAGTGCATCTTCGCTGGCCTTGCGGGTTGGGTTGGCGATGGCGAAGTCCATACTGTCCATTTTCAGGTTGGTCAGCATCTCGCCGGTGAGTTTGGACAGCGCAGCGAAGTCCGAGCTTTCCATGCGCAGCTCAGCGCGTTCACGCCAGCCGGTGATCTTCTGGTTCTTGTTGTCGTAGATCGGGTAGCTGTTACGGCTGCCCTGGCGCAGGGTCACGCTCTTGACTTCGCGGGCCTGGGCCAGCGCCTTGTTCATGGTGGTGGTGATTTCGGCGGCCAGCTTGCCCGGGTCGCTGTTCTGGGACTCGGTGTACAACGTAACGATCATCTGGTCACGGGCCACTTCCTGGCTGACTTCGGCACGTAGGGAGATCTGGTTGTAGTGCAGTTGATCGGCAGCCAGTACGGGCAGGCTGGCGAGGCTGCCAACACTGAGGGCGATAACGGTGGCACTGCGAGTGAAACGTGACATGGAAGCTCCTTGAGTGTGATCGTGTTCGGTAAGACTGTAGACGGGGGAGTCGGGTTCGTCGGGTTACAAATTCTCTACATCTGGGTACGATGCCGACGAGCGGTCAAGTTCGCCTCGAGCCGTCATAAAGCCATGACCTGCGTCAAAGGGCCACACACGCGCTGCCTGTACCGTCGCTTCGTTTATACTTGCTGCGATCCGCCTGGAGCGCTCATCAGGAGAGCTCATGCTCGCCCCCGTACAACTGACTTCCGCCACTCGCCAGAACCTCTGGCGCCTGACGTTTATCCGCACCCTGGTACTGGCCGCACAGGCCGGCTCCGTCGGGCTCGCCTATTGGTTTGAGCTGCTGCCGTTGCCCTGGCTGCAACTGTGGGTGACTTTGGCTTTTTCCACGGTGTTGTGTGTGTTCACGGCCATCCGCCTGCGCACCACGTGGCCGGTGACGGAGCTGGAGTATGCCCTGCAACTGGCCTGTGACCTGTTTATCCATAGTGTGTTGCTGTATTTCTCCGGCGGCTCCACCAACCCCTTCGTCTCCTATTACCTGGTGCCGCTGACCATCGCCGCGGTGACATTGCCGTGGCGCTATTCGGTGATCCTGTCGGGTATTGCCTTGGCGCTGTATACCTTGTTGCTGGCGCAGTTCTATCCCCTGGAAACGTTCCCGATCGCCCGGGAAAACCTGCAAATCTACGGCATGTGGCTGAGCTTTGCGCTGTCGGCGGCGGTGATCACCTTTTTTGCTGCGCGCATGGCTGAAGAGCTGCGGCGCCAGGAAGAACTGCGCGCTATCCGCCGCGAAGAGGGCCTGCGCGACCAGCAACTGCTGGCAGTGGCGACCCAGGCCGCCGGCGCGGCCCATGAGCTGGGTACGCCGCTGGCAACCATGAGCGTGCTGATCAAGGAAATGCGCCAGGACCATCACGACCCGGCGCTGCAAGACGACCTCGGCGTGCTGCAGGAACAGGTCAAGCAGTGCAAGCAAACCTTGCAGCAACTGGTGCGCGCCGCCGAAGCCAACCGGCGCTTGGCGGTGGATATGCAAGACGTCACCCAGTGGTTGGACGAAGCGCTGAACCGCTGGCACCTGATGCGTCCCGAAGCCAGTTACCGTTTCCATCTGCTGGGGCAGGGCGCAGTGCCTCGCATGGCGCCACCGCCGGATCTGACCCAGGCGTTGCTGAACCTGTTGAACAATGCAGCCGACGCCTGCCCGGAAGGCCTGGAAGTGCAGCTGGACTGGGATGCGGAAAACCTCACCATCAGCATTCGCGACCACGGCGCCGGTGTGCCGCTGGCCATTGCCGAACAGATCGGCAAGCCATTTTTTACCACCAAGGGCAAAGGCTTCGGCCTGGGCCTGTTCTTGAGCAAGGCCAGCGTGACCCGCGCTGGCGGCTCGGTGAAACTTTACCCCCATGAGGAAGGCGGCACGCTCACCGAGCTGCGCCTGCCCCGTGCTGCACGAGGAGACATCGATGAGTGACGAGATCCAAGTCGAAGGCGAAGAACTGCCGCACCTGTTGCTGGTAGATGACGATGCCACCTTTACCCGCGTGATGGCGCGAGCCATGAGCCGTCGTGGGTTTCGCGTCAGCACCGCAGGCTCCGCCGAAGAAGGCCTGACTATCGCCCAGGCCGACCTGCCGGACTATGCGGCACTGGACCTGAAAATGGATGGTGATTCGGGCCTGGTGCTGTTGCCCAAATTGCTGGAACTGGACCCGGAAATGCGCGTGCTAATCCTTACCGGGTATTCCAGCATTGCCACCGCCGTCGAGGCGATCAAGCGCGGTGCCTGCAATTACCTGTGCAAGCCGGCCGATGCCGATGATGTGCTGGCTGCGCTGCTCTCCGAGCATGCCGACCTCGACACCCTGGTGCCGGAAAACCCGATGTCGGTGGACCGTCTGCAGTGGGAGCACATCCAGCGTGTGTTGACCGAGCATGAAGGTAATATCTCGGCCACCGCCCGTGCTCTTGGCATGCACCGCAGGACACTGCAGCGCAAACTGCAAAAGCGCCCGGTTCGGCGCTGAAGGGCGAATCAGAGCGCTGGGTACTGCGCGTCTCAATGACGGGGTGCGTGGGTCATTTGAAGTAAGGTGGGGCGGCTGATCACGTCTGGCAGCCGCCGCAACGCAGATGGCTTGAGCTTTGATCATTTATGTTCGCTGCACGCTGTTCTGGGCTGAGTGTATTTATTGACGGCTGAAAACTTTCCGGGCTTTTTTCCGCCGTCAAAATATTACGTCATGCTTGTATGCTACTTTCAGAACATTGCGAAATAAGGCTCATGAACCGGTCCTTGGGAAGTGAATCGGCTTGTATACAATTCTAACAATCTCATA
Source organism: Pseudomonas hygromyciniae (assembly GCF_016925675.1). Classification (NCBI taxonomy): domain Bacteria; kingdom Pseudomonadati; phylum Pseudomonadota; class Gammaproteobacteria; order Pseudomonadales; family Pseudomonadaceae; genus Pseudomonas; species Pseudomonas hygromyciniae. The sequence continues at coordinate 4,992,522 of NZ_CP070506.1, read as the reverse complement.
TTTCGGCGGATCCTCTGCAGGCGCAGTATTGATTTGGACCAACTGACCATTGGCTTTTTTGAGTTCTGGAATTGCATAGCCGTTCAAAGCATCTTGCAGTTTGATTTCAGCCAGGTTTTCTGCATTTTCAAGAGAGATTGTTGGATCTGACTGCATAATTTGAGTCACGACCTGATCTCGAATTTTTTTCATGGCTGTTGAACCGAAACTGAGGGTCACCGTCCCATCGTAAGCTTTTACCGGCTTATTGATCTCTTTTTGAAACTTTGCCGCAAACGAATTGCCTCGCCCCTCCGCAGAGTGACACATTATAAGACGCACAGAGTCATATCTTTCCGGGTCTATGCCTTTGTCTTTCAATAGGGCGACTAATTTTTGAGGCGTGTAGCCTTTTCCATCGATGACAACCTGCGATCCATTGCCTAAGAACTTATCAGCCCAACTTGGTTTGGAACCATGGGCAACAATGTTAAGTCGCTTTCCGGATTTGTAGGTGTCTACATAGGTATGGACTTCGTTGGAGACATATTTTAGCTCATTCATCGGGCCACCCATTTGAACGACAGTAATCGGACCTGTTTCGCTCGCTATGTCCGTACCAATCACCCCATTGTCAGGGTTCTCTGGAGGTTGGGGTGGTTCTTGGTCCGGGGGCGATGCAGTGTCTTCTGGGGCTTTGAATTCACCGATAGACTGCTCCCGGGCTTTACCTATGACTCTGGGTATCGCCACTGTCGCTGCGTTGAACAGGCCGAATACAATTCGATCAGTACCTTTGGCCTTGTTATGTAGGTTGTCATCAACTCCGATGCTGGCAGTTACGCCGCCACTGGCGAGATAAAAAGTGTCCAGGGCCAATGCGACTTCAGGTACCACGAAAGCCAGTGGAGTTAAAAATAGAGCAACTTTCGAAGTCTTTGTCAGGCCATCAATGATGTTCTTCTTGGTCTCGTCTCTGTCACTGGTTATTTTGACAGCCGCATCTGCATAAGAGCGATCTTTCTGGCGTTTTGTGACTTCTTGGAACGGTAGGTTGTTAGGTTCTGTGGTGATGAATTTTTCAGGATCCCATTTACCGCTAAAGGCCCGATGGTCATAGGAAAGTATTCCTCCCGGGGTTTCACGTGTTTCAGGCCAGGTACCGAGGCCGATCAGTGTTTCGTCTAACCCGGCTCGCTCCCAGCCGTTGGGCTTGTCTTCAAGCTTAAAGTGTGAGGCCAGGGCATCGCGCTTGGCAGGATCAGCCATTTGTTCGGCGAGCCACTTCTTCATCTCTGCCTGGCTATTGAAACTGTGAATGGGTGAGGAGTTTCCGGGTATATAAAGAAGGGTGAGGGGAGGAATCCTCTTCCCGTCGTTGTCAAACGTTACCTTATTGTCAGTAATGTATATGAGGTCGGTCGATTGATATTCTCCGAGCTTGAGCAACCCGACTTCAATGTTGGGGTCCTTGGGGGGATTTTTTTGTAAGTCATCATAAGTAATGTCAGGCCATGATTCCTGGTTGCCTGATAATCCGGCGGCTCGCATGATCAGTTCTCGACCATCAGTAGTCAAGCTGCCTTCTTGATGTTGAGTCATGGCTGACTTGACGAATGACGCTTTGGCCAGCACCGGGTATTTTTCTATGTGGGTGCTCCAGAACTCATCCAGAAAGTTAGTATAAGGCTGTTTAAAGTCAGCCTGCCAAACAAGGTTTTTGAACTCTTTCGGGGTAATTGAACTCTGGTTGGTAGAGTTATATGTCTGTGAGGGAGCGTCGGACGATTCTACATAAATTCCTTGATAAGTATGGGTAACATCCGCGTCTTTTCGATAAGGGGAAAACCGGGTTGAGAAGTCAAAGATACCTGGGTTGTTCATGGGTAAACTGTTCTGGATTTTTACATTAGGACCGCCAGCGAAGAATGGGATCTTGTATCCCTTCCCAGTGGGAGTATCTTGCGCATTTTTGATCAACGCTTGCGTCAGTGAAATACGCTGGATACCCTTTGCCGGGTAAGGCTCTTCCCCCACACTGTTATAGTCGTAGGTCACTAGGTAGGTATTGTCGGGATCAATATCCCATTTCTCCTTGTTAGCGGGGTCTTTCTTTTTCAACTCTGCAAATTTTTCTTTGAGAAAATCAGATGCTTCTTGTTCGACAGTTTTAAATGCACTGGAAATATGCTTTGCAACGGGGTCAACATTTATGTTGAGACCCACATCAATGGGGGGTGGTACTTTTTGACTATTCTCGACATCTTTGCCAGGGGTGGGGTCAACGCTCACCTCAGTGTAACCTCCACCTTGTGTTGGGGGGGGGGCCTGACTTCCTGCACTAATTGCTGATCCGCCTGCGCGCTGGAATCAATTGAACGTTTGTTGCGATTGCCCGTATTCGATGCAGTTGGTTGATCGTTGGCTGAGTGATTCCAGGGAGTGGCTGAGGCGGTCTTGATTTGCATAAAAGGGAACTCGTAGCGCGTGTCGGAGGAGTAGGGCTTAGTTTCGTCCGTTGTGTGGTCGCGTACGTAGGAAGAGTTCCAGGAATAGCTATGGAGAATACATTTCCCTTGTCAGAAGTTTTGCAGGTCTTTCTCCATCAGGTTCGCAGTGCAGATTGCAAGGCGCTCAGTCTGGCGCTGAACGGCGACTGAACAGTTTTCCTCAGGCTGCACGGAGCCCTAAACCTGAGCAATGAAGGACGCTGAGTATTCCTCGGGCATGGACGAAGAGGATGGGCGACGTTGTACCAGCGCTGATTGCTGAACTGCTGGGCTTGAGCATCGTCAACGTCGGACAGCGTGCCAGCCTTGAGAAAATAAAAAAGCCCGCCACCGAGTGATCGGTGGCGGGCTTTTTATCGCTTGAAACCTTATTACTTCTTCAAGCCGTAATGCTCATCCAGCATGCCGGGGGCGTTCGGCGTTTTTGGCGCGTAGTCCCGTGGTGGCTCCTGATTTTCCCGTGGCGGGGTCAGGCGTTCCCGTGGGGCTTGCGTGGCATCGGAATGCAGCGCGGCCAGCAGGCGCTGACGAGTGATGTCGTCCAGGGCCAGGCGGTTGGCGCCATCGGCGATGTGATCCTGTACTTCCTGGTAGCTCTGGGTGAGCTTCTTGACCAGGGTCGCGGTGCTGTTGAAGTGGGTAACAACCTCGTTCTGATAACTGTCAAAACGTTCCTGAATGTCATCCAACTGACGCTGCGTGCGGTTAGGCGCGGCATTCGGCAGCAGGCGAGCAACCAGGAATCCAATGGCGACACCGGCAACCAGGGCAAGAGTCGGCAACAACCAAACTAAGAGCGAGTGTTCCACGAGTCCTTCCTCTATAAACGGCTTTGCTTTACGTTAACGGCTCGGACCTGCGCTGTATACCGCGATTAAGCTCGCAATGATGCCATGCACAGACTTTAGCTAGACGAGTCGACCCTTTGAGAGGTCACGGAGTTCATTCCTTGCTCATGCGTGAAACCCCTGTTTTGATCGATGGCCCGGTAGGCCAATTGGAAGCCCTGTATCTGGATCACCCCGAGCCACGTGGCCTGGCGCTGATCTGTCACCCTAATCCGGTGCAGGGCGGGACCATGCTCAATAAAGTGGTATCGACCCTGCAACGCACCGCCCGCGATGCCGGTTTGATTACTTTGCGTTTCAATTACCGTGGCGTGGGTGCCAGCGCTGGTAGCCATGATATGGCCAGCGGTGAAGTGGACGATGCCGAAGCCGCCATCACTTGGCTGCGTGAAAAACACCCGAGCCTGCCCATCACCTTGCTGGGTTTCTCGTTCGGTGGATTTGTTGCCGCAAGCCTTGGCGGGCGCCTGGAGGCCAAGGGCGAAAAACTCGCGCATCTGTTTATGGTGGCTGCGGCCGTCATGCGTTTGCGTGATGAGGACGTGCTGCCACAGGACTGCCCGTTGACCGTGATCCAGCCGGAAACCGACGAAGTGGTCGAGCCGCAACGGGTCTACGACTGGTCCGCAGCCCTCAAACGCCCCCATGAGCTGCTGAAAGTGGCAGAATGCGGGCACTTTTTTCATGGCAAGCTCACCGATCTCAAGGATCTGGTGCTGCCGCGCCTTTCGAATTGATAGCAGTCTGATAAGCGATTACCCATGACGACGCGTACCCGTATCCTCACCGGCATCACCACCACCGGCACCCCGCATCTGGGCAACTACGCGGGTGCCATCCGCCCGGCGATCCTCGCCAGCCAGGATGCCAATGCCGATTCGTTCTACTTCCTGGCCGATTACCACGCCCTGATCAAATGCGATGACCCGCAGCGCATCCAGCGCTCGCGTATGGAAATCGCCGCGACCTGGCTGGCCGGTGGCCTGGATGTGAACCGGGTGACGTTCTATCGTCAGTCCGATATCCCGGAAATTCCCGAGCTGACCTGGCTGCTGACCTGCGTTGCAGCCAAGGGCCTGCTCAACCGTGCCCACGCCTACAAGGCCTCGGTGGACAAAAACCTGGAGAACGGCGAAGACCCGGATGCCGGGATCAGCATGGGCCTGTACAGCTACCCGGTGCTGATGGCGGCGGACATTCTGATGTTCAACGCACACAAGGTGCCGGTCGGCCGCGATCAGATCCAGCACGTGGAAATGGCCCGTGATATCGGCCAGCGCTTCAACCATCTGTTCGGCAAGGGCAAAGAGTTCTTCACCATGCCCGAGGCGTTGATCGAAGAAAGCGTCGCCACCTTGCCGGGCCTGGATGGGCGCAAGATGTCGAAAAGCTACGACAACACCATCCCGTTGTTCACCAGCGCCAAGGACATGAAAGACGCGATCTCGCGGATCGTCACCGACTCCCGCGCGCCGGGCGAAGCCAAGGATCCAGATAACTCTCACCTGTTCACCCTGTACCAGGCGTTCGCCACCCCTGAGCAGGAACAGCAACTGCGCAGCGAACTGCTCGACGGCTTGGGTTGGGGCGAGGCGAAGAACCGTCTGTTCCAACTGCTGGACGGCCAGTTGGGCGAGGCGCGCGAGCGTTACCATCAATTGATGTCGCGCCCTTCGGATATGGAAGACCTGCTGCTGATCGGTGCCAAGAAGGCCCGGGCCGTTGCCGGTCCATTCCTGCAAGAGCTGCGTGAAGCGGTGGGCCTGCGTTCGTTCGTCAACCCGGTCAGCGAGGCGGTCAGCACCAAGAAGAAGGCGGTGAAGGCTGCGCGTTTTGTCAGCTTCCGTGAAGACGACGGTAGCTTCCGCTTCCGCCTGCTGGCGGCTGACGGCGAGCAACTGTTGTTGTCGCGCAACTTTGCCGACGGCAAGGCGGCGGGTGCAGCCACCAAGCAGTTGCAGTCCGGCCAGGCGCTGGATGTGCGCAGTGAGGCCCTGGGCTTCAGTGTGTGGCTTGAAGGCGCCTGTATCGCCGACAGCCCGGCCTTCGCCGACAGTGCTGCGCGGGATGCCGCCATCGAAGCTGTGCGCGTGGCGTTGACCCCAATCGAGGACTGACCCGACCAAGGGTTGATTGCCATTATTCAGGGCCGTCGTTACAGTGACGGCCCGTTTTTGTTGCCTTGCTAACGAAATTATGACGCCCCTAGAACGATATCAAGCTGATCTGAAGCGCCCCGACTTCTTCCATGATGCTGCCCAGGAAACGGCGGTGCGCCATTTGCAGCGCCTGTACGAAGACCTGGTCGCCTCTTCCCAGAGCAAGCCGGGGATGCTCAGCAAGTTGTTTGGCAAGAAAGACCAGGTGCCGGTCAAGGGCTTGTACTTCTGGGGTGGCGTGGGTCGCGGCAAGACTTACCTGGTCGACACCTTCTTCGAAGCGCTGCCGTTCAAGGAAAAGTCGCGTACTCACTTTCACCGCTTCATGAAGCGCGTGCACGAAGAGATGAAGACCCTGCACGGCGAGAAGAACCCGCTGACCATCATTGCCAAGCGCTTCTCCCAAGAGGCGCGGGTGATTTGCTTTGATGAATTCTTCGTGTCCGATATCACCGACGCGATGATTCTTGGCACCTTGATGGAAGAGTTGTTCAAGAACGGCGTGACCCTGGTCGCCACCTCGAACATCGTGCCCGACGGCCTGTACAAGGACGGCCTGCAACGCGCGCGCTTCCTGCCGGCCATTGCCCTGATCAAGCAGCACACCGATATCGTCAACGTCGACAGCGGCGTCGATTACCGCCTGCGTCACCTTGAGCAGGCGGAGCTGTTCCACTTCCCCCTCGACGAAGCGGCCCACGAAAGCCTGCGCAAGAGCTTCCGCGCGCTGACGCCGGAATGCACCCAGGCGGTGGAAAACGATAAGTTGATGATCGAAAATCGCCAGATCATTGCCCTGCGCACCTGCGACGACGTGGCCTGGTTCGACTTCCGTGAACTGTGCGACGGCCCGCGCAGCCAGAACGACTACATCGAACTGGGCAAGATCTTCCATGCGGTGATCTTGAGTGGCGTCGAGCAAATGAGCGTCACCACCGACGACATTGCCCGGCGTTTTATCAACATGGTCGATGAGTTCTACGACCGCAACGTCAAGCTGATCATCTCGGCCGAAGTCGAACTCAAGGACCTCTACACCGGCGGTCGCTTGAACTTCGAATTCCAACGCACCTTGAGTCGCTTGCTGGAAATGCAGTCCCACGAGTTCCTGGCGCGGGCGCACAAGCCTTAGGCAAACACCGAACCAAAATGTGTGCGGGCTTGCCCGCGAATGCGGTGTATCAGTCGACTTATTCGTTAACTGACACACCGCATTCGCGAGCAAGCCCGCTCACACATTTGATTGTTCCCGGCTTTAGTTAGGCGGCCTGCTGGAACTGCTGGCGATACTGGTTCGGCGACAACTCCGTGTGCTGCCTGAACAGCCGCGCAAAGAAGCTCGCATCGTCGTAACCCACCTCGTAGCTGATGGTCTTGATGCTCTTGCGGCTGCCCGACAACAACCCCTTGGCCGTCTCGATCCGCAGCCGTTGCAGGTAGTGCAGCGGCTTGTCGCCGGTCGCGGTCTGGAACCGGCGCATAAAGTTGCGGATGCTCATGCCGTGTTCGCGGGCGACGTCTTCAAAGCGGAATTTGTCGGCGAAGTGTTCTTCGAGCCAATGCTGGATCTGCAGGATGATCACGTCCTGGTGCAGCTTCTGTCCGCCAAACCCGATGCGCCCCGGCGCGTAGTTGCGCTGCACTTCGTAGAGAATGTCGCGGGCCACGGCCTGGGCGATGTTGGCGCCGCAGAAACGCTCGATCAGATAGATATAGAGATCGCAGGCTGAGGTGGTGCCGCCGGCGCAGTACAGGTTGTCGGCGTCGGTCAGGTGCTTGTCCTGATTGAGCTGGACCTTGGGGAAGCGCTCGCTGAACGCATTGAAGAAGCGCCAGTAGGTGGTCGCCTCCTTGCCATCGAGCAGGCCGGCTTCGGCGAGCCAGAACACCCCGGTGGCCTCACCGCAGAGCACCGCACCCCGGGCATGCTGCTCACGCAGCCATGGCAGGATCTGCGGGTAGCGTTTGCTCAGGGCGTCGAAATCATCCCAGAAGGCTGGGAGGACAATGATGTCGGCGTTTTCCAGGCCGCCGTCCACCGGCATGATCACATCGCTGAAGCTACATACCGGTTGCCCGTCGGGGCTGACAAGGCGGGTTTCAAAGGCTGGCGTGAGGCCCAGGCCTTGCTGTTTGCCGTAACGCAGGCTGGCGAGGTGGAAAAAATCCTTGGCTTGCATGAGGGTGGAAGCAAACACCCGATCAATGGCTAGGATGCTGACGCGCCGCAAGGGCGTGGAGACGAGGGTAGACATAATTTCGATTATTCTTATAGGGGAAAGTGGTCAACTAACGGCTGGATCGTCTTATTTTTTGTCGCATGTGTCCAGTGTCCTGTGACGTCCGTGCAGCTTAGGCTCTGTGATCTTGTTTTTGTCTGACAATCGACGCAGGTGACTCATGATTCCCAGAACCTTGTTCAGCTCCGAGCACGAACTCTTCCGCCAGAGCGTGCGCACCTTCCTCGAAAAAGACGCGGTGCCGTTCCATGCGCAATGGGAGAAGCAGGGGCATATTGATCGCAATCTGTGGAGCAAGGCGGGGGAGGCGGGCATGCTCTGTTCCCATCTGCCGGAAGAATACGGCGGCCTGGGCGCCGACTTTCTCTACAGCACCGTGGTGATCGAAGAGATCGGCCGCCTGGGGCTGACCGGGATTGGTTTCTCCCTGCATTCGGACATTGTTGCGCCGTATATCCTGCATTACGGCAGTGAGGCACTGAAGCACAAGTACTTGCCCAAGTTGGTGTCCGGGGAAATGGTCACCGCGATTGCCATGACCGAGCCGGGCGCCGGGTCTGACCTGCAAGGGGTCAAGACCACAGCGGTGCTGGATGGCGATGAGTATGTGATCAACGGCTCCAAGACGTTTATCACCAACGGCTTCCTGGCGGACCTGGTGATCGTGGTGGCCAAGACCGACCCCAAGGCGGGGGCCAAGGGCACCAGCCTGTTTCTGGTCGAGGCCAATACTCCCGGGTTCGACAAGGGCAAGCGCCTGGAGAAAGTCGGGATGAAGGCCCAGGACACCTCTGAGTTGTTCTTCCAGGATGTGCGTGTGCCCAAGGAGAACCTGTTGGGCCAGGCAGGGATGGGCTTTGCCTACCTGATGCAGGAGTTGCCTCAGGAGCGCCTGACCGTGGCGATCGGCGCCCTGGCGTCGGCCGAAGCGGCGCTGCAATGGACCCTGGACTACACCCGTGAGCGCAAGGCGTTCGGCAAGGCGATTGCGGACTTCCAGAACACCCGCTTCAAGCTGGCGGAGATTGCTACTGAGGTACAGATTGGTCGGGTGTTTGTCGACAAGTGCCTGGAGCAGCACCTGCAAGGCAAGCTGGATGTGCCCACGGCGGCGATGGCCAAATACTGGACCACTGACCTGCAATGCAAAGTGCTCGACGAGTGCGTGCAGTTGCACGGTGGCTACGGTTACATGTGGGAATACCCGATTGCCCGGGCCTGGGCGGATGCGCGGGTGCAGCGCATTTATGCGGGGACCAATGAGATCATGAAGGAGATCATTGCGCGGGCATTGTAAATCTTAAGTGCCTTTGAGGGCCTCATCGCAGGCAAGCCAGCTCCCACATTTTGATGTGTGAATACATTCGAATGTGGGAGCGGGCTTGCTCGCGAAGGCGGCCTAAAGGTCAATCAAGGCGCAGGATTGGGATGCTGCTTCTGAATCGCCTCAATCCCCTCCAACACCTCTTTCGACAGCTTCAAGTCAGCACTGGCGATGTTGCTATCGAGCTGCTCCAGCGTCGTCGCCCCAATGATATTGCTGGTCACAAACGGCTGCTGCGTCACAAACGCCAGGGCCATCTGCGCCGGGTCCAGGCCGTGCTCGCGGGCCAGGGCCACGTAGCGGCTGCACGCAGCTTCCGATTGCGGGTTGAAGTAGCGGCTGAAGCGGCTGTACAGGCTCAAGCGGCCGTTGGCCGGCCGTGCGCCGCCTTCGTATTTGCCGCTGAGCATGCCGAACGCCAGGGGCGAATAAGCCAGCAAGCCGCATTGCTCACGGATGGCAATCTCCGCAAGGCCCACTTCAAAGCTGCGGTTGAGCAGGTTATAGGGGTTCTGGATCGACACCGCACGGGTCCAGCCACGGGCTTCGGCCAGGGCCAGGAACTTCATGGTGCCCCAAGGCGTTTCATTGGACAGGCCAATGTGGCGGATCTTGCCAGCCTTGACCTGCTCGTCGAGGGCTTCGAGGGTTTCCTCCAGGGGCGTCAGGTCGGGCTCTTCCTGGTGCTTGTAGCTCAGTTGGCCGAAGAAGTTGGTGCTGCGCTCCGGCCAGTGCAACTGGTACAGGTCGATCCAGTCGGTCTGCAGGCGCTTGAGGCTGGCATCCAGGGCGTCGACGATATGTTTGCGGTTGTGCTTGAGCTGACCGTCGCGGATGTAATCAATGGTATTGCCGGGGCCGGCGATCTTACTGGCGAGGATCCAGTCGGCGCGGTCGCCACGGCTCTTGAAGTAATTGCCGATGTAGCGCTCGGTGGTGGCATAGGTGTCGGCCTTGGGCGGTACCGGGTACATTTCTGCGGTATCGAGGAAATTGATCCCTGCGCCTTTGGCCCGCTCAATCTGGGCGAAGGCCTCTGCCTCGGTGTTCTGCTCGCCCCAGGTCATGGTCCCGAGGCAGATCGCGCTTACGTTCAGATCGGTCCGGCCCAGCTGTCGATAATCCATCGGGTACTCCTTTGGGGAAAACAATCATAAAAGCAGGTTGAATTTTTTTTCGCAATCTGCATAATTGCCCACCTCTTTCTGCAGTGGAAGTGATGCGCCGCCTGCCGAAGAATCTTGCCGTTGAACGGACGCGCTGACCCGAGCCCCCGATAGCGTCTGTATCCGGCTGCCTTTGACTTGTCAAAGTACGCACTATTCAGTAAGATCCGCCGTCTAATTTACAGGGCGGCCCCTGAGGCTATTAAAGAATGACAACTTTTACTGCAAAACCGGAAACAGTTCAGCGCGACTGGTTTGTCGTCGACGCCGCTGGTCAGACCCTGGGTCGTCTGGCCACTGAAGTCGCCAGCCGTCTGCGTGGCAAGCACAAGCCTGAGTACACCCCTCACGTTGATACCGGTGACTACATCGTAATCATCAACGCTGAGCAGGTTCGTGTAACCGGCAACAAAGCAAGCGACAAAATGTACTACCGTCACTCCGGTTTCCCAGGCGGTATCAAGTCTTCGAACTTCGAAGGCCTGATTGCCAAGAAGCCTGAAGCCCCGATCGAGATCGCGGTTAAAGGTATGCTGCCGAAGGGCCCACTGGGTCGCGACATGTATCGCAAGCTGAAAGTCTATGCGGGCGCTGCTCACCCTCATGCTGCTCAGCAGCCCCAAGAACTGAAGTTTTAACGGAATAGTTCATTATGTCGGCGACTCAAAATTACGGCACTGGCCGTCGCAAAACCGCAACCGCACGCGTTTTCCTGCGTCCGGGCACTGGTAACATCTCGATCAACAACCGCACTCTGGACAACTTCTTCGGCCGCGAAACTGCCCGCATGGTAGTTCGTCAGCCGCTGGAACTGACCGAGACCGTTGAAAAGTTCGACATCTACGTCACCGTTATCGGTGGCGGTGTAAGTGGTCAAGCTGGCGCAATCCGCCACGGTATCACTCGCGCTCTGATGCAGTACGACGAAACCCTGCGCGGCGCTCTGCGCAAAGCTGGCTTCGTGACTCGCGATGCCCGTGAAGTTGAACGTAAGAAAGTCGGTCTGCGTAAAGCGCGTAAGCGTCCGCAGTACTCGAAGCGTTAATTCGCTTTACGTTCCACAAAAACGCCCAGCCTCCTCGCGGAGCTGGGCGTTTTTTTATTGTCTGCGTTTTGTGCGGGTTTTTTCTGTGTGACAACTTGCCACATCCGTAGACCCCCTATACTACAAGGCTTGGAGGCTAGGCTGCGGGTAATTACCTTGTCAGAGGTGGGGCTTTTCATTACCATTCGGCAAAATTTTTATAAGTTCAGATTTAATACTTAGTAGACGCCTGATTTAACAGGCCAAAAAGCTGATGGGAGAGGACTGAATGAGCAATGACGGCGTGAATGCAGGCCGGCGTCGCTTCTTGGTAGCAGCCACATCCGTGGTGGGTGCTGCAGGAGCGGTGGGGGCTGCGGTCCCGTTCGTGGGGTCATGGTTTCCCAGTGCCAAGGCGAAAGCCGCAGGTGCACCGGTGAAGGTGAATGTCAGCAAGATCGAGCCAGGCCAGCAGATGATTGCTGAGTGGCGCGGCCAGCCAGTATTCATCGTTCGTCGTACCGAGGAAATCCTGGGGAATCTGAAGAAGATCGAGGGCCAGCTATCTGACCCCGAGTCCAAGAATTCTGACCAACCCGCCTACGCCCAAAACGAAGTGCGTTCGATCAAGCCAGAGATTCTGCTGCTGGTCGGTCTTTGCACCCACCTGGGCTGCTCGCCGACCTTCCGCCCGGAAGTCGCGCCGGTGGACCTGGGCAAGGACTGGGTCGGCGGCTATTTCTGCCCTTGCCACGGTTCCCACTACGACCTGGCCGGTCGCGTCTACAAGTCCCAGCCTGCTCCGTTGAACTTGCCGGTTCCGCCGCACAACTACGAATCTGACGACGTTATTGTCATTGGTGTCGATAAGGAGAGCGCGTAATGAGCAAGTTCATGGATTGGGTGGATGCGCGCTTCCCCGCCACCAAAATGTGGGAAGACCATCTCAGCAAGTATTACGCGCCGAAGAACTTCAACTTCTTCTATTTCTTTGGATCCCTGGCATTGCTGGTACTGGTCAATCAGATCGTTACCGGTGTCTGGCTGACCATGAGCTACACCCCGTCGGCGGAAGAAGCATTTGCCTCCGTCGAATACATCATGCGCGACGTCGAGTACGGCTCGATCCTGCGCCTGCTGCACTCCACCGGCGCTTCGGCGTTCTTCATCGTGGTCTATCTGCACATGTTCCGTGGCTTGCTCTACGGCTCGTACCAGAAGCCACGTGAGCTGGTGTGGGTGTTTGGCATGCTGATCTACCTGGCGCTGATGGCAGAGGCCTTCATGGGCTACCTGCTGCCTTGGGGCCAGATGTCCTACTGGGGCGCCCAGGTGATCATCTCGCTGTTTGGCGCAATCCCGGTCATCGGCAACGACCTGACCCAGTGGATCCGTGGTGACTACCTGATCTCGGGCATCACCCTGAACCGCTTCTTTGCCTTGCATGTGGTGGCCTTGCCGATCGTGATTCTCGGCCTGGTAGTGCTGCACATCCTGGCGCTGCATGAAGTGGGTTCGAACAACCCGGACGGCGTGGACATCAAGAAGCACAAGGACGAGAACGGCATCCCGCTGGACGGCATTCCATTCCACCCTTACTACACCGTCAAAGATATCGTCGGCGTGGTGGTGTTCCTGTTTGTGTTCTGCTCGATCGTGTTCTTCTTCCCGGAAATGGGCGGCTATTTCCTAGAGAAGCCGAACTTCGAACAGGCGAACGCCTTCAAGACCCCGGAACACATTGCCCCGGTCTGGTACTTCACGCCGTTCTACGCCATTTTGCGGGCGATCCCCGACAAGCTCATGGGCGTCATCGCCATGGGTGCAGCCATTGCTGTGCTGTTCGTGTTGCCATGGCTTGACCGTAGCCCGGTCAAATCCATGCGCTACAAAGGCTGGCTGAGCAAGATCTGGCTGTGGGTGTTCTGCATCTCGTTCGTGATCCTGGGCGTGCTGGGCGTATTGGCGCCAACCCCTGAGCGGACGTTGTTGTCGCAGGTCTGCACCTTCCTGTACTTCGCCTACTTCATTCTGATGCCGTTCTACACCCGGCTCGAGAAGACAAAACCGGTTCCGGAAAGGGTGACTGGCTGATGAAAAAATTATTTGTTGCATTGATTCTTGCTGCCCTGCCAACCCTGTCTTTTGCTGCCGGTGCAGGTGCAGACCTGGAAAAAGTCGATATCGACGTTTCTGACAAGGCTGCCATGCAAGACGGCGCCCGCACGTTCGCCAACTACTGCATGGGCTGCCACAGCGCCAAGTTCCAGCGTTACGAGCGGGTAGCCGATGACCTGGGTATCCCCCATGAGCTGATGCTCAAGAACCTGGTGTTCACTGGTGCCAAGATTGGTGACCACATGAACATCGGCATGCAACCGGCCGACGCCAAGGCCTGGTTCGGGGCTGCACCGCCCGACCTGACCCTGGTAGCACGCGTACGTGGCACCGACTGGCTGTATGGCTACCTGAAGTCGTTCTACGAAGACCCTACACGTCCCTGGGGCGTGAACAACAAGGTGTTCCCGAACGTCGGTATGCCTAACGTGCTGGTCGGCCTGCAAGGGCGTCAGGTGGTAGGATGCAAGCAGGTTCAAGTCGTGGAAAACGGCAAGAAGCAATATGACCCGCTGACTGGCACGCCGTTGACCCATGAGGCATGTGATCAACTGACCATCGTGCCCAAGAGCGGTGCGCTGAACGAGGAGCAGTTCGACGAGAAGGTCAAGAACCTGGTGACCTTCCTGGCGTACTCCGCCAACCCGGTCAAACTGGAGCACCAACGCATCGGTACCTATGTGTTGCTGTACCTGGCTTTCTTCTTCGTATTCGCTTATTTGCTCAAGCGTGAATACTGGAAGGATGTGCATTGATCCAACCTTAGGCAATTGCTGTTAATCTTGCGCGCCCAGCGACGTCTCTAAACGGGTAACGCTCTGGTTGATCCAGGTGTTACGGGAGATGCTTTCTGGGCGCGCTCGTTTTTGAGCTTTCGATAATTTCAACAAGCGAGGAGGACCGCCATGGGCGTGACCAACCGGTTGGCCTGTTACTCCGACCCCGCCGACCACTATTCCCACCGAGTACGCATCGTGCTCGCAGAGAAGGGTGTCAGCGCCGAGATCATCAGTGTGGAGGTGGGTCGTCACCCGCCGAAACTGATCGAAGTGAACCCTTACGGCAGCTTGCCCACCCTGGTCGATCGTGACCTGGCGTTGTGGGAGTCAACCGTGGTGATGGAATATCTGGATGAGCGTTACCCCCATCCACCTTTGCTGCCGGTGTATCCGGTGGCGCGTGCCAACAGCCGCTTGCTGATCCATCGGATCCAGCGTGACTGGTGTGGGCTGGTGGATCTGATTCTGGATACACGCAGCAAAGAAGCGGCCCGTGTGCAGGCGCGCAAGGAATTGCGCGAGAGCCTGACCGGCGTTTCACCGTTATTCGCCGACAAACCTTTTTTCCTCAGTGAGGAACAAAGCCTGGTGGATTGCTGCCTATTGCCCATACTCTGGCGTTTGCCGATTTTGGGCATTGAACTGCCGCGGCCTGCCAAGCCGCTGCTTGATTACATGGAGCGCCAGTTTGCGCGTGAGGCTTTCCAGGCAAGTCTGTCTGGCGTCGAACGTGATATGCGCTAAGGCTTAAGGAGCCGTTGATGAACTCCAGTCGACCTTACCTGGTCCGCGCGCTCTACGAGTGGATTGTGGACAACGATTGCACCCCGCACATGCTGGTCAATTCCGAGTTCCCTGCGGTGCAGGTGCCACAAGGTTTTGCCAGCGACGGACAGATTGTCCTGAACGTTTCGCCCAGTGCCGTACGCCAACTGCACATGGACAATGAAGCGGTCAGCTTTGAAGGGCGTTTTGGTGGGGTACCCCATACGCTCTATGTGCCCATCGGCGCGATCCTGGGCATTTATGCCCGGGAAAATGGCCAGGGCATGGTGTTTGATCTGGAGTCGTCGCTTGACGACGACGAAGCGATCGAAGTTGAAGATGACGACCTGCCGCCGCCTGACTCCGAGCCGCCGCGCCCTACGGGCCGGCCGAGCTTGAAAGTGGTGAAGTGACGGAGCATGCGCCTGCGGGCACGTGCTGAAAAAGTGCCCCGGCTTTGGCCGGGGCATTTTTTTGCGCGCTACAAAGTCGCGGTGAGCGGTGATCGTACAACCTGCTTGGGCTATGATGCGCCTTCAGATCATCGAGATAATTGGCTACCCATGGAAAACCTCAGCACCGCCCCGCGTCTTCCCCGCAAGCGTCGCAGCCTTGCCCAGGAACTGGTCACGGTGTTGTCCGAGCAGATCCGCGACGGCCAGCTCAATCGTGGGGATAAGTTGCCCACCGAATCAGCGATCATGGAAGCCCATGGGGTCAGCCGTACGGTGGTGCGCGAGGCGATCTCGCGCCTGCAGGCGGCCGGGCAGGTGGAGACCCGGCATGGCATCGGTACCTTTGTGCTGGATACGCCGAGCCCCAGCGGGTTCCGGATCGATCCGGCGACGGTGGTGACGTTGCGCGATGTGTTGGCGATTCTGGAACTGCGCATCAGCCTGGAAGTGGAATCCGCCGGCCTCGCGGCCCAGCGTCGCAGCGACGAACAGTTGGCCGCGATGCGCGCCGCCCTCGATGCCTTGAATGAAAGTGCGGCGCACGCCAGCGATGCAGTGGCGTCGGACTTCCAGTTCCATCTGCAGATTGCGTTGTCCACCGGCAATCGCTACTTCACCGATATCATGACGCACCTGGGCACCAGCATTATCCCGCGTACGCGCCTGAACTCAGCGCGCCTGGCCCATGATGACCAGCAGCACTACATGAGCCGCCTGAGCCGTGAGCACGAAGAGATTTACGAAGCGATCGCCCGCCAGGATTCGGATGCGGCGCGAGCGGCGATGCGCCTGCACCTGACAAACAGCCGCGAGCGATTGCGCCAGGCACATGAAGAGGCGCAGGCGCAGCGCGGCTGATGCTCGTCGATGGCGCAGATGCCGGCGTCCCGGCATCTGCGCCTGGTTTTAGGCTGGCGTATTGGGTGTGTAGTTTTGCAGCAGCAGGTAGGTGCTCCAGCCCCACCAATCATTCGTCCACTGTTTGTCGTTGAGGTTGTTGACGTCCTTGCGTCGCAGCACCTTGTCGCCCTCGGCCTTGAACAGCGGTGAGAAGTTAGTGCTCGGGTTGTTCACCGCATTCAGGTCCGGCACGTACAGCGGTGCCTTGTACGTGGCCGGGGAGGGCAGGATGCCACTGACATAGGCCTCGAAAATCTCATCGGCCGAGGCCTGCACCGCGCGTTTGACCTGAGCGCGGTTGGCCGCATCATTGCTGTCGAAATAGCGTTTGTCGCCATAGGCGTGCCACTCATCGCCCAGTGCGTTGCGTACCTTGAGCCCGAACTTGCTGTCTTCGTCATGCATGAAGCGGCTGATCAACGACCCCAGCTCACCCGGTGTGACTACGCGAGCCAGTTGCTTGCGCGGTACGCGCAGGTGCCCCGCGGAAAACAGGTCGGTCAAAAAGTGATCAGCAAAACTGTTCATGGCATAAGCCAGTTCCAATTGCTGGTCGCTGCCACTTTGGTGGGCGACGACCGCTTGTTGCAGGGCGCCGGTGTGCCCAGCCAGATAGGCTGACAGCGCCCATTCTCCGAAATGATCGGCGTTGTCGGCGGCCAGCTTAAGGTAGCGCCCCAAGGGCACCATGGCTGAAACAACGCTGCCGCCGCCGGTGATGCGATTCCACTCTTCAGACAACGTATCTCCAAGTGCGTCATAGGCTTCATGGGCCTGCTTACCCTCCTTGATGGCCTGCTTGACCGCGTTGATCTCCTTTTGCATGACCGCGAGAATTTTGCCCGCTTCGTCCCGCGACGCCGGCAGCGTGGCCAGGGAGTTGAACGCGGCGGTAAAGCGCTGCACGCGCTCGGCTGGCGATGCACCGTCGCTGATGGGCTGGCCGGGGATCCCATAGAAATCACCGCCCAGGGCGATGATCTGGCCATAGGTCAAAGCCAGGCCATTAGGCAGATGCAGTTTGACTTGCGCCCCCGGAATAGAGGGCTCGCCCTGTACGAACCGCAGTAGCGTCTCATCGCCAATAGCGGTGTGCTCGCCGCCTTCGAAGCGTAGGGAGGGGAGGGGTTTGCGGGTGATGACCGATTCAAGTTCTGACATGTTAGCTCCTTGCTATGTCGTAGGATTCTTCCTTGATGGCTGTATGTATATACAGCTATTGCAAGAATAGCGGAGCAATTTCCTACGTCAAGGGGGTTGCCAGTAAACGTCCTCAAGACCCATGCAAGTCGACGAAATAGTGTTGACGAATACTTTTATGGTTGTACGATGACGTACGACAACAAAAACCATTCCCCAGTATCAGTCGTTATCCAGGGTGTTCGAATAATGAATCCACAAGAACTGAAGTCCATCCTTTCCCACGGTCTGCTGTCTTTCCCGGTCACCGATTTCAATGCCCAGGGTGATTTCAACCAGGCGGGTTACATCAAGCGTCTGGAGTGGCTGGCCCCCTACGGCGCCACTGCCTTGTTCGCGGCAGGCGGCACCGGTGAGTTTTTCTCCCTGGCAGCCAGTGAATATTCCCAAGTGGTAAAAACCGCCGTTGATACCTGCGCCACCAGCGTGCCGATCCTGGCCGGTGTCGGCGGCTCCACGCGCCAAGCCATCGAATACGCCCAGGAAGCCGAGCGCCTGGGGGCCAAGGGCCTGCTGCTGCTGCCGCACTACTTGACCGAAGCCAGCCAGGACGGCGTCGCCGCCCACGTCGAGGCGGTGTGCAAGTCAGTAAAAATTGGTGTGGTGGTGTACAACCGCAACGTCTGCCGCCTGACCGCGCCACTGCTCGAGCGCCTGGCCGAACGTTGCCCGAACCTGATTGGCTACAAGGATGGCCTGGGTGATATCGAACTGATGGTGTCGATCCGCCGTCGCCTGGGCGATCGTTTCAGCTACCTGGGCGGCCTGCCGACCGCCGAGGTTTACGCCGCGGCCTACAAGGCGCTTGGCGTCCCGGTGTATTCCTCGGCGGTGTTCAACTTCATTCCCAAAACCGCGATGGACTTCTACCACGCGATTGCCCGGGAAGATCACGCCACTGTCGACAAGATCATCGACGACTTCTTCTTGCCTTACCTCGACATCCGTAACCGCAAGGCCGGCTATGCCGTGAGCATCGTCAAGGCGGGTGCAAAAATCGCCGGCTATGACGCAGGCCCAGTGCGCACCCCGCTGACCGATCTGCTGCCAGAAGAATATGAAGCCCTGGCCGCGCTGATCGACAAGCAAGGTGCGCAATAACCCATGAATAAAGCCGCTGAGTGATCAGCGGCTTTTTGCGTCAGGAGAAGATTCGTGTCCCAAGCCAAGCGTTTTGACAACTACATCGGTGGCCAGTGGGTGGCCGGTGCTGACTACTCAAGCAATATCAACCCCTCGGACCTGTCGGATGTGATCGGCGAATTTGCCAAGGCCGATCTGGCCCAGGTCGACGCCGCCATCGACGCCGCGCGCGCGGCGTTCCCGGCGTGGTCGACCTCCGGCATCCAGGCCCGGCATGACGCCCTGGACAAAGTCGGCAGCGAGATCCTCGCCCGCCGCGAAGAACTCGGTACGCTGCTGGCCCGCGAAGAGGGCAAGACCCTGCCGGAAGCCATCGGCGAGGTGACCCGCGCCGGCAATATCTTCAAGTTCTTTGCCGGTGAGTGCCTGCGCTTGTCCGGTGATTACCTGCCGTCGGTGCGCCCAGGGGTGAATGTCGAAGTCACCCGCGAAGCCTTGGGCGTGGTGGGTCTGATCACCCCGTGGAACTTCCCGATTGCCATCCCCGCCTGGAAAATCGCCCCGGCCCTGGCCTATGGCAACTGCGTGGTGCTCAAACCGGCCGACCTGGTGCCCGGCTGTGCCTGGGCCCTGGCAGAAATCATCTCCCGCGCCGGCTTCCCCAGTGGCGTGTTCAACCTGGTGATGGGCAGTGGTCGCGTGGTCGGCGATGCGCTGGTCAACAGTTCGAAGGTCGATGGCATCAGCTTCACCGGTTCCGTGGGCGTGGGGCGGCAGATCGCGGTCAGCTGCGTGTCGCGCCAGGCCAAGGTGCAGTTGGAAATGGGCGGCAAGAATCCGCAGATCATTCTCGACGACGCTGACCTCAAGCAGGCCGTCGAACTGTCGGTGCAGAGTGCCTTCTACTCCACTGGCCAGCGCTGCACGGCATCGAGTCGCTTTATCGTGACGGCTGGGATTCATGACCGGTTTGTCGCGGCCATGGCCGAGCGCATGCAATCGATCAAGGTCGGCCATGCCCTGCATGCCGGTACGGATATCGGCCCGGTCGTGTCTCAGGCCCAGTTGGACCAGGACTTGAAGTACATCGATATCGGCCAAGGCGAAGGCGCGCGGTTGGTCAGCGGTGGTGGCCTGGTGACCTGCGACACCGAGGGCTATTTCCTGGCGCCGACACTGTTTGCCGACAGCGAGGCCGCCATGCGTATCAGCCGTGAAGAAATCTTCGGCCCAGTGGCCAACGTGGTGCGCGTAGCGGACTACGAGGCGGCGCTGGCCATGGCCAATGACACCGAGTTCGGCCTGTCTGCGGGCATCGCGACCACCTCGCTCAAGTATGCCAACCACTTCAAGCGCCACTCCCAGGCCGGGATGGTGATGGTCAACCTGCCGACCGCAGGTGTGGATTATCACGTTCCCTTTGGTGGCCGGAAGGGTTCATCCTACGGTTCGCGTGAGCAAGGTCGCTATGCGCAAGAGTTCTACACCGTGGTGAAAACCAGCTACATCGGCTCATAAACCCAGCCCCGGAAAGGGGGGGCTGTAGGAGCGAGCTTGCTCGCGAAAAACTTTATGGCGACACGTCCTACCTGGATGTACGCGTTATCGTTGACGTTTTTCGCGAGCAAGCTCGCTCCTACAAGAGCCAGCGTTACGCAACACACAACAATTACCCGCAAAAAAAATAATTAGTGGGAGTACATCTACATGCAAGCGACCAAGCCGACGCACGTCCGTTATTTGATCTTGCTCATGCTGTTCCTGGTGACGACGATCAACTACGCCGACCGCGCCACCATCGCCATCGCAGGTTCCAGCCTGCAAAAAGACCTCGGCATCGACGCCGTCACCCTCGGTTACATCTTCTCTGCTTTCGGTTGGGCCTACGTGGCCGGGCAAATCCCTGGCGGTTGGCTGCTGGACCGGTTCGGTTCGAAAAAAGTCTATGCCCTGAGCATCTTCACCTGGTCGCTGTTCACCGTGCTGCAAGGCTATGTCGGTGAATTCGGGGTCTCCACCGCGGTGGTTGCGCTGTTTATGTTGCGGTTCCTGGTGGGCCTGGCAGAGGCACCTTCTTTCCCCGGCAATGCGCGCATTGTCGCGGCCTGGTTCCCCACCGCCGAACGTGGTACGGCGTCTGCGATCTTCAACTCGGCGCAGTACTTCGCCACGGTATTGTTTGCACCCTTGATGGGGTGGATCGTCTACAGCTTCGGCTGGCAGCACGTATTTATCGTGATGGGCGTGATCGGCATCGTGTTCTCCCTGATCTGGCTGAAAGTGATCTACAGCCCGCGTCAGCACCCGCTGATCAACGAGGCCGAGTTCAATCACATCGCTGCCAATGGGGCGATGGTCGATATGGATCAGGACAAGGCCAAGGGTAAGAAAACCGACGGGCCGAAGTGGGATTACATCCGTCAGTTGCTGACCAATCGCATGATGCTCGGCGTGTACCTGGGCCAGTACTGCATCAACGGCATTACCTACTTCTTCCTGACCTGGTTCCCGGTGTACCTGGTACAGGACCGTGGCATGACCATCCTCAAGGCCGGCTTCATCGCGTCGCTCCCGGCGATCTGCGGCTTTATCGGCGGCGTGCTGGGCGGGGTGATTTCCGACTACCTGCTGCGCAAGGGCCATTCCCTGACTTTCGCGCGCAAGGCACCGATCATTGCCGGCTTGCTGGTTTCCAGCAGCATCATTGCCTGCAACTACGTGGATGTGGAATGGATGGTCGTGGGCTTCATGGCCCTGGCCTTCTTCGGCAAAGGCGTTGGCGCACTGGGTTGGGCGGTGGTGTCTGACACCTCGCCAAAACAAATCGCCGGCCTCAGCGGCGGCCTGTTCAACACGTTTGGCAACCTGGCTTCCATCACCACGCCAATCGTGATTGGCTACATCATCAGCACCACCGGTTCGTTCAAGTGGGCCCTGGTGTTCGTCGGCGCCAATGCGCTGGTAGCAGTATTCAGTTACCTGGTGATTGTCGGCCCGATCAAGCGTGTGGTGCTCAATGAGCCGCCGAGCAAAGGCCCCGAGTTGACTAACCTTTCCCAAGCGCAATCCTGAAGGGGCCGTGTGATGCAGTTGATTGAACATGCCGATTCGCCGCGCTCCATCCGTTTGCACGAGCGCGACAATGTAGTGATTGTGGTCAACGACCAAGGCGTGCCGGCCGGGACCGAGTTCCCGGACGGCCTGGTGACCGTGGAGTTCATTCCCCAGAGCCACAAGGTGACCCTGGAAGATATCCCCCAAGGCGGTCAGATCATTCGCTATGGCCAAACTATCGGTTACGCCTTGCAGCCGATACCGCGCGGCAGTTGGGTCCAGGAAGACCAACTGCGTATGCCCACCGCGCCGCCGCTGGACAGCTTGCCGCTGTCCACCGAAGTGCCCGAAGCCCAGGCACCCTTGGAAGGTTTCACCTTCGAGGGCTATCGCAATGCGGATGGCACCGTGGGCACGCGCAATATCCTTGGCATCACCACTACTGTGCAGTGCGTGACCGGCGTGCTGGACCATGCGGTCAAGCGCATCAAGGACGAGTTGCTGCCCAAGTACCCGCATGTCGATGACGTGGTGGCACTGACCCACAGCTATGGTTGCGGCGTGGCCATCACCGCCACCGACGCCTATATCCCGATCCGCACCGTGCGCAATCTGGCGCGCAACCCGAACCTGGGTGGCGAAGCGCTGGTGATCAGCCTGGGCTGCGAGAAGTTGCAGGCCGGGCAGGTGATGCACGACAACGACAGCTCGGTGGACCTCAGTGAACCGTGGCTGTATCGCCTACAGGACGCCAGCCACGGTTTTACCGAAATGATCGAACAGATCATGGAACTGGCCGAAACCCGCCTGAAAAAACTCGACCTGCGCCGGCGGGAAACGGTACCGGCTGCGCAACTGATCCTCGGCATGCAATGTGGGGGGAGCGACGCGTTTTCCGGGATCACCGCCAACCCGGCGCTGGGCTACGCCTCGGACCTGTTGCTGCGGGCCGGGGCGACGGTGATGTTTTCCGAAGTGACTGAAGTGCGCGACGCCATTTACCTGCTGACTTCCCGCGCCGAAAACCAGGAAGTCGCCCGCGAACTGGTGCGGGAAATGGACTGGTACGACCGCTACCTGGCCAAGGGCGAGGCCGACCGCAGTGCCAATACCACGCCGGGCAACAAGAAGGGCGGCCTATCGAACATTGTCGAGAAGTCCCTGGGCTCCATCGTCAAGTCCGGTAGCAGCGCGATCAATGGCGTGCTTGGGCCGGGTGAGCGGTTCAAGGGCAAAGGCCTGATCTTTTGCGCGACGCCGGCCAGCGATTTTGTCTGTGGCACCCTGCAACTGGCGGCGGGGATGAACCTGCATGTGTTCACCACGGGGCGGGGCACGCCCTATGGGTTGGCGATGGCCCCCGTGGTGAAGGTCTCGACCCGTACGGAGCTGGCGCAGCGCTGGCCAGACCTGATCGATATCGATGCCGGAAGGATCGCGACTGGGCGTGCGACCATCGAGGAGTTGGGGTGGGAGTTGTTCCACTTCTATCTGGACGTGGCCAGCGGCAAAAAGCAGACCTGGGCCGAGCAGCACAAGCTGCACAATGACATCACCTTGTTCAACCCGGCGCCTATTACCTGAGACCGAGTTGCCTGTATTCGCGAGCAAGCCCGCTCCCACATTCGACAGCGTCTATCAACATGTGGGAGCGGGCTTGCCCGCGATAGCGGTCTGTCAGGCGGCGCTGGGCTGTTTGGCTTATCATTAGCCACCTACCGAAGCTCACCCAAGGTTCTCCCCAGCATGCTGGCTATATTCCTGCAAACCCTGACAATCACCGCGCCGGTATTTGCCATGTTGTTTCTGGGCGTCCTGCTCAAGCGCATCAATTGGATCAACGACAACTTTATCCACACCGCATCGGCCCTGGTGTTCAACGTCACCATGCCGGCGTTGCTGTTTCTGGGGATTCTGCACGCCGACCTGCATTCGGCGCTCAAGCCAGAACTGCTGATCTATTTCTCTGTCGCCACGCTGGTCGGCTTTGCTCTGGCCTGGGGCTGG
This sequence comes from Pseudomonas hygromyciniae, assembly GCF_016925675.1. NCBI lineage: Bacteria > Pseudomonadati > Pseudomonadota > Gammaproteobacteria > Pseudomonadales > Pseudomonadaceae > Pseudomonas > Pseudomonas hygromyciniae. The sequence goes on along the minus strand of NZ_CP070506.1, from coordinate 4,968,911 downwards.
GCGATCTTTCGCTGCCCGCGTGAGGACCGGGGTATCTATGCCCAAGGGGCATTTCGCGGTAACAACGGGGTGATCGGCCTGGCACTGGCAGCCAGCATGTATGGGGACTACGGCATTTCCCTCGGGGCGATCCTCGCGGGGTTGGTGATCCTGTTCTACAACACCCTGTCGACCATTGTGCTGGCGGTCTACAGCCCAGTGATCAAGTCTGACCCGTGGAGTATTTGCAAGAGCGTACTGGCCAACCCGCTGATCCTCAGTGTGATTGCTGCGACACCGTTTGCCTATTTCCAGATTGGCTTGCCCAATTGGCTGGAAACCTCCGGGCGGTACTTGGCCGATATGACGCTGCCCCTGGCGCTGATCTGCATTGGCGGCACTCTGTCACTGGCCGCATTGCGCCAAAGCGGCAACATGGCATTGAGCGCCAGCCTGGTGAAGATGATCGGTCTGCCGCTCGTGGCGACCGTAGGCGCCTGGCTGTATGGTTTCCGGGGGCCGGAGTTGGGAATTCTGTTCCTGTATTTTGGCGCACCGACGGCCGCAGCCAGTTTTGTCATGGCCCGTGCAGCCCAGGGTAACCATGAACTGGCGGCGGCGATTATCGTGATCACCACATTGATGGCGGCGGTGACCACCAATATCGGGATCTTTGTGCTGCAGGCGGGCGGCTGGATCTGAAATGAAGGGTGGTCTTCAGGGCCAATCGCGGGCAAGCCCGCTCCTACACTTGAAGTGTGTTCACAACTCAAAATGTGGGAGCGGGCTTGCCCGCGATAGCTCTCTTGCAGTCACTGCTGAGCTGGCTGATACGCCTCGATCACTTCCTGCGCCGCCCGAAACGCATCGATCGCCGCCGGCACGCCGGCATACACCGCGCAATGCAGCAGCGCCTCGCGAATTTCTTCAACCGTACAGCCATTGTTGAGTGCCCCGCGTACATGGCCCTTGAGCTCCTGCGGGCACTTCAAGGCGGTCAGCGCAGCGAGGGTAATCAGGCTGCGCGTCTTCAGCGGCAAGCCTTCACGGTTCCACACCCCGCCCCAGGCATGTTCGTTGACGAAGTCCTGCAACGGCTGGGTGAACTCGGTGGCATTGCCCAGGGCGCGGTCGACAAACGCATCGCCCATTACCTGGCGGCGCATTTCAACGCCGGATTTCGCTTGATCGGTCATTGCGACTCCCTCTTGTGTTGGCGGTACCAGGCTCGCAGCGAGGTGAACAACAGGAAAGCCACCAGCGCTGGCAGGACGTAATACAGCATCAGTTGTTCCAGTTTGTTGGCCAGTGGCATGCCGGTGGTAAACGACACCACGTGCAGCCCATACGCCAGGTACAGCCCCAGCAGCAGCAAGCCTTCGGCGCGGGTGATGCGGTAGCCGGTGTAAAACACGGGCAGGCACAACACCACAACGCCGAGCATTACCGGCAGGTCGAAATCCAGGGCGTTGGGCGACACCGACAAGGGCTGCGGCGCCACCAGCGCGGTAAAACCCAGAACCCCCAACAGGTTGAACAGGTTGCTGCCGATCACGTTCCCCACCGCAATCTCCCGCTCGCCGCGCAGGGCAGCGATCAGCGAGGTCGCCAGGCACGGCAGCGAGGTGCTGACGGCGACGATGGTCAGGCCGATCACCCGCTCGGACAGGCCCAGGTCGCTGGCCACTTCCGCCGCTGCGCCCAGCACCAGATGCCCGGCGAACACCAACAACACGAGCCCGCCGATCATCCACAGCAAACTGCTCAGCCACGGCGCCTGTACCAGCGTGTCGCGGGTGCGCGGGCGGCGCGAATGGCGGGTCTGGTACAGCAACAGGCCCAGATAGGCGAGCAGGGCGGCAAGCAAGGTCAGGCCATCAAGCGGTGTCAGTGCTTCATCACTGGCGAGAACAAACACCAGCATGCCCGCGGCGATCATCACCGGAATATCCAGGCGCACCAGTTGCCGTGACACGCGCAGGGGAATAATCAGCGCCGAAAGACCCAGGGTGACGAGGATATTGAAGATGCTGCTGCCAATCACACTGCCCACGGCAATATCGGCATTGCCGGCCAGTGTGGCCTGCAGGCTGACGGCAATTTGCGGCGCGCTGCTGCCAAAGGCCACGATGCTCAAGCCAATGATCAGTGGCCGGACCTTGAGGCTGGCGGCCAGGCGCACGGCGGCGCGTACCAGCATTTCGGCACCGGCAATCAGCAGCAGCAGGCCGCTGATCAGTTCAATCAGGCTTATGGGCGAAAGGGCGCTTAATCCGAAAATGGTCAGGGCTCCGTCAGTCAGTTGCTCAGGGCTTGCACGCGCACGCGCGCGGTTCCGCTGCGCAGCATACCCAACTGCTCGGCGGCCTGGCGTGAAAGATCGATCAGCCGGCCACGGGTATGTGGGCCGCGATCATTGATGCGCACCACCACGGATTTGTCGTTGGCCAGGTTGGTGACCTGCACCCGCGTGCCGAATGGCAGGCGCCGGTGGGCGGCGGTCAGGGCGTGTTGGTTGAAGGGTTCACCGCTGGCGGTCTTCTTGCCATGGTGCTTGGCGCCGTAGTAGGACGCGGTGCCGGTTTCGTCGTAGCCGTTGGGGTCTATCAGGCCGCTGGCGCAGCCGGTGAGCAGGGAGAACAGGGCGCACAGGCCGAGTAGACGCTTCATTTTCAAGGTGTCCCCATTACAAATGTGGGAGCGGGCTTGCTCGCGATAGCGGTGAATCAGTCGCCAAATACATTGACTGACACTCCGTCATCGCGGGCAAGCCCGCTCCCACATGGGGTCCGAGTCGCAAGTAAAATCCCGCTCGGACCATTCATTGCTATCAGCCTTCGAGCTTGCTCTTGAGCAATTCGTTCACCTGTTGCGGGTTGGCCTTGCCTTTGGAGGCCTTCATCGCCTGGCCCACAAAGAAGCCGAACATCTTGCCGCGCTTGGCTTCGTCGGCCGCACGGTACTGTTCGACCTGCTCCGCATTGGCTGCGAGCATTTCATCAAGAACGGCCGAGATGGCGCCGCTGTCGGTGACTTGCTTGAGGCCGCGCTTCTCGATGATCTCGTCGGCGTTGCCTTCACCGCTGGCCATGGCCTCAAACACAGTCTTGGCGATTTTGCCGGAGATGGTGTTGTCCTTGATGCGCAGCAACATGCCGCCCAGTTGTTCGGCCGAGACCGGGGCTTCGTCGATTTCCAGGCCCTGTTTGTTCAACAGGCTACCCAGTTCGACCATGACCCAGTTGGCCGCCAACTTGGCGTCGCCCGCGATGCTCACGACTTTTTCGAAGTAGTTGGCCTGCTCGCGGCTCGATGCCAGGACGCTGGCGTCATACACCGACAGGCCGAACTGCGCCTGGAAGCGTTCGCGTTTTTGCGGTGGCAATTCCGGCAGGGTGGCGCGCACGTCATTTAGGAACGAATCCTCGATGACCACCGGCAACAGGTCCGGATCGGGGAAGTAACGGTAGTCGTTGGCTTCCTCCTTGCTGCGCATGGCGCGGGTTTCGTCTTTGTTCGGGTCGTACAGGCGCGTCTGCTGGATCACCTTGCCGCCGTCTTCGATCAGCTCGATCTGGCGACGCACTTCGGTGTTGATCGCTTTTTCGATGAAACGGAACGAGTTGACGTTCTTGATCTCGCAGCGGGTGCCGTACTCAACCTGGCCTTTAGGCCGCACCGACACGTTGCAGTCGCAACGCAGGGAGCCTTCGGCCATGTTGCCGTCGCAAATCCCCAGGTAGCGCACCAGTGCGTGGATGGTCTTGACGTAGGCCACTGCTTCCTTGGCACTGCGCATGTCCGGCTCGGACACGATCTCCAGCAGCGGCGTGCCAGCGCGGTTCAGGTCGATGCCGGTGGCGCCATTGAATTCTTCATGCAGGCTCTTGCCGGCATCTTCTTCCAGGTGCGCACGGGTCACGCCCACACGTTTGATGGTGCCGTCTTCCAGGGGGATATCCAGGTAGCCCTTGCCGACGATCGGCAATTCCATCTGGCTGATCTGGTAGCCCTTGGGCAGGTCCGGATAGAAGTAGTTCTTGCGCGCGAACACGTTGTGCTGGCCGATTTCGGCGTCAATCGCCAGGCCGAACATCACCGCCATGCGCACCGCTTCCTGGTTCAACACTGGCAATACGCCAGGCATGCCCAGGTCTACCAGGCTGGCCTGGGTGTTGGGCTCTGAGCCGAACGTGGTGGCGCTACCGGAGAAAATCTTCGATTGGGTGGCGAGCTGGGTATGAATCTCCAGCCCGATCACAACTTCCCATTGCATAGTGTTCTCCTCAGAAGCCGGTTGGGGTGCGAGTGTGCCAGTCAGTGTTCAACTGGTACTGGTGCGCCACATTGAGCAAGCGGCCTTCCTGGAAATACGGGGCAAGCAACTGCACGCCCACCGGCAGGCCATCGACGAAACCGGCTGGCATGGACAAGCCCGGCAAGCCCGCGAGGTTGGCGGTGATGGTGTACAGGTCTTCCAGGTACTCGGCGATCGGGTCGCCGGTCTTGGCGCCGATCTTCCAGGCCGGGTTCGGCGTGGTTGGGCCGATGATCAGGTCGACTTCATTGAAGGCAGCCATGAAGTCGTTCTTGATCAGGCGCCGGATCTTTTGCGCCTTGAGGTAGTAAGCATCGTAGTAGCCAGCCGACAAGGCGTAGGCCCCGACCATGATCCGGCGCTGTACCTCCACGCCGAAGCCTTCGCCGCGGGAGCGTTTGTACAGGTCGGTGAGGTCTTTCGGATCTTCACAACGATAGCCAAAGCGCACGCCGTCGAAACGCGACAGGTTGGAGGAGGCTTCGGCCGGGGCAATCACGTAATAAGCAGGAATCGCGTGCTGGTTGTTCGGCAGGCTGATTTCCTTGATCACCGCGCCGAGTTTTTCCAGCTCCTTGATGCTGTTGTGCACCAGTTCGGCGATACGCGGGTCGAGGCCGGCGCTGAAATACTCTTTCGGCACGCCGATACGCAGGCCTTTGAGCGAGGTATTGAGGCTGGCGCTGTAGTCCGGCACCGGCTCATCGATGCTGGTGGAGTCCTTCGCGTCGAAGCCGGCCATGCCTTGTAACAATATTGCGCAGTCTTCGGCGGTGCGGGCTAACGGGCCGCCCTGGTCGAGGCTGGACGCGTAGGCAATCATGCCCCAGCGGGAAACGCGACCGTAGGTCGGTTTCAGGCCGGTGAGGTTGGTGAAGGCGGCGGGCTGGCGGATCGAGCCGCCGGTATCGGTGGCCGTAGCGGCCGGCAGCAGGCGCGCGGCAACGGCTGCGGCCGAACCACCGGACGAACCGCCGGGCACGTGCTCCGCGTTCCACGGGTTTTTCACCGCGCCGTAGTAGCTCGATTCGTTGGCCGAGCCCATGGCGAATTCGTCCATGTTGGTCTTGCCCAGGGTCACGGCCCCGGCTTCGGCCAGCTTGGCGACGACCGTGGCGTCATAGGGCGCCTTGAAGTTGTCGAGCATCTTCGAGCCGCAGCTGGTGCGGATGCCCTGGGTGCAGAACAGGTCCTTGTGACCGATCGGCGCACCCAGCAGCGCGCCGTTTTCACCGTTGGCGCGACGGGCGTCGGCGGCCTTGGCCTGGCCCAGGGCCAGCTCCTCGGTGAGGCTGATGAAGCTGTTGACCTTCGGATCCAGCTCGGCGATACGCGCCAGGAGGGCCTTGGTCAGCTCTTCGGAAGAAAACTTTTTGTCGGCGAGACCGCGGGCGATCTCGGCCAGAGTCAATTGATGCATTGCAGGCTCTTTCCCTTTAGTCGATGACTTTCGGAACCAGGTACAGGCCGTTTTCGACCGCTGGTGCGATGGACTGGTAGGCCTCGCGATTATTGCGTTCGGTCACGACGTCTGCGCGCAGGCGCTGGCTGGCTTCCAGTGGGTGGGCCAGGGGTTCGATGCCGTCGGTATTCACCGCTTGCATCTGGTCGACCAGCCCGAGAATGCTGTTCAGGGCTGCGGTGGTCTGTGGAAGATCGGCTTCATTGAGGCCCAGGCAGGCCAAATGAGCGATTTTTTCCACGTCGGAGCGTTCAAGCGCCATGGGATTCTCCAGTGGAAAACAGAACGGAAGCTATCCGTGTGTTAGATTGTCGGAACACTACCGCATTTCTACGGTCATAAGGCCGCGATTGTGGGGTTAGGTGCACAGAAAGTCGGCCAATTTAGCACATTGGCGCCTTGCCCAAAATCCCTGTCGTTGTTAGAGTTTGCCGCACTTTTTTACCCACGCGTTGCCTAGGGTCCCTTTCCCATGTTCAAGAAACTGCGTGGCATGTTTTCCAGCGATCTTTCCATCGACCTGGGCACTGCCAACACCCTTATTTACGTGCGCGAGCGCGGTATCGTCCTGAATGAGCCATCGGTTGTGGCCATTCGGACCCATGGTAATCAGAAAAGTGTCGTTGCCGTGGGCACCGAGGCCAAGCGTATGCTCGGCCGCACACCTGGCAACATTGCCGCCATTCGTCCGATGAAAGACGGCGTGATCGCCGACTTCAGCGTCTGCGAGAAGATGCTGCAGTACTTCATCAACAAGGTTCACGAAAACAGTTTCCTGCAGCCCAGCCCTCGTGTGCTGATCTGCGTTCCATGCAAATCCACCCAGGTGGAGCGTCGTGCCATCCGTGAATCGGCCCTTGGCGCCGGTGCCCGCGAAGTGTTCCTGATCGAAGAACCAATGGCTGCGGCCATCGGTGCCGGCCTGCCGGTTGAAGAAGCGCGCGGTTCGATGGTGGTGGATATCGGTGGTGGTACCACTGAAATCGCCCTGATCTCCCTCAATGGGGTGGTGTATGCCGAATCCGTACGGGTTGGCGGCGACCGCTTCGACGAAGCAATCATCACTTATGTGCGCCGTAACTACGGCAGCCTGATCGGCGAATCCACCGCCGAGCGCATCAAGCAGGAAATCGGTACCGCTTATCCGGGCGGCGAAGTGCGCGAAGTCGATGTGCGCGGTCGCAACCTGGCCGAAGGCGTTCCGCGTGCCTTTACCTTGAACTCCAATGAAGTGCTGGAAGCTCTGCAAGAGTCCCTGGCCACCATCGTTCAGGCGGTAAAAAGCGCCCTGGAGCAATCGCCGCCGGAACTGGCTTCCGATATCGCCGAGCGTGGCCTGGTGCTGACCGGTGGCGGCGCCTTGCTGCGCGACCTCGACAAGCTGCTGGCCCAGGAAACCGGCCTGCCGGTGATTGTCGCCGAAGACCCGCTGACCTGCGTGGCCCGTGGCGGTGGTCGTGCACTGGAAATGATGGATAAACACACCATGGACCTGCTCTCCAGCGAATAAGATCGTTGGTTGCGCCATGTTTCGCCAACAGGCAGCACTTTGCAGTGCTGCCTGTTGGCGTTTATCTTCTTCAATCTGCATCCAGGCCGGTTTGATGCCGTATGAATAAAGAGAATATCTGCCCGGGAGGAGCGGCCTATTAAACCGCTCTTCGCTAAAGGCCCCTCATTGGGCGTGCGCTTGTTGGTGCTGGTCGTGCTATCGGTCGCACTGATGGTGGTCGATGCCCGCTTCACACTGCTCAAGCCAGTGCGTAGCCAGATGTCGCTGGTATTGATGCAGTCCTACTGGATCACTGACCTGCCGCAACGGCTATGGCAAGGTGTGGCCAGCCAATTTGGCAGCCGTACCGAACTGGTGGCCGAGAACGAAAAACTCAAGACCGAAAACCTGCTGTTGCAGGGGCGCATGCAAAAGCTGGCGGCCCTGACCGAACAGAACGTCCGGCTGCGCGAGTTGCTCAATTCTTCCGCGTTGGTCAACGAAAAGGTCGAAGTGGCCGAGTTGATCGGCATGGACCCCAACCCCTTCACCCACCGCATCATCATCAACAAGGGCGAGCGCGATGGCGTGGTCCTTGGCCAACCGGTGCTCGATGCCCGTGGCCTGATGGGCCAGGTGGTTGAGTTGATGCCCTATACCTCCCGCGTGCTGCTGCTCACCGACACCACCCACAGCATTCCGGTGCAGGTCAACCGCAATGGCCTGCGGGCGATTGCCAGCGGTACGGGTAACCCCGAGCGCCTGGAGCTGCGGCATGTGGCGGACACCGCCGACATCAAGGAAGGCGACCTGCTGGTCAGCTCCGGTCTTGGCCAGCGGTTCCCGGCAGGCTACCCGGTGGCGACGGTCAAGGAAGTGATCCACGATTCCGGGCAGCCCTTTGCGATTGTGCGTGCGGTGCCAACGGCTGCGCTGAACCGCAGCCGCTACCTGTTGCTGGTGTTCAGTGACACGCGCACGCCGGAAGAGCGCGCCAACGACGCCGCCCAAGCCCAGGAAGCACAAGACAAGCAAGACGGCACTGCGACGCCGATCATCCCGGCAACCGTACCCAAGCCAGCGGCACCTGTGGCGACACCGGTTGTACCTGCTACGCCTGCTGCCGCGACACCGGCCAAGCCGGTGGCCCAACCTGCTCGGCCAGTCAAACCAGCGGCGACTGCGCCTGCTGCGGCGCCCACGCCGGCAACCACTCGACAGGGGGCGCAATAATGGCCGGTACTCATTCACGCAATGGCTGGATGGTCTGGTTGACATTCGCCATCGGTATGCTGCTCAGCGTTTCGCCGATGCCGCAATTCATGGAAATCCTACGCCCGCTATGGCTGGCATTGCTCCTGGCATTCTGGGCCCTGGCCCTGCCGCACAAGGTCGGCATGGTCACTGCGATGTGCCTGGGGCTGGCTGAGGACGTGATGTATGGCACGTTGCTCGGGCAGAACGCGTTGATTCTTACGCTGATTACATTCTTGGTGCTGTCGTTGCAGCAACGCCTGCGTATGTTCCCGATGTGGCAGCAGTGCCTGGTCATCCTGGTGATCTTCGGTCTGGCCCAGTTGGTGCAACTGTGGCTCAGCGCCTTGACCGGCAACCGCCAACCCACCTTGGCGCTGGTCTTGCCGGCCTTGGTCAGTGCGCTGTTGTGGCCATGGATCAGCTTCGGCCTGCGTGGGTTGCGTCGCCGCTATAAAATCAATTGAGTGGGTCGCGAGGCTCTGCCTGGTTATCGAACCCACAGGGAGAGTCTGCAATGCATGCGCTTTATCTGGCCTCCGGCTCTCCTCGGCGACGTGAACTGCTGACCCAGATCGGCGTGCCGTTCACCGTGGTCAACGCCGCCATCGATGAAACACCCCTGGGCAACGAATCACCTGCGGCCTATGTCGAACGCCTGGCCCGTGGCAAAGCCGCCGCAGGCCTGGCGACATTGGCCGACAGCGCAAATACCTGCGTGCTGGGCGCCGATACCGCCGTCATCCTCGATGGCCGAATCCTGGGCAAGCCCCTGGATCAGGCCGATGCCCTGGCCATGCTGCTGGCCCTTTCTGATCGTGAACACGAAGTCCTCACCGCCATTGCCGTGCTCGATGGCCAGCGCTGCGAAACGCGCCTGGTCAGTAGCCGCGTGCGCTTTCGCAAGATTTCAACACACGAAGCAACGACTTACTGGCACAGCGGGGAACCCCAGGACAAGGCGGGCGGCTATGCTATCCAAGGGCTGGCGGCGGTGTTTGTCGCCGGCCTCAATGGCAGCTACTCCGCAGTCGTTGGCCTGCCGGTCTGCGAAACAGCAGAACTGCTGAGCCATTTCGGCATACCCTGTTGGCAACACCTTTCCGTGCGCTGAACGCTTTACTCCAGCGCCACATTTAAGCGATCGGCCACTATTGTGAAAACGCCTGAACGAGACCCAGCCATGAGTGAAGAGATTCTGATCAATATCACGCCGATGGAATCGCGCGTGGCGGTGGTAGAAAACGGTGTTTTGCAGGAAGTGCACGTCGAGCGCACCCAGAAGCGCGGGATCGTTGGCAATATCTATAAAGGCAAGGTCGTGCGGGTGTTGCCTGGGATGCAGGCGGCCTTTGTCGATATCGGCCTGGACCGCGCGGCATTTATCCATGCCTCGGAAATTTCCCTGCGCGAAGGCCCGGCTGTCGAGAGCATCAGCGCCCTGGTGCATGAAGGGCAGAGCCTGGTGGTGCAAGTCACCAAGGATCCGATCGGCTCCAAGGGCGCGCGCCTGACCACGCAGTTATCGATTCCTTCGCGCTACCTGGTTTACATGCCACGCACCGCCCATGTCGGCATTTCCCTGAAAATCGAAGACGAAGGCGAGCGTGAGCGCTTGAAAAAGGTCGTCAGCGATTGCGTGGCGGCCGAAGGCATCAAAGAAGCGGGCGGCTTTATCCTGCGCACCGCCGCCGAGGGCGCCGGTGCCGACGAGATCCTCATGGACATTCGCTACCTGCGGCGCCTGTGGGACCAGATCGCTGCCCAGATCAAGACCATCGGCGCGCCGAGCGTCATCTATGAAGACCTGGGCCTGGCCCTGCGAACCCTACGCGACTTGGTCAGCCCCAAGATCGAGAAAATTCGCATCGACTCGCGGGAAACCTTCCAGCGAACCACGCAATTTGTTGCCGAACTGATGCCGGAAATCGCCGACCGCCTGGAACACTACCCCGGTGAACGGCCGATTTTCGACCTGTATGGCGTCGAGGACGAAATCCAGAAGGCCCTGGAACGCAAGGTGCCGCTCAAGTCCGGTGGCTACCTGGTGGTGGACCCGGCGGAAGCCATGAGCACCATTGACGTGAACACCGGCGCCTTCGTCGGCCATCGCAACCTTGAAGAAACGATCTTCAAGACCAACCTCGAAGCCGCCACTGCCATTGCCCGCCAACTGCGCCTGCGCAACCTGGGCGGGATCATCATCATCGACTTCATCGACATGGAAGATGAAGAACACCAGCGCCAGGTGTTGCGCACCCTTGAAAAGCAACTGGAGCGCGATCACGCCAAGACCAACATCATCGGTATCACCGAGTTGGGCCTGGTACAGATGACCCGCAAGCGCACGCGCGAAAGTCTTGAACAAGTGCTGTGCGAGCCGTGTAGCAGTTGTCAGGGGCGCGGTAAGTTGAAGACTCCGGAAACGGTTTGCTACGAGATTTTCCGGGAAATCCTACGGGAGGCACGCGCTTACCAGGCCGAGGGTTATAGAGTCCTGGCCAACCAGAAGGTAGTGGACCGTTTGCTAGACGAAGAGTCAGGCAACGTAGCGGAATTGGAGGGCTTTATTGGCCGCACTATCCGTTTCCAGGTCGAAACCATGTATTCCCAGGAACAATACGACGTGGTGCTGCTCTGATCCGCATCAGTCCTTTTCAACGAGACCGGCAAACCTTGATCTGCCGTCCGACTATTACCTTGAGGGTCGCCTGACATGGAGCGTCTGCCACGCTTTTTTGCCGCACTGACCCGTTGGGGCCTTGGCCTGTGTGCATTGCTGTTGGTGCTGGCGGCGGTCTACGTCAGCCTGGGCCGTGAATTGACGCCATTGGTGGCGGAGTACCGCGGCGAAGTCGAGGTCAAGGCACAGGCGGCGATCGACATGCCCCTGAGCATTGGCAGCCTGGAAGGGCGTTGGAGCGGCTTTGCCCCGGTATTGCTCGCCCATGATGTGATGGTCGGTGAAGGCAGCAGTGCCGTGCGCCTGGACCAGGTGCAAGTGGTGCCCGATCTCTGGGCCAGCCTGCTGGCGTGGGATGTGCGCATTGCCCATCTGGAAGTCAGCGGCTTGCAGCTCAGCGTCAAGGAAGACCAGGACGGCCATTGGGCGTTGCAAGGCCTGCCGGTGCAGGACGACCAGCCCTTGGACCCGGAGCAACTGCTCAAGCGCATGCAGGCGGTGGCAAAGGTCTCGCTGCTGGACAGCCAGGTTACCTTGCAGCCGTTCGAACAAGCGCCGCTGACCTTGACCTACGTGGGCTTGAGCCTGCAAACCGGCGCCACTCGCCAGCGCCTGGATGCCCGCCTGACCTTGCCCGATGGGCAACCGCTGGCTCTCAGCCTGCGCACGCGGATCCGTGCCAGCCAGTGGCGCGACGGTGAAGTCCAGGCGTACCTGAGCCTGCCCCAGAGCAATTGGGCGCAATGGATACCGGCGAAGTTGACCCGGGACTGGAAACTCAGCGAGTTGAAAGCCGGCGGTGAGTTCTGGCTGACCTGGGCCAATGGCACCCTGCAAAGTGCCGCCACCCGGCTCAATGCGCCGCAGGTGAAGGTCCGTTATGCCCAGCGCAAGCCCACGAGCATCCAGAACCTGGGCCTCACGGCCTACCTGCAGCGCAGTGACAGCGGTCTGAAGGTGGTCTTCGACTCTTTGGCCATGAACCTGGGCGACACCCGTTGGGAGTCGCACCTGCAATTGCAGCAAACCCTGGCCACCGACAAGGCGCAGGAGATCTGGAATCTGCAGGCCGACCGCCTGGATCTGACGCCGATTACCCCCTTGCTCAATGCTCTGGCGCCATTGCCGGAAGGTTTTGCCAAGACCGTAGAGGCGTTGAAGGCCACGGGCGTGCTGCGCAATGTGCTAGTGGATTATCGTCCGCAGGAGGAGGGCGACCAGCGCGTTAGCTTCGCCGCCAACCTCGACCGCGTGGGCTTTGACGCCTATTTCGGCGCGCCGGCGGCCCGCAATGTATCCGGGAGCATCAGTGGCGACCTGGGCCAGGGCGAGTTGCGCATGGACAGCAAGGATTTCGTCTTGCACCTGGACCCGATTTTCGCCAAGCCCTGGCAGTACATCCAGGCCAATGCACGCTTGACGTGGAAGCTGGATAAGCAAGGCTTCACGCTGATTGCACCGTATATCAAGGTGCTCGGGGAAGAGGGCAAGGTGGCGGCGGATTTCCTGATTCGCCTGCATTTCGATCATAGCCAGGAAGACTACATGGACCTGCGGGTCGGCATGGTCGATGGCGATGGGCGCTTCACCCCCAAGTACTTGCCTGCGGTGTTGAGCCCGGCCCTGGATGAGTGGCTGCGTACAGCCATACTCAAGGGTGCGGTCGAGGAAGGGTTCTTCCAGTATCAAGGCTCGCTGAACCACGATGCGCTGACGGCGGCGCGCAATATCAGCCTGTTCTTCAAGGTGCATGACGCCGAATTGGCATTCCAGCCGGGCTGGCCCCATGTCAGCAAGGTGGCCGGTGAAGTGTTCGTCGAAGAGACCGGCGTGCGCATCCTGGCCAGCAAGGGGCAACTGCTCGATACCAAGGTCAAGGATATCTACGTCAACATTCCCCATGCGCTGCCCGGCCATGACAGCCATTTGCTGCTGACGGGCGGGTTTGCCGGCGGTCTGGGGGACGGCCTGAAGATCCTTCAGGACGCGCCCATCGGCACGGCGTCGACGTTTGCCGGCTGGAAAGGCGAGGGCGACCTGCAAGGTTCCCTGGACCTGGATATTCCCCTGGCCAAGGGCGCCGAGCCGAAAATTGTAGTGGACTTCAAGACCGACAAGGCGCGCCTGCAACTGGCTGAGCCGACCCTGGACCTGAACCAGCTCAAGGGCGAGTTCCGCTTCGACAGCGCCAAGGGCCTGAGTGGCCAGAACATCAGCGCCCAAGCCTTTGACCGGCCGATCACTGCGCAGATTGCTGCCGGTGGCAAGCCAGGAAATCTCAGCACACGGGTCACCGCCAAGGGCCAGGTAACGGTCAAGCGCCTTACCGACTGGCTGAAAGTCAGCCAGCCTCTGCCGGTATCCGGGGATATCCCGTACCAACTGCAACTCGATCTGGATGGTGCCGACAGCCAGTTGCGGGTCAGCTCCAACCTCAAGGGCGTGGCAGTGGACTTGCCGGCGCCGTTTGGCATGCCCGCCAGCCAGGGTCGTGAGAGTGTGTTCCGCATGACCTTGCAAGGCGCGGAGCGGCGTTACTGGTTTGATTACGGCGAGTTGGCGAACTTTACCTTTGCAGCCCCGGCGGACAACTTTGCCCAGGGCCGGGGCGAGCTGTTCCTCGGTGATGGCGACGCCTTGCTGCCCGGTGGCAAGGGCCTGCGGATTCGCGGGGTGCTGTCGGAACTGGATATCGATCCCTGGAAGAAGTTGGTAGAGCGCTACGCCGGCAATGATCCGGGCGGCAATGCCAAGCAACTGCTGAGCAGTGCCGATTTCAAGATCGGCAAGCTGACAGGCTTTGGGACCCAGTTCGACCAGGTCACCCTGAAACTGGACCGCAAGCCCGCCGCCTGGGGCCTGCAACTCGACAGCCAGCAGGCCAAGGGCACGGTTGGCCTGCCAGATGCGAAGGGTGCGCCCATTGCCATCAACCTGCAGTATGTGAAGCTGCCGGCGGTCGACCCTACGATACAGGCCGATGAAAACGCGCCTGATCCCCTGGCCAGCATCAATCCCAAGGATATTCCCGCGCTGGATATCGCCATTGCCCAGTTGTTCCAGGGCCCCGACCTGATCGGCGCTTGGTCCTTGAAGGTGCGTCCGACAGCCAAGGGCATGGCCTTCAACAACCTCGACTTGGGTCTCAAGGGCATGCAGCTCAAGGGCGCTGGTGGTTGGGAAGGGGCTCCTGGCGCGAGCAACAGTTGGTACAAGGGACGCCTGGACGGCAAGAATATCGCCGATGTGCTCAAGGGCTGGGGCTTTGCGCCCACGGTGACTAGCCAGGATTTTCATCTGGATGTTGATGGGCGCTGGCCGGGTTCGCCTGCGTGGGTTGGGCCCAAGCGTTTTTCCGGCAGCCTGGATGCGTCATTCCGCAAGGGCCAGTTCGTCGAGGTCGAGGGCGGTGCCCAGGCTTTACGGGTGTTTGGCTTGCTGAATTTCAACTCGATTGGCCGGCGTTTGCGCCTGGACTTCTCGGACTTGCTCGGCAAGGGCCTTAGCTACGACCGGGTCAAGGGCTTGTTGGCTGCCAGCAATGGTGTGTTTGTGACCCGTGAGCCGATTATCCTCACGGGGCCGTCGAGCAATCTGGAGCTAAACGGCACCCTGGACCTGGTGGCTGATCGTGTCGATGCCAAGTTGCTGGTGACCTTGCCGGTGACCAACAACCTGCCGATTGCCGCGTTGATCGTGGGCGCGCCGGCCATTGGCGGCGCGTTGTTTTTGATCGACAAGTTGATCGGTGATCGGGTTTCGCGTTTTGCCAGCGTCCAGTACAAGGTGGAAGGGCCATGGAAAGATCCAAAAATCACCTTCGACAAGCCATTTGAAAAACCACAATAAGCGCCTGTGGAGTAGCATGGCCCCATGCTTTTTATGGAGTGTCGGCCCATGTCCTTTGCGGTAATCCAGATGGTCAGCCAGAGCGATGTCCTGGCCAACCTGGCCCAGGCCAGGCGCTTGCTGGAGCAGGCTGCGGCAGAGGGCGCGCAACTGGCGGTCCTGCCGGAAAACTTCGCCGCCATGGGCCGGCGCGATGTGGCCGCCATCGGCCGTGCCGAAGCGTTGGGCGAGGGGCCGATCCTGCCCTGGTTGAAACTGGCCGCCCGTGACCTCAACTTATGGATAGTGGCCGGCACACTGCCGTTGCCCCCACAGGATCACCCCGACGCCAAGTCCAATGCCTGCTCGTTGTTGATCGACGCACAGGGTCAGATCGTCGCCCGCTACGACAAGCTGCACCTGTTTGACGTGGATGTGGCTGACGCGCGCGGTCGTTATCGTGAATCCGACGACTATGCTTACGGCAATCACGTGGTGGTGGCCGATACGCCGGTCGGGCGCCTGGGGCTGACGGTCTGTTATGACCTGCGCTTTCCGGAGCTGTACAGCGAATTACGCGCGGCGGGTGCCGAATTGATTACCGCGCCCTCGGCCTTTACGGCGGTGACCGGCGCGGCGCACTGGGATGTGCTGATCCGTGCGCGGGCTATTGAAACCCAGTGTTACCTGCTGGCGGCCGCGCAAGGTGGCGTGCACCCGGGGCCGCGGGAAACCTATGGACATGGGGCGATTGTTGATCCGTGGGGGCGGGTGCTGGCACAACAGGATCAAGGCGAAGCGGTGTTGTTGGCCGAACGCGATAGCAGCGAACAAGCGTCGATACGGGCGCGTATGCCGGTGGCAGGCCACCGGCGCTTTTTCTCGCAGGGCGCACAGCGACCTGCTTCAGAACGATGAATTTAAGGCCGAACCTATGAGCGAGTTGTTGTCCTCAGTCAGTGAACACCTCCTGGCGCCCGGTGGCGTGACCATCGAAAGTCTGCAAACCGTACTGGGCGACCTGGCTGGGCCGGGCATTGATGCAGCAGACCTGTATTTCCAGGGCCAGATCTCTGAGTCATGGTCCCTGGAAGATGGGATCGTCAAGGACGGCAGCTTCAACTTGGACCAAGGGGTTGGTGTACGTGCGCAGTCCGGTGAGAAGACCGGCTTTGCCTATAGCAATGCCATTACCCTGGAAGCCCTGGGCCTGGCCGCCCGTGCGGCGCGCTCGATTTCCCGTGCCGGACAGAACGGCACCGTGCAGGCGTTCAGCACCCAGGACGTGACCCAGTTGTACGGCCCGGACAACCCGCTGGAAGTGATCAGCCGTGCCGAAAAGGTCGAGCTGCTCAAGCGTGTGGATGCCGCAACCCGTGCCCTCGACCCGCGCATCCAGCAGGTGAGTGTGAGCATGGCCGGTGTTTGGGAGCGCATCCTGGTGGCGTCCACCGATGGCAGCCTGGCGGCGGATGTGCGGCCGCTGGTGCGTTTCAATGTCAGTGTGATCGTCGAGCAGAACGGGCGTCGCGAGCGTGGCGGTCATGGCGGCGGCGGGCGCACGGATTATCGCTATTTCCTCACCGAAGACCGAGCCATGGGCTATGCCCGCGAGGCGTTGCGCCAGGCGCTGGTCAACCTGGAAGCCATCCCGGCGCCGGCCGGTACGCTGCCGGTGGTGCTGGGTTCGGGCTGGTCTGGGGTATTGCTGCACGAAGCGGTGGGGCATGGCCTGGAAGGCGACTTCAACCGCAAGGGCAGTTCCGCCTACAGCGGGCGCATGGGCGAAATGGTCGCCTCCAAGCTCTGCACCATCGTCGATGACGGCACATTGGCCGGTCGCCGTGGCTCCCTGAGCGTCGATGACGAAGGCACGCCCACCGAGTGCACCACGCTGATCGAAAACGGCGTGCTCAAGGGCTATATGCAAGACAAGCTCAACGCGCGCCTGATGGGCGTGGCGCGCACCGGCAACGGTCGTCGTGAGTCCTACGCGCATTTGCCGATGCCGCGCATGACCAATACTTACATGTTGGCGGGTGAAAGCGATCCGGCAGAGATCATTGCTTCGGTCAAGCGTGGGATCTATTGCGCCAACCTGGGTGGTGGCCAGGTGGATATCACCAGCGGCAAGTTCGTGTTCTCCACCAGCGAAGCCTATTTGATCGAAGACGGCAAGATCACCGCGCCGGTCAAGGGCGCAACCCTGATTGGCAACGGCCCGGAAGCCATGAGCAAGGTGTCGATGGTCGGTAACGACCTGGCGCTGGACAGCGGTGTGGGGATGTGTGGCAAGGATGGGCAGTCGGTGCCGGTCGGTGTCGGCCAGCCAACCCTGAAAATTGATGCGATCACCGTGGGTGGCACGGGGTCGTAAGGCGTGGAGCTTTGGGTGGCGAAGACCGCCACCCGGGGAAGAGGATCAGCGCAGGCCGCGTTGAGTCTCGTCCAGCTCACGGATGTACTTGAAGATTTTACGGCTGGTGGCCGGCGCCTTGTTTTGTGCCAGCTCGTGCTGGGCCTGACGGATCAGGGAGCGCAGTTGCTGGCGGTCGGCATCCGGATAGTCCAGGACGAACTTCTCCAATACAGCGTCGTCACCGCCGATCAGGCGGTCGCGCCAACGCTCCAGGTTATGGAAGCGTTCGTTGTACTGGCGGGTGGAAGCATCGAGTTGGTCGAGCAAAGTCAGAATGGCGTCAGTGTCCTGGTCGCGCATCAGCTTGCCGATAAACATGATGTGCCGTTTACGCGCGATATTCGCGGTGTGCTTGGGTGCATCCGCCAGGGCCCGGCGCATTTCGTCGGTCAATGGCAGTTTGGCAATCAAGTCCGGCTTGAGTGTTGTAAGGCGCTCGCCAAGATCAACCAGAGCATGCAGCTCACGTTTGACCTGGGTTTTGCTTTTCTCCCCATCGAGGGAGTCGTCGTAAGAATCAACCATGGTGGCAGTCCGCAAAGAAACGCCGCCATGATAACCAGTCGGGGGCCGCTTGTCCGGCCCGGTCGCTCGATGGCCTTAACCGAAAGCAGAATTTGAGTGGAGAAAACCATGAGTGCAGCCCAAAGCGTCGGTCCACAAGCGTTACCGGCACTGCAGGAACAAGTTGAGCAGATCATTGCCGAGGCCAAGCGCCAGGGGGCCAGTGCCTGTGAAGTGGCGGTGTCGCTGGAGCAGGGCTTGTCGACTTCGGTACGTCAGCGGGAAGTGGAAACCGTTGAGTTCAACCGCGACCAGGGTTTTGGCATCACCTTGTATGTGGGGCAGCGCAAAGGCTCGGCCAGCACCTCGGCCAGCGGGCCGGAAGCTATTCGCGAAACGGTTGCCGCCGCCCTGGCGATTGCCAAGCACACCTCCGAAGACGAGGCGTCCGGTTTGGCGGATGCGGCCTTGATGGCGCGGGACCTGAAAGATTTCGATCTGTATCACGCCTGGGATATCACTCCCGAGCAGGCGATCGAAAAGGCCCTGGCCTGCGAAGCTGCGGCATTTGATACCGACAGCCGAATCAAGAATGCCGATGGAACCACCTTGAGCACCCATCAGGGTTGCCGTGTGTATGGCAACAGTCATGGCTTTATCGGCGGCTACGCGTCGACTCGCCATAGCCTCAGTTGCGTGATGATCGCCGAGGCCGATGGCCAGATGCAGCGTGACTACTGGTATGACGTGAGTCGCCAGGGCGAGTTGCTGGCGGACCCGGTGAGCATTGGCCAGCGCGCCGCGCAACGGGCCGCGAGCCGCCTGGGCGCGCGCCCGGTGCCGACTTGCGAAGTACCGGTGCTGTTTTCGGCGGAGTTGGCGGGCGGTCTGTTCGGTAGCTTCCTGGGGGCGATTTCCGGGGGCAACCTGTACCGCAAGTCGTCGTTCCTTGAGGGCGCGCTGGGGCAGAAGTTGTTTCCTGAGTGGCTGACCCTGGATGAGCGCCCGCACCTGATGCGGGCCATGGGCAGTTCGGCCTTTGATGGCGATGGCCTGGCGACCTACGCCAAGCCGTTTGTCGAAAATGGTGAGCTGGTTTCCTACGTGCTTGGTACCTATGCCGGGCGCAAGCTTGGTTTGCCCAGTACCGCGAACTCCGGTGGCGTTCACAACCTGTTCGTGACCCATGGCGATGAAGACCAGGCGGCGCTACTGCGGCGCATGGGCCGTGGTTTGCTGGTGACCGAGTTGATGGGCCACGGCTTGAACATGGTGACGGGCGATTATTCCCGAGGCGCGGCGGGGTTCTGGGTGGAGAATGGCGAAATCCAGTTCGCCGTCCAGGAAGTGACCATCGCCGGCAATATGCGCGATATGTTCAAGCAGATTGTCGCCGTGGGTAACGATCTGGAACTGCGCAGCAATATTCGCACCGGCTCGGTGCTGATCGAACGCATGACCGTTGCCGGCAGCTAGACACCTAATCGTTACATGGCAGCGCCACCCAAGGGTGGCGCTTTTTTTTGCCTGGAATATTACAAGGCCGACAAAGGTATTGGCTCAATAGCTTGTTTTGATTCTTAATATCATTTAATAATAAATCTCATTATCGAGCGAGCGTGGATCATGAGTTCTGTCCTGCACGAGGATCCCTATCTGGAAAGCTGGCGTTGGATGAGTCGCCAGATTCGCTGTGGACTCAACCCTGACGAGCCACGCCTGATCGAGCATTACCTGAATGAAGGTCGCTACCTGGCCTGCTGCACGGCCACGCACCCGTGGACCATCGCCGAGACCTCGTTCCGCTTGCTGATCGATACCGCCACCGATATCGCCTTGCCATTGCATTGGCGCTCCACGTGCCTGGACCAGGCCTGGCGCCCACTGCGCGACTTGGAAAACCTCTCTCACTGCGCCTGCCGCCTCAAGCGCTGGCAGACCTTTGCCTGGCAATTGGCGACTTGTGAATTGCTGCCTTCTATTTCTCACTCCGACTTGGTGCAAGGATCTTCTGATGAGTAATACCCGTATCGAACGTGACAGCATGGGCGAGTTGCAAGTCCCCGCTGAGGCTTTGTATGGCCCCCAGACTCAGCGTGCGGTGAACAACTTTCCGATCAGCCACCAACGCATGCCGACCCAGTTCATTCGCGCCCTGATCCTGGCCAAGGCTGCGGCCGCCAAGGCCAACGTCGATCTCCAGCAGATCAGCGCAAGCCAGGGAAAAGCCATCGTCGACGCCGCCCAAGGCTTGCTGGAAGGCGACTTCATGCAGCACTTCCCGGTGGATATCTTCCAGACCGGTTCCGGCACCAGTTCCAACATGAATGCCAACGAAGTGATCGCGACCCTGGCTAGCCGCCTGCTGGGCGAGGCGGTCAACCCCAACGACCACGTCAACTGCGGGCAGAGCAGCAACGACATCGTCCCGACCACCATTCACGTCAGCGCCGCGCTGGTGCTGCATGAACAGACTTTGCCGGCCTTGCTGCACCTGGTTGAGGTGATCGAGCGCAAGGCGGTAGAAGTCCATCCGTTCATCAAGACCGGGCGTACTCACCTGATGGACGCCATGCCTGTACGCATGAGTCAGGTGCTCGAAGGATGGGCGCAGCAACTCAAGGCCAATATCGCGCACTTGCAGGGCTTGCTGCCAAGCCTGCAGGCCCTGGCCCAGGGTGGCACTGCGGTAGGTACCGGGATCAACGCGCATCCTGAGTTTGCTGCACGTTTCAGTCAGCAACTGAGCAGCCTGACCCAGGTGCAGTTCACACCAGGCAAGAATCTGTTCGCCTTGATTGGCTCCCAGGACACCGCCGTCGCCGTTTCTGGCCAACTCAAAGCCATTGCCGTGTCGCTGATGAAAATCGCCAACGACCTGCGCTGGATGAACTCCGGCCCGCTCGCCGGCCTTGGTGAAATCGAACTCGAAGGCCTGCAGCCGGGCTCGTCGATCATGCCGGGCAAGGTCAACCCGGTGATTCCAGAGGCTACGGCCATGGTTGCGGCACAGGTGATCGGCAATGACAGCGCAATCACCATCGCAGGTCAGTCCGGCAACTTCGAACTCAACGTGATGCTGCCGATCATCGCCCAGAACCTGCTCAGTAGCCTGGAGTTGCTGGCCAACTCCAGCCGCCTGCTGGCGGACAAGGCCATCGCCAGCTTCAAGGTCAACGAACCCAAGCTCAAGGAAGCGCTCTCGCGCAACCCTATCCTGGTCACTGCACTCAACCCGATCATTGGTTACCAAAAGGCCGCTGAAATCGCCAAGAAAGCCTACCAACAAGGCCGGCCGGTGATTGATGTGGCGCTCGAATACACCGATCTGCCCCGCAGCCAACTGGAAATCCTCCTGGATCCGGAAAAGCTCACGGCGGGCGGCGTGTAATCACCGACCCTGCTTTGGAGGCTCACCATGGAGCACTGGAAACGCACGATCGAACGGGCTAATCGCTGCTTTATGCAGGGCGAACTGGTGGATGCCCGCGAGCATTACCTGCAAGCCCTGGCCCTGGCCCAAGTGTTGTTCGCGCGCTGGGGTGATGCCGACGAGGCAGTGGCAGCTTGCGTTATTTCCCATCACAACCTGGCGGACCTGCACTTGCGCCTGAACCAGCCTGAGGAGAGCGCCGAATACCTCTGCGCCATTCACCAGCGCTTGCTGCAGACCATGCAGGACACCCGCCTGCCTCAGCCTTTGCGCGAGGCGGCCTTGCGCCAGAGCAGCAAGACCTACGTCGAACTGTTGAATTTCATTAGCGATCACGGCGAGTACCCCCGCACCCATCGCTTGCTGGGCAGCCATACGGCGCAGACGGATGCGCCGACCCGCAACAGCCCTTTTTATGGAGCACATTGATATGTCCTACACCTTGCCTGCCTTGCCTTACGCCTACGATGCCCTGGAACCGCATATCGATGCGCAAACCATGGAAATCCACTACACCAAGCACCACCAGACCTATATCAATAACCTCAATGCTGCCGTCGAAGGCACCGAGTTTGCCGGCTGGCCGGTAGAGAAACTGGTCTCCAACGTTCAGCAACTGCCGGAAAAACTGCGCGCCGCAGTGATCAACCAAGGTGGTGGTCATGCCAACCATTCGCTGTTCTGGGCGGTCATGTCGCCCAAGGGAGGTGGTAAGCCCGGCGGCGCGTTGGGCCAGGCGATTGATGCGCAACTAGGCGGTTTTTATGCGTTCAAGGAAGCATTCACCAAGGCCGCGCTGACCCGATTCGGCAGTGGTTGGGCTTGGCTGAGCGTGACCCCGCAAAAGACCCTGGTGGTCGAAAGTAGCGGTAACCAGGACAGCCCGCTGATGAACGGCAATACGCCGATCCTCGGTCTAGACGTGTGGGAACACGCCTACTACCTGCTTTATCAAAACCGCCGTCCTGAGTACATCAATGCCTTCTACAGTGTTATCAACTGGCCGGAAGTCGCTGAGCGCTACCAGGCTGCATTGGCTTAATGCTCTCTCATAACAAGACCTAAGGCCGACTATGGGCACTGAAACACTGGCGATCAGCAGCGTGCGAATGTTCCGCTATGCGTTTGGCTCGCTGCTGCTATTGGCGGGAACTGCATTGCTGGTGGCCCACGGGCTGGCCTGGCTGGACCTGGAGCCGCGCATCCTGCGGGCCCTGCAAGGTGGTGCAATCTGTGCCTTGGGCACGGCATTGGGCGCGGTGCCGGTACTGGTAATCCGGCGGATGCCGCTGGCTGTCAGCGATACATTACTGGGGTTTGGCGCTGGGGTGATGCTGGCGGCGACGGCGTTCTCGCTGGTCGTGCCGGGAATCGCCGCTGCCGAAAATCTGGGGCTCACGCCTTGGGCCTCCAGCGGGTTGATCAGTTTTGGCATCATGCTGGGCGCTTTCGGTTTGTTCCTGGTGGACCGCAAGGTCTCCGGTGCCAGCCCGGAGATGCTGGTCGGCACGCACGACAAACCGGTAATTCCACCGCGCATCTGGCTGTTTGTGTTCGCCATCATTGCCCACAACATTCCCGAAGGCATGGCGGTAGGTGTCTCGGCCGGTGGCGGCATGCCTGATGCCGACAGTCTGGCCATGGGCATCGCCTTGCAAGATGTGCCGGAAGGCCTGGTGATTGCGTTGGTGCTAGCGGGGGCAGGGATGTCGCGGGTCAAGGCATTCCTGATCGGTGCTGCGTCCGGGCTGGTTGAGCCGGTGTTTGCCGTGCTCTGCGCCTGGTTGGTCAGCCTGGCCGAAATGCTATTGCCACTGGGGCTGGCATTGGCGGCGGGGGCAATGTTATTGGTGGTGACTCATGAGGTGATCCCCGAGTCGCGGCGTAATGGCCATGACAAGCTGGCCAGCCTGGGATTGTGCATCGGGTTTTGCTTGATGATGGCGATGGATACAGCGTTGGGCTGACTTTTAGCGCAAAACCAATTTAGGAGCTGGCTTGCCAGCTCCCACACAAGCCCGTACACATGGGATTTATGTTGGGCAAGGGGCTATTCGCCTTCATCGAAGTAGTTGTTGATCAACTTCACCAGCGCTTCCAGCGCTTCCTGTTCCTGCTCACCCTCGGTCTTCAGGTGAATCGTGGTGCCCTTGCCGGCAGCCAGCATCATCATCGCCATGATGCTTTTGCCGTCGACCATGGATTCTGCTGTACGCCCGGCCCGGACCTGGCAAGGAAACTGGCCCGCAACCCCGACAAATTTGGCCGACGCGCGGGCATGCAAGCCCAGTTTGTTGATGATTTCAATTTCCAGAGCGGGCATCGCGAAGGTGTTCCTTTCAGCTAAGGTCGCGGTGGCGAACCTGGACATTCTTGAGGGTTTTCTGCAAGACCTGGCCCAGGCGCTCGGTCAGGTAGACGGAGCGGTGATGCCCGCCGGTACAGCCGATAGCGATGGTGACATAGGCCCGGTTGCTCGCGGCAAAGCGCGGTAGCCACTTGAGCAGGTAGCTGGAGATATCCTGGAACATCTCTTCGACATCCGGTTGAGCCGCCAGGTACTCGGCAACCGGTTGGTCCAGGCCTGACTGATCGCGCAGTTCCGGCTTCCAGTAAGGGTTGGGGAGGCAGCGCACGTCAAATACCAGGTCGGCATCTATCGGCATGCCCCGCTTGAAACCAAAGGATTCAACCAGGAATGCGGTGCCGGGCTCCGGCTGGTTCAGTAGGCGCAGCTTGATGGCGTCACGCAGTTGGTAAAGGTTCAGGCTGGTGGTGTTGATCTTGAGGTCGGCCAAATCAATGATCGGCCCCAGCAGCTTGGTCTCGTCCTCAATGGCTTCCGCCAGCGAGCGGTGCGGGCTACTCAGCGGGTGGCGGCGACGGGTTTCCGAGAAGCGCTTGAGCAGCGTTTCTTCGTCGGCATCCAGGTACAGCACGTCGCAATGGATATGCTTGGCGCGTACCTCTTCAAGCAATTCCGGGAATCTCGTGAGGTGGCTGGGCAGGTTGCGCGCGTCAATCGACACGGCCACCAGCGGTTGCGCTAGCTCGGTATGGATCAGTGCGCGTTCGGCCAACTCGGGCAACAGGCCGGCCGGCAAGTTGTCGATGCAATAGAAACCGTTGTCCTCAAGCACGTTGAGGGCAGTACTTTTACCTGAGCCGGAACGCCCGCTGACGATGATCAAACGCATGATTACTGCCCGCTTTGCTCTTCCAAGACAACCTGATAAAGCGCTTCATTGGTGCTGGCGCTACGCAGTTTCTTACGTACTTCTTCACGGTCGAGCATGCTGGCGATCTGCCGGAGCAGCTCCAGGTGCGCATCGGTAGCAGCTTCCGGGACCAGCAGGACGAACAGCAGGTCAACCGGGGCGCCATCGATGGCGTCGAAATCAATGGGAGCTTCCAGGTGCAGCAGGGCGCTGACCGGGGTTTCACAGCCTTTGAGGCGGCAGTGTGGAATTGCGATGCCGTTGCCAAAACCGGTCGAGCCGAGTTTTTCACGGGCAATCAGGGCCTCGTACACATCTTGCGTATCCAGTTCAGGCACTTCACGGCCGATCAGGTTGGCAATCTGTTCGAGGGCTCTCTTTTTACTGCCGCCCGGCACGTTCACGAGGGAACGGCCGGGGGTCAGGATGGTTTCAAGTCGAATCATGGGTGGGGAGTGTTAGCGGCCTGTGCCTTGAAGAAGGCTCTGCTGCTTTTCCTTATGCTTTTTGATTTGGCGATCCAGCTTGTCGGTCAGGTCGTCAATGGCGGCATACATATCTGCATGCTCTGCATTGGCAACGACTTCCCCGCCGGGTATACGCAAGGTGGCTTCGATTTTCTGCTTCAGCTTTTCGACAGACATGATGACTTGCACATTTGTGATCTTGTCGAAATGCCCCTCAATTCGTTTGAGTTTCTCGCTGATGTAGGCGCGCAGCGGTTCGGTCACTTCCAGTTGGTGTCCACTGATGTTGACTTGCATACAGCTTCTCCTTCGTTGCCAGTGCATAAAGCGGCGGGTAGGAATACCCGCCACTGGAACGCTGTGGCCCGCCCGTCACATCAACCGCTTACGCTCGCTGGAAGGCGCGATCCCAAGGGACTCGCGGTACTTGGCGACGGTTCGACGGGCGACCTGAATGCCTTGTGCCTCCAGTAAACCAGCGATCTTGCTGTCACTCAACGGCTTTTTCTGATTTTCCGCGGCAACCAGTTTTTTGATGATCGCGCGGATCGCCGTGGACGAGCATTCGCCGCCTTCGGAGGTGCTGACGTGGCTGGAGAAAAAGTATTTCAGCTCATATATACCCCGTGGGGTATGCATGAATTTTTGGGTGGTTACCCGTGAAATGGTCGATTCATGCATGCCAACGGCTTCGGCAATATCATGCAGCACCAACGGCTTCATCGCCTCGTCGCCGTATTCCAGGAAGCCGCGCTGATGCTCGACGATCTGGGTGGCCACTTTCATCAGGGTTTCGTTGCGGCTTTGCAGGCTCTTGATGAACCAGCGCGCTTCCTGCAGCTGGTTGCGCATGAAGGTGTTGTCGGCACTGGTATCGGCCCGGCGCACGAAACCTGCGTATTGCGGGTTGACCCGCAGGCGTGGCACCGATTCCTGGTTCAGCTCCACCAGCCAGCGCTCGTTGTCCTTGCGCACGATCACGTCAGGGACCACGTATTCCGCCTCGCTAGACTCGATTTGCGAGCCGGGGCGCGGGTTGAGACTCTGCACCAGCTCGATGATCTGGCGCAGGTCATCTTCCTTGAGCTTCATCCGGCGCATCAGCTGACTGTAATCGCGGCTGCCGAGCAGGTCGATGTAGTCGGTGACCAAGCGTTGGGCCTCGGGCAGCCACGGGGTCTTGGCGGGCAGCTGGCGCAGTTGCAGCAACAGGCACTCGCTGAGGTTGCGCGCGCCAATGCCGGCGGGCTCGAACTGCTGGATGCGGTGCAGGACCGCTTCGATTTCGTCCAGCTCGATGTCCAGTTCCGGGTCGAAGGCCTCGAGGATTTCCTCAAGGGTCTCGTCCAGGTAGCCCTGATTATTGATGCAATCGATCAGCGTCACGGCGATCAGGCGATCGGTATCGGACATCGGGGCGAGGTTCAATTGCCACAGCAGATGGCTCTGTAGGCTCTCGCCAACGGAGGTGCGGGTGGTGAAGTCCCACTCGTCATCGTCATTGCTGGGCAGGCTGCTGGCGCTGGTCTGGTAGACATCTTCCCAGGCCGTGTCCACGGGCAGCTCATTGGGAATGCGTTCGTTCCATTCGCCTTCTTCCAGGTTATCCACCGTGGGGGCGGCTTCCTGGTAGGACGGTTCCTGGACGTCGGGATTGGGTTTTTGCTCTATGTTGTCGGCCAGTGGGTCGGCATTATCGAAGTCGTCGCCTTCTTCCTGGCGTTCGAGCATCGGGTTGGACTCCAGGGCCTCCTGGATTTCCTGTTGCAGGTCCAGGGTCGACAATTGGAGCAGGCGGATGGCCTGTTGCAGCTGCGGTGTCATCGTCAGCTGCTGGCCCATTCTCAGGACTAGCGATGGTTTCATGGCAGGGGCTTAACACCTTATTCGCCGGCGCAATGCGCCATCCACGACAGGGCGCGTGAGCGCCAAACATAAGCAAATTATATGCCTGATATCGGGGGCTTTGCCTAGAGCACGGTAACAATAAAAATAATGAGGTTTTTATTGACTCCCGCGCCCGATGGCGAATGTCCTGACATCACAGTGGTTACAGGCGGAACTCGTGCCCCAGATACACTTCCTTGACCAGTTCGTTGGCCAGGATGGTGGCGGAGTCGCCTTCGGCAATCAGTTGGCCGTCGTTTACGATGTAGGCGGTTTCACAGATATCCAGGGTCTCACGCACGTTGTGGTCGGTGATCAGCACGCCGATCCCCTTGGCCTTGAGGTGATGGATAATCTGCTTGATGTCGCCTACCGAGATCGGGTCGACACCGGCGAAGGGTTCGTCCAGCAGGATGAACTTCGGTGCTGTGGCCAGGGCGCGGGCGATTTCCACACGACGCCGCTCACCGCCGGACAGGCTCATGCCGAGGTTGTCGCGAATATGGTTGATGTGGAACTCCTGCAGCAGGCTTTCCAGCTCCTGGCGGCGCCCGTCGCGATCCAGTTCCTTGCGGGTTTCAAGGATCGCCATGATGTTGTCGGACACTGACAATTTGCGGAAGATCGAAGCCTCTTGGGGGAGATAGCCGATACCGGCCCGAGCACGACCATGCATTGGTTGGTGGCTGACGTCCAGGTCGTCGATCAATACACGACCCTGGTCCGCCTGGACCAGACCGACGATCATGTAGAAGCAGGTGGTCTTGCCGGCACCGTTGGGGCCAAGCAGGCCGACGATCTGGCCGCTGTCGATCGACAGGCTGACGTCGCGCACGACCTGTCGGCTTTTATAGGCCTTGGCCAGATGCTGGGCTTTCAGGGTTGCCATTACTGGGCCTTCTTTTTCGGCTGGATAACCATGTCGATACGCGGACGTGGCGCGGTGACCTTGGTGCCATTGGCGCGGCCAGCAGTGGCGACCTGCTTGACGGTGTCGTAGACGATTTTCTCGCCTTCGGTCGAGTTGCCGTCGCTGCTGATCACTTTGGCGCGGTCAGTCAGTACTATGCGGTTTTGCGGTGCGTGGTACTGGATGGTTACGCCGTAGCCTTTGATCGGACCTGGATCAGCGGCGTTTTGCTTCTGTTCGAAATAGGCAAGGTTGCCCACCGAAGTCACAACGTCGATATCGCCAGCCGGGGTGCGGGTCAGGGTGACGGTATTGCCGGTAATCTTCATCGAACCTTGAGTGATGATTACGTCGCCCTTGTAGGTCGCGATACCTTGCTTGTCATCCAGTTGCGCATCGTCAGCCTGAATGTGGATCGGTTGCTGGCTATCGTTCGGCAGAGCCCAGGCGCTCACGCTTCCCAGTGCTGCGCCCAGACCGAGCAAAATAGGGAGGGTTTTAACGAGCCTCATACTGTCCTCTTACGTTCGATAGCAGGTGTATCCTGCTTTCTTTCAAATACGCTTTCATTCCCTTGCCAGTCGATACACCGCCAGCGCCGTCGATTCTAACGTCTTGCTCGGTCTGCGCATATTGCTTCTGTGGGAATACGGTCATGCGACTGCTGGTAATGATGGTGTCGCGGTTCTGGGCGTCGGTACGCGCAACGCGCACCGAGTCGATCAGTTCCACCTCGGTACCGTCCGGGTTGACCTCGCCACGCTTGCTGGTGACGTGCCACGGGAATTCGGTGCCGCGATACAGGTTCAGGTCCGGATTGGTCAGCAATGTGACCTCCGAAGCCTTCAAGTGTTCGACCTTGTCCGACGTCATTTCGTACTGCACCTTGCCGTCAGGCAGGAACTGAACGCTGTAGGCGTTGGTGGCGTAATAGTCGATAGCACCCTGGTCGGCCTGCACGACAGGCTGGTCGAGGAAGCGCTCCGGGCTGATATTCCAGTAGCCCACCGCGAGGAACAGTGCGGCGATGGCTCCGAATATCAGGAAGTTGCGAATCTTTTTGCTCAGCATAGAAGGCTCTATAGGTAGGCGGCGTGGGCTGCTTCAAGGCTGCCCTGGGCACGCAGGATCAGCTCGCAGAACTCGCGGGCGGCGCCTTCGCCGCCACGGGCCTGGGTAATGCCGTGGGCGTGTTCGCGAACAAACGATGCGGCATTGGCCACGGCCATGCCCAGGCCGACGCGGCGAATTACCGGCAGGTCAGGCAAGTCATCGCCCAGATAGGCGACCTGCTCATAGCTTAGGTTGAGTTTGCCAAGAAGCTCGTCCAGGACCACTAGTTTATCCTCGCGGCCCTGGTACAGGTAAGGAATCCCCAGGTTTTGTGCGCGGCGTTCTACGACTGGGGTCTTGCGACCACTGATAATCGCGGTTTGCACGCCAGAGGCCATCAGCATCTTGATGCCCTGGCCGTCCAGCGTGTTGAAAGTCTTGAATTCACTACCGTCTTCGAGAAAGTACAGTCGGCCATCGGTCAGTACGCCGTCGACGTCGAAAATTGCCAGTTTAATGGCCTTGCCCCGTTGCAACAGGTCGGTGTTCATTTACATCACTCCTGCGCGCAGCAAATCGTGCATGTTCAGGGCGCCAATCGGATGATCGGCATCATCGACCACCACCAGGGCGCCGATTTTATGGTCTTCCATGATCTTCAGGGCTTCGGCCGCGAGCATTTCGGCGCGGGCGGTCTTGCCGTGAGGGGTCATGACCTGATCGATGGTCGCGGTATGGATATCGATGGTGCGGTCCAGGGTGCGGCGCAGGTCGCCGTC
Organism: Pseudomonas hygromyciniae; assembly: GCF_016925675.1. Classification (NCBI taxonomy): domain Bacteria; kingdom Pseudomonadati; phylum Pseudomonadota; class Gammaproteobacteria; order Pseudomonadales; family Pseudomonadaceae; genus Pseudomonas; species Pseudomonas hygromyciniae. Next base: position 4,939,225 of record NZ_CP070506.1, on the reverse strand, counting down.
GGTGAAGACCCCAGCCAGGCGGCCGTCGGCCTCCAGAATCACGGTCATGCCCAGGCCCTTGCGGGTCATTTCCATCAACGCGTCCTTGAGCAAGGTGCCACGTTGTACCTGAGGCAGTTCGTCGCCGGCATGCATCACATTTTCCACTTTCAACAGCAGGCGACGGCCAAGCGCGCCACCGGGGTGGGAAAAGGCGAAGTCTTCGGCGGTAAAGCCACGGGCTTCCAGCAGGGCCACGGCCAGCGCGTCGCCCATGACCAGGGCGGCGGTGGTGGAAGAGGTCGGTGCCAGGTTGAGCGGGCAGGCCTCCTGGGCTACATGTACGTTCAGGTTCACTTCGGCGGCCTTGGCCAGCGTCGAGTCGGGGTTGCCGGTCATACTGATCAACTTGATGCCCAGGCGCTTGATCAGGGGCAGCAAGGTCACGATTTCGTTAGTGGTGCCGGAGTTGGACAGGGCCAGAATCACGTCATCACGGGTGATCATGCCCATGTCGCCATGGCTGGCTTCGGCCGGGTGCACGAAAAACGCTGTGGTGCCGGTGCTGGCCAGAGTGGCGGCAATCTTGTTGCCAACATGGCCTGACTTGCCCATGCCGACCACGACAACCCGGCCTTTACTGGCCAGGATCATCTCGCAGGCGCGTACGAAATCTGCGTCGATATGGGCCAGCAAGCCTTCTACGGCTTCAAGCTCGAGGCGGATGGTGCGTTGCGCGGATTGAATAAGGTCGCTGGATTGGCTCATGTCTGAAATCGTATAGCCTGACGAAAAGTCGGCGATTATAGCGGTAATGAGCAATTCCCTCACGCAAGTTCGTCAGGGTTTGTTCTGCTCGGATGTGAGAACACTCTCAAATACGCGTTTACCTGTCCTGTTTCTGAACAAGCGCTGCTGCGGCCTTGGGCGCTTTATGTCAGCAGTGATATAGTTCGCCGCCAGTTCGGTCCGCGCAGCTCACATGTGTCTAACTGTCGCAAGCAGTTGTCCCAAACGTGGTGTCTGAGTGAGAAGCTGCATCCCAAGGAGTTTAGATGAGTGCCGATAACGCCTACGCGGTCGAGCTGAAGGGCCTTTCCTTCAAGCGCGGTACGCGCAGCATCTTCAATAATGTCGATATTCGCATTCCCCGCGGCAAGGTGACGGGCATCATGGGGCCGTCCGGTTGCGGCAAGACGACCCTGCTGCGCCTGATGGGCATGCAGTTGCGTCCCACTGCCGGCGAAGTCTGGGTCAATGGCCAGAACCTGCCGACCCTGTCGCGCAGCGACCTGTTCGATGCGCGCAAGCACATGGGAGTGCTGTTCCAGAGCGGTGCTCTGTTCACCGATCTTGATGTTTTCGAAAACGTCGCGTTCCCGCTGCGGGTGCATACCCAGCTGTCCGAAGAAATGATTCGTGACATCGTGCTGTTGAAACTGCAGGCCGTAGGGCTTCGCGGTGCCATCGACTTGATGCCTGACGAGCTTTCCGGCGGTATGAAGCGACGTGTAGCCCTGGCACGGGCGATTGCTCTCGACCCGCAGATCCTGATGTATGACGAGCCGTTTGTCGGCCAGGACCCTATCGCCATGGGCGTTCTGGTGCGCCTGATTCGCCTGCTCAACGATGCGCTGGGCATCACCAGCATCGTGGTTTCCCATGACCTGGCCGAAACCGCGAGCATTGCCGACTATCTCTATGTCGTCGGCGATGGCCAGGTATTGGGGCAGGGCACGCCTGAAGAGCTGATGAATGCTGATAACCCGCGTATTCGCCAGTTCATGAACGGTGATCCTGATGGCCCGGTGCCTTTTCATTTTCCGGCAGCGGACTACCGCTCAGATCTTCTGGGGAAGCGCTGATGCGCAAGACATCTTTAATCGAGAAGGTCCGCCTTTTCGGTCGCTCGGGCATCGACATCGTCGAAGTGCTCGGGCGTTCGACGATTTTCCTGTTTCACGCCTTGCTTGGCCGCGGCGGCATCGGCGGCGGTTTTGGCCTGCTGCTCAAGCAGTTGCATTCGGTTGGCGTGATGTCCCTGGTGATCATCGTGGTCTCCGGGGTGTTCATCGGCATGGTACTGGCGTTGCAGGGGTTCAATATCCTGTCCAGCTACGGTTCAGAGCAGGCGGTGGGGCAGATGGTTGCGCTGACGCTGCTGCGTGAACTGGGGCCGGTAGTTACGGCATTGCTGTTTGCCGGGCGCGCTGGTTCTGCCTTGACCGCCGAGATCGGCAACATGAAGGCCACCGAGCAGTTGTCCAGCCTGGAAATGATCGGCGTGGACCCACTCAAGTACATTGTTGCCCCGCGCCTGTGGGCCGGCTTCATCTCCTTGCCACTGCTGGCGATGATTTTCAGCGTGGTCGGGATCTGGGGCGGTTCGTGGGTGGCGGTGGACTGGCTGGGCGTCTACGACGGCTCCTACTGGGCCAATATGCAAAACAGCGTGACCTTCAGCGGTGACGTGCTCAATGGCATTATCAAGAGCATCGTCTTCGCCTTCGTCGTGACTTGGATTGCCGTATTCCAAGGCTATGACTGTGAGCCCACTTCAGAAGGGATCAGTCGAGCCACCACCAAGACCGTTGTGTACGCCTCGCTGGCGGTACTGGGCCTTGACTTCATTTTGACCGCCTTGATGTTTGGAGATTTCTGATGCAAAACCGCACTGTGGAAATCGGTGTCGGCCTTTTCTTGCTGGCTGGCATCCTGGCTTTACTGTTGCTCGCCCTGCGAGTCAGCGGCTTGTCGGCCAGCCCGGCCGCCGATACCTATAAACTTTACGCCTACTTCGACAATATCGCCGGTTTGACGGTCAGATCCAAAGTGACCATGGCCGGTGTGACCATCGGCAAGGTCACGGCAATCGATCTGGACCGCGACAGCTTCACCGGCCGAGTGACCCTGCAACTGGACAAGAAGGTGGATAACCTGCCGACTGACTCCACTGCGTCTATCCTCACGGCGGGTCTGCTGGGCGAAAAGTACATCGGTATCAGCGTGGGCGGGGAAGAAGCCTTGCTCAAGGATGGTTCGACCATTCATGACACACAGTCGTCGTTGGTATTGGAGGACCTGATCGGTAAATTCCTGCTTAATACGGTTAGCAAAGACGCCAAATGAGGAGTTTGTTCATGATCTCTACCTTGCGACGTGGCCTGTTGGTGCTGTTGGCAGCCTTGCCATTGATGGCTAACGCCGTGGCGGCGCCTACGGCGCACGACATTATTGATAGAACCACCAAGGAGCTGCTGGCTGACCTTGCGGCAAACAAGGAACAGTACAAGCAAAGCCCAAGCGCGTTCTACGATGCCCTCAACGGTATCGTGGGGCCGGTGGTCGACGCTGATGGTATCTCCCGCAGCATCATGACCGTGAAGTACTCGCGCAAGGCTACGCCTGCGCAGATGCAGCGTTTCCAGGAAAACTTCAAGCGCAGCCTGATGCAGTTCTATGGCAACGCCCTGCTGGAATACAACAACCAGGGCATCGTCGTTTCCCCGGCCAAGGATGAGTCCGGCAACCGCACCAGCGTGGATATGCAGGTGAAGGGCAACAATGGCTCGGTCTATCCGGTTTCCTACACCCTTGAGAAAATCAACGGTGAGTGGAAAGTGCGCAACGTGATCATCAACGGCATCAACATCGGCAAGTTGTTCCGTGATCAGTTCGCCGATGCGATGCAGCGCAATGGCAACGACCTGGACAAGACCATTGATGGCTGGGCTGGTGAAGTGGCCAAGGCCAAGGAAGTGACCGAAGACGCCGCAGAGAAGCAGGCCCCATGACCGAGTCGGCTGTTCGTCAAGGCCAGGCCGGCGAGTTGCTCCTCAGTGGCGTGCTCGACTACAGCACTGGGCCGGTCCTGCGCAAGCAGGGTCAGGCGCTGATCAATGCCAGCACCGCGCAGGCATTGGTTATCGATTGCTCGGCGGTGGTGAAGTCCAGCAGTGTTGGCTTGTCATTGCTCTTGTGTTTCCTACGTGACGCAGCAAAGGTCAACAAACCTGTCAGTATTCGCGCATTACCCGAGGATATGCGTGAAATTGCCCAGGTTAGCGGTTTGACCGAGCTGTTGGCGCATCCTTAATACACATTATTGAAGAAGCCCCCCGTCAGAGTCCTGCTATGCGGGGTTCGCAGGCGCGGGGCTTTTTTGTATGATGTGCGACCCGCGCGCACTGGGCGCCGATAGAGGTTGAGCATGCAGGCCCTAGAAGTTAAAAGCTTCCTTGAAGGAAAGCTGCCGAATACTGAAGTTGCAGTTGAAGGCGAAGGCTGCAATTTCCAGCTGAACGTGATTAGCGATGAACTGGCGGCATTGAGCCCGGTCAAGCGTCAGCAGCAGATCTATGCCCATTTGAACCCGTGGATCACCGATGGCAGCATCCATGCGGTCACTATGAAATTTTTCAGCCGCGCGGCCTGGGCCGAGCGCACCTGAGCCCCCAAGGCGTCGAGATTCTTATGGATAAATTGATTATTACCGGCGGTGCCCGTCTTGATGGCGAAATCCGTATCTCCGGGGCTAAAAACTCGGCCTTGCCGATCCTGGCCGCTACCTTGCTGTGCGATGGCCCGGTTACCGTAGCCAACCTGCCGCACCTGCACGACATCACCACCATGATCGAACTGTTCGGTCGCATGGGCATTGAGCCGGTGATCGACGAGAAACTGTCGGTCGAAATCGACCCGCGCACCATCAAGACCCTGATCGCACCGTACGAATTGGTGAAAACCATGCGTGCCTCGATCCTGGTACTGGGCCCGATGGTTGCCCGTTTCGGCGAAGCCGAAGTGGCACTGCCTGGCGGTTGCGCCATCGGTTCGCGTCCGGTGGACCTGCACATCCGTGGCCTTGAAGCCATGGGCGCGACCATCGACGTCGAAGGCGGCTACATCAAGGCCAAGGCGCCGGAAGGCGGCCTGCGTGGCGCCAACTTCTTCTTTGATACCGTCAGCGTGACCGGTACCGAGAACATCATGATGGCTGCGGCCCTGGCCAATGGCCGTAGCGTCCTGCAGAACGCCGCGCGTGAGCCGGAAGTGGTCGACCTGGCCAACTTCCTGATCGCCATGGGTGCCAACATCACTGGCGCCGGCACCGACACCATCACCATCGACGGTGTGAAGCGCCTGCACTCGGCGACCTACAAAGTGATGCCGGACCGTATCGAGACCGGTACCTACCTGGTTGCTGCTGCCGTCACCGGTGGTCGCGTCAAGGTCAAGGACACCGATCCGACCATCCTGGAAGCGGTCCTGGAAAAATTGCGCGAAGCCGGTGCCGAAATCACCACCGGCGAAGACTGGATCGAGCTGAACATGCACGGCAAGCGGCCTAAAGCCGTCAACGTGCGTACCGCTCCGTACCCGGCGTTCCCCACCGACATGCAGGCACAGTTCATCTCCCTGAACGCGATTGCCGAAGGCACCGGTGCGGTGATCGAGACCATCTTCGAAAACCGTTTCATGCACGTGTATGAATTGCACCGCATGGGCGCCAAGATCCAGGTCGAAGGCAACACTGCCATCGTCACCGGTATCGAGCAGCTCAAGGGCGCGCCAGTAATGGCCACCGACCTGCGGGCTTCGGCCAGCCTGGTGATCTCGGCACTGTGCGCTGACGGCGATACCCTGATCGATCGCATCTACCACATAGACCGTGGCTATGAGTGCATCGAAGAAAAACTGCAGATGCTCGGCGCAAAAATCCGCCGCGTACCGGGCTAGTCCCAGCTGCACTGTAGGCGCGAGCTTGCTCGCGAAAAACGTCAACGATAACGCGTTATTCAGAATCAACGTGGTATCCATGAGTTCTTCGCGAGCAAGCGCGCTCCCACAAACACTGGTTTGTTTCAAATCGAGGCTGTCATGGCCTCGATCTGTGTCTGGCGCCGTTTGCGACCGGACAGCAATAGCCTGATGAAGGACTGACGTTTCCCATGTTGACCATCGCACTGTCCAAGGGCCGCATCCTTGACGATACTTTGCCGCTTCTGGCTGAAGCGGGCATCGTGCCGACCGAGAATCCGGACAAAAGCCGCAAGCTGATCATCCCCACGACCCAGGACGACGTTCGCCTGTTGATCGTGCGTGCGACCGACGTGCCGACCTACGTTGAACATGGCGCCGCCGACCTTGGTGTCGCCGGTAAAGACGTGCTGATGGAATACGGTGGCCAGGGCCTGTACGAGCCGCTGGATCTGCGTATTGCCCTGTGCAAGCTGATGACCGCCGGCCGTGTTGGTGACGTCGAACCCAAGGGCCGCCTGCGCGTGGCCACCAAGTTCGTCAACGTCGCCAAGCGTTATTACGCCGAGCAAGGCCGTCAGGTCGATATCATCAAGCTTTATGGCTCGATGGAGCTGGCGCCGCTGATTGGCCTGGCCGACAAAATCATCGACGTGGTCGACACCGGCAACACGCTGCGCGCCAATGGCCTGGAACCCCAGGAATTTATCGCCGACATCAGCTCCCGCCTGATCGTCAACAAAGCCTCGATGAAAATGCAGCACGCCCGTATTCAGGCGTTGATCGACACCCTGCGCAAGGCAGTGGAGTCTCGACACCGCGGTTGACTCACCTGCGCGGCCTTAGGTCGCGCCCGTCTATCCGCCTCATAGCCAGAATTCTCAGGTGCCCAAGCGGAAACGACTGCTAGTTTAGGGCGCCTGAGTTTTTGCCAATTCTATTGAGGCCCTCGCTATGACCACGTCCACTGCAATTGCCCGACTCAACGCTGCCGACCCGGATTTCGCCCATCATCTGGATCATCTGCTGAGCTGGGAAAGTGTGTCCGACGACTCGGTCAACCAGCGAGTGCTCGACATCATCAAGGCTGTGCGCGAGCGCGGCGATGCGGCGCTGGTGGACTTTACCCGGCAGTTCGACGGCCTGGACGTCAAGTCCATGGCCGACCTGATCCTGCCCCGCGAACGCCTGGAGCTGGCCCTGACGCGCATCACGGCGCCCCAGCGTGAAGCCCTGGAAGTCGCGGCAGCGCGGGTGCGCAGCTACCACGAAAAACAGAAGCAGGATTCCTGGAGCTACACCGAGGCCGATGGCACGGTGCTGGGCCAGAAGGTCACGCCCCTGGACCGCGCCGGCCTGTACGTGCCGGGCGGCAAGGCCTCGTACCCCTCGTCGGTGCTGATGAATGCCATTCCCGCCAAGGTGGCCGGTGTGACTGAAGTGGTCATGGTGGTCCCGACCCCACGCGGTGAAATCAACGAACTGGTGTTGGCCGCGGCCTGCATCGCCGGGGTTGACCGCGTGTTCACCATCGGCGGTGCTCAGGCAGTGGCTGCGTTGGCCTATGGCACCGAGAGCGTGCCGAAGGTGGACAAGGTGGTCGGCCCCGGCAATATCTACGTGGCCACCGCCAAACGCCACGTGTTTGGCCAGGTCGGTATCGACATGATTGCCGGCCCTTCGGAAATCCTCGTGGTGTGCGACGGTCAGACCGATCCGGACTGGATCGCCATGGACCTGTTCTCCCAGGCCGAGCACGACGAAGATGCCCAGGCGATCCTGGTCAGCCCCGACGCCGAGTTCCTCGACAAGGTGGCGGCCAGCATCAACAAGTTGCTGCCGACCATGGAGCGTGCCGAGATCATCGAGAAGTCGATCAATGGCCGTGGCGCACTGATTCTGGTGCAGGACATGGAGCAGGCCATCGAAGTGGCCAACCGCATCGCGCCGGAACACCTGGAGCTGTCCGTGGCCGACCCACAAGCCTGGCTGCCGTCGATTCGCCATGCCGGTGCGATCTTCATGGGCCGCCACACCAGCGAAGCCCTGGGCGACTACTGCGCCGGTCCCAACCACGTATTGCCAACGTCCGGCACCGCGCGGTTCTCGTCGCCGCTGGGGGTGTATGACTTCCAGAAGCGTTCGTCGATCATCTTCTGCTCGCCCCAGGGCGCTTCCGAGCTGGGCAAGACCGCCTCGGTGCTGGCCCGTGGCGAATCGTTGAGCGCACACGCCCGTAGCGCCGAATACCGCATCGTCAAGGGAGAGTAAGACATGAGCAAATTCTGGAGCCCTTTCGTCAAGGACCTCGTGCCTTACGTGCCCGGCGAGCAGCCGAAGCTGACCAAGCTGGTCAAGCTCAACACCAATGAAAACCCCTATGGGCCATCGCCCAAGGCGCTGGCGGCGATGCAGGCCGAGTTGAACGACAACCTGCGTTTGTACCCCGACCCCAACAGCGACCTGCTCAAGCAGGCCGTGGCCAAGTATTACGGGGTGGATGGGAATCAGGTATTCCTCGGTAACGGTTCTGATGAAGTCCTGGCGCACATCTTCCACGGGTTGTTCCAGCACGACTTGCCGCTGCTGTTTCCGGATATCAGCTACAGCTTTTATCCAGTCTACTGCGGGCTGTACGGCATCAAGTCCGACCCGGTGCCGCTGGACGAGCAGTTCCAGATCCGTGTGGCAGACTATGCCAAGCCCAATGGCGGGATCATCTTCCCCAACCCGAACGCGCCGACCGGCTGCGTGCTGGCGTTGGACGCGGTGGAGCAGTTGCTCAAGGCCAGCCCGGATTCGGTGGTGGTGGTCGATGAAGCCTATATCGACTTCGGTGGCGAAACCGCCATCAGCCTGGTGGATCGTTACCCCAACCTGCTGGTTACCCAGACCCTCTCCAAATCGCGCTCACTGGCCGGTTTGCGCGTAGGCCTGGCGGTGGGCCATCCGGACCTGATCGAGGCGCTGGAGCGGGTCAAGAACAGCTTCAACTCCTATCCGCTGGATCGCCTGGCGATTGTTGGCGCGGCGGCGGCCTTTGAAGATCGTGAATACTTCGAGAAGACCTGTCAGTTGGTCATCGATAGCCGCGAGAAGGTGGTTGCGCAATTGAAGAGTAAAGGCTTTGAAGTGCTGCCTTCGGCGGCCAACTTCATCTTTGCCCGCCACCCACGGCACGACGCGGCCGGCCTGGCGGCCAAGCTGCGCGAGCAAGGGGTGATTGTGCGGCACTTCAAGCAGGAGCGGATTGCCCAGTTCCTGCGGATCAGCATTGGTACGCCGGAGCAGAACCAGGCGCTGGTCGATGGCTTGGGCGAACTTTAAGGCTTAAATCTATATTGGCTGCACTGGCCTCATCGCGGCATAGGTATCTACACAACGTTGCCGCAACGCCTAGACCCAGGCAGCTAGCGCAGTTGTGGCGAGCGGGCTTGCCCCGCGCTGGGCTGCGAAGCAGCCCCAACAAGCCCGCCGCGTTTCTTCAGATAAACCGCGATAGGCGGGTTTAGGGCTGCTTCGCAGCCCAGCGCGAGCAAGCCCGCTCGCCACGGAGGAGTTCACTAGTTTGTGAAAGTTGTGTAGATACTTATGCTCATCGCGGGCAAGCCCGGTTCCCTCATTGAAATGCGTTCCAATGTGGGAGCCGGGCTTGCCCGCGATGAGGCCAACAGCAACACCGACCATCCGTAGCCTTTAGAGCAACGGCTCATCCGGCTTCTTGTGTTTCCAGCCGTCATTGCCCGGCAGCAGCAGGTTCAAGCCAATCGCCACCACCGCACACAGGGCGATGCCTTTCAGGCCGAAATCGTCGGGGCCAGTGCCGGTGCCGATCAGCACACCGCCAATCCCGAATACCAGGGTCACCGACACAATCACCAGATTGCGGGCTTCCCCCAGGTCGATCTTGTGACGGATCAGGGTATTCATCCCCACCGCGGCAATCGAGCCGAACAACAGGCACAGAATCCCGCCCATCACCGGCACCGGAATGCTCTGCAGCAGTGCGCCGAACTTGCCGACAAAGGCCAGGGTGATGGCAAATACCGCCGCCCAGGTCATGATTTTCGGGTTGTAGTTCTTGGTCAGCATCACCGCGCCCGTCACTTCGGCGTAGGTGGTGTTGGGCGGGCCGCCAAACAGGCCAGCCGTGGTGGTGGCGATGCCGTCGCCCAACAGCGTGCGATGCAGGCCGGGCTTTTTCAGGTAATCGCGACCGGTCACGCTACCCACAGCAATCACGCCGCCGATGTGTTCAATGGCCGGTGCCAGGGCGACCGGGACAATGAACAGAATCGCCTGCCAGTTGAATTCCGGCGCGGTGAAGTGAGGCAGGGCGAACCATGGCGCGGCGGCGATCTTCGCGGTATCGACCACGCCAAAGTAGAACGACATGCCAAAACCCACCAGCACCCCGGCAATGATCGGCACCAGGCGGAAAATGCCCTTGCCGAACACGGCCACGATCAGCGTGGTGAGCAGCGCCGGCATCGAGATCAACATTGCTGTCTGGTAATGGATCAGCTCGGCACCGTCACCCGACTTGCCCATTGCCATGTTCGCAGCAATCGGCGCCATGGCCAGGCCGATGGAGATGATCACCGGCCCGATGACCACGGGCGGCAGCAACCGGTCGATAAAACCGGTGCCCTTGATCTTCACGGCCAGGCCCAGAAAGGTGTAGACGAAACCCGCCGCCATCACACCGCCCATGGTCGCCGCGAGGCCGAACTGGCCCTTGGCGAGAATGATCGGGGTGATAAAGGCAAAGCTCGACGCCAGGAACACCGGCACTTGGCGCCCCGTGACTACCTGGAACAGCAATGTGCCAAGACCTGCGGTAAACAGTGCAACGTTTGGATCAAGACCTGTGATCAGCGGCATCAACACCAGCGCGCCAAATGCTACGAAGAGCATCTGTGCGCCAGACAGGATCTGGCGCCAAAGCGGGTCGTTGAATTCATCCTGCATGTTCACGCGTCCTTCTGCTTGGTGCCGAAGATTTTATCGCCCGCATCGCCCAGGCCCGGAATGATGTAGCCGTGTTCGTTCAGGCGCTCATCGATGGACGCGGTGTAGATCACTACATCCGGGTGCGCTTTTTCGACGGCGGCGATACCTTCGGGCGCAGCCACCAGCACCATGGCGCGGATGTCCTTGCAGCCGGCTTTCTTCAGCAGGTCGATGGTGGCGACCATGGAACTGCCGGTGGCCAGCATCGGGTCGATGATCATCGCCAGGCGCTCGTCGATTTCCGGGACGAGTTTTTCCAGGTAGGTGTGGGCCTGCAGGGTTTCTTCGTTGCGGGCGACGCCCACAGCGCTGACCTTGGCGCCCGGGATCAGGCTCAGCACGCCTTCAAGCATGCCGATACCGGCGCGCAGGATCGGCACCACGGTAATTTTCTTGCCGGCGATTTTCTCGACCTGGACGGGACCGCACCAACCGGGGATCTCGTAGTTTTCCAGGGGTAAATCTTTAGTGGCTTCGTAGGTGAGCAACGCTCCGACTTCCTGAGCAAGCTCACGGAAGTTCTTCGTGCTAATGTCGGCGCGGCGCATAAGGCCGAGCTTGTGTCGGATCAGCGGGTGGCGGATCTCACGGATGGGCATGGGGAAAGGCTCCGGCGGCGGGCAAAAAAACCGGCCTAGATTAATCTATCCGAGGGTGTTGTCCTATAGACAACCAGTACGTTAGTCCATAAAGGCTTGAACGTTGCGTCCCAGAGGCGTACCTTCGCCCGCTTTTCTTGCCACAGTACCCCTGGAGAGCGCCATGTCCGCTGATCTCGAGCATATCCGTCAAATCATGCGCGAGGCTGACTGCCTGTACACCGAAGCGCAAGTCGAAGAGGCTATCGCCAAGGTCGGCGCGCACATCACCCGCGAAATGGCCGATACCAACCCGGTGGTGTTCTGTGTGATGAACGGCGGTCTGATTTTCGCCGGCAAATTGCTCACTCATCTGCAATTCCCCCTGGAAGCGTCTTACCTGCACGCCACCCGCTATCGCAATGAAACCAGCGGCGGCGACCTGTTCTGGAAAGCCAAGCCGGAAGTGTCGTTCATCGACCGCGACGTATTGATCATCGACGACATCCTCGACGAGGGTCATACCCTGGGCGCGATCATCGACTTCTGCAAACACGCCGGTGCGCGCAAAGTGCACACCGCCGTACTGATCGACAAGGACCACGACCGCAAGGCCCGCCCGGACCTGAAGGCCGATTACGTTGGCCTGCCGTGCATCGACCGCTACATTTTCGGTTATGGCATGGACTACAAGGGCTACTGGCGCAATGCCAATGGCATCTTTGCTGTGAAGGGGATGTAAGCCATGGCGCGTTTTCTTGATCAATCGCTGTTTGCCGAATTGGCCGAGAAAGCCGCCGCCAACCCCAGGGGCCGGCAGAACGTCAACTTCCATCAGATGGAAGAGCCGTGCCATCGCATGGCTGTCGGCTTGCAGCCACACACCTATGTGCAGCCCCATCGTCATCTTACCGCTGACAAGGCCGAGACCCTGCTGGTACTCAAGGGGCGCCTGGGCATTCTGATCTTCAGCGAGTCAGGCGAAGTCCTGGAGCGGCGCGTCTTGCAGGCGGGTGGCGATTGCCAGGGCGTTGATCTGTCGCCCGGGGTTTTCCACGGCCTGGTGGTGCTCGAGCCCGACACGGTGATGTTCGAGTGCAAGGCTGGCCCTTATCGCCCGGTAGGCGAGGGCGAGCTGGCCACCTGGGCGCCCCGGGAAGGTGAGGCCGGTATGGCTGAGTATCACCGCTGGATGCTGGGCCAGTTCGACTGAACCTGCATTCGATTTTCGTGGCTTCCGAACCTGGAGTCCCGCAGGTAGACTTCTTACCCCCGTGTATATGTCTGCAGGCTGGAGTCGGCAATGCGTAAAGATAAGAAACAAGTGATTGGTGACGAGATCGGCGACGATCAGATCAAACTGTTCCTGGATTTTGAACCGGTCGACGCCACTTCACCTTCCCTGCACAAACTGATCAAAGCCTATCGCGGCTTGCGCATTGATGATTTCGAGCGGTTCCTGGGCTTTTTCAAGGAAGCCGGGCTGGACCTCGATGGCAAGGATGAGCATGGCCAGACCTTCGTGGACCTCATCAAGGACCAGCGCAATGCGGACGAGTACATCGAGCTGATCGAAAACGCTCGCGGCTGAATGCCCAAGACATAAAAAACGCCCCGCTCTCATCACGAGAGCGGGGCGTTTTTTATGGCGCTTCTGTAGGAGCGAGCTTGCTCGCGAAGAACGTTAACGATGACGCGTTTATTCTGGATAAACGCTGCGTCTTCAGGTTTTTCGCGAGCAAGCTCGCTCCTACAGGCGTCAGGCGTAGGTTTGGGGCTCGCTGCTTTGCTCAACCAGCTCCAGGCTGATGTTGTTCTGCACGCTGATCTGGCGATACAGCTCGGCATCGGTCTCCAGGATTTTTTCCCGGGCCGGGAAGATTTCCTGCAGCTTGGCCGCCCATTCGCCGGCCGCCTGGGTCGGGAAGCAGCGTTCGATCAATTCCAGCATGATCGACACAGTCACCGAAGCACCAGGGGAGGCGCCCAGCAGCGCGGCCAGCGAACCGTCCTTGGCCGCGACCAGTTCGGTACCAAATTGCAGCACGCCGCCTTTCTTCGGGTCTTTCTTGATGATCTGCACCCGTTGGCCGGCCACTTCCAGGCGCCAGTCCTCGGCTTTGGCCTCGGGGTAGAAGCGGCGCAGGGATTCCAGGCGCTGCTCCATCGATTGCATCACTTCGCTGACCAGGTACTTGGTCAGGTCCATGTTGTCACGGGCCACGGCCAGCATCGGGCCGATGTTGCCGAGGCGGATCGACATGGGCAGGTCAAGGAACGAGCCGAACTTGAGGAACTTGGTAGTAAAGCCGGCGTATGGTCCGAACAGCAGGGACTTCTTGCCCTCCACCACGCGGGTGTCCAGGTGCGGCACCGACATCGGCGGCGAACCCACGGCCGCCTGGCTGTAAACCTTGGCCTGGTGCTGCTTGACCACTTCCGGGTTGTCGCAGCGCAGCCACTGGCCGCTGACCGGGAAGCCACCAAAGCCCTTGCTTTCTTCGATGCCCGAGGCTTGCAGCAGCGGCAGGGCCGCGCCACCGGCGCCGAGGAAGACGAACTTGGCGTCGACATGGCGCGTGTTGCCGCTGTTGACGTCCTTGATGCTCACGGTCCAGCCGGTGCCATTGCGCTTGAGGCCGGTGACGCGCTTGCTGTACTTGACCTGGGCATCCGGGGAGCTGCTCAGGTGCGCCAGCAATTGGTTGGTCAGGGCGCCGAAGTTGACGTCGGTACCGTTCATCACGCGGGTCGCGGCGATTTTTTCATCGGCGGGGCGGCCAGGCATCATCAGCGGCATCCACTCGGCCATTTCTGCCCGGTCTTCGGTGTAGTGCATGTCCGAGAACGCGTGGTGCTGGCTGAGTGTTTCAAAGCGCTTCTTGAGGAACGACACGCCTTTTTCGCCCTGCACGAAGCTCAGGTGCGGCACTGGACTGATAAAAGACTTGGACGAGCCAAAGGTGCCTTTTTTGGTCAGGTACGCCCAGAACTGCTTGGATACCTCGAACTGGGTGTTGATGTGCACGGCTTTCTTGATGTCGATGGAACCATCAGCCGCCTGCGGGGTGTAGTTCAGCTCACACAGCCCGGCGTGACCGGTACCGGCGTTGTTCCACGGGTTGGAACTCTCCGCGGCACCCGAATCCATCAGCTCAACGACTTCCAGCTTGAGGCCGGGGTCGAGCTCCTTGAGCAGTACGGCGAGGGTGGCACTCATGATGCCCGCACCTACCAGTACTACGTCGACTGCTTCGTTATGCGCCATTTAACGCGTCTCCAAAATCTGCAGCACCAAATTGACGGCATGGCTGCCAGGAGTGACGGGGCGGTTCACGTGATGCCCCAGGTTACCCATGGCCAGGATCGCCATGTCCGATTCTTCGCAATTTTTTTGCAACTTCAGCGGACGCTGCCGACCAGGCCTTATCTGCATATGAACGCATTTCAGGGGCCCTGTGGCAATTCGACTTATGGTCAAGTACGTCCGATCGTGCAACCAAATCCGTAGCGGACAGGCTTCAAGCTCCGGTTTTTGAGGAGTACTCGGTCCTGTGTGGTTGGGCAGTGCCAGACGTTGATGGTGCTTGTACAAACGCAAAACTATTCATTTGCTCGCCACACTCTTGTGAAGTTGTGAAAACCCGTTTTTTTCACGCTCTTTTGAAGACGTGAACCTCAAAAAAGGGCTGCCCAGTCTGGCACCTGGCCCGAAATCACTGCCGACACGCGGCATAACGGGCAAACAACTCAAGTGGCCGAGCGCAATGGCAGCTCTGGCAGATTCGGTAAAGGCGCAGGTTTGCAGACAAAACAGCCAGCTCGCCAGCTTCACTCGATCTGTGTGGGCGGCTCTCTGTGGGCGGTGCGGGGGAGCTAATACCAGGGCATTAGCGATGCTGCGAGGCCCGATCAGGAGACGTCCTTATAATCGGGGGGAGATTGTAGCGAAGAACTGCGGGGAAATGGACGTGTTTTATGACTTTTATTAGCGCTTCGGTCAGGCGGTCAACGGCAGTCGGTGGGATGACCGTGCGCGGCGCGGGCTGACGCGTGCGCGGGCGGGCAGGGGATGGTGCATCCAGCTCAGGCGGATCTCTGCGACTTCGACCCAGCCTTCGCCTACGGGGGGCAGGCTGCACTGCTTGAATGCCTGGCAGCGACCTTGCTGGTCGAGCAGGGCAAAGTTGCGATGGGCGGGTGTGCGAGCGAAAAAGCGCCAGAGAAGATTGAGCATGGTTGGCCTCCTGATAATGGGGGCAAGCATGCCAGCCCAGCATGACATATCGGTGACACTGAACCGCTGCCGGCGGGCCTGGGTCTGAGGTTGTAACTGGCGCTAGTTCCCGACAGTGGCGCGCCGCTATACTGCCGGCCTGTCGGTACCTGAATTCTGGAGAGAAAAGCATGTTGCAACGCCTGTTGTTCGGTTTGATCACTGTGACCAGCTTGACCCTGGTTGGCTGCGCCCACAGCCCGCAGCAACTCAGCCCGCAACCCAAGCTCACTACGCAGCTGGCGCCTGTGGGCCACGGCCAGCCGGTCTCGGTGCGGGTGGTTGACGGTCGTCCGTCGCCGACCCTGGGCACTCGCGGTGGCTTGTACCCGGAAACCAGCTCCATCACGGTGACCGGTGCCGACGTGCTGCCCAAGCTGCAAGCCCAGGCCGAAGCCGCTGTGCGTCTGCTGGGCTTCACCCCGACCAGCAACTCGCCAGGCGCACCGCAGTTGACCGTGACCCTGGCCGAGCTGAAGTACCAGTCGCCCAAGGAAGGCCTGTACGTGACCGAAGCCACCATTGGCGCGACCTTCCGCTCTGATGTGTCGGCTGGCAACCGCCGCTACAGCGGCCGTTACGGTGCATCCCTGGACCAGCGCTTCGGCATGGCGCCGAACCAGGAAACCAACACCAAGCTGGTCAGCGACGTGTTGAGTGATGCCCTGACGCGCCTGTTCAAGGATCCAAGCATCGGCCAGATCCTCAGCTCGCAATAATCGCTAGTAAAAAAGCCGGGCCCCGCCACGGGCCCGGCTTTTTTGTGCCTGCTGGCGTCATGCCGCCGTTTCGACATAAAAGTCCAGCACACTCACGCCAGTCAGCAGATCCAGCTCCGGCAGGTCGGCATGTTGATGCCCGCCGAGGGCGCAATACACCAGCCAGTGCCGGTCCTGGACATTGAACGCCAGGCCGCCGACCAGCGCCTCTTGCTCATCGCTTGGGGCGATCAGGTACAGCCGATCCTGGTTCTGCGCATGCAACATGACAAGCTCCTGAGTGTACGAAGGGCAACAGGGTGGCTTGTTAAGGTGACGTTCAGGTGACGCTGTAAATTACTCGATACATTAGTCGTCAATGGGGGCAGGGAGCTGCAATGCGCGGGAGAGCGCATTTGGATGGATAACTGTCACACTGGGGTCTGAAATGCCGTTGCCTGCGCTACTGATCAATACCGCTGCACTGCTGATTGCGTGCCCTGGCGCCGGGCTGCTGTTCGTCACGCGCCTGCGGGAACAACGCGCGATGGCCAATCTGGCCGCACAGAGCGAAGAGCGGGCGATCGACCAGCCGATGTTGTTTCTGGATGTGCGTACCGAGCGCAGTCATCGCCTTGGCTATCGCATTAGCTTTGCCTGTCTTAGCCTGGCGTTGCTGCTGTCCTGGCTCAGTACTCGACTGTAAAAACACCACAAAACAACTGTGGGAGCGGGCTTGCTCGCGAAAGCGGTGGATCAGTTAGTACAGATTTGACTGATCCACCGCTTTCGCGAGCAAGCCCGCTCCCACATTTAGATGGGTGTTTACAGGGGGGATCCCTGCTTTGACCCGGTACTGATTACGCACCGGCGTCGCATATTGCAGCACCAGATACGGTCGGTGCTCTGCCGGGCAGGCATTCAAGCGTCGTTCCCACTCGGCTTTCGCTTTCGCCAGCTCGTCCGCCGGGAATACCTCGGCAGCCGTCGGCACCTGCAATTGCGGGTCGGCCTCGCTCCACTGTGCATATGCCAGGTAGTGCACTGGAAACAACCGATACCCGCCGAGAATCTGCCGGTCCATCTCGATGGCCAGCAGCTTGGTGTCTTCAAAACGCTCGGTGATGGGCGGCGCAAAGTTGATGTGGACCCGGCCCTTGTAGCCGGTGATGCCCAGGGCGATGCTCACGTCATCCTCACCTGGCGCCTTGGTGTAGGTCCCGGTGGTGGCGCGGATATACAGCTCACGGGCCTTGGCTGCGTCGCACGGGTCGTATTCGTAGCTGATGGACACCGGCGTCAGGTTCAGCGACAGGATGACCTCGGCGAATGGCTCGTCCTTGCGGCTCATATGGAACATCTTGAGGATCGCCGACTCGGTGCGATCATCTCCATCCTTGGCGCGACCTTCGGCCTGGGCGATCCAGATCGACTGGCAGTCGTTGCGGATCGAATGGTTGATGTAAGCCGACAGCAACTGATACGCCGCCATTTTCTCGCGTCGCCCGGTGATGGAGCGATGCACGATAAAACTCTTGTTCAGGCGCATCAGGTCGCTGACAAACGGCTTCTGCAGCAGGTTGTCACCGATGGCAATACGCGGTGTTGGCAGGCCGGCGTGGTACACCGCATAGTTGACGAAGGCCGGGTCCATCACGATATCGCGGTGGTTGGCCAGGAACACGTAGGCCGTGCCGGACTTGAGCTGCTCGACCCCGGTATAGGTGACGCCGTCGGTCGCCCGGTCAATGGTGTGGTCGACGTAAAACTCGACTTTGTCCTGCAAGGTGGCGACGGTGGTGACACCGGCGAACTCACGGCGCAGCTTCTGGGCGATCAGCGGCTTGAGCAGCCAGCCAAAGGCACCGGCAAAGCGCGGGAAGCGAAAGTGGGTCAGGATGTCCAGAAAGGCCTTGTCACTGAACAGCCGGGCCAGCACTGCCGGGACTTCGCTGTCGTTGTAAGGTCGGATGGTATCGAATTCGCCCATCATGCTCTCTTGTTAGAAACGGCTAGGGTAAGTAAAGGTTTGGATCGATAAGTGACAGGGCGAGGTCTGAACAAATGGCATCAAACGAAAAAGCCCTGCAAATAGACCGGCGATTATACGCACAAGTCACCTGGGAGACCGCGATGCTCGAAAGTGCGCTGTACGATTGTCCTTATTGTGGTGAACGGATCGAGACAAGCGTGGACTTGTCCGGTGGTGACCAGAACTATATAGAAGACTGCCAGGTGTGCTGTCGGCCGATCATTTTCGAGCTGCAGGTTCACGGCGACGAATGGATGCTCGAAGTACGCAGCGAGAATGAGTAAAGGGGGCGGCCATGCAACGAATCTACGAGCCGGAAAACCTGATGGAAGGTGAGTTGTTGCAACAAATGCTCGCCAGCGAAGGCATCAATGCCCATCTGGTGGGGCGTCATTTGCTCGGTGGCACGGGGGAGCTGCCGATTTTCGGCCTGTTGGGCCTGGAAGTGGAGAACGACCAAGCCACCTGTGCCCGCGAGCTGATTACTGCGTACATCGGTGCGCAGCCGTTGCCCGGTGATGAACCCGACAGCTACCCCGACGTGTTGGTCTGTTAGGCTGTCGATCGGTTTACCCAAGAGTCGTGTTGCCCCATGTGTGGACGTTATGCCCTGTTTCGCTGGAATCAAGCCTTTGCCGCCTTGCCGGGTTTCCCGGCGGATCAACAGGCCCAGTGGAATATTTCCCCCAATGATTCGGTGCTGATCCAGCGCGCCACTGACGGTCAGCGCACCTTGGCGCGGGCACGTTGGGGGCTGACGCCGCCGTGGTTGACCGATCTGTCCCGCACCCCGGCCCACGCCCGCGCCGAAACCCTGGCCGAACAGCCGATGTTTCGCGAGGCCTTTCGTCTACGCCGTTGCCTGCTGCCGGCCAATGGCTTTTATGAGTGGCGCGGTACCCAGCGCAAGCGCCCTTACTGGTTGACGCCGGGGGAGGGTTCGACCCTGTTTTTCGCGGCGATCTGGGAGGCTTACCCGGTGCAGGAGCAGGTGTGGCTGAGTGCGGCGGTGGTCACCCAGGCGGCGCAGAGCCAGCGCCGGCCGTTGATTCTGGATGCGGCAGGTCAGGAAGCGTGGCTGGACCCCGAGACGCCGTTGCATGTGTTGCAGGGATTGCTGGCCGGTGAGCCCACCGCGTTGCGCGAGCGGGTGCTGGCAAATATGGTCAATGATCCCAAGCTCAATGGCCCGGAATGCCTTACTCCGGGGTGAGCCTGGAGGTTGTGTGGGGGATTTACTGGCTTGCCAGCGATGAGCATGAGTATCTACACAACTTTCAGAAACTGACGAACTTTATTGTGGCGAGCGGGCGATGCGGCGTTCCGACAAGCCCGCTCGCCACAACAGCCCTATCAGCTTGGTTTTAAATTGTGTAGATACTCATGCAGCGATGAGGCCCTGAAGCCCACTGAAGCCGTCAGACCTTGAACTGATTGATCAACCGCCGCTGCTGCTCCGCCAACTGGGTCAGCCCCGCACTCGCGGCACTGGATTCATCCGCACCGCCAGCCACTTCATTGGCCACCTGGCCGATATTGATCACATTGCGGTTGATGTCCTCGGCCACCGCGCTCTGTTCTTCCGCCGCACTGGCAATCTGCGTGTTCATGTCATTGATCACCGATACGGCCTGGGTGATGGTCTCCAAAGCCTGGGCGGCCTTGGCAGCGTGTTGCACGCTTTCATCGGTGCGCTGCTGGCTGTCTTCCATGACCCGCACCACATCCCGCGTGCCTTGCTGCAATTGCTGGATCATGGTCTGGATTTCTTCGGTGGCCTTCTGGGTTTTCTGCGCCAGGTTGCGTACTTCGTCGGCTACCACCGCAAACCCCCGGCCCTGTTCGCCGGCCCGGGCAGCTTCGATTGCGGCGTTGAGGGCCAGCAGGTTGGTCTGCTCGGCAATGCCGCGGATAGCGGTCAGGATTGCATTGATGTTTTCGCTGTCCTTGGCCAGGGCCTGGACCACGCCAACGGCCTTGCCGATCTCCAGGGCCAGGGCGCCGATGGAGGTGGAGGTGTCGCGCACAATCTGCATGCCCTGGCTCGCGGCCTGGTCGGCGTGGGTGGCGGCTTGTGCGGCCTGGGTGGCATTGCGCGCCACGTCCTGGGCGGTGGCGGTCATTTCGTGCACGGCGGTGGCGACCTGGTCGATCTCGGCCATTTGTTTGTGCACGCCCTGGTTGGTGCGGATGGCGATATCGGCGGTGTGCTCCGACGAGTCGCTGACCTTCTGCACCGAACTGACCACCTGGGTAATCATGCCCTGCAGCTTGATCAGGAAGGTGTTGAAACCCGCGGCAATCGCGCCCAGTTCATCGGCGCGGTCACTGGTCAGGCGGCGCGTCAGGTCGCCTTCGCCCTGGGCGATGTCATTGAGCATCGCCACCATTTGCTTGAGCGGCCGCGCAATGCCATGGCCCACCAGCCAGATCACCAGCAGGCCGATGCCAGCAATCAACAGGCCGACCATGGTCATGCCGAAGATATCGGTTTTGCGCTGGGCATCGAGGTCGCTTTGCAGGGTGTGCAGGTCGGCCATTACCGCGCCCAGGGGCAGTTGCAGCATCAGGGTCCAGCGCGCATCGGTCTGGCCGATGTTGAACGGCAGGAACAACTCGATTTGCCCGTTGGCCTGGTCGATGTCGTAGCGCACGTCGCCGATTTTCAGTTGGCCGAGGTTATCCAGTTCTTTTTTTGCGAGCAGATCGCTGGCCTTCTCCCCCAGTTTGCTCGGGTCCTTGGTGTAGGCCACCAGGCGGCCGTTACTGGAAATCAGTGCCATTTCACCGGCGCCGTTGTAAAGCTTCTGGTCGGCTGCGGTGAGCATTTCCTGGATGAAGTTCACCGACAGGTCGGCGCCGACGATGCCCTGGAACGCGCCGTCGATCATGATCGGTTCGATAAACGAGGCCAGCATCACCGTGGTGTTACCCACACGATAGGGGGCGGGGTCGATGGCGCAAGGCTTCAGGGTTTCCTTGGAGCAGAGGTAATACTCGCTGGCGCGAATGCCGGTGGAGAGGATTTTTTGGTCAGTCAGGTCGGCAAGTTTTTCCAGGCCCAGGCTGCCGTCCTGGTTGCGGAACCACCAGGGCATGAAGCGCCCGTTGGTGGGCTCGACACCAACGACGGTGGAGTTCAGGTAATGGGCGTCGTTGTGGTCGATGGCATTGGGTTCCCAGGCTATATAGGAACCGAGGATTTTCGGGTTGCGCACCACGGTTTCGTGCAGCAAGTTGATCAGTTGTTCACGGCCGACCTGCAACGGGGCGGCGCCGCTTGGGTCTTTCATGCCCATCAGCGCATTGGTGGTGGCCAGGCCTTTGGCGGTCACCAGCGGCGCTTCCAATTCGCGCTGGATCAGCGTGGCCTGGGTTTGCGCCAATGCCGTAAGGCGTTGCTCGATGATTTGCTCGAATTGCGCCTGGGTGCGTTCCTGCACCATTTCCTGGGTCCGCGCGCCGGCAAACAATGCGTACAGCACCAAGGCCGCCACGACGCTCAGGACAATGGCCCCGGCCAATGCTGCGACAGAAAACTGAATCGACTTGAATTTCATGATGGCTCCGGGCGCTGGGGGCATGATCTGCCTCCTTATATCGGCCACCGGCCTGACACACATGAGGGGGTGTCCGGCAAAAGCGTTCGGGATGTCGTAAATAGAATGGTCGTAGGCGTAGGCGTCGTCTGAAATTTAACGGTTAAGCGTCAGGTGTATCTGGCGCCGATACAGAGGAGGGCCTACGATACGCGCCATGTTTTCAGGGAGAATGTGCATGAAAAAATATTTGGCGGTAACGGCATTGAGCGCAGCCTTGCTGCTCGCCGGTTGCCAGTCGGTCAACACCACCAGCGGCGGTGCCGTGGGTGTGGAACGCAAGCAGTACATGTTCAGCATGCTGTCGAGCCAGGAAGTCGACCAGATGTACGCGCAGTCGTACCAGCAGACCCTGGGCGAAGCCAGTGGCAAGGGCCTGGTGGACAAGACCAGCGCCAACGCCAAGCGCGTGCAGGCCATCGCCAAGCGGCTGATCGCTCAGGCGCCCACCTTCCGCCCGGATGCGGCGCAGTGGAAGTGGGAAGTGAACCTGATCAAGAGCGACGAGATGAACGCCAACTGCGGGCCTGGCGGCAAGATCTTCGTCTACAGCGGCCTGATCGACACGCTCAAGTTGACCGATGACGAGTTGGCGGCGGTCATGGGCCATGAAATTGCCCATGCCCTGCGTGAACATGGCCGCGAAGCCATGTCCAAGGCCTATGGCATCGAGATGGCCAAGCAGGGCGCCGGCGCATTGTTGGGCCTGGGCCAGGACAGCATGGCGCTGGCCGACACTGTGGCCAACTACGGCATGACCTTGCCCAACAGCCGCAGCAATGAAAACGAAGCCGACCTGATTGGCCTGGAGCTTTCAGCCCGCGCCGGTTACAACCCGAACGCCGCGATCACGCTGTGGAACAAGATGGCCAAGGCCTCGGAAGGCGCACCGCCAGAGTTCATGAGCACTCACCCGGCCTCCAGCAGCCGGATCGCCTCGTTGCAGGCGGCGATTCCCAAGGTGATGCCGCTGTACCAGCAGGCCAAGAAGTCCTGATAATTCAGGCCTTGTGAAGCTCCAAATGTGGGAGCTGGCTTGCCTGCGATAGCGGTGTATCAGTCACGTATTTATCAACTGAGCCACTGTTATCGCGGGCAAACCCGCTCCCACACGGGCTCGCAGGTCAGATCCAGCCGCTGCTTTGCATGGCCTTGTACACCGCCACCAGCGCCAGGATGAAGAACGCCGAGGCCGCCAGGCGCCGAATCAGGGTCAAGGGCAGTTTCTCCGCCGCGAAATTCCCCGCCAGAACCACCGGCACGTTGGCAATCAGCATCCCTAAGGTGGTGCCGATAATCACCAGCCACAACTCCGGATATTGCGCTGCCAGCATCACTGTGGCGATCTGCGTCTTGTCACCGATTTCTGCGATAAAGAACGCAATCAGGGTGGTCAGGAACGGCCCGAACTTGCGTGAAGTACTGGCTTCATCATCGTCGAGTTTGTCCGGCACCAGGGTCCACAAGGCCGTGGCGCAGAAGCTGGCGGCGAGGATCCAGTGCAGCACCGCATCCGAGAAGAAACTGCCAAACCAGGCACCCACGGCACCGGCGGCGGCGTGGTTGGCCAGGGTCGCGGCGATGATGCCGGCGATGATCGGCCAGGGTTTGCGAAAGCGTGCGGCGAGAATAAGCGCGAGCAACTGCGTCTTGTCGCCGATTTCGGCCAAGGCAACGATTGCGGTAGGAACGAGAAGTGAATCCAGCATCAGGTAGGTTTCCAGGGGCGGGTCGACACGGCTATGACACGTACAGCCTTCCCGCCCCGGGTAAGGTGTGCGTGTCATAGGTCTTGTCAAACCCCGGTCCGTCTGTGCGGACTCCTGGGTCGCATACGCCATGGTCTGCTGACCAAGTATGTTGACGTATGCCGGACGAGCATGTTGCTCGTGGGAGACTACTCCCCTAGGACGGAGCGGATTCTGCCTTGGCAAAATCCATTCGGCAAGCCTTCTTTTTCAAACGCCCGTCAGCCGCGCTTGGCCCGGTAGATACGAAAACCCTGGCCCTCAGCCTTGACTGCGCACACGCCCAGGTGCTCTTCGATCAGCGGCTGGTACTTCAGGAAGCTATTGGCGACTAGTCGAAGTTCGCCACCGTTTTTCAGATGTTGGCGTGCTTTTCGCAGCAGGTTTTCCGTTGCGAAATAATCCGTGTGCACCCCGACATGGAACGGCGGGTTGCTCAGAATTGCATCCAGGCCCATGGGCGCGGCATCGATGCCATCGCCGGTCAGCACTTCGCCTTCCAGGCCATTGGCCTCCAGGGTCAGGCGACTGCTGGCGGTGGCGAAGGCGTCCACATCAAGCAGGGTCACGGTGTTGTGCGGGTAGCGCCGCTTGACCGCAGCGCCCAACACGCCGGCGCCACAGCCGAAGTCCAGCAGATGACCGCTGGGCAGTTTGTCCAGGTGTTCCAACAACAGGGCGGTGCCGCGATCCAGGCGGCCATGGCTGAACACACCCGGCAGGCTGACGACCTTGAGCGGGCCGTCGGCCAGTGGTACTTCAAACACTTGGGCCAGGCTCGCCAGCTCCGGCGCCGCCGGAGTGTTGGCCACGGTGGCCAGCCACAGTTGGCAGTGCCGCGCATTGTCGAGCTTGCGTGGTTTGCCAAAGGCGTTGCCGGGACCCAAACCTACAGTTATCTGTTTGCCATGTTGACCACTCTTTTCAACGTAATGTTTAACCTGGGAGTGATCATTAGTCTTGTTTGAGTTTCGTATCGAGCTGTTCGTTTGCATTCTTAAAGCATTGCACTTCGTAAGTGTGTCCAGCTTGCTTTGCAGCACCATAAGCACTCAATGTTATGGGCAATGAGACTTGTTGTGATTCATCAAGCTTTGGGCGAAGGAAGGCAGCCACAGCTCTGCAGTCTTCTTCAAGTTCAATGAGCAGCTGATACCCTTACCGGATCTTTGATCTGCCACTGATGTTCGCATATTTTGTTACCACTAAAAGACTTCCAAGCGTTTTCAGATCGTGTTATTTTGATTCAACTACTTTTTCATTCTTCCCAGCATTTTTATGTGTTTCAATGATCAGCCCAGAAAAACATGGATCTTCTTAATAACAGTTACTAGTTTGAAAAGCGTTGACACTCAGCTCTTCTTTTTGTGGACCACGTTACAGCATCTTGCCCCCGAAAAAAACATATCGTTCGTTCGCACTGGATGTTATTGTTTTACCGCCGCAGCACAAACAACGCCATCATAAGCCTCTATAGTCGTGACGGAGTTTTCATGATGATAGTACAGTCGAAACTGTTTGCTGTTCATCTGCGTGTGCTCGTCTTGCGGCAGCTGACTATCTCTTCCATGAAAAGAAAGGAGCAGAGAGAAATGTTTTGCTTGACCGTTGCTGTGTACGACAAACAGTTTTCCAATATTGATCGGAGGTGATCCATGGTATTTCGCCCGGCTTTCTCCCAAGCCATCGTTTGTCTTTACTACGACCACGATCTTCTAAAGCCATGTGGTCGTTGCTGTGATCGTGTGTTACGCATACAATGGCATACAAGCCCTACAACGTCTTGATAATACCTGGCTGAGTTTTCGAATTCAAGCGTAACAATTTTGATGGCGGCGATCAGGATCGAAACTTTAGGTCAGTGTTTGCTGGATTGTTACCATTTTGATCCATTACTGATCTTCTTCTAATTTAAATATCATCCCCCTACAGATCCCTTGAGATCTTATTCCTTTGTTTTGATGCTTGAAAAACTTTCATGTTGTGCAGGTCAAGTTCCCGTTGGTGAGAAGGTGATCAAGGAAAGTGGCGCGGTAGTTATGTTTAAATAAATGTTTACAGTGGGTTCGAGCATGTTTTTGACCTACAGTGAGAAAATAATCAGTGCCACTTGGTATTTCTGGTTTTGTAGCGCAATATTCGTTACTGTTTGTAATGTTCAATGGGCTTCAGTGTTGTTTTGTTTTTGTCTGGCCAGCATTTTTCAATTTTTGTTGCTTTGAAGCGTATCTTTCAGCGTTTTCCCTCCACCCGGCACCTGCACATCAGTCGTTTGATCAGTATCCAGTTTCTTATTGGCGCGCGTTACAGCGCTGTAATCAGGCGGCGGCGGCCTACCTGTTGTATATCGGCTTCAAGGCATTGCGGGCGCAGCCGGCCAAGCCAGCCAATGAAGAAGAGCTGCACCGTGAAGTGGGTGAGCGCACTGCCCGCGGCGCCTTTACCTCGGGTTTTGTGACCAATGGCCTGAACCCCAAGGCCACGCTGTTTTTCCTGTCGCTGTTCACCGTGGTGATCAATCCTCACACGCCGCTGGCGATCCAGGCCGGTTATGGCCTGTACCTGGCCGTGGCCACCGCCCTGTGGTTCTGCATGGTGGCGATGCTGTTCAGCCAACAGCGCGTACGCGCCGGCTTTGCGCGCATGGGCCATTGGTTTGATCGGAGCATGGGTGCGGTGCTGATTGCCATCGGTGTGAAAGTGGCTCTCACCGAGCGCTAGGCGCGCCATTCGTGAATGAATGCTGGCGCAAAGCTAGCATTCATTGCGTTCTACAAATCATTCCTTCGGCTGATTTGGCCGCCGTGCAACGTCTCTACAGTGCAAATCCTTTAGCCAAGACCGTGCAGTCATAAAAAGGGATTCGTATGTTGCAGACTCGTGTTATCCCGCCCGCAGAAGGCGCCTACCAATACCCGCTGTTGATCAAGCGCCTGTTGATGTCGGGTGCCCGCTACGAGAAAACCCGGGAAATCGTCTACCGCGACAAGCTGCGCTACACCTACCCAACCCTGATCGAACGTGTCGCCCGCCTGGCCAATGTGCTGACCGCAGCCGGGGTCAAGGCCGGTGATACCGTGGCCGTGATGGACTGGGACAGCCACCGTTACCTGGAATGCATGTTCGCCATCCCGATGATTGGCGCGGTAATCCACACCATCAACGTGCGCCTGTCGCCGGAGCAGATCCTCTACACGATGAACCACGCCGAAGACCGCTTTGTGCTGGTCAACAGCGAGTTCGTCGGGCTGTACCAGGCGATTGCCGGGCAGTTGACCACGGTCGACAAGACGCTGCTGTTGACCGATGGCGACGAGAAAACCGCCGACCTGCCCAACCTGGTGGGTGAGTACGAAACCCTGCTGGCCGCTGCCAGCACTCAATACACCTTCGAGGATTTCGACGAGCATTCGGTGGCCACCACCTTCTACACCACGGGTACCACCGGTAACCCCAAGGGTGTGTATTTCACCCACCGCCAACTGGTGCTGCACACCATCGGCGTGGCGACCATCATGGGCAGCGTCGACAGCGTGCGTCTGCTGGGCACCAACGATGTGTACATGCCAATCACGCCGATGTTTCACGTGCACGCCTGGGGCTTGCCGTATGTGGCGACCATGCTCGGCCTGAAGCAGGTCTACCCGGGCCGCTACGATCCGGAATACCTGGTGGAATTGTGGCGCAAGGAAAAGGTCACGTTCTCCCACTGCGTGCCGACCATCCTGCAGATGCTGCTCAACGCCAAGGCCGCCCAGGGCGTGGATTTTGGCGGCTGGAAAATCGTGATTGGCGGCAGCGCGCTCAACCGTTCGCTGTATGAAGCGGCCAAGGCCCATGGCATCCAGTTGACCGCGGCCTACGGCATGTCCGAGACCGGGCCGCTGGTATCCTGTGCCCACCTCAATGAAGAGCTGATGGCCGGCACCGAAGACGAGCGCACGACCTATCGGATTAAGGCCGGTGTGCCGGGGCCTTTGGTGGAGGCCGCGATCGTCGATGGGGATGGCAACTTCCTACCGGCCGATGGCGAGTCCCAGGGCGAACTGGTGCTGCGTGCGCCGTGGCTCAGCGAAGGCTATTTCAACGAGCCGCAGAAGGGCGCCGAGCTTTGGGAGGGCGGCTGGATGCACACGGGCGACGTGGCCACCCTGGATGCCTTCGGCGTGATCGATATTCGCGATCGCATCAAGGATGTGATCAAGACTGGCGGCGAATGGATTTCTTCCCTGGCCCTCGAAGACCTGGTCAGCCGGCATCCGGCGGTGCGCGAAGTAGCGGTGGTCGGGATTGCCGACCCGCAGTGGGGCGAGCGCCCGTTTGCGCTGTTGGTGGTCCGTGAGGGCCACGGGATTGGCGCCCGTGAACTCAAGGAGCACCTCAAACCGTATGTCGAGCAGGGCCACCTGAGTAAGTGGGCGATTCCAAGTCAGATTGCCATTGTTACGGAAATTCCCAAGACCAGCGTCGGCAAGCTGGACAAGAAGCGTATCCGTATCGACATCATCGAATGGCAGGCCAACAACAGCACCTTCCTCTCCACGCTCTGACCCCTTGCGCCGTGCCCGTTCGGGCACGGCAATGCTCTATCACAAGCCTTCGCCTTGTCATTTCCCAGATTTGAGCCATCCTCTCTCGCGTCAGCCTTCGCTGACATGGCGAAAGGGCTGTTGCAGACGGGTTGGTGATGCAAATCACACTTTAGAGGGATCAAGCGATACCCCCTGCTGGCTATAGTCCCTCCCAGAGTTTTTCAAGTATGCGGCGCTGCGGTCCTGGGTGGTCCGGCGGTTGTCTGGCATTGGAATCGTTGTATTCCGGCTGTTACAAGCATGTTTGAAAAGGCTCACTGCCATAACAATAAAATGCACATGGAGTAGCGTCGATGACCTCAGTAAATCAGTTCTGGCGCCGGGCGAGATTACCCCTGGCGGTCAGTCTTGCCTCGACCCTCGCCGGGCCCGCATTCGGCGTCAGTTTCAACATCGGTGAAGTCGAAGGCAGCTTCGACTCGTCCCTGTCGGTGGGGGCCAGCTGGAGCACGGCCAAGCCCGATCGCGACCTGATTGGTGTCAACAACGGCGGCAAGGGGCTGTCGCAGACCTCCGATGACGGTCACTTGAACTTCAAGCGTGGGGAGACGTTCTCGAAGATCTTCAAGGGTATCCATGACCTGGAACTGAAGTACGGCGATACCGGTGTGTTTGTGCGTGGCAAGTATTGGTATGACTTTGAACTCAAGGATGAGAGCCGCGAGTTCAAGGACATCAGCGATCACAACCGCAAAGAGGGCGCCAAGTCTTCAGGCGGGCAGATCCTCGATGCGTTCATCTACCACAACTACTCCATTGCCGATGCGCCGGGTTCGGTGCGCTTTGGTAAGCAAGTAGTGAGCTGGGGTGAAAGTACCTTCATCGGCGGCGGTATCAACTCCGTCAACCCGATCGACGTGTCTGCGTTCCGTCGTCCGGGCGCCGAAATCAAGGAAGGCCTGATTCCGGTCAACATGTTCTACGTGTCGCAATCCTTGACCGATAACCTGTCGGCAGAAGCCTTCTACCAGTTGGAATGGGACCAGACGGTTACCGATAACTGCGGGACGTTCTTCTCGCAGCCGGATGTGGTGTCTGATGGTTGCAGCGACAACCTGCGCCTGCTGGCCAAGCGCTCGACCATTGCGGCAACGGCCCCAGGACGTGGCGCATTGGCGGTATTTGATCGCATGGGCATGGACATTAACAACGAGGGCACCCTGGTTCGTCGCAGTGCCGACCGGGATGCACGTGACAGCGGCCAGTTCGGCGCCGCGATGCACTATAACTTTGAGCCGCTGGATACCGAATTCGGCGCTTACTTCATGAACTACCACAGCCGGGCGCCGATCTTCAGCGCGACGGCAGCACCTGCGTCGGCTTATGCAATGGCACCTGGTTTCGGTCAGTTGGCACCCGTGTTCATTGCGGGTAACTCCAAGTATTTCATCGAGTACCCGGAAGACATCCGTTTGTACGGCTTGAGCTTCTCTACCACACTGCCTACCGGCACTGCATGGAGCGGTGAGGTGAGCTATCGCCCGAATGCTCCGGTACAGCTCAACACCACCGATATCCTGTACTCCGCTGTTAAACCATTGAAGGGCATTTACGATAATGCCTCGCTGCTCAATGGTGTCCCTGGGCAGGATATGCACGGCTACCGACGCAAGGAAATTACCCAGTTCCAGACCACGCTGACCCACTTCTTCGACCAGGTAATGGGTGCCAGTCGTCTGACCGTGGTCGGTGAAGTAGGGGTGACGCATGTCGGCGGGCTTGAGAGCTCATCGAAGATTCGTTATGGCCGTGACCCGGTCTACGGCCCGGGCGCGTTGCCTAGCACGGGCGGCGCGAATACCTGCTCGCAGATCTTGAACACCGGCACCATCGGTGGCGCGGGTCCAGGCACAGACGCCAGTAATCTTTCCAAGAACTGTAACAACGACGGCTTCACCACTGCTACATCCTGGGGCTATCGCGGTCGCGCCATCTGGGAATACCCGGATGTGTTCGCTGGTGTGAACCTCAAGCCTAGTGTGGCCTGGTCCCATGACGTGAGCGGTTACTCGCCAGGTCCTGGCGGCAACTTCGAAGAAGGTCGTAAAGCGGTGAGCCTGGGGCTGGACGCGGAATACCAGAACACCTACACCGCGAGCCTGGCCTACACCAACTTCTTTGGTGGCGACTACAACACCTCGAAGGACCGCGACTTCTTGGCCCTGAGCTTCGGCGCGAACTTCTAAGCACACTGCATTTCAGGAAGACCAGAACATGAAAATAACCAAAAGTCTGTTGCACGTGGGCGTGCTGGGACTGTCGATCATGGCCAGCAGCGTCATGGCGGCTGTCTCGGCGGATGAAGCCGCCAAGCTGGGCACCACGCTGACCCCGATGGGCGCGGAAATGGCCGGCAACGCCGCCGGCACCATCCCGGCCTGGAAACCCCTGCCAACCAACGCCGGCGCCGTGGATGCCAAGGGCTTCCTGGCCAACCCGTATGCCAGCGAACAGCCGCAGTTCACCATCACCGCGCAGAACGTCGAGCAGTACAAAGACAAGCTGGCGCCGGGGCAGTACGCGATGTTCAAGCGCTACCCCGAAACCTTCAAGATGCCGGTGTACACCACCCATCGCGGCGCCACTGTGCCGGCGGAAGTGTTCGCCTCCATCAAGAAAAACGCCACCAACACCAACCTGGTAGGTGGCGGTAACGGCCTGGAAAACTTCGAGACCGCGATTCCGTTCCCGATCCCGAAAACCGGGGTCGAGGTGATCTGGAACCACATCACCCGCTATCGTGGCGGCAGCGTGACACGTCTGGTGACCCAGGCCACGCCGCAGGCCAACGGCTCGTACAGCCTGGTGTACTTCCAGGATCAGTTCGTGTTCCGCGACAAGATGAAGGACTACGATCCGGCCAACCCGGGCAACATCCTGTTCTACTTCAAGCAGCAAGTGACTGCACCGGCGCGTCTGGCCGGTGGTGTATTGCTGGTACACGAGACTCTGGACCAGGTGAAGGAACCGCGCGCGGCGTGGGTCTACAACGCCGGTCAGCGCCGTGTGCGGCGTGCGCCGCAAGTGTCCTATGACGGGCCGGGTACCGCTGCCGATGGCCTGCGTACCTCCGACAACCTCGACATGTACAACGGTGCGCCGGATCGTTACGACTGGAAGCTGGAAGGCAAGAAGGAAATCTACATCGCCTCCAACAGCTACAAGCTCGACGATCCGAAGCTCAAGTACGCCGACATCATCAAGGCCGGCCACATCAACCAGGACCTGGCACGCTATGAACTGCGCCGCGTCTGGCACGTGGTCGCGACCCTGAAGGAAGGCCAGCGTCATATCTACGCCAAACGTGACTTCTATATCGACGAAGACACCTGGCAAGCGGCCGTGATCGACCACTACGACGGTCGTGGCCAACTGTGGCGCGTGGCCGAAGCCCATGGCGAGAACTACTACGACAAGCAAGTGCCGTGGTACGCCCTCGAAACCCTCTACGACCTGCAGTCCGGCCGCTACCTGGCACTGGGCATGAAGAACGAAGAGAAAAAGGCCTATGACTTCGGCTTCACTGCCACCACCAAAGACTTCACCCCGGCGGCCCTGCGCCAAGAGGGTGTTCGCTAACCAGCGGTAAACACGTCCGCACCTGTGGGAGCTGGCTTGCCAGCGATGGCATCACCTCGGTCTATCTGAGATCCCGAGGCGATGCTATCGCAGGCAAGCCAGCTCCCACATTTGTTTGGGGGGCCTGAACATCGCTGGTTATTTCTTGTTGTAGTCTTTTTCAGACAAATGTTGCAAAGATCTACAAAGCGACGGCTTTTAACGCTAGTCTGCGGACATCTGCAATGCCGACCACAGCCTACTACAAGAGCCCGGCGATGACTGATCTGTCCCGAATCCAAGGGCCTGCCAGTGCGGTAATCCCCACGCTGGAAGGGCGCTTCTATCGACCCCCGCTGCCTGATGGCTATGTGCTGCGCCCGCGCCTGTGCGAGCGTTTGAGCGCGGGCCTGGATGGCCGTTTGCTGCTAGTCAGCGCGCCAGCCGGGTTTGGCAAAAGCTCGCTGGCGGTGGAGTTTTGCCAAAGCCTGCCTGAGCACTGGCAAAGCCTGTGGCTGGGTCTCAGTTCGCGGGACAGTGATCCGGGACGTTTCCTTGAGCGCCTGCTGGAAGGTCTGCAACAGTATTTTCCGCAGGTAGGCAACCAGGCCCTGGGCCTGTTGAAAATGCGCCAGCGCCATCAGCCGTTTGCCTTTGAAGAGTGGCTGGATGGCTTGCTCGACGAACTGACCGTCTGCCTTTCCACGCGCGCGCCCTTGTTACTGGTGCTGGATGACTACCACCTGGCCCAGGGCCCGGTGCTGGATCGCTGTCTGCAGTTTTTTCTCAACCATTTACCCGATGGCCTGTTGGTGCTGGTCACCAGCCGCCAGCGTCCCGATTGGCATCTGGCGCGGCTGCGTTTGTCCCGGCACTTGCTGGAGTTGCATGAACAGGACCTGCGCCTGACCAACGATGAATCCCTGGCCTTGCTCGACCGCCATAGCAGTTCGTTGCGCGGTGAGGCACTGGATAACCTGATCCGCCGCAGCGAAGGCTGGGTTGCCGGCCTGCGTTTTTGGTTGCTGGCGGCCTCCGAAGCCGGCAGCGAGGCCGACTTGCCCCAAGGCCTGCATGGTGGGGAAGGGCTGATCCGTGACTATCTGCTGGAAGAGGTGATCGACTGCCTGCCGCCAGAGGTCCAGGCCTTCCTCTATGACACCGCGTCCCAGGAGCGTTTTTGCAGCGAGCTGTGCGACGCGGTGCGCGAGGCCCATGACAGTGCGGAGATCCTGCGTTACCTGCAAGCCCACCAGGTATTCCTGGTGCCGCTGGACGAGCAGGGCCACTGGTACCGCTATCACCACCTGTTTTCCGATTTGCTGCGCACCCGGCGCTCACCGAACGCGATGCTGCCGGCCGCCAGCCTGCACTTGCGCGCTTGTCGCTGGTTCAATGCTCAGGGCTTACTCGATGAGGCCGTGGAACAGGCCCTGCGCGCCGGGCATCTGGATGTCGCGGCGAACCTGGTGCAGAACCTGTCCGAAGAGCAACTGCTGGCCGAACAGAACGTCGGCATGCTCCTGCGCTGGAAGATGGACTTGCCCGATAGCCTGTTGATCAGCACGCCACGCCTGATCGTGCTCTACAGCTGGGCGCTGGGGCTGGCCTGTCAGTTGGACGCAGCAGAAGAATTGTCCAGCCATCTCAGCCGCTTCCTGCCGGCACCGTCCGCCACGGCACAGAAGTCGATGCTCGCTCAATGGCTGGCCCTCAGCGGCATCATTGCCCGGGGGCGCGGCAATCGCGAGCTGACCCAGCTGTATTGCAGCGAAGCCCTGGAAAGCCTGCCGCACAAACGTTATGGCCAGCGCTTGATGTGCCTGTCGACCTTGTCGAACCTGGCCATCGTCGACGCTGACCTGTGGCGCGCGCGGGGCCTGAATCGCGAATCCCTGGAGCTGGCGCAACGCGTCGGCAACCCGCTGTTCGAGGCCTTGGCCCATTACGACCGGGCGCGGGTGCTGCAGGCCCGCGGGGAAATCCTGCGTTCCCTGGAGGAAGTGCGTGAGGGTCTGCAACGCTTGCAGGGCCTGGCATCCCAGCGTCTGTATGCGGTGCGCGCACGCCTATCGCTATACGAAGGGTTCCTGTTGCTGATGCGGTGCCAGCCCGAAGCCGGCTTGTTGCGCCTGCGCGCGGGGCTGGCCGAGGCCCGCGCCTGCCGGGATATCAGCGTGTTGATCGGCCACTGTGTCATCGCCAATCTTGAGGGGCGCCGTGGCGACTTCCCCAAGGCCTTTGCCGAACTGGCCGAAGCCGAGCGATTGATGCATATCTGGGACGTGCCGCCGATCTACTACCTGGCCATGATTACCCTGATCAAATGCGAGTTGTGGTTGGCTCAGGGCCGTACCGACCTGGCCGATGCCTGGCTGGTGCGCCTGGGGCAAACCTATAACGGCGACCAGGCCGCCGCCGCCCCTGAGTTTCATCCACATCTGCCGCAGCATATCGAATTGCAACAGGCGGCCCTGGAGGCCATTCGTGGTCAGTCCGAAAGCGCCCTGCGTCGGCTCGATGCGCTCGCCCGGCAAGCTGAAGGCAAGGGCCAGCAGATGATCGCGGTGATGGCCCTGAACCAGCACGTGCTGTTGTTGCTGGATGACGGTCAGGCAGCGTCAGCCCGCCCGGTTTTTGCCCGAGCCCTGCAAGTGGCGAGCGGCGGCGCGTTGCAACCCTTCCAGCGCCTGCTGGAACGCTATCCCGACTGGGTGCGCGAGCAACTGGGCCAGGCGCCGAATGACTTGCTGCGGCAAAGCCTGTGGGCCCTGCTGCCGGTGGTTGCCCCGCGCGAGCCGGTCGAAACCAGCCACTCCAGCGAAACCTTGAGCGCCCGCGAGCTGGCGGTGCTGCAGTTGATCGCCCAAGGTTGCTCCAATCAGGAAATCAGTAACCAACTGTTTATCTCGCTGCACACCGTCAAGACCCACGCCAGTCATATCAACAGCAAACTGGGGGTCGAGCGCCGCACTCAGGCGGTCGCGCGGGCGCAGGAGATGGGGTTGTTGGGGGTAAGGGGGGAGACTTGCGCCGCAAAAGCCGGATAATGGCGGCCAATTCGTTTGCTCCGCTATTCTGGTAATCCCGCATGGAAATCAAGGTCAATTTTCTCGACAACCTCCGGCTTGAAGCCAAGTTCGATGACTTCACCGTGGTGGCCGACCAGCCGATTCGCTACAAGGGCGATGGCTCGGCCCCCGGTCCGTTCGACTACTTCCTGGCTTCGTCGGCGTTGTGCGCGGCTTACTTTGTGAAGTTGTACTGCAGCACGCGCAATATCCCCACGGACAACATCCGCCTGTCGCAGAACAACATTGTCGATCCGGAAAACCGCTACAACCAGATCTTCAAGATTCAGGTCGAGTTGCCTGCGGATATTTCCGACAAGGATCGCCAAGGCATCCTGCGCTCCATTGATCGCTGCACGGTCAAGAAGGTGGTCCAGGCCGGGCCTGAGTTTGTCATCGAAGAGGTGGAAAACCTCGACGCCGACGCCCAGGCATTGTTGATGCCGGCTTCTGCTTCAGACGCGGGCACCTATATCGCAGGCAAGGACCTGCCGCTGGAGCAGACCATCGCCAACATGTCGGCGATTCTGGCGGGCCTGGGCATGAAGATTGAAATCGCCTCGTGGCGCAATATCGTGCCCAATGTCTGGTCGCTGCATATCCGCGATGCCCATTCGCCGATGTGCTTTACCAACGGCAAGGGCGCGACCAAGGAAGGCGCACTGGCATCGGCCCTGGGCGAGTTTATCGAACGCCTGAACTGCAACTTTTTCTACAACGATCAGTTCTGGGGCGAAGACATTGCCAACGCGGCGTTTGTGCATTACCCGGATGAGCGCTGGTTCAAGCCGGGCCGCAACGATGCGCTGCCGCCTGAGATCCTCGACGAGTACTGCCTGAAGATCTACAACCGCGATGGCGAATTGCGTGGTTCGCACCTGATCGACACCAACTCTGGCAATGAAGAACGTGGCATCGTCTCGCTGCCTTTCGTGCGTCAGTCAGACGGCGAGGTGGTGTATTTCCCCTCCAACCTGATCGAAAACCTGTACCTGAGCAACGGCATGAGTGCCGGTAACACCCTGGCCGAAGCCCAGGTGCAGTGCCTGTCGGAGATCTTCGAGCGCGCGGTCAAACGCGAAATCATCGAAGGCGAATTCGCCCTGCCGGATGTCCCGGCCCATGTGCTGGCCAAATACCCGGGCATCCTCGCCGGTATCCAGGCCCTGGAAGAGCAGGGATTCCCGGTGCTGGTCAAGGATGCCTCCCTGGGCGGCGAATTCCCGGTGATGTGCGTCACCCTGATGAACCCGCGTACCGGTGGGGTGTTTGCCTCGTTCGGTGCCCACCCAAGCCTGGAAGTGGCGCTGGAGCGCAGCTTGACCGAGTTGCTCCAAGGCCGCAGTTTCGAAGGCCTGAACGACTTGCCGCAGCCGACCTTCGAAGGGCATGCGGTCACTGAGCCGAACAACTTTGTTGAACACTTCATTGATTCCAGCGGCGTGGTGTCGTGGCGCTTCTTCAGTGCCAAATCCGACTACGAGTTCGTGGAATGGGACTTCTCCGGCCAGGGCGAAGACTCCAACGCTGAAGAGGCCGCCACCTTGTTCGGCATTCTCGAAGGCATGGGCAAGCAGGTCTACATGGCGGTCTACGAGCATATCGGCGCCAAGGCCTGCCGTATCCTGGTGCCGGACTATTCGGAAATCTATCCGGTTGACGACCTGATCTGGGATAACACCAACAAGGCGCTGTTCTTCCGCGCCGATATCCTGAACTTGCACAGCCTGGATGAGGACGGCCTGCAAGCGCTGGTCGAGCGCCTGGTGGAAAGCGAACTGGATGACTACACCGATATCACCACGCTGATCGGCATCGAGTTCGACGACAACACCGCCTGGGGCCAGTTGACCATCCTGGAGTTGAAGTTACTGATCTATCTCGCCCTGCAGCAGTATGAAGAGGCGAAAGAGGCGGTGGAGATGTTCCTGCAATACAACGACAACACCGTCGAACGCGGCCTGTTCTACCAGGCGGTGAATGCGGTGCTGGAGATGCAACTGGACGAGGACCTGGAATTGGCAGACTACGAGGCCAACTTCCGCCGGATGTTTGGCAACGAGCGCATGGATGCCGCTATCGGTTCGGTAGAAGGCAGCGTGCGGTTCCATGGTTTGACGCCAACCAGCATGAAACTCGAAGGCCTGGACCGACACCTGCGGTTGATCGACAGCTACAAGAAACTGCACGCCGCACGGGCCAATAGCTAGAAGGTATTCCTTATGCACGCGACAACTCCCCGACTGATCCGCGAAACCTTCCCCGTCGGCCCATTGCAGTGCAACTGCACGATCATCGGTGACCCGATCAGCAAGAAGGCGATCGTGGTCGATCCGGGCGGCAACCATGAACTGATCCTGGCACGCCTGGACGCGCTGGGCTTGAAGGTGGTGAGCATCATTCATACCCATGCGCACCTGGATCACTTCCTGGCTTCCGGCCAATTGAAAGAAAAGACCGGCGCCACGCTGCACCTGCACAAGGAAGATCAGTTCCTGTGGGATAACCTGGAAATGCAGTGCCAAATGTTCGGTGTGCCCTACACCCCGGTGCCAGCGCCGGATCGTTGGTTGGCCGATGATGAAGAGCTGGCCTGTGGCTGTGGCGTGGCTTTGCACACGCCTGGGCATACGCCGGGTTCCATGAGTTTCTGGTTTGCCGATGCCAAGCTGCTGATCGCCGGGGACACCTTGTTCCGGCGCGGGGTAGGGCGTACGGATTTGTGGGGTGGCGACCAGGCAACCATCGTGCGTTCGATCCAGCAGCGCCTGTATACCCTGGACGAAGACGCGACCGTGGTGACGGGGCATGGCCCGGATACGCGCCTGGGGGATGAAATGCGTGAGAATCCGTTCGTCAGGGCGTGAAATCGCGAGGCTCTGCTAGGGTTTAGGTAACTGTACTGGCCTTCATCTTTTGTTACAGGACAGAGGCCGGTCATGGAATTTTTGCCGTTTGTCGCGTTCCAAACTCGGCACAGGTCCATTGCCAATGTCCTCTGCATCACAGAATGCAAAAGTAGGAGCTTCCCTCATGTTCACTTCGCGTCGTCTGCTTGTTGTTGCTACCGCGGTAGCCCTATTGTCGGGCTGTGCTTCCCCTAATCCTTACGATGGCAGCCAGGGACAGGCGGACAACGGTTCACAAGGCATGAGCAAAACCGCCAAGTACGGCGGCCTCGGCGCGCTGGCGGGGGCGCTGGCTGGTGCGGCCATTGACCATAACAACCGTGGCAAGGGTGCGCTGATCGGCGCAGCGGTGGCGGGTATTGGTGCTGCAGGTTATGGCTATTACGCTGACCAGCAGGAAAAGAAACTGCGCGAAAGCATGGCCAACACCGGCGTCGAGGTGCAACGCCAGGGTGATCAGATCAAGTTGATCATGCCAGGTAACATCACGTTCGCCACCAACTCCGATGCTATTGCCAGCAGCTTCTATACCCCACTGAATAACCTGGCCGGTTCGCTCAAGCAGTTTAACCAGAACACCATCCAGATCGTCGGCTACACCGACAGCACCGGCAGTCGCCAGCTGAATATGGACCTGTCCCAGCGTCGTGCGCAAAGCGTGGCCAATTACCTGACTTCCCAAGGTGTCAGCCCGACCAACCTGACTACCCGTGGTGCCGGCCCGGATAACCCGATTGCCAGCAATGCCGACGTCAATGGCCGCGCGCAGAACCGTCGGGTAGAGGTCAACCTCGGACCGATCCCTGGTCAGCAGTATGGTCAGCCTGCCCAACAACAGCAGCAGAACAACCAGTTCCAAGGCAATCCATACCAGCAGTACCAGTAACAACCCGCCAATAAAAAGGGCGCCGTGCAGTCAATGCACGGCGCCCTTTTTTGTGGCTGGTGATTACATCAGTCGATGTATTCGAACAGCTTCACGATTTTCTGTACTCCGGACACACCCTGTACCAGGTTGGTAGCGCGGGTGGCTTCCTGTTGGGTCAAAAGGCCCATCAGGTAGACGATGCCATTGTCAGTCACGACCTTGATCCGGGAGCCGGGAATCGCGCTGTCGGTCAGCATCTGCGCCTTGATCTTGGTGGTCAGCACCGCATCGTTGCTGATTGCCAGCAGGGTGATGGGTTGTGCGACCTGCAATTCGTTGTGGACCTTCTTGACCCGTTGTACGGTCGAGGCGGCTTGTTCGGCCTGGGTCTTGAGGTCGGCGCGCGGGGTTTGCCCGGCGAGCAGCACGATGCCGTTGAAGCTGGTCACGACAATGCGCGATGCGCCGTTGCCCAGATCGGTAGCGGCCTTGGCTACGTTGACGCCGACCTTGGTTTCGATCAGCGAATCATCGATCTTGCTGCCAAAGGTACGTGTGCCCCGGTCGTCCTGGATCGGTGTGTCGCGGGTCGCAGTAATGGCCGAGGTGCAGCCGCTGATAGCGAGGCACAGCGTGATGGCCATAAGGCTGAGGCGGTTAACGGTCATTCTTCACTCCCGAACAGTTGGCTGTCGATCAGATCGCACAGGCAGTGGATCGTCAGCAGATGGACTTCCTGAATACGTGCAGTGACATTGGCCGGGACGCGGATTTCCACGTCTTCGGGCAATAGCAGCGAGGCCATGCCGCCGCCGTCGCGCCCGGTCAATGCTACGACAATCATTTCGCGATCATGTGCGGCCTGGATCGCTTGAATAATGTTCGCCGAGTTGCCGCTGGTTGAAATAGCCAGCAGCACATCGCCCGGTTGGCCGAGGGCACGGATTTGTTTGGAAAAG
This sequence comes from Pseudomonas hygromyciniae, assembly GCF_016925675.1. Classification (NCBI taxonomy): domain Bacteria; kingdom Pseudomonadati; phylum Pseudomonadota; class Gammaproteobacteria; order Pseudomonadales; family Pseudomonadaceae; genus Pseudomonas; species Pseudomonas hygromyciniae. The sequence goes on along the minus strand of NZ_CP070506.1, from coordinate 4,899,585 downwards.
ATTTCGTTGTAGCTGTAGTCGTTGGCGATCGAGGTGATCGTCGACGAGTCGGTGGTCAGTGCGATCGCCGGCAAGCTCGGGCGCTCGCGCTCAAAGCGGTTGAGCAGCTCCGAAGAGAAATGCTGGGCGTCGCCGGCCGAACCACCGTTGCCGCACGAAAGCATTTTGCCTTCGTTGAGCAGGGCGTTGACCATGACCTGGCTGGCTTGCTCGATGTGCGGTGCAAGTACGTCCATCGCCTGTTGCTTGGTATCGATACTGGCCTGGAAAAGCTGGCGAATTCGGGATTGCATGTCCATCTGTGTGACCTTAAGTAGCGCGGCTGTATGGCACACGAATGTGCAGCCCGCAAAGCAAAGAGCAAAAGTGTGCGGTGAAGATGTCCGATCCGTACCGCTGGCGCTCAACCATCGAAGGCGTTGCGCAGCCAGTTCAGATCAGCGGTTCCGTGGGCGGTGCTTTCTATGGCAACCACATCGAAACGGCAGGGGGAGTCAGCCCAGCGACGTTCACTGAGCAGGAAAAACTGCGCGGCGAGTATCAGCTTTTGGCGTTTGCGCTCGTCGATACTGGCGAGCGCGCCACCCCATTGTGCGTATTTTCTGTAGCGGACTTCGACAAATACTACTGTATCGCCGTCAAGCATGACCAGATCAAGCTCGCCGCGTTTACACAACCAGTTCTGCGCCAGCAGGCGCAGACCCTGTTGTTGCAAGTGTTCAAGTGCTTGTAGTTCGGCATCCTTGCCGCTTTGTGCGCTGGAGCGTGGTGGCATCAGCGCGGGGTATCGGGCAGGCGTTCGACCTGGCCACTGACAAACTTAGCCCACGGCATCTGGCGTTCGATCCGTTGGCTCGGGCTCATGCCCAGGTTGCCGGAAAGACCGTCGATACGTGTATCAGGCAGCGCCTTGAGTTGGCCCAGGCGCGGTGCCAGGCGGTAGGCATCAACACCCATCGCATACAGGCGGCCCAGGCTGCCATTGGCTTGTGGCCATTGTGTAGCGACCTGGTTGCGCAGCGGGTCGGTGGTGTTGAGCAGCCACGGCGTCTCGCAGAACATGATGCCGTTCATGTCGTTGTACTGGTTCTTGTCGCCGCTGGCGCTAAACACGTGGGACGTGGCGTACACCGGCACATCACCCGCGTACTGGAAGTTCAGCGTCGGCTTGATCTGCTGGGCCTGTTGCGGTGTCACGGCGAGGAAGATGAACTCGATGTCCTGGCGACGCGATGGCTGTGCCGCGACGTCAGCGCCAACCGTGCTTTGCAGGCTCTTGGCGCGACCTTCGCTCTGACGCAGCTTGAACAGGTCAGCGATCTGCTGGGCCAGGGCCACAGGCTGGTCGACATACTCGACGCCGATCAGGGTGCCGCCATTGGCTTCCCAGTCTTGGCGGAATGCCTTGAACACGCGCTCGCCCCATTCGCCTTTGGGCACCATGGCAGCGGCGCGGTGCAGGCCGTCGGCACGGGCGCGGCGCGATACTTCGCGTGCTTCGTCTTCGGCCGCCAGGCCAAACTGGAACAGTTGGGCCGAGCCTTGATCGCCTTCGCTGTAGTTCAGGGCCAGGGTGGTGATAGGCAATTGGGGGCGGGCGCTGAGTTGCTTGACCAGCGGTTTTTCCAATGGGCCGACAACCAATTGCACACCGTCAGCCTGGGCCTGTTTGTAGAACTCATCGATGGAGCTGACGCGCGAGCTGTCATAGACCTCGATGACCGGCGGCTTCTGCCCGGCCTGTTGCGCCTGGTAGTGGGCAGCCATGAAACCTTCGCGCAGGGCCTTGGCCACGCTGGCCAGCGGTCCTTGTTGTGGCAGCAGCAGGGCGATTTTATTCAGTGGCTGGCTGGCCAGTTCCTTGAGCTTGGTCAACTGCATAGGCAGTTGTACCGCCGCCGGGTGCGCAGGGTTCTGCGCGCGCCAGGTGTCGATGGCAGCTTGTTGCTGCTCCAGGGTGCCGGCGTTTTTCACGGCCTGGGCCAGGCTGATCCAGCCGTCGAGGGTAGGGTTGCCGGTGGCTTGCAACTGCTCGCCAGGCACGGCGGCAATCAGGCTCCAGATGGCTTCGTGGTTGCTGGCAGCGGCATCGCCGGTGAGCAGCGGCGCCATGGCCACGCGTTCACGAGCGGCAGCCAGGGTCTGGCCGTCGGCTTCATAGGCGCGAGCATGCACGGTGCCGGTGCGGATCTGTTGCTCCGGCGGCAATTGCTTGAGGTTTTGCAGGCTTGGATGGTCCAGTGCCGTCAACGCTGCCTTGGGCTGGTTGCGGGTCATGGCCAGTTCTGCCGCCAGGGTGCTGGCAAAGACCTGGGCGGCCGGCTTGAGGCTGTCCAGTGGCACTTGCGCGAGGATCTGCGCAGAGCGGCCGGGATTATTCTGGTGAAAGGCCATGTCCGCCGCGCTCAGGCGCAGCAGTGCAGCTTTTTCCGGGGTCTTGGCCGAAGTCGCCTGTTCGAGCAGTTGCTCGATGGTGGCATCCGGGGTCCGTGGGAGTTCGCCAAGGCTTGACGAGGGCGAGCTTGCGCAAGCCGCCAACAGGGCAGCCAGGCAAAGGGCAGAGAACAGCCGCAGGCAAGCGATCATGTAAGTGTTCCTGATACCGATCAAATTAGCGTGGAATTGTACCCAAGCACTGGCCGGGGCGCGATGTTAGTGGCGTGAAACCGTCTATTTAGATCGTTTAAATGTTGCAGGGCGTCGGTAACCACTGCAAACAGACCCTCTGGACGCAACCTCGTCGGCGCATTTTCTGGACGTCTACGCGCTACAATATGGCTTTTGCCAATCTTCGAGGTGTGCGCTTTGACTGCTCCAGGTCCTTTGAATTCCACTGCTGGCTCGCTTTTTGTGGTGGCGACGCCCATTGGCAACCTGGACGACATCAGTGCGCGGGCGCTGAAAGTGTTGCGTGAGGCCAAGTTGATTGCGGCGGAAGACACCCGGCACTCCCAGCGCCTGATGCAGCACTTTGGTATTGCCACGCCATTGGCCGCCTGCCATGAACACAATGAGCGTGAAGAGGGCAGTCGCTTTATCACCCGCCTGCTCGCGGGCGACGACGTGGCGTTGATTTCCGACGCCGGTACGCCGCTGATCTCCGACCCTGGCTACCACCTGGTGCGCCAGGCGCGTGCCGCTGGTATCAATGTAGTACCCGTTCCCGGGGCGTGCGCGCTGATTGCGGCGTTGTCGGCGGCAGGCCTGCCGTCCGACCGCTTTATCTTCGAAGGTTTCCTGCCTGCCAAGGCCGTGGGGCGGCGGGCGCGTCTGGAGTTGTTGAAGGAGGAGCCGCGCACTCTGATTTTCTACGAAGCACCGCACCGTATCCTTGAATGCCTGCAAGACATGGAGCTGGTCTTTGGTGGTGAGCGCCTGGCGTTGCTGGCGCGGGAGCTGACCAAGACCTTTGAAACCCTCAAGGGTCTGCCGCTGGAGGAGCTGCGCGCCTTTGTCGAGGGTGACAGCAATCAGCAGCGTGGCGAGTGCGTTGTACTGGTCGCGGGCTGGACTGCCCCGCAAAGCGAAGACGCCGTGGGCAGCGAGGCCATGCGCGTGCTGGACCTGCTGCTCAAGGAGATGCCGCTCAAGCGTGCGGCGGCCCTGGCGGCGGAAATAACCGGAGTGCGCAAGAATGTGTTGTATCAGGCCGCGCTTGATAAGCAAAAGAACGAATAGTTCCTGGGTTTAACGTGCACGACGTCGGAACATGATGGCAATGCTGTCTTTTAATACTTGTTCTAAGACCGCCGTGCCGTTAACCTTCGCGGCGGAGAGTCGATTGGACAGTCGCTGCCCTCTATGAAAATTAGGGGGGGGAGGAAAGTCCGGGCTCCATAGGGCGAAGTGCCAGGTAATGCCTGGGGGGCGTGAGCCTACGGAAAGTGCCACAGAAAATAACCGCCTAAGCACTTCGGTGCCGGTAAGGGTGAAAAGGTGCGGTAAGAGCGCACCGCACGACTGGCAACAGTTCGTGGCTAGGTAAACCCCACTTGGAGCAAGACCAAATAGGGTTCCAAGGCGTGGCCCGCGCTGGAACCGGGTAGGTTGCTAAAGATGTCCAGTGATGGCCATCGTAGACGAATGACTGTTCAAGACAGAACCCGGCTTATAGATCGACTCTCCACCTTTTTCCTTCTGCACGAGTCTCGGGCAGAAACCAGGTAGCAACGCAAGAATCCCTCCCTGCCAAATCATTGGCAGATGCGTCTTCGTAATACCGAAAAAATCTTACTCTTAACAAATTACTTTAAGTTCGGCCTCTAGCTCTTTGAGCTATTTGGGGTTGTTGAGTCAAAAACATCGCCGAACTCTCGTTTCTCCTCCTTTTGCGCTCCTAAATCTCCGTTCTGTAAGGCTTTTCCTTTAATCCGCGCCTTGACGGTGTGGTGGGCGCATTCCTATAGTGTGCGCAAGTGGCGGAAAGTGGCACAAAGTGGGTTTTTTGAACGTAAAACGCTAAAATTTGGAGAAACGCATCTGTGTTTCGCGGAGCTAACGCTATAAGTCTCGATGCAAAAGGCCGTCTCGCCATGCCGAGCCGGTATCGTGACGAGCTCATTTCGCGAAGTTCAGGCCAGTTAATCATCACGATTGATGCCGTTGATCCCTGTTTGTGTGTTTACCCCCTCGATGAGTGGGAGTTGATTGAAACCAAGTTGCGCGCTCTGCCTTCGTTACGTGAAGAAAACCGCCGTCTGCAACGTTTGCTGATTGGCAATGCCGTCGACCTCGAACTCGATGGCAGTGGTCGTTTCCTGGTTCCACCGCGTCTGCGCGAATACGCCAAGCTCGATAAGCGCGCGATGCTGGTAGGCCAACTGAACAAGTTCCAATTGTGGGACGAAGATGCCTGGGATGCTGTTTCTGCAGCTGACCTGGCTGCTATTCAACAACCGGGCGCCATGCCTGATGAACTGCGTGATTTGATCCTGTGACTATTGATAGCGGCTTTAACCACATCACCGTGCTGCTTGACGAAGCCGTCGAGGCTCTCGCCGTGCGCCCTGATGGCTGCTATCTGGATGGCACGTTCGGGCGCGGGGGGCACAGCCGGTTGATCCTTAGCCAGCTCGGTCCGGAGGGCAAACTTCTCGGGTTCGACAAGGATCCCCAGGCGATTGCCACCGGGCAAGCGCTAGCGGCCGAAGACGGCCGCTTTGTCGTTGTGCAGCGTAGCTTTGCCGAGCTGGGCGCGGAAGTTGCCGAGCGCGGCATGGCGGGCAAGGTGGCCGGGGTTTTGCTGGACCTGGGCGTGTCTTCGCCGCAACTTGACGACCCTGAGCGCGGCTTCAGCTTCATGAACGACGGCCCGCTGGACATGCGCATGGACCCGAGCCGTGGCATCAGCGCCGCGCAGTTCATCGCCACCGCGCCCCACGAAGAAATCACCCGCGTATTCAAGGAATACGGCGAAGAGCGTTTCGCCGGGCGCATGGCCCGTGCCGTGGTCGAACGCCGGGAAATCCAGCCGTTCGAACGCACTGCCGACCTGGCTGAAGTGCTGAAAGTCGCCAACCCGGCGTGGGAAAAGGGCAAGAACCCGGCAACCCGCGCGTTCCAGGGCCTGCGCATTCACGTCAACAACGAACTGGGTGACCTGGAGGCTGGCCTTGAGGCTGCCCTGGAGTCCCTGGAAGTGGGCGGTCGCCTCGTAGTGATCAGCTTCCACTCCCTGGAAGACCGCATCGTCAAACTGTTCATGCGTCGCCTGGTCAAGGGCGAAACCGATAACCTGCCGCGCAACCTGCCGGTACGTTTCGAAGCCTTTGTGCCGAAAATCAAAATCCATGGCAAAGCGCAGTTCGCTTCCGAAGCTGAACTCAAGGCCAACCCACGTGCTCGCAGCGCCGTCATGCGCGTTGCGGAGAAGCTGCGGTGAGCAAGCTTTTCGCCAAGCCCCTTCCGGGCGGCAGCTTCTTTATGATGCTGTTGTATGTCGGCGTGCTGGTGTCCGCAATTGCGGTGTCCTACAGCGCCCACTGGAATCGTCAGCTGCTCAATAGCCTGTACGGCGAATTGAGCGTGCGCGACAAGGCGCAGGCGGAATGGGGTCGGCTGATCCTGGAGCAAAGCACCTGGACGGCCCACAGCCGCATCGAAGTACTCGCTGCTGAACAACTGAAGATGCACATTCCTGGCGCAGCAGAAGTCCGCATGGTGGCGCCATGATGAAACTCGAAGGCGCACTCTACCCGTGGCGCTTCCGCGTCGTGCTGGGCTTGCTCGCATTGATGGTGGGCGCAATTGCCTGGCGCATCATTGACCTGCAAGTGGTAGACCGCGACTTCCTGATCGGCCAGGGCGATGCCCGTAGCCTGCGGCATATCCCGATTCCTGCGCACCGCGGCCTGATCACCGACCGTAACGGTGAACCCCTGGCTGTCAGTACCCCGGTCACCACCCTGTGGGCCAACGCCAAGGAACTGCAAGTCGCCAAGGACAAATGGACCGAGCTGGCCCATGCCCTAGGCCAGGATCCCAAGGCTCTCAAGGAACGTCTTGAAGCCCAGGCCAATAAAGAATTCATCTACCTGGTTCGCGGCCTAACCCCGGAACAGGGGCAAGGCGTGCTCGACCTGAAAATCCCCGGTGTCTATGGCATCGAGGAATTCCGCCGTTTCTATCCGGCCGGCGAGACCACCGCCCATATGGTGGGCTTCACCGACATTGATGACCATGGTCGCGAAGGGGTGGAACTTGCCTACGACGAATGGCTGGCCGGGGTTCCCGGCAAACGACAGGTCATCAAGGATCGTCGCGGCAGACTGATCAAGGATGTCCAGGTCACCAAAAACGCCAAGGCCGGTAAGCCCTTGGCGTTGTCGATTGACCTGCGCCTGCAATACCTGGCCAACCGCGAACTGCGCAACGCCATCATCGAGAACGGCGCCAAGGCCGGCAGCCTGGTGATCATGGATGTGAAGACCGGCGAGATCCTCGCGATGGTCAACCAGCCGACCTACAACCCGAACAACCGTCGCAACCTGCAACCGGCGATGATGCGCAACCGCGCGATGATCGACGTGTTCGAGCCGGGTTCGACCATGAAAGCCATCTCCATGAGTGCCGCCCTGGAATCCGGGCGCTGGAAACCGACCGACAAGGTCGAGGTGTATCCAGGCACCCTGCAGTTGGGCAAATACACCATCCGCGACGTATCCCGCAGCGAAGGCCCGGTGCTGGACCTGACCGGTATCCTGATCAACTCCAGTAACGTCGGCATGAGTAAAGTCGCCTTTGATATCGGCGGCGAGACCATCTACCACCTGGCGCAGAAGATCGGCCTGGGCCAGCCTACGGGCCTGGATTTCCCGGGCGAGCGCGTCGGCAACCTGCCCAACTACCGTGAGTGGCGCAAGGCCGAGACGGCGACCCTGTCCTACGGCTATGGCCTGTCGGTGACCGCGATCCAACTGGCCCACGCCTTTTCCGTGCTGGCCAACAATGGCCGCATGACCCCGTTGAGCCTGATCCACGTGGACGAAGCGCCGAAATCCGAACAGGTCATCCCGGAAAGCGTCGCCAAAACCATGCAGACCATGCTGCAACAGGTGATCGAGGCGCCGCGTGGTGTGTTCCGTGCCCAGGTCCCGGCCTATCACGTGGCCGGCAAGTCCGGTACTGCGCGTAAGACGTCGGTGGGTACCAAGGGCTACGCGGAAAACTCCTACCGCTCGCTGTTCGCTGGCTTCGGTCCGATGAGCGATCCGCGCTACGCCATCGTTGTCGTCATCGATGAACCGAGCAAGGCTGGCTACTTCGGTGGGCTGGTCTCGGCACCCGTATTCAGCAAAGTCATGTCCGGCACCCTGCGTTTGATGAACATCACGCCGGACAACCTGCCGCCGACCCAACAAGCCAACGCCGGACCACCGGCCGCTGCTGCAAAAGCCAATGGAGGGCGCGGCTGATGTCTCTTAGCCTGAACAAGATTTTCGCCCACGCTGGCCGCGATCTGTTGATTCGCGAACTGAGCCTGGACAGCCGCAACGTACGTGCCGGCGACCTGTTCCTGGCCGTGCCGGGTGGCAAGCTCGATGGCCGCGCCCATATCGCCGACGCCTTGCAGCGCGGCGCAGCGGCCGTGGCTTATGAAGTCGAAGGCGCCACTGTATTACCGATTACCGATGTGCCGTTGATTCCGGTCAAGGGCCTGGCGGCGCAGTTGTCGGATATCGCCGGGCGTTTTTATGGCGACCCGAGCCGCCAGCTCAACCTGATTGGCGTCACTGGCACCAACGGCAAGACCAGCGTCACCCAACTGGTGGCACAGGCGCTGGACCTGCTGGGTCAGCACTGCGGCATCGTCGGTACCCTGGGCACCGGTTTCTATGGCGCGCTGCAAAGCGGCCTGCATACCACGCCGAACCCGATTGCCGTGCAGGCGACCCTGGCCGACCTGAAAAAGGCCGGGGCCAAGGCCGTCGCCATGGAGGTGTCGTCCCACGGCCTGGATCAGGGGCGGGTGACCGCGCTGGCGTTCGACGTGGCGGTGATGACCAACCTGTCCCGCGACCACCTGGACTACCACGGCAGCATGGAGGCGTACGCCGCCGCCAAGGCCAAGCTGTTCGCCTGGACCGACCTGAAGTGCCGGGTAGTGAACCTGGACGATGCATTCGGTCGCCAACTGGCCGCAGAAAAAAGCGAAGCGCGCCTGATCAGCTACAGCCTGGAAGATTCCAGCGCCTACCTGTATTGCCGCGAAGCACAGTTCAATGATGAAGGCGTGCTCGCAACGCTGGTCACGCCCCAGGGCGAGCACCACTTGCGCAGCACACTGCTGGGGCGCTTCAACCTGAGCAACGTCCTCGCCGCTATCGGCGCCTTGCTGGGTCTGGATTACGCCCTGGACGAAATCCTGCGCGTACTGCCCAAGCTCGAAGGCCCGGCCGGGCGTATGCAGCGCCTGGGTGGCGGGACGCAACCGCTGGTGGTGGTCGATTACGCCCACACCCCCGATGCCCTGGAAAAAGTGCTCGAAGCCTTGCGCCCTCACGCCAAGGGCAAGTTGCTGTGCCTGTTCGGCTGCGGTGGCGACCGTGATCGCGGCAAACGCCCGCTGATGGCCGAAATCGTCGAACGCCTGACCGATGGCGTGCTGGTCACCGACGACAACCCGCGCAGCGAAGCACCGAGCCAGATTTTCGATGATATTCGTGCAGGCTTCAAAGACGCCTCCCAAGTGACTTTTGTTGCCGGTCGCGGTGCAGCCATTGCCCAATTGATCGCCAGCGCCAGCGCAGACGACGTGGTGGTCCTGGCCGGTAAAGGCCATGAGGACTATCAGGAAATCAACGGCGAGCGCCACGCCTTCTCCGATCTGGTCGAGGCCGATCGCGCTTTGACCGCGTGGGAGGTGACCCATGCTTAAGGCCATGCGGTTCAGCGAACTGGCCCAGGCCTTGTCTGCCCGTATGTTGTCGAGCGATTGCAGCTTCGACGGCGTCAGCATCGACAGTCGCAACATCAAGCCGGGGCAACTGTTTGTCGCCTTGGCCGGCCCGCGTTTCGACGGGCATGACTATTTGAATGAGGTGGCTGCCAAAGGTGCCGTCGGTGCCTTGGTACAGCGTGAAGTCGCTGACTCGACACTGCCGCAGTTGCTGGTGGCCGACACTCGCCTGGCCCTTGGCCAACTGGGAGCCCTTAACCGCGCAACGTTTACCAACCCGGTTGCGGCGATCACAGGTTCTAGTGGCAAAACCACGGTCAAGGAATTGCTCGCCGGCATCCTGCGCACGCGCGGGCCGGTGCTTGCCACCCGTGGCAACCTCAACAACGATTTTGGCGCACCGCTGACTCTGCTCGAACTGGCCCCGGAACACACGGCGGCGGTCATCGAGCTGGGCGCGTCGCGCATTGGCGAAATTGCCTACACCGTGGCCATGACCCGGCCCCACGTTGCCATTATCAACAACGCCGGTACCGCCCATGTTGGCGAGTTTGGCGGCCCCGAGAAGATCGTCCAGGCCAAGGGTGAAATCCTTGAGGGCCTGGACGCTTCCGGCACTGCAGTCCTGAATCTCGATGACAAAGCCTTCGAAACCTGGCGTGTACGTGCCGCCGGGCGCAAGGTCCTGAGCTTCGCCGTGCACAACGCGGCGGCCGATTTCCATGCCTTGAACATCAGCGTCGACGCCCGTGGCTGCCCGGCATTTACCCTGCACAGCCCGCAAGGTGACGAGCATGTGCAACTGAACCTGCTGGGCAATCATAACGTTGCCAACGCCTTGGCCGCTGCGGCTGCCGCCTACGCCCTGGGTGTGTCGCTGTTTGGCATCGCCACCGGCCTTGGCGCCGTGCAGCCGGTCAAGGGCCGCACCGTGGCGCAACTGGCGACCAACGGCATGCGCGTGATTGATGACACGTACAACGCCAACCAGTCCTCGGTCTGCGCGGCCATTGACCTGCTCAAAGGCTTCGACGGTCGCAAGGTCCTGGTGCTGGGCGATATCGCCGAACTGGGCGACTGGGCCGAACAGTCCCACCGTGAAGTCGGTGCTTATGCCGGCGGTAAAGTCGACGCGCTCTACGCCGTTGGCCCGAACATGGCCCACGCTGTCGCCGCATTCGGTGCAGGCGCGCGGCATTTCGCGACCCAGGCTGAATTGATCCAGGCGCTGGGTATGGCCGAACAAGACAAACACACAACCATTTTGATCAAGGGATCGCGCAGCGCGGTGATGGAAAACGTCGTCGCGGCCTTGTGTGGCTCAAGTACGGAGAAACATTAATGCTGCTGCTGCTGGCTGAGTATCTGCAACAGTTCCACAAAGGCTTCGCGGTCTTTCAGTACCTGACCCTGCGCGGGATTCTGGGTGTGCTGACCGCGCTGTGTTTGTCGCTGTTTCTCGGGCCATGGATGATCCGTACTCTGCAAAACCTGCAGATCGGCCAGTCTGTGCGCAATGACGGCCCGCAGTCGCACTTGTCCAAGTCCGGCACACCGACCATGGGCGGCGCGTTGATCCTGTCGTCCATCGGCATCAGCACCTTGCTCTGGGCCGACCTGGCCAACCGCTACGTGTGGGTGGTGTTGCTGGTAACCCTGCTGTTCGGCGCCATCGGCTGGGTCGATGACTATCGCAAGGTGATCGAGAAGAACTCCAAGGGCCTGCCAAGTCGCTGGAAATACTTCTGGCAGTCGGTGTTCGGCCTGGGCGCGGCGATCTTCCTTTATATGACGGCGCCCAGCGCTGTAGAAACCACCCTGATTTTCCCGATGCTCAAGGATGCCAGCATCCCGTTGGGCATTGGCTTCGTGGTGCTGACTTACTTTGTGATCGTCGGCTCCAGCAACGCGGTCAACCTGACCGATGGCCTCGATGGCCTGGCGATCATGCCGACAGTGATGGTGGGCGGCGCCCTGGGCATCTTCTGCTACCTGTCGGGTAACGTGAAGTTCGCCGAATACCTGCTGATCCCTTATGTACCCGGCGCCGGTGAATTGATTGTGTTCTGCGGCGCGCTGATCGGTGCCGGCCTGGGCTTTTTGTGGTTCAACACCTATCCGGCCCAAGTGTTCATGGGCGACGTCGGCGCCCTGGCGCTGGGCGCGGCCCTGGGCACCATCGCCGTGATCGTGCGCCAGGAAATCGTCCTGTTCATCATGGGCGGTGTGTTCGTGATGGAGACCCTGTCGGTGGTAATCCAAGTTGCGTCCTTCAAGTTGACTGGCCGCCGTGTGTTTCGCATGGCGCCGATTCATCACCACTTTGAACTCAAGGGCTGGCCGGAGCCTCGGGTGATCGTCCGTTTCTGGATCATCACCGTGATTCTTGTGCTGGTTGGCCTTGCCACCCTGAAACTGAGGTAGAAACGAGTGTCCCTGATCGCTTCAGACCACTTCCGCATCGTTGTCGGCCTCGGCAAGAGCGGCATGTCCCTGGTTCGCTTCCTGGCGAACCGGGGCACGTCGTTTGCCGTGGCCGATACGCGGGAAAATCCACCGGAGCTGGTCACGCTGCGCCGTGACTACCCGCACGTGGAAGTGCGTTGTGGCGAGTTGGATGTCGAGTTTCTATGCCGTGCCGACGAGCTCTACGTGAGCCCCGGCCTGGCCCTGGCGACCCCGGCCCTGCAAGCGGCAGCGGCGCGTGGGGTGAAGATGTCTGGGGATATCGAGCTGTTTGCGCGTAACGCCAAGGCGCCTATCGTGGCGATCAGCGGCTCCAACGCCAAGAGCACCGTCACCACCCTGGTCGGCGAAATGGCGGCTGCGGCCGGCAAGCGCGTGGCCGTGGGCGGTAACCTCGGTACGCCGGCGCTGGATTTGCTCAGCGACGATATCGAGCTGTACGTCATGGAGCTGTCGAGCTTCCAGCTGGAGACTACCGATCACCTCGGCGCCGAAGTGGCCACCGTGTTGAACGTCAGCGAAGACCATATGGACCGCTACAGCGGCCTGCCGGCTTATCACCTGGCCAAGCACCGGATCTTCCGGGGTGCGCGGCAAGTGGTGGTCAACCGCCAAGATGCCTTGAGCCGTCCGTTGATGGGTGAAGGCCTGCCATGCTGGACCTTCGGCCTGAGCAAACCCGATTTCAAGGCCTTTGGTATCCGTGAAGAGAATGGCGAGAAATACCTGGCCTTCGAATTCCAGAACCTGATGCCGGTACGTGAACTGAAGATCCGTGGCGCCCATAACCAGTCCAATGCCCTGGCGGCCTTGGCGTTGGGGCATGCGGTCGGCTTGCCGTTCGACGCGATGCTGTCGAGCCTGCGCACCTTTGCCGGCCTTGAACACCGCTGCCAGTGGGTGCGAGACCTGGACGGCGTGAGCTACTACAACGATTCCAAGGCCACCAATGTCGGTGCGGCACTGGCCGCCATTGAAGGCCTGGGCGCCGATATCGAAGGCAAGCTGGTCCTGATCGCCGGTGGCGATGGCAAAGGTGCCGACTTCAAGGACCTCAAGGGCCCGGTGGCTGCCCATTGCCGCGCTGTGGTGTTGATGGGCCGTGACAGCGACTTGATCGCCGCCGCCCTGGGTGACGCTGTGCCGCAAGTGCGCGCCACCTCACTGGATGATGCCATCGCCCAATGCCGTGCCCTGACCCAGCCCGGCGATGCCGTGCTGCTGTCGCCGGCGTGCGCCAGTTTCGACATGTTCAAGAACTACGAAGAGCGCGGCCAGTTGTTCGCCCGTGCCGTGGAGGGCTTGGCATGAGTCTGGACCTGAAGAACATCATCAAGCCGTACCCATCGCCGATCATCACCGGGCGCGGGATCGACCTCGACTTCCCGATGCTCGCCGGTTGCCTGGCATTGCTGGGCCTGGGCCTGGTGATGATCACCTCGGCTTCCTCGGAAGTGGCCGCGGTACAGTCGGGCAACACCCTGTACCACATGATTCGCCACCTGATTTACCTGGTGATCGGCCTCGGCGCCTGCGTCGTCACCATGATGATTCCTATCGCCACCTGGCAGCGCCTGGGTTGGCTGATGCTGATCGGTGCCTTTGGCCTGCTGGTGATGGTGATCGTCCCTGGCATCGGCCGCGAAGTGAACGGTTCGATGCGTTGGATCGGCTTCGGTGCCTTCAACGTGCAGCCCTCGGAAATCGCCAAGGTCTTCGTGGTGATTTACCTGGCCGGTTACCTGGTGCGTCGTCAGAAAGAAGTGCGGGAAAGCTGGATGGGCTTCTTCAAGCCCTTCATCGTGCTGCTGCCCATGGCGGGCCTGTTGCTGATGGAACCGGACTTCGGCGCCACCGTCGTGATGATGGGCGCCGCTGCCGCGATGCTGTTCCTTGGCGGGGTGGGCTTGTTCCGCTTTGCCCTGATGGTCGGGCTGGCCGTGGCGGCCGTGACGATCCTGGTGCAGGCGCAACCCTACCGTATGGCGCGACTGATCACTTTTACCGACCCGTGGTCCGACCAGTTCGGTTCCGGCTACCAGTTGACCCAGGCGCTGATTGCCTTCGGTCGCGGCGAGTGGCTGGGCGTGGGCCTGGGCAACAGTGTGCAGAAGCAGTTCTACCTGCCGGAAGCCCATACCGACTTCGTGTTCTCGGTACTCGCCGAAGAGTTGGGCGTGGTCGGTTCCCTGGCCACCGTCGGGCTGTTCGTGTTCGTCTGCGTGCGGGCCATGTACATCGGCCTGTGGGCGGAGAAAGCCAAGCAATTCTTTGCTGCCTATGTCGCGTACGGCCTGGCCTTCCTGTGGATCGGCCAGTTCCTGATCAACATCGGCGTGAACGTCGGCTTGCTGCCGACCAAGGGCCTGACCTTGCCGTTTCTCAGCTACGGCGGCAGCTCGTTGGTGATCTGCTGTGCCTGTCTGGGCTTGTTGCTGCGTATCGAATGGGAGAGTCGAACCCACTTGGGCAGCGAAGAGATGGAATTCAGCGAGAGCGATTTTGCCGAGGAGCCGACCCATGGGCGCTAACGTACTGATCATGGCCGGCGGTACCGGCGGCCACGTGTTCCCGGCGCTGGCCTGTGCCCGTGAGTTCCAGGCCCGTGGCTACACCGTGCATTGGCTGGGTACGCCCCGTGGCATTGAAAATGAATTGGTCCCGGCGGCCGGTTTGCGCCTGCACCTGATCAATGTCAGCGGCCTGCGCGGCAAGAGCAAATTGTCCCTGCTCAAGGCACCGTTCGTGTTGCTCAAGGCGGTGTGGCAGGCGCGCAAGGTCATCCGCGAGCTGAAGCCTGTGTGTGTGCTGGGCTTTGGTGGCTACGTCACCGGCCCGGGCGGCGTCGCTGCACGGTTGAGCGGTGTACCGGTGATCGTCCACGAACAAAATGCCGTGGCAGGTACTGCCAACCGTTTGTTGGCGCCATTGGCGGCGCGGGTCTGCGAGGCGTTCCCGAATACGTTTGCGGCCATGGACAAGCGGCGTACAACCGGCAACCCGGTGCGTACCGAATTGTTCATGGACATTGCCCGCCAGGCCCTGGCCGGGCGCAAGGCGCATCTGCTGATCCTGGGCGGAAGCCTGGGCGCCGAGCCGTTGAACAAATTGCTGCCAGAAGCGCTGGCGCAACTGCCGGTGGAACTGCGTCCCGAGATCTTCCACCAGGCTGGCAAAAACCACGATGAAGTGACTGCCGCCCGCTATCGCGAGGCTGGTGTCGAGGCGACGGTAGAGCCCTTTATCAAAGACATGGCCCATGCCTATGGCTGGGCCGACCTGGTGGTCTGTCGCGCAGGTGCGTTGACCGTCAGTGAACTGGCTGCTGCCGGTCTGCCGTCCTTGCTGGTGCCATTGCCCCATGCGATTGACGATCACCAGACCCGCAACGCCGAATATTTGGCCGCAGAGGGCGCTGCCTTCCTGCTGCCGCAAAGAACGACTGGCGCCGCCGATCTGGCTGCACGCCTGACTGAGGTTTTGATGCAACCCGAACGACTGAACAGCATGGCGAGCACCGCAAGCCGCCTGGCCAAACCCGACGCCACCCGCAGCGTGGTCGATATCTGCCTGGAGGTGGCCCATGGTTGAGAATCAAAAAGCCATGCCGCAACCGGAAATGCGCCGCATCCGTCGCATCCACTTCGTCGGTATCGGCGGCGTGGGCATGTGCGGGATCGCCGAGGTGTTGCTGAACCTGGGTTACCAGGTCTCCGGTTCCGACCTCAAGACCTCGCCGGTCACCGAGCGCCTGGAATCGTTCGGCGCGCAGATCTTTATCGGCCACCGTGCCGAGAACGCCGCGCAAGCCGATGTACTGGTGGTTTCCAGTGCCGTGAATACCTCCAACCCGGAAGTGGCCACCGCCCTTGAGCGCCGCATTCCCGTGGTGCCTCGCGCCGAGATGCTGGCCGAGTTGATGCGCTACCGCCACGGCATCGCCGTCGCCGGTACCCACGGCAAGACCACCACCACCAGCCTGATCGCCTCGGTGTTCGCCGCCGGCGGCCTGGACCCGACCTTCGTGATCGGTGGCCGGCTGAATGCAGCAGGTACCAATGCACAACTGGGTACCAGCCGTTATCTGATCGCCGAAGCCGATGAAAGCGACGCCAGCTTCCTGCACCTGCAACCGCTGGTGGCCGTGGTCACCAACATCGACGCCGACCACATGGCGACCTACGACGGTGACTTCAACAAACTGAAGAAAACCTTCGTCGAATTCCTGCACAACCTGCCGTTCTACGGCCTGGCCGTGGTGTGCCTGGACGATCCGGTGGTGCGGGAAATCCTGCCGCTGGTCAAGCGTCCGACCGTGACCTACGGCTTTAGCGAAGACGCCGACGTGCGTGCGATCAATGTACGTCAGCAAGGCATGCAGACCTTCTTCACCGTGCTGCGTCCGGATCGCGAACCTTTGGATGTGTCGGTGAACATGCCGGGCAACCACAATGTGCTCAATTCCCTGGCGACCATCTGCATCGCCACCGATGAGGGTGTCAGCGATGAAGCCATCGTCGAAGGCCTGTCGGGTTTTGCCGGTGTGGGCCGGCGCTTCCAGGTCTACGGCCAGTTGCCGGTAGACGGTGGCGACGTGATGCTGGTGGACGACTACGGTCACCACCCGACCGAAGTTGCCGCCGTGATCAAGGCCGTGCGCGGTGGCTGGCCGGAGCGCCGCCTGGTGATGGTCTACCAGCCGCACCGCTACAGCCGCACCCGCGACCTGTACGACGATTTCGTCAATGTATTGGCCGATGCCAACGTATTGCTGCTGATGGAAGTCTACCCGGCCGGTGAAGAACCGATTCCGGGCGCTGACAGCCGCAAGCTGTGCAACAGCATCCGCCAGCGCGGGCAACTGGACCCAATCTATATCGAGCGTGGAGTCGACCTCGCGCCGATCGTCAAGCCGCTGCTGCGTGCCGGCGACATCCTGCTGTGCCAGGGTGCCGGTGATATCGGCGGCCTTGCCCCTAAATTGCTGGCGAGCCCGCTGTTTGCTGGCGCTGCTGCCCAGGGGAAGTCGAAATGACTACGAACTACGGCTCCCTGTTCTCCACCATCGCGCCTGCCGACTTCGGCCGCGTAGCCGTGCTGTTCGGCGGCAAGAGCGCTGAGCGCGAAGTGTCGCTCAAGTCTGGCAATGCCGTGCTCCAGGCACTGCAAAGCGCCGGTGTGAACGCCTTCGGCATCGATGTGGGCGATGATTTCCTCGCCCGTCTGCAGGCCGAGAAGATCGACCGCGCCTTTATCATTCTTCACGGCCGTGGCGGTGAAGACGGCAGCATGCAGGGCCTGCTCGAATGCGCCGGTATTCCTTACACCGGCAGCGGCATCCTCGCCTCGGCACTGGCCATGGACAAGTTGCGCACCAAGCAGGTGTGGCACAGCCTGGGCATTCCGACGCCGCGTCACAGTGTGCTGTGCAGCGAAGACGATTGTATTTCTGCGGCCAAGGAACTGGGCCTGCCTTTGATCGTCAAACCAGCCCATGAAGGCTCCAGTATCGGCATGGCTAAAGTGAACTCGGCCGCCGAATTGATCGACGCATGGAAAGCGGCAAGTACCTACGATTCGCAAGTGTTGGTGGAACAGTGGATCCAGGGTCCCGAGTACACCATCGCCACCCTGCGTGGCCAGGTATTGCCGCCCATCGCATTGGGCACGCCCCACACCTTTTACGACTACGACGCCAAGTATGTGGCCTCCGATACCCAGTACCGGATCCCATGCGGCCTCGATGCAACCAAAGAGCAGGAATTGATGGACCTCACGGCGAAAGCCTGTGAGGCGTTGGGTATCGCCGGTTGGGCGCGGGCAGACGTGATGCAGGATGACCAGGGGAACTTCTGGTTCCTTGAAGTCAACACGGCACCGGGTATGACCGACCATAGCCTGGTACCCATGGCTGCACGCGCAGCCGGCCTGGACTTCCAGCAGTTGGTGCTGGCGATCCTGGCGGCCAGTTATGTGGCCGGTAATGAAGAGGCACGAGGTTAAGACCATGCAAGGCGCATCGCTTCGTCATCAGCAACCCGCTCCCGGCCGCAAGCCGGTGCCGCGTGGTGCCAGTCGAATGGTGGCTAAAGAGCCGATGTCGGCGCGCCTGCCGAAAGCCAACTTTGGTTTTCTCAAGGCCCTGTTCTGGCCGGTGCTGTTGGTGGCGTTGGGCTTTGGTACCTATGAAGGTGCGCAGCGCCTGTTGCCGTATGCCGACCGCCCGATCACCAAGATCAGCGTGCAGGGCGACTTGAGCTACATCAGCCAGCAAGCGGTGCAGCAGCGGATCGCGCCTTTTGTGGCCGCGAGCTTCTTCACCATCGACCTGGCAGGCATGCGTGCCGAACTGGAACAGATGCCGTGGATTGCCCACGCCGAAGTACGGCGCGTGTGGCCGGATCAAGTGACGATCCGCCTGGAAGAACAACTGCCTGTAGCCCGTTGGGGCGACGAGGCGCTGTTGAACAACCAGGGCCAGGCGTTCAACCCGCGTGAGCTGGCCAACTACGAGCATTTGCCGCAGTTGTTCGGGCCACAACGGGCACAGCAGCAAGTGATGCAGCAGTACCAGGCTTTGAGCCAGATGCTGCGGCCACTGGGCTTCTCCATTGCGCGCCTGGAATTGCGCGAGCGGGGCAGCTGGTTCCTGACCACCGGGGCAGGCAGTTCCGGCCCGGGCATCGAGTTGTTGCTGGGACGCGACCACTTGGTGGAGAAGATGCGCCGCTTTATCGCCATCTACGACAAAACCCTGAAAGAACAGATTACGAACATTGCGAGCATCGACCTGCGTTACGCCAACGGCCTGGCCGTTAGCTGGCGCGAACCGGCTGCGCCCACGGCAGCGCAACCCGCTGTCGCGAAGAATTAAGAAGAGGCAGGACCCATGGCAAACGTGCAAAGCGGCAAAATGATCGTCGGTCTCGATATCGGCACCTCCAAGGTGGTGGCGCTGGTAGGCGAGGTCGCGGACGACGGCACGCTGGAAATCGTCGGTATCGGCACGCATCCGTCCCGGGGCCTGAAGAAGGGCGTGGTGGTCAACATCGAATCCACTGTGCAATCGATCCAGCGCGCCATCGAAGAAGCGCAACTGATGGCCGGCTGCCGGATCCACTCGGCGTTCGTCGGCGTGGCGGGCAATCACATCCGCAGCTTGAACTCCCACGGCATCGTGGCGATCCGCGACCGTGAAGTCAGCTCGGCCGACCTTGAGCGCGTCCTTGACGCCGCCCAGGCCGTGGCGATCCCGGCTGACCAGCGCGTGTTGCACACCCTGCCGCAGGACTACGTGATCGATAACCAGGAAGGCGTACGTGAGCCCCTGGGTATGTCGGGCGTACGTCTGGAAGCCAAGGTCCACGTGGTGACCTGCGCCGTGAATGCCGCACAGAACATTGAAAAATGCGTGCGCCGCTGCGGCCTGGAAATCGACGACATCATTCTTGAGCAACTGGCCTCGGCCTACTCGGTCCTGACCGACGACGAAAAAGAACTGGGCGTGTGCCTGGTGGACATCGGCGGCGGCACCACCGACATCGCGATCTTCACCGAGGGTGCGATCCGTCACACCGCCGTGATCCCGATTGCCGGCGACCAGGTGACCAACGACATCGCCATGGCGTTGCGTACACCGACCCAGTACGCCGAAGAAATCAAGATCCGCTACGCCTGCGCCCTGGCCAAGCTGGCCGGTGCCGGTGAAACCATCAAGGTGCCAAGCGTGGGCGATCGTCCACCGCGCGAACTGTCGCGCCAGGCCCTGGCCGAAGTGGTCGAGCCGCGCTACGACGAACTGTTCACCCTGATCCAGGCTGAACTGCGCCGCAGTGGCTACGAAGATTTGATCCCGGCCGGCATCGTGCTGACCGGTGGCACCTCGAAGATGGAAGGCGCGGTCGAACTGGCCGAGGAAATCTTCCACATGCCGGTCCGCCTGGGCGTGCCCCATGGCGTCAAGGGCCTGGGCGACGTGGTGCGCAACCCGATTTATTCCACCGGTGTGGGCTTGCTGTTGTACGGCCTGCAAAAGCAGACCGACGGCATTTCCCTGTCGGGCATTGGCAGCCGCGAAAGCTACAGCAGTGACGAGCCTAAAGCGCCGTTGCTGGAGCGCCTGCAAGCCTGGGTGAAAGGCAATTTCTAAAGATTTACCGCAACACCGTTTCAAGCAGTAGGCGAAAAAACTAGAGAAATGAAAGGAGAGGGAAAATGTTCGAACTCGTAGACAACATCCCCGCAAGCCCGGTTATCAAAGTAATCGGTGTCGGCGGTGGCGGCGGCAACGCTGTCAACCATATGGTCAAGAGCAACATTGAAGGCGTTGAATTCATCTGCGCCAACACTGATGCCCAGGCGCTGAAGAGCATCGGCGCGCGGACCATCCTGCAATTGGGCACTGCGGTGACCAAGGGCCTGGGCGCTGGCGCCAATCCGGAAGTCGGCCGTCAAGCCGCCCTGGAAGACCGCGAGCGTATTGCTGAAGTGCTGCAAGGCACCAACATGGTGTTCATCACCACCGGCATGGGCGGCGGTACCGGTACCGGTGCGGCACCAATCATTGCCGAAGTGGCCAAGGAAATGGGGATCCTGACAGTCGCGGTCGTGACCCGTCCGTTCCCGTTCGAAGGCCGCAAGCGCATGCAGATCGCCGACGAAGGTATCCGTCTGCTGTCTGAAAGCGTGGACTCGTTGATCACCATCCCCAACGAGAAACTGCTGACCATCCTCGGTAAAGACGCAAGCCTGCTGTCGGCTTTCGCCAAGGCTGACGACGTACTGGCCGGTGCCGTTCGCGGTATCTCCGACATCATCAAGCGCCCGGGCATGATCAACGTCGACTTTGCCGACGTACGTACTGTCATGAGCGAAATGGGCATGGCGATGATGGGCACTGGCTGCGCCAGCGGTCCTAACCGTGCACGTGAAGCGACCGAAGCGGCCATCCGCAACCCGTTGCTCGAAGACGTGAACCTGCAAGGCGCACGCGGCATCCTGGTGAACATCACCGCCGGTCCCGACCTGTCCCTGGGTGAGTACTCCGACGTGGGTAGCATCATTGAAGCCTTCGCTTCCGAGCACGCGATGGTCAAGGTCGGTACCGTTATCGATCCAGACATGCGCGACGAACTGCATGTGACCGTGGTTGCCACTGGTCTGGGCGCAAAAATCGAGAAGCCTGTGAAGGTTATCGACAATACCGTGCACACCAGCCAGGCCACAGCCGCCGCTCCAGCACCTGCTCGCCAGGAACTGCCGTCGGTGAACTACCGTGACCTGGATCGTCCGACCGTGATGCGCAACCAGGCTCAGGCCGGTGCTGCGGCGTCCCGTAGCCCGAATCCGCAAGATGATCTGGATTACCTGGACATCCCGGCTTTCTTGCGTCGTCAGGCCGATTAATGGAATGTATCAGGGCTATGAAGGTGATTGGTGTTCAGCAAAGGTCTGGTCTGTTATTATCGCCAGCCTTTGTTGATACCAGTTCGCAATTTGCGCTGAAGCGGTCCAAGCCATGATTAAACAACGCACCCTGAAGAATATTATCCGTGCCACAGGTGTAGGTCTGCACTCCGGGGAGAAGGTATACCTGACCCTCAAGCCCGCACCTGTCGACACCGGCATCGTGTTTGTTCGTGCCGACCTGGACCCTGTGGTGCAGATTCCTGCTCGCGCGGAAAACGTTGGCGAAACCACCATGTCGACCACATTGGTCAACGGTGACGTCAAAGTGGACACGGTGGAGCACTTGCTCTCGGCCATGGCTGGCCTGGGCATCGATAACGCCTACGTCGAGCTCTCCGCGTCTGAAGTCCCGATCATGGATGGTAGCGCTGGACCTTTCGTATTCCTGATTCAATCTGCCGGCCTGGAAGAACAGGACGCAGCCAAGAAGTTCATTCGCATTCTGCGGGAAGTGACAGTAGAAGACGGCGACAAGCGCGCCACCTTCGT
Organism: Pseudomonas hygromyciniae; assembly: GCF_016925675.1. NCBI lineage: Bacteria > Pseudomonadati > Pseudomonadota > Gammaproteobacteria > Pseudomonadales > Pseudomonadaceae > Pseudomonas > Pseudomonas hygromyciniae. Next base: position 4,877,765 of record NZ_CP070506.1, on the reverse strand, counting down.
CCCGTTCGAAGGCTTTAAAGTGAGCTTTGAGATCGATTTCGATCACCCGGTATTCCGTGACCGCACCCAAAGTGCAAGCGTGGATTTTTCCAGCACTTCGTTCGTAAAAGAAGTCAGCCGCGCCCGTACCTTTGGTTTCATGAGTGACATCGAGTACCTGCGCAAGCACAACCTCGCACTCGGCGGCAGCGTGGAAAACGCCATCGTGGTCGACGCGGATGGTGTACTGAACGAAGACGGCCTTCGCTATGAAGACGAGTTCGTGAAGCACAAGATCCTCGATGCAATTGGTGACCTCTACCTGCTGGGCAATAGCCTGATAGGCGAGTTCAAAGGCTTCAAGTCGGGCCATGCACTGAACAACCAGCTCCTGCGCAAGTTGATTGAGCAGAAAGATGCTTGGGAAGTTGTGACCTTCGAAGATGCCAGCACCGCACCGATCTCTTACATGCGTCCCGTTGCGGCGGTGTAAGTAACAACTCTCTTTCTTTAGTTTTTAAAGGCTGCCTTCGGGTGGCCTTTTTTTATTGGCAAACTGTAGGAGCCGGCAGTGTGGCCGCGTCGACGACGCGGTTGCGTCCGCTGTTTTTCGCTTCATACAAGGCCCGATCCGCACTGAGCAACAATTGTTCCAATGACGCGCTGCTGCGTTTGTCCCAGGTGTTGAGGCCGATACTCACGGTAATCGGCTGGCTATCGCCGGCAACCGGCGGCAGGAGCTGGATGCCCTGACGGATATGTTCGGCAATTACCCTGGCGCCGTTGGCATCAGTGTGCGGCAGGATCACCGCAAATTCTTCGCCGCCATAACGCGCCGCCAGGTCCGCCGGGCGACGGATGTGGCTGCTGATCACCTGCGCCACGCTGCGTAGCGCTTCGTCGCCGCCCAGGTGACCATGGCGATCGTTGAAGGCTTTGAAGTGGTCGACATCGATCATCAGCAGCGCCAAGGGCTCGGCCGAGCGGCGGGCACGGTCCCATTCCAGGCTCAGGCGCTGGTCGAGGATACGGCGGTTGGCCAGGCCAGTCAGGCCGTCGGTGGCTGCCAGTTCTGACAGCACCTTCTCGGCGCGGTAACGTCGCCGTAGTTCCAGGCGCAACATCCAGCTCAGCCACAACAGGCCCACACACAATACCCCGGTGGCGCCCGCCGTCAGCCATGCGGCGCGTTGCCAGGCGGCGAATACATCGTCGCTGGCCAAGGCCACCACTACAATCAATGGCAACTGGCCGACATTGGTAAAGGTGTAGAGCCGTGGGATGCCGCTGATCGCAGAGATGGCCCGGAAGCTGCCGCTGCCCTCTTGCAGCATGCGCTTGAAGTTGGGGCGCGAGCTCAGGTCCTTGTCGATCATGTCCCGTTCGAGCAGGGGCTGCTGGGCCAGCAGGATCCCCTGGTTGTTCAGCAGGTTGATGGTGTTGCCGCTACCAATGGTCAGGCTGCTGAACAACTGGTCGAAATACGCCAGGCGCATGGTCGCCACCGCTACCCCGGCAAACTCGCCATTGGGGCCGGTCACGCGGCGGCTGAAAGCGATGCGCCAGATTTGCTCGCAGTCACAGCGGATCTTGAATGGACGGCTGATAAACAGGCCGGCCTCGGGGTTTTGCAGATGGACCTGGAAGTAGTCGCGGTTGGCGAAGTTGCGCCGGGTGGGGGTCTGCGTCGACGAGTCGGCCAGCACTGCGCCCTGGGCATCCAGCAGCAGTACTTCGCCTTTGTAGGGCGCCGCGGTGGACTGGTCGAATTGCAGTTGGTGGCGCACATCGCTCGGCAGGCCCGACAAGTCCTTGCCTGCCGCCGTAATCAGACCTTGCAGTGCCAGGTCATAGAGCTCGACGTTGCGCAGCACATCGGCATTGATCAACTGGGTGATATTGCTGGTGGAGCGCTGGGCGGTCTGCAGCGTGCTGGCATGCTCGCGGATCAGCAGCACAGCGACGATGATCAGAATCAGCACAGCGGTGAGGCCACTGCCCAGAATCAGCAAAAGCTCCGGGCGTGCAGGCAGGTTAAGGACGCGGCGTTGACTCATCGGACTGACTTCGGCGGTGACGATAATGGCAGTTTAATTCCGCGCGCCTGAAATTAAGTCATCGCCGAAAAAGATAATTCGCCGTCAGAACACATTGATCGGGTAGTCGACGATCACCCGGTACTCATCCACATCACGGTCCACCGCCGAGTAGCCATTGCTGCCACGGTTGGTCGCCCATTGCAGGCGCACCGCCAGGTCCTTGGCCTTGCCACCCTGCACGACGTACTTGAGGTCGATGTCCCGCTCCCAGTGCTTGGCGTTCTTACCGTCGGCGCTGTACCAGGCCGAGTAGCCGCGGCTGTTGGGGTCGACCTTGGTCAAGTCGGTCTTGCCGCTGATGTACGACACCGCCGACGTCAGGCCGGGTACGCCGAGGCCTGCGAAGTCATAGGCGTACTTGAGCTTCCACGAGCGCTCGTTGGGACCGTTGAAGTCCGAGTATTGCTGGGAGTTGTCCAGGTACACGCTGTCGCCCTGGGCAATGTAGTCGAACGGGGTGTTGCCATTGACCCGCTGATACGCGGCCGTGATGGCGTGATTGCCCACGCCCACGGTGAAATGCAGGCTGTAGGTGTTGTTGTCGATATCCCCCAGCAGGGCATTGCCGGTTTCTTGGGTGTGGTAGAAGTGCAGGCCGGGGTTGAGGCTGACCAGGTCATTGAGCGCGTAGGTGTAGTCCAGGTCGTAGTAGTACTGGTTCCACACATCTTTGAGTTCGGAGGCGTACAGGTTGCTGGTCAATCCTGGCAGGCCACTCCAGGCCACGCCGGCCCAGTTCATGTGCTGGCTGTCCTGGCCCTTGGGCAGCGCGCCATAGCTGGTGCCGATACGCCCGTGGCCGCTCTGGTTATAGAGCTTGGCAAAACTCGCCTGGCCGCCTTCGAACATCCAGCCATCAAGGCTGTGATTAGTCAGGCTGACGCCACGAAAGGTCTCGGGCAGCATGCGGGTCATGCCACCGGCAATCACCGGGTTGTTGAGAAATAGGTCACCGGCTTTGAGTTCGGTGTCGAAGGCGCGCATTTTCAGGGTGCCGCCACCGCTAGAAAACGAGCCCGGCGCTTTGCCGTTGCCGCTGCCGTACGGCAGGATGCTGGAGCCGTCGGTACCGCCGCCACCGTCCAGTTTCAGGCCGAGCATGGCATGGACGTCCAGGCCAAAACCCACGGTGCCTTGGGTGTAGCCGGACTCGAAGATCCCGAGAAAGCCTTGGCCCCACTCTTTGCTGTCATCAGTGTGGATGTCGCGGCGGTCGCGGTTCATGTAGTAGTTGCGGGTGTTGATTGTGAGGCTGGAGCCTTCGACGAATCCGTCGGTGGGAGGGGCATCTGCGGCATGGGCGAGAGGGGAGATAGTTGCTGCAATCGCGAGGAATAACGGGGTGAATGTCAGCGCGGTTTTCACCGGGGGAGCTCCTTTGGGTAAGTCTAAATGGCCAATGTTGTGGGGTGTTCCTGGCCTTTTTTACGGCAAAAAAAAGCCGCTGAAGTCAGCGGCTTTAAGACAGATTCCCAGTGTAGAGCCCTGGAAATAAGTCGAGGGAAATAGCAGGGCGGGTCGGCTGTCTTTGCCGTCTCGCTCGTCGATGCGACATATTGGCGCAGGCGAGCGGTACGGTACAGAGTGTAACAAGATAATGACTGTTGCCCAAATCGCAACAGTCGAGACGGCGATCTACCTATGGGTATGGGCTTGTGTGGTGGTTTAAAAAATCACATGGGCAGGGTGATACCAAAGGTATTGCCACCGTGTTCACTGCGCACGAACACATCCCCGCCATGCATCAATGCAATCGCCTTGACGATGGCCAGCCCCAACCCATGATTGGCCCCGCTGTTACTGCGCGAGGCGTCGACGCGGTAGAAACGCTCGAACAACCGGGGCAGATGTTCGCTGGCAATCAGCTCCCCTGGATTGGTCACGCCGATCAGCACCTGTTGCTCCTGCACTTCAATCCGCACCTCGATCACCTGCCCCGGCGAGGTGTGTTGCACGGCATTGTTCAGCAGGTTGATCAGGGCCCGGCGCAAATGGGCCTTTTCGATCTGGACCTGGGCATCGCCGATCACTGCAACCCGCACCTGGGCGTCTTCGAGGATGAAGTCCAGGTAGTCGAGGGTCGTCGCCACTTCATCGGCCAGGGAGCATTCAATCAGTTTGGTGGCCTTGCTGCCTTGGTCGGCGCTGGCCAGGAACAGCATGTCGTTGATGATCGAGCGCAGGCGCTCCAACTCTTCCAGGTTCGATTGCAGCACTTCGAAGTAATGCTCGGCCGAGCGGCCACGGGTCAGCGCCACCTGGGTCTGGCCGATCAGGTTGGTCAGTGGCGAGCGCAGTTCGTGGGCCACGTCGGCATTGAAGGACTCCAGGCGTGAGTAGGCGGTTTCCACCCGCTCCAGGGTTGAGTTGAAGGCGTTGACGAACTGCTTGAGCTCCGGTGGCAATGGCGACAACTGCAAGCGCCCCGAGAGTTTTGGCGGTGCCAGTTTTTGCGCCTCATCCGACAGTTTGATCAGCGGTTTGAGACCGATGCGCGCGACCCAGAAGCCCAGCAGCGAAGCCAGCACGACGCCGACAAACGCCAGGCTGATCAGCGCCATCAGCAGATGGTGCTGGGTGGCGCGGAAGTTGGCGGTGTCGATGGCGATCATAAAGCGCAGCGGCGGGCGCTGGTCCTTGGCCGGGAACTGACTGACCAGCACCTTGAACGGATAGGCGTGGCCCGGCAGGTACAAATCTCGTTTGCCCGTGGGGCCGGCGGCGAATTCGCGGATGCGTGCGTCGGGTTTGCCGTATTCGTAGGTCGGGTCACTGCTCACCACCCAGAAACGAATGCGTGTGTCCTCTTCCCCCAGCAGCTTGAGTTTGCTGGCCATCTTCACCCAATGATCCGGCGTGCCGAAACGCGTGATCGACGATTCCAGCACGCTGTAGCGCGCATCCAGTTCGGCCCCCGGCAACAAGCCCAGGCCACGGTCCACCTGCTGGTACAGCGCGCCACCGATCAACAGGAAAATCACCAGCGCCACCAGGGTGAACATGCCGCTCAGGCGCAGGGCAATGGAGTTACTCGACACTGCGATTCTCCAGCACATAGCCCATGCCGCGGATGGTGTGCAGTAGCTTGTGCTCAAATGGCCCGTCGAGCTTGGCCCGCAGGCGCTTGATCGCCACTTCGACCACATTGGCATCGCTGTCGAAATTGATGTCCCAGACCATTTCCGCAATCGCTGTCTTCGACAGGATTTCGCCCTGGCGCCGGGCCAGGACGCTGAGCAGCGAGAACTCCTTGGCCGTCAGGTCCAGGCGCAAGCCGGCGCGGCTGGCCTTGCGGCTGATCAGGTCGATCCACAGGTCGGCGATGCTCACCTGTACCGGCTCATGCCCACCGCTGCGCCGGGTCAGGGCTTGCAGGCGCGCCACCAGTTCGAGGAAGGAAAACGGCTTGCCCAGATAATCGTCGGCACCTTCGCGCAGGCCGCGAATACGGTCTTCCACACGCTCGCGGGCGGTGAGCATGATCACCGGGGTCTGCTTGCGGGCCCGCAGTGCGCGCAGCACGCCAAAGCCGTCGAGGCCGGGCAGCATCACATCGAGCACGATCACCGCGTAGTCGCTTTCCAGGGCCAGGTGCAGGCCTTCGATGCCGTCGCGGGCCACGTCTACCGTGTAGCCTTGTTCCGTCAGCCCGCGATGCAGGTAGTCGGCGGTTTTTTCTTCGTCTTCAATAATCAGGACGCGCATGACCCCGCCTCAATGTGTGGTCGCCAGCCCGAGGGCCGGTTTGGGTCTGTGGAAAAGTTTCTCAAGGTACAAGTATATGACCGGCGTGGTGAACAACGTCAGCGCCTGGCTCACCAGCAACCCGCCGACCACCGCGATCCCCAGGGGCTGGCGCAGTTCCGCGCCGGGGCCTGCGCCGAGCATCAGCGGCACCGCGCCCAGCAGGGCGGCGAGGGTGGTCATGATGATCGGCCGAAAACGCGTGACACAGGCTTCATAAATCGCGTCGCTAGGCGCCAGCCCACGCACGCGCTGGGCTTCCAGGGCAAAGTCGATCATCAGGATGCCGTTTTTCTTGACGATGCCGATCAACAGCACCAGGCCGATCAACGCCATGATGGAAAAGTCCTGGCCCAGCAGCCATAGCATGATCAGCGCGCCCAGGCCGGCCGAGGGCAGGGTCGAGATGATCGTCAGCGGATGCACGAAGCTCTCATACAGCACGCCGAGGATGATATAGACCGCCACCAGCGCCGCGAGGATCAGCCATGGCTGGCTGGCCAATGAACTCTGGAACGCCTGGGCCGCGCCCTGGAAGTTACCGATGATGGTGCTTGGCATGCCGATCTCGTTCTTGGCCTGGTCGAGCATGATCACCGCATCGCCCAGGGCCACGCCCGGCGCCAGGTTGAACGACAGGTTGGCCGCCGGGAACATCCCGTCATGGCTGATGGACAACGGCCCGACGGTCGGCGGATCGACCTTGGCCAGGGCCGACAGCGGCACCATCTCGCCACTGAGCGGCGAGCGCAGATAGAAATAATTCAGGCTCTCGGCCTTGCCCCGTTGCTGGCTGTCCAGTTCCAGCACCACCTGGTACTGGTTGGTCTCGGTCTGGAATTCATTGACCTGACGTTGGCCGAACGCATCGTACAGCGCCTGATCCACATCGGTGGCGGTCAGGCCGAAACGCGCGGCGGCCTGGCGGTCGATGCTGATGTGGGTGATGCTGCCGCCCAGTTGCAGGTCGTTGGACAGATCGCGAAAGGCCGGGTTGGCGCGCAGTTTTTCGGTCAGGCGCTGGGTCCAGGTGTTCAGGGTCGCGCCGTCGTTGCTCTTGAGCACGTACTGGTACTGGCTGCGGCTGGGCCCGGAACTGAGGTTGATGTCTTGGCCGGCGCGCAGGTACAGCACGATCCCCGGGACCTGGGCCAGTTTGGCGCGGATCCGGTCGATAAACTGGCTGGCCGACACGTCACGCTCGCCACGATCCTTCAAGGCAATCCAGAAGCGGCCATTGGCGATGGTCTGGTTGCTGCCGGTGACACCCACGGAGTGGGAGAAGTTTTCCACCGCCGGGTCAGCCTTGATGATCTCGGCCAGGGCTTGGTGCTTGGCCACCATATCCGGGTAGGACACATCGGCCGCCGCCTCGCTGGTGCCAAGAATAAAGCCGGTGTCTTGTACCGGGAAAAATCCCTTGGGAATAAACACATAACCGGCCACGGCCAGGCCCAGGGTTACGGTGAAAATACCGAGCATCGTGCGCGGATGGGCCAGTGCCCGGCGCAGGTTGCGCGCATAGCCGGCCAGCAGGCGCTCGCCAAAACCCGGCTTGTCATGGGGATGGTGGGTGGGGGCGCGCATAAACTGCCCGGCCAGCATCGGCGCCAGGGTCAGGGACACCACCACCGAAATCAGGATGGTCGAAGTTGCGGTCAGGGCAAATTCCTTGAACAGACGCCCGACCACACCGCCCATGAACAGCAACGGGATAAACGCTGCCACCAGCGAGAAGCTGATGGACACCACGGTAAACCCGATCTCGCCGGCGCCCTTGATCGCGGCTTCGCGCTTGTCCAGGCCGGCCTCAAGGTGACGGTGGATGTTCTCCACCACCACAATCGCATCGTCCACCACAAAACCCACGGCGATGACGATGGCCACCAGGGTCAGGTTGTTCAAGCTGAAACCCATCACGTACATCAAGGCAAAAGTGGCCACCAGCGATACTCCCAGCACGCTGGAAACAATCAGGGTTGCCGACCACTGGCGCAGGAACAGCGCCATCACCGCCACCACCAGCAACACGGCGATCAACAGGGTGATTTCCACTTCATGCAGCGAGGCGCGAATGGTCTTGGTGCGATCCGACAGCGAACTGACTTCTACCGACGCCGGCAGCATCGCCTGCAAGTGCGGTAACTGGGCCTGGATGCGGTCCACGGTGTCGACGATGTTGGCCCCCGGCTGGCGGAAAATCACCAGGTTGACCCCCGGCGTATCACCGGACCAGGCCTGCACGTAGGCGTTCTCCGAACCATTGATCACCCGGGCCACATCGCGCAATTGCACCGGCGCGCCGTCCTTGTAGGAAACGATCAGGTCGCCGTATTCCTCGGGGTGAAACAGTTGATCGTTGGTCGACAGCGTCGACACGCTGTCGCGCCCATACAGCGCGCCCTTGGCCAGGTTCAGGCTCGATTGCTGGAGCACCAGGCGGATGTCGGCCAGGGTCAGGCCGATGGCGGCGAGCTTGTCCGGCGAGGCCTGTACGCGGATCGCCGGGCGTTGCTGGCCGGTGATGCTGATCTGGCCGACCCCGTCGATCTGGCTGATCTGCCGGGCCAGCAGGGTTTCCACATAGTCGCTCAGTTCGGTGCCGGGCATGTTGTTGGAGCTGATGCTAAGGATCAGCACCGGGCTGTCCGCCGGGTTGACCTTGCGCCAGGTTGGCAGGTTGGGCATATCGCTGGGCAACTTGCCGGCCGCGGTGTTGATCGCCGCCTGTACTTCCTGGGCGGCGGTATCGATGCTCTTATCGAGGGTGAATTGCAGGGTCAGGAGGCTGGAACCCAGGGCGCTGCTGGACGTCATCTGGGTCATGCCGGGGATGGCGCTGAATTGCACTTCCAGGGGCGTTGCCACCGAGGACGCCATGGTGTCGGGGCTGGCACCGGGCAGTTGGGCGGTGACCTGGATCGTCGGGAACTCCGCCTCCGGCAAGGGCGCGACTGGCAGGCGCGGGAAGGCGATCAACCCCAGCAGCACCAGGGCAAAAGTCAGCAGCAGGGTGGCGACTGGATGGTCGACGCACCAGGCCGAAACCGAGCCACGGCCCTTCATGGCTGGGCCTGCGCTTGGGCGGTCTGGATCACTTGCGGCGGCTCCTTGAGCACCTCCACCTGGGCGCCGGCCTTGAGGCGTGACTGGCCGTCACTGACCAGCACATCACCGGGCTGCACGCCGGTGACAATCGTCAGGTCGCTGTTCTGGTAGGTCACCTGCACGGGCACCACGTCCACCTTGTTGCCATTGAGGCGGTACACGAAGTGCGAGTCCATGCCGCGCTGGACCACCGTCGGCGGCACCACCAGGGCGGCCTGGTCGAGGGCGGTCTGAATCTTCACCGTGACCAATTGCCCCGGCCACAGTGTTTGCGCGGTATTGCTGAACTCGGCCTTGGCGCGGATGGTGCCGGTGCTGGCGCTGATCTGGTTATCGATCAGGCTCAGGCGGCCCTCGCCGAGCAGGACCGCCGCCGGGCTATCGGTGTCGGCACCCAGGAACGCATCGACACTGGCCGGGTGTGGCGCGGCGATCAGGCCTTGCAGGGTGGGCAGCATCTGCTGTGGCAGGGAAAACTCCACTGCGATCGGGTCGATCTGCGTCACCGAGAACAGGCCTTGGGTGTCGCTGGTACGCAGGAAATTGCCTTCATCCACATTGCGAATCCCTACCCGACCGCTGACGGGGGAGCGAATCTGTGTGTAGGAAAGCTGGACCTGGGCCGCATCAATCGCCGCCTGGTTGCCCTGGGCCGTGGCCTTGAGCTGGTTGACCAGGGCTTGCTGCTGGTCGTAAGTCTGCTTCGACACACCATCGTCGATGCTCAACGCCTTGTAGCGCTTGAGATTGACCTGCGCCACCTGCAACTGCGCCTGGCTTTCGCCCAACTGGGCCTTGGCCTGGTCGAGGCTGGCGCGGATCGCCCGGTCATCGATGCTCGCCAACAGGTCGCCGGCTTTGACCAGTTGCCCTTCCTTGACCCGCAATTGGGTGAGGATGCCGTCGACTTGCGGGCGAATCACCACACTGTGCAGCGACAGCACCGAGCCGATGCCGCTGACAAACCGCGGAACGTCCTGCTGAGCGACACTGACCACCCGCACCGGGATCGCGGTGGCGGCGGACAGCTTGGTCTTGGCCGGCCGGGTCGCGACCCAGGCCACGACCGCCAGGGCCACGACGGCGAGCACAATCAAGGTGGTTTTGCGTTGAATGTGCATGGGCTCGCGACGTCCGGACAGAGAATGGGAAGAGTGAAGGCTCTTTATAGCCGGCAAACCCGGTCAGCAGAGTGACCGTTAACTGACAGCGCTGTCAGCAAAGGTCGACCATTCGTACGGGCAGAGGTTAAAGAACCAGGGCGCGCAGGTATACTGCGCGCCAGTGTGGCCCGCAAGTCGGGCCCGCGTCATTTTTTGCACGTTCCGGAGCTTCCATGAATTGCCCCACACAACCGCCTGTTGAAAGCGCCGAACTGGCTGATCCAGACAGCCTCGACAGTGAAGCCAAACCGGTGATCCCGGCCTTCAAATTCCCTTTCAAACCGGGTGAACTGGCCGGGGCGAAAGACAGCAATCAGCCGTGGTACAAAAACGGCGCGAAGAACGGTCACACTAAAACCCCGGGTATGGCGCCGCCAGGCACCCGTCGCTCGATGGGTAAACGCTGACGGCGGTTGTGCCTACAGCCATTGCTGACTTTTCGTCTTGTCGGTCCACGACCTTTTCTTGAAAGCTTGCCTGATACCCCTTTGCCGCGCCTGGTTGGCAGCAGTACCGGTTGAAGGCGTTGATCTTTCAAGAAAGGGATGTCTGCATGGCTTTGGCAAAGATCTTTGTATTGTCTGTTGGGTCGCTGCTGTCGAGCGGCTTTTTTGTGGGGGCGGTGGCTGATACTGCGCCGCGCAGCGAGATCCGCTTCGCAATCTCCCCGCAGTTCCCGCCCTATGAAAGCCGCAATGCCCAAGGGCAGTTGGTGGGCTTGAACATCGAACTGGGCGATGCCCTATGCGCCCAGCTCGATGTGCGCTGCACCTGGGTCGACCAGGTATTTACCCGCAGCATCGATGCCCTGGAAAGCCGGCGTTTCGATGCAATCATGGGCATGGCATCCACTCCCCAGCGCCGGCAGTTGATCGACTTCACCGACGACCTCTATCCCCTCACCACCCACCTGGTGGCCCGCAAGTACTCTGGGCTGCTGCCCACGGTGCGCGCCCTCAAGGGCAAGCGCATCGGGGTGCTGACCGGCAGCAATCGTGAAGCCTTCGCCCTGGCGCAATGGGCGCCCGCCGGGGTGATCATCAAGAGCTTCTGGCTCAACGACCAGTTGATCCGCAGCCTGGTAGCCGGTGATATCGACGCCACGTTGCAAGGCAAGGCCGAAATCCGCCAGGAGTTGCTCGACACTGAGCGGGGCCAGACTTTTGATTTCGTCGGCCCACCGGTGACCGGCCAGCAGATGGGCACCGCCGTGGCCATCGGCGTGCGCAAGTCCGACCCCGAGTTGCGCAGCGAGCTGAACCGCGCACTGGAGCAGCTCAAGCAGAGTGGCGAGTATCAGCGCATTCTCCAGGGTTATCCACAGGAGGAACCTGACGCCGCCAACGCCCAGGACCAGGACGGGCCGCAGTTTTACCCCGGGGACCTGGACCTGCCGTTTTCCGAGGCCGTGCGGGTCGGTAGCATGCTGTACACCTCCAGCATTGCGGGGGTGGATGCCAGGCTCAACCTCGTGAAGGGCGGCACGGGCGCGCAGATGAGGCAGGTGATGAACACGCTGCGCGAACTATTGTCGCGTCATCAGTCCTCGCTGGACCGGGTGGTCAAGTGCACCTTGATGCTGGTCGAGCTGGAGGACCTGAACCTGGTCAACGACGTGTACCTGGGTTATTTCGCCCGAGGTCGGCTGCCCGCCCGCAGTGTGCTGACCGTGCGCCGGCTGCCGCACGGCGCACGGGTGGCGGTCGAGTGCGTGGCCATGGTCGAGGATCCTCCCGGATCCATGGCCGGGGCACCGGGCAACTAAATGCGTGGAACATGAGCTGGATCAGTATTTGCTCAACCGGTGCGCTTAGAGTCGGTGCCCCTGCCGACTCCTCCAATAATCCCGAGCGCGCTTTCCATGAAGATCAATCTCCCGGTCACGGGTCGAAGTGTGGACATTGCCCAAGACGCCAACATCCTTTCGACCACTGACCTAGGCAGTTCGATTACTTACGCCAACCAGGACTTTATCGACGTCAGTGGCTACAGCCGTGAGGAGCTGCTGGGCGCGCCACATAATCTGCTACGCCATCCGGACATGCCGTCGGCGGCTTTTGCCCACATGTGGCAGACCCTCAAAAGTGGCCGCTCGTGGATGGGCATGGTGAAAAATCGCTGTAAGAACGGTGATCACTATTGGGTCAGCGCCTATGCCTCGCCGGTCACACGTGACGGTGTGGCGGTGGAATACCAGTCGGTGCGCACCAAGCCCGATGCGCGGCGGGTGTTGGCTGCGGAGCGCGCCTATGCGCGTTTGCGCGCAGGTTCCCGGCGCTTGCGGCCAGTGCTGGAAATGCCTATGAAGTTGTCGCTGGTCACTGGCGCGACGTGCGCGCTGACCTGGGGCGTGGGGGCCGGGTTGGCCAGTTATTCATGGGCGTTGCAGGTGCTGGGCCTGGCTGCGGTGGGCGCGGCAGGCGTCTTGGGCATCAATCTTTTGTTGCGGCCCCTGAGGCAATTGAGCGAGCGGGCGCGGCAGATTGCCGACAACCCCGTCAGCCAGGCGATCTACACCGGACGCGCGGACGAGCTGGGGCAAATCGAATTTGCCATGCAAATGCTCGAAGCCCAGGTGGGCGCAGTGGTTGGGCGGATTGGCGATGCGTCGCAGCGTTTATCAGGGCACGCCGCCGCCCTGGCCCAGCAACTGGACAGCAGCCACACCAGCAGCCTGGGCCAGCAGAGCCAGACCGACCAAGTGGCGACCGCCATCCAACAGATGGCGGCCAGCGTGGCGCAAGTCGCCAACCACGCCCAACAAGCCTCGAAAGCGGCAGACCAGGCCGGCAGCGAGACCCGTGAAGGCCATCAGCGCGTGGACGAAAGCCGCGATGCGGTACTGCGCCTGTCCCAGGAACTGGCCAGGGCCACCAGCGTGATCCATCAACTGGAAAGCCACAGCGGGGATATCTCCAGCGTGCTGGAAGTGATCCGGGCGATTGCCGAACAGACCAACCTGTTGGCCCTCAACGCGGCCATCGAGGCGGCGCGGGCTGGCGAGCAGGGCCGTGGCTTTGCGGTGGTGGCCGACGAAGTGCGTGGCCTGGCGCAACGTACCCAGCAATCGACCAATGAAATCCAACGCATGATCAGCACCTTGCAGGGCGGCGCCCGTGATGCGGTGATGGCCATGGAACAAAGCAGCCAGCATGTCGAAGTCAGCGTCGACCATGCCCAGCGCGCCGCGTCGGCCCTGGATGGCATCAGTCAGCGGGTCAACCAGATCACGGCCATGAGTGTGCAGATTGCGGCGGCGGTGGAAGAACAGAGCGCGGTGAGCGAGGACATCAATCGCAATATCGTCGGCATCCGCAATGCGGGCGAGGCGACCGTCAGCGCCGGTCAGCAGAGCCAGCTCAGCTCCGGCGACGTGGCGGCGCTTGCGGAAGACCTGCGGCGCTTGGCGGAAGAGTTCTGGGGCAAACGCCGCTAACCTGTGGCAGTGGCGAGCAAGCGCTCTGGTTGTGGCGAGCGGGCTTGCCCCGCGCTGGGTGGCGAAGCCGCCCCAAAACCTGCTGGCTCGGTGTATCTGCAACAACGGCGGTGCTTGGATTGGGTCTGCTACGCAGCCCAGCGCGGGGCAAGCCCGCTCGCCACAGGAAATCTACAGTCCAAAAAAACTGTTGTGCTGCAGCTATCCCCAAAAAAATCTCGACCTGCCGCAAGCGCTTGTTGTGGCGAGCGGGCTTGCCCCCGCGTTGGGTGGCGGAGCCGCCCCAAAACCTGCTGGCTCGGTGTATCTGAAACAACGGCGGTGCCTGGGGAGGGGCTGCTACGCAGCCCAGCGCGGGGCAAGCCCGCTCGCCACAGGAAATCTACAGTCCAAAAAACTGCTGTGCTGCAGCCCCCCCAAAATCTCGACCTGCCGCAAGCGCTTGTTGTGGCGAGCGGGCTTGCCCCGCGTTGGGTGGCGAAGCCGCCCCAAAACCTGCTGGCTCGGTGTATCTGCAACAACCGCGGAGCCTGGAGTGGGTCTGCTACGCAGCCCAGCGCGGGGCAAGCCCGCTCGCCACAATGACAGGTTGACGACCCTCAGGCAGCGCGTAGCGAGATAAACGCATAGTTGGCGGGTACTTCAGTGGCTATCTGCGCGCCGGCGTCCAGCAACTGTTCGGCAATATCCATCCCGGATACATGAAACACCCATTCGTGGGCCATGGCCGGTTGTTCTGCGGCCAACTCAATGGCCTGGGCGAAGGCGCTCATATCCGGCAGGTAGGCGGTAAACCCATCGCCCTTGAGCGCTGTCGTCCGAATACCCAACAGGGCGCACACCGCCTCCTTGGTCTGCACATCATCACGGTCGGCCTGGCGCGAGCGGCGGATCAATTGCGCCAGTTCCTGATCTATCAGTTCACCGCCGACGATCAGCGCCGGGCCCTGTTCCCAGGATTGCGGCGGGCAATCCTTGGCGGCCGGGTTCAGCGGGATATGCGGGTTGATCTCCATCGGGTAGATGCGACAGACCAGCGGCCTGCGCTCATAGATGCCACAGCGGTTGTCTTCGTCAAGATTCCGGCAGCGCCCGGCGTTGTAGGCGGCAAAGGTGATCGCCACGAACGCCTGGGTGTTACCGCTGGGCACTACCACCGAACGCCGTTCGGCATGCTCGCGTTGCTGCAGTGGCAGGCCCAGGCCATTGCCCAGGAAACCTTCCACCAACACGATGACATTGCCGCCATCCGCCGCCCACTGGCGGGCTTCGTCAAGGGTCAGGGGGACATGATGGTCGGTGCAGCATTTGCCGCAACCAACGCAGGAAAACTGGGTATTCATGGAGGATCTGCTACCAGGCCAGGTCAGAGGGCGCTCTTGCGCGGTGACGGGTTTTTACCTCTATCCGCCGCTCGCAGACTCTGGAAGCAAGTTATGCGCCAGCGCCGCTCAGTCTTCGCTGACCACGTCGCGCAGCACCAAGACCATGCCGGCGCTCTCATACAGTTGGCGTGCGCGCTGATTGCTTTCCAGCACCTTGAGGTCCACGTAGGGTTCGCCACGCTGCTTGAACACCTGGAAGCTATGGAGCAACAAGGCGCGCCCCAGGCCCTGGCCCTGGGCGCAAGGGTGGATGCAAAGGTGCTCGATAAAGGCACTGGTCCAGCATTGGGCTACGCCGAGTATGCCGTCGGCATTGCTCGCCACCAGGCACAGCGTGGGGTCGAACTCTGCATCAGTGATGAACTGCTGCTGCCAGGTGTCCAGGTTGGCTACGTGGCCGCCGCCCTGTGCCTGGGTCATGCGCAATACTGCATGGATCGCCGGGGCCAGCTCATTGCGGTAATGATCCAGACGGGTGTCGGCTGGCCACTGCGGCGCGGGCAGGCTGCCGGTGAGGTCGCGGCGCAGCAGTTGGTAATACGCTGTCACTATTTACAGGCCTTTTTTCGCCACGGTCTGGGCCGCGACCACCAGGCATTTGGTCAGCTCGGGCGACGAAAACTTGGTCAGCACCGAGTCGGCCCCGGCCAGGCGCGCTTTTTCGCTGTTCATCGCGCTGTCCAGGGAGGTGTGCAACAGCACGTAGAGGTCCTGGAAGTCTGGGGTTTCACGCAGGGTGCGGGTGAGGGCGTAACCGTCCATTTCCGACATTTCGATGTCAGACACCACCACATTGATCTGCCCGGCGGTACCTTGCAGCTCCAGCAGCACATCAATGGCTTCCTTGGCACTGCGTGCGGTGTGGCAGGTCAGGCCGAGGTTGCGCAGGGTGTGCACCGATTGCTGCAGGGCCACTTGGCTGTCGTCCACCACCAGAATGCGCGCATGGCCGAGCACTTCGGCTTCTTCCATGGTCAGGTCGGTGGGCGCGACTTCGATTTGCGCGGGGGCAATGGCGTGGATGACTTTTTCGATGTCCAGCACTTGCACCAGCACGCCGTCCACCTGGGTCACGCCGGTGATAAACGAGCGCGTGCCGCCGGAGCCAAAGGGCGGCGGGCGGATGTCCGTGGTCAGGCAATGCACGATCCGGCTCACTGCCTGCACATGCAGGCCCTGCTTGGAGCGGCTGACATCGGTAACAATCAGGCAGCCGCCGTCGGGGTCTTGCAGGGGCATCTCGCCCAGGGCACGGCTGAGGTCGATCACCGACAGGGCCGCGCCACGCAGGGTGGCGATGCCTTTGACGTGGGGGTGGGACTCCGGCAGCTTGGTCAGCGGCGGGCAGGGAATGATCTCGCTGACTTTCAGCAGGTTGATGGCCATCAGCTTGCCGCTGCGCAAGGTAAAGAGCAGAAGCGAGAGTGAATCTGCGCGGGCTTTGGTGGTGGACATAAAAACCTTCTGTGGATCGGCGATAACAATCTTCTATGGCAGGTTATCGACGCCGGCCCAAAAAACTGTAGGAGCGAGCTTGCTCGCGAAAAACCCGAGTACGCTGCGTTTGTTCAGGATAGACGCGTTATCGTTAATGTTTTTCGCGAGCAAGCTCGCTCCTACAGTGGGTTGTGTCTTAGCCCTTCCACACCTGCGGGTTCACCAGATCCTGCGGGCGTTGGCCCAACAGGGCGCTGCGCAGGTTGTCCAGGGCGCGGTTGGCCATGGCTTCGCGGGTTTCATGGGTGGCCGAACCGATATGCGGCAAGGTCACGGCATTGCTCAGTTGGAACAGCGGCGACTCAGCCAGGGGCTCGCGCTCATACACATCCAGCCCGGCGCCGCGAATGCGCTGGGTTTGCAGGGCCTCGATCAGCGCCGGCTCGTCCACCACCGGGCCACGGGAAATATTCACCAGGATCGCACTGGATTTCATCAGGCCCAACTCGCGATGGCTGATCAGGTGCTTGGTCTTTTCACTCAAGGGCACCACCAGGCACACGAAATCCGCTTCGGCCAGCAACTGGTCCAGGCTACGAAACTGCGCGCCCAGTTCCTGTTCCAGCGCAGTCTTGCGGCTGTTGCCGCTGTAGAGGACCGGCATGTTGAAGCCCAGGCGCCCACGGCGAGCAATGGCTGCGCCGATATTGCCCATGCCGACGATGCCCAGGGTCTTGCCGTGCACATCACAGCCGAACAACGGCGCACCGACGCTGGCTTTCCACTGCCCGGCCTTGGTCCACGCATCCAGTTCGGCCACCCGGCGGGCGCTGCTCATCAACAGGGCGAAGGCCAGGTCGGCGGTGCTTTCGGTCAACACATCGGGGGTATTGGTGAGCATGATCCCGCGTTCGTTGAAGTAGTCCACGTCGTAGTTGTCATAACCCACCGAGACGCTGGACACCACCTCAAGCCTGCTCGCCCCTTCGAGCTGCGCACGGCCCAGCTTGCGGCCCACCCCGATCAAACCGTGGGCGTGGGGCAGGGCTTCATTGAACTGCGCGTTGATATCGCCTTGCTTGGGATTGGGGACGATGACCTCGAAGTCCTGTTGCAGGCGTTCGATCATCTGGGGGGTGACACGGCTGAAGGCGAGGACAGTCTTTTTCATCGCAAGTGGGGCTCATCGACAGGGAAGAATGCCAAGCAAGCTAACATTCCTGCACCCACTTGTCAGGACACCGCATCACCAATGTGGGAGTGGGCTAGCCCGCGATGGTGGTGTGTCCGTGGATAGATTGCGTACTGATCCTCCGCTATCGCGGCATGCCCGCAGTCAGGCATTGCTCCGTGGGCCCGCCGCGATCGGCCATCCATGGCCGTGTCGCGGCTACCCCGGCATCCTGCCGGGGTGCCCACTGCGCAATACCTGCCTGCGGCCAGCGTGGTTTAACGGGGCGCTTAAGATCAAAAGCAACAGCAACGCAAGAGTGCGGAGCTGGCTGCTTACTTGTGGGAGCGGGCTTGCTCGCGAAGACGTCGGCCCAACAAACATTGATGTTGACTGACCCACTGCTTTCGCGAGCAAGCCCGCTCCCACAGGGGACTTTCAATATTGGGGGGCTGTGTTCCAAATCAGGTTGTAAGGCGCACCGCCCCCAAACTGCCACTTAGCTCATACGCCGCGAGTTCCGCCTGGTGCGCCGCGAGGATCTCCGGCAGCGAGCCACGCAGGTATTCCACCCAGGTTTTGATCTTCGCATCCAGGTACTGACGCGATGGGTAGATGGCGTACAGGTTCAGTTCCTGGGAGCGGTAAGTCGGCATCATCCGCACCAGGGTGCCATTGCGCAGGCCTTCGATGGCCGCGTAGACCGGCAGCAGGCCAACGCCCATGCCGCTGATGATCGCGGTCTTCATCGCGTCGGCGGAGTTCACCAAAAATGGTGAGCTGTTGATGCTCACGCTTTCCTGGCCATCGGGGCCGTTGAACACCCATTTGTCCAATTGGATCACCGGGCTGACCAGGCGCAGGCACGCATGGTTGAGCAAATCACTGGGCCGCTGCGCGCAGCCGTTGGCTTTGACGTAGGCCGGCGAGGCACAGACGATGCTGTAGGTGATCCCCAGGCGCTGGGAGACAAACCCCGAATCCGGCAACTCGCTGGCGAGCACGATGGACACGTCGTAGCCCTCGTCCAGCAGGTCCGGCACGCGGTTGGCCAGGGTCAGGTCGAAGGTCACATCGGGATGGGTGCGGCGGTAGCGGGCAATCGCATCGATCACGAAATGCTGGCCGATGCCGGTCATGGTATGCACTTTGAGCTGCCCGGCGGGGCGCGCATGGGCGTCGCTGGCCTCGGCCTCGGCTTCCTCGACATAGGCCAGGATTTGCTCGCAACGCAATAAATAGCGCTTGCCAGCCTCGGTCAGGGCGATGCGGCGGGTCGTGCGGTTGAGCAAGCGGGTTTGCAGATGGGCCTCCAGGTTGGAGACCGCGCGCGAGACGTTGGCTGTGGTGGTGTCCAGTTGCACCGCGGCGGCGGTGAAGCTGCCGGCTTCGGCGACACAACTGAAGGCGCGCATATTTTGCAAAGTGTCCATGGGGTGCTCTCAAGGGAGATGGCAAATTGTGACACGAAGTTACGGTGGCCAGTGACCCCGACCAATGGATTATCGCCTGAACGGTAACAAAGATTCACAGGAATCCCACCTTATCGCCATTCCTCGCGCCCCCTAGAATTGCCGCACCGTCCCCGCAACACCACCTCAGGAATTCGCAGCAGTGCCGCGTCGCATCAGCAGAGAGCTGAAGACTCTCAGTGTTTGGGCTTTATCGTTAGCAATCAGCGGCTGCATCGGAACCGGAGCAATTGCCCCCCAAGGCAAGAGTCTCGCCGCCAATACCTTGGCCACCGACGACGCAATCCAGAGCGCCGCCAGGGATGCGAACTGGCCGACCACCCAGTGGTGGCAAGCCTACGGTGATCCGCAACTCAACCATTGGATCGACCTCGCCGTTCAAGGCAGCCCCAGCATGGCCGAAGCCGCCGCCCGGGTGCGCGAAGCGCGGGCCATGGCCGGGCTTGCCGAGTCCGCCGAGGCCGTGCAGATCAACGGCGATGCCACGCTCAAGCGCCACAACTGGCCCAGCGATCAATTCTACGGCCCCGGCAAACTGGACAACGCCACCACCTGGGACAACAACGCCGCCCTGGGCCTGAGCTACGCCCTCGACCTGTGGGGACGCGAGCGCAATGCCAGCGAGCGGGCGGTGGACCTGGCCCATATGAGTGTGGCCCAAGCGCGCCAGGCCCAGTTGGAACTGCAGAACAACGTGGTACACGCCTACATCCAACTGTCGCTGCATTACGCCCAGCGCGATATCGTCGCCGCCACCCTGGCCCAGCAACAGCAGATCCTCGACCTGGCGCAAAAGCGCCTGGATGGCGGCATCGGCACCCACTTTGAAGTCAGCCAGGCCCAGACCCCATTGCCCGAAACCCATCGGCAACTGGACGCCCTCGACGAAGAAATCGCCCTGACCCGCAACCAACTGGCGGCCTTGGCCGGCAAGGGCCCGGGGGAGGGCGCGAAATTGCAGCGGCCGACCCTGGCCCTCGGCGCGCCGCTGAAATTGCCATCGGCACTGCCCGCGCAACTGCTCGGCCAGCGCCCGGATGTGGTCGCCAGCCGCTGGCAAGTGGCGGCCCAGGCCCGGGGCATCGACGTGGCCCATGCCGGTTTCTATCCCAATGTCGACCTGGTGGGCAGTCTCGGCTACGTCGCCACCGGCGGCGGCATGCTGGGCTTTCTCACCGGCAAGAAACTCAACTACAGCGTTGGCCCGGCGATCACCCTGCCGATCTTCGACGGTGGCCGCCTGCGCGCGCAATTGGGCGAAGCCAGCGCCGGCTACGACATTGCCGTGGCCCGCTACAACCAGACCCTGGTCAATGCGCTCAAGGGCATCAGCGAACAACTGATCCGCCGTGAATCCATGGCCAAGCAGCAGACCTTCGCCGCCGAATCGGTGGCCTCGGCGCAGAAAACCTATGACATCGCGATGATCGCCTACCAGCGTGGCCTGACCGATTACCTCAATGTGCTCAATGCCCAGACCTTGCTGTTTCGCCAGCAACAGGTCGAGCAGCAGGTCCAGGCCGCGCGCCTGAGTGCCCATGCCGAACTGGTCACTGCCCTGGGCGGCGGCCTCGGCGCAGGCAACGATGCGCCGGCGGCAGGCACCACCGTCGCGAACAAGACCCCGGCGGCGTTGGCCGTGTTCGATCACTGATCAGGTTTCCCATGACTCCCTTGCCTGCACCGCTGCGTTGGCTGCATTCCCTGGAATGGCGCCGTGGCTTTTTCGACTGGGCGCGCAGTGATGGCGTGACCTGGGTCTACATCTTCAAAGTGCTGATCGCCGCGTTCCTCACCCTGTGGCTGGCCATGCGCCTGGAACTGCCGCAACCGCGCACCGCCATGATCACCGTGTTTATCGTGATGCAACCGCAAAGCGGCCAGGTCTTTGCCAAGAGCTTCTACCGCTTCCTCGGCACCCTGGCGGGGTCGGCGGTGATGGTGTTGTTGATCGCGCTGTTTGCGCAAAACACCGAGTTGTTTTTGGGTGCGCTGGCGATCTGGGTGGGCGTGTGCACGGCCGGCGCCACGCGCAACCGCAACTTCCGCGCCTATGGTTTTGTACTGGCCGGCTACACGGCGGCGATGGTGGGCCTGCCGGCGCTGGCCCACCCGGACGGCGCGTTTATGGCGGCGGTATGGCGGGTGCTGGAAATCTCCCTGGGGATTCTCTGCGCGACCCTGGTCAGCGCCGCGATCCTCCCGCAGACCAGCAGCGCGGCCATGCGCAACGCCTTGTACCAGCGTTTCGGCACCTTCGCCCTGTTCGTCACCGACGGCCTGCGTGGCCGCAGCCAGCGCGAAGGTTTTGAAAGTAGCAACGTGCGCTTTATCGCCGAAGCCGTGGGCCTTGAAGGGCTGCGCAGTGTCACCGTGTTCGAAGACCCGCATATGCGTCGGCGCAATGGTCGGCTCAGCCGCTTGAACAGCGAATTCATGGGCATCACCACGCGCTTCAACGCCCTGCACCAGTTGCTTGAACGCCTGCGCAGCGATGCTGCCGACCATGTGGTGGCCGCGATCAAGCCCGGTTTGCAGGACCTGGCCGAACTGCTCGATGGCTTCAGCGGGCGCGCCTTGACCAGCCCCGATGCCACGCGCCTGGTGAGCCAACTGACGGCCTATAAAGAGAGCCTGCCCGCCAAGGTCCGCAGCCTGCGGGCGCAGTTCCAGGAGAGCGGTCCGAGCGATGCCGAGCAGTTGGATTTCCACACCGCTTATGAGCTGCTGTACCGCTTTGTCGACGACCTGCACAACTACGCGCAGACCCACGCCTCCCTGGCCGAACACAGCCACGAACGTGAGCACTGGGACGAGCCCTACACGCCGAAAACCAACTGGCTGGCCTGCGCCGCGTCGGGGATTCGTGCCTCATTCATTCTGGTGGTGCTGGGCAGTTACTGGGTGGCCACCGCCTGGCCCAGTGGCGCCACCATGACCCTGATCGCAGCGGCCACCGTGGGCCTGTCGGCTGCCACGCCGAACCCCAAGCGCATGGCCTTTCAAATGGCCTGCGGCACCTTGATCGGCGCCCTGGTGGGGTTCGTCGAGATGTTCTTCGTGTTTCCCTGGATCGACGGGTTCCCTTTGCTCTGCGTGATGCTCGCCCCGGTAATCGTGCTCGGCGCGTTCCTCTCCTCGCGTGCGCAATACGCTGGGGTCGGCCTGGGCCTGCTGATTTTCTTCAGCACCGGCTCCGTGCCGGATAACCTGACGGTCTACAACCCCTACACCTTTATCAACGACTACATCGCCATGATCATCGGCATGCTGGTGTGCGCAGCGGCGGGGGCGATCATCCTGCCGCCCAACAGCCCCTGGCTGTGGCGCCGCCTGGAGCGCGACCTGCGTGAGCAAGTGGTGTTTGCCATCAGCGGCAAGCTCAAGGGCCTGGCCTCGGGGTTCGAGAGCCGCACCCGTGACCTGCTGCACCAGGCTTATGGCCTGGCCGCCGGCCAACCACAGGTGCAACGCAACCTGCTGCGCTGGATGTTTGTGGTGCTGGAAGTCGGTCACGCGATCATTGAGCTGCGCAAGGAGCAGGCGATCCTGCCGGTGCATCCGGCGTATGCCGAGTCCCAACCGTGGCGCCAGGCGATCCGGGTCATGGGGCGTTCGCTGGTGCGGCTGTTCCTGCAACCGAGCCAGAGCAACCTGGAACGCGCCCTGATCGCGGTCGATCACGCCATCAGCCGCGTGCAAGCCACCGACGAACCCTTCGCCCCACACTTCGACACCTCGGCCCTGCGCCGGGTCAAAAGCTACCTGCACTTTATCCGCACATCCCTGCTGGATCCGCAATCGCCCCTGGCTGCCCTCAAGCTTGAAGGAACCGTTCATGCCGCGTGAAATCGCCTTCCATGGCATCTACATGCCGACCATGACCCTGATGTTTTTCATCGCCGCGGGACTGGCCTGGGCCCTGGATCGCTTCCTGGCCGGCTTTGACCTGTACCGTTTTTTCTGGCACCCGGCGTTGCTGCGCCTGAGCCTGTTCACCTGTCTTTTCGGCGCCATGGCGCTGACCGTCTACCGTTGAGAATGCCCCCGATGAAAAAGTTTTTCAGCCTGCTCGCAACTCTACTGGTGTTGGCCCTGGCGATCTGGATTGGCCGCACCCTGTGGGTGCATTACATGCAGACGCCATGGACCCGCGATGGCCGGGTGCGTGCCGATATCATCAACGTCGCCGCCGACGTCACCGGCGAAGTGGTCGACGTGCCGGTGCGCGATAACCAGTTGGTGAAAAAGGGCGACCTGCTGATGCAGATCGACCCCGAGCACTACCGCATTGCGGTCAAACAGGCGCAGTCCCTGGTCGCCTCACGCAAAGCCACCTGGGAAATGCGCAAGGTCAACGCCCACCGCCGCGCCGACCTTGATGCTTTGGTGATCTCCAAGGAAAACCGCGACGACGCGAGCAACATCGCCGATTCCGCGCTGGCTGATTACCAACACGCGCTGGCGCAACTGGAAGCCGCCGAGCTGAATTTGAAACGCACGCAAGTGCTGGCGGCAGTGGATGGTTATGTCACCAACCTCAACGTGCATCGCGGCGACTACGCGCGTATAGGCGAAGCCAAGATGGCCGTGGTCGATATGCACTCGTTCTGGGTGTATGGCTTCTTCGAAGAAACCAAGCTGCCCCACGTCAAAGTCGGCGACAAAGCCGATATGCAACTGATGAGCGGCGAGACGTTAAAAGGCCACGTAGAAAGCATCTCCCGGGGCATCTACGACCGCGACAACCCCGAGAGCCGCGAACTGATTGCCGATGTGAACCCGACGTTCAACTGGGTGCGTTTGGCCCAGCGGGTGCCGGTGCGCATTCATATCGATGAAGTGCCGGAGGGGGTGTTGTTGGCGGCGGGGATTACCTGCACCGTGATCGTCAACCAGGCACAGAACTAAACAAAGGGCATCAGGCACATCGCCTATCGGTTCGCCGATTCCTGTAGGAGCCGGCTTGCCGGCGAAGAACCTGAGCGCAACGCGAGGTACTTGGTGCCCCGTGTTAGCGTTGACGATTTTCGCCGGCAAGCCGGCTCCTACAGGGGTTAATGGCCTTGGATGTAGGTCTCGTGCAGATGCCGCCACAGCAACGCGCCGCTTGCCTGTTTCTCGAACACCACGGTGGCGCGGCGGTCTGTTTGGGTGCCGCTGTCATCGATCTGGTGTTCACGGTAGGTCACCGTGGCGCCCCGTGCATGTCGGTCAATGCCGGTCAGTTCGCTCAAGGTGATTTTCAACCCCGGACGCATGCCGCCCAGGCGGGTGAACAGGGCGTTGACCCCGGCTGTATTGACCCGTGCGCCGGTGGCGGGAGCGATCATGCTGAACTCGGGGGAGAAGCGCGCCAGCAGATTCTGCAGGGTGCCTTCGGGGGCTGTGCCGGCAAACCATTGCTCGATCTCGATGTGGGTCTGGATCACTTCTTCAAAAAAGTCGCTGTAATCAATCATCATTGAGGCTCGCTGGCTGGGTGAAGCAGTGCGCGAACCCTGGAGGTATCCAGGCTCAGCACTGCCAAGAGCGGCAGCAGTGTCAGGGCTGCCGCGATCAAGAAGGTCATGGTGAAGGAATCCGAGGCCGATAGCACGGCGCTGAGTGCCGCTGCACCGAGGCAAAAGCTCAACTGCCGATTGATATTCCATAGCGCACTGGCGTAGCCCATGCGCTGGGCGGGGATATCGAGAAAGGCCAGGGTCTGTGCAGTGCTGCTGCACAGGCTGCCGCCCAGGCCCATCAGGCCGTAGGCGAGAATGATCAGGGACGGCTCGTTGAGCAACAGGATACCGCCGCATTGCAGGCCCATGCCCGCCAGCAACAAGGGCTTGGGGCCGCAGCGGTTGAACAGCTGCTTGCTGAGGAAGATGGCCAGTGCCGATGCCAATGCCCACGGCAGCATCAGTGCGCCGGTGCGCGTGGCGTCATAGCCCAGGCCGCGCAGGTAGAGGATGGCGATCAGGCTGGTGCCGATAAATACACCGGGGATGCACACGTAGACCAGCATCGCGATGCGCAGCATCGGGTTGCCGATCTGTTTGAACAGGTTGCCCATCTCCAGGGTGGGGCGCGCAGTCGCCGGCGCGTCCGGTTTTATCCACAGCCACGCCAGCAGCAGGGTGAACAACGCCAACGGCAAGTTGGCGTAGAAGATCCAGCGCCAGGACACCATATCGACCAGCAACCCGCCCAACGCCGGTGACAGCGCCGGCACCAGCAGTGCCACCGACATCACCCGGGCGGTGAGTTGGCTGCGTTCTGCGGCGGGAAAGTGTCGATAAGCCAAGGCCTGCCCCACCGGGATCAGCAGACCACCGCCCAAACCTTGCAGCAAGCGCCAACCGATCAGCGCCTCGATCGAGCCGGCCTGACCAACCATCACTGAAGCGCCCGCGAACAGCAGCAGGCTGGCGGCAATCAAACGTCTTTCTCCGAGCATTGCCGCCAGCCATACACTGAAGGGAATGATCACGGTCAACCCGAGCAGGTAGGCATTGCTGACCCACGCCAATTGCGTGACCGAAGCCTGTAGCTCGCGGGCGATATCCGGGTAGGCGACGGTGGCGACAAACATGTTCACCAGGTCGAGGGCGAAGCCCAGCAAAAAGATCCAGGCGATTTTCGAGCGGTAGGTCATGAACATGATCCTGCGAGTGAGGCGCGCAGGGTAGGCGTGCTGCAGGGCTTGGGATACCTCGGTTTGCCTGCTAGTTTGTCAAATTCATTTTGACAAAGGGGCCGGTGACCATGGTCAGCCTGGACCGATTCGATACATTCAAGGCCGTGGTCGAGGCCGGCTCGTTGACGGCTGCTGCCGAGCTGCTGGGCCAGACCCGCGCGGTGGTCAGTTTCAACCTCAAGCGCCTGGAGGCCGAGCTGGGCGTTACCCTGTTGACCCGCAGCACCCGTCAACTGGCGCTCACCGACGCCGGCGAACGCTTTTATTCACGCTGTACGCGCATGCTCGAAGAAGCGCGGCTGGCGGTGGAAGAGGCCCGCAGCGAACACGCCCAACTCAAGGGCACGCTGCGTATCACCACCACCGTGGAATATGCGCTGGCGGTGGTTGCACCGAAAGTGGAAGCCTTTCGGCGTCTGCATCCGGACCTGCATGTTCACTTATCCACATCCTCCACCCATGCCGATTTGATTTCGGAGCGTTTTGACGTGGCGATTCGGCTGGGACGATTGCTCGACTCCAACCATCGTGCGGTGCAGTTGTCGACGTTCGAGGTGTTTGCGGTGGCAGCGCCTGCATTTGCCGGGATTCGCACGCTCGATGAGCTGGAACAAGTGCCCAAGCTGGGCCATGGCCGCCTGACCGAGCTAAGCCTGAGCGACCCGGCCGGTGGCGAGCATCAATATCGCCCCGGCCCCACTGCACTGACGGCCGACAGTGCGTCTGTGCTTCAGGCGTTTGCCCTGCGCGGCCATGGCGTAGCAGTGCTGCCACAATGGCTGGTGCAGGAGGATCTTGAGGCGGGCAGGTTGGTGCGCCTGCTGGCGGACCATCGCTTCGCCCCCCAGGGGATTTACGCCATGTACCCGGATACGCGGCATTTGCCCCTGAAGGTGCGGGCGTTTATTGATTTTATGAAGGGCTAGAGTGAACCCGAGAGCCCGAAGCGCTTCTTCAAGACTTTCTCCAGTAACGCTTTAGGCAACAACGCTGACATCAACGGCAACGCTGTGCTGCCATTGCCCGCACGCAGCAGCCGTGGCGGTTTGGGTTGTTGCACCGCCCTCAGCACTTGAGCGGCAAATTGCTCGGCCGAAGTCGGGTTGTTCTGTGAAGCCTGGGAGCGCGCCCGAATACCGTCACGCAACGGCCACCACGGCGATTTTTCGTTGATCAACAATTCAGCCTGGGCCCCGGCGTTTTTCGCAAAGCTTGTATCAATGGCCCCCGGCTGCACTTCCATCACCCGCACGCCAAATGGCGCCAGCTCCATGCGCAATGCGTCGCTCAAGGCATGCACGGCGGCCTTGGAGGCGCAGTAGGCGCCGGCGAATGGCGTGACCAGCACCCCGGAAACACTGCCGATATTCACCACTAGGCCTTTGCGGGCGCGCAGTGCGGGGAACAGGGCCTGGGTCACGCCGACGATGGAAAACACGTTGGTCTCGAACTGGCGCTGCATCGCCTCGGTGCCGCCGTCGAGCAACGGGCCCATGGCGCCGTAGCCGGCGTTGTTGATCAGCACATCCAGCTCGCCCCACTGTTCGGCCAGGTGTTGCAGGGCGGCGCTGTCGTTGACGTCCAGGTTCACCGCATTAAAACCTGCAGCGGCGAGGGCGGCGACGTCGTCTTCACGACGGGCGCTGGCCCACACCTCGAAGCCGGCGGACTTGAACGCGTCAGCCAGGGCACGGCCAATGCCGCTGGAGCAACCGGTGATAAGCACGTTGGGCATGGATCAATCCTTTGTCGGGTCAGTCGGCGAAGCTGCCTTGCAGGTGCTCGGCGCGAAATTCCAGGGTTTGCGGGCGATAGCCGGGACGCAGCGGCGGTACGGGCAGGCAGTCTTCCCAATCGGCACCGGCCTGCAACTCGCCGGGGCCGCGGTAGCGGGGGGCCGCATAGACGTTATCGGCCAGGTTCACCGTGTCACCCGGCGCGTAGGCGGCGACGCGCCAGCGCAATTCGGTCAGGGGCACGTCGTTGCCGTTGTTGAGCTTGAGCTGCAAGGGGCGGTCGGCGGGGCACTGCTCGGGGGCGTAGCTGATGCGCAGCTCCAGGCGCGATAGCTGCGAGGCTTCGCGGTTGTCCAGCCACACCACCCACATCGCCACGAACCCCAGGCCCACGGCGGCCGCCAGGGAAACCGGCAAGGCCTTGGCGGGGTAGCGCAGCAGCAGGATCAGCCAGGTGATGATCAGTAGAACGCCGAAGAACATGGAGACCACCTCAAATAAGGAACGAGCATCCTAACTGAAGCGTAGGCGTGATTGGCTACCTTAAGAGGTGTGTTGGCTGGGCTGACGCCTTCGCGAGCAAGCCCGCTCCCACAGGTTGACCGTATTCCAAGGATGGACACGGCCCAACTGTGGGAGCGGGCTTGCTCGCGAAAAGGCCCTCAGCATCACCCAAAACCCCAAAAAAGCCCCCACCCAGCCCACTGCGGATAGGGGACGCAATGGGCTGGATAGGGGCTTCTCGTACGACTGTTTTACTGCGCGATGGTTTTCACCGACACGCCACGCTCAACCGGCGTCGAGCGCCCGTAGATATCTTCAAACCGCTCGATATCGTCCTCGCCCAGATAGCTGCCCGATTGCACTTCGATAATCTCCAACGGGATCTTGCCCGGGTTGCGCAGGCGATGCACCGAGGCAATCGGGATGTAGGTGGACTGGTTCTCGCACAGCAGGAACACGTTCTCGTCGCAGGTCACTTCAGCGGTGCCACTGACCACGATCCAGTGTTCGGCGCGGTGATGGTGCATCTGCAGCGACAGGCACGCGCCCGGCTTGACCGAGATGTGCTTGACCTGGAAGCGCCCACCCATGTCCACCGAGTCGTAGGAACCCCACGGGCGGTAGACCTCGCAGTGGTTCTGGGTCTCGCTGCGCCCCTGTTCGTTGAGGGTGTTGACCATCTGCTTGACGCCCTGGACCTTGTCCTTGTGGGCAATCATCATCGCGTCCTTGGTTTCCACCACCACGATGTTTTCCAGGCCGATCACCGACACCAGCTTGCCGTTGCCGTGGATCATGCAGTTCTTGCTGTCCTGGATCACCACGTCGCCCTTGGTCACGTTGCCGTTGGCGTCTTTGTCATTGACCGCCCACAGCGAGGCCCAGCAGCCCACGTCGCTCCAGCCGGCACTGAGCGGCACCACGCAGGCGCGCTGGGTTTTTTCCATTACCGCGTAGTCGATGGAATTGTCCGGACAGCAGGCGAAGGTGGCTTCGTCGAAGGTCACGGTGTCGGCGGTGTGTTCGCTACGCTCCAGGGTCAGCACGCAGGTGTCGTAGATGTCCGGGTCGTGCTTTTTCAGCTCTTCGAGGAAGCGGCTGGCGCGGAACAGGAACATGCCGCTGTTCCAGAAATAACCGCCGCTTTTGACGAACTCCACCGCACGTTTTTCATCCGGCTTCTCGACGAACTGCTGCACCCGGCTGACGCCTTCGGGCAGCAGTGAGTCGTTGGTGGACTTGATGTAGCCGTAGCCGGTCTCCGGGCGGGTGGCCGGCACGCCGAACAGCACCATTTCGCCACGCTCGGCGGCCACGGTGGCCAGGGCCAGGGCGCGTTGCAGGGCTTTCTGGTCGTCCAGTACATGGTCGGCGGGCAGGACCAGCATCAGCTCGTCACGGCCTTCATTGACCAGCATCATCGCGGTCAGGGCCACGGCCGGCGCGGTGTTGCGGCCAAAGGGCTCCATCAGGATGCGCTGGCTCTCCAGCTTGCGCGTGCTCAACTGCTCGTTGACGATGAAGCGGTGGTCTTTGTTGCAGACAATGATCGGTGCGTCCATGCCTTCAAACACCAGGCGCTCCAGGGTTTGTTGGAACAGCGTGTGTTCGCCGGTCAGGGCCAGGAACTGCTTAGGGAACTGTTTGCGGGAAAGCGGCCAAAGACGTGAGCCGCTACCACCGGAAAGGATTACTGGGATCATGGGTTTCTCCTTGAATCTGTATGGGTTAGAGCAACGAAATTCAGTCGTTTCACTCTTGTTTTTGTCTCGGTCCGAACTGCCACTTTGATCCCCTGTAGGAGCGAGCTTGCTCGCGAAGCACTTCCAGACACCGCGTTCATGCAGACTGCCCGCGTTATCGTTGGCGATTTTCGCGAGCAAGCTCGCTCCTACAGTGGGTAGCCGTCAATTCAGGAAATCATCAGCGGGTCGACACGGGGCGCTTGACCCACACCGGCGACAGGCTGCTGCCGGAACCGGTGACATACAGCACCGCCGCCTCACCACGCTCCAGCGCCACCGGCTTCACGTCGCCGACTTTTTTATCGCCGTCATACAGCGCCAGGCTGACCTTCACCGGGTTGATCTCGCGCTCGCCACGGCCTTTGGCGGCCACGGCCTTGACCACGTCGGTCTTGCCGTCGGCGGTCTTCAGGGTCAGGGCTTTGTCGCTGAGGTTCTGCACGCGCACCAGGGATTTCTGCTTGTTCTTGAACGGTGGTTCTTCGATCAGTTGCGGCTGGCCAGTGCCGCTGTTGACCAGGGTGTAGTAATGATCGGCGGCCAGCTTGACCGTGACGTTCTGGCTGCCGACCTTGGCGCTGTAGTCACCGCCCGGCAGGAAGCTGAAGTCGCTGCTGGCCAGGGGCGCCACATCGCTCAACGCGGTGTTGCCGACGCTGGCGCTGACTTCCTGGTTGCTGGCGTTGAACAGGCGCACGAAGCTCGAGCCTTTTGGCGCGATGGGTCCGTAGAGGGCGGCGTCGCCGGCGAAGGCGGACATCGACACGAAGCTCAAGCCGGCGGCCAGGGCCAGGGTCTTGGCGAGACGACGCGGAGTAGTAGTGAAAGTCATGTGAGTTACCTCTCTTTCAGTTTTGCGCCCGGTCGGGCGTCTCGGATTTCTGGGTTTTAACGGGTGTGTTGATTGCCATGTTCTGTTGGCGTGTACCGGCTTGCTTGAGTTGCGCAACCCACTTGGGGTCGGCGTCGCCGATTTCGTTGTTCACCGGCAGATAGCGTTCCGGGAACTCCCAGATCAGCACTTGTGGCGGGCTGTTCTTGAAGTCATCGCTTTTCAGGTAACTGAGCATCGGCAGGATCGGGCCGTGGCCGTCTTCGGAGTAGTTCACCACTTCGCTGCCCAGGGCTTGCTTGAGGGCACCGACGAAGTTCCAGTTGGGGTTGGCGCTGTAGCTGGTGCCCACCAGGGCCACCGGCATTTCGCTGTCGGCGAACAGTGCGTCATCGCCGGCTGCCTGGGCTTGCACCGCGTGGGTCACGCGTTTTTGCAGGGGCTCCTTGGGCGGCATCAGGTTTTCGAACAACGGGTCCAGTGGCAGGAACAGGCGCAGGTCACCGCTGTGGGGGGCGATGCTTTCGGCGTCGGTGACAAACCGCTGGGGCTCGCCGCTGAGCAGGGTCTTGGCGTTGATCACGCTGGCCAGTTGCTTGGCGGCGACTTCGGCGCCATCCGGGGTCCAGTGGGTGTCGGTGCGCAGGAACACTTGCTGGCCGTGGAGCTTGGCTTGTTGCAGCGGGCCCAGCAGGTCGGGGGCGATGATCTTGTCGGCGGCAACCCGGGCATGGAAGTCCTGGTAGAGCCCGGCGTGAATGCTCGCCGGTTGTACTTCACCCAGGTGCTCGGGGTACAGGCGCACCTTGGCCGGGACAATTGCCATCACCAACTGCACGCCCTTGGCCTTGAGGGTCTGGCGCACGCCTTCGACCAGGGCGTAGTTGTCTTGCAGGTTCTGCTCTTCGTTGACGGCGGGGTTGAATTCCTCGTCGCTGTACAACCAGTGATCGCGGCCCAGCACCACGCCTGGGCGGCCTTCGTTGAACAGCTTGTAGTCCAGCGCCGCCCAGAGGTTGGTGCCCAGGCGCTTGATCGGGAACTCATCGTCGTAATGGGTCTCGACCGCCTTGGCCCAGCGCCCGTTGAGCACGGTGGCGTCGGCGTTGGTATTGAAACCGAAGAAACTGCGCACCGACCACGCGCCCAGGGCCATAAGCAGGGCCATGAACAGCGCGGTGTAGAGGATGCGGAATGAACGGGTCATGGTCGGCTCCCTCAGAATTGGAAGTAAAGGAACGGCGAGAAGCTTTGCGCCGAGAGTTTCAGAATCGACGCCACGAACAGCAGCAGAATCAGGGCGCGCATGGCATAGCGTGGCCAGTCGGCAGTCCAGTAGGCCGGTTGCACGGCGGCGTTGCTGCCGACGCTGAAACCCGGTTCCTGGATGCTGCCGGGGTTATCCCCAGGCACCGCCTTGATCAGGCTCGGGTCAGCCGGCTTGGCCTTGTCGGCCGGGCGATTGCGGTAGAAGTCGCGCAGGCCGAAGAACGCCAGCGTGGCGTAGGCCACCACCATGGTTGCCACTTGCAGGCCGGTGAGGTTGGCGCGGTTGAGTTCCGACAGCGACCACTCGCCAAAGCTGAACATCGCGCCGTACATGCGCCCGGCAACGTGCAGGTTTTCGGCGCGGAAGATCACCCAGCCCATCACCACCAGCAGGAAGGTGAAGGCCCAGCGCACCGGGTTGAAGCTGCGTGGCGAAGTGTTGAGGCCGATGGCTTTTTCAATCGCCAGCCACATGCCGTGCCAGGCGCCCCACACGATGTAAGTGATGTTCGCACCGTGCCACAGGCCGCCGAGCAACATGGTCAGGAACAGGTTGCGATAGGTGGTCAGCGTGCCTTTGCGGTTGCCACCCAGGGTGATGTACAGGTAGTCGCGCAACCAGGTAGACAGGCTGATATGCCAGCGCCGCCAGAACTCGGTGATCGACTGGCTGATATACGGCTGCTTGAAGTTTTCCATAAAGCGGAAACCCATCATCAAGCCCAGGCCGATGGCCATGTCGCTGTAGCCGGAGAAGTCGAAATACAGCTGCGCGGTATACGCCAGCGCGCCGAGCCAGGCATCGCCCGTGGTGGGGTTTTGCAGGGCGAAGCAATGGTCGGCCACCACCGCCAGGGTGTCGGCGATAAACACCTTCTTGATAAAGCCCTGCATGAACCGCGTGCAGCCCTCGGAGAATTTATCCAGGGTGTGGGTGCGGTTGTTGAACTGGTCGGCCAGGTCGCGAAAGCGCAGCACGGGGCCGGCGATCAGGTGTGGGAAGATCGCCACGAACGCCGCAAAGTCGATGAGGTTGCGGGTCGCCGGGGTGTCGCCGCGGTACACGTCGATGATGTAGCTGATGGACTCGAAGATGTAGAACGAGATCCCGATCGGCAACAGCACGTGGGTGAGGATAAACGGCTCCAGGCCCGCCGATTTCATCATCAGGTTGATGCTGTCGACACCGAAGTTGGCGTACTTGAAGTAGCCCAGGATGCACAGGTCAACCGCCACCCCGAGCAACAGCCAGCGCTGCGCCGGCTTGGTGCGCACGCCAGCGGCACCGACCTTGAGGCCGATCCAGTAGTTCCACAGGGTCACGGCGGCGAACAGCGCCAGGAAGTCCACCCGCCACCAGGCGTAGAACACGTAGCTGGCAATCAGCAGCAGCAGATTGCGATAGCGTTGCCCGCTCAAATAGTACAAGCCGAGAAAGATCGGCAAGAACAGAAACAGGAACACATTGGACGAGAAAACCATCCCGATCTCTCCATGTTTAACCAACAGTCAAGGGCCAACGGCCCCCCAAACCCCCCACGAAAAACCGGGGAGGGCGGTACTACTTTTTCACTGTCGAAACCGGCCCAAAATGTGGGAGCTGGCTTGCCTGCGATAACGGTGTGTCAGGTGACATCAATGCTGAATGTCAGACCGCTATCGCGGGCAAGCCCGCTCCCACATTGGGAGCCCGTTCCATCAACGGCCTTTTTCGTGCGCCGGGTCGTAGACCTTGGTCAGGTCGCCGCCCAGGCGGAAGGTCTTGAACGGTTGCATGTCGTGCTTGCGTTCGATCACTTCCGGGGCGCAGGTGTAGAGGGTGCAGAAGGGTTCGAGCCAGGCGAATTTCATGTCCTGCTTCAAGTCCTTCATGTCCTGCTCTTTGCCGTTCTTCTGCTCGAAGATGTCCGGGTCCTTCACCCCGGCCAGCACTTTGTCGCCCAGGCGCTTGAGCGCGCCGTTGTTCTCACCGCGCACATCCACGCCATTGACCAGGGCAAAACTGGCGATCATCGCCAGCGGCGGCAGGGCGTAGTTGTGGTAGGCCAAGGCCCGTTGCTGGCGCTTCAATTCGTTGGGCAGGTAGCCCTGGGCGTCGACCTGGTTGGCGCCGACCTTGTATTCCTTGACGGCCCAATCGAACAGGTCGCGACGGTTGGTGGCGACGGACGTGGCCATCACCGACCAGGCGGCCCAGTACGAGTGGTTGTTGGTTTTTTCCAGGGGCAGGTTGTCCCAGTCGCTGACCACTTGCTCGGCCAGTTTGTTGAACCAGGCTTCGATCAGTTGCGACTCCTGCGGGTACTTGGCCAGCGGTTGCGACTCGGAGAACTTCAGGCGCACATAGGCCGAAGCCATGCTGCCCAGCGCCCATTTGCGCATGGATTTGCCGGTGTGGTTGAAGTCCTTGGACATCAACGCATCGGCCTTGGCCCAGCTCACCAGCCAGTTCAGAGTGCATTGCAATTGCTCCGGGCGACCGTCGCGCATGAACTGCATCACCCGCTTGCTGGTGTCCTTTTCCAGTTTGGTGATATCGGCGGTGCTGTCGCGAAAGGCTTTTTCCGACTGCACGTTCAGGGTCGAACGGGCTTTATCGGAGCCTTCATATTTGCTGCGAAACTGCAGCGAGCCGGTGTAGGGCGCCGGCATGGCGTCGCAGTCGTTCTTGAAGTCGCCGGTCTTGAACGCTTCAATCGGCGCGAAATAGCCCTGGGGCGGGCGCAGCGGCGCGGCGGCGTTGACTTGGCCTGCAAACATCGCCAGGCCCAGCAGCGTTGGAATCAGTAACTTGTGCATAGGTAACCTCATTGCCCAAGTTGCGCGGTCTGCTGACCGCCGCTTGGGAACACGTTGCGTGTGCAAATTTTCGCTTCGACTTTCTGCGCGGCAGCGCCCGCTTCGGGGCCCTGCACTTCCACGGCCAGCAGGTTCTGCGAGGCCCAGTCTTCATCGGTGCGCAGTTCAAAGGCGAAACGCCCGTCTGTCTCGGATGTTTCGGGTTTGTCGATCTTGATGTCCTCGTGGCGACCGTTCATGTACCAGAGGGTGGCTTGCAGGGTTTTCACCGAAGGATCGGCGAAGCGAATGTCGACCTGATGGCGGCTATTGCGCAGGTCCATGTTCTTGCTGTTGACCATCAGCTCGTTCTTGCCGGGCTTGAGGGTGGTGCTGGCGCTCATCTGCGCCGGCTTGCCTTCGCAGCCGTTGTCGAGCAGGGCCATCATCTGGCGGTAGATGGTTTCCTGGTCGAGGCGATACAGCGGCGAGAACTCCCAGATCAGAATCTTCGGTGGGCTTTTCTGGAACTCTTCGCTGCCCAGGTACTGGATCATCGAGCCTTCCAGGCCACCGCCGGGGAAGGCGACGTTAAGGATGTCGGCGCCGATTTCCTGTTCCAGGAAGCCGGCGAAGTTGTAGTTTTTGCCGCTGTGGCTGGTGCCCACCAGGGTGATCTGCGGGTTGCCGGAATCGCCGAACAGGTCGCCGTCCGCCGCCTCGCCCTTGGGCTCGGTGCTGAACTGGTCCATGTACTGGATCGCGTAGCTGGTGCCGCACAACTGCCCGGCCATGTTGTGCAGGGTGCCGGTCTTGCCCATGCGCCCGGATTTCTTGGTCTCGAATTCACGCTGGGGGATCCCGGCGAATTCAGGCATGGCCCGCACCTTGGCCCCGACGATTTTCGCGGTGCGCTGGGCGCCATACGGCGTCCAGTGCTGGTCGCCACGGAAGTAGAAGTCGTGGGCCGGCATCGCGTCGGGCAACTGCTCGTTGGTCAGCGGCGACAGGTCCGGCACCACGTAGCCCATCTTGGCAAAACGCCCAAGCATGGTTTTGTAGTTGCCCAGGGCCTTGTCGAAATCAAAGCGCGCTTTTTCTGCCGGGTTGAGCTTGTTGCGGTTTACCAGGCCACGGGTCGGCTGGTAGACCACCACCAACTCCACGCCTTTGCTCTTGAACGCATCGTGCAGTTGCTGCATGCGCTTGTAGCCGGCCGGGGTGGTGTCGAATTCGGTGCGCAGGTCTTCCTGGGTACGGAACAGCCAGTCGCCCTGGGCCTGTACCAGGGTGGTGAAGTTCTGCTGGTAGCGGGTGGTGTAGTTTTTTGCGTCGTGAGCCTCGGGGCACAGGTTGCAGCACGGCTCGGCGGTAAAGTTCGGCGCCTTGATTTCATCGGCGCGCACGCCGCTGCTGGCGGCCAGGATGCCGAGGGTCAAACCCGAGAGGCTGAGCAGCTTGATCATGTGTGGGTGCATAAAGGTCATCCTCAGTCCTGCAATGGGGTCTGGCGTTCGACAGGGTCGATCAGCACGGCTTTTTTCTGGCGTACCAGCAAGTCGAGAATCTCTTCCTGGCGCTCACCAAGAACGCCGGAGAAGCTGATGCCACTGGATTTGGTCGGCGCGAGCATCGACACGCGGTACAGCTCGATGCTCAACGGCGAGTCGATGGACAGCGGCCCGCTGCCATTGGCCGCCAGCTCGCCGCCGACCACGATCAGCGAGACCTGGGCGTCGAACGGGTCGAGCTCAATGTCGCGGTCGGTATCGGTCAGGTCCTTGATATGGCCGTAGACGCCGGTCAGGCCGTTGGCCATGGCGAGGTTCTCGTACAGGCGGATATTCACGCTGTTACGGATCCGAATGCCGTGGCGACGGTTGCTGATCACCTTGTTGCCCCACAACAGGTTGTCGCCGCTCTCATAGAGGGTGATGCCGTCGGTGTGGTTGCGGTAGATCTCGTTGTCGGCGATCAGGTTGTTCACGCTGTTACGGTCGATCACCAGGCCCGACAGCTTGTTGTCGTAGCTGCGGTTGTTGAAGATGAAGCTGTCGTTGACCTCACGGGAAATAATGATGCCGTGCTTTTTCTTGGTGCCGTAGACGGTGTTGTCGGCAATGATCAGGCCGTGGGAACGGTCATGGGGGTCGATGCCGTAGACGATGTTGTCTTTGTAGGTGCTGCCCTTGATCACAAAACCGGTGGTCTCGTAGCAGTAGAACCCGTACCACATGTCCGAGAACTCGGAATCGACGATCCAGCCGGTGGGTTCCGGGCGCTTGAGGACCTTGGCCATGTTCGGCGTGTACTGGGAAATACTCACGCCGTAGGACTTACTGTTGGCGTAGCCGAAGCTGGCCATCTTGCTGTTGACGATATAGGTCTGGGTGCCGCCCCAGGCCAGCAGGAACGGGCGGAATTCCTTGGGCGAGCGAAAGGTCGCCGGGCCGTTGGCCTTCTCGCGCCAGCCGGTGATCTTGGTGTCGCGCACAAACAGCTGGCCGTCGTTGACCAGGAACGAACCGGCCTCCTGGGACAGGCGCAATTCCTGGGTCTGGTTATCGATCTCGAGGATGCCCTTTTCGCCGACCACAATCGGCAGCCTGGCCAGGAATACCCCGGGCGAGGTTTCGCTCAGGTATTGCTTGGGCACCTTGTTGAGCAGGTCCTTGAGGTTCATGTAGCCGTCGTCGATAAAGATCGCCTGGGGGATGCCGTGCTGGCGCACCACCCATTCGGCCATCTTGTTGTCGCCGCCGATAAAGTCCTTGAGGGCGTTTTCCTGCATCATCCGGCGCACGCTGACCTTGCCGGCCTTGCTGCGCACGATTTTCTTCGCCACGGCTTGTGCGGTGTAGCCCGAGAGGTCCGGCAGCTCAGGCTTGGCCATTTCCAGCGGCGCGGTGGGCGGGCTGGTGATGGTGTAGGTCTTGGCCTGTTGCAGTTCTTTGGCGATGGTGGGCGCCTTGACCTGCGGCTCGACATTGGCAAAGGCCGGGGCGCACGCCAGCAGCATTGCCGCAGCGAGCAGGGCCGAGCCTTTGAGGGCGTGAGGATTCATTGCGCAGGCTCCCATCAGAAACGCCAGATCACATCGACAAAGGCGCGGTGCATGTACGAGTCGACTTGCTTGCCATAGGCGTCGCCCGGTTTGAACACGCCGCCACGAAAGCGCACCAGGGCCGACGGTTCGTCGATCGACTGGCTCAGGGCTGCGGGCAGCAGGCCTTTCTTGAAGTACTTGGTGACCACCAGGTCCATCTCCTGGCCAAGGTCTTTGTTGCCGTCTTGCAGCGGCAGGGATGCGCTGGACAGTACGGCGCCGGTGACGTCGTCGTAGTTGTTGTGCAGCGCATCGATGCCATTGCTGCCCACCGGCTTGTTGCCGTCCACGCGCCAGAACTTGTGGTAGACCAGGCTGGCGTCGTAGTCATCGCGCAACTGCCAGGAGCCGAACAGGCTCATGGACTGCATGTTGTTCATCTCGCCGCGAAACGCCTCGCCAAAACGATGCACCCGCGACTGGGTGCCGGTGAAGTTCGAGCGGTTGCTTTGCAGGCCGTTCTGTTCGTAGTCGGCGCTGGCGCGGGCATAGGCCGCGCCCACTTGCCACTGCGGGTCGAGGCGCAGGCGCACGCCGAGGTCGGTGGCCCAGCCATCCACATCGGTGTTGCGCTTGGCGGCGGCCGGGCGGCTGCCGTCGTTGTTCAGGGCGTTGATGTTGCTGCGCTCGCCCTGCATACCGGTGACGCTGGCCCAGTAGTTGACGGTGTTGGTGTTGCGCCAGTTATAGGCGTCGCTGTTGGCCTCGATACCGAGCCAGCTCAGGTCGCCATTTTGGCGCTTGTCCAGGGAGTCGGCGGCCACACCCGGTTGCGGGTAGTCGAGCTTGCCGTCGTCATGGGTGTGATGCCCGCGCAGGCCGACCCAATGGCCGGGAGTCCACTGATAGGCCGCATCGGCATAGAAGTGCTGGCGGTCCTTGTCTTCGGGAGACAGTTCCTTGAGGTCGGTGCGGTACTCGCTGAAGCGTTCGGCAGCGCCGACATTGGCCTTGAGCAGGGTGGTGTCGAAGGTCCAGTTCAGCGCTTCGATATTGGTGTCGCGCCATTGCCCATCGTTATTGCGCAGGCGCTGGCGGCCGAGCTTGAGGATCTCGCCAGGGTAGGGCGTGAAACCGCTGTAGCCGACCCAGAACTCGCGCAGGGCCAGGTAGTTCTTCTTGGTCTTGCGGTCGTTGTTGCTCGACTGCTCGGTGGTGTCGCCATCGGACTGTTGCAGGGTGTCGGTCTCGATGATGTCGCTGGAGGCCACCGCCTGGCCCATGGCGTAGGCGCTCCAGGCGCCGCGTTCACCGTAGATCCACGGGCGTACATCCAGGCCGATGCCGTTGACGTCGCCGCCTTTTTGCGTGCCCAGGTCGCGGTCATCTTCGGACTGGCCGGTGACTTTCACTTCCAGGCCAAAGTTCTTGTCTTCGGTCAGCGCGGCCAGGGTCGGGCACGACCACAGCAGGGCGAAGGTCAGGCCAATGCCGGCCTTGACGAATGGATTGAGTTTCATAGGGATTCCTCGCCGTCTTCTTCTTGCAGGGCGTGCAGTTGCAGCGTGCTTTGGCTCAAGGCGCCACGGGCGGCCAGTTCTTGTTGCAGCAGGCGCTGGGCTTCGGCGCGCTGGGCAGGCGGCAGTTGTTGTTCCAGTTGCGCGGCCAGTTCATTGGCCTGCGGGGTGTCCTGGATCTTTGCCAGTTGGCTGAACACATAGGCGTTCAGTGGGTCGGGCCGGGTGCCCTTGCCTTGGGAAAATAATTGGGCGATAGCGAAGTCGGCGCTGTTCTGGCCGTTGCGCGCGGCGGTCAGCAAGTGGTCCAGGGCCTTTTGCGAGTAGACCTGGCCCAGGTAGCCCCGGCGGTAGATCTGGCCGAGGTAGTAATCGGCAGCCACTTCCTGGCCCTGGGCTTTCTGGAAGTGCGCTTCGGCGGCCTTGGCATCGGCCGGTACCCACTTGCCTTCGTAGTACAGCTTGCCCAGCAACAATTCGGCGCGGGGCTGGTCGGCGGCACGGCCGTTGTCCAGGTACTTCATCATCTGCTCGACATCGCCCAGTTCCGGGAAGTCGTAGAGCAACTGCGCGAGGCTGACCCAGGACGCCGGGTAGCCCGGGGCGATTTTTTCCAGCAGGGCCTGGGCGGTTTTTTCGTCAGTCTTGCCCAGCGAAGCATCGCCCAGCACACGGGCCACACTGTCGACCCGCTGGGCGGTGACGGTGCCACGGCTATAGCCGGCTTCCATCTGCTTGAGCAGTTCGGCCTGTTGCTCCGGTTGCTCGCGTTTCTGGTAGACGGTGGCCAGTTCGACGTAGCAGATATCGGTGCTGCTGAGCGCGGCCTTGCAGATTTTCTCGATGTCATCCAGGTGCTGGTCGTAAGTGCCCTGGGTGCGATACAACAGCACCTGCGCCAGGCCCGCTTCGGGGTAGCCGGCGGTGCGCCAGGTATCGATCTGCTGCTGCGCGTTGACGCTGGGAAAATCGTGGGGGTATTGCAGGTACAGCATGGCCAGGGGGATCAGGGTGTTGCCTTCGCCATTGGCAAAGGCTTTTTTCAGCAGGTTTTCGGCTTCATGGTGTTCGGCTTCGGTGGCACCGGGCTTGGCTACCAGCAGGCGGCCGAGACGGGCCTGGGCACGTGATGATGTATCCGCTGCTGCACGGTAGGTGGCTTCGGCCTGCTTGATCTGCGCCGGGTCGCGGCTGCCGACCTGGATATCGGCCAGACCGACCTGGGCCTCGCTGTAACCCAGGTCTGCCAGTTGCTGGTAGTTCTGCGCAGCGGTGGCGGTATCGCCACGCTTGAGGGCTTCATTGGCCAGGCGCTGGTCGGGCAGGCCGGCGCAACCGGCCAGGCTGACCGCCAATGCCAGCAGCGCCACAGGGCGGATGTGGGAGCGCGCTTTTGTGGGAGCTGGCTTGCCTGCGATGGCATCGCCGCGGTTTGTCTGATGCATCGCGTCGCCTGCATCGCGGGCAAGCCCGGCTCCCACAAAAGGCGGTTCCCACAGCAATTGCGGTGTTTTTAGAGTCTTCATAGTTACAGACCAGCAGCCATGGCTTTATCGATCAGCCAGTTCAGGGACGGGCCACGGTCGCTGGTCACTTCCACCGGGCGGCCGGCGTAGGCGCTGTCCAGCGGGGCATCGGGCTTGATCTGCACGCGGATATCCGAGGACAGGTCGGCGCTGTTGAGGCTGGTGCTGCTGACGATGGTGCCGGTGCGGGTCTGTTCTTCGTCGGCGACCTGGAAGCTCACCGGGGTGCCTGGGCGCACATCACCGAACTGGCGATAGGAGAAACGCGCCTCGACGTTGGCCTGGCTGCCACGCGGCACCAGTTGGAAGATCACATCACCCTTGCTTGCATATTGACCGTCGGCCACCAACTGCTGGGCGACGATGCAGTCGCAAGGCGAGGTCAGGGTGCCGGTCATTTGCTTGCCGAACAGCTCTTCGACCTTGGCCGGTTGCAGTTGGTCTTCGTCCAGGTGGCCTTTGAGCACATCAAGCATGCTGGTGCTGAAGGTCGCCAGTGGCGCGCCTTTGGCGGCCACGCCGTTGTCCTTGATCAGGCTTTGCACGGTGCCGTCGCGGGGCATTGTGACGTTCATCCCCGGCACGCTGACCAGGCCGGCCTGGGCATGGCTGACGAAGTACATGCCGTACACCGACTTGAACACAAACCCGAACGCGGCCAGGCCTACCAGGAAGATTGCCAGGCTGAAGGTCACGGCGCGCAGGCGGCCAAAGGCGCTCATGCCGCTGCCGCTGTCCTTGACCTTGCGCGCCTTGGTGAAGTTGTCGCGCTGCAGGGTCGCCAGTACGTCGCCCATGGTCACGATATCGCCGGAGAGGTGCGAAGTGATCAAGTGCCGCAGGGTGGAAATATCCTGGGCATCCAGGTTCTGGAACTGGCAGCCGGTGCGGCCGGTCTGGCGGTCGTGGGAGCGGATCAACAGCTCCACGTCCATCGCCAGGCCGAGGTTGTCGATGACAAACTGCAGGCGCGCTTTATGCACATCGCCGACCTTCAGCGGTTGCTGGGCGGCATTGAAAGCCAGGCCGCCGGCGGAGAGGTCGATGACCCGCACTTCCATGGGCGTGCGGTCGGCACCGAAGAAGCGCAGCTTGGCCGGGATTTTCACCCGGGCATGTTGGCGCTGGGCTTCGGATTCGTGGACAACGTTGGCGTTTACTTGACTGTTCATCAGGGCATTTCCTTAAGTTAATTCAGGCTTGGCAGGGTCAGACCATCATCAGCAACACGGCGACGAAAATGCTGCCGGCGGAGAAGGTCATGGTCCGAGACGACCAGGTGTTGAACCAACGTTGAAAGCTGGCCAAATCGCGGGTCAGTTTGGTGTCCTGGCGGGTCCAGGACTGTTGATCAAGGCGGAAGAACACGTAGATCTTCACCAGCGCGCCCATGATCTGGTTGTAATAGAGAATCGCCGGGTAGGCGGGGCCGATCCTGTGGCCGGAGCACGACAACAACAGGGTCAGGATCAGGCGCGTGATGCCAATCCACAAAAGGTAAGCGAGGATGAACGCGCCGCCGTACTTGAAGGTGGCGATGATCGCCACGGTCAGGCCCAGCAGCGAGGTCCACATCGACACACGCTGGTCGAACAGCACCACGCTGGTGAACAGGCCCAACCGCTGCATACCCAAGCCCAGGGCCCGGGAGTTCTGGCGCAGGTTGTTGCCGTACCAGCGGAACATCAGCTTGCGGCTGGCCTTGATAAAGCTCTTTTCCGGTGGGTGTTCTACGGTGTTGATTGCTGCATCGGGCACGTAGAAGGTGTCGTAGCCCAGGCGCATCAGGCTGAACC
The DNA here is from genome assembly GCF_016925675.1 of Pseudomonas hygromyciniae. NCBI lineage: Bacteria > Pseudomonadati > Pseudomonadota > Gammaproteobacteria > Pseudomonadales > Pseudomonadaceae > Pseudomonas > Pseudomonas hygromyciniae. The sequence goes on along the minus strand of NZ_CP070506.1, from coordinate 4,835,337 downwards.
AGCTGGACTTGTCATCCCCGGTGAGGAATTTGAAGCGGCCCAGGCGCCAGTGCTGCAGCGAGTCGCTTTCCACGTCGGCGATAAAGCCGGGGTCGGTGACTACGCTGGCACGGAACACCGACATGCGCCCGGTCATGGTCAGCACACGCTTGGACAGGGCCATGGAGCACATGTTGATGTGGCGCTGGGCGAAGCGCAGTTTGTGCCACTCGCTCATGATGTAGCCGCCGCGTACTTCGCAGAACTCGTTGGTGGTCAGGCCGCCGACATTGCCGAACAGCTGGAACCACGGCACGGTCTTGCGTACCACGCCTTCGCCGAGCACGGTGTCGCCGTCGATTACCGCAACCACGGCGCGGTCGTCCGGCAGGTGGCGGGAGATCGCCCGAAAGCCGAAGGCCAGGCCATCGCGCTTGCCGGTGCCGGCGATACGCACGAAGTCGAGCTTGACGTGATCCGGTGGGTTCATCTTTTCCCAGAGGCTCTTGACCAGCAGCTCATCGGACATTTCCACCAGGGAGCAGACCACGGTGGTGGGGAAGCCGCACTCAATGGCCTCGCGAATCACCGAGCTGTAGACCTGGGCGGTGGTCAGCGCGTCGATGCGAAAACTGGTGACCATCAGGAACACATGGGAGGGGTCCGCCGCCTTGCCCAGCTTGCGCACTTTGCGCCGCAGGTGCGGGTAGACGACGTACAGGAACAGCATGCCGCGAAAGAAATGCGTCGCCCCCATCGAGTAGCGCCAGATACCCACGGCGCCAATCAGGAAAATAAAATTCTTCGACTCGGAGTCGAACGTACTCGCCGGTAGCAGCAGGGCGAGTCCCATCAGCAGGCTCAGGAAGAACAGCCAGCCGGCGGATTGGAGCAGTACGTGTTTTAACTTGGACATAAGCGTCATCCGAAGGTGAAGAAGGCTTCAAGCTGCAAGCGCTGGGGATCAGGACACTTGCAGCTTGAAACTTGCCGTTGCTGTTACCAGCAAATGCCTTCGGTACGGCCATTCACACTGGTGGCCTGGGACATGAAGCCCACCAGGTCGATCACTTGCTTGCCGTGCGGGGCGTTCTGCGCCAGGGCGCGGAATTTCTCGTCGCGGTTGCCGAGGATGATCACGTCGCTGTTGTTGATTACATCGTCGAAGTCCGAGTTGAGCAGGGACGACACGTGGGGGATCTTGCCTTCGATGTAGTCCTTGTTCGCCCCGTGCACACGGGCGTATTCGACATTGCTGTCGTAGATGCTCAGGTCAAAGCCCTTGCCGATCAGCATTTCCGCCAGCTCTACCAGTGGGCTTTCGCGCAGGTCATCGGTGCCGGCCTTGAAGCTCAGGCCCAGCAGGGCGACCTTGCGCTTGTCGTGGCTGGAGACGATGTCGAAGGCGTTCTGCACCTGGGATTCGTTGCTGCGCATCAGCGAGTTGAGCAGCGGCGCCTCCACATCCAGGGAGCTGGCGCGGTAGGTCAGGGCGCGCACGTCCTTGGGCAGACACGAGCCGCCGAAGGCAAAGCCTGGGCGCATGTAGTACTGGGACAGGTTGAGGGTCTTGTCCTGGCAGACCACGTCCATCACTTCGCGACCATCGACGCCCACGGCCTTGGCGATGTTGCCGATTTCGTTGGCGAAGGTGACTTTGGTGGCGTGCCACACGTTGCAGGTGTACTTGATCATCTCGGCAACAGCGATGTCCTTGCGGATGATCGGTGCATCGAGCTCTTCGTACAGCGACTGCAGGACGTCGCCCGAGGCTTTGTCCAGTTCACCGATCACGGTCATCGGGGGCTGGTCGTAGTCGGCGATGGCGGTGGATTCGCGCAGGAACTCCGGGTTGACCGCGACACCGAAGTCGACGCCGGCTTTTTTGCCGGAGCAGTCTTCGAGGATCGGGATTACCACGTTGGCCACGGTGCCGGGCAATACGGTGCTGCGCACCACGATGGTGTGGCGAGTGGTCTTGTCACGCAGCACAAAACCGATTTCGCGGCATACCGCTTCGATGTAGTTGAGTTCCAGGTCGCCGTTTTTCTTGCTGGGCGTGCCGACGCAAATCATCGACAGGTCGGTATCGCGGATGGCGTCGGCGAAGTTGGTGGTACCGCGCAACCGGCCGGTGGCAATGCCCTGGCTCAACAGTTCGCCCAGGCCCGGTTCAACGATGGGGGATTTGCCCGCGTTGATCAGGTCGATCTTATCCTTGGAAATGTCTACACCGACCACTTCATGGCCCCGTGCAGACAGGCAACCGGCACAGACTGCGCCCACGTAACCCAAACCAAATATGCTGATGCGCATCGCATTTACCTCTATCTTTATCACGCCATTAGATGGCCGGAGTTCATGTTTTCAAGCGTCACTCATGCACTAGGTAATACCGTGAATAGACACGGTAATCTCATGTGCAGGCATGTTAAAAGTCGAGTGACTAACTAATGCACTCAAGTTGTGCGCAACTTGGCCTTATTGTTGGGGCTTGCCCTGAAATGCAGCCAGCCTTCGCGGAGAAGGATCTGGCGTCAGTGCCGCAAAGCCTTGATATGGACGTTTAGCCCATAACTATCAGTGCCTTGGGTTGTATCACTGGCTCATTTAGGTAGGCTTTAGCCTTGGCCTTGTAGGGGATGGTCATGCAACCTGATCGCCCGCCCTCAACTAAACAGTTGGTAATTAGACCGAGGAGTCAAAGTTGTATGTGACAACTTTGCTACTTCCGTTGGTCGGTGTGTAAGTCATATCGCACAAGAACAGAGATAATCGTTACCGGTGGTATGAGCGGCACTTTTTGGCATAGTTCCTGGCCGCTCATCCTGTTTCTCGAAATTTCTTGAAATATTAGGAAAGATGGCACTAGTACTATATTGATAGCACTTGCAGATTTGGCGAGTGGATATAGGGAGTTGGCGCGGGGATATAGTTTTATGCCACTACTGTTTTAAAAAAGTGGTGCCACTACGAAAAAAGCTGACGAATGTCGAGTGAAAGAAACGTTATGAATTCTGAAGAAATATTTTTGGCGCCAAAATAATGACGATTCTACTGAAGGAATGTAGGGCAAATGTGGGAGCGGGCTTGCTCGCGAAAGCGGTGCTTCAGTCAATCTATCCGGTGACTGATACACCGCTTTCGCGAGCAAGCCCGCTCCCACATTTTAAGCCGGGTGCAGCCTCAATCCGGTGCGTGATCGCGCAAAAACACCAGGTTGTCCGGCTTGGATTGCTCGGCATTGAAGCGGTAACCCTGCACATCGAACTGCTTTAGCTGGGCCGGGTCGTTGATGCGTTCTTCGATCACGAAGCGGCTCATCATGCCCCGGGCCTTCTTGGCGTAGAAGCTGATGATCTTGTACTGGCCGTTCTTCAAGTCCTTGAACTCGGTGTTGATGATCCGCGCATTGAGCGCCGGGCGCTTGACCGCCGAGAAGTACTCGTTGGAGGCCAGGTTCAGCAGCACGTCATCGCCTTGCTCGGCCAGGGCTTCATTGAGCCACTCGCTGATGCGTGTGCCCCAGAAGGCGTACAGGTCCTTGCCACGGGCATTGGCCAGCTTGGTGCCCATCTCCAGGCGGTACGGCATCATCAGGTCCAGCGGGCGCAGCAGGCCGTATAGGCCCGAGAGCATGCGCAGGTGGTCCTGGGCGTAGGCGAAGTCGGCGTCGTTGAAGGTCTGGGCATTGAGGCCGGTGTAGACATCACCCTTGAAGGCCAGCAGCGCCTGCTTGGCATTGGCTGGGGTGAAGGCTGGGGTCCAACTGCCGAAACGTGCGGCGTTGAGGCCGCCGATCTTGTCGGAAACATGCATCAGCTCACTGATCTGCGCCGGGCTCAGCTCGCGCAGCTGCTCGATCAATTCCTGGGAATGGTCCAGGTACTGCGGCTGGGTGAAGTGCGGGGTTGCCGGCGGGGTCTCGAAATCGAGAGTTTTGGCTGGGGAAATCACCATCAGCATGAAGTTGGCTCCTGTAATCGTCGGGGGATTCTAGGGGGTTGGGGAGTTGGACTCCACCTATCACGCCTATAGCGACGCTTTTTTGTAGGAGCGAGCTTGCTCGCGAAAAGCGCCGGGGCACCGCGTGCATGCCGGATGCCAGTGTTATCGTTGACGTTCTTCGCGAGCAAGCTCGCTCCTACAGAGGGGACCCGTTGTGCGAATTGCGCTTTTATTGTGCGCCTGGCTGACGTGCCTGGGCGCTCAGGCAGCCAGTGTGGATGTCGCCAGCCTGGACCGTGGCACCTGGCCGGAAAAACTCAGCAGCCCGGCGCTGTTTGATGTGGCGTCACGCGCCGAAATCCTCATGTTTGCCAACACGCTGCTGGCCAGCGAGGCCCTGGATGAACCGGCTCTCAAGCAGCGCCTGGGGCTGAAGATCATCAACCAGGGCGCCATCGACGACTTGCGTCGCCAGCTCTGGCAACGGTTGCTGGAGAACTACGGATTTGCCCAGCAAAGCTGCGAACAGGACGCCTCGTTCTGCTACCTGGTGGAGAACATGGACGACCTGCGCGAGCAGGCCGGCAAGTTCGAAGTGAGCGAGCAATCTTTCTATATAGGCTGGGCGGGGCCCAGTCGCGCGTTTCACCAACGCTACCTGGATGAGCTTCTACGCAAGGCTGCCTTGTTCCCGCAAATCAGCAGCGAAGTGGCGCGTTTTGGGGATTTCGAGCGCAATGGCGATGAGCTCAACGACCGCCTGTTTCTATTGACCTTCGATGGCGGCCCAGCGCCACTTAACGGTCAAACCGATTGGCTGGCCGATTACCTGCGCAAGCAGAAAATGACGGCGACCTTCTTTGTCCTGGGCAACAGCCTGCAAACCCGCCTGGAAAAGACCTCGGCCGCCGATGTGCAAGCGTTGTACCAAGGCCAGTGCGTGGGCATCCAGGGCTGGCAGTACCGCTCCCACAGCCATTGGCTCGACTGGCAAAGCTCCATCACCCGCAGCGCCTCCTTGACCCAGAACCTGCTGCCGGAAAACTACGTGCCGCTGTTCCGCCCGCCCTATGGCCAGCGTCGCGCCGACAGCCAGGGCTTCTTCCAGGCCCAGGGCCTGCAAGTGGCGCTGTGGGATATCGACTCTCAGGATGAACCCGGCCTGCTCAAGGCCGACGAGTCGGCCCAGCGGGTGCTGACGCTGATGTTGTTGTGGCGCAAGGGGGTGATTGTATTCCACGACACCCAGGACAAGGCGCGGGTGGCATTGCCCCTGTTGCTACAGGCAACGGCGCAAAGCGGGCTGGGTTGGCAGGATTGTCGGGAGGCGTTTCGCTGAAAAGCGCAAATGCCCGGCCCTGTTGGGGATGAGGGGTTTTTGGGGCGATTTGCTGCGACATTTCGATGCAGGCGGACTTCCGACTTTAGCGGTGTGAGTGGCGCCCCGCCAGTGCTATTCGTCATCCTGAAAAATAAACTTCAAAAAAGCGTCAAAGTGCTTTTTCCTGTCATGGGTTTTGCGGTATTACGAAGACAGATCGCCGAAACCTGCACCACAGGTGGCGTCTTCCCAGACTCCTCAGGTGGGCAATGCACTTGACGTCCCTCAGGTGCATTCGGTGGTCGAATCGAGGCGCAGCACTGTTGTGGTATTGCGTCGACTGGCTCCCACAAAGGTGACCGAGTATGGATGATCATGGACGTACCCCTTCTTCCGACCAGCCAATCCTTTATGTGCTTGATACCAATGTTTTGATCCACGATCCAAACGCGTTGCTCAATTTCGAAGAACACCACGTCGCCATCCCGATGATCGTGCTCGAGGAGCTCGATAAACTCAAAAGTGGGCACCACAGCGTCGCCGCCGAATGCCGCCAGGCGATCCGCCTGATCGACAAGACCCTGGGTGAAGCCTCGCCCGAGGACGTTGAAGTCGGCGTACCGATCCAGCGTGGCAAGAGCGGGCCCAAGGGCTTGCTGTCGATCCTGATGAGCAAGCGCAGCGAACCCAACAGCCTGCTGCCGGAAAACCTCAACGACAACAAGATCATCAACCAATTGATCGACCTGCATGCGCGCGATAAGGACCTGCGCCTGGTGCTGGTGACCAAAGACATCAATATGCGCCTCAAGGCACGAGCATGTGGGATCGCTGCCGAGGACTACAGTACCGACCAACTGGTCGACGACGTGTCGATGCTGTCCCGTGGTTATCACACCATGACCGGCTCGTTCTGGGACCGCGTCAGCAAGGTTGAGACCCGCCAGGACCATGGCCGCACCTGGCACCAGGTACAGCTGACCGACAACCTGCCGGCGGTGCATATCAACGAATTCATCATCGACGAACAGGGTTTTGTGGGCTGGATCAAAGAGATCCAGGTCGACAAGCTGCTGATCCTCGACCTGCATCAGGAACCCCTGTTGCACCAGGAAGCCTGGGGCCTGAAACCGCGTGATATCTACCAGAGCCTGGCGCTGTACGCGCTGCTCGACCCGGACATCCACCTGGTCAACCTGACCGGCGCTGCGGGCTCGGGTAAAACCATCCTCGCCCTGGCGGCTGCCATCGAGCAGACCATGGTCACCAAGCGCTACCGCCGCATCATTGCCACCCGCAGCGTGCAGGGCCTGGACCAGGAAATCGGCTTTTTGCCCGGCACCGAAGCAGAAAAAATGGAGCCGTGGCTGGGGGCGATCACCGACAACCTCGAAGCCCTGCACATGGATGACGAAAACACCCATGGCAGCGTCGACTACATCCTCAGCAAAGTGCCGTTGCAGTTCAAATCCCTCAACTACATCCGAGGTCGCAGCTTCCAGCAGAGCCTGATTTTGATCGATGAATGCCAGAACCTTACGCCGCACCAGATGAAAACCATCATCACCCGTGCCGGTGCCGGTTCCAAAGTGGTGTGCCTGGGCAACCTGGCACAGATCGACACCCCTTACCTGTCCGCGACCAGCTCCGGGCTGACCTACCTGACGGAACGCTTCAAGGACTTCCCGAACGGCGTGCACATTGCGCTGCAAGGGGTACCACGCTCGATTCTGGCCGAATACGCCGAATCCCACCTGTAACCGCGTTCAGTGTGGGAGCGGGCTTGCCCGCGATAGTGGTGGTTCAGTCGATGATAGGTTGACTGACACAGCGCTATCGCAGCCAAGCCAGCCCCCACATTTTGGTCGGCGTTGGGTTTACAATCGGGGCTTCTGATCAGGAGTATCCCCGTGCTGACTCATCTCGATTCCCAGGGCCGTGCCCATATGGTCGACGTCACCGAAAAAAGCGTGACGTTCCGTGAAGCCGTGGCCGAAGCGCGGGTGCGCATGCTGCCCCAAACCCTGCAAATGATCGTCGACGGCGCCCACCCCAAGGGCGACGTGTTCGCCGTGGCCCGCATTGCCGGGATCCAGGCGGCGAAAAAGACCAGTGATCTGATCCCTCTGTGCCATCCGCTGATGCTGACCGGGGTCAAGGTTGAGCTGGCCGCCGAAGGGGAAAATACCGTGCATATCGTCGCCCGCTGCAAGCTGTCCGGGCAGACCGGCGTGGAGATGGAAGCGCTGACGGCGGCCAGTGTCGCCGCGCTGACCATCTACGACATGTGCAAGGCGGTGGACCGTGGCATGACCATCGAAAACATTCGCCTGCTGGAAAAACTCGGTGGCAAGAGCGGGCATTTCAAGGCGGACCAGGCATGAGCATCAACGTACTGTTTTTTGCACGCTACAGCGAAGCGGTGGGCCTCGATTCCCTGGAGGTGGAAGGCGACTTCGCCACAGTCGATGCGTTGCGTCAGGCGCTGGCCGCTGACCCGGGCTTCGAGGTGCTTAACGAGAGCAGCCTGATGTGTGCGCGCAACCAGGAGCTGTGTGGCCTTGACGAGCCTCTGCAGGCCGGCGACGAAGTGGCGTTTTTCCCGCCCGTGACCGGAGGCTGACCGTGGCTATTCGTGTGCAAGCCCAACCGTTCGATCCCGGCGCCGAAGTCAACGCCATGCACGCCGCCAACGTTGGCGTAGGCGCCGTGGTGAGTTTTGTGGGCTATGTGCGCGACTTCAACGATGGTCTCGACGTGGCAGGAATGTTCCTCGAACACTACCCCGGCATGACCGAAAAGGCCCTGGCCAAGATCGCGGTCGAAGCCGAGCAACGCTGGCCGTTGCTCAAGCTCGAGGTGTTGCACCGCATCGGCGCCTTGGAGCCCGGTGAACCTATTGTGTTCGTCGCCGCCGCCAGTGCCCATCGTCAGGCCGCGTTTGATGCCTGTGCGTTTGTGATGGACTACCTGAAGACCCGAGCGCCGTTCTGGAAGAAGGAAAACACCAGCGAAGGGGCGCGCTGGGTGGAAGGGCGGGCCAGTGATCATAGGGCGGCTGATCGCTGGAAGGCGTGAGTTGTCCCCCCCAGTGCCAGCCGCACCCTATCGTCTGGCCGCTGTATTGGACGAGTCCAGCAGCACGATCAACCCAGGCGAGCAGGCGATAACATCGCCTCGGTCATCCCGGCGCGTTGCAAAGGCTCGGGCAATCCGAGCCCACGTACTAGCGCCGCGCTGGCCTGGCCCATCGCCGGCGAGGTCTGGATCCCGTAGCCGCCCTGGGCCGCGATCCAGAAAAAACCCTCTACCTGCGGATCAAAGCCACAGACCAGATCGCCGTCGCTGACAAAACTGCGCAGCCCCGCCCAGGTCCGCGTCGGGCGGCGGATGCTCAGGGTGGTGGCTTCTTCGATGTGATAGATGCCTGTGGCGATATCCAGCTCTTCAGGCTGTACGTCGTGGGGCTCCACTGGGTCGGCATTGGCCGGTGAGCCGAGGAACATCCCCGCGTCGGGCTTCATATAGAACGAACCGTCGAGGGCGGCCAACTCCGGCCATCCATGGATATTCATTTCAGCCGGCGGGGCGAACACAAAGGCACTGCGGCGCTTGGGTTGCAGGCCGATTTTTTGGGCGCCGGCCAGTTCGCCGATGGTATCGGCCCAGGCTCCGGCGGCGTTGATGATCACCGGCGCGCTGAAGCGCTGTTGCGAGGTGCGTACCTGCCACTGGCCTTGATCGTCGCGGGCCAGTTTCTGTACCTCGTTGTCGGTGTGGATCTGCCCGCCATTGCGCCGAATGCCGCGCAAATAGCCCTGATACAACGCATCGGTGTCGATATCGCAGACCGTCGGGTCGTAGATCGCGCCGTGGACTTTTTCCCGGCGCAGGATGGGCAGCATCCGCAGCGCTTCTTCGGTGTCCAGCAGGCGTGTTTCGGGTACCAGCGCCTTGGCGCTCAGGTATTGGCGCTGCAGCTCTTCTGGGTCGCCAAGCAGATCCACCAGCACTTCGCCACGGGGCGTGAGCAAAGGGTGCTCGGTAAAGCCTGCAGGTGGGTGATCGAAGAAGTCGCGGCTGCCCAGGGTCAAGGCGCGCACTTGTGGCGTGCCATAGGCGGCGATATAGAGGGCGGCGGAGCGGCCAGTGGAGTGATAACCCGGCATGGACTCACGCTCCAGCACGATGACGCGGGCGTGTCGGGACAGCCAGTAACCGGCACTGGCACCGGCAATGCCGCCGCCGATGATGAGGTAATCAGCCTGGTTCATGTGGTCCTCCTTGAATTTGAAAGCGCTGAAGGCAAATGTGGGAGCGGGCTTGCTCGCGAATGCGGTGTGTCAGTCTCTGGATATAGTGACTGATCCATTGCATTCGCGAGCAAGCCCGCTCCCACATCTTTTTCCGCGCTCCAGCTTAAGGGCGTTTGCGCTCCACGGGACGCAGCAGATGCGTCGGCGGCGTCTCGCAACTGATCTTGCGCCCCAGCAGCGTTTCGATCGATGGCAACTGGTACGAGTCATCTTCCCCGGCAAAGCTGATCGACACACCCGCAGCGCCGGCGCGACCGGTACGGCCGATGCGGTGCACGTAGTCGTCCGGTACTTCCGGCAGGGTGAAGTTGATCACGTGGCTGATGCCGTCGATATGAATCCCACGGCCCGCCACGTCGGTGGCCACCAGCACGCGGATCTTGCCTTCGCGAAAGCCTTCCAGGGTCTTGATGCGCTTGTGCTGCGGCACGTCACCGGACAATTGCGCGGCGTTGACGCCATCGCGTACCAGGCGTTCTTCAATGCGCCGCACTTCGTCCTTGCGGTTGGCAAACACCATGACCCGCTCCCAACCATTGTCGTTGACCAGGTTGTAGAGCAGCTTGTACTTGTCGGCACCGGCCACGGCATAGATATGCTGTTCGACGTTTTCGCTGGCCACGTTCAGCGCTTCGATCTCGACGATGGACGGGTCGGTGGTCCACTGCTTGGCGAGGTTCATCACGTCTTCGGTGAAGGTCGCGGAGAACAGCAGGGTCTGGCGCTCGTTTTTCGGTGGGGTCTGGCGAATGATCTGGCGCACTTGTGGGATAAAACCCATGTCGAGCATCCGGTCGGCTTCGTCCAGCACCATCACCTCGACCATGTCCAGGTGCACGTCGCCGCGCTGGTTGAAGTCCAGCAAACGGCCCGGGGTGGCGACCAGGATGTCGCAGTGTCGCGCTTCCAGGTGCTTGAGCTGTTTGTCGAAGTCCATGCCGCCGACGAACGTCATGACGTTGAGGCCGGTGTACTTGGTCAGGTCGGCGGCGTCCTTGGCGATCTGCACCACCAGCTCCCGGGTCGGGGCGATGATCAGGGCCCGTGGCTCACCCATGTAGCGCTCTTTGGGCGGCGGGGTCTGCAGCAGTTGGGTGATGATCGAGATCAGGAACGCAGCAGTCTTGCCGGTACCGGTCTGGGCGCGGCCGATGGCGTCTTTGCCGGCCAGGGTAAAGCCCAATACCTGTGCCTGGATCGGCGTGCAATACGGAAAGCCCAGGTCCTGGATGGCGTGCATCAGTTCCGGGGCGAGCTTGAAGTCGTGAAAGCGCGTCTTGCCCTCTTGGGGCTCGACCACGAAGTCTTCCAGCTTCCACGGCTTTACCACCGGTTTTGGCGCGCGTTCGCGGCGCGGTTTTTCTGCACGCGCCGGTTCTGCTGCGGGCTGGGTGGCGACAGGGGCCGGGGCAGCAGTGGTTACGGGCGCAGGTTTTGGCGAGGCAACAGGCGCTGTTCGGCCAGGCTGTTTACCGTCATTGCGGCTGCCGGACGTCTGGACAGGGGCGCTGGGAACAGGGGCGAGTGGTTCAGCCTCGCTTTTACCGAACATCTTCTTGAGTGCTTTGAGCACGGTCATCTCATCAATTGGTTAAGGAATGTACGCCGGCCAGTGTAATGCAAGAATCGGGCGCGGCGTAGTGCGTTGGTCATGCGGCTACACAATGGCGGGTTTTCAGCCCAGGCGGGCGGACAACCAGGTGCCGATGTCGCGAATTTCCTGGGGTAACACTTCGTGGCCCATTGGGTATTCCTGCCATGTCACGTTGATACCACGCTGCTTTAAATGCTCATAGGCGCTACGGCCCATGGCGTTCTGCACTACGTCATCGTACTGGCCGTGCAGGCACAGGGCCGGAATGCGCTGTTGGCTGGCGGACAGTTCCAGCTCATCGCTGAACGTGGGCGCATAGGTGGAGAGGGCAAGCACGCCACCCAGGGGCCCTTGCCATTTCACAAACGCGGCGTGCAGGACTACGGCGCCACCCTGGGAAAAGCCAGCCAGGAAAATCCGCGAGGCGTCTATCCCGTCGGCTTTTTGTTTCTCGATCAAATCGATGACCATTTTGGCCGACTCAACCAGCTGTTCGCGGCTGATGGCCCGCGCCGGACTCATGGCCAATATGTCGTACCAGCTTGGCATCTCGTAGCCACCGTTGACGGTCACCGCACGGGTCGGCGCCTGTGGCAATACGAAGCGTGTGGACGTCAGGGTTTCCTGCAGCGCTTCGGCCACCGGCATGAAGTCGTAGCGATCGGCACCCAGGCCATGCAACCAGATTACGCAGGCGTCTGCGGGCTTGGCGGGCTGAAGAATCAAGGGTTCGGTCATGTGTGCTCCAAAAATGTGCGTGCGCGCCGATGGGAGGCGTCGGGGCGGTGCGTGGAAGGTGGCTCAGTTAACAAGATGTCGCATGGTTGACTGTTTTGCGATAGATCCCGGGCTGAAACGGCTCAGCCGACACTCTGGTACGGCGCTTGCTATGTGTAGGTCGATGTCAGAACTATCCGGGGACGGTAACACTATCAGTGACTGCCGCCTCTGGGATAGCCGCTGCAATGACAGCGACAGCCTCTGCTGCTTGACCCCAAAAAAAGCCAACACGGGTCGATATCGCCTCACAAGGGTGCGCAAAGGTTCGAGCTCCGACACAACAAGAGCAACTGGAGGTTTGAATGAAGGTATTGAAATCCACCCTGGCCGTCGTGACTGCGGCGACCGTATTGGGGATCAGTGGTTTGGCCCAGGCCGGTGCCACCCTGGATGCCGTGCAGAAGAAAGGTTTTGTGCAATGCGGCGTCAGTGACGGCCTGCCGGGTTTCTCGGTGCCGGATGCCAGCGGCAAGATCCTCGGGATCGACGCTGACTACTGCCGCGCCGTGGCCGCTGCCGTGTTTGGCGATGCGACCAAGGTCAAGTTCAGCCAATTGAATGCCAAGGAGCGTTTCACCGCGCTGCAATCGGGCGAAGTCGACATCCTGTCGCGCAATACCACCATGACCAGTTCCCGCGATGCGGGCATGGGCCTGAAATTTCCGGGCTTTATCACCTACTACGACGGCATCGGCTTTTTGGTCAACAGCAAGCTGGGGGTAAAAAGTGCCAAGGAACTGGACGGTGCAACTATCTGCATCCAGGCCGGTACCACCACCGAGCTGAACGTTTCCGACTACTTCCGTGGCAACAACCTCAAGTACACCCCGATCACCTTCGATACCTCCGATGAAAGCGCCAAGTCCCTGGAGTCCGGGCGCTGCGACGTGCTGACCTCCGACAAGTCGCAACTGTTCGCCCAGCGCAGCAAGCTGGCCGCGCCGAAGGACTACGTGGTGCTGCCGGAAACCATTTCCAAGGAGCCCCTGGGCCCGGTGGTACGTAATGGCGATGACGAGTGGCTGGCCATCGTGCGCTGGGTGGGCTACGCCATGCTCAACGCTGAAGAGGCCGGCATCACCTCGAAAAACGTTGAAGCTGAGGCCAAGTCCACCAAGAACCCGGACGTCGCGCGCCTGCTCGGGGCTGACGGCGAATACGGCAAAGACCTGAAAGTGAAGAAGGATTGGGTCGTACAGATCGTCAAGCAGGTCGGTAACTACGGCGAAGTGTTCGAGCGCAACCTGGGCAAGAGCACTCCCCTGGAAATCGACCGTGGCCTGAACGCGCTGTGGAACAACGGTGGCATTCAATACGCACCCCCTGTGCGCTGATCGCTGATGGTTCTATCACCCGGTGGGCCAACCGCCGGGTGATGTTCTGTTCCATTACTTCTGGGGCACTTAATGCAAACTCAAATCGGCGCACCAAAACAGAAGCTCAGCTTCAGTGATCCAAAAGTGCGTGCGTGGCTATTCCAGATCATCACCATCGTCGCGGTGGTTTCGTTGGGCTGGTATCTGTTCAACAACACGCAAACCAATCTTCAGCACCGGGGCATTACCTCCGGTTTCGACTTCCTGGAGCGCAGTGCCGGTTTTGGCATCGCTCAACATTTGATCGACTACACCGAATCGGACAGCTATGCCCGGGTCTTTGTGATCGGCCTGCTCAACACGTTGCTGGTGACCGTGATCGGTGTGGTCCTGGCGACGCTGCTCGGTTTCATCATTGGGGTGGCGCGCCTGTCACCGAACTGGATGATCAACAAACTGGCGACCGTGTATGTGGAAGTGTTCCGCAACATTCCGCCGTTGTTGCAGATCCTGTTCTGGTACTTCGCGGTGTTCCTGACCATGCCGTTGCCGCGCAACAGCCATAACTTGGGCGATACATTCTTTATGAGTGCCCGGGGCCTGAATATGCCGGCGGCGCTGGCGGCTGACGGTTTCTGGCCGTTTGTGGCCAGTGTCGGAGTGGCCATCGTGGCAATCGTGCTGATGGCGCGTTGGGCCAACAAGCGCTTTGAGGCCACCGGCGTACCGTTCCACAAGTTCTGGGCGGGCCTGGCGCTGTTCATCGTGATTCCGGCGTTGTGCGTCTTGATCTTCGGTGTACCGCTGCACTGGGAAATGCCAAGGCTTGCGGGTTTCAACTTTGTCGGTGGCTGGGTATTGATCCCCGAACTGCTGGCGCTGACCCTGGCGCTTACCGTCTACACCGCTGCGTTTATTGCCGAGATCGTGCGCTCGGGCATTGAGTCTGTGAGCCACGGCCAGACCGAAGCCGCGCGCTCCCTGGGCCTGCGTCCGGGGCCTACGCTGCGCAAGGTCATCATCCCGCAAGCGCTGCGGGTGATCATCCCCCCGCTGACCAGCCAATACCTGAACCTGGCGAAAAACTCATCCCTGGCCGCCGGCATCGGCTATCCGGAAATGGTCTCGCTGTTTGCCGGCACGGTGCTCAACCAGACCGGCCAGGCCATCGAGGTCATTGCCATCACCATGAGCGTGTACCTGGCGATCAGCATCAGCATTTCCCTGCTGATGAACTGGTACAACAAGCGCATTGCGCTGATCGAGCGGTGAGGAAACCTGCATGACTTCCCATACTTTCAAACCTGACATGCCGCCACCGAACAAAGTGTTCGGGCCGATGGCATGGATGCGCGCCAACCTGTTCTCCAGTTGGTTCAACACCCTGCTGACGTTGCTGGCGATTTACCTGGTCTATCTGGTGGTGCCGCCGATTTTGCATTGGGCGATCCTCGACGCCAACTGGGTCGGCACTACCCAGGCCGATTGCACCAAGGAGGGCGCCTGCTGGGTGTTTGTCCAGCAGCGCTTCGGGCAATTCATGTACGGCTATTACCCCGGCGACCTACGCTGGCGCGTGGACCTGACCGTGTGGCTGGCCATCGTCGGTGTGGCGCCGTTGTTCATCTCGCGTTTTAAACGCAAGGCGATCTATGGCCTGGGCTTTCTGGTGTTGTACCCGATCATTGCCTTTTTCCTGCTGCATGGCGGGCTCTTTGGCCTGACCAACGTCGCGACCAGCCAGTGGGGCGGCCTGATGCTCACCTTGGTGATCGCCACCGTCGGTATCGCAGGCGCCTTGCCGCTGGGTATCGTGCTGGCGTTGGGGCGGCGCTCCAATATGCCGGCGATTCGCGTGATCTGCGTGACCTTCATTGAGTTCTGGCGCGGCGTGCCGTTGATCACGGTGCTGTTCATGGCGTCGGTGATGCTGCCGCTGTTCCTGCCTGAAGGCATGAACTTCGACAAGCTGCTGCGGGCGTTGATCGGCGTGATCCTGTTCCAGTCGGCCTACGTGGCAGAAGTGGTGCGCGGTGGCTTGCAGGCCATTCCCAAAGGCCAGTACGAAGCCGCGGCGGCGATGGGCCTGGGTTACTGGCGCAGCATGGGCCTGGTGATCCTGCCGCAAGCGTTGAAGCTGGTGATACCGGGCATCGTCAACACCTTTATCGCGCTGTTCAAGGATACGAGCCTAGTGATCATCATCGGCCTGTTCGACCTGCTCAACAGCGTCAAGCAAGCCGCCGCCGACCCGAAATGGCTGGGCATGGCCACTGAAGGCTATGTGTTCGCGGCCCTGGTGTTCTGGATTTTCTGTTTTGGTATGTCGCGCTATTCCATTCATTTGGAACACAAGCTCGACACTGGCCACAAGCGTTAGGAGTTGTTGTTATGAGCGAAGCGATCAAACAGCCGGTGAGCCCTGAAGGCATTATCCAGATGCAGGGCGTCAACAAGTGGTACGGCCAGTTCCATGTATTGAAAGACATCAACCTCAACGTCAAGCAGGGCGAGCGCATTGTGCTGTGCGGCCCCTCGGGCTCGGGCAAGTCCACCACCATCCGCTGCCTCAACCGCCTGGAAGAGCACCAGCAGGGGCGCATTGTGGTCGATGGCGTGGAGCTGACCAACGACCTCAAGCAGATCGAGACCGTGCGCCGCGAAGTGGGGATGGTGTTCCAGCACTTCAACCTGTTCCCACACCTGACCATCCTGCAGAACTGCACGTTGGCGCCGATGTGGGTGCGCAAGATGCCCAAGCGCAAGGCCGAGGAAATTGCCATGCACTACCTGGAGCGCGTGCGCATCCCGGAGCAGGCTCACAAGTTTCCGGGGCAATTGTCCGGCGGCCAGCAACAGCGCGTGGCGATTGCCCGGGCGTTGTGCATGAAGCCCAAGATCATGCTGTTCGATGAGCCGACCTCGGCCCTCGACCCGGAGATGGTCAAGGAAGTCCTCGACACCATGATCGGCCTGGCCGAAGACGGCATGACCATGCTCTGCGTGACCCATGAGATGGGCTTTGCGCGCACCGTGGCCAACCGCGTGATCTTCATGGACAAGGGCGAAATCGTCGAACAGGCGGCGCCGAACGACTTCTTCGACAACCCGCAGAATGAGCGGACCCGGTTGTTCCTGAGTCAGATCCTGCATTGACCTAGCCCCCCGCTGTGGTAAGCCTGCTTGCTTGTGGCGAGCGGGCTTGTTGTGGCGAGCGGGCTTGCCCCGCGCTGGGCTGCGCAGCAGCCCCAAACCTCCCCCTGGTTACACCTGACACTCCTCGGTGATGCTCTTGGGGCTGCTACGCAGCCCAACGCGGGGCAAGCCCGCTCGCCACAGCAAACCTGCGTGAACCCGTCGAACAGGCGGCGCCGGTTGTTTCTCAGTCAGGTTCTGCATTGATCTAGATCCCTGTTGTTGTGGCGAGCGGGCTTGTCCCGCGCTGGGCTGCGCAGCAGCCCCAAACCTCCCCCCGTTACACCTGACACGCCTCGGTGATGCTCTTGGGGCTGCTACGCAGCCCAACGCGGGCGATGCGGCGTTCCGACAAGCCCGCTCGCCACAACAAGCCCGCTCGCCACAAAGTGGTGCAGGGCATTACCATGGCTCCCTCGCGCACAATCCCGCCTTGAACCCGAGAGCACCATGCCCCGCCCAGAAAATGCACTTGAAGAATTGCTGATCGACGCCGAAGCCGATGATGACCAGGTGCAGCACAGTCAGCCGGTCGTCAGCCGGGCCTGGCTGTTGCTGCTGGGGTTGGTGCTGGTGGCGTTGAACCTGCGTCCGGCATTGTCGAGCATGGCGCCCTTGCTCAACGACGTGTCCGACAGCCTCGGTCTCTCGGCGGCCAGGGCCGGGTTGCTGACGACGCTGCCGGTTCTGTGCCTGGGCCTGTTTGCGCCGTTGGCGCCGATCCTGGCCCGCCGCTTCGGCGCCGAGCGGGTAGTGCTGGGGATTTTGCTGACACTGGCGGCGGGGATCATCCTGCGCAGTTCGCTGGGCGCTGTCGGGCTGTTCGCCGGCAGCCTGCTGGCCGGGGCCAGCATCGGCATCATCGGCGTGCTGTTGCCCGGGATCGTCAAGCGTGACTTTGCCCGGCATGCAGGGGTCATGACCGGTGTCTACACCATGGCCCTGTGCCTGGGCGCGGCGCTCGCCGCCGGTGCCACGGTGCCGTTGAGCCAGCATTTTGGCGACAGCTGGAAAATCGGCCTGGGCTTCTGGATGGTGCCGGCACTGCTGGCGGCGCTGTGCTGGTTGCCTCAGGTCGGACAGAAGCAGGGTGGCCATCAAGTGGCCTATCGAGTGCGCGGTTTGTTGCGTGATCCCCTGGCCTGGCAAGTGACGTTGTACATGGGCCTGCAATCCTCCCTGGCCTACATCGTGTTTGGCTGGCTGCCGTCGATCCTGATCGACCGTGGCTTGAGCGCGACCCAGGCCGGGCTGGTGCTGTCGGGATCGGTGATCGTGCAACTGGCCAGTTCCCTGGCCGCGCCGTGGCTGGCCACCCGTGGCAAGGACCAGCGCCTGGCCATTGTGGTGGTGATGCTGCTGACCCTCGGCGGCCTGTTCGGTTGCCTGTATGCGCCGCTCGACGGCCTGTGGGGCTGGGCGATTGTCTTGGGTCTGGGCCAGGGCGGTACGTTCAGCCTGGCGCTGACCTTGATCGTGCTGCGCTCACGCGATGCCCATGTGGCCGCCAACCTGTCGAGCATGGCCCAGGGCATCGGTTACACCCTGGCCTCCCTTGGCCCGCTGGCAGTGGGCCTGGTGCACGACTGGACCGGTGGCTGGGCGGCGACCGGCTGGATTTTCGCGCTGCTGGGCGTGGGAGCGATCATCGCCGGCCTCGGTGCCGGGCGCGCCCGTTATGTTCATGTCACCAGCCAGAGGCTCTAGAGGTACACCACTTCCAGCGTCGCCGAGCCATCGAGGTCGGTTTCAACGCTCAAGTCCAGGTTCTGCCGGGCATTGATAACCGTGTGGATCTGCACGGTGGTGCTCAGGGTGGTGATGGCTGACGGCCCGGCGACACTGCCCTCGATGTCGGTAAAGCCCAGGTAGCTGTTGGCACCGATGTCGATGGGGTTCAGGTTGGCGGTGCGCCAGCCCAAGCCGCCGGTGGTGGATTCGGTGCCGTAGATCTGCGCAGTGCTGTCGGCCTGGGTCTGGCGCGGGTCGAAGCTCATGGAGTACAGGCCGAGGCGATTGCCGGCGGTGTCGAATCCCAACCCGTAGTAAATCTCGCTATTGACCGTGGCCGAGCCGTCGCGGTTGTCGCGCATGCGCAATGCATAGCGACTGGGCCCGGTGCAGTTGACGCTCAGGTGCAGGGTTTTGAGCGGCAGGCGCGTGCCTTGCGCAAGGTTCAGGTCTTGGCGGGAGATCTTGCCGTGGTCGATCAGACCGCCGCTGGACAGCAGCGGCGTACAGGCGCTGGGAATGATCTGGCCGTGGACGCTCAGGTCCACCGTCGACACGGCCAGGGCCGATTGCGCACAGGCCAGCAGCAACAGGTGGGGTAGGGCAACGAGTTTCATGGCGCACGCCTCGTGGGGTCGGGTTACAGGTAGATGATTTCGAGAGTGCCGGAACCGTTGATGTGCACCACCTGGCGCAGGTCCAGCGACTGCATGGGGGCCAGGTAGGTCTTGATCCGCACGGTGCCGGCCAGGGTCTGGATCGCCACGGGGCCGGTGGTCAGGCCGCTTCTGTCGGTAAAGCCCATATAGCTGTTGGCGCCCATGGGAATCTGGCGTGCGCTGGAACTGCTCCAGGCCGCGCCGTTACTGGTGGAGTCAGTCCGGTACAGGGTGCCCAGGGTGTCGGCACTGAACTCTGCGGGGTCGATGGTCATGTAAAAGCGCCCGATTTTGTTGTGGCTGGCGTCCAGGTCCAGGCCATAGGAGGTTTCATCGGTGCCGCCGGTGGCCGAGCCATCGCGGTTGTCATGCATGCGCAAGGCAAAGCGCGTTTGTGCATCGCACGTCACACCCAGGCGCAGGGTGCGGATGGGCAAGGGCGTTTCGCTGGTGGGGTTGAGGTTCTTGGCGAACAGAGTTCCGTAGTCCACCACTCCTTGGTCGGACAACGACGGGTGGCAGGCGACCGGGGCAAAGTGCGCCCGCAGCGCCAACTCCCGATAGCGCCCGTGGCTGGCGCTGAACAAGAGGCCAGAGACTTCCCAGGTGGTAGCGTCACGCACATGGGTGGCCGCAGGATCGGCCCAGGCGCGCAGGGTCAATTGCAGCGACAGGTTTTTGCCCGCCCGCACGGCCCCGTTTTCGAGCGGTGCGATCCCATGCCCGCTGCGCCAGTTGAGCACGGTGCCGCTACTCACCGGTGGCTGGCGCAAGCCTGGAATCAGGCCCAACTCCACCGCCTGCCCGTCCAGGGTGCCGTGACTGACCTCGATCTGGTAGCTGCCGTGCTCGGTAAATTGCAGGCGCTCAGTCGAGGCTGCGAGGGCGCGGTAGAACAGACTCAAGTCGCCGGCCTGGGGGCAATTGAACGTCAGGTTCAGCCGACGCTCGCCCAGCAGGCGTTCGGGCGCGCTGTCGTTTTGGGACAGGCGGCTCATCAGGCCGAAATCCACCGACGGTTCGCTGAGGTTGAGTTGGCATTCCTCCAGCCCATGGGCGGTGCCGGCAATGCCGATCAATAGCCAGAAACTCAAGTGGCGCAAACGGGTAAGGGGCATGGCAGTCGTCCTCAAGGCGCGTGGCAACGGGCCGGGGCAGTTTCGAAATACACCGAGGGGTCGGCCTTTTGCGCAAGTGTGTAGCGCAGTTGGCAGCGTTGGCCCCCCGGCAGAGTTATCCACAGGGGCGGTTGATCGATGACGTTGGGCAGGAACACCTGGCTGCCTTCCTGGACCAGGGTGATGAACTCACCCTCGGCAGTATTGACTGACGCGCCCGCCGCCAACGGTGTGCCCTGCTCGGTGCTGACGGTGAGCAGGACGCGGCGGGTCAGGCCCACGCCAAATTCGACCCGATCCACCGCTCCGCGCCCGGCCGTAATCATGGCCAGGCCATTGGTGATATCGGCGTTGCGCGGCAGCGAGCGGGTTTGGACTTCCACCGGGCTGCGGCCATAGGCGTTGACCTGCGACACCACCGCCTGGCCTTGCCAGTCGGTCCAGACCGGGCCGCTGGGGGTGTTGATGCGGATACCGCTCATGTCGCCCACGGACACCAGGGCAAAGGTGTCGCGCACCGGATAGGGGGAAAACGTCACGCCGCTGCCATGCATCACCACTCCACCCCGAGCGCCGCCCTGATAACTTGAACGCTCGGCGTCGGAACGGCTGTAGCTCAGATCCAACTGGCTGTAGCGCGGCAATGCCGACAGGCCTACGGAGGTTTCGACCTGACGATCGCGCGAATCCCGCTCGGCGCTGACGCGATAGCTCAGTTGCTCGTCGATCTGTTCGGTCAGCCCCAGGCCGCTGCGGTTTTCGCCGCCGTTGTGGCGTAGCCAACTGCGTAACCTGCGGTTCTCGCCCAGGGGCGCGCTGATGTTCAGGTACACCGCGTTGTCCTGTTGTGCGTGGCCGCCCATTTGCCATTCGGCGCTGGCCGACAACGAGACCGCACCGACGCTGGCACCCCAGGACAGCAGGGCACGGCTGCTGCTGTCTCCGGCGAAGTTGGCCGAGCGCGAAAACCCGGCACTGAAGGCGCCCAGCCGAGGGTAGGACCAGCCCAGGTTGAGGCTTTGTTGATCGCGATAACGTGAGCGTTGCGACTGCTCGTTGCGTGCGTAGGTGCTTTCTTCCAGCTCGCGATAGCCCGCGCTGCGCCAGGAGTTACTGGCACTCAAGGACCACCGTTCACTCAGGCGCTGGGACCAGGCAAGGTCGGTCTGCACGCCGGACACCTTTTCCCGGGCATGGGCGTTGGACAGTTGCGTCGACAACTGCAATTGGCTGTCCAGCCACGGCAGCCAACCCAGGCTCAAACCTGCCGAACCGTATTCGCTGGCCGCCAATACCCCGCCGCCCAGGGTCAGTTGCGGATGCACGGCGCCTGTCCAGCCGGCACTTGCCACCCACGGCGCGTCGCCCTCGGTGTCGCCGAGATTGCGCACCCGACCGACCGCCACCGCGTAGCCCGGTGCCGGCAACCCGAGGCCGAGCATCGCGGCGGGTACGGTAAAGCGCCGGTCACCGCCGACACTTTCCCTGACTGTGACTTCGACATCTGAACGGGTATTGAGGCGGCGCACATCGTTGAGGGCAAACGGCCCGGCGGGCACCACCGTGGAATGAATCAACGCACCGTTCTGCCGTACTTCCACTTGTGCCGGGCTGTTGGCAATGCCCTCGATCACCGCGCCCTGGCCTTGCTCTTGAAGGGCGTGTTCGGTGAGGACCTGCACGCCGGTAATCTGCGCCCCGGCCAGCACCGGGTTGTACAGGCTGATCTGCCCGGCCTGGAGCACTGCCTGGTGGCTGGCGAACGTGCGCTGGGCGTAGGCCTCCAGGTGGGTGCTGCTGGACTGGCCATCCTGCCAGGTCTGGACCTGGCGGCTGCGCACGATCCAGTCACCGGCATTGAACCCCACCTCGGTGTTGGCCGAGCCAAATCGACTGGCGTCGTCGCCATAGCGGTTGTAGAAGCCACTGAGGTCGTAATTGAGCAAGCCGGCGAAGCCGCCGGTTTCATAGCCCGAAATATCCTGTGGCACCGGACGCAGGGCGTCGGTCGGCACCACCAGCGCTACGCTGAGCGTGGCCGGGTCTGGCTCCACCAGGCTTTGTGGATACTGCGCGAGGAAGTCATGGCAATGCGCAGTGCCATCAGGGATGACCAGGTTGGCCGCGTCGAGCAGGGTCCGATCGAAGCACAGGTTGCCCTGTTGATCGAAACTGACCTGCAGTCGACCGCGCCGCTGGCCGTTGACCTGCAGGCTGACGGCATGCTGCCCGGCGCTGAAGCGCGGGGCGTCCAGCAACAGGTTGGCCAGTTGCGGATCAATGCCGCGCTGCTCCAGGGTTTGGGCGTCAAAGCCGGTGGCCCAGGTCGGGGCCATTGGCAGCAGCCACAGCAGCAATGCCATGGGCACAGCTTGGCGCGCAGGTAGGCCGGGCACGGCTACGCCGTCACGGTAATTCAATACTGTTTTCACGCAAGGCACTCACAGGGTGAACGTCCTGGCCCGGTTGTCCCGGTGCTGGCAGGCGTTGCGGTGACGGTCGATGCGCCGTCACTTCTATATCCAGCGCCGATCTGTTGTGCGGCGTCTGTGGTTATTCCGTCAGAGGCTCAGAGGTGCTTCGTAGGCTTTGACGGCAAACCCGTACACCGTGGCCGGCTGCAGCCGGACTTTGGTGGCTGGGCCGCCGGTGGCCGGCACACTCAGGTTTTCGCCCGGTAACACATAGTTGCGCGGCAGCATGGCCCTGCCATCGCCGGGCAGCAGGCGCAGGTCCTGGGCCATGCGCACCACGTAGGGCGTGTCGTTGCGCACGTGCAACTGGCCGTCGCGCAGGGTCCAGGTCAGGTCGGTCCAGGGTGTGCGATTCGGTGGCAGGCCCTTGGGGTGCACGATCAGCGGCAGATTCTGACGCACGGTAACACCCACTCGGGCGTGCCCGGCCGCCGGTGCGGCGCGGCCCACGGGCATGCCTTCAAACACCACACGCTTGAGGCGCTGGGTGCGCAGTGGTGTCTTGTTTTGCAGGATGAAACGCACCAGTTGCGATTTGGACGCCTCTACCCGGGCCAGCGGTGGCGTCACCAGCAACAAGGGCTCGGTGTCTTCGGGAATGTCTTGCAAGGTGACGTGCAGCAGCGACAGTTGGCTGTCGGTATTGGTCACCGACACGGAGGTTTCGCCGTCGGCTTCATGAACGATCACCACGGAGGTGTCGGGCACCATGCCGTCGGCTTTCACTTGATTACCGAGCACGAGCAGCAAAGCAATGAGACCGGCAGCGGTCGTTGAGAATGTCGTGGTCATGACAGCGGTTTCCGTTGGGGCAACATAAAAAGGGCGGGAGTCAGAGGTAGCGCAGGTCCAGGACGATGGAGCCGTCCAGCGGCACTTCCTGATCCAGGGTCAGGTAGCGTGCGGCATTGATGGCGGTATCCACCCACAGTTGGGTAAACAGTTGGCTGATGAACTCCGGCTGGCGCGCTCCGGCCGGGGCAAAGCCCATATAGGCATGGGGATGGGCATTGGCCTGTGGGGTCCAGGTTTCGCCGTTGTCGCTGGAGGCCAGCACCTGCATCGGTTGCAAATCCCCCAAGGTGGCGCGATAGGTCAGGGTCACGGCACCCAGCGCCTGGTCCGGGGCATGAATGTTCACACCCAGGCCGAACGTGTCGGCGGACGGCGACGAGTCTTGGCGATTGTCGATGCCGACCAGCGCGAACAGCATCGGCCTTGCACAGATCACCGTAAGGTCCAGCATCTGGCTGGGCAACGCCGTGGGTTGGTGAGCATTGAGCCGGTAGGTGGGGATTTCTCCGTGTTCGATTGTCCCTTGGTCAGATAGCTCGATCTGGCAAGCATCCGGGGTCAAGCGGCCGGTCACCGTGAGGTCAACATGGGACATCGCATTGGCCTCGATCGTGACGGCCACAGACAGCAGCACTGCAACAAAATGGGCGCGTGTGTTCATCGGTCGGTCCCTGGCACAGGTAGGCACAGCCCATGCTGGGACAAGTCCAGGGCATGGGCAGGCATGGTTACAGGTACTTCACTTCAAGGGTGGCGGAGCCGTCGATGTTCACTTCATTGCTCAGGTCCAGGCCGTCGGTGCGCGCGATGGTGCTGATTACCTGCAGGTCCAGCCTCAGTTTCTCGACCGGCAGGGGTTGGGTGTCGTCATCCATCGAGGCCGCAGACATGTATATGCCAGGTTCCCAGTGGTTTTCGCGGTACCAGATATTGCCCTGGTCAGCGGAGGCAATCGGTTGCGCCACGATGCTGTCATTGACCACCAGGTTGAGCATTTGCAGGTTGTACCAGCCAAGTTTCTGGTCGCCGTTGATGAACCCCAGGCCATAGAGCTCGCGCGTCAATGACGAGGCGGCGCGGTTGTCGATGGAATGCAGGGCAAACAGGATCGGCGCGTCGCAGTCGACCGTCATCGTGAGCACGTGGTTGCCGATTTGTGTCGGGTTATCCGGGCGCAGGTCCTTGGCGGAGATCTTGCCGTGGTCGATCACGCCACCCCTGGACAGCTCGGGGGTGCAGGCCGCAGGAATGATCTTGCCCTTGACGACCAGGTCGACCGTGGAGGCGGCGAAGGTGGCGGTGGAACCGAGCAGCAGCACGCTGGTGGCAAGGGTGGTCAGCAGGATTTTCATCGGGGTGAGTTCCTTTCAAGTGGGGCTGTTCAAGCCGTCAGAGGTAATTGACTTGCACGGTGGCGTTGCCATCGAGGGGGACTTCGTCAATTAGCGTCAGGCTTCTGGAGGGGGCGATGTGGGTGAACAGCGAAAGCTGTGCCTTCAGCACCTGCACGGCAATGGGCGCCAGCTCGCCGTCGGTGGCGACAGCCGTCAACACCTGGGGGCTGACAAGCGAGGCGCGCTGCCAGGTCATGCCGCCGTCCGTTGAGATAATGGGGCGTCTGCTCACGTTATCGGCGACCAGTTGGTAGATACCAAATCCGGCCCCCCCCAGTTTTTCGCCGTTGGGTGTCATGCCCAGGCCGTGATAGCTCTCGTTGTGGGCAGAGGTGCCAGAGCGGTTATCAATGGTGTTGAAAGTGAAAAAGGTCGGTCCCTCGCACAGCACTTGAAAATCCAGGGTTTCCCGAGGCAGGCTGGTGTAGGCGTCGGTATTGAGTTGCTTGACTGACATTTTTCCAAAATCGATCAACCCTTCGCCGGAAATCATCGGTTCGCAGGCGCTGGGAGTGATCGCCCCCTTGACGACCAGCTCGGTGTCACTGGCGGCCACCGATAGCGACGCGGTGGCGAACAACAGTGCAACCAGAGGTATTGCGCTGGAGAGTTTCATCCAATGGACCTTCCTTGTGAGTGAAACGGGGGCTACAGGTACACCACTTCCAGGGTGCCGGAGCCGTCGATGTCGAGCTCTTCGCTCAGGTCAAACTGATCGGCACGGCCGATGGTGGTACCGACCTCAAGGTCTATCTCCAACACTTTGGATGGCAGCAGGGTGGACGCGTCGTCCATGGTGCCCGCACCCCACAGGGTCAACAGTTCCCATCGCCATTCGGCATACCAGGTGTTGCCTCCGTTGCTTGATGCGATTGGCTGCACGGCGATACCGTCGGCCAGCATGTTCATGGGCGTCAGATAGAAGCTGCCGAGCTTTTTGTCGCCGTTGACAAATCCCAGGCCGAAGTTGAAGGGAGAGGTGGAGGTGCCGATGCGGTTGTCGATGGGCTTGATCGCGAAAAGCGTGCTGGCCTCGCAGGTGACCGAGAATTTCACGTTGGCCTTGGGCAGGTACGTGGGATTGTTTTGCACCAGGTCTTTGGCGGCGATTTTTCCGTGTTCGATGATGTTGCTGCCGGCGAATGCTGGCGTGCAGGCGCTAGGGGTGATCTTCCCCCTGACGGCCAGGTCGATGGAACTGGCTGCAAATACCGAAGGTGTGACCAGCAACGCGAGCATGAGGCTAGAGGCAAAAGTCTTCATGGTTACAGGACCTGATCCGCGGGTGTCGAAAGGACATTGGGGGTGGCGCTCATCAGGTATCGGGAGGTGTTCATTTCAATTGTCCACTGCAAGGCTGATTGATAAAAAAGATGCACGGCAAGGCCTGGCCTCAATGGGCGGGCGCTTTGCGGGGGCAGGGTTTGTTGGTGGCTGGCACGACGGGTGGCGAGCCGTCCCTCTCTGGGGTGGGGGCGCAATTTAGCGAGGGCTTGGCGAGGGGCAAATACAACAAATACGACAATGGGGCGTCTTGCGGGAAGTCTGTAAGAATAAGTTTTCAGTGCTGTAGGAAAGTTGTTTTTCGTAGTTGTTGTATCGGCTTAGGAACATCCCAAAGGCTATATTTTTGCGGCGATGATAGTTACATGCGTTCTTTTCGCGGTGCTGCACCGTGGCGTCTTGCCTATTACGCCAGCGCTGCCGGAGGTTGTGATCTCTGGGGGCTGCCAGTCTTCAGTCCGATAGCGCGCAAGGGGTGTACATGGGCTCTCTGGTCCGTTCAACCACCGGGGAGGGCCGAGCGTCGGAGCCTCCCCCCGTAGCGCACCTGAACGTATTGGTGGTGGATGACCACTCCGCTTATCGCGCGCTATTGGGCTACTTTCTGCAAAAGCTGGGCGTTGGGCATGAAGCCGTGGGCGATGGCTGCCAGGGGCTGTTGGCGGTTATCAAGCGGCCTTTCGACCTGATTATCAGCGACTGCCAAATGCCGCAGATGGATGGCTATCGCATGGCCCGCGCCATTCGCCAGCATGAGTGCCGCAAGGGGCTCAAGCGCGTGCCGATCATTGCCTTGACTGCCAATCTGCAAAATGACGATCCGCAACGGTGCCGCGACGCCGGCATGGACGCCTGGCTGCTCAAGCCGCTGGCGCTGGAGCAACTGCAAGCGACATTGGCGCGCTGGCTGCCGGGCATCGCGCCGGTGTGGGGCAGGCCCACGGCGGGGGCATGGCCAACGCGTGCCCACCTGGTGCAAACCTTCGGTAATGAGCGGGTCGTCGACCAGATGCTCGCCAGCCTGCTGGATGAGGCCTGGGAAGACTTTGCGTTCCTCGATCAAGCCTGTCGCACCTTGAGCACTCCATTGACCACCCAGCGGCTACATCGCCTGGTAGGCAGTCTGGCTTTTTTGGGGGGAGCAGACCTTGAGTTCAGAGGTGTGAAGCTGATTGAGCAAATTCACGCCGACGGCGTGTTGGCGAACGCTTCAGCGCTGCAGGCATTCCGGGCGGACTTGCGGCGGTGCCTTGAGTATTTGCGCAGTTTGTAAGCGCTGTGGGTGTGACTTGTGTCGATAAAT
Source organism: Pseudomonas hygromyciniae (assembly GCF_016925675.1). NCBI lineage: Bacteria > Pseudomonadati > Pseudomonadota > Gammaproteobacteria > Pseudomonadales > Pseudomonadaceae > Pseudomonas > Pseudomonas hygromyciniae. The sequence goes on along the minus strand of NZ_CP070506.1, from coordinate 4,808,130 downwards.
ATTTGGCAATCTGACTGCCTGGTTTTTGGCTGTAGGGTTTTTCCTTTTGTTATGTAAGGAAAGAATTAGTAACTACAAAACACTGGACGCGGCCTTGGGGGACTCATCCTGGACGGTTGTTGAGGATCGCCTGCGGGGTTATTTTGCGCGGATTCAATTTGCCATCATCCGTGGGTATCTATGCTTCGAGTAATTATTGCTGACGATCATCCCATTGTACGTATCGGGCAGAGAGTGGTGATCGAGGCGAACGGTCGCTGCAAAGTGGTGGGGGAGGCCGATGGCCCCGACGCGCTGCTCAGGCTGTTGAGTACCACGCCGTGCGATGTTCTGGTCACCGACTTCGCCATGCCCGGAGGGCAGCAGGCTGATGGCTATGGCTTGTTGAGCCTGCTGGCCCGTCAGTATCCGGACTTGCCGGTTATCCTGGTCACCATGTTCGCCAATGTCGCCACCCTGCGTGCCTCCCTCGCCCATGGCGCCCGCGCCATCGTGGCCAAGAGCGCGTCGGCCAGGGAGTTGCCGCAGGCCATCAACGCCGTGATCGGCGGCCAGACCTTTGCCAGCGAGTGCCTGCGGGTGCAATTGGTGGAAGCCGGGACGGGGGATCAGTCACAACTGCCGCAGTTGTCGGGCAAAGAGCGGGAAGTGGTGCGGATGCTGGCCAGCGGCCTGACCGTCAGCCAGATCGCCGCACGGGTCAATCGCAGTATTTCCACGATCAGCAAACAGAAAAGTACCGCGATGCAACGCCTGTGCATTTCCACCGATGTGGATTTGTTTGCCTATGCGCGTAACTGCGGGATGGTGCCTTAGGTGGATGTTGGCAAGGGGGCAGTTTTTTTGTGGCGAGGGGGCTTGTCCCCCGCTGGGCTGCGCAGCAGCCCCAAACTCAAACCCCAACCCGCCGAGGTTCTTCAGGCAAACCGAGTTGGCTGGTTTTGGGTCTGCTGCGCAGTCCAGCGCGGGGCAAGCCCGCTCGCCACGGTCCGCTCGACACGGGTACAGTGCTTGGCTTGACTACCTCTCTTTTGGAAGCTGCCCATGAGTGATGCCCACAACGCCCTGATTGTCGAGTTCTACAGCGCCTTTGAACGTCTGGATGCTGACGCCATGAGCGCTTGCTACACCGACGACGTGCTGTTCAGCGATCCTGCATTTGGTGAACTGCGTGGACGCGATGCCGGCGATATGTGGCGCATGCTCACCACCCGGGCCAAGGACTTTTCCCTGACCTTTGACCAAGTGCGCAGCGACGACACCACCGGCAGCGCCCATTGGGTGGCGACGTACCTGTTCAGCCAGACCGGCAACACCGTGGTCAACGATATCCAGGCACGCTTCGTATTCCGTGATGGCAAGATCTGCGAGCACCACGATCACTTTGACCTGTGGCGCTGGTCGCGCCAGGCGCTCGGTACCAAGGGCCTGTTGTTGGGCTGGACGCCACTGGTACGCAACGCCGTGCGGGCACAAGCATTGAAAGGCCTGAAAGCGTTCCAGGCCGGTCGTTGATAAGATTGGTGCTCTTTTCGCTGGCCAATACTTCGTGAACAGTTCGCCTGAACCCACCGTATCGAAACCCTGGTTTGTCTACCTGGTCCGTGCCGCCAATGGCTCGCTCTATTGCGGGATCAGCAATGATCCGGTGCGCCGCTTTGCGACCCATCAAAGCGGCAAGGGCGCGCGGTTCTTTCTTTCCAGCCCGGCGGTGGCGCTGGTGTATACCGAGGCCTGCGCAAGCAAGGGCGAGGCCTTGCGCCAGGAACGCTTGATAAAAAAACTCAAGAAAAGCGCCAAGGAGTGTCTGGCGCGGGCTTATCAATCTGACTGATCGGTTCCCATCAGGCCAAAGGGTAGGCCCCTGGGGTTTTGCACGATAAGCTGGCGGTTCCTTCATCTGGCGGAGTCCGGCATGTCTGAGTTGATCCTGCACCACTACCCCCAATCCCCCTTCGCGGAAAAAGCCCGCCTGCTCCTGGGCTTCAAAGGGCTGTCCTGGCAATCGGTGACCATTCCCCCGGTGATGCCCAAGCCCGACCTGACGGCCCTGACCGGCGGCTACCGTAAAACCCCGGTGCTGCAGGTCGGTGCGGATATTTATTGTGACACTGCGTTGATCGCACGCCGCCTGGAACAGGAAAAGGCCACGCCTGCGCTGTTTCCCGAAGGTCAGGAGCTGGTCAGCCAGAGCTTTGCGGCCTGGGCCGATTCGGTGGTGTTTTCCCACGCCGTGGCCCTGGTATTCCAGCCTGAATCCCTGGCCGTGAAATTTGCCAAGGTGCCGCCGCATTTGCTGCAGGTACTGGTTGCAGACCGCAGCAAGATGTTCGGCGACGGTACTGCCACCCGCGTGCAACTGGACGTGGCCCTGCACCAGTGGCCGGCCATCATTGCGCGGCTGGAGCAACAGTTGCAGCGTCAGTCGGGGGATTTCCTGTTTGGCGAGCCGTCGATTGCCGACTTCTCCATGGCCCATCCGTTGTGGTTCCTCAAGGGCTCGTCGGTGACGTCGCCGCTGGTGGATAACTATCCGGTTGTCGGCGCCTGGCTTGCCCGGGTGCTGGGCTTTGGGCATGGCACCGCCAGCGAGATGAGTGCCAGCCAGGCCTTGGAAATTGCCCGTGACAGCGCGCCTGCGGCGTTGCCGGATGAAGTGTTTGAAGATCCCAACGGGTTCAAGGTGGGCCAGCCAGTGAGCATCGCTGCGACCGACTACGGCGTCGACCCGGTGATAGGCGAGTTGATATTTGCCGGTCGCGAAGAACTGATCCTGCGCCGCGAAGATGAGCGCGCCGGCACCGTGCATGTGCACTTCCCGCGCCTAGGGTTCGGTATCCAGCAGCTGTAGGTTGGATTATGTGTATCTGTGGTGCAGGTTGGATGTTTCAGTGGCGAGGGGGCTTGTCCCCCGTTGGGCTGCGCAGCAGCCCCAGTAAGACCGCCGCTTTTTATCAGGCAGACCGCAGCGCCTGGGTTTAGGGCTGCTGCGCAGCCCAACGGGGGACAAGCCCCCTCGCCACAGTTATTTGAGGGCAGACAGGATCGCGTCCGGGTTGTATTCGCGAATCAGCGTGCCGTTCACATCCACAAACGGAATCCCGCCACCGCCCAGCGCCTGATAGGCCTTGCGGCCTTCGGGATCCTTGTCGATATCGACGCTCTTGTAGGGAATGCCCTTCTGATCTAGGAATCGCTGGATCTGCTTGCAGTAGCCACACCAGTCGGTGGCATACAGCACCACCCGCGCTGACGCCCGGGTTTGCTCCGGGACCACCTGCGAGGGGTTGAACAGCCGCTCGATCTTGCCCCAGTTCTGGATCGCCACCACCACCAGCAATACCAGCAGGACTTTCTTCAGAACCCCGCCAAGCATCAGTTACGACGCTTGAGCTGGTCGGTGAGCTGGGTCGGCAGGCCCTTGATGATCAAGGTGCCGGCGGCTTCGTCATACTCGATCTTGTCGCCCAGCAAGTGCGCTTCAAAGCTGATCGACAGCCCTTCGGCGCGCCCGGTGAAGCGGCGGAACTGGTTGAGGGTGCGTTTATCCGCCGGGATTTCCGGGGACAGGCCGTAATCCTTGTTGCGGATATGGTCGTAGAACGCTTTTGGCCGATCTTCATCGATCAACCCCGACAGCTCTTCCAGGCCCATGGGTTCGCCGAGCTTGGCCTGACTGCTGGCGTAGTCCACCAGGGTCTTGGTTTTCTCGCGGGCGGACTCGTCTGGCAGGTCTTCGCTCTCGACGAAGTCGCTGAAGGCCTTGAGCAGGGTGCGGGTCTCACCTGGCCCATCGACGCCTTCCTGGCAGCCGATAAAGTCGCGGAAGTACTCCGAGACCTTCTTGCCGTTCTTGCCCTTGATAAATGAGATGTACTGCTTGGACTGCTTGTTGTTCTGCCATTCGGACACGTTGATGCGCGCGGCCAGGTGCAACTGGCCCAGGTCCAGGTGGCGCGAAGGCGTCACGTCCAACTCGTCGGTCACTGCCACGCCTTCGCTGTGGTGCAGCAGGGCGATGGCCAGGTAGTCGGTCATGCCTTGTTGATAGTGGGCAAACAGCACGTGGCCGCCGACGGAGAGGTTGGACTCTTCCATCAGCTTTTGCAGGTGTTCCACGGCAATCCGACTGAAGGCGGTGAAATCCTTGCCGCCATCAAAGTATTCCTTCAACCAGCCGCTGAACGGGTGCGCGCCGGACTCGGCGTGGAAGAAACCCCAGGCCTTGCCTTGTTTGGCGTTATAGCTCTCGTTGAGGTCGGCGAGCATGTTCTCGATGGCAGCGGACTCGGCCAATTCAGAGTCGCGGGCATGGAGAACTGCGGGCGTGCCGTCGGGTTTTTTGTCGATCAGGTGGACGATGCAATGACGGATCGGCATGGGCTTCTCGGCTGGTTGAGCGGGAGCGGTTGGCCTCCCGGAAAAAGTCGCCAGTGTACCGCACCCGTTGGTCGCGGCGTCGTTTGAAGCGGTTTCGGGAGGCCTCTGACGACCCATATGCCTTTTTTTCACGGTTTAGAGCGATAAAGCTGACCAAATGGGTAGGTAGAAGCGGATATTTCCCCGTCTCTGTGCTAGTTTTGCCCCGTCTTACGCGATGTCTCGGCGTTAAGCGTGCATTCAGCATTTGTCAGGTCGAACCAAACCCCGTTTCAAGCATCTATAACCCCGATCTCTCGCGGTTATGGCCAGGGGTGCCAGGCCATGACGGTCGGGCTCGATGGCTGACACTGCACTCTGCAATCCAAATGAATTTGATAGGGAAGGAACACCACAATGGCTATTACTAAAGACCAACTGATCGCTGACCTGGCTGAAGCAGTAGACGCACCGAAAACTACCGTGCGCGCTCTGCTGGACCAACTGAGCCAAGTTGTTGCTGACCAGCTGGAAAACGGTGGCGAAATCACTCTGCCAGGTGTTGGCAAGCTGAAAGTGACCGAGCGTCCAGCCCGTACCGGCCGTAACCCTTCGACTGGCGCTGCCATCGAAATCGCTGCCAAGAAAGTGATCAAGCTGGTTGTGGCCAAAGGCCTGACCGACGCGATCAACAAGTAAGACGCAGTAAAAAAAACCGTGCACCGGAGCGATCCGGGCACGGTTTTTTGTTGCCTGCAATTTGTGCCTTATCTGTAGGAGCGAGCAAGCTCGCTCCTACAAATGCAGGGTCAGCGCACCCAGCGCTGGCGCCAGATCTGCTGCTCGTTCTTGGTCTGGAAGGTCCAGGCCACAAAACGGCTTTGTTTCTGGCCCTGGGACATCTCCACCACCTGGCTTTCCAGGACACCGGCTTTTTTCAGGGCGGTCTCGATGGCAGGCAGGTTGGAGGCTTTTGACACCAGGGTGCTGAACCACAGCACTTTATGGGCGAAATGCGCGCTTTCGGCGATCAATTGCGTGACAAACCGCGCTTCACCGCCTTCACACCACAGCTCTGCCGACTGGCCGCCGAAGTTCAGCACTGGCAACTTGCGCTTGGGGTCAGCCTTGCCCAGGGCGCGCCATTTACGCTCGCTGCCTTTGGTCGCTTCGTCCATGGAGGCATGGAAGGGCGGGTTGCACATGGTCAGGTCAAACCGCTCACCCGGCTCCAGCAGCCCCAGCAGAATATGCTTGGGATTGGTTTGCTGGCGCAGTTGGATAACCTTGCTCAGGTCATTGGACTGCACGATGGCCTTGGCAGCGGCGACGGCTGTCGGGTCAATCTCGGAGCCGAGGAAGTTCCAGCGGTAGTCCATGTAGCCGATCAGCGGGTAGACGCAGTTGGCGCCCATGCCGATGTCCAGCACCTTGACGATCGAGCCACGGGGAATCTTGCCGTCGTTGACGCTGGCCAGCAGGTCGGCGAGGAAGTGTACGTAGTCGGCACGCCCTGGCACCGGTGGGCACAGGTAGTCAGCCGGGATATCCCAGTGCTGCACACCATAAAACGCCTTGAGCAGCGCCCGGTTGAACACCCGCACCGCGTCCGGGTTGGCGAAGTCGATGCTTTCCTTGCCGTAGGGGTTGAGGATCACAAACTGGGCCAGTTCTGGCGTGGTCTTGATCAGCGCGGGGAAGTCGTAGCGGCCCTGGTGGCGGTTGCGCGGGTGCAGGGTCGCTTCCTTGCGCGGCACGACGGGCTTGGCCGTGGCTGCGGTTTTAGGCTTCTTGCGCGGAGGTTTTGGCGTGCTGGGGGCGGTCATGGGCTACGTCGATTCTGGGGTTGCTTCAAAAGTGGTGGGTATTGTCACACATTCCGAAGTTGATCTCGGTTAAATGTGGGAGCGGGCTTGCTCGCGAATGCAGTGTGTCAGTTATTGGGTATGTGTCTGATATACCGCATTCGCGAGCAAGCCAGCTCCCACATTGATTGGGGTTTCAACACCCAAAAAAAGAGACCCGAAGGTCTCTTTTTTTACGCGGGTTGCCTCTTACAGGCTGGAAATCCGCGCATGTTGCTCCGCCAGCTTGCCCAATGCCTGTTCGGCTTCGGCCAGCTTGGCGCGTTCCTTGTCAATGACTTCGGCCGGGGCCTTGTCCACGAAGGCAGCGTTGGACAGCTTGCCGCCCACGCGCTGTACTTCGCCTTGCAGGCGCAGGATTTCCTTGTCCAGACGCGCCAGTTCGGCACCTTTGTCGATCAGGCCGGCCATCGGCACCAGCACTTCCATCTCGCCCACCAGTGCGGTAGCGGACAGCGGTGCTTCGGCGCCAGCCGCCAATACGGTGATCGACTCCAGCTTGGCCAGCTTCTTGAGCAGCGCGTCGTTCTCGGTGAGACGGCGCTGGTCCTCGGCACTGGCGTTCTTCACGAACACCGCCAATGGCTTGCCCGGGCCGATGTTCATCTCGGCGCGGATGTTGCGCGTGCCAAGCATCAGGGCCTTGAGCCATTCGATATCGCTTTCGGCAGCCTCGTCGATGCGTGCTTCATTGGCCACTGGCCAAGGTTGCAGCATGATGGTCTTGCCTTCGATACCGGCCAGCGGCGCCAGGCGCTGCCAGATTTCTTCGGTGATGAACGGCATGAACGGATGCGCCAGGCGCAACGCCACTTCCAGCACGCGCACCAATGTACGGCGGGTGCCGCGCTGGCGCTCGATCGGCGCGTTCTCGTCCCACAGCACCGGCTTGGACAGTTCCAGGTACCAGTCGCAATACTGGTTCCAGATGAACTCGTACAGCGCCTGGGCGGCCAGGTCGAAACGGAACTGGTCGAGTTGGCGCGTTACTTCGGCTTCGGTGCGCTGCAACTGCGAGATGATCCAGCGATCAGCCAGGCTCAGTTCAAAGGCTTCGCCGTTCTGGCCGCAGTCTTCGCCCTTGTCCAGCACGTAGCGCGCTGCGTTCCAGATCTTGTTGCAGAAGTTGCGATAGCCTTCGACGCGGCCCATGTCGAACTTGATGTCGCGACCGGTGGAGGCCAGCGAGCAGAAAGTGAAGCGCAGGGCGTCGGTGCCGTAGCTGGCGATACCGTCAGCGAACTCGTCGCGGGTTTGCTTCTCGATCTTTTTCGCCAGTTTCGGCTGCATCAGGCCCGAGGTGCGCTTTTGCACCAGGGTTTCGAGGTCGATGCCGTCGATGATGTCCAGTGGGTCAAGGACGTTGCCCTTGGATTTGGACATCTTCTGGCCCTGGCCGTCGCGGACCAGGCCGTGTACGTACACGGTCTTGAACGGCACCTGCGGGGTTCCGTCCTCGTTCTTCACCAAATGCATGGTGAGCATGATCATCCGGGCAACCCAGAAGAAAATGATATCGAAGCCGGTGACCAGCACGTCGGTGGAGTGGAATTTCTTCAGGAACTCGGTCTGCTGCGGCCAGCCCAGGGTGGAGAAGGTCCACAGGCCAGAGCTGAACCAGGTGTCCAGTACGTCGTTGTCCTGTTGCAGCGCCACGTCCGGGCCGAGGTTGTGCTTGGCCCGCACTTCGGCTTCGTCACGACCTACATAGACCTTGCCCGACTCGTCGTACCAGGCCGGAATCCGGTGGCCCCACCACAGTTGACGGCTGATGCACCAATCCTGGATGTCACGCATCCACGAGAAGTACATGTTTTCGTACTGCTTGGGCACGAACTGGATACGGCCATCTTCCACGGCAGCAATCGCAGGTTCTGCCAGCGGCTTGGTGGAAACGTACCACTGGTCGGTAAGCCACGGCTCGATCACGGTGCCGGAACGGTCGCCTTTCGGCACCTTCAGGGCGTGATCATCTACGCTGACCAACAAGCCGGCGGCATCGAAGGCGGCAACAATCTGCTTGCGCGCTTCGAAACGGTCGAGACCGGCGTATTCGGCCGGGATCTTGCCGTCGATGCTGTCGTTCAGCGTGCCGTCGAGGTTGAACACCTGGCAGGCCGGCAGAATGGCGGCGTTCTTGTCGAAGATGTTCAGCAGCGGCAGGTTGTGGCGCTTGCCGACTTCATAGTCGTTGAAATCGTGGGCCGGAGTGATTTTCACACAGCCGGTGCCGAATTCAGGGTCGCAGTAATCATCGGCGATGATCGGGATGCGCCGGCCAACCAGTGGCAGTTCGACGAATTTGCCGATCAGTGCCTGGTAGCGCTCATCGTTCGGGTTAACGGCCACGGCGGAGTCGCCGAGCATGGTTTCCGGACGGGTGGTGGCGACGATCAGGTAGTCATTACCCTCGGCGGTCTTGGCACCGTCGGCCAGTGGGTACTTGAGGTTCCACAGGAAGCCTTTCTCGTCGTGGTTTTCCACTTCAAGGTCGGAAATCGCCGTGTGCAGCTTGGTGTCCCAGTTGACCAGGCGCTTGCCGCGGTAGATCAGGCCATCTTCATGCAGGCGTACAAAGGCTTCCTTGACCGCTTCCGACAGACCGTCGTCCATGGTGAAGCGCTCGCGGCTCCAGTCTACGGACGAGCCGAGGCGACGGATCTGACGGCTGATGTTGCCGCCGGATTGGTCCTTCCACTCCCAGATCTTCTCCAGGAATTTCTCGCGGCCCAGGTCGTGACGGCTCTGGCCGGTGGCTTCCAGTTGGCGTTCCACCAGCATCTGGGTGGCGATACCCGCGTGGTCGGTGCCTGGCTGCCACAGGGTGTTGCGGCCCTGCATACGGCGGAAACGGATCAACGCATCCATGATCGCATTGTTGAAGCCATGGCCCATGTGCAGGCTGCCGGTGACGTTCGGCGGCGGAATCATGATGGTGTAGGACTCGCCCGCACCTTGCGGAGCGAAATAGTTCTCGGACTCCCAGGTTTGGTACCAGGAAGTTTCAATAGCGTGCGGCTGGTAGGTCTTATCCATGCGCGGCGGGACCCTAGTTGGCATTTATTCAGGAAAGCCGGCAAGTATAACGAGGGATAGGGGAGAGGGCGAGACGAAGAGAGGGGCTAAGGCTGGCGCGGGGCAAATGTGGGAGCGGGCTTGCCCGCGATAGCGGTGTGTCAGTCATCGACAAATCGACTGATTTACAGCCATCGCGGGCAAGCCCGCTCCTACAGGGGATATCTATGTGGCTTAGGACTGGTACTGGCTAAGCAACCGCTCCATGCGCGCATCCATCCGGCGCTTGATCTCGGTTTCGATATGCGGGGCAAAGTCGTCGATCACGTCCTGCATGATCAATTGCGCAGCGGCGCGCAGTTCGTTGTCCAGGTGCAGCAGCAGGGCATCGGGGGCTTTTTCGGCGGCGGGCTCTGCCTGGACGACGGGCGGCTCGACAGGCTCGGCTGCGGCGGGCTTGGCGCCGACCATATCGAACAGCAGGGGGATCTGTACCTCTTCCGCCACGGTATCGGTCAGCAGCGGCGGTTGCAGGTTGTCATCACCGAGCAACTGACGGATCGACTCAAGGTCGTCCAGCAGGTGGTCAGAGGGTTTTAGCGGATTTGAAGTGTCCATCATGTGCTCAGAGTCGCTGTAATCGGTGATCTTGCAGAGAATAGCCCTGTTCGCGGTAGAAACGGAAACTCTCCCGCGCGGCCTGACGAATAGCCGGATCTTCCACCACTACTTCCGCCACGCGGGCAAAACCCTTGGCGAAGGCCGGCACTTTCAGGTCCAGGTTGACCAATAGGTCATGGTGATCACCACAACTGTCGCCCAAACCCAGCACCACCAGCCCCTCTGGCTCCGATTCTGCGGGGCCGTGGGGCACAAAGCTCTCACCCTTGAAGCGCCACAGACGGGCATCGAGGTCGTCGCGTTGGGCGGCATCGCTGCAATGCAGGTAGATACGGTGGCCCATGCGCCAGGCTTTTTCCGTGAGTTTGCAGGCAAAGTCCAAGCGAGCCGAGGGATCGGCGCTGGGCAATATATAGAAGTCGACTTGGGTCATTACATGTCCTGCAGCAGCCTGCATGCTTTACCTGTAGGAGACAAACTCGCTCCTACAGGGTCAAGCAGTGGCCGTGATGTTTAGGCCTTGGCGCGATCCAGCAGGTACTGGGTCAGCAGCGGAACCGGACGACCGGTAGCGCCCTTGTCCTTGCCGCCGCTGGTCCAGGCGGTGCCGGCGATGTCCAGGTGGGCCCAGTTGAAGTTCTTGGCAAAGCGCGACAGGAAGCAGGCGGCGGTGATGGTGCCGGCCTTTGGCCCGCCAATGTTGGCGATGTCGGCGAATGGGCTGTCCAGTTGTTCCTGGTACTCATCGAACAACGGCAGTTGCCACGCGCGGTCGTCGGCAGCCTTGCCGGCGCTGAGCAGTTGCTCGATCAACTCGTCGTTGTTGCCCAGCAGGCCCGAAGTGTGGGAGCCCAGGGCGACGATGCAGGCACCAGTCAGGGTGGCGATGTCGATCACTGCTTGCGGCTTGAAGCGTTCGGCGTAGGTCAGCGCGTCGCACAGCACCAGGCGGCCTTCGGCGTCGGTGTTGAGGATTTCCACGGTCTGGCCGCTCATGGTGGTCACGATGTCGCCTGGGCGCGCAGCACCGCCGCTCGGCATGTTCTCGGCACAGGCCAGGATGCACACCAGGTTGATCGGCAGCTTGAGTTCCAACACGGCGCGCAGGGTGCCGAAGACACTGGCGGCGCCGCCCATGTCGTACTTCATCTCGTCCATGCCGGCGCCCGGCTTGAGGCTGATGCCGCCGGTGTCGAACGTGATGCCTTTGCCGACCAGGGCGAACGGCTTGTCGGCTTTCTTGCCGCCGTTGTATTGCATGACGATCAGGCGTGGTGGCTGGTCGCTGCCCTGGCCCACGGCATAGAACGAGCCCATGCCCAGGTCCTTGATCTTCTTCTCGTCCAGGACCTCGACTTTCAGGCCCTTGAACTCTTTGCCCAGGGCCTTGGCCTGTTCGCCGAGGTAGGTGGGGTGGCAGATGTTTGGTGGCATATTGCCCAAGTCGCGGGTGAACGCCATGCCGGCCGCGATGGCCTGGGCGTGGGTGGCGGCGCGCTGCACTTCAGCCTGGGCAGCCTTGATGGTCAGCAGGGTGATTTTCTTCAGGGCGCGGGGTTCGGCTTTCTGGCTCTTGAACTGATCGAAGGTGTAGCCGCCATCCAGCAGGGTTTCGGCCAGCAGGCGGGTCTTGCCGTAGCTGTCGCGGCCCTTGACTACGATTTCGTCCAGCGCCAGTGCTGCATCGCCGCCGCCCAGGCCCTTGAGGGTGCTGAGGATACCGCTGATGATCTTGCGGAACGGGCGGTCGCCCAGTTCGGCGTCCTTGCCCACGCCTACCAGCAATACGCGGTCGGCCTTGAGGTTGGGCAGGCTTTGCAGCAGCAGGCTTTGCCCGACCTTGCCCGCCAGGTCGCCACGCTTGAGCACGGCGCTGATGGCGCCACCGCTCAGCTCATCGACTTGCTTGGCAGCAGCGCCGAGCTTGCGGCCTTCGCCGATGGCGACCACGAGGGTGGCGGTCTTCAACGTTTCGGGGCTAACGCTTTTTACAACCAATTCCATGTTCGTGTCCCTTATATAAGGTCAAAGAGCCTGGAGTCTGTACTCCGGCCTGTAGGCTGGGCCACCTGTGGGTGACCGCGACAAAGCCCGCAGTTTGTACCGCGCCGCCCGAGCCTGACAACCCTTGAAGCCAGCTTTGTGCGCCGGTATGAGCAAGCTCCGTGACAGGCGCCGACAATCACAGGATAATGCGCCATCTTTTTCGCCGGCCCGTGTCAACGGGGCGACTTGATATGCTTGCTTGTTTGGCCGCCTTAGCCTGACAACCCTGGAGTGTCTGGTTTGATCGTCTTCCGTTATCTGTCCCGCGAAGTCCTGCTGACCCTGAGTGCCGTGAGTGCGGTATTGCTGGTCATCATCATGAGTGGTCGCTTCGTCAAATACCTGGCCCAGGCTGCCTCGGGTGCCCTGGATCCGGGGTCGCTGTTCCTGATCATGGGCTTTCGCCTGCCAGGCTTCCTGCAACTGATCCTGCCCCTTGGCCTGTTTCTCGGGATTCTGCTGGCCTATGGCCGGCTCTACCTTGAAAGCGAGATGACCGTACTGTCGGCCACCGGCATGAGTCAGCAGCGCCTGTTGGCCATGACCATGGTCCCGGCCACCGGCGTGGCGCTGGTGGTGGCCTGGCTGAGCCTGAGCCTAGCCCCCCAGGGCGCCATGCAATTCCAACTGGTGCTCAACAAACAGGACGCCATGACCGAGTTCGACACCCTCGAGCCGGGCCGCTTCCAGGCGCTCAACGATGGCACCCGGGTGACCTACACCGAGCGCATGACCGATGATCGGGCCAACCTCGGCGGCGTATTCATCTCCGAGAAGCGCCTGGGCCAGGACAAGAAGGACCGTGGCATTTCTGTGTTGGTGGCCGATAGCGGGCGCCAGGAAGTGCGTCCGGACGGCAGCCGCTACCTGATCCTGGAAAACGGCTACCGCTACGACGGCAGCCCCGGCCAGGCCGACTACCGTGCCATCAAGTACGAGACCTACGGTGTCATGCTGGCCCGGCCGGATGTGAGCAACGAGGTCACCGACCGCGATGCCATTCCGACCCAGGCCTTGATCGGCAGCAAGGAACTGCGCTCGATTGCCGAGCTGCAATGGCGTATTTCCCTGCCGTTGCTGGTGTTTATCGTCACCTTGATGGCGGTGCCACTGTCCCGGGTCAACCCGCGCCAGGGCCGCTTCCTCAAGTTGCTGCCGGCGATCCTTTTGTACATGGCCTACCTGACCATCCTGATTTCCGCCCGTGGCTCCCTGGAGAAGGGCAAGCTGTCGCCGACCCTGGGGTTGTGGTGGGTCCACGGCATCTTCCTGGTGATTGGCCTGGGCCTGCTCTATTGGGAACCGATTCGTTTGAAAATGCAGAGCCGTCGCGGCATGAAGGAGATGGCTCGTGGGTAAGTTGGATCGCTACATCGGTAGCAGCGTACTGGTCGCCATCCTGGCGGTATTGGGCATCATCCTCGGCTTGGCCTCGTTGTTTGCCTTTATTGATGAAGTGGGCAACGTCACCGATACCTATACGGTCACTGACGTATTGAGCTACGTGGCGTTGACCGCGCCGCGGCGGCTCTACGACATGATGCCGATGGCCGCGCTGATCGGTTGCCTGATCGGCCTGGGCAGCCTGGCCAGCAACAGCGAACTGACCATCATGCGCGCGGCCGGGGTGTCCATTGCCCGCATCGTCTGGGCCGTTATGAAACCCATGCTGCTGCTGATGGCTGCCAGCGTGCTGATCGGCGAATACGTGGCGCCACCGGCTGAAACCACTGCCCAGGCCAACCGTGCGCTGGCCCAGGGTTCGGGCGATGCCCAGAGCTCCAAGCGGGGCCTGTGGCACCGCCAGGGTGACGAATTTATCCACATCAACGCTGTGCAGCCCGGCGGCCTGCTGGTGGGTGTCACCCGTTATCGCTTTGATGACGAACGCCACATGCTGTCGTCTAGCTTTGCCAAGCGGGCACAGTTCAGTGACAACCAGTGGGTGTTGAGCGATGTCACCACGACCCATTTCCGCAATCCTGGCAAAGGTACCGAGGCCAGCACCGAGGTCATCAACGAGCCGACCCAGGCCTGGGATATTGCCCTCAAGCCGGAACTGCTCAATACCGTGGTAATGATCCCGGAAAGCCTGCCGATCTCCGGTTTGTGGAGCTATATCCACTACCTCAAGGACCAGGGCCTGAACAACGGCCGCTACTGGCTGGCATTTTGGGTCAAGGTGTTGCAGCCGGTGGTGACCGCCGCGCTGGTGCTGATGGCTATTTCGTTTATTTTCGGCCCGTTGCGCTCGGTGACCTTGGGCCAGCGCGTATTTACCGGGGTGCTGGTAGGTTTCACCTTCCGTATTGCCCAGGACCTGCTGGGGCCGTCGAGCCTGGTATTCGGCTTCTCGCCGCTGTTTGCGGTGCTGGTGCCGACCGGCATCTGTGCCCTGGCCGGGTTCTGGCTGCTGCGGCGGGCCGGTTGATCCGCGTGTGTTGAACAAAAAATGCCCCGTTCGCAAGAGTGGGGCATTTTTGTTATTGGTCGCCAAAGATGACGTCTGGCCTGAGCATCAGGTACAATTCCCGGCTATTTTTCAGCGGGCAATCTGCCTGCAGCCTTTTTGAGTGTTGACCCGTGAGTGATTTGAGTCATATCCGCAATTTCTCCATCATCGCCCACATTGACCATGGTAAGTCGACGCTGGCCGATCGATTCATCCAGATGTGCGGCGGCCTTGCCGAGCGTGAAATGGAAGCCCAGGTCCTGGACTCCATGGACCTCGAACGCGAGCGCGGGATCACCATCAAGGCCCACAGCGTTACCCTGTACTACACCGCCAAAGACGGTATCAAGTACCAACTGAACTTCATTGACACCCCGGGCCACGTTGACTTCACCTACGAAGTCAGCCGTTCCCTGGCGGCCTGTGAAGGCGCGCTGTTGGTGGTGGACGCGGGGCAGGGCGTAGAAGCCCAGTCCGTGGCCAACTGCTACACCGCCATCGAGCAGGGCCTGGAAGTCATGCCGGTGCTGAACAAGATCGACCTGCCACAGGCCGATCCGGACCGGGTGAAGGAAGAAATCGAAAAAATCATCGGCATTGACGCCACCGACGCCGTCGAGTGCAGCGCCAAGACCGGCCTGGGCGTCGACGAAGTGCTCGAGCGCCTGGTCAAGACCATTCCGGCCCCCACCGGCAACATCGAAGATCCGCTGCAAGCGTTGATCATCGACTCCTGGTTCGACAACTACCTGGGCGTTGTGTCCCTGGTACGCGTGCGCCATGGCCGGGTGAAGAAGGGCGACAAGATCCTGGTCAAGTCCACCGGCAAGATCCACCTGGTGGACAGCGTCGGTGTATTCAACCCGAAACACACCGCCACCGTTGACCTGAAAGCTGGCGAAGTGGGCTTCATCATCGCCGGCATCAAGGACATCCACGGTGCTCCGGTTGGTGACACCCTGACACTCAGCTCGACGCCGGACGTCGACGTGCTGCCAGGTTTCAAGCGCATCCAGCCACAGGTCTACGCCGGCCTGTTCCCGGTCAGCTCCGACGACTTCGAGGACTTCCGCGAAGCCCTGCAAAAGCTGACCCTCAACGACTCGTCGTTGCAGTACACCCCGGAAAGCTCCGACGCCCTGGGCTTCGGCTTCCGCTGCGGGTTCCTGGGCATGCTGCACATGGAGATCATCCAGGAGCGCCTGGAGCGCGAGTACGACCTGGACCTGATCACCACCGCGCCAACGGTTATTTTTGAGCTGGCGCTGAAAACCGGTGAAACGATTTACGTCGACAACCCGTCCAAGCTGCCGGATCTGTCGTCCATCGAAGACATGCGCGAACCGATCGTGCGCGCCAATATTCTTGTGCCGCAGGAACACCTGGGCAACGTCATTACCCTGTGTATCGAAAAGCGTGGCGTACAGCACGACATGCTGTTCCTCGGTACCCAGGTACAAGTGACCTATGATTTGCCGATGAACGAAGTGGTCCTGGACTTCTTTGACCGTCTCAAATCCACCAGTCGCGGCTATGCTTCGCTGGATTACCATTTCGACCGTTATCAATCGGCCAATCTGGTGAAGCTCGATGTACTGATCAACGGTGACAAGGTGGATGCCCTGGCGCTCATCGTCCACAAGGACAATGCGCACTACAAAGGCCGCCAGCTTACCGAGAAGATGAAGGAACTGATTCCGCGCCAGATGTTCGACGTCGCGATCCAGGCCGCCATTGGCGGGCAGATCATTGCGCGGACCTCCGTCAAGGCACTCAGAAAGAACGTACTGGCCAAATGCTACGGTGGCGACGTGAGCCGTAAGCGCAAGCTGCTTGAGAAGCAAAAGGCCGGTAAAAAACGCATGAAGCAAGTGGGCAACGTGGAAATTCCACAAGAAGCCTTCCTTGCGGTGCTCAGGTTGGATAGTTAGGTCCTATGTCACTAAATTTCCCGCTGTTGCTGGTCATCGCCGTTGCCGTCTGTGGTCTTCTGGCGCTGCTCGATCTGCTGTTCTTCGCCCCGCGTCGTCGGGCGGCCATCGCGTCCTATCAGGGCAGCGTCAGCCAGCCCGATGGCGTGGTGATCGAGAAGCTGAACAAAGAGCCCTTGCTGGTTGAATACGGCAAGTCGTTCTTCCCGGTGTTGTTCATCGTGCTGGTGCTGCGCTCGTTTCTGGTAGAGCCGTTCCAGATTCCTTCGGGCTCGATGAAACCAACCCTGGATGTTGGCGACTTCATCCTGGTGAACAAGTTTTCCTACGGGATCCGCTTGCCGGTGATCGACAAGAAAATCATCGAGGTGGGTGATCCGCAGCGCGGCGATGTGATGGTGTTCCGCTATCCAAGCGACCCGAACGTCAACTACATCAAGCGTGTGGTCGGCCTGCCGGGTGACGTAATCCGCTACACCAGCGACAAGCGCCTGTTCGTCAACGGCGAGTCGGTGGCTGAAAAACTCATCGGTTCCGAGCCGAACACTTTGGGCAGCGCCGAGCTGTACGAGGAAAAACTCGGGGCGGTAGAGCACCAGATCCGCAAGGAAATGAGCCGCTACCGTTCGCCGCCCGACAACCAGTGGACCGTGCCTGCCGGGCACTACTTCATGATGGGCGACAACCGCGACAACTCCAATGACAGCCGCTACTGGGACGATCCAAGCATTCCCAAGGAGCTGCTGGGCATGGTTCCCGACCAGAATATCGTCGGCAAGGCCTTCGCGGTCTGGATGAGCTGGCCGGAACCCAAACTCAGCCACCTGCCGAACTTCTCGCGGGTGGGGCTGATCAAGTAATCCATGCGGCGCTGTGAACACAGCGCCGAATGCTTTTCTGGGGCTTGGACATTGGTCCGGTCTCGAGCAGCACACAGCATTGCCAGGATTTGAATTTGAACACAGCGTTAATCGTCGATGGCCTTTGCCGCCACGTACTGAAAGTAGGTAAACCGTGAGCGTTTCTTTGAGTCGTCTTGAGCGTCAGCTCGGCTACACCTTCAAGGACCAGGAATTGATGGTCCTTGCCCTCACACACCGCAGTTTTGCCGGGCGCAACAACGAACGCCTGGAATTTTTGGGTGATGCCATTCTCAACTTCGCCGCTGGCGAAGCCTTGTTCAACCGCTTCCCCCTGGCCCGTGAAGGCCAGCTGTCGCGCCTGCGCGCGCGCTTGGTGAAAGGCGAGACCCTGGCCGTGCTGGCCCGTGGTTTTGACCTGGGCGAGTACCTGCGTCTGGGGTCCGGCGAGTTGAAAAGCGGCGGTTTCCGTCGCGAGTCGATCCTGGCCGATGCCCTGGAAGCCTTGATCGGTGCGATCTATCTCGATGCCGGGATGGAAGTGGCCAAGGAGCGGGTCATGGCTTGGCTGGCGTCGGAAATCGACAGCCTGACCCTGGTGGACACCAACAAGGATCCCAAGACCCGCCTGCAGGAATTCCTGCAGTCGCGCGGCTGCGAACTGCCACGCTATGAAGTGGTGGATATCCAGGGTGAGCCGCATTGCCGTGTGTTCTTCGTCGAATGCGAAGTCACCTTATTGAACGAAAAAAGCCGAGGTCAGGGTGTGAGCCGTCGTATTGCCGAACAGGTAGCGGCCGCTGCAGCACTGATTGCCCTGGGCGTGGAGAATGGCCATGACTGATTCAACCGCAACACGCTGTGGCTATGTTGCCATCGTCGGCCGTCCCAACGTGGGCAAGTCCACGCTGCTGAACCATATCCTGGGGCAGAAGCTGGCGATCACCTCGCGCAAGCCGCAGACCACCCGCCACAACATGCTGGGTATCAAGACCGAAGGCAACGTGCAAGCGGTCTACGTCGACACTCCAGGCATGCACAAAGGCGGCGAGAAAGCCCTGAACCGCTACATGAACAAGACCGCTTCGGCGGCGTTGAAAGACGTCGATGTAGTGATCTTCGTGGTTGACCGCACCAAGTGGACCGATGAAGACCAGATGGTGCTGGAGCGTGTGCAGTACGTCACCGGCCCGCTGATCGTCGCGCTGAACAAGACCGACCGCATCGAAGACAAAGCCGAGCTGATGCCGCACCTGAGCTGGTTGCAGGAACAACTGCCGAACGCCCAGATCATGCCGATCTCGGCCCAGCACGGGCACAACCTTGAAGCCCTGGAGCGGGTGATCGCAGGCTACCTGCCGGAGAACGAGCACTTCTTCCCGGAAGACCAGATCACCGACCGCAGCAGCCGTTTCCTCGCCGCCGAGCTGGTCCGCGAGAAAATCATGCGCCAGATGGGCGCCGAGCTGCCGTACCAGATCACCGTTGAGATCGAAGAGTTCAAGCAGCAGGGCAAGACCCTGCATATTCATGCGCTGATCCTCGTCGAACGTGACGGCCAGAAGAAAATCATCATTGGCGACAAGGGCGAGCGCATCAAGCGCATCGGCACCGAAGCGCGCAAGGACATGGAATTGCTGTTCGATTCCAAGATCATGCTTAACCTGTGGGTGAAGGTTAAGGGTGGCTGGTCCGATGACGAGCGCGCACTGCGCTCCCTGGGCTACGGCGACCTGTAATCAGTCTCCAGTAACACAGCAGGACAAAATGTGGGAGCGGGCTTGCTCGCGAATGCAGTGGATCAGTCACCGGATGCGTTGGCTGGCCCACCGCATTCGCGAGCAAGCCCGCTCCCACATTGGATAGTCGTTGTTTTCCAGACCGTGTTCCCGCAGCGAGAACCCAATGTCCCAATCCCCACCCCCCCCCCAGCCAACCCGCCTACGTGCTGCACAGCCGCGCCTACCGCGAGACCAGCGCCCTGGTGGACTTCCTCACGCCCCAAGGCCGCCTGCGGGCGGTGTTGCGCAGTGCGCGGGGCAAGGCGGGTACGCTGGCACGGCCATTCGTGGCCCTGGACGTGGAGTTTCGTGGCAAGGGCGAGCTGAAAAACGTCGGGCGCCTGGAAAGCATCGGCACGTCTGCCTGGCTCAATGGCGAGGCGCTGTTCAGTGGCCTCTACCTCAACGAGCTGCTGATCCGCCTGCTGCCCGCCGAAGACCCGCACCCGGCGGTCTTCGATCACTACGCCGCCACCTTGTTGGCCCTGGCCGAAGGCCGTCCGCTGGAGCCGCTGTTGCGCGCGTTCGAATGGCGCCTGCTTGACGACCTGGGCTACGGCTTCGAATTGAGCAATGACTTGCACGGCGAACCGATCGCCAGCGACGGCATGTACCGCCTGCAAGTGGATGCCGGGCTGGAGCGGGTCTACCTGCTGCAACCGGGCCTGTTCCAGGGCACTGAGTTGTTGGCAATGGCTGAGGCCGACTGGAGCGCACCTGGCGCCCTGTCTGCCGCCAAGCGCCTGATGCGCCAGGCCCTGGCCGTGCATCTGGGCGGTCGGCCCCTGGTCAGTCGCGAGTTGTTTCGAAAGCCCTGACATCCCCGTGTATGCTGTGCGCCGATTCTTTCCCTTTTCAGGAGCGCTTCCGTGACCACCAGCAATCGCATTCTTCTTGGCGTCAACATCGACCACGTCGCCACCCTGCGCCAGGCCCGGGGCACCCGTTACCCTGATCCGGTCAAGGCCGCGCTGGACGCCGAAGAAGCAGGCGCCGACGGGATCACCGTGCACCTGCGCGAAGACCGCCGGCACATCCAGGAGCGCGACGTGCTGGTGCTCAAGGACGTGCTGCAGACCCGCATGAACTTCGAGATGGGCATCACCGAAGAAATGATGGCCTTCGCCGAGCGCATCCGCCCGGCGCACATCTGCCTGGTCCCGGAAACCCGCCAGGAACTGACCACCGAAGGCGGCCTGGACGTGGCAGGCCAGGAAGCGCGGATTAAAGCAGCGGTCGAACGCCTGTCGCAGATCGGCAGCGAAGTCTCGCTGTTTATTGATGCCGACGAACGGCAGATCGAAGCCTCGCGCCGCGTGGGTGCCCCAGCGATCGAACTGCACACTGGCCGCTACGCCGATGCCACCACCCCGACCGAAGTCGCCGACGAACTGCAACGCATCATTGACGGCGTGGCCTGCGGCCTGCGTGAAGGCTTGATCGTCAATGCCGGCCATGGCCTGCACTACCACAACGTTGAAGCCGTGGCGGCGATCAAGGGCATCAACGAACTGAACATCGGCCACGCGCTGGTCGCCCATGCGCTGTTTGTCGGCTTCAAAGGCGCAGTTGCCGAGATGAAAGCGCTGATCCTGGCCGCCGCCAAGCCCTGACCGTCGATCAACCTGTAGGAGCGAGCTTGCTCGCGAAAAACCTGAGAACAGCGCGGGGGGCCAGGCTCCCCGCGTCATCGTTAACGACCTTCGCGAGCAAGCTCGCTCCTACAGGTGTCATGCGGCAATGCGAAGCCTTACTGTTTAGCCTGTGGGGGTGTATCGTATTTGCCCTTTGCGGGCCTTGCGCCCGCGCAGATACGTGAGGTTGTTGTGTCCCGATCCTTTTCCCGTCGACAAATCCTAGGTGGCCTCGCCGGCCTGGCAGTGGTGGGCGTGGGTGCCGGTGGCGCCTATCGCTACTGGCTGGGGAAAGTTGCGGACGCCAGTGCCGGGCGCGATTACGAACTGATCGCCGCGCCGCTGGACGTGGAACTGGTACCGGGGCACACAACCCAGGCCTGGGCGTTCGGCCCGTCGGCGCCGGGTACAGAGTTGCGCGTACGCCAGGGCGAATGGCTGCGGGTACGGTTTATCAACCACCTGCCGGTCGCCACCACCATTCACTGGCACGGTATCCGCCTGCCCCTGGAAATGGACGGCGTGCCCTACGTCTCGCAATTGCCGGTATTGCCCGGCGAGTATTTCGACTACCAGTTCCGCGTGCCGGATGCCGGCAGCTACTGGTATCACCCCCATGTGAGCAGCAGCGAAGAGCTGGGCCGTGGCCTGGTCGGCCCGTTGATTGTCGAAGAGCGCGAGCCCACCGGTTTCAAGCATGAGCGCACCCTGAGCCTGAAAAATTGGCATATCGACGAACAGGGTGAGTTTGTTGAGTTCAGCATCCCCCGCGAAGCAGCGCGTGGCGGTACCGCTGGACGCCTGTCGACCATCAATGGTGTGCCTCAGGCAGTCATTGACCTGCCGGCCGGGCAAATCACCCGGGTGCGCCTGCTCAACCTCGACAACACCCTGACCTATCGCCTGAATATCCCCAACGCCGAGGCGCAGATCTACGCCCTGGACGGCAATCCCATCGAGCCACGGCCCCTGGGCAAGGAGTACTGGCTGGGCCCTGGCATGCGTATTTGCCTGGCGATCAAGGCCCCGCCGGCCGGCGAAGAGCTGTCGATCCGCAATGGCCCAGTGCGCCTGGGCACCTTCCGCTCAGTGGCCAACACCGATGCGCCCGGCGAGTGGCCGCCAGCCTTGCCGGCCAACCCGATTGCCGAGCCAGACCTGGCCAATGCCGAGAAGCTCAACTTCAATTTCGAATGGGTCGGTTCGGTCTCGGTCAATGTCGAGAACAGGCCGCCGAGCCTGTGGCAAATCAACGGCCAGGCCTGGGACATAACCGACAAGACCTGCGCTGACCGGCCGATTGCCAAGCTCGAATTGGGCAAGAGCTATATTTTTGAATTGAAAAACATGACCCAGTACCAGCACCCGATCCACTTGCACGGCATGAGTTTCAAGGTGATCGCCTCGAACCGTCACAAGGTCACGCCGTATTTCACCGACACTTACCTGCTGGGCAAGAACGAGCGTGCCCGCGTAGCGTTGGTGGCGGATAACCCCGGGGTGTGGATGTTTCATTGCCATGTGATCGACCATATGGAAACCGGCCTGATGGCCGCCATCGAGGTGGCGTGATGCGCCAGATCCGCCCGACGGCGATCATCGACCGCAGCCGCGACCAGGACTTTATGCGCGAAGCCCTGGCCCTCGCCGCCCAAGGCGCGGCACTGGGTGAAGTCCCGGTGGGCGCGGTGCTGGTGCAGGACGGTGAAATCATCGGGCGCGGCTTCAATTGCCCGATCAGCGGCAGCGACCCGAGCGCCCACGCCGAGATGGTCGCCATCCGCGCGGCCGCCCAGGCCGTCAGCAACTATCGCCTGCCGGGCAGCACCCTGTATGTGACCCTGGAGCCGTGCAGCATGTGCGCAGGTTTGATCGTGCATTCGCGCATCGCCCGGGTGGTGTACGGCGCGCTGGAGCCCAAGGCAGGGATTGTGCAGAGCCAGGGGCAGTTCTTTACCCAGGGTTTTTTGAATCATCGGGTGATGTATGAAGGCGGGGTGCTGGCCGAGGAGTGCGGGGCGGTGTTGAGTGAGTTCTTCAAGGCGCGCCGGGCTAAACCCACGCTCGACTAACACCTGACCTCAATGTGAGACCCAATCAAGTGTGGGAGCGGGCTTGCTCGCGAAGGCGGTGTATCAGCCAACGAATCAATTGACTGACACACCGCCTTCGCGAGCAAGCCCGCTCCCACATGTTTGATCTTCATTTTTTCAGCGAGATTGAGGGTTATTTCTTGGCGATAATCACCGCCCGCATCGGCGCCGGCAGCCCTTCAATCGTCTTGCTGTGATCCTCAGGGTCGAGGAAGTCACTCAGGGATTGATACTTCATCCACTCGGTCCCGCGTTGTTCCTCGACCGTGGTCACGCTGACATCCACGCAACGCACCTCACTGAACCCGGCACGCCGCAGCCACAGCATCAACGCCGGCACCGAAGGCAGGAACCACACATTGCGCATCTGTGCGTAACGGTCTTCCGGCACCAGCACCTGCTGTTGATCACCCTCGATCACCAAGGTCTCCAGCACCAGTTCGCCGCCCTTGACCAGGCAATCCTTGAGTGCCATCAAGTGCTCGATCGGCGAGCGGCGGTGGTAGAACACGCCCATGGAGAACACGGTGTCGAAACCTTCCATGTTCGGCGGCAGGTCTTCGAACGGGAACGGCAGGTGCCAGGCGTTGGGAGCCGACAGGTAGCGCTGCACCGCCTGGAACTGGCAGAAGAACAGCCAGTTCGGGTCCACGCCAATCACGCTGTCGGCACCGGCGCCGAGCATGCGCCACATGTAGTAGCCGTTGCCACAGCCCACATCGAGGATGCGCTTGCCGGTAAGGTTCAGGTGCGGCGCGACCCGCGACCATTTCCAGTCCGAGCGCCATTCGGTGTCCACATGCACCCCGAACAGGTCGAACGGCCCTTTGCGCCACGGGCTCAGGCCCATCAGCGCGGCATGCATCTGTGTGCGGGTGGCGTCATCGCAATCGGTGTCGAGGATCAGGCCGTTCAGCAGATCGATTTTGCTGGGCAGGATCTTGGGCAGGGCATCCAGTGCGCTTTGCCAGCGCGCCAGGTCGCCATGGCCCTTTTCCATTTTTGCATCGAGTTGTGCTTGCAGGCCTTGGGCCCAGACGGCCAGGGGAGTGCCGACCAGATGGCGGGCGAGGGGAGACAGATCAATCATGGCAAGGCAATCAACGAGGCAAAGTTAAGACACTGGAACCACGGCACGACTTTCGAGAACCCGGCCGCCAACAGGCGTTCGCGGTGTTCTTCGAGGCTGTCGGGCTTCATGACATTTTCGATGGCGCTGCGCTTCTGGGCGATTTCCAGTTCGCTGTAGCCGTTGGCGCGCTTGAACGCCACATGCAGGTCGGTGAGCAGTGCATGTTCTTGGGGATCATTGAAGCGCAGTTTTTCCGAGAGAATCAGCGCGCCACCGGGCAGCAGCGCCTGGCGGATCCGCCCAAGCAGCGCCAGGCGCTCCTCGGGGGCGATAAATTGCAGGGTGAAGTTCAGCGCCACCACCGAGGCCGGCTGGAACTGCAGGGCGAGAATATCGCCGTCGATCACCTCTACCGGCAGCAGCTCCTGGAACATGGAGTCCTGGCCGTTAAGGTATTCGCGGCAGCGCTCGACCATCGCCGCCGAGTTATCCACAGCGATCACCCGGCAACCGTCGGTGCGCACGTGGCGGCGCAGGGCCTGGGTCACCGCGCCGAGGGACGAGCCCAGGTCATACAGCACGCTATTGGGCTGGGCAAACTGCGCGGCGAGCACACCGAGGTTCTCGACAATGGTCGGGTAGCCCGGCACCGAGCGCTTGATCATGTCCGGGAACACCCGCACCACGTCCTCGTTAAAGGCGAAGTCCGGCACCTGGGGCAAGGGCTGGGCGAATAGGCGATCGGGTTCTTTGCTCACGGCTGTTCCGGCGACGAAGGGGAAAAGGCCGGCATTTTAGCCAACTTGCTCCTTGGATGCGCGGGTTGTCTGATGGAACGCCGACGCGGTGATACCCCACTGGCCCAACCAATACGTAATGATCAACAGATACGGCGCGGCATCGAAGGTCAGCACAAAGCGATTGATGCCGATCAGTGTGTCGGAAAACACAAACAGCGCCGCGCCAATGGCCGCCAACTGCGCCGAGCGCTTGGGCACATCGCTGCCCAGGCGAGCCAGTGCACGCCAGAGCATGGCGCTGATCACCAGCGCATACACCACCACCGGAATCAGCAAGTCGCCCAGACCGTGGGAAATCAGGATGCTCAACAAGATCGCCCCAACCCCCAGCGCCAAGGCCAACGGCAACAGCGCTGGGCGGCGGCAGTCGCTGAAGTAGGCCTTGAGGTACGCCAGGTGCGCGAACAAAAACGCGCCCAGGCCAAAGATAAACAGATCGCCCGGCCAGGCCAGCAACACATCGCCGACCAGGGAGAAGATCAACCCCAGGCTGATCCAGCGTCGATAGTCGCTGGGCGGCGCGTCATGCAGCCATCCCAACATCGCCAGCACCGGCAGCGGCTTGACCAGCAGGCAAAGTAACGTGGCGTGCGTGCTCAAACCGTAGATAAAGGTACCCGCACCCATCAACGCAAGAATCATCCATGGCATATCAGTTCACCGTAATGGCGCAGTCAAAGGTATCCACCGGATTCACTTCCGGGGCCCAGGGTTGTTGGGAGGTCAGGCGCAGGCGGCCGCTACCGGCGGTAAAGGCCTGGAAGCGCCAGGTCGATTGCCCCGCGGCACCGACCACACCGGCATCCTCGGGATTGCTGTAGACCTCGGGGCCGAGGCTGCGCAGCACGCCGCCGGCCGAATCCTGGATCGCCCAGCGATAACCGGTGGTGGGGTTGCTCGGTAAGGTCAGGGTCAGGTTTTGCCCGGCCTTGAGCTTGAGCGGGCAGGCGCTCTGTTTTTCGACGGTGACGTTTTGCTTAGGTGCACTGGCGCAAGCCGCGAGGAGGGCGAGGTTTAGCGCAAGAAGCAGGCGGGCAGCGGTCATGAAGGCTCCGTTTATTGGCGACGAAGGGCGAGCATAACCGAAGATGAGACAAGGTGTTACAGCAGGAGATTTATGTTGGCCGTGCTGGCCCTATCGCGGGCAAGCCCGCTCCTACAGTTGGAATGCGTACCCTGTAGGAGCGGGCTTGCCCGCGATGAGGCCAGTGCAGGCGCTATATTTCTATCAGAACAACACTTTCGCCACATCCGCAAACCGCTTGGCAAAGTGCACCGTCATGCCCTCTTTCAGATAGTCCGGCAACTCCTCGAAGCTGCCACGGTTCGGCTCTGGCAGGATCAACTCGTGAATCTTCTGGCGCCGCGCCGCAATCACCTTCTCACGCACGCCGCCAATCGGCAGTACATGCCCGGTCAGGGTCAGTTCGCCAGTCATGGCCACGCCTTTTTTCGGCGGCTGGTTACGTGCCAGCGACAGCAACGCACTGGCCATGGTCACCCCGGCACTCGGG
Source organism: Pseudomonas hygromyciniae (assembly GCF_016925675.1). Classification (NCBI taxonomy): domain Bacteria; kingdom Pseudomonadati; phylum Pseudomonadota; class Gammaproteobacteria; order Pseudomonadales; family Pseudomonadaceae; genus Pseudomonas; species Pseudomonas hygromyciniae. Next base: position 4,782,087 of record NZ_CP070506.1, on the reverse strand, counting down.
CCGTCTTTGGGCGTGGCGCCTTCCGGTACGTGCAGGTGCACGAAGGCTTCGTCGAAGAACTTCGGATCACCGCCAAACGACTTCAGGTTGGAGCTGATGTAGCTGTAGGCGATTTCGGCGGATTCCTTCATCACCTCACCCAACTGCCCGGTGAGCTTGAAGCCACGGTTGAGCGTGTGGATGCGCGTCGCCTCGATCGGCAAGGTCGCGCCGCCCATGCTGGTCCAGGCCAGTCCGGTGATCACACCGGTACCGGACAGCACTTGCTCATTGCGGAACACTGGAATGCCCAGGGAGCTTTCCAGGTCCTTGTTGCCGATCTTGATTACCGAATCCGGCTCATCCAGCAGCTTGACCACCGCCTTGCGCACCAGTTTGCCCAGTTGTTTCTCCAACTGACGCACCCCGGCTTCGCGGGCATAGCCGTCGATCAGGGCACGCAGGGCGCCGTCGGTGATGCTCAGGCTGGTCTTGGCCACGCCGGCCTTTTCCAGTTGTTTTGGCCACAGGTGACGCTTGGCGATGGCGACTTTTTCTTCGGTGATATAGCCCGACAGGCGAATCACTTCCATGCGGTCCAGCAACGGGCCCGGGATCGAATCCAGGGTGTTGGCGGTACACACGAACAGCACTTTGGACAAGTCCAGGCGCAGATCCAGGTAGTGGTCGAGGAATTCGACGTTCTGTTCCGGATCGAGGGTTTCCAGCAACGCCGACGCCGGGTCGCCCTGGAAGCTCTGGCCCATCTTGTCGATCTCGTCGAGCATGATCACCGGGTTCATCACTTCGACATCCTTGAGCGCCTGCACCAGCTTGCCCGGCAGGGCACCGATGTAGGTGCGGCGATGGCCCTTGATCTCGGCCTCGTCGCGCATGCCGCCGACGCTGAAGCGGTAGAACGGCCGCCCCAGGGACTCGGCAATGGATTTGCCGACGCTGGTCTTGCCCACGCCCGGCGGGCCCACCAGCAGCACGATGGAACCGGCGACTTCGCCTTTATAGGCACCGACGGCGAGGAACTCGAGGATGCGGCTCTTGATGTCATCCAGGCCCGCATGGTGTTTATCCAGGACTTTGCGCGCGTGCTTGAGGTCGAGTTTGTCCTCGCCATACACGCCCCACGGCACCGAGGTGGCCCAGTCCAGGTAGTTACGCGTCACCGCGTATTCCGGCGAGCCGGTCTCGAGGATCGACAGCTTGTTGAGTTCTTCATCGATGCGTTTCTGCGCCTGGGCCGGCAACACCTTGCCTTCCAGGCGTTGCTCGAACTGCTCGACGTCAGCGCTGCGATCGTCCTTGGTCAGCCCCAGCTCCTGCTGGATCACCTTGAGCTGTTCCTTGAGGAAGAACTCGCGCTGGTGCTCGCCGATCTTGCGGTTTACCTCGGCGGAAATTTCCTTTTGCAGGCGCGCGACTTCAACCTCTTTGCGCAGCATCGGCAGCACTTTTTCCATGCGCTTGAGCATCGGCACGCAGTCCAGCACTTCCTGCAACTCGTTACCGGTGGCCGAAGTCAGCGCGGCGGCGAAGTCAGTCAGGGGCGACGGATCGTTGGGGCTGAAGCGGTTGAGGTAGTTCTTCAACTCTTCGCTGTACAGCGGGTTGAGCGGCAGCAGTTCCTTGATCGCATTGATCAGCGCCATGCCGTAGGCCTTGACCTCATCGGTCGGCTCGCTGGGCTGGTGCGGGTATTCGACTTCCACCAGGTACGGTGGGCGGTGGTGCTTGAGCCAGGTCTTGATGCGCACACGGGTCAGGCCCTGGGCGACAAATTGCAGCTTGCCGTTCTCGCGGCTGGCGTGATGCACCTTGACCAGGGTGCCGTACAGCGGCAGGGCGGAGGTGTCGAAATGCCGTGGGTCTTCGGGCGGGGTGTCCATGAAGAACAGGGCCAGGGAGTGATGGTCGGATTTGCTCACCAGCTCCAGGGTCTCGGCCCAGGGCTCTTCATTGACGATCACCGGCAACACTTGCGCCGGGAAGAACGGGCGGTTGTGGATCGGGATGATATAGACCTTGTCCGGCAGGTTCTGCCCAGGCAGGGCCAGGCCGGTGTTGGACGACGCAGTTTCGGCGTTTTCGGGGTCGGCGTAGTCGTTGAGGTCGATATCGGGGAATTCTTGCTGGTCGCTCATGGGGCACCTGCATGGTGAAGTATGGAGGTTAGATGGGGCAGGTCAGTGGTGGTTTCAATGGCGGCGCGTGGTTAGCAACAAATTGCATGACATTTTCGAATTTCACTGCACTAGCCCCTTGGGAGCGGGCAAGTTGAATTGGCGCGCCGCACCGACACCAAACAAGGGGCGTTTTGCGGCCAATCCGGACCTTTTAGACGGTGATCTGTCGTCAAAATAATGTCGGCCAATCTCCCGTGTTTATTAGGTTTACTTCTGCCCGGCGGGGACTAATCTGGGTTTTCCGAATGTCCTGAAAAAAGGGACGTTTATTTGACACCGGGTCTGCAGTCGTGAGGGATGCTTATGACAAAAGGGCGCTTGAGCTGGGGCGCGGGCACGCTGACAGGAGGCAAACGGATGAAGTGGCGTCACGCCTTCCAGACCCGTCTGGCGGGGGTGTTGGCGTTACTGCTGCTGGTCGTGGTGGGCGCGGTGTATTTCGCCGTCCAGGGCGCTACCTCCCGCGCAGTGGAAAACCAGGCCCTAGTGCAATTGGAGACCGGCAGTCGAGTGTTCGAGCGCTTGCTGGACTTGCGTGGCCGCCGCCTGGAATACGGGCTGGACTGGCTCACGGTGGACGAGCAGTTTCGCCGCGCGGTTGCCGCAGGCCAGCCGGCACAGATTCTCGCGGCCCTGCAGCGCCATGGCGCGGGGATCCGCAGCAGCGAGGTGTTTGTGCTGGGGCTCGATGGGCAGGTGATCGTCAGTACCCTCGATGGGGTGCCCGCCCAACAAGCCTTTCCCTATGCTCAAGCGTTGCGCCATGCCCGGCGCAATACCTTGCAAATTCTCATCGTCGCCCTGGCCGGCCGCCCTTTCTTGTTGGTCCAGGAAGATGTCCTCGACCCGCTGCCCATCGCCCGGGTGGTCATGGGGTTCGCCATGGATGAGGTATTCGCCGCCGAATTACGCTCCCTGAGCAATCTGGAAGTGTCGTTCATGAGCGTGGACAACGGCCAGCCAGGTGCCTTGGTCAGCACCCAGCCCGCGGCCGACCGCCCGGCCATCATCCAGGTGCTGCTGGACTCGGGCACCAACGAATTGGCGCAGATGAGCGAATTGCGCGGCCAGCGTTTTCTCAGCCAGGTGCTGGCCCTGGCCAACACCGGCGATGGCGGGCAAGTCATGGCTTTGCTGCAAAGCCCGCTGGACCATGCCCTGCAATCCTTCGCGCCGCTGGACCGGCAATTTCTCGGGATTGCCCTGGCGGCCTTGATGGTTTCTCTGGCGGGTGCACTGTTGATGGCGCGCCGCGTATCGCGCCCGCTGGATGCCCTGGTGCAGGCGGCCGAGCGCATCGGCGCCGGTGATTACCGCACACCCGTTGCGGTGCGTGGCAAGGATGAGTTCGGCCTGCTGGCCCGTGGCTTCAATGCGATGCAGAGCGGCATTGCCGTGCGTGAACGGCAACTGGCCCATAACGCCTTGCACGATGCCCTGACGGGGCTACCCAACCGCGCCCTGGCCATGGAGCGCCTGGGCAGTGCGATCAGTGCGCGGCGGCCGGTGGTGTTGCTGTACCTGGGGATTGAAAACTACCGGGTGATCAACGAAGGCTTCGGTCCCCAGGGCGTCGAGGAAATGCTGCGTGAAGCCAGCCGCTGCCTGCTATCGAGCCTGGCGGCGGGGGATTCGGCGGCGCGCATTACCGGCAGCGAATTCCTCGTGTTGCTGGAAAACACCAAGCTCGACAGCGCCGTGGCCCGCGCCGACCGCCTCTACAGCCTACTCACCGAGCCACAGCGGGTCGGCGGCGATGAGCTGCGCCACGAAGTGAGCATGGGCATTGCCGCCTACCCCGAAGATGGCCTGCAGGTTGAAGAACTGATCAGCCGCGCCGCCATTGCCCGCCACGATGCCGCCGCGCTGCCCGGCTACTTGCAGATCTATCAACAGGACCGTGACCTTGCCCATCAACGCCAGATCAGCCTGATCCGCGACCTGCGGCGTGCCGCCATCGAAGACGAATTGTTCCTGTGTTATCAGCCCAAGCTCGACCTGCGCCACGGCTACGTGCGCCAGGCCGAAGCGCTGTTGCGCTGGGAGCACCCGACCCTGGGCCTGGTGTCCCCCGCCGAATTCATCCCCTTGGCCGAACGCTCCGGCAGCATGGCCAGCCTGACTCACTGGGTGATTGAAGAAGCCATCCGCCAGTTGGCAGAGTGGAGCGTGCGCGGGCTGGAGGTGCAACTGTCGGTGAACATCTCGGTAGACGACCTGGGCGACGAAGGGCTGGCGCCGCGCGTGACTGAGCTGCTGGAATTGCACGGGGTGTTGGCTGGGCAATTGATTTTCGAGATTACCGAAAGCGCGATCATGCACAACCCGGAACAGGCCTTGCGCATCCTCGAGCAACTGCGCGGCTGTGGCATCAGCCTGTCGGTGGACGATTTCGGCACGGGCTATTCGTCCCTGGCCCAATTGCAGCGCCTGCCGGTGCAGGAACTGAAGATCGACCAGTCCTTCGTGCGCAACCTCGACAGCACCAGCGGCGACGCGGTGATCGTGCGTTCGACCATCGAGATGAGCCACAACCTGGGGCTCAAGGTCGTGGCCGAAGGGGTGGAGTTCGAGCCGAGCCTGAGGCTGCTTAAACAATGGAATTGCGACACGGCCCAGGGCTACCTGATCAGCCGGCCACTGAATGCCATGGCCTTTGAGATATGGATGCGCCGCGACCGCAGTACCGTTTGAAATGTGTGGGTTTGTGTGGGAGTTGGCTTGCGTGCGGTAGACATAGCTATCCACACAACTTAAAACCAAGCAGACAGGGCTGTTGTGGCGAGCGGGCTTGTCGGAACGCCGCATCGCCCGCGCTGGGCTGCGAAGCGGCCCCAGTAAGTCGAATGCGGTGTATCAGATGTACCGCAGCGGCTGGTTTGGGGCTGCTTCGCAGCCCAGCGCGGGCGATGCGGCGTTCCGACAAGCCCGCTCGCCACAGGAGAATTCGTCAGTTTCTGAAAGTTGTGTGGATAACTATGTCTACCGCACGCAAGCCAGCTCCCACAGTTGGGTTGTATTGCAAATAAAAAGCCCCGGAATTCCGGGGCTTTTTTGTTGCTGGCCGGTTTAGTCGGCCAGTTTGAACGCCATCACATAGTCACCCTGCTTGGTCCCCAGGGAACCATGACCGCCCGCCACGACCAGCACGTACTGCTTGCCGTCCTTGCCGGTGTAGGTCATCGGGGTGGTTTGCGCGCCTGCAGGCAGGCGGCCTTCCCACAGCTGTTTGCCGTTTTTCACGTCATAGGCACGCAGGTACTGGTCGAGGGTGCCGCTGAGGAAGGACACGCCACCGGCAGTGGTGAAGGTCCCGCCCAGGCTTGGCACGCCCATGCTCAGCGGGATGGGAACCGGCGAGCTGTCGCGCACGGTGCCGTTCTTGTGCATCCAGATGGTCTTGTTGTTGGTCAAGTCCACGGCTGCCACATAACCCCAGGCCGGAGCCTGGCACGGCAGGCCCATGGGCGAGAGCATCGCTTCCAGGACCACGCCATAAGGGGTGCCTTTGTTCGGCTGAACGCCTTCGGTCTCGCTGACACGCGGGCCCATGGCGGCGATTTTCTCGGCCGGGATCATGGTCGATTTGAACGCCATGTAGCTTGGGTTGACGAACGCGATCTGGCGCACCGGGTCAACCGAGATGCCGCCCCAGTCGAACACGCCGAAGTTGCCTGGGTAGACAATCGAGCCTTGCAGCGATGGCGGGGTGAACGGGCCGTCGTAGCGCAGGGACTTGAAGTCGATCCGGCACAGCAGTTGGTCGAACGGGGTCACACCCCACATGTCACGTTCCTTGAGGGGCGGTGGCATGAAGTTGAGGTCGGACTTGGGCTGGGTTGGCGAGGTGTGATCGCCCGCGACCGCGCCTTGCGGCACAGGGATCTCATTGATCGGCACCACTGGCTCGCCGGTCGCACGGTCCAGCACGTAGATGCTGCCTTGCTTGGTCGAGGTCATCACGGCTTGCTTCACGCCGGCAGCGGTTTTGATGTCGATCAGGCTCGGCTGGCCGCCCACGTCCATGTCCCACAGGTCATGGTGGGTGAACTGGTAGTGCCAGCGCACTTTACCGGTGTCGATATCCAGCGCGGTCAGGCCGGCAGCGTGCAGCTCCGACGCAGGCGTGCGGTAGCCACCGAACTGGTCCGGGGTCTGGTTGCCCATCGGCAGGTAGAGCATGCCGAGTTTTTCATCGACGGCGAACATCGACCACATGTTGGGGGAGTTGCGGGTGTAGGTCTTGCCCTCGGCAATCGGCGTGGTGTCGTCCGGGTTGCCGCTGTCCCAGTTCCACACCAGCTTGCCGGTGTGCACGTCGAACGCGCGGATCACGCCGCTCGGTTCGTCGGTGGAGACGTTATCGGTGACGTGACCGCCAATCACCACCAGGTTCTTGGTGACGGCAGGCGGCGAGGTGGAGTAGTAGCCACCTGGGGCGAAGGTGCCGATGTTGGCGCCCAGGTCGACCTGGCCTTTGTCGCCGAAGTCTTCGCACATCTTGCCGGTGTCGGCGTTCAGTGCGATCAGGCGGGTGTCGGCGGTCGGCAGGAAGATCCGGCGCGGGCAGGCATTGGCGGCTGGCGCGGCGGCGTCAGTGGCCGGGCTTTGCTCGGTGGCGGCATAGGCGGCGTCGTCGTGATAGGTCACGCCACGGCAGGTCATGTGGGCCCAACCCTTGAAGTTCGCGGCTTTTTGCGTCGAGAGCTTAGGGTCGAAACGCCAGATTTCCTTGCCGGTATCCGGGTCAAGGGCAATCACCTGGCTGTGCGGCGTGCACACGTAGAGCATGCCGTTGACTTTCAGCGGGGTGTTTTCCGCGGTGGTTTCACCGGGATCGCCCGGGCCAGGCAGGTCGCCGGTGCGATAGGTCCAGGCGGGTACCAGCTTGTGGGCATTTTCCGGGGTGATCTGCGCCAATGGCGAGTAACGATCACCGAAGGCCGAACGGCCATAGGAGTTCCAGTCGCCATCGGCCTGGGCCGGCGCGGCATTGGTCATGCCCGGTACCGCATCGCGGTCCAGTTGGCCCTTGATTTCACCGGGGTTGGTGAACTGGCTGGCCACGGCGGTTGCACCGGCCAGCACCACGGCCACGCTCAGCGCGGCGGTGCCCAGCGGGGCAGGTTGACCGCGCAACAGGGGGCGGCGGAACCACGGCAGCAGCATGACGACGCCCAGGCCGAACAGCAGGGCCAGGCGCGGCACCAACTGCCACCAGTCCAGGCCAACTTCCCACAGGGCCCACACGGTACTGGCGAACAGCACCAGCGCGTACAGGCCCAGCGCCGCACGGCGGGTGGCCAGCAGCAGGACGCCGGTCAGGGTGATGCCGATACCGGCCAGCAGGTAGTACAGCGACCCGCCGAGCATGCTCAGCTTGATGCCCCCGGCCAACAAGGCCAGGCCCATAATCAGCAGCAAGATCCCCAGCAGCCTGGGCAGCAGGCGGCTTGGACTTGAAGCACCATCAGTGCTCATAGTGTGATTCTCCGTGACGTTTAAAGTAGTCCCGCGCTTGTTCACTGTAGATGACGTTTGCACGCGGGCTTGGTTCAGGGCTAATTGCGTTTATTGCGATTCAGAAGGACGCTTGCAGCTTGATCCCGCCGACCAGCGCGTCATCCACCTGGGCGACGGCCCCTGGATGACGGATGTATTGCAGGTTCGGGCGCACCGTCAGCCAGTTGCTGACGTGCACGCCGTAATACAGTTCGGCGCTGTATTCGGTGTCTTGCACCGGCAGGTAGGCGGCGTCGTCAAAGTCGTAGACCGCGCGGGACTGGTTACTGGCCTGGGCGTTCTTGCGATACGCCGGGTTGACGTGGACGCGGGCCACGGCAAAGCCGATATCGTCCTTGGCGCGGGCATCGAAGGGACCTTTGTAAACCACCCCGGCCTGGACATAGTTATCCACAGCGTTGGTTTTTTTATCGTGCATCGTCGCGTTGGCGAACACGCTCAAGCCACGGCTGTTGTCGCTGGCCAGGCTCGTGACCTGCTGCTGCACGCCCAACCACACACCGTGCTTGCTGGAGGCGCTGCGATAGGCCTCGCCACTGACGGCGGCGGGCTGGTCGTTGCGGTCCTTGTACACATCGCTGGCCTTGGCGCTACTGTAGTAATAGCCAGCGCGGTATTCGCCTGGCAGGCCGTTGAGCTTGGGCGTCCACACCAGCTCCACCGGCAGCAGGGCGCCTTGGGTGCCGCTGCCGCTGAGCTTGAAGCCATTGCCGCGATCGAGGTTGGACGGGTTCTGTTCATAGGCGCCGATCTGCGCGTACAGCTCGGGCGTCAGGTGGTATTTGACCCGCAGTGCCCACTGGCTGACGGGCCAGTTGTACCAGATGCCGCCGACCCAGTTGCCCACCTGGGAGCCACAGAACGCCAAGTTCTGGAAGTCGCAGGGGAAGCTGTTGAAGTCCTCGCCTTCGCCAAAACGCCCGGCCTTGATATCCAGCTTCTGGTCGAAGAATTTCTGCTGGTACCACATCTGCGTCAGGCGCCAGGTCTGGCCACGGCCCCAGACTTCCTGGGACGAGGTAAAGCCACCGACCCGTGGGTCGTTGATGCGGTCGTTGCTGATGTTATTGCCACTGCGCTCGGTGATCGTCAGTTGGAACTCGGCGTCATGCCAGCCAAGGATCTTCTGCAAGTCCAGGTGACTGCCGAAGGCCCATTGATCGCTGTAGCGCGCAGTGCGGTCGTGGTTCGAGCCGCCGTGCAGGTTGCTGCCCATCTCGCCGGTGTAGTCGATCTTGAAGTCGTAGCCTTGTTCAGACAGCGCTGTCCGGGAACCGCCGAAATCGCCCAGCATCCACGGCGACTCGCGGTCAAAGGCAGGGGCGGCCTGGGCACAGGTGATCAGGCACAAAGGCAGCAGCGCAGCGCACAGGCGCAGTGTTGGGAAAGCAGGCATAGGCAAGGGCAGGTCTTAATAGTTTTTGGTTTTAGTACGCAAACGGCGACCGGCGGGGTGCCAGCGCGTCAGGTTTGAGCGGCAGATGAAACGTTTCAGGTTGTTGCCGACAAGGATAAAGCGCCGGCTCGGGGAGAGAAAGCGCTAATCGCAAGATGGATTCTTTCGGATTTGGTAACAGTGCGACGCAATACCGCATATCTCATGTGTGAGCGGGCTTGCTCGCGAAAGCGCTGGGTCAGTCACTCTATTTGGCGACTGACCCACCGCTTTCGCGAGCAAGCCCGCTCCCACAGGGTTAATCAGTGTCTGTTAGAAGGTCGTGCGCAAGCCCACCTGCACACTACGCCCTGGCGCCGGCGCAATATCGCGCAGGATCGAGCTGGCATAACGCACGGTCTGGTTGGTCAGGTTCTCGCCATTGACGAACGCCAGCCATTGGCTGCCACCCAGGTTGAAGCGATACCCGGCGCTGGCGCCCAAGGTGGTGTAGCCGTCGGTCCCGCTTTCGTTGCGGGGCACACGGCCCTGGCCGGCGGCATGCTCGACATCAATGCGCGCCTGCCAGCGGTCCAGTTCCCACAACAAACCACTGTTCAAACGCAGTGGGGCGATACGCGGCAAGGCTTCGCCGGTGTCCAGGTTGGTGGCGCGGGTGTAGTCGCCCGACAGTTCCAGGGCGAACTTGCCGTAGGCCCCTTCGCTGAGTTTCCAGTGATCCTGGGCTTCGAAGCCGACGAAACGTGCGCGCACGCCCGAGTAGGTGTACTCCGGGATGCCGTCGGCGTCTTCTTCGCCCTCGTCATTCAAGGTGCGACCGCTGTTCAGCAGGCCGATGTAGTTGGAGAAGTGGCTGTAGAACACGCCAAAACTGCCCTTGTGGGTGCCATTGTCAAAGCGCAGGGCCAGGTCGCTGGCTACGGCTTTTTCTTTCGACAGCTTGGCGTCGCCTACTTCATAGGTGCCGGTGGCGACGTGGGCGCCGTTGGCATACAGCTCGTAGAAAGTCGGCGCGCGCTCGGTGTAGCCCAGGGTCGCGGCCAGCGACCAGATGGGCGTCAGCGTATACACCGCACCCGACGACAGGCTGCCGGCGGTGAAGCTGCTGGAGCGGTTGGCATTGGCGAAACGCTCGTTGCCTTTGCCGTCCGGGTCGACGGTGGTGTGTTCCAGGCGCCCGCCCAGGCTCAGTTTCAGGCGCTCGGTGGCCTGCATTTCTTCGAGGATAAATAGCGCGCCGGCATTGGTCTCGGTCTGCGGTACGAACGCTTCCTCGCCCAAGGCGGAGAATTCGCTGCGGCTGACTTGGGCGCCGACGATGCCATCGAAAGGCCCCAGTGGCTGGTGGCGCGCTTCGATGCGGGCTTCATAGCCCTTGTTCTTGAAGGTGCCGCCGGTTTCGCCGCCTTCGATTTCGCGGTGTTCGTAATCGGTGTAGCCAGCGTCGAGTTTGACCGAGGTAAACGGGCCTTGCAGGTTGCGAATCTCTGATGCGAAGGCGTAATGCTCCTGCTGCATGCGGATGCGTACATCCTGTTCGGCGGGGGAGCCGTAGTTGCTGTCGGAGTTGCTGTAGGACAGGCCGGCATAACCGTCGTCCCAGGTGTAGGAACCGCCCACCGCGCCGCCGTCCTGGCGTCCGTCGCTGTTGCCCAGGCGGCCGTTTTTGCCGGGGCCGTTTTCGCTTTGGGGGGCGTGGCGGCTGCGGGCGTAACCGGGGATTTTCAGGTCGTTGAATTCCCGCGCGCTGGCATCCAGGTGCAGGGCGAAGGTGCCGTTGCCGGCTTCCAGTTTGCCGGCGCTGCTGCGGGTGGTGTCGGCGCCGCCGTAGCGCAGTTCGCCCGCGCCGTGGATGCCTTCGATGGCTTCGGTGGGGATGCGATTGTCGAAGGTGTTGACCACACCGCCGATGGCGCTGCCGCCGTAGAGCAGGGCCGCCGGGCCACGCACGATTTCGATGCGCTCGACGTTGACCGGGTCCAGCGGCACCGCATGGTCATAGGACAGCGACGAGGCGTCCAGCGCGCCGACGCCATTGCGCAGGATACGGATGCGGTCGCCATCCTGGCCACGGATGATCGGGCGGCTGGCGCCAGGGCCGAAGTACGACGACGACACCCCTGGCTGCTTGTTCAGGGTTTCGCCCAGGCTGCCTTTTTGTTGCAGGGTCAGGTCATCGCCTTCCAGCACCGTCGTGGGCGAGGCCAGTTGCTGGCTGCCCAAGGGGTTGCCGGTGATGACTTGGGGTTGCAGTTCCAGGGCGTGGGCATGGGAGCCGATCAACAGGGCAGCGGCCAGCGGGGTCAGGCGCCAGAGAGGGGAGAGGGGCATCGGGGGTTCCTTGGCAGAGCAGAGAGGGTCAGAAAATAATAGTTACAATATAACATCTCTTTTTTATCAGGAAAGCGGAACTTTTTATAAGTCCCTGTAGGAGCGAGCTTGCTCGCGAAAAACTTCAGGCCGCCGCGTTAAACCTGATGCCCCGCTTCAGCGTTGACGATTTTCGCGAGCAAGCTCGCTCCTACAGGGGGGCGGGGGTGGGGCTACAATCAAGGTCGTGCTTCCACCGGCCTGGCACCTCGGCTAAGGTGCGCGGCTTCTTCTTCAATTCTTGGCAAAGGCCCGGCATGACCGCATCGAACAACAACCCACTGCACGGCGTTACCCTCGAACAGGTGCTCACCGCGCTGGTCGCGCACTACGAATGGCAAGGCCTTGCCGAGCGCATCGACATTCGTTGCTTCAAGAACGACCCGAGCATCAAGTCGAGCCTGACGTTCTTGCGCAAGACGCCGTGGGCGCGGGAAAAGGTCGAGGGGTTGTACGTCAAGTTGATGCGCACCAAACGCCCACTGGAATGAGGGCGTATGTGGCAGGGGCCGCGCTGGCTGGTTGGGCCGGGCTGGGGATTCAGCAGTACCTGATTGTCTATTCGCGCTGGATGGCCGATGCCAGCCTGTTGGGCGGCTTGGTGACCTTCTTCAGCTTCTTTACGGTGCTGACCAACACCCTGGCGGCGGTGGTGTTGAGTTATGCCCTGGTGAATCGTCCTTCGGCCGCCCGCCGGTTTTTCCTGCGCCCGGCGGTCAGCAGCGGCATTGCGGTGAGCATGGTCGTGGTGGGCCTGGCGTATAGCTTGCTGCTGCGGCATTTGTGGAGCCCCGAGGGCTGGCAGTTTATTGCTGACGAACTGCTCCACGATGTGATGCCGTTGCTGTTCCTGGGCTACTGGTGGTTCTGTGTACCCAAGGGCACGTTGCGCCTCAAGCACATCGGCTACTGGGTGATTTACCCGTGGGTGTACTTCGCTTATGTGCTGCTGCGCGGGCATGAGCTGGGGCAGTACCAGTACCCGTTCATTGATGTGGGGACGCTGGGTTATCCACAGGTGTTCATGAATGCCGGGGGGATACTGTTGGGGTTTGTGTTGGTGGCATTGGCGCTGGTGGGTCTGGACAAGGTCCTGAAGCCGGCAGCGTAGTTAAAAAACAGACGAACTCCCCTGTGGCAAGCCCGCTCGCCACAACAAGCCCGCTCGCCACAACAAGCAGGCTCGCCACAGCAGGCCCCTTCGTCACGGCCAGCCACGCAAGTTTTACTCTTCGCTGCTGCCGTCGGCACGCCAGTAACCCACGGCCTTGACGAACTCATCATTGAGCTTGTGCTCATCCAGCAGCACCCTGCGTACCTGGCGCGACAGTTTGGTCTCGGTGGCGACCCAGGCATACAACGAGCCTTTCGGCACCTGCAGTTCGCGCACTGTAGCGAGTAACTCATCCTGGCCACGCACCACCCAGATCACCTGCACATCGGCTGCGCTGTCGAGTGCCTGCTGTTCATGGGCGTCGGCAATCTCAATCACCGCCAGCACCTTGCGCCCGGGCGGCAGTTCTTCCAGGCGGCGGGCAATGGCCGGGATGGCGGTTTCGTCGCCGATCAGCAGGTAGCTGTCGAACATATCCGGCACGATCATCGACCCGCGGGGGCCGGCAATGTGCAGGTGTTGGCCGGGCTTGGCCTGTTCGGCCCAGGTGGAGGCGGGGCCGTCGCCGTGCAGTACGAAGTCGATGTCTAATTCACCGCGACTCAAGTCAATGCGGCGCGGGGTGTAGTCGCGCATCGCCGGCTGTGGCCCCTCGCCCTTGACACTGAATGTCGGGCTTTCCAGTGCCGCCTGCTCGGCAGCGTTCTGCGCGAACAGCAGCTTGATATGGTCATCGCTGCCCAGGCTGACAAAACCGGCCAACTGCTCGCCACCCAGGGTGATACGGCGCATGCGCGGGGTGATGTCGACCACGCGCAGCACCTCCAGGCGCCGGCGTTTGATCTCGTGGCTCACGCGGTGAATGCCAGGCGTACTCATACGTTTTTCCCCTGTACAGGTGGGACGGCGGGGCCATCCACAATGGCTTGGGCGGTGCTGTTGAGCAGCGCCGCGACCCGGGTGATTTCTTCCGGGCTCCAGCGCCCGTGGTGCAACTGCAAGGCATGGCGCAGGTTGTGCACCGCCTCGTGGATTTGCGGCGGCCGGTCGTGGCCGCGCAGTGAGCGTTTGCTGACATCAATGCGCATGCGCACACCGTCCAGCGCAATGGCTTGCTCACTTAAGTACAGACGTCCGGCGTCGGTGATTGTGTAGCGTTTTTTTCCACCTTCGGCGTCGCCGGTGATCAATTCGCTTTCTTCAAGGAAGGTCAAGGTGGGGTAGATCACCCCAGGGCTGGGGCTGTAGGCGCCGTCGAACAGGCCTTCGATCTGGCGGATCAGGTCGTAGCCGTGGCACGGCTGTTCGGCGATCAGTGCCGGTAACAGCAGTTTCAGATCGCCAGGGGCGAATACCCGGGGGCCACGGCCACCGCGTTCGCGGCCAGGGCGTTTCTCGAAGCCGTCGCGGTCGTCACCGGGTTCACGGTGGGAATGAGGGTCTCTCATTGTCATGCTCTCTGTGTGTGTTTTAGACATAACTTAAGATATATCTTAAGTCTCGGCCAGAGGTAGGCGACCAACGGTCAGACGAGGATTCAGTGCCGCTCTCAAATTTTTGATTAAGACTCACGCGGTGGAAATTTATAACTAGTATTAGAGTGAAAACTCAAATTCCACTTGTCTTTTAAGTGCCTGGGACTAGTTTGTTTTGTGGTATTGTTCTTACGGACTTTTCATGCGCTTGGCTTCTTGGTAGTTCATGTAGTCCATATCTTACGGACACTCATAAAGTTTTGGCAAAAAGCCATATTTTTCCTTAGATACCAGTATCCATTGGCTACAGTTGCGTGGGAACTGGCTTGCATACCTGTTTTGTTAGTTGCTGGACAATTCGTCTCGTGTTGCGCTGGCTTTAACTTTTAGTGCGACGGATCTCATTGCGTGTTGAATCTTATTTTCAACTTTCAGTGGGTCACTAACTTGTCCGAGAAAACAGGAAACCACCATGTTCAAGAAGTTCGCAATTGCTGCCCCTCTGGCCCTTCTGGCGCTGAACTCGTCGATGGCCTTCGCTGCTGGCGAAGCCAACCACACCGTCAACATCAAGGCGAATATCCCGACAACCGTGTTCCACGCACAGCCACGCGACCCTAACTTCGGTCGCGATGAAAGCATGAGCTACAACCTCGTCAGTGGTGAGCTGGCCCCGCTGACCGCCATCTACGACGTGAAAAACACCAACGGCTCAGTCCACGCCTACATCGAAGGTGGCCCGGCGGTCCTGTTCAACGGTAACACCGCGCAGAACATCGCGCTGACCACCACCTTTCACGGTGTTGAACTGACCGGCACACCAAAAGAAGTAGTGACTGAGGCCGATTCCACCCCGGGTGTGGCTGCTGAACTGCGCATTGCCGCGGCCAAGCCTTCGGCCACCCAGCGTGGTGCCTACACCTCCGCCGTGGCGCTGGTGTTCGACGCAGTGCTGCCAACCCCAGCACCTTGATGGTGTAGATGCCCGCCGGGCGTTCACGTCCGTGGGCATTTGCGTTCGGGCCGGCCGACTCTTTCCCCATTTGGCCGGCCCGCGTTTTCACCTTGTTTTCTGGCCCTCAGAGTATTCCTTCCATGTTCCCGATGACGCCCATCGCGGTTGCGCTTGCGCTGGTGATTTGTACGAGTGTCTTGGCCGCACCCACGCCAGGTACCGTCACGCCTGCCAGCCTGCTGACCCAGGCCCAGGGCTTGCCTGCCGGGTTCAGCGACCATTTTTTCGACGTGCCGTTGGCGGTACAGGCTGAACTGGATCAGCAACCGCTGGGTGAGGCCCTGATTTCCTTGTCCAAGGACGAGACGGTGACGCTGCTGGAGTTCACCGACACCGGCGACAGCAAAGTCCCCGCGGCCACCCGCGACACCTGGCAAGCGATATTGGAGGGCGGCGTGCCCCTCGGCGCGTGTAGCCAGTCCTGCCCGCAGCAATTGGTGTCCGTGCACTACAACCTGGAAAGCTCGCTGCTGTCGATCATCACCCAGAATGTCGAACGCACCAGCGATGCCCCGCGTTTTCACCAGCAGCCCGAAGGCGGCAGCCGTGGCCTGATC
The DNA here is from genome assembly GCF_016925675.1 of Pseudomonas hygromyciniae. Taxonomy (NCBI): domain Bacteria; kingdom Pseudomonadati; phylum Pseudomonadota; class Gammaproteobacteria; order Pseudomonadales; family Pseudomonadaceae; genus Pseudomonas; species Pseudomonas hygromyciniae. Next base: position 4,766,460 of record NZ_CP070506.1, on the reverse strand, counting down.
ATCAACAACCAGCTCAACCTCAACGGCGGCCAGGACGAAGACCTGGGCGGGCGTTATGGGTTGCAGGCCAGTGCCAGCCTGGGCAATTGGACCCAGGTGTTCAATTTGCAGCTGGCGCGCCAGAGCGGCGACGAAGAACAACTGCGCCATGCGATCCACGAGCTGTATACCCAGCGTGAACTGGAAGGCCAGTTCCTGCGCCTAGGCCATTTCACCCCCAATTCCGACGGCCTGACCCGCCAGTTGCGCAGCTTTGGCGCCAGCCCCGATACGGCGCTGGGCGTCATGTACGGCAGCTCTGACAGTCTGGCCATCAACAATTCCAAAGCCAGTGTTTACCCGATCTACGTCACCGCCAATCGCCAGGCCGCCGTGGAGATCTACCGCAATGGCCTGCTGATCAACACCCAAGCCGTCGCGGCGGGGTTGCAGACACTGGACACGCGGCCCTTGCCCGGTGGCATCTATGAAGTGGAAGTGCGCCTGGTCGAAGACGGCCTGACCGTCAGCACCACCCAGGAGCTGGTGTACAAGCCCAGCAACTGGCGCAACGTCGATGACCGCTGGCGCTACAACCTGTTTGCCGGGCGCGAAACCAAGTTGTTCAGCAACTGGGATGAACAGGCCTCCGGCGCGATCACCGCCGGCGCTTCCGTGAACTACCTGGTCCACCCACGGGTGATTCTCGGCCTGTCGGCGCGGGAAGTGCGCGAGCAACTGCAATACGGCGGTTCGGTGGACTGGACGGTGGCCAACAACACCAGCCTCTACACCAACGTCTACCAGACCCGCGAACACGGTACCGGCATGGACGTGCAGGGCCTCTACACCTTTGGCGCGACCAACCTGGTGCTCAGTCATAACCGCAGCTGGCTCGATACCCGCGACACCTATGAAACCCTGCCCGACGGCACCCGCCTGCGGCGCAATACCTTTGTCGGCCAGACCAGTAATTCGGCGCTATCGGTCAACCATCGGGTTAACGCAAAAAACTCCTGGAACCTGCGCCTGTCCCACAGCGAAGGCAACACCGAAGGGGCCGGGCTGGACGTGGGCTGGAGCCGCCGCGATACCTTCTGGGGCAGCGACGCCAACTGGCGGTTCTCGGTGTTCGACCGGCCGGCGACTTCCGGCACCGGCGACAAGCGCAACCGTGGCGTGGACCTGTCCGTGAGCCTGGCCCTGGGCGGCGATGGCCGGCAGATCTCCGGCAGCATCGGCACCCGCACCGACCGCGACGGCGGCCGTGACAACAATGCCTCGGTCACCTACCGCCAGGACCTCACCGACCACCTGCTGCAAAGCGTTTCGGCCACGGCGATCACCGACACCTACGGCGTCGGCCTGTCGGGCATGGCCAGCTTTGACAGCGACGTCGTCAGCGGTGACGGCTTCATCCAGCGCAGCTCATTCAATGGCGACTTCAGCGGTGGCCTGAACCTGCACAGCACCTTCGTTGCCGGTGGCGACCAGATGCTGATGACCAGCCAGTACCAGAGCAATGGCGCGGGCATGATCGTCGACGTCGAAACCGATCTGGATGAGATCAGCCTGCGTGCCGACGACTTCAGCGGTGGCGGCGCGATCCTGCGTCCCGGGCGCAACTTCGTCCCGGTGGCGGCCTACAAGAGCAGCACGGTGAACTTCGACTTTGAAGGCAACCACCCACCGGCGGCCAATATCCAACCGGGGCGGACCACCTACCACCTGAACAAGGGCGGGGTGGACTACCGGAAAATCACCGTCATGAAAACCGTGTCGGTGCTCGGGCGCCTGCTCGATGCCCAGGGCCAGCCGCTCAGGGGCCATCACGTCATCAACCACGCCAGCCGTGGGGTCAGCGAGGCCGACGGGTTCTTCTCCATGGAAATGAGCGCCAGCTCGCCGACCCTCGAAGTGCGCTACCGCAACCAGTTGCTGTGCCAGTTCCGTCTGGACCCGGCCACCGCCGCCAATGAACACGACGTGTTGATGATCGGTGACCTGCGTTGCACGCCGGACACCTTGGCTGAAAACACTTTCCAGACCGAGACCGCTGGTTAAGGACGTCTTATGAAAAAGCAGTTTGAGCGAAATGTATTTGGCCTTTTGTTAGCGGGGTTACTGGGGGCGTTGTCTGCTGAACCTGCGAGCGCGATCAGCCAAAACATTACCGCCGTCTTCCGACCTGATCCGGCAAACCCGATGAAAAACGAGTTTGTGAACACGACGCCAGTGACGGGTATTTGCGCTGGGCACATGCCTGCACGATGCAAACAGATGGGGATTTTCACGATCCGCATTGATGACTCGTTTCGAGCGGACGCTATTGCGCCCATTGAGGCCTATCACGAAGACCCACGCAAAGGCGCCATGTGGCAAGTGCCTTCGCAGTGGCGCGATGTTCCGGTGACCCATACGCGCACCGGTGAAGTCGAGACAGTGCAGGTGCGGATCGCCGGAATCGGGCACCGTTGGGATATTCGGCCAAATACCAGCGCGTGGGCACGGCCAGGTGTTTCCTGGCAGGGACAGTGGCTGAGCGCGCCCGCGCCTTGCCAGAGTACGGGGTTCCTTACCGGGCATTCGACGTTAGCTTTGTTCTTCTGGTTGGTACCGGAAAATGCGGGTGTATGCAGTCGTTTTCCCGGAACCAGCATCACCTTTTTTCAATATCGCACGCTCGAATTCGCCTATGCGCTCAAGACCCCGAACCCGCTGGGCATGTCATCGGGTGAGTACACGGGCAGCCTGACTTACACCATGGGGCCAGGACTGGACTTTGACTTCGGCGACGTAGTCATTCCGAATGACTCGCAACTGACGCTGAATTTTAATCTGTCGGTGGAGCACGACCTCAAAGTCGATCTCCCACCCGGCGGCGACCGCATCGAACTGATCCCCGAGGGTGGCTGGCAAGCCTGGCTCAACCGTGGCCGTGCGCCGACGCGCCTGTACCGCGACCAGACCTTCCGCATCGCCGCCAGTTCGCGTTTCAAGATGCAGTTGGAGTGCTCGATCGTCATGGGCAATACCTGTGGCTTGCGCAACGCCAATGGCGATGAGGTGCCGCTGCAGATTGCCGTGACCCTGCCCAGTGGCATCGATGGCAGCGGTAGCCAGGCTGTGTTCAAGCGTCCGTTGCGCCTGGATGGTAACGGCACCGAATTGTTCCAGCCGCTGTTCTACGTCAACGACCGTCCCGGCACCTTGCACTTTGAAGTGCTGCGCGACGACATGGCCGACATGCTCAACCAGCCGGGCAGCACCTATTCGGGCGTGGTAACGGTGATCTGGGATTCAGATATCTAACCTGCCGCAGCACGGCGGGCCGGGCCCGCCGCATTCAATCAATGAGGCGTAGTCAACATGAAACAAGCAGTGTTATGGATCGGGTTATGCCTGATGTCACTTACCGCCCAGGCCGGGCCGCTGATCAACGTCGGGGTGGTGTATGACTACCTGGAAGGCAGCCGCAGCTCTTACCTCAAGCGCGTGTTCAATGGCGGCACCAGCACCGCGTTCATCAAGGTCAACGTGTTGGAAATCCTCTACAACCCGGACGGCACCACCCGCGAAGTGCCGGTAGCCTCGATCGCCAACGACAAGGGCACCACCAGCAGTCGCGACGGCCTGATGGCCAGCCCGTCGCGCTTGATCGTGCCGGCGAATGGGCGCCAGGGCACCCGTCTGTTGTTCATGGGGCAACGGGACAAGGAGCGTTATTTCCGTTTGCGCTTTATCCCGGTGGTCCCGGAAAAAGACGACAACTTTGGCATCAGCGATGAGGAGCGTGCCGAGTACAAGGACCACCTTGCTGCCGGGATCAATGTGATGGCCGGCTACGGCACCGTGTTTTTCGTGCGCCCCAAAGACACGCGTTTCGACACGCGGATCAACGAGACGGTCGAGCAATACCAGGTGCGTAACGCTGGCAACAGCACGGTGGTGCTCGACGAGTTCCATGATTGCTCGATCGCCAACGCCACGGACTGTGTGCCCACCACCAAGCACCACATCCTGCCTGAGCGCCAATTGACGTTCGAGAAAAAGCCGGGCCGACGCTACAGCTTCGTGCTGGTGGAAGGGCTGGATAAAAAACCGCTGAAGGTCGAGAAGACTAACGGGTGATGATGATGTTCAAGCAGCTGACAAGACTCGGTGTACTCGCGGCCTGCATATTGGCGGCGAACCACACCGCGGCGATCCAGGAGCGTCACTCGTTCGACGTCTCGGTGACCATCCCGGTGCATGAGGCGTATGTGCTGCCGTCCGAGCCGGACTGGATGGGCCAGGAGCAACTGCTGGCCTGGAACCTGGTGACGTCGCAATTGGGCCGACTGCGCAAGAACTTCGACGTGAAAAACCTCAACGGCGGCGTCGCAGCGCGCCTGGGGGCCGAGCCCTACTTGTACAACGGGCGCAACCGCATCGACTTGCAAGTGCAATTCAACCGCGTGGCATTGACCCTGGACCCGATCGAAGTGGTCAACGCCAATGAGGCACGCGTGGGCCGGCGTGCCGAACTGGACATCGCGGCGATAGAGCCCGAGGGCGGCTATCGCGGCGGGGAGTACTACGGCACGGTGCATCTAGTGTTTGACTTCCTGGCACCGTGATCCGCTGTGGAGAGGGGGCTTGTTGTGAAGAAGGGGCTTGTTGTGGCGAGGGGGCTTGTTGTGGCGAGGGGGCTTGTCCCCCGTTGGGTGGCGAAGCCACCCCAAAACCTGCCTGCGCGGTGTGCCTGGAGAAACTGGGGTGGGTTTGTTGGGGCTGCTGCGCCGCCCAGCGCGGGCGATGCGGCGTTCCGACAAGCCCGCTCGCCACAATAGGACCTCTGCCCACAATAGGCAGGCTGGCGCGGTAAATGTGGCGAGGGGGCTTGTCCCCCGTTGGGTGGCGAAGCCGCCCCAAAACCTGCTTGCTCGGTGTACCTGGAGTAACCGGAGTGACCTTGTTGGGGCGGCTGCGCCGCCCAGCGCGGGACAAGCCCGCTCGCCACAATAGGACCTCTGCCCACAATAGGCAGGGTTGCGCGGTAAATGTGGCGAGGGGGCTTGTCCCGGTACAAACCGGGGACATCGTTTACATTTCTAACCGGGGACATGGTTTACAGGTTAATACGCATGGTCAGGAGGTATCTGATCATGCCCTGGAACCAAGAGTCCCCCCATGAACCAACGAATCAAACTGGTCGCTGACTGGCTTTCTGGCAACTACACGAAAACCCAGTTGGCACACCGATTCAATGTGAGTCGGCCTACCGTCGATAAATGGATTGCCCGGCATGACGGCGATTTGAAGTCGTTGTCCGAGCTCTCCCGACGACCTCATAACAGTCCAAACAAAACCGACGATGAGATCTTGGCCCGCGTGGTGGCCATGAAGGAAGCCCACGATAAATGGGGGCCGAAGAAGCTTCTCGAGCTATTGCGAATCGAGGATCCAACCATCACCTGGCCTGCCCCCAGCACGGCAGGGCAATGGCTTGATCGGCTTGGATTGGTCAGCAAACGGCGCTTCAAGCGTCGACACGGCACTTCCCACGCCCCAATGCGAGAAGCCAACGAGCCCAACAAGACGTGGTGTGCTGACTACAAAGGGCAGTTCAAGATGCTTAACGGGCAGATGTGCTTTCCTTTGACCGTGACTGACCACGCATCGCGCCTGATTCTGGCGTGCAGGGCCCACCCCAAGATCATGACACAGCCTGTAAAACAGGCATTTGAGAGGCTTTTTTCAGGAATACGGCATGCCGCAAGTCATTCGTTCTGACAACGGTGTTCCATTTGCCTCTCCTGGTCTGGCAAGAATGTCTACATTGGCGGTTTGGTGGATCCGTCTGGGCATCTACCCCGAGCGAATCATGCCTGGAAGACCCGCGCAGAACGGTCGCCACGAGCGAATGCACCGCAGCTTGAAATTCGAGTTGCCTTTAGGACGCGACTTGCTTGAGCAACAGCTGTTGCTGGAGCATTTCAGGAATGAATTCAATTATATACGACCACACGAAGCGCTCGGCATGAAACGTCCGGGAGAGTTGTATGTGCCATCTACTCGGCCTTACCCCGGATGCTTACCCGCCGTGGAATATCCGGCAGACATGCAGGTTCGAAGTGTCAGACAGGACGGCTCTATCTTGTGGAAGAACAAGCTGATATTTGTCAGCGAGGCTTTATCTGGAGAACGGATAGGGCTTAAAGAGGCTGAAGAGGATGTTTGGGATCTGTACCTATGTGACTATCCCTTAGGCAGACTTGGACGCGGCAAGAGCCGCATCCAAGCTTCAAATGTGTAAACGATGTCCCCGGTTTCAGATGTAAAGGATGTCTACGGTTCTACACCCCCGTTGGGTGGCGAAGCCGCCCCAAAACCTGCTTGCGCGGTGTGCCTGGAGAAACTGGGGTGGGTTTGTTGGGGCTGCTGCGCAGCCCAGCGCGGGCGATGCGGCGTTCCGACAAGCCCGCTCGCTACATTTAACCGAGCCGTGTCAGGGCCTGGCGGGTCAGGCGGCGGGCCAGTTCGTTATAGTCATGCTGGATATGCTCATAAAGGCCCAGCACGGTGCTGTCTGATAACACCTGGTCGGCAAGCACTACGCTATACGGGATAACCAGTTCGTCGGCCAGGGCCACTAATTGTTCGCGCAGGCGTGCCTTGGCTTCGGCGGGCAGTTGCCCGGTGGCCCATTGCTGTTGCAGTTCCAACAGCTCCTGCAGTTGGCTGCCGGCCTTGTCGCGTTGTTCGCCCTGGGCATTGAAGTCTTGCAGGTAGGCGTCGTGCAGGTAGTCGCTCCAGAACGGCTGTTCCAATAGGCCATTGACCAGGCCGTCGCCGTGCTGCATCTGGCGAATCGTGCGCGCGGCTTTGTCGAGGTGGGCCTGGGTCACCTTGGCCGTGTTGCGGTACACCATGTGTTCCGACACCCAGGGCAGGTTCAGGTGTGTCTTGAGCCCGCTCTGGTAGGCGAGGTACACCTGCACGTCATCCACCTGGCCTTCGTCGGTGCCAAAGGTCTGCCCCAGGCCACCTTCGCTGGTCGGCGTGAGCCGATGCCGGACTTCTTCACGGGCCAGGCGGTTGACCTGTTCCAGGCGCCAGGCCTGTCTGGCCAGGCTCACCAGCCGGTTTTCGCGTTGGCGCAGGGCTTGCGGGGAGTTGTCCTTGAGGATCTGTTCGAGCAAGGTCTCGATCCCCAGGCGGTTGAAAATATGCGCGCCGGCATCCGCGCAATTGGCCGGGGTCGCGGCCAGGCTGAAGATGCGCTCGCGAAACTGCGGGTTTTCATCCGCCGCAAACAGCAGTTGCCAGACCCGTATGGCCAGGTCTTCCTGACCTGCGCTGAACAGTTGCGCGTCGGCCTCGGTCTGGAAGCCTTCAGGTGGGCGCAACAGCTTGAGGAGGTCGAACAACCCCTGGGAGCCATGTTCTTTTTCCACATCGTCCCAAACCTTGATGGCCACATTGCGCTCTTCGCCGCTCAGGCCGGACAACCAGTATTGCCGGTCGGCCGCCCCCCCGCGTGGCACGGTGCGATAGGGGTCGAAACCAAAGGCCCGCCGGTAGCTGACGAAGCGGGTTTCATCCTCCGGTTCAAGTTTGCTGCGATCGAGCCAACTGCTGGCCACTATGCGCGCGCCCACCGAGTCTTCGGCGAACGACGGAACGCTGCTGATCGCGGTGCTGGTCATATCCAGTTCGGTGATGGCCAGCCTCGGGGCCTCCATGCCGGCTGGCCATTGGGTAATACCGCTTCGGCGCAGAACCAGCCGGCGCAATTCGGGCATCAGGCTCAGATCCGGCGGCACTTGCAGCAGGGTGTGACCTTCCAGGTTCAATGAGCGCAACTGCGGCAAACGCTTGAGCACTTCGTAGTCATAGTTCACCCACCTGATCGGGTTAAGGCTCAGGTTCAACGTGGTCAGGCTTTTCAAATCGGTCAGTTGAGGAGGAATACCGGTCAGATTATTGTCGGACAGGTCCACGATGCGCGCGTTGGGGAAGTTGTCGAGAAAGCCCATCTCCTGATCCAACAGGTGTGTACCGCTCAGGTTCAGGCGCGTGACGTGGCTGAAGTCGGCGCGCAAGGGTGCCATGTGGTGGACATAGCGGCCCAGTACCAGTTCACTCAAATCCAGCAGGGTGCCGCGGGCAGAGGGTTGCGGGGGCAGCATGCTCAAGTAGGCTCCTTCTTCCCAGCAGGTACGCAGCTCCCTGACGATCAGTTTGCGCATCAGCAGTTCGTTTTCTTCGAGCACGCTGCCTGGCATGCCGAGCGTGCGGCTTTTGCGAATGCGCCGCAGGTCTTCGAGCAGCAGCCGGTGGTCGGCTTCCAGCTTGCTCAGCAATTGCTTGCCGGGTGGGGTGTTGAGAAATGGCGTGACCTGCTCGATCTCTTGCTCGTTGAGTAAGGGACACAGTTTGCCCAGGGTTTCCTGAAGCGTTGGGGGTGGCGCAGGCTGGCGTCGAAACAAGCGTCGAAACGCCTCGAAGCCGGGTTTTTGCAGCAGGCGTTGCAGCGTGCGGTCGTCGGCCTGACGCCGGCTGGGCTCTTGCAGCACGGTGCGGCGTGCGGCCATGGGTTCAAGTTGCTCCCTGAGCCAGGCACGCAATATTTCGCCTTGGCCCGGCCGGTAATCGACGGCATCGCTGGGCAGCACGCGCAGCAAGGCTTCGTAAAAACTGTACTGCGCGCTGGGCGGTGCGAGCTGCGGATCATGGATCTGGTAGCGCCCGGGGCCTTTGTACAAGAGTATTTTTTGCGTGCCCGCGTCAGCCGGGCCTACCTGACAACGCAAGGCGCCGTCGGGTGATTGCTCATAAATGGCGAGGTTCAGGTCGCCCAGCGCATCGGTGTTCAGGCGCACGATATTGAGGGCCATGCGTTCAGTGTCTGGCGTTAGCAGGGCGTCTTCGTGCAACCCTTCGGCGGCGTGGCTGGCGCGTACTTCGTTGGCCAGCTCGCGCGCGAGGTTTTTCAGGCGCAGAGGGATTCGCTGTTCTTGGCTCATCACCTCCAATTCCTGAAGTGAGGTGCGCAGCAGCAAAGTGCTCACCAGGTCGGCGGGCAGTTCCGGGAACTGCTGTTGAATCAGTTGGCCGTGGGGCGTATCAAGCACTTCGCGCACGCTGTAGAGGTGATTGAAGATCGTGGTCTTCTGCGCCTCCAGGCGTTTGGCCAGTTGCTCGCGCAAGGCCTCGACCCGCGCGGATGCGGTGGCTGGCAGTGGCATTGGCAGCAGCGCCTTGAGCTGCGCCTCGCTGAGAAATTCTACGACCTGCTCGGGCAGCTTGCCGGCGCGTACGTCGTCATGGCGGATTGTCAGGGTGTTGGCCGGTGTGGCCTCGCTTGCTCCGTAGCGCATGGCATAACCGCTCAAGTCGTGATTGATAAAGACATCGACGGCTTTGTCCGCCGGCCAGCCGGGAAGCTCGCTGGTGGTTTGCACTGCCCAGTTGGTGGGCAAGTCCGGCGCGCCTGCGGTGCGCATGAGCTGCGGCGCAGCTCTGACCTGGCGGCGTAGCTGCAGGCGTGTGAGGCTGTCGGCCAGCAGCGGCGGGGGCGGTTCGCGGTGGGCGTACATCATGCGCAAGGCGCCGTCGTGGGTGCCGCTGGTGGCGCAGGCCTGCTCGCGTTCGGCGGGGGAGAGCCCTTGCACCAGGGGGCCGAGGCGGTTGCGCAGGGTTTCGCTGTCCCAGGTGCGTGGGTCTTCGCCTTCGTGGAGCCAGGCGCCATGGTCGTTATGTTCGAGCATGGGTGCATACGCTTGCGGCCGCGTCGGGTGTTTGATCCGGTAGGTATCGCTGGCGGGATCGTGCTCGAGCGCATAGTGCCGCTCATCCAGGCGCAGGATGGGTTGCTCGTTGTGTGAATGCAGGCCCAAGGCATCGGGCTGCGCGTCGTGTCGCAGTTGCAGGTCGTTGCGCGCGTAGGGCGCCAGGTCGGGGTGCCACAAGCGTTGTTGCACGCCGACGTCGACCTTGCGCAGGCCATCGACAAACGCCGAGCGTTTGAAGGCGCCGCCAAGGGTCGTACCGGCGGCGAAGATTGCCAGTTGCACGATATCGGTGGCGACGCTGATGAGGTGTTCGCCGGTCTCCCTGAATTGTCCTTCGCTCAGGTCCAGCAGGCCTTCGATGACATCGCTGCTCAGTTGATAAGCGGTATAGGCCAGCATCAATTCGCCGAGAAACGGCACGAAAGGTGTGACCACCATCAGGGCGATGTTGAAAATGTCCGCGACGATTTTTGTCAGGTTGTCCCACCAGGCCCAGCGTTGTGCGCTGTCGGCATCGGCGGTGGAAACGACCAGGGTGCGCCCGTCATTGAGGATCTTGTTGAGAGCTTGCTGATAGAGGTGTTCCCACAGATCACCGTCGATGCGCACCGCCGAAAACTGCAGGCGGGGGTTGTCCAGGGGCGTCTCGCGCCAGTGCGGGCGCGGGTCCAGGGGCGCTTTTTCATGCCACTGCACCTGGCATAAACGCTGGTCCAGCCCGGCAAAGAAATGCCCGCGCAGGCTATGGTCGACAAACTGGCTGAAGAACTGTTGGTACGTCTGCTGGTCCCGTGAGGGGATGGGCGCGTTGGTTTGCAGTTTGCGCGTCAGGTCGCGCATGAAGGCCAGGCTGGAGTCGTATTCCTTGACCGGGCTTTCGGGGTCATGGGGGATATAGGCGATCACTTTCGACACGCCGGATATTCGGTCCAGGTCTGCGGCAATCAGCAAGATCCCGGTCAGTTGCGCATCCAGGATGCTCAGTTGGTAGAACTGCATCAACCCCCGTTCACCCCGTAATGCACGCATCAGCGTCCCGTAGGCTGCGGCGCCCAGGTCGGGGGCTTGTTGGCCATTGGTCTTCAACGCGGCCAGTTGCGCGGCGACTTTGAGCGCGGCCTTCTGACTGGCGATGACGTTGTGCTTGAGTGTGGCGCGGGTGGTGGGGTCGGTGGGCAGCAGGTGGCTGTTGAGGTGCTGCTGATAGCGTGCGCCCAGGTCCAGTTCACGGCACAGCACCTTGAATTGCGCGATGGTCATCTTGTCGTGCAAGGGTTGGATCGTGAAGTGACCGCGATAGTCCGGCTGGGAGATGTAGCAGGAGTCATCTTCAACGGTTTCGCCGGCGGCAAAGTTATGCAGCGCCGCATCCAGCAGTGACACTTTGCGGCTGGTGACTCCCGGAGAAATATTGAGCGCGTACCAAGGTAGCGTCTTGGCGATAAACAGGTTGAGAAACGTCGTTTTTACATCCAAGTGCAGGCCGTATCGGTCGCCGATGGCTTTTTTCAACAAGGGTTCGGCAAACGCATACACATCTTGTACTTCGCCCAACTGCCGATCCACCTCGTTCTGGGTGCGCCAGCCTTCGGCATTGGTACGTTGCAGGACTTCATGTTGGTGGGGGGAGGCGCTGGCGTACCAGGCGGGACGGGATAGTTCGGCGCTGCTCAGCGAGGCGATTCTGGTTGGGGTGGCGGTGGTGAGCCAGAGGGGGATTTTCTGTTTTATCAGTGCATAGTGAGGCCCTTTGTGGTGCGTTGGGAAAGAGGGCGCGGGTCGGGGCAATTCGGACATGCAATAAAGCTCGCTAAATGGTTTTAAGCATTAGCGTATCCGTTGAAGTTCAGAACAAAAGTTCAAAATCCTGCGGTCAATGCACGTGTGAAGTGCGGCAAAAATTCATTATTCAAATGCATGATCTACATAGCTGACGCCCTGTTGCAGCGCCGGCGTGTAGTGCGCCTGGCGGGGTGGCGGCGCCTGGCACAAGGTGTGCGCGCCCGGTTGCAGATATGGGGTGAGGAACGGCGCCATGCCCTTGAGCACTTGCACGGGCAGGGCCGAGGTGAAGGTGAAATTCTGCGCCGAGGTGCCCGGTACAAACGCCGTCAGCGTACCGAAGTGCTGTTCGCCGATGTAGAACACAAAGGTGGCCGTGCGGTTGATGGACTTGGAGCTGAGAATGCGGCCACCGGCACCCACGGCTTCGATGCGGTTGTCGCCGGTGCCGGTCTTGCCGCCCATGGTCAAGGGCGTGCCATCGGCGAGCTTGAAGCTGCCGGCCACGCGTTTGGCTGTGCCGGCATCCACCACTTGCGACAACGCCCCGCGCAAGGCCGTGGCAACAGCGCTGGGCATCACCCGCTTGCCCCGGTCGGGGTCGTTGACCACGCGGGTTTCATAGGGCGTGTCGGCGGCAAAGTGCAGGCTGTCGATGCGCAGGGGCGGCTGGCGCACACCATCGTTGAGGATCGTGCCGACCAGCTCCGCCAGCGCTGCGGGCCGGTCGCCCGAGCTGCCAATGGCGGTGGCCAGCGACGGCACCAAATGGTCGAACGGGTAGCCGACCTGCTGCCAGCGCTGGTGAATGTCCAGGAACGCTTCGATCTCCAGCATGGTACGGATGCGACTGTCGCGGGCGCTCTTGTGCCGGCTCTTGAACAGCCAACTGTAGACTTCCTGGCGCTCATGCTCGCTGGCGGCAACGGCCTGGCTGAAGGTGGCGTCGGGGTGGTTGAGCAGGTAGCCCAACAGCCATAGATCCAGCGGGTGGACCTTGGCGATATAGCCCTGGTCGGGCAGGTCATAGGCCCCGGGGCCGTAGTTGATATAGAGCGTGTCGAGGCGTGCATCGGTGAGTTTTTCGGCGCTTTTGGTCGCCGGCAGGTGGGCCCGTACGAAGCTGTTGAAACTCTGCTGGCTGGCCTGTGGCAACAGGTAACGGTGGACCGCGGCCAAGCGCATGGCCGTGGGATGCATGCTGTCGAGGAAGGTCTCGAGCCGGGCCTGAGTGTCTTTGTTGCGGTACTTTTTCCAGAAGCGCAGCAAGAACGTGGTGCCCTCGCGGTCGGCAAAGCGGGCCAGGTATTCCTGGCGGCGCGGGTCGCTGTCGTCCTTGAGCAGCTCGGCGCTGTTGTTGGGCCCCTGATAGGTGCTGTAGCGCACCAGGTCACGCATCAGGCGAATGAACGGCAAGTTGATCGACTCGCGCAGGGCATCGCGCAGAGTCGGGTTGCGGCCGTTGTCTTCATTGCGAAAGTTGTGGAAGCGATGCAAGCCGCCCCCTGTAAAAAAGGCTTCGCCGGGGCTGGCCGAGTATTGCCGGTCGAGTGCCGCATCGAGCATGTTCGCCAGGCTGTGATCGCTGTGTTGCAGCAGGTAATCCACGACCCATCGGGTCAGGCGATCCTGGTCGTTGACTTCGATTTTTTTCAGTGCGGCGGGTGTCTGGCCGGCAAAGCGCTCGTGCAGTTCACTGATGATTTGCAGGTAGGTGGTCAGCACCCGCAGCTTGGCGGTAGAGCCCAGTTCCAGCTTGCTGCCTTCGTTGATATCGAAGGGTTGGTCGGTGCTGTCGGTCTGCACCCGCACCCGCGCGCCGTCGGCGGTCATCTCGTACAGGTTGAAGCTGTAGCGCACCTGGGCGGTGCTGGTGGGCGTCAACAGACGCGGGCCGATCAGCCCCAGTTGCGCGGCGAACGCCGGGTCTGCCAGGCGTTTGAGGTAGTCGGTGGCCTGGGTTTGCAGCTCGCTTTGCAGGGTGCTGGTGGCGGCCAGGTCCAGCCGATCCAGATCGTACAACGGACGGTTGAGCAGGGTGGCCAGGCGGCTGCGCACCACGCTGATACCTTTGTTGGTTTCGATCGGTTGGATCGTCGGCTGTTGCTGCCAGTCGCGATAAGTCACCTTGCTCGCCAGGGCGGCGCTGACCAGCGCCGGTTCGATCTGGCCACTTTGCCCCAGCAGGCGCAGGTGACTGTCGGTGAGGCTGGCCAACTCGTCACGGCCCTTGGACAGGTAATGGGACGGGCGGCGCTGGGCGATCATCAGCGACAACACTTCGCGCAGGGCCAGGCCTTTTTGCGCCAGGGTTTTTGGATCGTCGGCTGCCAGCAGGGCGTTGGTCTGATTGAAGTCGGCGCCATACCAGACCCGCAGGCCTTCGGCGATGCCATGCACTTCACCGTGACCTGGAACGGCGGACAGCGGCACGCTGTTGAGGTAATCACGCACGATATTTTGCCGGGCGGCCAGGGTTTGGGGGCCGCCTTGATAGGTGCGCACGCTGGCGGAAATCATCTGACGGATCTTCTCGCCGCCGGAAAGCGTCAGCCCATCGGGCGAGTGGCGGTATTTTTCCAACTGTGTGGCCAGGGTGCTGCCCCCAGCGGTCTGGCCTGGAAGGTGCGCCAGCTTGGCCAGTTGGGACCAGGCGGCCTTGGCAAAGCGCGGCCAGTCCACGGCGGGGTTGGCCTGGGGCTGCGCGGGGTCGAGCAGGTCACGGTTTTCTACAAACAGCAGACTGTTGACGATTACCGGCGGGATGGCGCTGAAGGTCGGATAGAACTGTTGTGGATAGTTGAACTGATACAGCGGTTGCGCACGGCAGTCGCTGATCGACAGGCCGGCCTGAATTTTTTCGGCATAGGGTACGAACAGGCCATGGCGGGTGTAGTCCAGCAAGTCCTGGGAAAAATGGGCCTGGCTCTGGATCACGTAATTGCGCTTGAGCAGTCGCGGCAGGAAATCACCCAGTGCGCTGTAGCCCAAGCGTTTGTCGAAGGGACCGTCTCCTGGGTACACAATGGCGTCGCTGGGGCCCGGCTGCACCGTGTACACCAAAGTCGCCGCCACACGGCTGAACTCACGAGCCTGCCACTTGGCGCTACGCACCTCCCGGGAGGCGGCATACGCGAGCGCGACCAGCCCCACTCCCAGCAAAAGCCAGAACCAGCGCCATCCGCGCCTGCGTCTACGGGGATTTTGTGGCAATGGCTGATCGTCCGGGCTGTCGGTGGGTTGCGCAGCGGTGGTCGAACCGGTTTGCCATAACGCGCCCATAGTCGATTGATCCATTCACGCAGATTGATCGGACTTGCCTGAAGCTTAGACGCTGGTTGGCGGGTAGGCAGAATTTGTATGTGGTCGTGGAGGGCGCCGCCCCAAAACCTGCTTGCGCGGTGTGCCTGGAGAAACTGGGGTGGGTTTGTTGGGGCTGCTGCGCAGCCCAGCGCGGGGCAAGCCCGCTCGCCACAATAGGCCCTCTGCCCACAATAGGCAGGCTGGCGCGGTAAATGTGGCGAGGGGGCTTGTCCCCCGTTGGGTGGCGAAGCCGCCCCAAAACCTGTTTGCTCGGTGTGTCTGGGGTAACTGAGGGGGGCTGCTGCGCAGCCCAGCGCGGGGCAAGCCCGCTCGCCACAACAAGCCCGCTTGCCACAGTAAGTGGGCTAAAGCCAGGCGACATCCCAGAGGGGGTAGTCACCGATGTGGTCGACCAACCCGGCACGCAGGGGGTTGGCGACGATGTAGCGTGCAATTGTGCGAATGTCTTCTTCGGCGCGGACTGCGCGGTCATGGTAGCCACTTTGCCAGAAGCGTTCCTTGCTGCCCCGTGCGCGGTTGATGGTCAGTGTGCTGCGGGACTTTGTCCTGCCGACGACCCGGGACAAGGGGGCGTCGCCTAGCTCAAATAACCAATGCAGGTGATCCGGCATGATGACCCATGCCAGTGAGTTGACCAGGCCCAGGTCATGGGTGTGTTTGAGCTCTGCCACCAATAACCGGCCTAGGCGCAAGTCGCAGAATAGTGGATAGCGTTGGTGGACCACGGTGGTGATGAGATAGGCCCGACCTGGCTCGCAATAGCGGCCCAGGCGTAACAAGTGGGAGTTGGGTTTCTGGGGCAATCCTTTGCTCCTTGAGGTACTGGCGGAAGGTTTATTGACCCTAGTACTTGGTGTTGGAACGAGTTCCTGAAATCGGTGTGCAGATGTATCTGTGAAGGGATGTATGCCCTATGGCCGGAGCGTTATGGGGGGACGCTGCCCCAAAACCTGCTTGCTCGGTGTGTCTGGAGAAACTGGGGTGGGTTTGTTGGGGCTGCTGCGCAGCCCAGCGCGGGGCAAGCCCGCTCGCCACAATGAGTGCTATGGCCACGGTAGATAGGCTGGCGCGGTAAATGTGGCGAGGGGGCTTGTCCCCCGTTGGGTGGCGAAGCCGCCCCAAAACCTGCTTGCGCGGTGTGCCTGGAGAAACTGGGGTGGGTTTGTTGGGGCTGCTGCGCAGCCCAGCGCGGGCGATGCGGCGTTCCGACAAGCCCGCTCGCCACAATAGGTCCTCTGCCCACAATAGGTAGGCTGGCGCGGTAAATGTGGCTAGGGGCACGGCAACAGGGCGATTGCTCTGGAATGGCTGTTCTAGAGCCTTTATGACAGGTAAATCCACCGAAGGTAGGGGCATGACGGCGCACCCTCCCTGTGCAATACTCGCCGGCGTTTATTGAAGGCGATTCCTACATGTCTCAGGGAATGCTCCTCTGCAGGACCGGGGTTTTCCGAGATTTATCGCTGATCTTTACTGCTTATTGAGTGAAAAGCCCTGCTTGTGGCTTTTTATACTGCACCGCCGCCGAGCTGGCCGGTTTACCCGGGCCAGACGGGCTTGTCCAAAAGGCGAGCCTGGTACGACGTCCTCATGGCGACCCGCCGTGTGGGTGGACACTGGGTGGTTCCTATCCAATAACAAGATGAGGTTGTACCCCTATGCCCGTTGGCAATCACCTGCCCCACGGCGAGACCGCTTCCGGCGGCCCGCTCAAACGTGAACTGGGCGAACGGCATATTCGCCTGATGGCGCTTGGCGCCTGTATCGGTGTCGGCCTGTTCCTCGGTTCCGCCAAGGCCATCGAAATGGCCGGCCCGGCAATCATGCTGTCGTACATCATCGGCGGTCTGGCGATCCTGGTGATCATGCGGGCCCTTGGCGAAATGGCGGTGCATAACCCCGTCGCCGGTTCGTTCAGCCGTTATGCCCAGGATTACCTCGGCCCGTTGGCGGGCTTTCTCACTGGCTGGAACTATTGGTTCCTGTGGCTGGTGACCTGCGTGGCCGAAATCACCGCCGTCGCCGTGTACATGGGCGTCTGGTTCCCCGATACGCCTCGCTGGATCTGGGCCCTGGCGGCCCTGGTGAGCATGGGCACGATCAACCTGATCGCGGTCAAAGCGTTCGGTGAGTTCGAGTTCTGGTTCGCCCTGATCAAGATCGTCACCATCATTGCCATGGTCATTGGCGGCGTCGGGATCATCGCCTTTGGTTTTGGCAATGACGGTGTGGCGCTGGGCATTTCCAACCTGTGGGCCCACGGCGGCTTCCTGCCCAACGGTGTGCAGGGCGTGTTGATGTCCTTGCAGATGGTGATGTTCGCCTACCTCGGCGTGGAGATGATCGGCCTGACTGCCGGCGAAGCGAAGAACCCGCAGAAGACGATCCCGAACGCCATCGGCTCGGTGTTCTGGCGGATTCTGCTGTTCTACGTCGGTGCGTTGTTCGTGATTCTGTCGATCTACCCATGGAACGAAATCGGCACCCAGGGCAGCCCGTTTGTCATGACCTTTGAGCGTCTGGGCATCAAGACGGCGGCCGGTATCATCAACTTCGTGGTGATTACCGCGGCGCTGTCGTCCTGTAACGGCGGGATCTTCAGCACCGGGCGCATGCTCTACAGCCTGGCGCAGAACGGCCAGGCCCCAGCGACATTCGGCACCACCTCCAGCAACGGCGTACCGCGTCGTGCGCTGCTGCTGTCGATCTTCGCCTTGCTGCTGGGCGTGTTGCTCAACTACCTGGTGCCTGAAAAAGTGTTCGTGTGGGTGACGTCCATCGCCACCTTCGGCGCGATCTGGACGTGGGTGATGATCCTGCTGGCGCAGCTCAAGTTCCGTAAGAGCCTGAGCCCCGCCGAGAACAAGGCGTTGAAGTACCGCATGTGGCTGTACCCGGTCAGTTCGTACCTGGCGCTGGCCTTCCTGGTGTTGGTGGTGGGCCTGATGGCGTACTTCCCGGATACCCGCATTGCGTTGTATGTCGGCCCGGCCTTCCTGGTGCTGCTGACCGTGTTGTTCTACGTGTTCAAGCTGCAACCGACCCAGGCTACCCAGGGTTCGCCCCGCTCGGCTTGATGCACCGTGCCCCGGCCGCAATGGCCGGGGCAGGGATTACGTGCGTTGCAATGCCGCCTGGGTGGCAACGGTCAGTTGTCGCACCAGGCGATTTTGTTCTGACTGCTCCAGATCTATCAGGGACTGGCGCCGTTCCAGGTACTCGTCCGATTGCCTGTCCGCAACCTCCTGCTCCAGCAGTCCGACTTTGTAGCGGATGGTGTCCTTGACGGTCGCAAAGGGCTCTGGATGGCTCCTGGCCAAGTATTCGATCCAGAACCCCTCCATCAATAGCCACTCTTGCAGGGCCGGGCTTTGACCGAGCCTGCGCAGTTGCGCGCGTGTGTCGTCGAGGACCTGCGTCGTTACATAGTCCTCAACCGTGTACAGCAGCTCAAGCGGTTGAAAGGGCAGTTTGAACTCATTGGCCAACTGCGCACGGAAGTAAATCGTGACCTCGGCCGGGTCGACTTCCTGGCCGGCCACCTCCCGATCATGAATAAACTTGTCGGCAATGTAGTCCAGTTGATTCAGGTAGAAGCGCCCGGTGGACAAGCCGATCAGCTCACGATCACTGGCATAGCTGCGGCTCTGCTCCTTGGCCAGGTGGATCTGGTGCTCAAGCTCCATGTTGGTGAAAGCCAGCAGCACGCTGTCGCCACAGTCGCCTGACCCGTAGGTGTTGAGGAACACGTTGTTGCGCAACTCGGTGGATTCACCCATGGCCTGCAACAAGGTCCAGACGCGTTGGGTCAAGACGTTGCGCGATGCGCCCCCTTCGATGTAGGCATAGGTTTGGGTCAGGTCTGTCAGCACCCTGAAGGCATCCTCAGAACTTGCGCCTTCATGGGTTTTGAGTTGTTCCCACAGCGCCCTGCGCGCCGGAATGTCGGCAGCCGGCACGCCGCTCAACCATTGGGAGGCGCCGTCAACCACGGCGGGATGATGCCTGTGTGTCAATGCGCCACCGATCCTGACGCCCGTGTTGCGCCGGTGTTCTTCAAGGCGTTCCAGGGCGTTAGGCGAGAGCGGGTTGTCGTGCAGCAGGATGTCGCGGCGTTGTGAATCGGTGCGTTGATGGGTGAATACGGCTTCCGGGATCTGGGTGATGGCGTTTTCCTGCAGGTGCAGATCCTCCAGGCGCAGGAGCGCTTCTGCTCCGATCGGCCATTGGGTCAACCCGGTATTGACCAGATACAGTCGGTTGAGGTTGGTCATGCGGCTGACGTCCGGAGGCACGCCCAGATTCGGGTTGTTGTCCAGAATCAGCTCGTTCAGGTTGACCATGGCCGCCAGGCGCTGGGCCGAAGCGTCCGTCAGTCGGATGTCGTTGTGGCGCAGGTTCAGGTGCGTGAGTTGCGTCATGTCGGTGATAGCGGTGGGCAACTCGGTCAAGCGGCAATCCAGTTGCAGGCCTCTCAACCCGACGAACTTGCTCAGGAAATCACTGCCCGTTGGAGGGAAGTGATTGCCCGCGATTTTCAGGTAGTCGATGTGCGCAAAACCCTGGGTGCCGCTGATGAAGTCGGCGGGGGGCAGATCGCCGTCATCCAGTTGCAGGTCCAGGAACTGGGCATCCAGTACCCCTGCCAGCCAGAGCGAGCGATTTTCACGACGCCAGGCCGCACACAGCTGTTGGGCAATGTAACGACGACTGGCCAGGCGCATACCCAGGGGGTCATGCAGTTGCTCGTCGGCGCTCTGTGGTGTGTCGGCCCAGCGTGACAGCGCCGTGTCCATGGCCTGGTATTCGGTGCGCCGCCGTTCGATTTCAATCAGCGCCGCCGGCTCGCTCAGGTTCAGCGACCGGATGAATTGCCGGGCGAGGTCGTTGTCCATCCGTGGGTAGAGCTCCTGGACTTTGCTGACCAGATCGGGCGGACGATTGCCGCCAAATGGCCAGAGCTGGCTCCAGAACGGGTACACCAGGAATGTGCGGTCACCGCCCATTGGAGGCACCATCCAGGGTTGCAGGTGTTTAAGGTCCAGCAGGCTTTTGATCTCGACCCGCTGGCTGAGTGCCAGGGTGAGAATCTGCTGGCGCAACCCGGCGATCCCCGCCTCATCGGTCACCTGCAGCGTGCTTTTTTTGCTGTCGGACAAGGTTGAAACAATCACCTCCAACAACAGGTTTGACGGCTGCCCCAGGGGGGTGCCCGTCGCGTCATAGGCCTGGTAGCCGTGCGGGGTCTTGGCGATCTGCCGCCGCTGGCGACCGTCGAGGGGGCCTGCGCTGTGCAGCAGGCGCCCGCTGTTATCCCCTTGGTGGATGTCGATGCGCAGGTCCGCGGGCCACGTGGGTACATCCTTGAGCAGATGCAGGGTGATCCGGTCGCTGTCGGCGTTGCGGCAGGCGTCGCTATACAGGCCCTCATAGGCGCGGTTCAGGCGTACATCATCGGCAGACAGGCGCGCCTGCTCCGCGAGGCGCAAGCCGGGTGTTTTCTTTTGCTGCAGTTGCTTGAGTTCCCGGGGTGTGGCTTGGCCGAGAATCGCCTCGACGCTGCTGGTGGGCAATTGGGGGTGATGGACCTTGAAGTGACGCACCAACTCGCCGCCATCGTTTTCACTGCGCTGGTAGATCGATTTGAGTAACTGAGGTTTTTCTTTTTCAGTGAACTCGACGATCAGTTTGACCAGCTTGAACAGGCGGTCATCGCGGGACGCTGGCAGTTCACCCAGCAAGGCCTGGGTCACTTCATCGTGGGTGATAACGGTGTCTAGCAGCCTGGCGTTTTCATAGTCGGTTTTCTTGACCAGCAATGCCTGGTCGTTTGAGTGGTTGCCCTCGGGGTATTGCTGGAGCACCCGGTTGTCGGCATCGACCACGCGGATGGCGTGGCTGTCGGGCCAGCTGGGCAGGCTGGAAAGCACCAACAGTTGCAAGTCGGGGCGGGCAATGCGTGACATCGGGGTGTTGCCCAGCGCTTGGATGAACTGCTGGATCTGTTGTTCGATCTTCAGGCGCTTGCAGGTGTCGGTCAGCAGCGGTGGAGCGGCCAGCCCGCCGCTATGGACGTGGCGCAGAAGCCTGGGCGGGGTGTTGGTGAGGGCGAGGATATTGGCCGACTCTGCTTCGGTAAACGCGTAGGTGTGGTTGCCCAGGCGGTACAGCAGTTCGTGGTTGTCCCAGGTCATTGGGTTTTCCTTGGCCAGGCGCCAGGCACCTTGGCCGTTGTGCGCCAGCACGGGGGTGTCGACGCCGACTTTTTCTGGGTGGGCCAGGCGCCATTTGTGCAGGTTCTTGTCAAACACGATCCGGTACAGCGAGCCGTAGAGCGGCAGGTACTGTTGGGCATGCCATTGAAAAATCCCCTGGCTGTCAGGTGCCAGGTCGGTGGGCAGTTTCAGGGTCTGTTCGTACTGCATCAGCGAGCCGTCGACCAGGCTGACAAAACCTGCCGCGCTGCGCTGGCTGCTCATGTAGTCGCCCAGCCGGGTGCGCAGGCCCTGGGCATCCGTGGCACTGGTCATGCCCAGCAACTGGCGTTCGTGGGGTTGCAGCACCGAGCCGATGGCCAGGTAGAAACTGTCCACGCTGGCGGCCACGGGAATCGTCCCGCCGTTGAGCATGTCGTAGGCCTCATAGACGCCGTTGCCGTAATGGCGCAGTTCCACGGTCGGGTCCTCGGGACCGCTGGAAACGTAGGGTTTGGCGACGTGCCCGGCGACCACTTCGGTGACCACGAAGGGGCGCTTGAGGGTGTTGCGCACCAGCGCCGAGGCAAACTCCCGGGCCCATTGGTCAATGTCGCCATTGTAGGGGCGGGGGTGGTACAAACCGTCGATGGCGGCATCGATGCGCAGCGCGGTGCGGTGATTTTCCAACGGCTCAAGAAACGCACTGGGCAGCACGCCATGTTGCAAGTAGGCCTGTTGCTGACGGGGTGTCAGGGGATGCTGCTCCAGCAGGCGCTCCAGGTTGGCCGGGGACAAGGGGGGATTGAGATCGCGCAGTTTTTTCAGCAACGGCGTGACGACGACCTGCGGTGGCGAGGCCTTGGTGGGGAGAAAACGGCGCACATGGGCTGGGGCAAGGTGCTCGCTTTTTTCGTACCCGGCGTAATTGACCAGGGCGCTGAACAGGGTCAAGCGCTCTTTACCGACCAGGGTGCTGACGTTTCGGCGCACCACACTGATACGTTGCGCGGTGGTCTGCACGGCATGGCCTTCCAGGCCCAGGCGCGAGGTACTCGGTTGCAACGCGATCACTAGGCTCAGCAGCGGCTCGTCGGTATCGGCTGGCAGGTGCGCCGCGTTCAGGGCGCTGTAGTTGCCATCATCGTCGCGGATAATGTCGATGGCGTGGCTATCGGGCGATGGCAACTCGGTTTTGCTGTAGCTCTCGATCACCGTGCGCTGTGGGTCGCTGATGCTTAAGGTGGCGTTGGCTGGCCAGTCGGGCAGTTGTGTCAGCACACAGAGCACCGCACTGTCGCCGTGGGGGGGCAGGTAGCCGGACTCGGTGAAGCGATCGATCATCAGTTGTAGCAGCCGGTCGACCTGCAAACGCCGAACCCCTTCGGTCAGGTTCAAGGGCGCGGGCTCCGAGCGCCAGACCTTGTCCAGGGTCTGACGGGTCGTGGCGGTGCTGCGCAGCATGGTTTCCATGTCTGTTGCCGGCACCCCGGAAGAGCCGTCGGGCAACATGCGTTGCAGTAACTCGATGTCGGAAAGGGTGCGGACATTGTGCAGGTCGAACACCCAGGTCTGTTGCGCCGGGTTGAACACGATTGGCGGGGTGTAGCCGTTGTTGCGTTGGTGCTGGAGCACGAAGCGCAGTTGCTGATCGTCGTGCTTGACCTTGGCCACCAGCACTTGTTGATCCTGGCTCAGCTTGACGTATTGCTCGCCATCGACGTTGAAGACCCCGAAGGCGTCCGGGCTACGGCCGTCGAGCAGCGACTGGCGATCGTGGGCGTAGGGTTTTGCATCGGGTTTCCACAGTCGGTGGCTGCCGCCTGGGTGAATGATCTTGCGCGGGTTGCCTATTTTCTGCATCAGCGCGTGTACGCGCTGGCGCTGCAAGCGGCTTGCGGTGGTGGTCAGCCGGCCACTGACAATCAGGTCGGCCACGTCTGTCAGACTGTTGGCAAAGGCACTGGCGTCGCCCTTGATCGCCTGGTCCAGGCCTTCGATCACGGCGTAGGTCAGGCTGCCGAGAATCAGCAATTGCGTGGTGCGCATCATGCCCATCACACCGCCGGGGAGCGGGGTCAGGAGTAAGCCGAGGATCTCCGCCTTGATCTCCTGCGCGGCGTCCTTGAGGGCTTGCCAATCGGCTTCGGAACGGTCGACGGCGAGCGTATCCAGGTCTGCCTGGCAGCGTTGGATCTGCCGGTAAGTCAGTGCCTGCACCAGGCTCACGGGCCGCTCGGTCTTGGGGTCTGCGCTAAAGCGGATATCGTCAAGCGTGCGGGCCGGGAAGGCTTTGTGAAAGCCGTCGTAGAGCTTTCCGGCAAGCCAGCTCATGCCGTCTGGCCGGGGTTTGCGGGTGATCAGTTTGCTGAAAACGGACATGCCCACCAGGGGCAATTGCCGGGAAAACCACCCCAGGTCTTCTTGTTGATGGCTGTCGAGCAATTGCTGGCGGAAGTCTTGCTCTGCGCTGCGTGCGTCCGGGTGATAACGCAGCGCCCCGCCTGGGCGGAACGGAAAGTACGACAGCACGCCCAGGGCTGCGACGCGAATCAGCAGCAGGGGGATTGGAATGATGTTGTCCCAGGGCACGAATGGAACGGCCACCACCAGCGTAACGCCCGATGTCACGCCCAGGGACTCAATCTCCGGTTGTGTCCCGCTGCCTTCGATCGCCGCGTTCAGGTGCTCGTACATCTCTTGGGTCAGGCCGCTTTCGGTACGGTTGCGCCAGGCTTCCAGCACGTCGAATTGCAGGAGCGTACGGGCCGAAACCTCCATCAGACGGCGCAAGGTACCGTCTTCTCCCAAGATGGCATTGATGCTTCTTTTCAGTTGGCCGCCCAGGTCCAGCTCACGCGCCACATCGATAAACTCTTGCGCGGTGAGACTACGGTCATCGCCTGGGCCAATGACCTTGCTGGCCTGGACCAGGCTGTAGCCAGACTCGGTGATCCGGCCATAGGTGAAGCCAAAATTGAGGCAGGCCGCTTCCCACAGCGACATGCTTTTGACGTGGTCGATGTAATGCCAATCTTCAGTGTAGGAGCGGCGGCGATAGCGTGGGCGTTCGGCGGGCTGAGGCTCCCAGGGGAAAGGTTTTTCGACTTTCTCCCGGTAAGTGGTCTGGAATTGAAAGGCTTCGGGATCGCGATCGCCAATGCGGCTGCGTAACTGCTCCATGCCTTCGGACTTGAAGGTCTGGACCACGCGTTCTTTTTCGGTTTCGACGGCCGCCAGAGCGGCCAGGGCATCGCGCTGCAGTTGGATATAGCGCTTTTTTTCCGCGAGGGTGAGGTTGCCCAGCGCCTGGGTCAGGTTATGCCGTATCTGATCCACGGCCTCCTGTTGGGCCCAGGTAATACTCGATTGCAGGTTGCCGGATAAGCCGTTGGCTAACTGATGGGTCGGCATGAGGGGTTGGCCTTTCACAAATAAAGTGGAAGGCCGATCTAATCACCCCGTGTTTGGCGCCCGGGGCTAACTATTTATCCGTAGCAAGGCATGCGTGCCGGGCGCTATCGAGGTTTTTGTTGAACTCAAGCCAAGCGGCCAGTGCCGCCATCAGTGCCAGGCCGAGCAGTGCACTGAACACCTGCATCGGCCAGGCATCATTGACCTGGGCATTGAGCATGTCCGCCAGAGGCGCCAGCAATACGCCCAGGCAAAACACTTCCAGGGAATAGCGGCCCATGCGACAGCTCTGCTGCGCCAGCCAGTTTTGCGTCCAGGCACGACCCGGCAGCAGCTTGGCGGTGACATAGGCCAGGGCGAGGAAGTGCAACAGGCGCACCGGTGACAGATCGGTCTTGCTGATGGGGTACAACCAATCGCTGACGACGGCGGGCATCACGGCATCGTGGATTTCGGGCCAGCGCCAGGACAGGGTAATCACCGCGGCCAGCAGGCTGTAGGTGGCTGCGCCGATAAACAATGGTTGCTGGCGCAACCGCCGCGTATCAGGCACTCGGGGCCGGCTGGCATGCACCGCCGCCGCACCGCCGAGGATGAACAGGAACTGCCAGGTCACCGGGTTGAAATACCAGACACCGTCGGCAATCGCCGCCAGGTTCCAGCCCAGGCGCGGCGCCAGCAGGTACACCGTCAGCGATACACCCACCACCGCCCACGGCTTGCGCAGCAGCAGCGGCAATACCAGCGGCAGGCCCAGCAACAGCACGATGTAGAGGGGCAACGGGTCCATCAGGTTGGGCTTGAAGCGCAGCAGCAGCTCATCGGTGAGGGCTTGTTGCGGGTTGGTGATGAAGTGCGTCAGCCCCATCTCCTGCACCAGGTCGCGGGTTTCCACCTTGCTGTTGGCGAAGAACACGATGCCCATCAGCATCGCCAGCAAAAAGATATGCACCACATACAACACCCAGGCCCGGCGCAGGATCTTCAGGCTGGCCATCCAATAGCCTTCGCCCTGCAGGATTTTGCCGTAGGCCAGCACGCAGGCGTAGCCGGCGAGAAACACAAAGACCTCGGCGGCATCGCTGAAGCCGAAGTTGCGTAGGGTGATCTGGCCCAGTGGGTTGTGGGGGACGTGATCCCAGAAAATGAAGATCAACGCCAGGCCCCGAAAAAAATCGATGCGCGGGTCGCGTCCGTTAAGCATGGCTGCGGGCTCTTGAACAATGGATTAAATAGCGACGCGAATGGTCCTGCCGTGCGTCGGGCGGGCGCAGGTTGGCGGTATTTGTAAGCAATTGCAAAGGCTGGGTATTACTGAATGTCTCAATTTTACGGAGGGTTTTCTACCGCTGGTCGTAAATCAGGGCTGGACTGTCATTTCTCACAGTAGACGCGTCGGCCAGTCGATGGCTTGCTTGAATCCGGTCATGACCGATGGAGCGCAATGCCGAATGAGTAAGTTATGGATGGGCTTTTCCAGCTACACGGTGATTGGCATTGCCAATACCGTGATTCATTGGCAGGTCTTTTTCGTGCTCAGGGCTGCCCTCGATCTTAGTCAGGCGTGCAGCAACTTCCTGGCTTTCTGCCTGGCCGCTTCCTTTTCTTTTTATGCCAACGCGCTTTACACCTTCGACATGCGCGCGACGTTGGGCCGCTACCTGCTGTTTATGCTGTGCATGGGCGGCTTGAGCCTGCTGGTAGGTGCGATGGGGGATCGCTGGCAACTGCCCGGGCTGCTTACAGTCGTGGCGTTTTCGCTGATCAGCCTGATTGTTGGATTTCTGCTATCCAAGTACCTGATCTTTCGCACAGGTGGGGCATGAAGCTGTCGCTGATTGTGCCGGTCTTCAATGAAGAGCAGGTCATCGGCGTGTTTCACCAGGCGGTGCGCCGGGCTTGAATACGCCACCGGCGATGCCGTCATACCGATCGACGTTGACCAGCAGGGCCCCTTGGAGTGGTTGCACAGTTGGTCGACCAATGGCGCAAGGGCGCTGATGTGTATTGAGTGGCTCCAATACTTTGCTGCATCCACAGTTCATGACGAGGCTTGGTATTAATAATGAACGTTGGAAGAGGCGCCGAAACTCGGCGCCAGCGACTTGTTGGTCAAGCTGCTTCTACTTCATGGGGCTCAAAACTATCCGCCCGCGCCATCTGCCACATCCGCGAATAGAACTCGCCGTTCACCTCGCCAGTGAGCAATTCACCGGGCTTGAGGAACACGTGCAACTGCGAGAACAATTTGATCTCGGTGGCCGACATACGCCGTACCAGGTGCTTGGCCGACAGCTGCGAAGGGTGATCCAGGCCAGCCGCCGCGAGCATTTCGGCCAGGGCCTTGAGGGTGTTGCGGTGGAAGTTGAACACGCGTTGGGCTTTGTCCGGCACTACCAGCGCTCTTTGGCGCAGCGGGTCTTGCGTGGCAACGCCGGTCGGGCATTTGTTGGTGTGGCAGCTTTGCGACTGAATGCAGCCGATGGCGAACATAAAGCCTCGGGCCGAGTTGGCCCAGTCGGCACCGATGGCCAAGACGCTGGCGATATCAAAGGCGCTGACGATCTTGCCACTGGCGCCGAGCTTGATCTTGTCGCGCAGGTTCAGGCCCACCAGGGTGTTGTGCACAAACAGCAGGCCTTCACGCAGGGGCACGCCGATATGGTCGGTGAACTCCACGGGGGCGGCGCCGGTGCCGCCTTCCTTGCCGTCGACCACGATAAAGTCCGGCAGGATTCCGGTTTCCAGCATGGCCTTGGCAATCCCCATGAACTCCCACGGGTGGCCCAGGCAAAATTTGAAACCCACCGGTTTGCCGCCGGACAGTTCACGCAATTGAGCGATGAACTGCATCAACTCGATCGGCGTGGAAAACGCGCTGTGGCGTGATGGTGAGATGCAGTCTTCGCCCATCATGATTCCGCGGGTCTCGGCGATTTCCTTGGTCACCTTGTGCTTGGGCAGGATCCCGCCGTGGCCCGGTTTGGCGCCCTGGCTCATCTTGATTTCGATCATCCGCACTTGCGGGTTTTGCGCCTGCACGGCGAAGCGCTCCGGGTCGAAACGACCATCGCTGGTGCGGCAGCCGAAGTAGCCGCTGCCCAGTTCCCAGGTCAGGTCGCCGCCATGTTCGCGGTGATAGGGGCTGATGCTGCCTTCGCCGGTGTCGTGGGCAAAGTTACCGAGCTTGGCCCCTTGGTTAAGGGCGCGAATGGCGTTGGCGCTCAACGAGCCGAAGCTCATTGCCGAGATATTGAACACCGACGCCGAATACGGCTGTGTGCATTGCGGGCCGCCGACGATCACGCGGAACGCGCTGGGATCGCTCAGCGGCGCCGGGCGCATGGAGTGGCCGATAAACTCGAAACCGGACTGGTACACATCGATCAGGGTGCCGAAGGGTTTGTCAGCCGTTTCGTTTTTCGCCCGCGAATACACCAGCGAGCGCTGGGCCCGGGAAAAGGGCAGGGCGTCGCTGTCGGATTCGAGCAGGTACTGGCGGATTTCCGGGCGAATGCCTTCCACCAGGTAACGGATATTGCCCAGGATCGGGTAGTTGCGGCGCACGGCGTGCGGGCTTTGCAGTAGGTCGAACACGCCGATCAGGCTCAGTACGGCGGTGACCAGGGTAATCGGCCATAACCATTCGTGTTGGATAAAGGGCAGGCTGGCAAGGGTGAAAATGACGCACAGGGCAAAGAATGCATAACGGCTAAGCAACGACAGGCTCATACGGTTTCCTTGGGTTCGGACTCTCTATGACCTGTAGGAGCCGGCTCCTACAAGGTTCTTTTCTTTAGGCGGGTTCACGGTTCAAGACTGAGTCCCAGCTTACGGGCGAGTTCCTTGCCAGGGCAACCGCATAGAACCTGGGCATCTATCGGTATTGCAATGCGTTCTCGTTTGGGTGCATTATTTGCGTTACTGTATAACGTATTGATCTTGCCCAGATGCCCCCGGAGGCCCTATGAAAGCTGGTATCCATCCCGCCTATCGCACCGTACTGTTCCACGACACTGCCGCCGACGTGTTCTTCCTGATCGGCTCCACGGTCGATACGGACCGCACCCACCAACACAGCGATGGCAATACTTATCCTTATATGGCTCTCGACGTGTCCAGCGCTTCCCACCCCATCTACACCGGGCAACAGCGCAAGACCCAGGTCGAAGGGCGGATTGCCGGCTTCAACAAGCGCTTTGCCTCGTTTGGTTCCTCCAGCAGAGCCGCCGAGGCCTGACCGGTTCGAGGCTTCAGACGCGGTAGTGGCAAATAGCATTATTAGGCCACTACCGGCTAAAAAACTGACTAAACTGCTAGGTAATAGCCAGGAGGCTGTTACCTTGACCGTAGGAAGCGCACACCGACGCGACTAGATCCGAGGTGTCCCGTGGGAGAGTCCGTTACCTTTTCTGAAACCGATCGTCCCGTGGTGCTGTTGATCGACACTCACCCGGACGTGCATGACCGCCTCGCGCAGTTATTGCGCCTGGAACCCTTTGAACTGTGCAGCGCCACCACGGCAGTAGAAGCGTTAGCCACGCTGGCGCGCCAGCCTGTGGACCTGGTGATGAGTGCTGCACGCCTGCCGGATATGGATGGGGCCACGTTGCTGGCACAGATCCATCACGACTACCCCCATACCGTGCGCCTGCTGTTGACCGGCGAAACCGACCTGACCCTGATCATCAAGGCCATCAACGAAGGGCAGATCTACCGCTACCTGAGCAAACCCTGGAAGGACGAAGAGTTGCTGCTGGCGCTGCGTCAGTCGTTGGCCCACCAGCATTCCGAGCGTGAGCGCCTGCGCCTGGAACAACTGATCCGCCAGCAGAACGAGGAGCTCAAGCAGCTCAATGCGTCCCTGGAAAAGCGCGTGGTCTCGCGCACCAGTGAATTGCAGCAGACCGCCGACATGCTCGACCTGGCCTACGAAGAACTCAAGCACAGCTACGCCACCGGCACCGAGGTGTTCTCGCTGCTGGCCAACCTGCGCCTGCCGCGCAGCAAGCAGACCAACCGCCAGATCATCGAGCTGGTGCGCACTTGGTGCGTGCTCCATGGCCTGGACGACGCCAGCAGCCGCGATCTGACCATGGCGGCAGCGCTGTACAACATCGGAAAGCTGAGCTGGAGCGACAGCATGATGGTCGCGCCCTCGGACTTGCTGCACAGCACCGACCGCGAGCGTTTTCGCGAGTACGCCACACAGAGTGAATCGTTGTTGATGACCCTGGAACCCATGAAGGACGCCGCCCGGCTGATCCGCCATCACCAGGAGCGCTGGGACGGCAGTGGTTTCCCTGATCACCTCAAGGGCGAGGCCATTCCTTTTGGCTCGCGCTTGCTCAAGCTGGCGGTGGATTTTATCGAGCTGCAGCGCGGCTTGATTCTTGAGCGGCAGATGAACAGCGACGAGGCGCTGCTGTATATCCGCAAATACGCCGGGCGCCTGTATGACCCGGACATGGTGGAAGACTTCGTCCAGGCCTGCGCGGCCTTCCTCAGCGACGTGACCCTGGGCGACCCGACGGTCAGGGTGCTGGGCACTCGCGAGTTGGCCGAAGGTATGGTCCTGGCGCGCAACCTCAATGCCGACAACGGCATGCTGCTGCTCAACGCCGGCAAAGTGCTCAACCTGCCGCTGGTGGACAAGCTGATCGCGTTTGAAGCGATGGAAGGCGCCAAGTACAGCGTATTCATCAAGGAACCCGAAGAGTAAGCCAGTTGTGGCTGTGGCTGTGGCTGTGGTTGTGACTGTGGTTGTGGCGAGCGGGCTTGCCCCGCGCTGGGCTGCGAAGCGGCCCTAATCCGTTCACTGCGTTCTTTCAGTTAAAACTCATTGGCAGGTCTGGGGCCGCTTCGCAGCCCAGCGCGGGCGATGCGGCGTTCCGACAAGCCCGCTCGCCACAGCTACAGCCACAGCCACAGTCACAGCCCGCTCGCCACAAGGTGGCATTGCAGCACGGAGCACAGTCATGTGATCCTTCGCGCCTTTATTCAAGGCGTTTATTTCATGTCCAAGACCATCCGTATTGCCGCCGCCCTGTTGATCGGCCGCGACGGCCAGACCCTGCTGGTGCGCAAACGTGGCACCCAGGCCTTTATGCAACCGGGCGGCAAGATCGATGCCGGCGAGCAACCGGCGCAGGCCTTGGCGCGTGAGCTGCACGAAGAGCTTGGCCTGCAGATCGACCCGGCAGCGGCGCAGTACCTTGGGCATTTTTCGGCACCGGCGGCCAACGAGCCGGGGTTTACCGTGGAGGCCGAGCTGTTTGAAGTGCGTATCGACGTACCGGTGACACCCGCCGCCGAGATCGAAGAAGTGCGCTGGATCGACCCGGCAGGCGACGGCGGCCTGCAGTTGGCGCCCTTGACACGTGATCTGATCCTGCCGTTCTATCGAGCATCGCTGACCACCACTGCCTGAGCTGTCGGGCACAAAGGACTGAGCCGTGATCCCCCTCAACGAATTGCTGATTTTTGCCGCCGCCTCGCTGCTGCTGGTCCTGACCCCGGGGCCGAACATGATCTATTTGATCTCCCGTTCGATTTGCCAGGGCCGCAAGGCCGGGGTGACGTCGTTGCTGGGGGTGGTCGCGGGGTTTTTTGTGCACCTGTTCGCGGCGGCCGCCGGTTTGACCGCCGTGTTTCTCACCGTGCCGCTGGCCTATGAAGTACTGAAGTGGGCCGGTGCGCTGTACCTGCTGTGGTTGGCCTGGCAGGCAGTGAAACCGGGCGCGCGCTCGCCGTTCGAGGCCCAGCAACTGCCCGCTGACTCGCCGCGCAAGCTGGTGACCATGGGCTTTCTGACCAGCGCACTGAACCCGAAAATCGCTGTGTTCTACCTGTCGGTGTTCCCGCAGTTCATCACCCCGGAGCACGGCTCGATCTTCACCCAGAGCCTGATGCTGGGCTTTACCCAGATCAGCGTCAGCTTTGTGGTCAACCTGCTGATCTCGCTGTGCGCCGCCAGCATCGCCGCGTGGTTTATCCACAACCCCACGTGGCTGGCGGTGCAGCGCTATTTCATGGGATTCGTGCTGGCCGCCCTGGCGGTGCGCCTGATGCTCGAGCAACGGCGCAACGCGTGAACATCAACGGACCGCGCTGACCCCATCCAGGGTTGAGAACGAGGTGTCCTTGGCGGTCAGCAAAAAGTCGCGCATGTACGGCGCATCCAGCATATCCGCACGGATCCCGGCGTACAGCGTGGCGAACAAACCTTTCTCCCCCAGCCGCTTGGCCTTCACATAACCCCGCGAGCTGTATTCATGCAGCGCCCAGTGGGGCATGCCGCACACGCCGCGACCGCTGGCCACCAACTGCATCATCATCACCGTCAACTCCGAGGTACGCACCTGGGCGGGTTCGACGTCGGCGGGTTCCAGGAAACGGGTGAAGATATCCAGGCGATCACGTTCCACCGGGTAGGTGATCAGGGTTTCGCTGAGCAAATCCTCGGGCACGATATACGGCTTGTTCGCCAGCGCGTGCTGGTTGGCCACGGCGAGCATTGCTTCGTAGGTGAACAGCGGCACATAGGTGATGCCCGCCAGTTCCAGTGGGTCGGAGGTCACCACCAGGTCCAGGTCGCCACGGGCCAGGGCCGGCAGCGGGGCGAAGGCAAAGCCGGAGGCCAGGTCCAGCTCGACCTCTGGCCAGGCATCGCGGAACTGATCGATGGTCGGCATCAGCCACTGGAAGCAGCTGTGGCATTCGATCGCCATGTGCAAGCGCCCGGCGGTGCCCCCGGCCAGGCGCGCGATATCCCGTTCGGCCCCGCGCAGCAGCGGCAGGGTGGCATCCGCCAGTTGCAGCAGGCGCAAGCCGGCGCTGGTGAAGCGCACGGGCTTGGTCTTGCGCACAAACAGCGGCATGCCCATGCGTTCTTCCAGCTCCTTGAACTGGTGGGACAACGCCGACTGGGTCAGGTGCAGGCGTTCGGCGGCTTCCACCAGGCTGTCGGCCTCGCGCAAGGCATGCAGGGTCTTGAGATGACGGATTTCGAGCACGGGCTCTCCATGAAGATAACTTGTGACAAGTTCGAATGGCGTGAGTTTGTCTCATGTTGCCGAATCTGTCGACCATGACCGCTGGGCGCTCTTCATCAAACTGTCACGTAACTGTGGCAGCGCGCTTGAACAAACTTCATCAGACTCGCGCTCTACTGGGGTTCTGCGTTTCGGTGTTTTTCATGCGCGTGTTGCTTTTACTGGCCGCCTTACTGTTCGGCCTGCCGTCTTTTGCGGCGTCTCGATGTGATGTCAATGTCCCGACTGAGCGGGTCGATCTGGACCAGGTGAGCCTGGCGTACCAGAGCATTGGTCGTGCTTCCGATCCGGCCTTGCTGCTGGTGATGGGCCTGGGTGGGCAATTGATCCACTGGCCCGACGAAGTGGTGGTCGCGCTGTGCCAACAAGGTTTCCGGGTGATCCGCTACGACAACCGCGACGTCGGCCTGTCCACCTGGCGCCAGGCGCCCGCCAGCGCCAATCTGACCTTTGAAGTGCTGCGCTACAAACTCGGCTTGCCGGTGGCCGCGCCCTACACCCTGAGCGATATGGCCGACGACGCCCTGGGGTTGATGGATGCGCTGCAGGTGCGCCAGTTCCATGTGCTGGGCGCTAGCATGGGCGGGATGATCGCCCAGCACCTGGCGGCCATGGCCCCGCAGCGCGTGGAAAGCCTGACCCTGATCATGACCAGTTCCGGCGCCGAAGGCCTGCCCGCGCCGAATGCCGCGCTGGTACAACTGCTGTCACGGCGCAGCGCGCCCAACCGCGAAGTGGCCCTGGAGCAGCAGGCCGATTTGCTCGCGGCCCTGGGTAGCCCTGAGGTCAAGGATGATCGCCAGGCCTTGCTGCAGCAGGCGGCGCAGTCCTACGACCGGGCATTCAACCCCGAGGGTGTGAAGCGCCAGATCATGGCGATCCTTGCCGAACCAAGCCGGGTGCCATTGCTCAATCAATTGCGGGTGCCGACCCTGGTGGTCCACGGCACAGCCGACCCGTTGCTGCCGGTGATGCATGGCGTGCACCTGGCGGCGCATATCCCGGGCAGCCAGTTGCGGCTGATCCCGGGCCTGGCCCATCGTTTCCAAGAGGCGTTCAAGGCGCCGTTGCTGGCGGCGGTGTTGCCGTACCTGCAAGCCCACCGCGAGGATGTTCCGCATTGGGCGCGGGTTGAGCCGATAGCGCCGGCCAAGGTTTTATGAGATCGGCGTAGGGGTGTATGGTGCGAACTTTGTGGCGTGTAATGCCTGCGAGGTTGCGTAAATGAGTACTTCCCTGAAAATCGATTTTGTCAGCGACGTGTCCTGCCCCTGGTGCATCATCGGCCTGCGCGGCCTGACCGAAGCCCTGGACCAACTGGGCGCCGAAGTGCAGGCCGAGATCCACTTCCAGCCCTTCGAACTGAACCCGAACATGCCCGCCGAAGGGCAGAACATCGTTGAGCACATCACCGAAAAATACGGCTCCACTGCCGAAGAATCCCAGGCCACCCGCGCCCGCATCCGCGACATGGGCGCTGCGCTGGGCTTTGCGTTTCGTACCGATGGCCAGAGCCGTATCTACAACACCTTTGACGCCCATCGCCTGTTGCATTGGGCCGGCCTCGAGGGGTTGCAGTACAACCTCAAGGAAGCGCTGTTCAAGGCCTATTTCAGCGATGGCCAGGACCCTTCCGACCACGCCACCTTGGCAATCATTGCCGAAAGCGTCGGGCTGGACCTCAAGCGCGCTGCAGAGATTTTGGCCTCGGACGAGTACGCCGCACAAGTGCGCGAGCAGGGGCAACTGTGGGTATCGCGCGGGGTGAGTTCGGTGCCGACCATCGTGTTCAACGACCAGTACGCGGTCAGCGGCGGGCAGCCGGCTGAGGCGTTTGTCGGCGCGATCCGCCAGATCATCAACGAAGCCAAAAGCTAACAAACACCACCGCCCAAATGTGGGAGCGGGCTTGCTCGCGAAAGCGGTATATCAGCTAAGTATTTCTTAACTGACCCACCGCCTTCGCGAGCAAGCCCGCTCCCACACAAGCCAGTCCTCACATAAGCTCCCACATTGGCTCCTGGCCCATCCCTTGCATTACCCCCTTAAAGCCCAGCCGGCGTGCGGTTGGGCGCTGCCAAGGGGTGAAACATTACCTTGAATATCCTCGATCTCGACCACAGCCTTACGGCCCAGGCGCCGATTGCCCTGCGTCTGGCCAGCGGTCACGCCACGCGCCTGGACCTGCTCGACCTGGGCCCGAAATTGCGCCTGTGGTCCACCGAAAAAACCTGGAAACGCTTTGCCCAGCGCCTGGCCCAACGGCCCAGGCCGACCACGGCGCGACCCGAAATCTTCTTTGTCGGCTCTGGCGATTATCACCACCTGACTCCGGCCTTTCTCGCCGAAGTGCAGGAGCCCATCAGCCTGATCCACTTCGATAACCATCCCGACTGGGTGCGCCTGGCACCGCGCCGGCACTGCGGCTCGTGGGTCAACCAGGCCCTGAAGATGCCGGCGATCAAGCGCATCGTCACCCTCGGTCCGTGCAGCGATGACCTGCATAACCCGCAACTGCGCGGCGGCAATCTGGGCGCACTTAAGCGCGGGCACTTGCAGTTGTTTCCCTGGCAACACGCCCCGTCGAAAGTCTGGGGCCGGGTAGGGGATGGCGCCGGCCATGCGCAGCAGGAAAATCACCTGCACTGGCGCAACCTCGCTGAGCTCGATTGGCCCGTATTCCTTGAGCAAATGATCGCCAGCCTGCCCACTGAGGCCGTGTGGATCACCCTCGACAAGGACGTGCTGGCCAGCGAAGACGCCGCCACCAACTGGGACCAGGGCGGCATGCGCCTGACGCACCTGCTGCAAGCCCTGCGGGCGTTGGCGGCGAGCAAGCGGATCATTGGCATCGACGTGTGTGGCGAGTTCGCCGCGCCTGCATTCAGCAACGCGTTCAAACGCTGGGAAGCCAAGTCCGACCAGCCGCCGGCTGAGCGCTGGAGCGCGGACGATTTGCTGCGCAACGCGGCGACCAATGAAGCGTTGATCAACCTGTTTGAGGAGCTGTTCCCGTGACCCTGACCGTGGTGGTGTTGGTGGCCTTTTCCATCGTGCTCGATGTGATCGGCCAGTTATGTTTCAAGCTGGGCCTGGACCGCTTGCCGGAGCTTTCTGGCGGGTTTCGCCTGAATGCCTTTTGGGGCCAGGTATTCAATGCGCCGTTGTTGTGGGCGGGGATCGGCGCCTATGTCATCGAATTCTTCGTCTGGCTCGAGGCCTTGTCCCGCGCGCCGTTGAGTTTGCTGTTCCCGGCCGCTGCGCTGGCCTATTGCGGGGTGGTGCTGGCGGGCAAAGTGGTGCTGGGGGAGACCGTCAGCCGCCGGCGCTGGCTGGGCACAATGGTGATTACCGCCGGTGTGATGTTGGTGGCTATAGCAGG
Source organism: Pseudomonas hygromyciniae (assembly GCF_016925675.1). Taxonomy (NCBI): domain Bacteria; kingdom Pseudomonadati; phylum Pseudomonadota; class Gammaproteobacteria; order Pseudomonadales; family Pseudomonadaceae; genus Pseudomonas; species Pseudomonas hygromyciniae. Next base: position 4,730,552 of record NZ_CP070506.1, on the reverse strand, counting down.
AGCACAATCATGAGTTCGCAAGAGATGACCATGCGCCCAGTTGGCTGGCTGCATGGGCGCCTGGGCACGGTGGTGCTATGGGCGTTGTTGATCCTCACCGAAAGCGCTGGGCAGCTGTTTACCAAGGTAGCCGGCGATCAAATCGGGCAGATGGATTTCAATTGGCAATGGTTGGCAGCGGTAGCGGTTAATCCGGGGATCCTGGCGGCCATTGCCTGTTATATCGGCGCGTTCTTTGTGTGGATGCTGATCCTGCGGCGCAGCAGCCTGTCCCTGGCTTTCCCCCTGAGTTCGCTGGTGTTCGTGGTGGTGTTGCTCGGCTCGTGGCTGGGCCTGGGCGAGCACATCAGCTTCCTGCATTGGGTGGGCGTGGTGGTGATCATTGGCGGGATCGCGCTCTTGGCCGAGGGCGAAGAAAACTAATCCCAGGCTGGAATGCCGGACAAATGTGGGAGCGGGCTTGCTCGCGAAGGCGGTGGGTCAGTTAAGTAATTCCAGGCTGACACACCGCCTTCGCGAGCAAGCCCGCTCCCACATTTTTGACCGTATTCCCACAGGATGGACGCGGTCGAATGGGGCTTGGGCTTTGGACAATCAATCGAAGCTATAGCTGATCGCCGTCTGTACCTGCCCCTGGTTCACCTCGCCGGTCTGGCGCACGATGCTGCTATCGGCCGCCGAACCTGTCAGGTGTACCCAACTGGCACTGGCCAGCAGCGACCACTTGGGTGCCAGCGGGATCTGCAGGCTCTGGGTCAATGTCAGGTTCTGGAACCCGCCGCTGGCGTTGTACGGGCGAATTCCCGAGGCTTGCGACTCATGCTCATCGACCCCGAAAAACGTCTGGGTCAGGTTATCGTCGGCAAAGTGCGCCACCAGTCCCGTACTGCCAATGACCCCGCCGCCCAGCGGATAACCCAGTTCGCCGCCGAGCTTGCCGAGTACGCCGCTCTGGTCACGAGCGCCACCAACGCTGCGCCCCAGCTGCGCATAGACCCGCCAGAAATCGGCCGGCGCATACTGGATAAACCCGCCGACCTCGGCCATGTCCGACACGTCCCGCAGGCCCTTTAGCGGCCCGTTGGCCGTGCGTCCCGGCAGGTAATTTAGGTACGGCCCGGCACTCAAGCCGTTGCTGTTGAGCGCGCTCCAGGTCAGGCCGTCATCGGTATCGAGGCTGACGTCTCCCCAATCGAGGTCGAAGTACGGCACCGGCACTGTCTGATAGCGGCTGGCGGTGGGTTCCCGTGGCTGATAGCTCAGGCCCAGGCCCAGCTCGCCGCTGATGCCGGCAGCCGCTGCCGAGCCCGTCCATAACCCCAGGACGCCGGCGCACACCAGCGAAGTCACCCTGAACATATTGCTTGCTCCTCTTGCAAAACATGCGCGCATGAACGCGCAGGCGCGGGTGCTTATGCAAGCACTCATATTGTTTGTAGCGACCTACAAAAATTGTAGCTTCGCCGCAGCCTTTATCACCCTGGCATGCCCGCGAGCCCCAGCCCTGCTGGGTTTTGCCCACTTGGCACAGTCCCTGCTCTATCCCTGGTAACGGCGCATCAGCGCGCTAGCATCCAAGGTAAACGCAGATGAATGACTGGCATATCGTGTGTGACTTCGATGGGACCATCACACCCACCGATGTCATCGACAACGTTCTCCAACGCTTCGCAGGCCCCGAATGGGAAACCATCGAGCAGCAATGGCTGGACGGCCATATCGGTTCGCGTGAATGCCTGAGCCGCCAACTGGCGCTGATCAAGGCGACACCGGCCGAGCTGCTGGCGTACTTCGACACGGTCGAGATCGATCCGGACTTCCCGGACTTCGTCGACCATGTCCTTGGCCTCGGTGCTTCCCTTGAGGTGGTCAGCGACGGCATCGAGCAGGGCATCGCGCGGATCCTCTCGCGCAACTACGTGACCCTGTTGCCGATCATCGCCAACCGCCTGCGCCAGGTTGACCAAAACAGCTGGCGCATCGACTTCCCGCACACCAGCGATGCCTGCCGTGCGGCCTCGGGCAACTGCAAATGCAAGTCCACCCCGCGCAACAAGCGGGTGTTGGTGATCGGCGACGGCAAGTCCGATATGTGCGTATCGACCACCGCTGATTTCGTCTTCGCCAAGGGCAGCCTGGCGCAGTACTGCCAGGCCCACGCCATCCCCCATCTGCGCTTCGACACCTTTGCCGAACTGCCGGCCTTGCTGGCCAAGCTGCCCCAGGGCATTGCCGCCAACGCCACCCATTTCATTTCAGAAAATCAGGAACTCTTTCATCATGTCTGATATCCGTATCGCTACCGCCGAAGACCAGGTTCTGCTGGATAAAGAAGCCAAATACTGCTCCTACGGCGACACCGTCCACTACATCGACCCACCGCGTATCTTCAGCCGCTGCGAAGGCTCCTATGTGTGGGACACCGAAGACCAGGCCTACCTCGACCTGCAAATGTGGTACTCGGCGGTCAACTTCGGCTACGCCAACCCGCGCCTGAACAATGCGCTGAAACAGCAGATCGATACCCTGCCGCAAATCGCCAGCCAGTACCTGCACAAGGGCAAGATCGAGCTGTCGGAAATGATCGCGGTGGATGCCAAGAAAAAATTCGGCCTCGATGGCCGCGTGCATTTCAACGTCGGCGGTTCGCAGTCCATCGAGGACTCCCTGAAGGTGGTGCGTAACGCCTGCAACGGCAAGAGCCTGATGTTCGCCTTCGAAGGCGGCTACCACGGGCGCACCCTCGGCGCGTCGTCCATCACCTCCAGCTACCGCTACCGTCGCCGCTACGGCCACTTTGGCGAGCGTGCCAACTTCATCCCGTTCCCGTACCACTTCCGTGGGCCAAAGGGCATGACCAAGGAAGAATACGGCAGCCACTGCGTGCAGCAATTCGCGCGCCTGTTCGAGACCGAATACAACGGTGTCTGGGACCCGAAAGTCGGCCAGAGCGAATACGCAGCGTTTTACGTCGAGCCGATCCAGGGCACCGGCGGCTACGTGATTCCGCCGATGAACTTCTACAGCGAACTCAAGCAAGTGCTCGACCAGCACGGCATCCTGATGGTGGTCGACGAAATCCAGATGGGCTTCTGGCGCACCGGCAAGTTGTGGTCGATCGAGCACTTCGATGTGCAACCGGACGTGATCGTGTTCGGTAAAGCCCTGACCAACGGCCTCAACCCATTGGGCGGCATCTGGGCCAAGGAAGAGCTGATCAACCCAAAACTGTTCCCGCCGGGTTCCACTCACTCCACCTTCGCCTCCAACCCGCTGGGCACGGCGGTGGGCCTGGAAATGTTCAAGATGACCAGCGAAGTCGACTACGGCGCGATGGTCATGGCCAAGGGCAAATACTTCCTTGAAGGCCTGCAAGACTTGCAAAAGCGCTTCCCGATCATCGGCGATGTGGATGGCCTGGGCCTGGCCCTGCGCTGCGAAATCTGCGGCCCCGATGGTTTCACCCCGGACAAGGCGACCCTGGACTACATGGTTGAGGAAGGCATGAAAGGCGACATGCTGGTAGACGGCCAGAAACTCGGGTTGATCCTCGATGTGGGCGGCTACTACAAGAACGTCATCACCCTGGCGCCGTCCCTGGAAATCAGCTACCCGGAAATCGACCTGGGCTTGAAGCTGCTGGAGCAACTGCTGACCCGAGCGATGAAGCGGTGAGTCTGGCCGATATCGATCTCGGCGAAGGCAACGCCGGCTTCGTTCTCGGCAACGGTCCGGTCGGGGTCTTGTTGATCCACGGCCTGACCGGCACCCCGACCGAGTTGCGTCGGGTTGCCCAGGGCCTGGTCAAGGCGGGTAATTGCACGGTGTACGTGCCCACCCTGGCCGGGCACTGCGGGGGCAACGAAGACCTGCAGGCCACCGGCTGGCGCGATTGGTACGAGGGGGTGCGCAAGACCTTTGTCGGCGTGCAGCAGCGTCATGCGCAAGTGTTTGTCGGTGGCTTGTCCATGGGCGCGGTGATGTCGATGTACCTGGCTTCGGAGTTTCCGGGCCAGGTCGCGGGGTTGCTGATGTACTCCACGACCCTCAAGTACGACGGTTGGAGCATCAACAAAATGGCGTTCATCACGCCGTTGCTGATCCGTATTCCGTTCGGCGTGCGCCTGTTCCGCTTTACCGAGAAGCCGCCCTACGGCATCAAGAACGAACGCCTGCGGGCCATCGTCGAGCGGCAGATGAAAGAGGGGGAGAGCAGTGAAGCCGGGCTGTTGACCATGGAGGGCGTCACCGTGCGCGAGTTGCACTGGATGAACGCCGTGGTGAAAAAACGCATGCCATCGATCAAAACCCCGGCGCTGGTGCTGCACTCCATCGAGGACGACATCACCAGCCGCTGGAACGCCGACTACGTGGAACGCCACCTTGGCGGCCCGGTGACCAAGATCCTGTTGGACAACTGCTACCACATGATCACCGTGGACCTGCAATACCGGCGGGTGATCGAGTTGAGTGCCGACTTCATTGAGCAGCACACCACCCCTGTGGACGAATATCGCCGGGCCTGACACCGCCCCCTGTAGGAGCGGGCTTGCCCGCGATGGTCGTTAACGATGACACGTACTGTCTGGTTCAACGCGGCGCCCTTGAGTTTTTCGCTGGCAAGCCAGCTCCTACAGGGGTTGGCGTTAGATTAAGGAACTGCTGTGATCAGCGCTAAAGCCTATTCAACCATCCACGCCATCGAACGCAGTGCCTGGAACGACTGTTTTCCCCAAGCGCTGGAGGATTGGGATTACTACGTCGCCGTGGAAAACGCCGCCATCGACGATTTCCAATGGCGCTACCTGGCCCTCTATGAGGATGGGCGGCTTCTGGCGGTGGCCCCGGCGTTCATCACCCATTACCGCCTCGACACCACCATCTCGGGCGTGGGCAAACGCGTTACCCAACGCCTGGAGCGCTGGTGGCCCGGGGTGTTGCGCCTGGGCCTGTACGCCATCGGTTCGCCGGTGGCCGAACAGTGTCATGCCGGTGTCGCCAGCCATGTGCCGGCGGCGCGTCGTGGCGCCTTGCTGCAACAACTGCTGGCCGCTGCACGGCGCGATGCCGATGCGTTCGGCATCGGTTTGCTGGCGGTCAAGGACGCTCCGACCCGGGATCAGGACTGGGCCGACAGCTGCAAGGCTGCCGGCCTGCACAGCATGCCGAGCCTGCCTACCGGGTTGCTGCCGCTGCCATACGGCTCGGTGGATGCCTACCTGGGCTCCCTGGGTAAATCCACGCGCAAGGACTTGCGGCGCAAGCTGCGTGCGCCGGGACCGCAGGTGGAGTGGCGAGACAATGTGGATGACGTGTTGCCGGAGATCATGCGTCTCTACGAAGCGACCCTGGCCCGCGCCGACCTGCAATTCGAACGCCTGCCCGCCGGTTATTTCAGTCAGGTGCTCGCCCAGCTTGAACAACGGGCGCGCTGTGTACTTTACTGGGTGGACGGGCAATTGGTGGCGTTCAACCTGGTGCTGCTCGACCAGCACCGCCTGATCGACAAGTTCTTTGCCCATGACCTGGCCCACAGCCGCGAACACAACCTGTACTTTCGCAGTTGGCTGACCAACGTCGACTACTGCATCGAACACAATATTGCGCTGTATGAGTGCGGGCAGGCCGGGTATGCCAGTAAGCTACGCCTGGGCTGCGAGTTCGCCGGCAATACGCTGTTTTTCCAGCACCGCAACCGCTTGCTCGATACCCTGCTCAAGGTGGTAAAAGTGTTTATTCGCCCGGACCGATCCGACCCTGCCATGGCTGCTGCAATAAGCGAAACCCGATGATTGCCAAAACCCGCCAGAAAGCCCGCCCGTTTGCCATTTCTCGCTGGAGCCTGCAGCGCAAGCTGGTGTTGGCGTTCTGGCTGGTGACGGTGATCCCGACGATGATCGCCGCAGAGCTGGCGGCCACCACCCTGTCGCAGATTTTCGACAGTAACGTGCGCATCTGGCTGCAAGAGTCGACCCGCATCGTCAAGGACGAAGTCAGCGACATCCTGCACGACAACGCCCGTGTGGCGCAGATCTTCCTGCGTTATGTGCGTCCGCCCTCCAGCCATGAAGCAATGCGGCATGACCGTTTGATCGCGGACATTGCCAGCGCCACTGATATTGACGTGGTAACGCTGATTCGCAGCAGTGACAACAAGGTGATGTTCAGCACCGTGGGCGATGATGTGGTGAAACAAATCAGCCTCGCGCCCAATGCCGTATTGCAAACCGTGCAGGTCGGCGGCGTGGCCACCGGGGCGGTGATTTCCTCGTTCGAAACCACTCAGGACGGCGTCGATTACGAACTGGTGGTGGGCACGTACCTGGACAGCAGCTTCCTGACCAGTGTCGCCGAGGTCCACTCCTTGGACTTGCGCCTGTACCTGGCCAATACCGAGGGTTTCTCGGAGATCTTCTCGACCCAGCGTTTTGAAGACCACCCGACCCGTGTGCCGAAATCCGTGGAAACCCTGCTGCGCAGCACCAAGCAGCCTAGCGAGCAGTTCACCAGCAACTACAGTGGCCTGTACTGGCCGATCTTCAATGACACCGGCGAGTTGCAGGGCGTGATCTTCAGCGGCCTGCTACGCCACACCAGCCTGGTGGGGCTGGTGAACCAGAGCAATCTGTTCGTGCTGATCTTCCTGCTCAGCTCCGCCTTGTCCCTGGGCGCCGGCGTGCTGGTTTCACGGCACCTGACGCGGCCGCTGCGCGAGTTGTCCCAGGGCGTGAGTGCGGTGATCAGCGGCAATTACCAGCACCGCGTGGCCGTTACCGGCGGCGACGAGCTGGCGCAACTGAGCAGCACCTTCAACCATATGACCGAGCGCCTGGGCGAGTTGCATCACCTTGAAGCCCAACTGCGCCGCCGCGACCGCCTGCATGCGCTGGGCGAAGTGGCGATGGGCCTGGCCCATGAAATCCGCAACCCCCTGGGTATCATCAAGACCGCGACGCAGTTGCTGCACCGGCGCACGGACCTGCCGGAGACCGACAAGCGCCACTTGGAATATGTGGTCAGCGAAGTCAGCCGGATCAATGACTTGATCACCGATTTTCTCGATTTCGCCAAACCCAGCGAGCCCCTGCGCAGCCAGCAACTGGCGCGGCCGCTGGTGGAAGAAATCCTCGGGTTCTGTGCGCCGGAGCTGGCGAGCCACGCCATCGACGCCCATCTCGATGACCAGGCGCCCGGCGCGACCCTCTATGTGGACGCCAAGCAATTCAAGCAGGCGTGCCTGAACCTGATTCTCAACGCCATCGATGCCATGCCCCAGGGCGGGCGCCTGACGTTAAGCATCAGCCGCGCGGATCAGTCCACGGTGATCAGTGTCAGCGACAGCGGGCAGGGCATCCCGGCAGAGATGATCGAGCGGATCTTTACCCCCTTCGTCACCACCAAGGCCTCGGGTACTGGCCTTGGCCTGGCGAAAGTCTATTCGATCATGGAAAGTCACGATGGCCGCATCGAATGCACCAGCGAGAAGGATGCCGGCGCCACCTTCAGCCTGTACATTCCGGCCAACGGTGAAGATGACGGCGACGACGAGGACAGTCATGACGCATAACATATTGGTGGTCGATGACGAGCCCAAGCTCTGCGATTTGCTGGCGTCGGCCCTGAGCCAGAACGATATCCAGGTGTTTATCGCCGGCAATGGCCTGCATGCCCTCAAGGTGCTGGAGCAGGAAGATATCGACCTGGTGATCAGCGACTGGCGCATGCCCGGCATGGACGGCCCGCAGCTGCTGGCCGAGATCAAGGTGCGCTACCCGCAGTTGCCGGTGATCGTGATGACGGCCTACAGCACCGTAAAAAATGCCGTGCAGTCGATGCGCAATGGTGCCTACGACTACATTGCCAAGCCCTTCGATATCGACGAGCTGGACATCACCGTGGCCAAGGCCTTGCAGTTTCGCGACATCATGCGCGACAACGCACGGCTGCGCGCCGAGCTCGACGAGCACGCGCAGTTCGACAGCCTGGTGGGCGACAGCCCGGCGTTCCGCCGTGTGTTGCAGGCGGTGGATTCGGTGCGCGAAAGCAACGCCACCATCCTGTTGACCGGCGAAAGCGGCACCGGCAAGGAAATGGTCGCCCGCGCCATTCACAAGCATGGCAATCGCGCCGATAAACCCTTTGTCGCGGTCAATTGCGCCGCGATCCCCGAAGGCTTGCTGGAAAGCGAAATGTTCGGCCATCGCAAGGGCGCCTTTACCGGCGCCGTGGCCGACCGGGTAGGGCGTTTCATGCAGGCCGACAAGGGCACGCTGTTTCTCGACGAGGTGGGCGATATGCCCCTGGCGTTGCAGGCCAAGATCCTGCGCGCCTTGCAGGAACGGGTGATTGAGCCGGTGGGTGACCCGCGCGAGCGCAAGGTGGATGTGCGGGTGATCGCCGCCACCAACAAGAACCTGTTGGAAGCGGTGGCGAACAAGGAGTTTCGCGAGGACCTCTACTACCGTCTCAACGTGTTCCCAATCCCGCTGCCCGCCCTGCGCGAGCGTGTCGAAGACATCGCCCCGCTGGCCCGCCACTTTGCCCGCAGCTTGAGCGCCAATGCCGGTAAACGCATCACCGGCTTCAGCGCAGATGCCTTGCAGGCCATGGCCGCCTACAGCTGGCCGGGCAATATCCGCGAGCTGCAAAACTGCGTGGAGCGCGCGACCATCGTGGCCGCCAGCCCAGTGATTGAAGATATCGACTTGCCGGCCTATCTGTTCGCGTCCCAGCCGACGGCGGGCGATGTAACGACGATCCTCAGCGAAGGCCCGGGCGTGCCTCAGGACCTGGATGCGGCGCTGGCAGAAGTGGAGAAGGCGTACATCCTGGCGGCGCTGCAGGAGAGCAATGGCGTGCAGGCGGCGGCGGCGACGAGAATCGGAATCTCCGAGCGCAGCTTTTGGTACCGTTTGAAAAAGCTCGGGATCCAGATCGACAAGATCGTGCGCTGAAACGCTGATCAAAATGTGGGAGCGGGCTTGCTCGCGAAAGCGGTGGATCAGTCAATTTAGATGTCGACTGATACACCGCTTTCGCGAGCAAGCCCGCTCCCACATTTGATTGAGGTGAATCAGGCGTGGATGCGCACCCACACGCTGACCAACACCGTCGCGGCCATCAGCCAGGCTACTGCAGCCACTGCCAGCGAGGCCTCCAGGCGCATGCGGTCGACCATCACATACAAGGTCGCCAGGTACACGAAGTACGGAATGATCGACCACATGCCGAACACAATCGTGGTTTTCAAGTCGTCCACCGAGCGGCCCTTGCCGACGATGTAGTGGGCGATCAAGGCAAAGGTCGGAAACAGCGGCACCAGGCCGGCGATGTAGTAGTTCCTGGTCTTGGCCAGCACTGCCAAAAGCAACACCACCGCCGCACCGAGGGCGGCCTTGAAGATTAAATCCACGCAGTACTCCTCAGTGGCTCAGGCCGTATTTCTTGACCTTGTCGAACAGGGTGGTCTTGGCCATTCCCAGTTCCAGGCTGGCCTGGGTCAGGTTGCCGCCGCTGCGCTGCAGGGCGTCGCTGAGCAGGTTGCGCTCAAAGGCTTCCACCGCCTCGGTAAAGGCCAGGCCATGGTTATCGGGGCTGGTGCCGCTTTTCTTGAAGGCCGGCAGGCCCAGGGCAAACCGTTCGGCGACGTTGCGCAACTCACGCACGTTGCCGGGCCAGTCATGGCTCATCAGGCTGGACAGGGTCTGGTTGTCCAGCTCCGGGGCGATGCGGTCGAAGCGCAGGGAAGATTGCTGCAGGAAGTGTTCGAACAGTTGCAGGATATCTTCGCGACGCTCGCGCAGCGGCGGCAGCTCCAGGGTTACTACGTTCAGGCGGTAGTACAAGTCGCTGCGGAACTGGTTGGCGCGGCTCAATTCGTCGAGATCGGACTTGGTGGCGGCGATCACCCGGCAATCCACGGCCACGCTCTGGTTCGAACCCAGGCGTTCCAGGGTGCGCTCCTGCAAGACCCGCAGCAGTTTGATCTGCAGGTTCATCGGCATGCTTTCCACTTCGTCGAGGAACAGCGTGCCTTCGTGGGCGTGTTCGATCTTGCCGATACGCCGCTTGCCCGCGCCGGTAAAGGCGTTGGCTTCGTGGCCGAAAATCTCGCTTTCAAACAGGTTTTCCGGCAGGCCGCCGCAGTTCAGGGCCACGAATTGGTGGGCGTGGCGGCGGCTGAAGTCGTGCAGGCAGCGGGCGACCAGTTCCTTGCCGGTGCCGGTCTCGCCTTCGATCAGCACGTTGGCCGAGGTATCGGCGACGTTGGCGATCAATTCCCGCAGGTTCTGCATCGCCGGCGAGCGCCCGATGATCCGGCCTTCCAGGGAGTCACGCTCGGCCAGTTGCCGGCGCAGCGCCCAGACTTCCCGGGCCAGGCCGCGCTGTTCGAGGGCGCGGCGCACCACGTCCACCAGGCGCTCTGGGGAAAAGGGTTTTTCCATGAAGTCATAGGCGCCATTGCGCATCGCACCCACGGCCATGGAGATGTCGCCGTGGCCGGTGATCAGCACCACCGGCAGGCTTTTATCCAGGGCCTTGAGGCGGGTCAACAGCTCCAGGCCGTCGATGCCGGGCAGGCGGATGTCACTGATCACAATGCCGGCAAAGTTCTCGCCGACGCGCTGCAGGGCCTCTTCGGCACTGGCCACGCCGACGCTGGGAATATCTTCCAGGGCCAGGGCTTGCTGGCAGCCGAGCAACACATGGGGATCGTCTTCGACGATCAGCACGGTCAGTTCGGTATTGGGTTGGCTGTTCATATCGATTCGCCGGGTTGATGGCCTGCCAGGGGCAGGCTCAGGACAAAGGCCGTACCACCATCGGCCGGGTGCTCGACGGCCAGATTGCCGCCGGTGGCCGCAGCGAGGCTGGCCGACAGGGTCAGGCCCAGGCCCAACCCTTGCTCGCCGGGTTTGGTGGTAAAAAAGGGTTCGAACAAATGCTTGCGGGTCTCAGGGGCGATGCCATGCCCGTTGTCCCGCACCCGCAGGCGGTATTTGCCTTCATGGATATCACTTTCCAGCCACAGCTCGGGGGCGGGTTGGGCGTGCATCGCATCCAGGGCGTTGCCGATCAGGTTGACCAGGATCTGCTCCAGGCGCGTCTGGTCGATCTGCAACGTGGCCTGGCTAAAGCCGCGGTGCACGGTCAGCGGCAGGCTGTCGAGGCGGCTGCCCAGGACCTGGAACGCTGCGTCCACGGCCTTGCCCAGGCTAGCTTCACCCTGGTCGTCGCCACGTCGGGCGAACGAGCGCAGGCTGGCGGTGATGCGGCCCATGCGGTCGATCAGTTCATTGATGGTCTTGAGGTTGGTGCTGGCAGTATCCAGAGCGCCGCGTTCGAGAAAGCGCACGGTGTTGCCGGACAAGGTGCGCAAGGCTGCCAGGGGTTGGTTCAGTTCATGGGCAATGCTGGTGGACATCTGGCCGATGGCCGCCAGCTTGCCGGCCTGGACCAACTCGTCCTGGGCCCGGCGCAGGGTCTCTTCGGCCTGGCGTCGTTCGCGGATCTGCGCCTTGAGCCGTTCGTTGCTGGCGCGCAGGTCGGCGGTGCGCTCGGCGATCCGCCGCTCCAGTTGGTTGTTGGCTTCCTGCAGCGCCTCACGGGCGGCCAGGCGTGTGGCGATGACCTTGCGCCGCTCATTCCAGGCAATCAGCAGGAACGCCACCAGGGCAAAGGCCACCGCCACGAGGATGCCCTGGTTGATCGCTGCCTGGCGCAGGTCGTTGAGCGGGGTGAGCAGGGTGAAATTCCACGGTGTGTCGTTCAGCGGCCGGGTCTGGGCCAGGTAGGTGACCTCCTGGTCGTCGGCCACTACTTCACTGTTGGCAGGGAAGGTCAGCTTTTCGGTGCCGGCGTCGAGGTGTTCGCGGGCCAGGGGTTGCAGTTCGTTGAGGGTCGCCCAGTAATACTGCAGGCTGCGGGCCAGGCGCTCCTTGGTTTCGTCGCTCAGCGGGCGCACGGCCTTGAGCCGGCGCGCCGGGTCACTGGAGAGGATGATGATGCCGTTCTCGTCGCTGACAAAGGCTTCCAGGCGCGCGCGCTGCCAGCGTTCTTCCAACGCTTCCAGGCGCACCTTGACCACCGCGACGCCAATGATCTTGCCGCGTTCTTCCAGGCCATGGGCCAGGTAGTAGCCGGGTTCGCCATTGGTGCTGCCGATGCCATAGAAACGGCCTGGCTGGCCACGCACCGCATTCTGGAAATAGGCGCGGAACGACAGGTCTTCACCCAGGTAACTGTCGACATCGCGCCAGTTACTGGTGGCCATCACGCGGCCGGTGGTGTCCATCACATAAATCGCCCGACTGCGGCTGCGCCGGTTCAGGCCTTCGAGGTATTCATTGACTGCTTGACGGTGTTCCGGATTGGGTTCGGCCAGCAGTTTGGAAACGCTGGACTCCAGCTCCAGCAGGCTGGGTAGGTAGGTGTATTTGCTGATTTCACTTTCGACCGTGCGCGCATGCAACTCTAACTGACGCTCACCGTTCTCGCCCAGGGTGCGGATGCCGTAGTACTCGCTGGTCCAGAAGCCGATAAAGCCCAGGCCGATCATCAACAGGATGATCAGGGGCGGCAGGAACAATTGGCGAATCAGACGGGGCTTCACGGCAAGTGATGGCGGCGCGGCGCGATAGAGGGTGGGGTCGCATTTCATCACAGATGCCTTGGGTCAGCTACAGCTTGCCTGCTCTTGTAGGAGCGAGTTGCGGCTTTTTTAGTGCTGCAGGATTTTCTCGAGGAAGTGCTGCGCACGTTCGGAGCGGGCGCTGATATCTCCGAAGAACTCTTCTTTCGGGCAGTCTTCGATGATTTTGCCGGCATCCATGAAAATCACGCGGTCGGCCACTTTACGGGCGAAGCCCATTTCGTGGGTCACGCACATCATGGTCATGCCTTCCTGGGCCAGTTGCACCATCACGTCCAGCACTTCGTTGACCATCTCCGGGTCCAGGGCCGAGGTCGGTTCGTCGAACAACATGACGATCGGGTCCATGGCCAGTGCACGGGCAATCGCTACGCGCTGCTGCTGGCCGCCGGACAGTTGGCCCGGGTGCTTGTGGGCGTGCGCCGAAAGACCGACGCGCTCCAGCAGTTGCAGGCCTTTCTTCTCGGCTTCTGCCTTGCTGCGGCCCAGCACCTTGATCTGCGCAATCGTCAGGTTTTCGGTGATGGTCATGTGCGGGAACAGTTCGAAGTGCTGGAACACCATGCCCACGCGTGAGCGCAGTTTCGGCAGGTTGGTCTTCGGGTCGGCAATCGAGGTACCGTCGACCACGACGTCACCCTTCTGGAACGGTTCCAGGGCGTTGACGCACTTGATCAGCGTGGATTTGCCCGAGCCGGACGGCCCGCACACCACGATCACTTCGCCTTTCTTGACCTCGGTGCTGCAATCGGTCAGCACCTGGAAGTCGCCATACCACTTGTTGATGTTCTTGATAGAGATCATACGGCAAACCTTTTTTGCAGACGCTTGACCAGCAGCGAGGCGGCAAAGCTGATGATGAAGTAGACGACACCGGCGAAGATCAGGAACTCATTGGACCGACCGATGATGTCGCCATTGGCGCGCGAAGCATTGAGGAAGTCCACCAGGCCGACGGTGTACACCAGCGAGGTGTCCTGGAACAGGATGATGCTCTGCTGCAACAGCAGCGGGGTCATCTTGCGGAACGCCTGGGGCAGGATGATCAGGCGCATGGTCTGACCGTAGGTCATGCCCATCGCTTGTGCCGCTGCCATCTGGCCCTTGGGGATCGACTGCACGCCGGCCCGCACGATTTCGCAGAAGTACGCGGCTTCAAACATCATGAAGGCCACGACGCAGGAGGTGAACGCACCGATTGGCGTGTCTTCGCCGGTGATCCAGCGCAACACGAACGGCACCGCCAGGTAGAACCAGGTGATCACCAACAGCAGCGGGATCGAGCGGAAGTAGTTCACGTAAGCGCCGGCCACGCGGGACAGCAGTTTGCTGGAGGACAGGCGCATCAGTGCCAGGATGGTACCGAGGATGATGCCGCCGACCACGCCCATGACCATCAGTTTCAAGGTCATGACCATGCCGTTCCACAGGCCAGGGATGGCCGGGATAATGCCGCTGAAATCGAATTCCATTATTTGCCCCCCACGGAAATCAGGCCGGGCACTGCGACTTTCTTCTCGACCACGCGCATCAGCAACATCAGGCTCATGTTCAGGGTGAAGTAGATCAGCGTAGCCAGGGTGAAGGCTTCAAACAGGTTGGCCGAGAACTCGGCGGTCTGCTTGGTTTGCGCCAGCAACTCCATCAGGCCGATCAAGGACGCCACGGAGGAGTTCTTGAAGACGTTGAGGAATTCCGAGGTGAGCGGCGGAATGATGATCCGGTAGGCCTGGGGCAACAGCACGTTCCAGTAGATCTGTGACAGGCTGAAACCCATGGCGCGGGCGGCGGCTTCCTGACCGTGGGGCAGGGCCTGGATACCGGTACGCACTTGTTCACATACGCGGGCGGCGGTGAACAGGCCCAGGCACACGACAACGCTCAGGTAGGCCGAGGTGGTCGGGTTCAAGTCTTGTTTGTACCAGTCCTGCAGGTTTTGCGGCAGCAGGTCGGGTACCAGGAAGTACCAGATGAACAGCTGTACCAGCAGTGGCACGTTACGAAACAGCTCCACGTAGCAGGTGGCGATGCCGGCCACGAGCCGGTTAGGCATCGTGCGCATCACGCCCAGTACCGAGCCCAGCAGCAAGGCGACGATCCAGGCCACGACGGCGATGGCGATGGTCCAGCCCAAACCGGAGATGAACCAGTCGAGATAGGTCTCGCTGCCCACGCCGGTGGACTTGAAGAATACGCCCCAGTCCCAGTTGTAATTCATTAGGGTCTCCCCCGAAATCGATCGATGTACAAGCACCCGCTTGGGGAAGATCCATTCCCGCCTGACGGTGAACGTCAGGCACACACGATCGGCTCGCAAACCGCCAGGTCGAGTGTTCCAAATAATGCCAGCAGGTAGTAACAGGCACCTGAGGGAGGGTTGGCTCCCTCAGGGGATAAGGTTAGTTCGGAATCAGGACTTTTTTTCAGCCGTTTTGTCGTCGGCTGCTTTGTCGGTCGGATTGGCGATCAGGGCCTTGAGTTCGTCGCTCATCGGGAACATCAGGTTCAGGCCTTTTGGTGGGATCGGCGACTGGAACCACTTGTCGTAGATCTTGTTGATCTCGCCCGACTTATAGGTAGCAACGATTGCATCGTCCACCGCTTTCTTGAACGGCGCATCGCCTTTGCGAACCATGCAGCCGTAGATTTCGTAAGACTGAGCAGTGCCCGTTACAGACCAGTCTTCTGGCTTCTTGGCCTTGGCCATTTCACCGGCCAGCAGTGCGTCGTCCATCATGAAGGCAACGGCACGGCCGCTTTCCAGCATCTGGAAGGATTCACCGTGGTCCTTGGCGGAGATGACGTTCATGCCCATCTGCTTGTCAGCGTTCATGGACTTGAGGATGCGCTCGGACGTGGTACCCGCGGTGGTTACGACGTTCTTGCCCTTGAGGTCAGCGAAATCCTTGTAGGTCGAGTCTTTTTTGGACAGCAGACGGGTACCGATTTCGAAGATGCCGACGGAGAAGTCGACTTGTTGCTGGCGCTCGACGTTGTTGGTGGTGGAACCACACTCAACGTCTACGGTGCCGTTCTGCACCAGCGGGATGCGGGTTTGAGAGGTGACCAGGTTGTACTTGACCTTGAGGTCCGGCATGTTCAGGTCTTTCTTGATGCCTTCGACGATGGCCAGTTGAATGTCGTGGGAGTAGCCCACTGGCTTGCCTGAAGCGTCCGCGATGTAGGAGAACGGGATGGAGGCGTCGCGGTGGCCCAGGGTGATGGTGCCCGACTCTTTGATTTTCTTCAGCGTGCCGGTCAGTTCGGCGGCGAAGACTGGAGTGCTAATCAGAGCGGCAGCGATGGCTGCGCCCAAAATATGGGGAACGATACGCATCAATACTTCCTCGACATTTGTTTTTTTTATGAAGCCTGGACGGCTCTTTCGATACAGCGAATGCCTGTGACGGCTCCTGAAGCATCTCAGGCAAACACGTCCCAAGTGTAGAGCATGAGTCGTGCCAGACTGTGAATAAAGATCTAACTATATGATTTATATGGTTATTAACTTTATGTGACGGTGTTTATACGGCGTTTAAGTCCGGCAAACCGAATAGGTGGCGCGATAGCGTTCGGAAATCCGAATTTTGAGGGGGGGAGAAGGTAGTAGCCAAAAAAAGCCCCTGGACCTTTCGGTGCAGGGGCTTGGTGAGTCAGGCTGCTTCGATCTTGCTGCGGTTCTGCTCCACCTTGATCAGGTAACGCTGCAGGTTCTCCTGTTCCTCAGGGGTGGTGAACAGGCCGAGCTTGGTGCGGCGCCACAGGATGTCGTAGGCCTGGGTCGCCCATTCCTCGGCGCACAGGTAGTCGACTTCCCGGGTATACAGGCCGCCACCCAGGTGTTCGCCCAGGTCGGCCAAGGATTGCACGCCTTCGAGCAGGCGCCAGGTGCGGCTGCCATAGGTGGTCGACCAGCGGCGGGCGATTTCGCTGGGGATCCACTCGAACTTGCTGCGAATGTCCGTGGCCAGGGCTTCTGGCGTGGTCATTTCTTCGCCGCCGGGCAGGCTGGCCTTGGCGGTCCAGCTTGGCTTGATATGGGGGAAGTAGGGGGCCAGTTGCGCCAGTGCCGACTCCGCGAGCTTGCGGTAGGTGGTCAGCTTGCCGCCGAACACCGACAGGATCGGTGCTTCTTCGCCAGTACCCGACAGCGCCAGGGTGTAGTCGCGGGTGATGGCCGACGGGTTATCGGACTCGTCGTTGCACAGCGGGCGCACGCCGGAGTAGGTATGGACGATGTCGTCGCGGCTCAACTGCTGCTTGAAGTGGGCGTTGACCACCTTGAGCATGTAGTCCGTTTCACCTTCGGTGATCGCCACTTTTGCTGGATCGCCGGTGTACTCGCGGTCGGTAGTACCGATGATGGTCAGGTGATTGAGGTACGGAATGGTGAAGACGATGCGCCCGTCTTCGTTCTGCAGGATGTGCGCGTGGGCGCCTTCGTACAGTTTCGGCACGATCAAGTGGCTGCCCTGGATCAGGCGGATGCCGTAAGGCGAGTCGAGCTTCAGGTCATCCTTGATGAACTTGGCAACCCACGGGCCGGCAGCGTTCACCAGGGCCTTGGCACGGATCGAGAACAGGCTGCCATCGGCGCGCTCCAGGTGCAGGTGCCACAGGCCCTTGCTGCGACGGGCGCTGACGCAACGGGTCTGGGTGTGGATATGCGCCCCTTTTTCCCGGGCGGCCATGGCATTGAGTACTACCAGGCGCGCATCATCGACCCAGCAGTCGGAGTATTCGAAACCCTTGGTGATTTCGCTTTTCAGCGGGCTGTCGGCGCCGAACTTCAGGCTTTTGGAGCCA
The DNA here is from genome assembly GCF_016925675.1 of Pseudomonas hygromyciniae. NCBI lineage: Bacteria > Pseudomonadati > Pseudomonadota > Gammaproteobacteria > Pseudomonadales > Pseudomonadaceae > Pseudomonas > Pseudomonas hygromyciniae. The sequence continues at coordinate 4,713,094 of NZ_CP070506.1, read as the reverse complement.
GCGAGCTTTTCGCGCTTGCCGAGGTGGTCATACAGGAACAGGCCAGCGCGGATCATCCACGCCGGGCGCAGATGTGGGCGATGGGGCAGAACAAAGCGCATCTGCTTGACGATGTGCGGCGCCTTGGCCAGCAGCACTTCACGTTCGGCCAGGGCTTCGCGCACCAGACGGAATTCGTAATGTTCAAGATAGCGCAGGCCGCCGTGGATCAGCTTGCTGCTGGCGGATGAGGTGTGGCTGGCCAGATCGTCCTTTTCGCAAAGGAATACTGACAGGCCGCGACCGGCTGCATCTGCCGCGATCCCCACACCATTGATCCCGCCACCGATAACGGCAACATCATAGACTTCGGCAAGGGGTTGAGCAGGCAAGGTAGAAGGGGTCATCGGCTGGCCTCGCGATCTTTATTTATATTTGAATTCGAACATTAATGTTCATTTGCGAAAATGGTAGCTCATAAACGCGGGCACAGCCAGCTGACTTCGATTGAAAAAAACTCATCGAAGGGCGGGAAAAGGAAAATTTGTGAACATTGAGCCTTGTGCTGGCTCAAGAGAGTTGTTGCCTTATGGGCCGATTTCGCGGGCAAGCACGCTCCCACAGTTGGAATGCGATCAACCTGTGGGAGCGGGCTTGCCCGCGAAGGCGGTGGCCTAGGCGCCAGAGATCTCAGAGATAGATCAGACGACTTCCAGGCGAATCTTATGCTGATTGAGCAACTGCACCAGCGCCGGCACCGGCTGCTGATCGGTGACCAGGCAATCAATCAAACTGATTGGCCCCAGGCGAATCATGGCATTGCGCCCGAATTTGCTGGAGTCCGCCGCCAGGATCACCTTGCGCGCATTGGCAATGATCGCCTGGGAAACCCGGACTTCCTGGTAATCAAAGTCCAGCAGGCTGCCGTCCTCGTCGATACCGCTGATCCCCACCAGGGCGAAGTCAACCTTGAACTGGTTGATAAAGTCCACGCTGGCCTGGCCCACCACACCGCCGTCACGGCGCACATTGCCGCCGGTCAGCAGCACGTCGAAGTCGTCCTTGGCGCTGAGCATCATGGCGACGTTGAGGTTGTTGGTGATGATCTTCAGGTGGCTGTGGTTGAGCAGCGCCCGGGCGATGGATTCGGTGGTGGTGCCGATATTGATGAACAGCGAGGCATGGTCAGGGATCTGTGCGGCAATGGCTTCGCCGATACGCTGTTTTTCATCGCGCATCTGGTCGGCACGCATGGCGTACTCGGTGTTTTCGACGCTGGAGTCATAGGCGGCGCCGCCGTGGTAGCGACGCAGCAGATTGGCATCCGCCAGTTGATTGATATCGCGGCGGATGGTTTGCGGGGTAACAACGAACAACTGCGCCATTTCCTCGATGCTGACATAGCCGCGTTCGCGGACCAGTTCGAGTATTTGCTGCTGACGGGGAGGCAGATTCATGGGGCGTCCTTTGGGCTGCCGTACAAAAAAGTGGCCCATGATGACGCAGGAATCTGCTCCCTGCCAGTTACAACCCTAAGCGGGTCCGGCGCTTGGCTTATTCAGCGCCTTCGTGGGGTTCCCAGTCGCGGGTGCGGCTGACCGCTTTTTTCCAGCCTGCGTAGAGTTTTTCTTTGGCGGGCTCGTCCAGTTGCGGTTCGAACTCGCGCTCGATTACCGACTTGCCGCGCAGCTCATCCAGGCTGCCCCAGAAGCCACAGGCCAGGCCAGCCAGGTAGGCCGCGCCCAATGCAGTGGTTTCGCGCATTTGCGGGCGCTCGACCTGGGTGCCGAGGATGTCGGCCTGGAACTGCATCAAGAAGTTGTTGGCCACGGCGCCGCCGTCTACCCGTAGGGATTTGAGGCGTTCGCCGGAGTCCTGTTGCATGGCGTCGAGCACGTCGCGGGTCTGGTAGGCAATCGACTCCAGGGCTGCGCGAATGATGTGGTCGACACGTACGCCACGGGTCAGGCCGAACAGTGCGCCACGGGCGTAGGGGTCCCAGTATGGAGCGCCGAGGCCGGTGAACGCCGGCACCAGGTACACGCCGTTGCTGTCCTTGACCTTGTTGGCGAAGTACTCGGTGTCATGGGCGTCATTGATGATTTTCAGCTCGTCACGCAGCCACTGTACGGTTGAGCCGCCATTGAACACCGCGCCTTCCAGGGCGTAGGCCACTTCGCCACGGGGGCCGCAGGCGATGGTGGTGAGCATGCCGTGCTTGGACTTGACCGCCTTGTCGCCGGTGTTCATCAGCAGGAAGCAGCCGGTGCCGTAGGTGTTTTTCGCCTGGCCAGGCTCGACGCACATCTGGCCGAACAGGGCGGCTTGCTGGTCGCCAGCGATACCGCCGATGGCAATCCCGCTTTTGGTGCGGCCGTAGATTTCCGAGGAAGATTTAACTTCTGGCAGCATCTCGCGCGGGATGTCCAGCACCTCCAGCATCTTGGCATCCCACTCCAGGGTGTGGATGTTGAAGAGCATGGTGCGCGAGGCGTTGGTGTAGTCGGTGACGTGGGTCTTGCCGCCGGTAAATTTCCAGATCAGCCAGCTGTCGATGGTGCCGAACAGCAGTTCGCCATTGCGCGCGCGTTCGCGGCTGCCTTCGACGTTATCGAGGATCCACTTGAGCTTGGTCCCGGAGAAGTACGGGTCGGTGACCAGGCCGGTGGTGTCGCTGATGTATTGCTCGTGGCCGTCGCGCTTGAGCTGCTGGCAGATCTCGGTGCTGCGACGGCATTGCCAGACGATGGCGTTGTAGATCGGGCGGCCGGTGATCTTGTCCCAGACCACCGTGGTTTCACGCTGGTTGGTGATGCCGATGGCGGCCACCTGATCGTGGTGCAGGCCTGCTTGCGCCAGGGCCTCGACCATCACGGCGCTCTGGGTGGCGAAGATTTCCATCGGGTCATGCTCGACCCAGCCGGCTTGTGGGTAATGCTGGACGAATTCACGTTGGGCGGTGCACACCACGTTGGCGTCACGATCAAAGATGATCGCCCGGGAACTGGTGGTGCCCTGATCGAGGGCAATGATGTAGTTCTTATTCTGTGTGTCGGTCATGTCGATTGCCTTGGACGGAAAAAGGGAGTGGGTAAGTAGCCTGGGCCGCAAAGGGCAGAAGGGCTCAGGCTACCGCTTTCAGGAAGTTCGGGTGTTACCGCTGGCGGCGGTTTCGGCTGCATCAGTTGTAGCAGGTGCGACGTTGGGCAGATGGCGGGCAATCAACCCGCGATAGGCCGCAGCGCCGAGGCAGGCACCGACAATCGGTGCAAGGATCGGAATCAGGAAATAAGGAATATCGCGCCCGCCGGTGAAGGCCATTTCACCCCAACCGGCGAAAAAGGTCATCAGCTTGGGCCCGAAATCCCGGGCCGGGTTCATGGCAAACCCGGTCAGCGGGCCCATGGCGCTGCCAATCACGGCGATCAGCAAACCGATCAGCAGCGGGGCCAGAGGGCCACGGGGCAAGCCGTTGTTGTCGTCGGTCAGGGCCATGATCACACCCATCAGGATGGCGGTGATGACCATCTCCACCAGGAATGCCTGGGCGGTATTCAGCAGGGCGTGGGGGTAGGTGGAGAACACCGAGGCCAGTTCCAGGCTGGCAGCCGAGCCACGGACCATGTGGTGAGTTTGTTCGTAATCGAAAAAAAGATTGCTGTAGAGCGTGTAGACCAACGCCGCCGAACAAAAGGCGCCGGCGACCTGGGCGATGATATAGAAGGGCAGTTTGCGCTTGTCGAAATCGGCAAAGATGCACAGCGCGATACTGACGGCTGGATTGAGATGAGCCCCGGAAATGCCGGCGCTCAGATAGATCGCCATGCTTACGCCGATCCCCCAGATGATGCTGATTTCCCACAAGCCAAAGCTGGCACCCGCGACCTTGAGCGCAGCGACGCAGCCTGTGCCGAAGAAGATCAGCAGCGCGGTGCCGAGGAATTCGGCCATGCATTGGCTTGAAAGTGAAGGCTGTTGAAGAGCAGTTGTCATTGAAAACCTCGATTTTTTTTCTTGTCTGGCGCTCTGCCACAACGGGCCATGCGCGATTTTCACCGTAAACAGAATCCCCATTCTGGCCACGGCTTACTGCTCGGATACTGCGAGTGTATTCCTACAGTATTCGGAAACGAAAAAATATAGACAAGAAACACCGCTGTCAAAGGTCGAAAGTGAACGGTCGGTCATTTTCAAACTATTAATGTGATGAATGATCGCGACAATACGTCGTCGCAACGGGCGGCAAGCGTGCCCAGGATCTGCGCGGATTCGTCGCACGGTGCCCTGCACTAGAGCCTTTTGCCTGGGTTTGTCCTAGAATCGGTGGCCTGCTTTTCCACGTTTCCCCCAAGCCTGGAGCCCCCATGACACCCGCATTGGACTTGTTGAAAAAAGTTCGCGCCGAACATCGCATCCACAGTTACGAACATGACCCCAAGGCCGCCTCTTATGGCCTGGAGGCCGCGGAAAAACTGAGCCTGGACCCGGCGCAGGTATTCAAGACCTTGCTCGCCAGTAGCGAAAAAGGTGAATTGTTGGTGGCGGTGGTGCCGGTCGTCGGAAGTCTGGATTTGAAGGCCCTGGCGCATGCGGCGGGCGTGAAGAAGGTCGAGATGGCCGACCCGGCGGCGGCGCAGCGCTCTACCGGTTACTTGTTGGGGGGGATCAGCCCGCTGGGGCAGAAGAAGCGCTTGCGCACGTTCATCGATGTGAGCGCACAGCCTTTTACGACAATTTTTGTCAGCGCTGGCAGGAGAGGGCTTGAGGTGGAGTTGGCGGCGGCGGTGCTGGCAGAGCACACCCAGGCTACATTTGCGCCGATTGGCCGGGTGTGATTTCAACAGTGGGAGTCAAATGTGCAAGCCAGCCTCTGTGGGAGCTGGCTTGCCTGCGATAGCATCACCCCGATGCAGCTGACAGACCGAGGCGCCTGCATCGCGGGCAAGCCCGGCTCCCACACAAGCCCGCTGCTAAATGTCGGATCGGGTTTATTCAACTGGCGGTGCTATAGCGCCGCACACCGGATTCCACCTGCACAATCTGCGCCGCCGTGCTCCCCGAGGCCTGGAACAGCACCAGATGCTCTGCCGCCACGCGGATCCCCACCTGTGCACCTACCTGATGGTCGGCATGGCTGGGGAAAATCGATTCCAGTTGGGCACCGGTCGGCAACTGCAAGCGGTACAGGGTTGAGGCACCGAGGAAAGTCTTGCCGACGATCTGCGCTTTCAAGGCGCTGTCCGGCGCATACACGATGTCATCCGGGCGCAGCAATACATCCACCGCGCTGCCCGTCGGCCAGGTATAGGCACGATTGCCGCGCAACTCGCCCAGTTCGGTGCTGACCGATTCCGGCGAACTCAACTGCCCGCGGATGAAGTACCCCTGGCCAATAAAACTTGCCACATAAGGCGTCAGCGGTTCGTGATAGAGGTTGTAGGGCGTGTCCCATTGCTCCAGCCGGCCTTCCTTGAACACACCTACGTGGTCGCTTACGGCAAAGGCTTCTTCCTGGTCATGGGTCACCAGGATCGCACTGGTGCCACGGGCCTTGAGGATGTCCCGCACTTCATGGCTGAGCTTGCGTCGCAGTTCACCGTCGAGGTTGGAGAAGGGCTCGTCCAACAGCAGCAACTGCGGCTCCGGAGCCAACGCACGGGCCAGGGCCACGCGCTGTTGCTGGCCGCCGGACAGTTCGTGGGGGAAGCGCTTGCCCAGGTTCTTCAGGTTGACCAACTCCAGCAATTCAGCCACCACTCGCTCTTTTTGCGGGTGTTTGCGAATGCCGAAGCCGATGTTGTCGGCCACGCTGAGGTGCGGAAACAGTGCGTAGTCCTGGAACACCATGCCAATCCGACGTTTCTCCGGTGCCAGGGTAAAACCTGCGCTGGAGATCACTTCGCCCGCCAGGTTGATTTCGCCTTCGTGGACCGGCTCAAACCCGGCAATCGCACGCAGGGTGGTGGTCTTGCCGCAGCCCGAGGAGCCCAGCAGGCAACCGATATCGCCGGCATTCAGGTGCAGGTTGAGGTTCTGCACCACCCGCTGGTCCTGATAGCCGCATGCCAGATCGCGGAGTTTCAGCAGAAGTGGCTGGCTCATGCGTGGTGATACGCCGGTGGGACCAGGAACTCCAGCAGGGCCTTCTGGGCATGCAGGCGGTTTTCTGCCTGGTCCCAGGCGACGGAGCGCGGGTCATCCAACAGGTCGAGGCTGATTTCTTCGCCGCGATGCGCCGGTAGGCAGTGCATGAACAACGCGTCTGGCGCGGCGAGGTCGAGCAATTCACGGGTGACTTGATACGGTGCAAACAGGGCCAGGCGCTTGGCGGTCTCGTCTTCCTGGCCCATGGAGGTCCAGACGTCGGTACTCACCAGGTGCGCGCCGACCACGGCGTCTTTCGGGTCGCGCACGATTTGAACGCGGGCGTCGGCCTTGGCCAGGAATTCGGCGCTGGGCTCGTAGCCCTCGGGGCAGGCAATGCGTAAGTGGAAGTCGAACTGGATCGCCGCTTCTATATAGCTATTGCACATGTTGTTGCCATCGCCGATCCAGGCAACGGTTTTGCCCTGGATCGAACCGCGATGTTCGAGGAACGTCTGCATATCGGCCAGCAACTGGCACGGATGCAGGTCATCGGACAGCCCATTGATCACCGGCACTCGCGAGTTGGCGGCAAATTCGGTGAGGATGCTATGGGCGAAGGTACGGATCATCACCGCATCGAGCATGCGTGACATGACAATGGCGCAATCGCTGATTGGCTCGCCACGGCCCAGTTGGGTGTCCCGGGGCGACAGAAAGATGGCTTGGCCGCCGAGCTGGATCATGCCGGCTTCGAAGGACAGGCGGGTACGGGTGGACGATTTCTCGAAAATCATCCCGAGTACGCGGTTTTTCAAAGGCTCGAACAGTACGCCGCGATTACGCAGGTCTTTAAGCTCAATGCCTCGACGGATCACGCTGACCAGCTCTTCGGGCGTGCAATCCATCAGGGAGAGAAAGTGCCTTGCGCTCATCATTAACTACCTTTTTGCAACAGACCGCAGATACTCAAAGCCTTGTTTATTGTGACAACGGGCGAGACCTGCGGCGAAAGCCGCACGGGGCGACGAAATAGGGGAAGGCGCGATATTGACATTAAATGTCGCGTCTTACCAATAGGCTACGGTTTTTTAGGGGTGTTCAAAGGGGCGGGAATAGCACTTTTGAAGCCTGTTTACGGACAGCAGCGGGTCATTTGTACACTGGCGTCGAGACCTTTTGCAATGCGTGATGGCGGCACGGGGCCAGGTTTCGTCGGTTTCAACGGGTGTACGGGAGGTTTCTGAAACATTTGCTCATGCTTGCCCATGGCTTGGCCTGATGCCCGTTGATTCACGGGGCGAACCTTGCTGGCGCCGCGAGTGGGCGCGGCCCATAGTCGGGCCAAAGCCCTAATAAAGAGACTGGCCATGACCAAGACTCTCCATCACCGTGCCTGCCACCTGTGCGAAGCCATCTGCGGCCTGACCCTGGAAACCACCACCTCGGACGCAGGCAGCATTGCCATTACCTCGATCAAGGGCGATGCCCTGGACACCTTCAGCCGTGGCCATATCTGCCCCAAGGCCGTGGCCCTGCAGGATATCCAGAACGATCCCGATCGCCTGCACCAACCGATGCTGCGGGTAGGCAGCGAGTGGCAACCGATCCCCTGGGACGAGGCCTTCGCCCTGGTGGCCGAGCGGTTGACGGGCATCCAGGCGCGGCATGGGCAGAATGCGGTGGCGGTGTATCAGGGCAATCCGAGCGTGCATAACTATGGCTTGATGACCCACAGCAACTATTTTCTTGGGCAGTTGAAAACACGCAATCGTTTTTCCGCGACATCGGTGGACCAATTGCCCCATCACCTCACCAGCCACCTGATGTATGGGCATGGGCTGTTGCTGCCCATCCCGGATATTGACCAGACCGACTTCATGCTGATCCTGGGCGGCAATCCACTGGCTTCCAATGGCAGCATCATGACCGTGCCGGATGTGGAAAAGCGCCTGAAGGCGATTCAGGCGCGCGGCGGCAAAGTGGTGGTGGTCGACCCCCGGCGCAGTGAGACGGCGGCCATGGCCGACCAGCATCTGTTTGTGCGCCCTGGTGGGGACGCGGCGTTGCTGTTCGGGGTGCTTAACACGTTGTTCGAAGAACACCTGACCCGTGACAGCCACTTGCCGGTGGACGGTTTGGACGAGGTACGCCGCGCCCTCGCGAGCTTTACCGCCGAGGCCATGAGCGCTCAATGCGCGGTGCCGGCCGAGCAGATTCGCCAGTTGGCGCGGGACTTTGCAGCCGCGGACAAGGCGGTCTGCTACGGACGCATGGGGGTGTCGACCCAGGCATTCGGCACCTTGTGCCACTGGCTGGTGCAGTTGATCAACCTGGTCACCGGCAATCTGGACCGGGTGGGCGGCGCCTTGTGCACCGAGCCTGCGGTGGACCTGGTGGCAGCCACGTCAGGCGGGCATTTCAATCGTTGGCAGAGCCGGGTTTCGGGGCGGCCCGAATACAGCGGCGAGCTGCCGGTATCGGCCCTGGCCGAAGAAATGCTTACCGCCGGTGAAGGGCAAATCCGCGCGCTGGTCACCGTGGCTGGCAATCCGGTGTTGTCTACGCCTAACGGTCGGCAACTGGAGCAGGCGCTGGATGGCCTGGAGTTTATGGTCAGCGTGGACCTGTATATCAACGAGACCACCCGCTATGCCGACTTGATCCTGCCCTCGACGTCGGCCTTGGAAAACGATCACTACGACACGACCTTCAATATGTTTGCGGTGCGTAACGTCACGCGCTTCAATCGGGCGATTTTGCCCAAACCCGAGGGGGCGTTGCACGACTGGGAAATTTTCGTCGGTCTGGCCCAGGCGTTTGCGGCCCGCACCGGCAACCCGCTCAAGCCGACGATGGCGCCAGCGCAGATGATTGATCTTGGCTTGCGGGCGGGCGCCTATGGCGACGCCTCCACTCACAAGCTGTCGGTGGACATGCTGGCCGATCATCCCCATGGCCTGGACCTGGGGCCGCTGAAGGCCAATCTGGCGGGGCGTTTGAAAACTGCCAACGGCCGGGTCCAGGCGGCTCCGCCCGTGATCCTGGCGGACCTAGCGCGGTTTGCGGCCTTACCGCTGCCTAAGGTCGACGAGTTACTGTTGATCGGTCGCCGGCATGTGCGCAGCAATAATTCGTGGATGCACAACTATCACCGGCTGGTGAAGGGCAAGCCGCGGCATCAACTGTTGATGCACCCGGATGATCTCGCCAGCCGCCAACTGAGTGACGGGCAGCGGGTGCGGGTCAGTTCGCGGATCGGCATGATCGAAGTGCAGGTGTTGGCCAGCCTGGAAATGATGCCTGGCGTGGTCAGCCTGCCCCACGGGTGGGGCCATGATCGGCCGGGTGTGCATATGAACATCGCCAGCGCGCAGCCTGGGGCGAGTGCCAACGACCTGACGGATGAGCGGCAGTTGGATGAGTTGTCGGGCAACGCAGCATTGAATGGTGTGCCGGTGCAGGTCGCGGCGGCGTGACGCAGTGAGTCTGTCGGGGAGCCCGAGCACCACGCTCGGATTTTGCGTTACAATGCGCCACCGTGCCGACCTGTGAGTCGCAAAGTTCCAGCCGAGGTGTTCCATGGATATCATCGAAACGATTAAAGAGCAGATTGCTAACAACACCATTCTGCTTTACATGAAGGGCGCACCGAATGCCCCGCAGTGCGGCTTCTCCGCAAAGGCTTCCCAGGCCGTGATGCAGTGTGGCGAAAAGTTCGCCTACGTCGATATCCTGCAAAACCCGGAAATCCGCGCCAACCTGCCGAAGTACGCCAACTGGCCAACTTTCCCACAACTGTGGGTGGCCGGTGAACTGGTCGGCGGTAGCGATATCATCACCGAAATGGCGGCTGATGGTTCGTTGCAGGCGCTGATCAAGGATGCTGCTGAAAAGGCGGCGGCCAAGACCGAAGCCTGATTCGCGCACAATAAAAAGCCCCGCTTCTCATTCGAGAGCGGGGCTTTTTCGTACCTGTAGGAGCGAGCGTGCTCGCGAAGGGCGTTAACGATAACGCGAGCATTCTGAATGAACGCGGCGCCTTCACGCTTTTCGCGAGCAAGCTCGCTCCTACAATATTTAGAGATTACTCACCCATCTGCGATTGCAGGTAGTTTTCCAGAGTTACTTTGTCGATCAGGCCAACTTGGGTTTCCAGCCAGTCGATATGCTCTTCCTGGTCTTCCAGAATATCTTCCAGCAGCTCACGGCTGCCGAAGTCGCCCTTGGTCTCGCAGTGGGCGATGGCGGCCTTGAGGTCGGCATGGCTCTTGCGCTCGAAGCCCAGGTCGCTGTTGAGCATTTCCAGGGTGTGCTCGCCGATATTCAGCTTGCCCAGGTCCTGTACGTTCGGCAGACCTTCGAGGAACAGGATGCGCTTGATCAGCGCGTCTGCGTCCTTCATGGCCTTGATCGATTCCTTGTACTCGCGCTTGCCGAGCTTTTCCAGGCCCCAGTCGTCATACATGCGCGCATGCAGGAAGTACTGATTGATCGCGACCAGTTCATTGGCAAGGATTTTATTGAGTTGCTGGATGACTGAGATGTCGCCTTTCATGATTGGGGTCCTGCCTTGTATTCGTTGTATATAAGGCGGAGTTTGAGCTGCACGATTACTAGTGTCAAACCTAAGTTATTGAATAATAAATGAAAATTAATCGGAATAAGAATGTTTGTGTTCCGCGTCTTGGACCTAACTATTTGAATTGCAGGCATAAAAAAACCGGACGCTAAGTCCGGTTCTTTAAAATAGGTTGTTTCAGGCGTGTGTAAATTCTGCCGAGTAGGGGATCGCGGCCTGGGCTACCTGCAGTTTAGTCAAGGTTTCCCGTACCACTTGCTTGGCAAGGCAAGCACATTTGCCGCATTGGCTGGCAACGCCGGTAGTTTCACGCACTTCCTTGTAGCTGCAGCAACCTTCATAGATCGCTTCGCGGATTTGTCCGTCGGTGACGCCAGTGCAGAGGCAGACATACATAAGGGAGAACCATCGCGGTTTAAGGCTTAAGTGCGACGGATCTTAATGTTAACGAGAATGATTGTCAAAGTGCTTTCTCAAACTATTGCTCGCCATGGCGCCCTCACTGACGAACGGTTTTTTTCAGGTATGATGGCCGGTCTTTACGAAGCGTGATCGCGTCACAGGCCTGTCGTCAATTCACGGCAGACTCGGGGCGGTCCATTTACTTCAAATACCATCAGGAGATAACCAATGAGCGTACTCGTCGGCAAACAAGCCCCGGATTTCGACGTACCAGCCGTCCTCGGCAATGGCGAAATCGTTGACAGCTTCAAGCTGTCTGAAGCCATCAAAGGCAAATACGGCCTGGTGTTCTTCTACCCGCTGGACTTCACCTTCGTCTGCCCGTCCGAGCTGATCGCCCTGGATCACCGCATGGACGATTTCAAGGCGCGTAACGTTGAAGTGGTTGCCGTTTCCATTGACTCCCATTTCACCCACAACGCCTGGCGCAACACCGCTATCAATGATGGCGGCATCGGCAAAGTCAAATACACCATGGCTGCCGACATGAAGCACGACATCGCCAAGGCCTACGACGTTGAGTCCGAAGGCGGCGTGGCTTTCCGTGGCGCGTTCCTGATCGACGACAAGGGCGTTGTGCGCTCGCAGATCATCAACGACCTGCCGCTGGGCCGTAACATGGAAGAGCTGATCCGCCTGGTCGACGCTCTGCAATTCCACGAAGAGCACGGCGAAGTCTGCCCGGCCAACTGGAAAAAAGGCGACAAGGGCATGAACGCTTCGCCAGCAGGCGTTGCGGCTTACCTGACCGAGAACGCTGGCAAGCTGTAAGCCAGATTCGCGGTGAAAAAAAACCGGCCTGAGAGGGCCGGTTTTTTTATGCGTGGGATTTGGCGACGTAATCAGTCGCTGAAATCTTCCCAGCCGCCCATCTGTTTCCAGCGGTTAACGATGCCGCAGAACAGATCGGCGGTCTTCTCGGTGTCGTAGCGAGCCGAGTGGGCCTCGCGACCGTCGAAGTCGATACCGGCTGCCTGGCATGCTTTGGCCAGTACGGTCTGGCCATAAGCCAGGCCAGCCAGGGTGGCGGTGTCAAAGCTGGAGAACGGGTGGAACGGGTTGCGCTTCATGTCCAGGCGTGCCACGGCGGCGTTGAGAAAGCCCAGGTCAAAACTGCTGTTGTGGCCGACCAGGATCGCGCGTTTGCAGCCGTTGGCCTTCAAGGCCTTGCGTACGCCACGGAAGATGTCGGTCAACGCCGCTTCTTCGCTGACGGCCATGCGCAGTGGATGGTCGAGCTTGATCCCGGTGAACTCCAAGGCTGCGGCTTCGATATTGGCGCCTTCAAACGGCTCGACGCGGAAGAAGTGGGTGTGTTCTGGATACACAAAACCCTGTTCGTCCATACCGATGGTGGTCGCCGCAATTTCCAGCAGTGCATCGGTGGCGCAATTGAAGCCGCCGGTTTCTACGTCGATAACGACAGGCAGATAGCCGCGGAAACGCTCGGCCATTGGGTGGCGCGAACCGCCGCCACTGTGTTCCTGTTCGTCGTCGTAATGGTCTTCACTCACTTGTGTTCCTCCAGCAGGCGCCAGCGCAGTGTTTCACCGGCGCGCAGCGGGATAACGGTCAGCTCGCCAAATGGCAGGCTGGTGGGGGCGGTCCAGTCTTCACGGACCAGGGTAATACGGTCGGTATTCGCCGGCAGGCCATAGAAACGTGGGCCATTGAGGCTGGCGAAGGCCTCGAGTTTGTCCAGGGCGTTGCGCGATTCGAAGGCTTCGGCGTACAGCTCGATCGCCGCATAGGCGGTGTAGCAGCCGGCACAACCGCAGGCGGCTTCCTTGGCGTGCTGGGCGTGGGGCGCCGAGTCGGTGCCGAGGAAGAACTTTGCGCTGCCACTGGTAGCCGCATCGAGCAACGCCACCTGATGGGTGTTGCGCTTGAGGATCGGCAGGCAATAGAAGTGCGGCCGAATCCCACCCACCAGCATGTGGTTGCGGTTGTATAGCAGGTGGTGCGCGGTGATGGTTGCGCCGACGTTGGCCGAAGCCTCGGTGACGAACTGCACGGCGTCTGCGGTGGTGATGTGCTCGAACACGACCTTGAGCGTCGGGAACAGCTCGACCACACGGCGCATGTGCTCGTCGATGAAGATCTTCTCGCGATCAAACACATCCACATCGCCACGGGTGACTTCACCGTGGATCAGCAGCGGCATGCCCACTTCGGCCATGGCTTCGATGGCGGGCAGGATCTTGTCGATACTGGTTACGCCGGAGTCGGAGTTGGTCGTGGCGCCGGCCGGGTACAGCTTGGCGGCGTGCACGAAACCGCTGGCCTTGGCTTCGCGTATTTCGGCGGGCTGGGTGCGGTCGGTCAGGTAGAGCACCATCAACGGTTCGAAGCGGCTACCGGCCGGTCGCGCAGCGAGGATGCGCTGGCGATAGGCGTCGGCTTCAGCGGCATTACGCACCGGAGGTACCAGGTTAGGCATGATGATGGCACGGCCAAACGTGCGCGCAACATCGGCCACGGTTTGGGGCAACGCAGCACCATCGCGAAGATGAATATGCCAGTCGTCGGGACGCAGCAGGGTCAGGCGGTCGGACATTGGGGATTCCAGGCGGGTCAATCTGGTGGGAATGCTACCGGAAAAGACTCTTGCAGGCACTCGCTATCAAGTTTTGCAGGACGCGACCGATATCCCTGGGTATGCCTTAACGATGTATGACGCCTTGATGTGTTGTAGAAACCAGTGGAGCCGCCCGTGCGCCAGCAATATCTAGCCCTGCTCAGCGTGTTCGCCAGCTTGCCCGCGATGGCCCTGACATTCCAGACGCGCCTGGAGAATGTCGAGTGGAAGGTGGAAGGCGACAAGTTCGAGTGCCGCTTGAGCCAGCCTATCGCCGATTTTGGCTCGGGTGAGTTCGTGCGCAGGGCCGGCGAGCAGGCGACATTTCGCCTGAAAGCCTACAATAGTGCGCTGGGCGTCGGTTCCGCGACGTTATTGGCGGCGGCCGCGCCGTGGCAGCCGGGGCGCGGTGATATCAACCTCGGTGCCGTGCGTGCGGGCAGCGGCGATGTGCTGTTCAACAGCTCTCAAGCCCAGGCCGGACGCCTGTTCAATGGCTTGCTGGATGGCCGCACCCCTACCGTGCGCCACTATTCCAGGGACGGCGGCTATTCGGAAATCCGTCTGCTGCCGGTGCGATTCAATAAGGCCTATAGCGACTACCAGTTGTGTACCGCGAAGTTGCTGCCGATGAACTTCGAGCAGGTCAAGCAGGCTGAAGTCGGTTTTCCGGGCGGGGGGATTGACCTGGATCCGGCAGCCAAGGCCAAGCTGATGGTGATGCTTGAATTCATCAAGGCCGACCCTACCGTCAACCATATCGAACTGGACGGCCATTCGGACAACAGCGGCAACCGCCTGACCAATCGTGACCTGTCACGGCGCCGGGGTCTGGCGGTGATGGACTTCTTCAAGGCCAACGGCATCCCTGAGTCGCAGATTGTCCTGCGTTTTCATGGTGAGCGTTATCCACTGGTCCCCAACACCAATCCGGCCAACCGGGCGAAGAACCGGCGGGTCAATATCCACCTCGACCGCGTGCCTGCCCCCGAAAAACCGGCGCCCCAGGCCACGGCCCCGGCGAATGCGGCAGCGACCTCCTGATACTTCTCTGTGGGAGCTGGCTGGCCAGCGATGCTCGTCAACGATGACGCTAGGCATCTGATTCCCCACAGCCAAGGCGTTTTAAGGTGCGGCCATTCGTCGCTCGCCCGACATAATCTGTCGCTTTATCTTCATTTGCTGTCGCGCCCCTGTAATTTCACGGTTTTGATCGGTAGAATCGACGCCTTTCCGTAAAACCCCGTGGAGTGATGGCATGGCCGACGTAAACAAGGTCGTTCTCGCGTATTCCGGCGGCCTGGACACTTCGGTGATCCTCAAGTGGCTGCAGGATACTTATAACTGTGAAGTGGTGACCTTTACCGCTGACCTGGGTCAGGGTGAAGAGGTCGAACCTGCACGAGCCAAGGCGCAAGCCATGGGCGTCAAAGAGATCTACATTGACGACCTGCGCGAAGAATTCGTCCGCGATTTCGTTTTCCCGATGTTTCGCGCCAACACCGTCTACGAAGGCGAGTACCTGCTGGGTACTTCCATCGCGCGTCCGCTGATCGCCAAGCGCCTGATCGAAATTGCCAACGAAACCGGCGCAGACGCCATTTCCCATGGCGCCACCGGCAAGGGCAACGACCAGGTGCGTTTCGAACTGGGCGCCTATGCCTTGAAACCCGGCGTAAAAGTGATTGCCCCTTGGCGTGAGTGGGACCTGCTGTCCCGCGAAAAACTGATGGATTACGCTGAAAAACACGCAATCCCGATCGAGCGCCACGGCAAGAAGAAGTCCCCGTACTCGATGGACGCCAACCTCCTGCATATCTCCTATGAAGGCGGCGTGCTGGAAGACACCTGGACCGAGCACGAAGAAGACATGTGGAAGTGGACCGTCTCCCCGGAGAACGCTCCCGACAAGCCGCAGTACCTTGAGCTGACCTACCGCAACGGCGATATCGTTGCGCTGGACGGCGTCGAAATGACCCCGGCCACCGTACTGGCGACCCTGAACCGTATTGGTGGCGAGCACGGTATCGGTCGTCTGGATATCGTAGAGAACCGCTACGTGGGCATGAAGTCCCGTGGCTGCTACGAAACGCCAGGTGGCACCATCATGCTGCGCGCTCACCGCGCCATCGAGTCCATCACCCTGGACCGCGAAGTGGCGCACCTCAAGGATGAGCTGATGCCCAAGTACGCCAGCCTGATCTACACCGGCTACTGGTGGAGCCCTGAGCGCCTGATGCTGCAACAGATGATCGACGCGTCCCAGGTCCATGTGAATGGCGTTGTGCGCCTGAAACTGTACAAGGGTAATGTGATCGTTACCGGTCGCAAGTCCGATGAGTCGCTGTTCGATGCCAATATCGCCACTTTTGAAGAAGATGGCGGTGCTTACAATCAGGCTGACGCTGCGGGTTTCATCAAGCTCAACGCACTGCGCATGCGCATTGCGGCGAACAAAGGCCGCAAGTTGTTCTGAAGTATCTGTAGCCTCATAAAAAATGGTTCCTCGTAAGAGGGGCCATTTTTTTTGCCTGAAATCAGGTGAGCGTTTATTGATGTTTAATATTGTTCCCGGGAGTGGGGCTGTCGGTGTTTATTGGTTTTTTATGCTTGGATTTTGTATCTGGAAGTTGGTCTGTCAGGTGTCTGGCGTTATTTGTGTTTAAATTCATTCGGTTATTAAGTAGGACGGATGAAGCGTTTTATTTAGTTTGTGGAATTATCTGTCAGATAATTCCAGGTATTGTCAGTGGCTGTTGCACGTGGGAACTTTTTGGAAACGCCTTGGGAGGGCTGCGGCCCCCGTACAAGCTGGCTGTGCAATAGGTATTTGCTGTGAATGGCGTGCGTCCCGTTTACGTTTCCGGGGCGCAGGGGGCTTTTTTGGCTCAAAATATGTTTGCCCACGGAAAGTTCTGAAAGGCCGAACAAAAACCGACACATCCATATAGGCGTTTTTTTGTAGGTCTATTCTCATAACTTTGTGGGTTGGGTCTCTGCTTGTCGTTACTTGGGGGGGAGTGCTATGCCAAGGAGGAAACGACTAGGCTATTGTGCTGGTTCTGAATAATTCGAACAGCGAAATTGGACTTGCCCATGAATAAAGTGCTGATCGTGGATGATCATCCCGTCATTCGTCTTGCTGTACGCATGCTAATGGAGCGTCATGGTTATGAGGTCGTTGCAGAGACCGATAACGGAGTCGACGCGTTGCAACTAGCGCGGGAGCATATGCCGGATATTGTCATCCTGGATATTGGAATTCCCAAACTTGACGGTTTGGAAGTTATTTGTCGCCTGTCTTCCACAAAGCAGGCGCAACCGTTCAAGGTACTGGTGCTGACGTCACAGGCGCCAGGCCACTTTTCCATGCGCTGCATGCAGGCAGGCGCAGCGGGCTATGTGTGCAAGCAGCAGGACCTCACCGAGTTGCTGAGCGCGATCAAGGCGGTGCTGTCTGGCTACAGCTACTTCCCCAACCAGGCACTCAACTCGGTACGCTCCACACAGGGCAACACCAGCGAAGCCGATATGGTCGAGCGGCTGTCAGGTCGGGAGATGATGGTGTTGCAGCAATTGGCCCAGGGAAAGACCAACAAGGAGATCGCTGATGGCATGTTCCTCAGCAACAAGACTGTGAGCACGTACAAGACGCGCTTGCTGCTCAAGCTCAATGCAAGGTCCCTGGTGGACCTGATCGAGCTCGCTCAGCGCAACGGCCTGGTTTAAGACGCAGGGAGCAACAGGCAGGAAAAGCCTCCATGGCGGAGGCTTCTGTGTGATCGTTTGGCTAGAGATCGAAATCGTAATCGGCCAACTGTTTTTGCAGGCGTCGCTCTTCCAGAAGGTTGTCGATGGTGCGGCGTTTGCTCAAATTGGTCTTGGCAACTTCTACAGGTGCCTCGGCTGCCTCGTCAGGGTCCGTGGCCACGAAGTCATCTTCTACATCCAGTTGTTCTTTGCCAGTGCTCATAAGGTTAACTCCAGGCTAAGACTGCCGTTGGCGCTCCTTATATCGACAATCGTGCACCGGGTAAAAAAGATTTTTTCAATCGAGTGATCAATAAAACCAATGATTGCTCAATCGTCCGATGTCTTTTCCTTGTATTCACACAAATCTTCGATGCGACAGCTGCCGCAGCGCGGCTTGCGGGCCTGGCACACATAACGACCGTGCAGAATCAACCAGTGGTGTGAGTCGAGCAGGTACGGCTTGGGCACAAACTTCATCAGTTGTTTCTCCACCTCCACCACATTCTTGCCCGGAGCGATTCCGGTGCGGTTGCTGACGCGAAAAATGTGGGTGTCCACCGCCATGGTCAATTGCCGAAAGGCAGTATTGAGCACCACATTGGCCGTCTTGCGGCCCACGCCAGGCAGTGCCTCCAATGCTTCGCGGGTCTGTGGCACTTCACCGCCATGCAACTCGACCAGCAGGCGACAGGTTTCAATGACGTTTTTCGCCTTGCTGTTGTAAAGGCCAATGGTCTTGATGTATTGCGACAACCCTTCAACCCCCAGGGCGTGGATCGCGGCCGGAGTATTGGCTATGGGAAACAGCTTGGCCGTGGCCTTGTTTACGCCCACGTCCGTCGATTGCGCTGACAGGATCACGGCAATCAGCAACTCGAACGGCGACGAGTAGGCCAACTCGGTCTTGGGCTCCGGGTTGTCCTCGTGAAACCGGCGAAAGATCTCCAGGCGTTTTGCGGCATTCATGGGGCGAGCGGTTCCTTCATTGTGGTTTGCGGCGTTGGGTCCAGGCCTGCCACCCGGCAAGCAACAGCCCGAGCAGGATAAACCCTGTGGGGGCTAGGGGGGCGATGCCACTGCCGAGTAAATAGCGCAATAGGGCGATTGCAAGCAGCAACCCGGCGAATACGGCGAACAGTTGGAGCCGCGCCCTACGCCGGTCGGTGGCGAACAAACCAGCATGCTCAAGCAGTACGCATTGCATACCGATCAGCGCCAGGTATGCCCCCAGGTGCGTAGACGAGCCATAGGCCAGAGCCTGCGCCACCAGATATGCGCAACTGGCCCAGGTGGTGGCCAGCAACACATTGGCAGTCAGCCGCCAGTGGTCACTGAGGCGATTGCGCACCCAGCCGCAGCTCCAGCCATGGAGCGTCAAGACCAGTACCCATAGAGCCCAGAAGGCTGCTGCGTTCGCCAGCGTAGCGCTGACACTCAGCAGCGCAGGCAACAGCAGGCTGCCGAGGGCGAACGGCTTAGTCATGGGCGGTGGTCTCCAGCAGTGCCTGACGATGTTCGTCAAAGTAACGCAAGGCATCATGGATCGCGTTGATCACTGCGCGGGAAGTGATGGTCGCGCCGGCCATCTGGTCGAACTGACCGCTGTCTTTCTTTAGCGCCCAAGCCTGTGGGTTTCCCCGCGACAGACCCTTGAATGAGGCCAGCCACGCATTGCCAGGCTCGCCAATATGCCCGCCCAGGCTCGGCGTTTCCGCGTGCGCCAGGGTCTTTACCCCGAGCAGCTTGGCGTTGTGGTCGATGGCAATCAGCAACTCTATGCGCCCACCATATCCATCGACCTGTGAGCGCAGCACAACCGCATTGGGTTTGCCGGCCAAGGTCGCGAGGTAACCACCCTGCAGTTGACTGTTGTCCAGCATTGGCGAGGTGATGCCCAGTGGGCGCTCCAGCGGTTGATTGTCATAACTGCCAACGGGCAGCACATCCAGCAGCGCCCGACTCTGCATCTCTCGCTGCTGCGCAGCAATCGACTTGGCGGTCAGCTGTTGCAGGCCGATCGTCAGGCCCACCGCGCCGGTGGCGATCAGCAGCACGATCACTGTTTGAGACGTGCGCTTCATGCATTCACCGCCTGCGGCCGCGTCCAGCGCTCCAGTGCCGGCACCGCCAGGTTCATCATCAGCACCGCAAACGCCACGCCATCCGGGTAGCTGCCCCAGGTGCGGATCAGATAGGTCAGCAATCCAACGCCCACACCAAACAGCAGGCGCGCCCGTGCACTTTTCGCACCCGACACTGGCTCGGTGATGATAAAGAACGCCCCGAGCATGGTGGCCCCAGTCAACAGATGAAACAGCGGCGAACCGTGGGAGTCAGAACCGGAGCCGTTCCAGCACAGCAAGCTGATAACAAACAGACTGGCGAGCATGCCCACCGGTGCATGCCAACTGAAGACCCGCTGCTGCAGCAAAAAGAGGCCGCCCGCGAGAAACGCCAGGTTCACCCACTCGCTGCCTTTACCGGCGATCTGGCCGAAAGCCGGGTGGCGGGCGAATAGCTCATCGATGGTCAGGCTGTTATTGATGCGCAAAGCGTCCAGCGCCGTAGCCCTGGCCCAGGCATCGGCGGTCTCGCCGTGCAGGCCCATTACCTGTTGCAGGCCTGCCAGCAGATCCAGCCCGTGGGACGCCGGCCAATGGGTCATGGGTTGGGGAAAGGCCAGCAGCATCAGCGCATAACCGAGCATGGCCGGGTTGAAGGGGTTCTGCTTGCCGCCATACAGGTGTTTGCCCAACAGCAATCCACTGCTGACCGCGCCAAGGCATAACCACCACGGGCAATAAGGCGGCAGCGCCAGGGCCAGTAGCACCGCGCTGACCAGGCCGCTCAGGTCGCTGGAGCCCTTGCCCCGCAAGCGACGTACTCCGGCTTCCACAACCCAGGCACAGGTGCCGGCCAGCAATAGATTGATCAACACGCCCCAGCCATACAGCCAGAACAGCACCAGCAAGCCAGGCGTTGCCGCCATTAATAGGCGCTGCATGGCCTGTTGCTGGCGCTCGACAACGTCAGGCGCCGACATGTTCATCCACCAAACGCTGGGCGTCATCCAGACGCTGCCTGGCGTTCATCAAGTCGGTTGTACTGCTGGCGGGCTGTCGTTCGAGTTTGCTCAGGTCGGCGCGGGCATAGGCCAGCGCCGTTTTCAATTGGCGAAGCTGGCTGTCGATCGGCCGCTTCTCGACACGTTGCAGGTCGGGCCGGGGCTGCTCGGAGCTTTCCTCGGCTGCATGCAAGGCTTGTTCAGCGGCAGCCAGGGCTGCGCCCAGCGCGGCCAACTGTTCGGCGTCGGCCAGGGTGTCCTGGGCTTTTTTCAGCTCGGCGCGGCGCATGGCCAGCTGGATTTTTGCACGCTTGAGCTCGGGATCTTTATTGGCCTGGGGCATCGCCACAGTTGGGGCGTTTGCTTCGAGCGAGGTCAATGCCCGTTCGGCGGCTTCAAATTGCTGTTGCAGGATGATCAACTGCGACTGCTGCTCAAAGGTTGGCGGATGGCCAAAGGCTTTCAGGGATTTGTGCAGTTGTGCCCGGCTCATCGCCAGGTTGATCTTGGCTTTTTTTAGCGCCGCGTCGATGTCTGCGGTTTTTTGCGCGCGCACGCGTTCGATGGCGGCCTGTAACGGGTTGCTGCTGGCCTCTGCGCTGGGTGCTGGGCGTGTGCTGCGGGCCAGGCGTTCGGTCAGTTTGTGCTCTTCCTCACGCTGCAGCCGCGCATTGCGCTGCTCGAAGCGACGTCGGGCTCGATCACGCTTGGTCGCCCGCGCCTGGCGCTCCTCGGCCGTGCTGGCATAGCCCGCGACAATCGGCAGTACCGTGGCCTGGGGCAGTGGCAGCATGTCGATGCAATCCACCGGGCAAGGCGCTACACACAAGTCGCAGCCGGTGCATTCATCAACGATAACGGTGTGCATCAGCTTGGCCGCGCCGACAATCGCGTCCACCGGGCAGGCCTGGATGCACTTGGTGCAGCCGATGCACTCGGCCTCGCGGATGAAGGCAATCTGCGCGGGGGCTTCGCCACGGGCGCTGTCCAGCTCCAGGGGGGGCAAGCTCAGCAACTGGGCCAGCTCGGCAATGGTCTCGGTGCCACCCGGCGGGCACTTGTTGATGGCCTCGCCCTGGGCGATACCCTCGGCGTAGGGTCTGCAACCCGGGTGCCCGCATTTGCCGCATTGGGTCTGGGGCAGCAGGGCGTCGATACGTTGAATCAGGCTCATGGTTTGATCATTGCGTTTAAGCCCAGGAACGCCACGGCCATCAGTCCGGCGCTGAGCAGGTCCACGGGCAGGCCTTTAAAGGGCCGGGGGATATTGTTTTCGTCGATTCGCTGGCGCAAGTCGTCGAACAGGCTGAGGGCCAGCCAGAATGCCGGGCCGATGCCCAGGCTATAGATCAGCTCGCTGGCGTTGCCCGGGCCCAGGAGGGCCACGCTGAGTACGCCGGTGCTAGCCAGTAGTGGCACCCATAACCCATCGAAGGGCAGTGCGGGCACGCGGCGGGAGAGCACATTGAGCAACGGCTGGCTCACTAGGATCGTCACGGGCACATAGGCAAACAGCCATAACGCGCCCAGCGCCAAGGGTTGTAATACAAAGTTATCAAGCAGCCAGGCCGATAGGCCGCTGAATGCGAGCAACAGCGTGGTCGCCAACCCAAGGGCATGCACCCGCCGCCGCTCCAGCTGTGGATCACCGGGCAGCGAAAGACGCAGCATGTAGTGGCTGATCAGGGCGGCGCTGAGAAGGGCGACAAGCAGTTCGGTCATGGTCGAGCCGGTTAAGCAAACAGGGCCTGATTATCCGGCAAGCAGGAAGAGGGTACTAGCGCAAACCGCCCTGTCGCGGCCAATCACCGCGACAGGGCACTTCGGGTTACTTGATGCGCTGGCCAGGCTTGGCGCCGCTGTCCGGGCTGAGCAGGTAGATTTCCTCGCCGCCGGGACCGGCTGCCATCACCATGCCTTCAGAAATGCCGAATTTCATTTTCCGTGGCTTGAGGTTGGCGATCATCATGGTCAGGCGACCATCGAGCTTGGACGGGTCCGGGTAGGCACTCTTGATCCCGGAGAACACGTTGCGTTGCTCGTCACCGATATCCAGGGTCAGGCGCAACAGCTTGTCGGCGCCTTCCACGGCTTCGGCCTTGATGATCAGCGCGACCCGCAGGTCCACCGCGGCGAACGTGTCGAAATCGATTTCGGGCGACAGCGGATCCTTGGCCAGCTCGCCATTGCCCGCCGGGGCGGCTTCGCCGGTGTCGGTTTGGCTGGCGGTCAGGTCTTCCTTGGATGCGTCTGTCATGGCTTGCACCTTGACCGGGTCGATACGGGTCATCAGCGGCTTGAACTCATTGAGCTGATGGTTGTTGAGCAGGCTGGTGTGGTCATTCCAGGTCAACGGTGCAACGTTGAGGAACGCCTCGGCGTCAGCGGCCAGCAACGGCAGCACCGGCTTGAGGAAGATCACCAACTGGCGGAACAGGTTGATGCCGGTGGCGCAGATGGCCTGGACTTCATCCTGCTTGCCTTCCTGCTTGCTCAATGACCACGGCGCCTTGTCGGCGATCCATGCGTTGGCACGGTCGGCCAGGCCCATGATCTCGCGCATGGCGCGGGCAAAGTCACGGGCTTCATAGGCATCGGCGATGCTTGGCGCGGCCGCCAGGAAGGCGTCGGTCAGTTCCGGCGCGGCGTTGACCGGCACCATCACGCCAGCATTGCCCTTGTGGATAAAACCGGCGCAACGGCTGGCAATGTTGACCACCTTGCCCACCAGGTCCGAATTGACCTTCTGCACGAAGTCTTCGAGGTTCAGGTCCAGGTCGTCGACGCCACGGCCCAGCTTGGACGCGTAGTAGTAGCGCAGGTATTCCGGCGACAGGTGGTCCAGGTAAGTGCGCGCCTTGATAAAGGTGCCACGGGACTTGGACATCTTCTGGCCATTGACCGTCAGGTAACCGTGCACGGCGATGCCGGTTGGCTTGCGGTAGCCCGAACCTTCGAGCATCGCCGGCCAGAACAGGGCGTGGAAGTTGACGATGTCCTTGCCGATGAAATGGTACAGCTCGGCGGTGGAGTCCTTGCCCCAGAAAGCGTCGAAGTCCAACTCAGGCGTACGGTCGCAGAGGTTCTTGAAGCTGGCCATGTAGCCGATCGGCGCATCCAGCCATACATAGAAGTACTTGCCCGGCTCATCGGGGATCTCGAAGCCGAAATACGGCGCATCGCGGGAGATATCCCACTGTTGCAGGCCGGCATCCAGCCATTCGGCGATCTTGTTTGCCACGGCGTCCTGCAGGGTGCCGCTGCGGGTCCAGGTCTGCAGCATTTCCTGGAAATCCGGGAGCTTGAAGAAGAAGTGCTGGGAATCCTTGAGCACCGGGGTGGCGCCCGAGATCGCCGACTTCGGATCCTTCAGGTCGGTCGGCGCGTAGGTGGCGCCGCATTTTTCGCAGTTGTCGCCGTACTGGTCTTCAGTGCCGCATTTGGGGCAGGTGCCCTTGATGAAGCGGTCGGCCAGGAACATTTTCTTTTCCGGGTCGAAATACTGGGTGATCGAGCGGGTGGCAATGTGCCCGGCGTCACGCAGCTTCAAGTAGATCTGGCTCGACAGCTCGCGGTTTTCTTCGGCATGGGTCGAGTGGAAGTTGTCGAAATCCACCAGGAACTCGGCAAAGTCGGCGCTATGTTCAGCCTGGACGTTGGCGATCAGTTGTTCCGGGGTGATGCCTTCCTTTTCGGCGCGCAACATGATGGCCGAACCGTGGGCGTCGTCCGCGCAGACATAAATGCATTGATTGCCGCGATGCTTCTGGAAGCGCACCCACATATCGGTCTGGATGTACTCAAGCATATGGCCAAGATGGATGGAACCATTGGCATAGGGCAGGGCGCTGGTGACGAGGATCTTGCGTGGCTCGGACATGGGGCTCGGCTACTTGATGAAACGGAGGTCGGCCACTATAAAGCGCCGGGAAATTTATTTCACCCCGTGAGGCCGTTTCAGCGTTTTCCAATCTCGCGAAAGCATGCCCCTCAAGCGCCGGAACGGTTAGGATAGCCGCCTGTTTTAGTCTGTCTTTTCCGGGAGTAGCCCATGAGCGCCGTCAATCGCGCAGCGGTGGAAGCCGTTCTTCGCCAGTACACCGATCCCTATCTGAACCAGGACCCGGTCAGCGCCGGCTGTGTCCGGGCCATTGATGTGCAGGGCGATCAGGTCACGGTCCAGCTTGAACTGGGCTACGCCGCAGGTTTGTTCAAGAGTGGCTGGGCACAGATGCTGCAAATGGCCATCGAAGGCCTGGATGGCGTGCGTTCGGCCAAGGTCGACATCCAGTGCGTGATCGCCGCGCACAAGGCCCAGGCGCAGATTCCTGGCCTGGCCAACGTCAAGAACGTGGTGGCCGTGGCGTCCGGCAAGGGCGGCGTGGGCAAGTCGACCACGGCGGCCAACCTGGCCCTGGCCCTGGCCCGTGAAGGGGCCAGGGTGGGGATTCTCGACGCCGATATCTACGGCCCCAGCCAAGGCGTGATGTTTGGCATTGCCGAAGGTTCACGGCCCAAGATCAAGGAGCAGAAGTGGTTCGTGCCAATCCAGGCCCATGGCGTGGAAGTCATGTCGATGGCGTTCCTTACGGATGACAATACGCCGATGGTCTGGCGTGGGCCGATGGTCTCCGGTGCCTTGATGCAGTTGGTGATGCAGACCGATTGGGGCAACCTCGACTACCTGGTGATCGATATGCCGCCAGGCACCGGCGATATCCAGCTGACCTTGGCGCAAAAAGTCCCGGTGGCGGGCGCAGTGATTGTCACCACGCCCCAGGACCTGGCGCTGCTCGACGCACGCAAGGGGGTGGAAATGTTCCGCAAGGTCAACATCCCGGTGCTGGGTGTGGTGGAAAACATGGCGGTGCACATCTGCTCCAACTGCGGTCATGCCGAGCATCTGTTCGGTGAAGGCGGCGGGGAAAAGCTCGCCACCCAATATGGCGTTGAGCTGCTGGCATCGCTGCCGCTGTCGATGGGCATTCGTGAGCAGGCCGATGGTGGTAAACCGACGGTGATCGCCGAGCCCGATGGGCAGATCACCATGGTCTACCAGGAACTGGCCCGTCACGTGGGCGCGCGGATTGTCTTGCAGGAAGCCGGTTCCCAGGCAATGCCGACCATCACTGTCAGCGACGACTGATCGACTTGAAGGGAGAAAAGCCTCGACCTTGTCGGGGCTTTTTAATGTCTGGCGTAAACCTTTTGGGAGGCTGAGTACGCATTTCCCTAATCGGCCATGTAAGCATTCACTTACTTTTTCGTAAGTGTTTGGTTTTTTAACCGCGCCGAGACGTCTCGAATTACTTGGATATATTTCTATATCATTGAAAAATAACGACTATTTATTCTTGGTCGAGAGCGATTGGGTGTTGTGCTTGGGAATGGATCCCGTTGAACTTGTTCGGGAAGTCTCTAATATCAGTCCTGTGTCCACGGATTGACACAGTCATCAAGGAACGATGACTCAGGGAACCTCGCAGGATGCGATTCATCAGGACGATGAAAAGGAACACAGGGACTAGGGAAAAAATGTGGGCGGGTCAAACCGCCCCTTTTTTTGCCTGCAGAAAAGTAAATCACCGGCTCCCGGAAACGCAAAAAGGCCCGCAAGGGGCCTTTTAGAGGGGGCGCGACGCGATTAGCGTTCGAGGTCTTTGATCTTGCCTTTTACGCCATCCCACTCGGCTGCGTCGGGCAGCGAGTCTTTCTTCTCGGTGATGTTTGGCCAGATTTCCGCCAGTTCGACGTTCAACTGAATAAATTCCTGCATCTCAGCCGGGACTTCATCCTCGGAAAAAATCGCAACGGCCGGGCATTCTGGCTCACACAGGGCGCAGTCGATGCACTCATCCGGGTGGATTACCAAAAAGTTCGGGCCTTCGTAAAAGCAGTCCACCGGACACACTTCTACGCAGTCGGTGTACTTGCACTTGATGCAGTTGTCGGTGACGACGAAGGTCATTTCTAATTCTCTCCTCAGGCGGCGGCAGCGAAACCCCTTGTGGCAGGGCTCGCGAGGTTCGGGAGCGATAGTCTGCAGGCCAGGCTAAAAGCCCGCAGCATCCCAAACCGCGCGAGAGTCTACCAGCTTGCAAGCGTCTGCGTTATATCCGAGTCTTCAGTGCATATAACATTTCGAGCGCTTTTCGTGGTGTCAAGTCATCCAGGTCAAGCTTTGCCAACTCATCCAGTACCGGGTGGGGCAGGCTGGCGAACATATCGCTCTGGTGCGGTGCCGCAGGTTTGCTAGCGGCCTTGGCTGGGCTGGCAACCACGGTTTCATGGGGCAGGGCCGTGGTTTCCAGGCGGCTGAGGTGCTCGCGGGCACGCAGGATCACGTCGTTCGGCACACCGGCCAGTTGTGCCACGGCCAGGCCGTAACTCTGGCTGGCCGGCCCAGGCAGCACATGGTGCAGGAACACGATGCGCTCGTTGTGCTCGGTGGCATTGAGATGCACGTTGGCCACCAGCGGCTCGCTTTCCGGCAGCACGGTCAGTTCGAAGTAGTGGGTAGCGAACAGCGTATAGGCCCGCAGGTGCGCCAGGCGCTCGGCGGCAGCCCAGGCCAGGGACAGGCCGTCGAAAGTGCTGGTGCCGCGCCCCACTTCATCCATCAGCACCAGGCTGCGGTCAGTGGCGTTGTGCAGGATATTGGCGGTCTCGCTCATTTCCACCATAAAGGTCGAACGGCCACCGGCCAGGTCATCGCTGGAGCCGATCCGGGTGAAGATGCGGTCCACCAGGGACAACTCGCAACTGGCCGCCGGCACGAAGCTGCCGATATGGGCCAGCAACACGATCAATGCGGTCTGGCGCATGTAGGTGGATTTACCGCCCATGTTCGGACCGGTGATCACCAGCATGCGCGTATCGTCATCCAGCGACAGGTCGTTGGCCACGAACGGGGTGGTCAGCACTTGCTCCACCACCGGATGGCGACCCTGGACAATGCGCATGCACGGCTCGCTGACAAAGCGCGGGCAGTTCAGGTCAAGGTTCAGGGCGCGTTCGGCCAGGTTGCTCAGCACATCCAGCTCGGCCAGGGCCGCGGCGGTGTCCTGCAACGGTGCCAGCTTGCCGATCAGGTCTTCGAGCAGGGCCTCGTAGAGCATCTTTTCTCGGGCCAGGGCGCGGCTCTTGGCCGACAGTGCCTTGTCTTCGAATTCTTTCAGCTCGGGTGTAATAAAGCGCTCGGCACCTTTGAGCGTCTGGCGGCGCTGGTAATCGATCGGTGCCTGTTCGGCCTGCTTGCTCGGCAACTCGATAAAGTAGCCGTGCACGCGGTTGTAGCCGACCTTCAGGTTGGCCAGGCCGGTACGGGCTTTTTCGCGGGCTTCCAGGTCGATCAGGAACTGCCCGGCGTTCTCGCTCAAGGCTTGCAGCTCGTCCAGCTCGCTGTCGTAGCCGGTCTTGAGCACGCCGCCGTCGCGGATGATCGCCGGCGGGTTATCGATAATGGCTTTTTCCAGCAACGCAGCCAGTTCCGGGTAGGTGCCGGCGGTGACGGCAAGCTGCTGCAGGTGCGGCGCTTCCAGTTCGGTCATCGCCTGTTGCAGCTCGGGCAGTACGCCCAGTGCGTCACGCAGGCGCGCCAAGTCTCGCGGGCGGGCATTACGCAGGCCGATTCGCGCGAGAATCCGCTCGATATCGCCGATTTCCTTGAGCTGCGGTTGCAGCTTTTCAAAGCGGTAGCCGTCCAGCAGGCAGGTAATAGACGACTGGCGTGCCTGCAGCACGGTCAAGTCGCGCAGCGGGCGATTCAGCCAACGGGTCAGCAAGCGGCTGCCCATGGCGGTCTGGCAACGGTCCACCACCGATTGCAGGGTATTGTCGCGCCCACCGGCCAGGTTGGTGTCCAGCTCCAGATTGCGTCGGCTGGCCCCATCGAGCACCACCGTGTCGTCCAGGCGCTCATGGCGCAGGCTGCGCAAATGGGGCAGGGCGGTGCGCTGGGTTTCCTTGGCGTAGTTGAGCAGGCAACCGGCGGCGCCGATGGCCAGGGTCAGAGTCTCGCAACCAAACCCCTTCAGATCCTGTACGGAAAATTGCTGGCACAGACTTTTCAGCGCCGAATCGCGCTCAAAGTCCCACGGCGCACGACGCTTGGCCCCACGGCGTTTTTCTGCCGGCAAGTCCTTGGGCCAGTCATCCGGGATCATCAATTCCACCGGATTGATGCGCTCCAGTTCCGCCAGCAGATTTTCCCAACCCTGGATTTCCAGGACCGTGAAATTGCCACTGGTGATATCCAGCACCGCCAGGCCGAACAGCCGCTCATCCCCCAGCACCGCCGCGATAAGGTTGTCACGCCGCTCATCCAGCAGCGCCTCATCACTTACCGTCCCCGGGGTAATGATGCGCACCACCTGACGTTCCACGGGGCCCTTGCTGGTCGCCGGGTCGCCGATCTGCTCACAGATCACCACCGACTCACCGAGCTTGACCAGCTTGGCCAGATAACCTTCCAGCGAGTGATAAGGAATCCCACACATCGGAATCGCCTGCCCAGCCGACTGCCCGCGCGCGGTCAGGGTGATATCCAGCAGCTTGGCTGCCTTCTTCGCGTCTTCATAGAAGATCTCGTAGAAGTCGCCCATGCGATAGAACATCAACTGATCAGGGTGCTGGTTTTTCAGGCGCCAGTACTGCTGCATCATCGGGGTGTGGGAGGACAGATCAGACGTGTTTTTACTCATTGGATAGTAGGCAAATTCGTTGAAAGTGATGGGGCAAAGGGGGCGCTTGGCCCAGCATTTTTTGCGATGGCGACAAGGTTAACATGCGAGGTCAGTGCTTCGCAGTTCACAAACGGCTAGGTAAAACGCACCAGGCGTACGCCTAACGCCGATCTTGACTGTAGGAGCGAGCTTGCTCGCGAAGAACGTCAACGATAATGCGTGCTTGCTGGGTAAACGCGGTGCCCTGAGGTTTTTCGTCGGAACGTCGCCCGGAGACAAGCTCGCTCCTACAGAAAGCCGGCATGTAGGTGTGGATGTGCGTGGTCAGTACTTTACAGTTCATACGCCATGCACAAAATATGCAAATTAGCATTTGCCAACCCCAAAAACTCCCGTCACTATCCCGATTATGCAAAAACGCAACGTTTCAATCGTCTTAAGAGAGCTGCTCGATCGCGACGGGATCTCCCCCACGGAGCTTCACCGGCGTACCGGCGTGCCTCAATCCACTCTGTCCCGGATTCTCAGCGGCAAGATCGTTGATCCGTCGGACAAGCACATCTCGCGTATCGCCGATTATTTTCGGGTCAGCACCGACCAGTTGCGTGGGCGCGCGGGGTCGGCGTGGCAGGAAGAGCGCGACCCGATGCATTCGGAGCTCAAGGATATAAGCCTGTGGGACGACGACACGCCCGTTAATGATGACGAGGTGTCGATCCCCTTTTTGCGCGAGGTTGAATTGGCTGCTGGATCAGGAAGATTCGTCATCGAGGAAAGCGAGAAGGCCAGCCTGCGTTTTGGCAAGCGCAGCCTGCGGCATAACGGTGTGCAGTTCGACCAGGCCAAGTGTGTGACGGTGCGTGGCAACAGCATGCTGCCGGTGTTGCGCGATGGGGCGACGGTGGGGGTGAACGCCGGTAAGAGCGGGATTGGCGATATCGTGGATGGTGACTTGTATGCCATCAACCACAACGGTCAACTGCGGGTCAAACAGCTCTATCGCCTGCCTTCGGGGATCCGCCTGCGCAGTTTCAATCGCGATGAGCATCCGGATGAGGACTACAGCTTCCAGGATATCCAGGAGGAGCAGATCAGCATTCTCGGCCACGTTTTCTGGTGGGGCATGTACGCCCGCTAAACCTTATCTGTAAGAAACGGCCCGCCTGAGAGCGGGCTTTTTTTCGCCTGTGGAAAACCGCCAAGTGCCCGCTGCCCAAGGAATTAATGCGTTTGTGCATTTCAATTGCAAAATTAAATGCATTTATGCATTGACTGTATATGCATACATGCATATTCTCCATCTCAAGCCAGCCAACAAGGCCTGGTGGAGGTGGCAAGGATGCTGCCAAGGAAGACAAGGAAGGCACGCAACACTGGCATGGACGCCATCGAGTGATGGCAAGGACGCCAGGCAACACCGGCAAGGATGCCGACGCTCTTTAGTTTCACGGTTTTACAACAGGCAGCGATGAACCGGCCTTGACGGTTCAGAGGGTTGGCAACTGACCCGGGTGTGCAGCGTAAAGCACCAGAAGCAGTTATCCGGCAGACAGGGATCGTGGTCGGAAAAACATCGAGGAAAGATCCGTACCGCGCCAGTAGCGCCGAAAGATCGCACGGACCGCATTACTGAAAAGCCCGGGCCTCCGGGCTTTTTGGAATGCCTACCGATACACCCAACCACTTATTTATCAAAGCACCGGCCACCTGCCGGTTTTACGCATTCCAGGAGGCGTGACATGACAAACGAGCAGCAAGCGTTGGCAGAAATGCCTATCTGGCTGGTGATTATTCTGGCCCTGATCGGCGGCGTGTCCGGGGAAATGTGGCGGGCCGACAAGGAGGGCGCCCGCGGTTGGTCGCTGGTCCGCCGCCTGGCCCTGCGTTCCGGGGCATGCATGGTGTGCGGGGTTTCCGCGTTGATGTTGCTGTACGCCGCCGGCATGTCGATCTGGACGGCCGGCGCTCTGGGGTGCTTGACCGCCATGGCCGGCGCCGATGTTGCCATCGGCCTGTATGAGCGCTGGGCCGCCAAGCGCATCGGGGTCAACCAGCCTCCGGATTCAAAGTGATTGTTGCAAGGAAGCCACACCATGACCCTCATTGAAAAACCTTCACAACTGCCGATAGCCATCGGCCAGGCGTTGCGTGCGACGTTCCCCGAGCTACGGGTGGGCAGACCGCCGGGCGTTCTGGCGGCGGATCAAACCGGAGTGGCGATCACGGTCGAGCGTAATGGCCCGGGCGTACGCTCCCTTGAAGGGCGCAAGGCCCATGTGTTGTCGATTTCACTCAAGGTCATGGCCGCTCAGGGCGCACAGCCCTTTGAGGCCTGCGACCTGGCGAGCCAGTTAATGGACCTGGTGCTGGATAACCGTTGGCAGTTGCCGGCGGCCCAGTGCGATGTGCCCGTGAATATCGTCGCGCTGCCGTCGACCCTGGCGGGGGCCGACATCAACTACGACAGTTGGACCGTGTCCTTCAACCAAACCCTGTACCTCGGCCCGCCGCTGCTCGACGACCCCATCGGCAAGCCGCTGTTTGCTTGCACCTGGGAAGTGTCGAATATCGACGATCCCGATCAATACCGGCCATTGCAGGAGTAGCCCATGTTCGATGCTCTGTTACGCCTGCAACTGGCACCCATCGTCGAGCGCCTGGCGCAAATGGAAACCCAGCTTGAAGACCTCTATCGGCGAGCCGAGAGCTTTTGCCGGATCGGCGTGTGCCAGGAGGTCGACGCGGCCAGCAATACCTGCAAGGTCAGCCATGGCGAATTGCTGACCCCGGCGATTCGCTTCTTCAACCCCAGCGCCGGGGCGCAGACGGAAACGCGGATCCCCACGGTGGGTGAGCAATGCCTGCTGCTCAACTACGGCGGCGGCGAGGGCGGCGGGCAGTCGGTGGCGTTGTTTGGCCTCAACAGTGATCGCTTCCCGCCGCTGTCCCGTGTGGCCAGCCTGACGAGCCGGCGTTATCAGGACGGTACGCAAAGCGCCTACGACGCCGCAGGTCACGTCCTGGATTGGAACAACGGCCCCACGGCATTCAGCGGCTCTCGCGAGCACGTGGAAATGAGTTTGGGCGCCGCCCGTTTGGTCATGACCGCCGCAACCATCAGTGTGCACGTCGGAGCCGTCGGCATGCTGCTGGATGCGTCCGGCGTGCACTTGAGTGGCCCGGTGGTGGATCACCAGGGCCGAGTTATCAGCACGGCATAAGGATTTGCCATGATCGGAATTGAGAGAAACACCGGGGCCGTGTTGGACGACTGGCCGCAATTTGTCCAGCGCGCCACCCGGGCCCTGACCACGCCTTTGGGCACACGGCAGAAACGCCCGCTGTACGGTTCGCTGATCCCGCAACTACTGGGGCAGAACCTGGGCGACGATCTGTTGATCCTCGCCCAAAGCCACGCCGCCCAAGCCTTTTACAACCCGCAGAACGGCATCGGCGATTTTGTGCCGCAAGTCATCGTCGCCAATCGCCAGGGCGCTGGCTTGTTGCTGCGGTTTGCCGGCACCTGGAAAAACCGCAAGCAATCCTTCGAGGTGGTGACATGAGTATGTTGATCCCCGGGCAGAACCAATTGGCGCCGCCCGACCTGATCGCTGTCGATGAGTTCGAGCCGCTGCTGGCGCAGTTCAAGGCGTTTGTCGTCGACTATGTGGCCGCTCGCGCCCCACAAAGCGCGGCCAAGCTCAGGGTCAGCCTGGACAACGAAAGTGAGTTGCTGACCCTGGCCCTGGAAGCGTTTTGTGTGCGCCTGCAAACCCATGAGCGCAAGTACAACGCGCGTATCCAGCAGATGCTGGCGTGGTGGGCCACTGGCAGCAACCTGGATGCCCGCCTGGCCGATATGGGCCTGGAGCGCCAGGTGCTCGACCCAGGCGACCCGGCGGCGTTCCCGCCTGTGCCGCCGACCCTGGAAAGCGATGACGATGCCCGGCTGCGTTACTACCTGGCACCCCACGCGCCGGCTGCCGGTTCGCGCATGCAGTACCGGCGTGAGGTGTTTACCCTCGGCGAGCGGCCTGCGGTGAAAGTCCACAGTACCGCTGCGGGTCTGGTCACGGTCAGCTATACCTTCGACCCGGATGGCTATGCCGCCCAGGTCAAGGACGGCAACGCCCGGCGCACCGCGCCAGGGGAAGTGATGGTCACCGTGCTGTCCCGTGCCGGCAATGGCACACCTTCGGCAGATTTGCTTGAAGGGGTGCGGCGCCATTTCGCCCGGCCCGATGTGCGCCCGGAAACCGATTGGGTCACGGTGCAGGGCGCGCAGATCGTGCCTTACAAAATCCGCGTGGTAGCCAAGATCAACGCCGGCCCGGACTCGGGGCTGACGCAAGTGGCGGCCCAGCAGTTGTTGCAGACCTATGCCGAGTCCTGTCACTGCCTGGAAGGGCGCGTGGATCCGAGCTGGATCGACTACACCATCCACACCGCGGGGGCGGCGCAACTGGAGATCCTTGAACCGCTGGCGCCGATTATCACCACGGCGTTCCAGGCCCCGTATTGCACGGGTGTCGAGGTGGAGGTGCGCAGCTTATGAGTGAACAGTCTCCCAGCCTATTGCCCGCCAACAGCTCACCACTGGAGAAGGCGTTGGACCTGGGCTTTGGCCGCCTGCTCGAACGGGTCGTGCCGCCATTTCCAGCGCTGATGAACCCACTGCAAACGCCAGCGCCGTTCCTGCCTTACCTGGCCGCCGACCGTGGCGTCAGCGAATGGAATGCCGATGCTAGCGAAACCGAAAAACGCCTGACGGTGGCGCTGTCCTGGCAAATCCAGCGCCAGGCCGGCACGCCCAAGGCCTTGAGCCACGCGGTCGAATCCTTGGGGTTCACCCCCAACATCCTGGCCTGGTACCAACAGCGCCCGCTGGCCCAGCCCTACACCTTCGACGTGCAGGCGATCATCGGCCGCAGTTGGTCCAGTGGCGACCACAACCGCTTGATCCGCCGCATCAATGCGGCCAAGAGCGAGCGCGACCTGGCCACCATCACCCTGGTGCATGAAGTGCTCGGTGGGCTGCCGATCACCGGCGTCGCCCACCGGGCGCTGAACGACGGCGAGTTGTCGCTGTGGGGCGCGCTGCCGGAACTTGTATTGAGTTCAAGGCTTAACAGTGCGGGCGTTGCCCAGCACTACACCATTAACGACTACGACCTCAGGGCGCAGCCATGACCGATGACATTACGCGCCTGGTGCGCTTCACCTCCAAGGGATTGGATGAAGTGCTGCAGGCAAAGAACCAAGGCTTGAAAGGCGAAATCACCCACATCGCCGCCGGCACCGGCCGCTACAACCCCACGGGCAACGAAACCGCCCTGCGCAATGAGCGCCAGCGCGTGGCGATTGTGGATTACGAAGACCTGGGCCAGCGCCAACTGCGCATGGCCGCGCTGTTTGATGGCGATGGCGAGTATGAGATTGGCGAGTTTGGGTTTTATCTCGCCAGTGGCACGTTGTTGGCGGTGTATTCGGTGGCGGGGAAGTTGCTGACGTATAAGGCGGCTGCTGCGCGGGTGTTGCAGAAGTTTACGTTGGATATTTCGCCGTTGCCGGTGGATAGCGTGACGATTGTGGTTGGGAGTGAAAATTTGAATGTGTTGTTGACCGAGGAAATCGCAGAGCTAGCTACGGCCAGCGTTGACAATATGACTCGGCATGTAGGTGTTCTATTTCGAGTCATGGCTCTGGAAGCCAAGTGACGAACAGATTCACAAGATAAGCAATATAGGGAGTTGAATATGAGTATGGAAACTACGATCGCTAGTTTGGTCGCGGCTGCAAATAAGTTAACCAGCGTGGTCAATGGTAAAGTTGCTGAAATAGATGCTTCTGTATTGGCGGCTGTTCGAGCTATCCCTGACATGTCCAGATTGCTTCATGTCGACGCGATAGCCGGTAGCGACCTCGCGTTGGGTACGGTTGAAGCGCCGATTAAAACAATTAAAGAGGCGATGAGTCGAACTAAAACAACACCTTTTGTAATGATCGCCCTGAAGGCTGGTCAGACGCATGAATATGCAGCGCCTACTGATCAGACTCCATATTGGTCAGTCTCTAATAAGCTGGTTTTTTACAAATATGGCGGGGGAAGTAATCCGGTTTTCTACCCGAAAGTTGGCGAGTATATGGCTGGCCGCTCCAATATCCACTTTTTGTCGCTTGAAGGTGGCAGTGTCTACTTTCGCAGCGTTGATGTCGTTATGCCCACTGTATTGAAGGCAGAAACTTCCGATTGGTATTCCTTCGGCTCATCTCTATTTTATCGTGCACATGGTGCTGACTCTTCGGTACAGGGGTCGGTGACTTTTTCAGGGAATAAGGTGAAGCTGGGAGCGCTTAATATTTTTCACTCAGGGTATTCTGCGAACTATAGGGTGGATCTTACGTATTCTGTTGTAGATGCTGAACTTTCAACGAAGTTTGCGGACTTGTCCGGCGGTACGATGGTGCTGTCGGTGTTTGCTTCGTCAATCACCCAAAATAGGACTTGGGCACATCTTGTTGGCGGTGTGGTTAAGGATTCTGGTGGGAGTTTGTCTAACTTGCTGAGTAATGTCGGCAACGTCGTAGCGGCTGGAGTTTGATGATGATTAAAGAATTCAGAAATAAAGATCAGACTTTTTACAATGTAACTGTAGAACAGTTGCTTGATATGGGCTTCTCTCAGGCCGAAGTCGACACTGCTTTGCAGGCCGAACAGGCCGCTGATGTGGCATTCAATCGTCGCCTGGCTTACCGAACGGATTCGGACCCGCTCTATATGGAGTGGCAGTACGATCAAACCGAGGCCAAGGAGAAAGCGTGGCGGGCTAAAGTCGCCGAAATCAAGGCGCGTTTCCCACTGCCGGGTGAGTAAACCGGCAGCAATCATAAACACCGCGAAAGCGGTTTTTTTTCGCATCCAACAAAGCCCCATCGCTGGGGCTTTCGCGTTTCTGGAGTCCCTCATGGCCAACCGCCAAACCTACACCGTCCTCATCCCATTCCCCACCGGAGGTGGCCACTGGTCCGCCGTCGGCCAGGAACTGGACCTGCTGGACGTCGAAGCAACCGCCCTGCGCACTGCTGGCCGACTGGAACTGACCAGCGTGCTGGCTGCCGCCCAAGACACCCCACCGGCCAAGAAGGCCGTCACCAAGAAGGCTGAATAATCATGGCTGAGGTTTTGAACTTCGAGCATAACGGCATCACCGTCAATGCCAGCGAATCCCCCGAGGCCATGGGTGGCCTGGGTGACAACGTGATCGGTCTGGTCGGCACCGCGCCCAATGCGCATCTGTCGATCCCGAAAAACGCTCCGTTCCGCATCAACAGCTTCACCGCCCAGGCACTGCTGGACCCGACCGGCGCCGAGTCGGGCACGCTGTTTCATGCGGTGTACCAGATCCTCAAAGTGGTCAAGGTGCCGGTCTATGTGGTGATCGTCGAAGAGGGCAGCACCCCCGCCGATACCCTCAACAACGTGATCGGCGGCAATGAGCCGGTGACCGGTCGCAAGCTGGGCCTCGCGGCGCTGAGCAGCGTCCCCGAAGACCTGACCATCATTGGCGCCCCAGGCTTTACCGGGACCAAGGCCGTGGCCGGTGAGTTTGCCGCTTTCGGCAAGCGCATCAAGGCCCGTGTGGTGCTGGACGGCAAAGACGCCAGCGTCGCCGACCAAGTGACCTACAGCGGCGAGCTGGGCGGCGCCGACCTGGGTTTCGATCGCTGCCTGCTGGTACACAACATGCCGTCCGTGTACTCCAAGGCCGCGAAGAAAAACGTGTTCCTCGCGCCGTCGTCCCTGGCCATCGCCGCCTTGGCCAAGGTCAAGCAATGGGAGAGCCCAGGCAACCAGGTGACCTTCGCCGAAGACGTGTCGCGGGTGGTCGAGTACAACATCCTCGACACCTCCACCGAGGGCGACCTGCTCAACCGCTACGGCGTGAGTTACTACGCCCGCACCATTCTCGGCGGCTTCTCGCTGCTGGGTAACCGCTCCATCACCGGCAAGTTCATCAGCTATGTGGGCCTGGAAGACGCCATCAGCCGCAAGCTGGTCAAGGCCGGGCAGAAAGCCATGGCGCACAACCTGACCAAGTCGTTCATGGATCAGGAAGTCAAGCGCATCAACGACTGGCTGCAAACCCTGGTGGCCGACGAAACCATTCCTGGAGGCAGCGTGTACCTGCACCCGGAACTCAACAGTGTCGAGAAGTACAAGAACGGCACCTGGTTCATCGTGATCGACTACGGGCGCTACGCGCCAAACGAACACATGGTTTATCAACTCAATGCCCGCGATGAAATCATCGAGCAGTTTCTGGAGGACGTTCTCTAATGTTTACCAACCGAGTCAGACAGGCCATTGCGGCCACCCTCCAGGGCCTGCCGCTGTCGGCGACCGTCGAGGAGTTCTCCCCGCCGAAGATCGAGTTCGAGATGGAGCCCATGTCCGGCGGGCGTTTTATCGCCGAAGAAATGGCCAAGAGCGCCAAGGTGCTGAACGCCAAATTGGTGCTGCAAGGCGCCGGTCCTGAAATCATGCTGGCCCTGGGCGTGCGGCTGGGTGAAGACATTTTGCTCAACGTGCGTGAAGCGGGCCAGGACCAAGACGGCAAGACTTACTTCACCTACCACACCGTCGGCGGCAAGCTCAAATCCCTGGAAGAAGCCAAGCTGAAGATGGGCGAAAAGGCCACCATCACCCTGGATCTGTCCTGCCGCACGTACCAGCGCCTGGACAACGGCGTGCCGGTGATCGACATCGACGTACGCACCCAGAAGTTTGTGCTCAACGGCGTCGATATCCTCGGCGATGCCCGGCGTGCGGTGCTGATGCCGTAAGCCTTTTCACGGATCTGAAATAGGCACGGTCAGTGTGGGAGCTGGCTTGCCTGCGATGGCATCACCTCTGTTCAACTGAAAGACCGCGCTGCCTGTATCGCGGGCAAGCCAGCTCCTACATTGACCGTGCCCACGACGGGTCCAACATTTTTACTCAAGGAATTTCGCCCATGGCCTGGAAGCCACCCCTGCACATCCTGCTGGCGCCCATCACCGCCGACAGCGGTGCGAGCATCGAGCAGATCCAACTCAAACCCTTGTTCTACGCCGCGCAAAAACAAGCGCTGGCCCGCGCCGGCGAGGACGAGGACGACCAGTTCTTCGAGCTGGCCAAACTGGCCACCGGCCTCTCGGAAAAGGAGCTGGACCAACTCAAGCGCCCGGACTACGTGAGCATTGCCCAGCACGTACACGATATGTCGACGCGCCCGACCTCGTTCTTTCTGGGCGACTCCACCGAGCCCGGCGAGCAGGTGCAACTGCTGTTGCCGCTGGAAGTGGCCGGCCGCGTGTTGACCAGCGTCACCCTGGAAATGCCCGCCCTGCGTGCCACCAAGGTGATGAAAAAACTCGCCACCAACAAAGAGCGTGCCGAGTTCATCACCTCCCACTGCACCGGCCTGATGATCCCCGACCTGGACGGCCTGGCCGTGCCCGACTGGACGCAACTGCAGGAGCGCATCGACGATTTTTTAAACAAACCGGCGGACTTCTTTCGCAGCGCGACATCGAAGTAATCCTCGACGTCGTCCCGCTGGTTTACTCGGTAAACGAAGCGGAAATTCTCGAATGGAATGCCGCCAAAGCATTGCGCCGCTACGACATCGCGATTAATCGCCTTGGCGTCAAATAGGAGTAGAGCGAGATGCAAGACGCTCGATATACGCTCAAGCTTGCCGATGAAGATAAGCGCTGGATGACCTTTCCCGGGCTGGCCGAAAGTGGAGCCTTGCAACTGCCGGGCCTGCTTGAAGCACAGGACGAAAGTCTGGTTGGCGCCTCCAGTGTGGGCGGCGCAACCGAGCCGCCGTCTGAGCTGAGCCTGGCCCTGGCCAACGCCAGCCTGCATATCCACGCGTTGACCGAGGAACAGGTGCGCCTGCGCGAGAGCCTGGAAACCCTCAATGGCACCCTGTTTATCACGGGTGGACCGCTGGGCGGCACGGTCGCTGAAGCCATGACCAGTGCGCCGCAAGCTGCGCCCGAAGACAAGGCTTCGGCGACTGGGTCCTGGTTGAGCAAGAGTTCCAAATGGGTGGGTGAAAGCTTGCTTGATACGGTCAAGAGCCGGGTATCGGGCAAGGTAGTCGATGCAACGCTGGGCAAGTTGCCCTACGTCGGGAAATTGTTCCGGGACGATAGCAAGGACTGCTGCTGCCCAGGCGCCAGCGAACCCTTGACCGGGCGGGCTCGTTACGGGCCCAAAGGGTCACGAAAAACGGTGAGGCAAAACGGCACTGGCCGCACCAGCCCACCGATGCCGAGAAAAACCTCAGGGACCGGCAGCAGCGCCACTGGGCCCATGGCAATCATGAGGAGCCTGG
Organism: Pseudomonas hygromyciniae; assembly: GCF_016925675.1. Taxonomy (NCBI): domain Bacteria; kingdom Pseudomonadati; phylum Pseudomonadota; class Gammaproteobacteria; order Pseudomonadales; family Pseudomonadaceae; genus Pseudomonas; species Pseudomonas hygromyciniae. Next base: position 4,673,520 of record NZ_CP070506.1, on the reverse strand, counting down.
GCGAGCGCGCAGGCAAGATGTTTGACGGCCTGAAAACGGGGTTCCTGGCGCGGGTGACTTCGGTAAGCGCCAGCCTGCGAAGGGTTTCTACCCGTGGGTTGAGCGCAGGCAAGGCGTTGCTATTAAAGAGTGCATCAGCCCTCGGCCTGCGCAAGGCCCCAGCCTCCCGCCTGGTCCCAACCCTGAGCCGGCTGGGGTCCATCGGCGTGCGCAGGTTGACGCCATTGCGCTCCGCCGATGCCGTCATCAACGTCGTCCGGGGCGTGCGCAGCGGCAACATGCGAGCCGTCGGCAGCGGCCTCGGTACCGCCGGTGCCGCATGGGCCGGCGCGTCTGCCGGAGCGGCCCTTGGCACCCTGGTATTCCCTGGCGTGGGCACTGCGGTGGGCGGCGTTATCGGCGGCCTGTTGGGCGGCGAGGGCGGTAGTTGGCTCGGTGAAAAATTGTTCGGCCCCAGTGACCGCCTGCCATCGCCCGATGCAGTGAGCAAAGAGCTCAACAGCGCCCGCTCGGACAACGTCCAGGTCACCCTGGCACCGAGCATCCAGATCACCGGCGTCAACCCCGCAGACGCTCAGCAGGTGGTCGACCGGGTTCTGCAATCCCTGCAAAACCAATGCGTGCCGATGCTCACCGACTCTTTGGCGGTTCGGCGCAACGCGGCACTGACCGATGGAGGTGATTAATGCGACAGCAGATGGTGCTGGGCGACTTTATTTTCGGGCTGTCCCGAGGGTTCGCCTATTCCACGCTCCAGCGCAGCAGTGATGGCGGCTGGGGCGACCTGGAGATTATTGCCAGCAAGCCCCAGTCGCGACAGAACGGCCAGAAGCTGGAAAAACTGACCTTCGCCGGTGCCGCCACGGCGGCCGTTGGCATGCAGCGCCTCGACCAGTTGCGCGCCTTGCAGGATGCACGGGCGCCGCTGCCGCTGGTCGATGGTATCGGCCGCAACTGGGGCCTGTGGCGCATCACGGCAGTCATCGAAAACCAGGCCAATGTGATCGATGACGGCACCGCCATGGTGATCAGTTGGTCGCTGGTGCTGGAGGAGTTCGTCAATGCGTAGAGTGCGAAGTATTGCCGGTGATTCGGTCAACCTGCTGCTTTACCGCGAGCTGGGGCGTTGCGATGACGCGGCCGAAGAAACCCTCTGGCGCTTGAACCCCGGGCTTGCCGAGCATGGCCCGGTGTTGCCGGCGGGCGTATGGGTGATCGTGCCCGAGATGGACACGAAACCGGGTGTCGCAACACCCGTTTCGGCCTGGGATTAAGGAGGCAGCATGGCAATGGGATTTACCCCGGTCGTGGAAATCTATGGCGCCAACGCGGCGTTGATCAATCCACGGCTGATGCAGTGGAAACACACCGACGCGGCGGGTATCGAATCCGACCGCCTGGAACTGACCATCAATATCGAGGGCCTGGAAGGCCTGCCGAGCCTGGGCGCCAAGATCGGCCTGCGCGTGGGGTATCGCGAGTCGGGGCTGGTGGAGAAAGGCGAGTTTGTGATCACCCAGCGCACCCCCTACCTGTTTCCCATGCGCCTGGCGATCGTGGCCACGGCGGCGCCGTTCAGCGTGCAGGACCCGAGCGGGTACCGCCAGCGCCGTTCCGCCAGCCATGGTCCCACCACCCTGGGCGCGCTGTTTCGTCAACTGGCCACGCGGCACGGGTTTTCACCCAGGGTAGCGCCGGCACTGGATGGAATCGCGATTGAGCATATCGACCAGTCCAACGAGACCGACATGGGCTTTATCACCCGCCTGGCCGGGCGCTACAACGCGGTGACCAAACCGGTCAACGAGCTGTATGTGCTGGCTGAAAGCGGACAGGTCAAATCGCTGTCGGGCCAGCAGCTACCGGATGTGCGGCTATCGGTAACCCAGGATAATCGCCCCGGCGAGCAGGCATTTATCAGCGCCCGGATTGATGACAACGCGCGGGCCAAATATCAGGGCTGCCGAGTCAGTTGGTGGGATGCCGCCGCGTCTCGCCAGCGCGTGGTCGAGGTAGGGATCGCGCCGTTCAAGACCTTGCGCCAGCGCTGCCAGAGCGAAACCGAAGCGCGGTCCGTGGCCGAGGGCGAGTTGCGCCGGGTCGGGAGGGAAGGGTTGACCATCGCCATCGATTGCCCCGGCAACCCGTTGCTGTCTGCCGAAGGGTTGCTGCTGCTGGATGAAACCTGGCCGGGGTATATGCAGGGGGAGTTGGTCGATCGACAAGGTGACCCACGCAGGCGACACGGTGACAGGCTATCGCAGTTCGATCATGGCCCGTGGATTGGCCTCTTAGACCGTTGGAGATCAAGGATGATGACACTCACGCAACTGCAACAGATCCTGCCCAACGCCCGCGCCCAAGCGGGCGTTTTTCTATCTGCGCTGAACGCGGCGATGCTCCATCACCGCATCACGGCACCTAAGCGTATGGCAGCCTTTATCGCCCAGGTCGGCCACGAGTCCAGTGAGTTGCGCTATGTGCGGGAACTGGGTGGCGAGCAATACCTGAGCAAGTACGACACCGGCACCTTGGCCGCGCGCTTGGGTAACAGCCCCGAAGCCGACGGAGACGGCCAGAAGTTCCGCGGCCGTGGCCTGATCCAGATTACCGGGCGGCGCAATTACCTGGCCTGTAGCCGGGCGCTGTTTGGCGATGAGCGCCTGCTGCACTTTCCTGAGTTGCTGGAGCAACCGCAATGGGCAGCCGAATCCGCCGCTTGGTTCTGGCTCAGCAATGGCTTGAATGAGCTGGCGGATCAGGACCAATTCACCGCGATCACCCGCCGGATCAATGGCGGCCTCAATGGGCTGGAACATCGCCAGCAATTGTGGGCGAAGGCGAGGGCGGTGCTATGCAACTGAGCTGGCGCATGCTGGCTGCTGCCTTGCTGATGCTCATCCCGGCGGCGGCCAGTTGGCAGGTCCAGGCCTGGCGCCATGGCCTTGCCTTTGAACGCCAGGCCGCGCGGCATTCACAGGTGCTCAACCAGCAAAGCCAGGCGGCACTGGTTCAGCACCAGGCCGAACAACGCAAGCGCCAGGTCCTGGAGCAACAACTGCGCGCCAGCGACCAACAGCACACACGGGAGTTGAGCGATGCACAGCGTAACCAGGTCTATCTGCGTGATCGGTTGGCCACTGCTGATGTGCGCTTGTCAGTCCTACTCGACGCCACCGACCCCGGCGACAGCCCCGCAATGCCAGCCACCACCGCCACCCGCAGCGTGGTTCATGGAGCCCCGCGAGGCCGACTTGACCCGGCGCATGCTCAACGAATTATCGGCATCACCGACGCCGGCGATAACGGATTGATCGCATTGCGGGCCTGCCAGGCATATGTTCGGGGCGTCGCCCGGTAATCTGTTGACGCCGTCTGCAGCTTGCGTGGCCGATGGGCTCCTGTAGGGTAGGCAAACCCCCGCACTTTCCTGGAGACGACCGTGAAGGAAATTACCCAACTCGCCGCCGAACTTGGCCGGCGTTTGCAGGTGCTCAATGCCCACGTCACCACCGCCGAGTCCTGCACCGGTGGCGGTATCGCCGAAGCCATCACGCGGATTCCCGGAAGTTCGGCCTGGTTCGAGGCCGGCTACGTGACCTATTCCAATCGGCAGAAGACCCGCCAGCTGAATGTGCCGCAAGGGTTGTTCCCCAAGGTTGGCGCGGTGAGCCGTGAAGTGGTCGAGGCCATGGCCCGTGGCGCCCAGGAAAAAAGCCTGGCGCGGTTTGCCGTGGCGGTCAGCGGCGTGGCGGGTCCCGATGGCGGCTCGCCGGATAAACCGGTGGGTACCGTCTGGCTGGCCTGGGGTGTCGGCGAAGAGGTTACGGCCGAGTGCCAGCACTTCCCTGGCAACCGCGACGAGGTCCGCCGACAAACGGTAAAGGCCGCATTAGAGGGGCTGTTGCGACGAGCTGCAGCAGAAATAGAAAATCAGGGGTAGGCGATCCCCGATCTTTATGGAACAATACTGTCTACTTATACAGGTGTTGGCCGTCAGGCCTTATTGATTACGTGAGGACTTTAATGGACGACAACAAGAAGAAAGCCTTGGCTGCGGCCCTGGGTCAGATCGAACGTCAATTCGGCAAGGGTGCCGTAATGCGTATGGGCGATCACGACCGTCAGGCGATCCCGGCTATTTCCACTGGCTCTCTGGGTCTGGACATCGCGCTCGGCATTGGCGGCTTGCCAAAAGGCCGTATCGTTGAAATCTACGGTCCAGAGTCTTCTGGTAAAACCACCCTGACCCTGTCGGTGATTGCCCAGGCACAAAAAATGGGCGCCACCTGCGCGTTCGTCGATGCCGAGCACGCCCTGGATCCTGAATACGCTGGCAAGCTGGGCGTCAATGTCGACGACCTGCTGGTTTCGCAACCGGACACCGGCGAACAAGCCCTGGAAATCACTGACATGCTGGTGCGCTCCAACGCCATCGACGTGATCGTGGTCGACTCCGTGGCGGCCCTGGTGCCGAAGGCAGAGATCGAAGGCGAAATGGGCGACATGCACGTCGGCCTGCAAGCCCGTCTGATGTCCCAGGCCCTGCGTAAAATCACCGGTAACATCAAGAATGCCAACTGCCTGGTGATCTTCATCAACCAGATCCGGATGAAGATCGGCGTGATGTTCGGCAGCCCGGAAACCACTACCGGTGGTAACGCGCTGAAGTTCTACGCTTCGGTCCGCCTGGACATCCGCCGTACCGGCGCGGTGAAGGAAGGTGATGAGGTTGTCGGTAGCGAAACTCGCGTCAAGGTTGTGAAGAACAAGGTGGCGCCGCCATTCCGTCAGGCTGAGTTCCAGATTCTCTACGGTAAGGGGATCTACCTGAACGGCGAGATGATCGACCTGGGCGTGCTGCACGGTTTCGTCGAGAAGTCCGGTGCCTGGTATGCCTACAACGGCAGCAAAATCGGTCAGGGCAAGGCCAACTCGGCCAAGTTCCTGCAGGACAACCCCGATATTGCGGCGACCCTTGAGAAGCAGATCCGCGACAAGCTGCTGACCCCAGCGCCAGACGTCAAGGCCGCTGCCAACCGCGAACCTGTTGACGATATGGCAGAAGCCGACGCTGATATCTGAGCCCAACGATGACCGTTGTACTCGATACGCTGGTTGCCGTACGGCGTACGGCAATGGACCTGCTCGCACGACGCGAGCATGGTCGTGTCGAGCTGACGCGTAAACTGCGTCAGCGTGGCGCCCCTCCCGAAATGATTGAAACAGCCCTCGATCGCTTGACGGAAGAGGGGCTGCTTTCAGAAGCGCGTTATCTCGAAAGTTTTGTTTCCTACCGGGCACGTTCGGGCTACGGTCCGGCGCGGATTCGCGAAGAGCTGAGCCAGAGAGGCTTGCAACGCGCCGATATCGATCTGGCGCTGCGTGAGTGCGGCATCAGTTGGCAAACGCAACTGGAAGACACCTGGCGTCGTAAGTTTGCCGGCCATTTGCCGATTGATGCTCGTGAGCGTGCCAAGCAAGGGCGTTTTTTGAGCTATCGCGGATTTTCGATGGAGATGATCAGCCGCTTGTTGAGCGGTCGCGATCTGGACGACTGAAGGCACCCTTGTAGGAGCCGGCTTGCCGGCGATAGCGGTGGTCCAGGTATCAATACAATGACTGACAGACCGCTATCGCTGGCAAGCCAGCGCCTACAAGGATTTTGCGTTATACAAAAAGGCCCGCTATGAAAATAGCGGGCCTTTTTTGCATTTTACGGCATCACGCGGGCTCCGGCGTCAGCCGTTGCTGTGTTTTACCCTGGGCCTGCGCCCAGTTTTCCGGCAAGTTGATGTAATCCACCAACTCCCGCAACCGCCCCTGGTTCCTCCCGGTGAAGTTGAACACCAACCGCGTCAGGTGGCTGAAGCGTGCCTCATCGTGCTCTTCACCTCCATAGGCCGATTGCTGGAAGTCATCACTCAGGCGCAGGTCAGCGAATTCGGTCTGTATATGCGCCAATGCGCGCTCACTAAGCGGGTGATTCATGCGTACCACAAACTGGCGCTTCAGCCAGCGGGTGGAATGGAAGTTGGCATAGAACTGGTTGATTTCATTCACGGCCTCTTCCGCGCTGTGCACCAGGCGTACCAACTTGAGATCGGTAGGCAGGATGTAGCGATTGGCTTCCAACTGGCTGCGAATAAAGTCCAGGGCACCTTGCCAGAATCCACCACCGGGCTCGTCCAGCAGAACCACGGGAACCAGTGGGCTTTTGCCGGTCTGGATCAGGGTCAGGACTTCCAGCGCTTCATCCAGGGTGCCGAAGCCACCCGGGCATAGCACCAACCCATCGGCTTCCTTGACGAAAAACAGTTTGCGGGTAAAGAAGAAATGGAATGACAGCAGGTTGTCCGTGCCATCAATGGTCGGGTTGGCATGCTGTTCAAAGGGCAGGGTGATATTGAACCCCAGGCTGTGCGCCAGGCCAGCGCCTTCGTGGGCGGCAGCCATGATGCCGCCACCGCCGCCGGTGATGACCATCAGGTCTGAGCGGGCCAGGGCCGCGCCCACTTCCCGGGCCAGGGCATAGAGCGGGCTTTCGACAGGGGTACGGGCCGAGCCGAAGACGGTGACCTTGCGGCGGCCCTTGAACTGTTCGAGCACACGAAACGCGTGGTCCAGTTCATTAATGGCTTTCAAGGTGATCTTCGCGTTCCAGCGGTCACGGTCGTCCTGGGCCATGCGCAGCACGGTGAGGATCATGTCGCGATAAAGAGGAATATTCGGGCTGCTGGGGGCAATCAGGTTAAGTTGCGCTTCGACCTGTTGCGTGAGGTCGGCCCCGTTTTCTGGAAAATGACGGGTCAGGAGGTCATTCGGTTGATCAGGCATTCAGCTTCTCCTTCGTTACAGAGCCCCGGCGTCTTATTGCAGGCTACTGGCGGCGACGAAACAGGCTCTGTATGTTCCTTGTGATTAAAAACCTTGGCACTGCAAGTCACGCGAGGGCAACCTTTTTTACCCTGGGAATGTTATCGGATCACTCGATCATGAGCCCCTAAAGTCTTGTCTGGCAATAACTTAATGGGATTGACGAGGGTTTTGCAGGGGGAATTGTGGTGAGGGGTGTACCCCTCGCCACAGGGTTCTCGGGGAGGGGCTTACTTTTTCTTCTTGGCTGGGGCCGGGCAATCAGCTTCAACGAACTTGACCGACGCCACCGGGCGATTGGTCTTGTTCTCGGTGATTTCGTAGCGCATCACGGCGCCCTTGGCCATCAACTCGCGATAGCCTTTGTTCAGGCAAACGCTTTGCCCCAGCTGGAAATACACAGCCTTGGGGTTGGCACGCATTTGCTCGGCCCGTTCGGGCAGCACGCTCAGGTGGTCAATCAGATGCATGCCTTCGACGGTGTAGGCCACCTCCAAGGTTTGCTCATCAATTTCCCTGGGCAGGTCTTTGTTGCTTTCCGCTGCGACGCTTTGCAGCTTCTTGTTCATTTGCAGCTCCACCAGGGAGGCTGCCTGGGCGCCCAAGGGCAATACCAGCGCCAGGGCAACTGTGGGGGCGGCAAGACGCAACATAAGACGCAGCATGAAACTCTCCTGATTCGGTTACTGGTCCATAGACCCGTCACTGCGCAGTGCGTTCAGTGGCGCAGGATTATAGGTGACCTCTAGCTGCGACGGCCAGGCGTATTGGCTGGGCGGCTCTGCTAAACTGCCGGCACTTTTGCTGCCCCCGAGTTTTCTCCGTGTCGACTTTCATCGCTTCACAACGGCACCCGCTATGAGCCACGCGGTGTTCCGTCTGCGTACCCAGCGCCTGGCCCGTGCCGTGAGCCCCTTTGTTGCCCGTGGCTCGCGTGCCGAACGTTGCCCCAGGTGCCGGGTCATCCCCGAATATTGTCTGTGTGCCTGGCGCCCCAAGGTCGCGGCCAAGTCGGCCATGTGTCTGTTGATGCATGACGTGGAACCGATGAAACCCAGTAATACCGGTTGGCTGATCGCCGATGTCATCGACGATACAAGCGCTTTCCCCTGGGCGCGCACCGCCGTTGAGCCTGAGCTGCTGGCGCTGTTGGCCGACCCGCAATGGCAACCCTACATCGTCTTTCCCGGCGAGTTTGTAGCGCCACAGCGGGTGGTCAACGAGGTCAAGGTGGCGGATGGCAAGCGCCCGCTGTTCATCCTGCTGGACGGCACCTGGAGCGAAGCGCGAAAGATGTTCCGCAAGAGCCCGTATCTGGAGCATCTGCCGGTACTGAGCCTGGAACCGGAGCAGCTATCGCGCTACAAGTTGCGCCGTTCCAAACGCGATGACCATTTCTGCACAGCCGAAGTGGCGGCCTTGTGCCTGGAGCTGGCCGAGGACCAACAGGCCAGCGAAGTGCTGGATGCCTACCTGGATGTGTTCAGTACCCATTACCTGGCGGCCAAGTTCCAGTTGGCCCTGGACCCGACGGACAGCGTCCACACGCGTCTTGCCCCTTATCTGTAGGCATTGGGGCCAGATGACCTTTGCATGATGGCACTGCAACGCCTGAGCCGGCTAAAATGCCATCAAGCGTAACTGTTCGTGACAGCCGCTGGCTGGCACCTCGTACGTTGGTGAGCACCGAACCCATCGGTGCTCCCATAAAAAACAGGATCATTTAATAAATGGCCACATACGAAATCCTGATTGCCGATGACCACCCACTTTTTCGCAGCGCGCTGCACCAGGCGGTCACACTGGGCCTGGGCCCGGATGTACGCCTGGTGGAAGTGGGCAGCATCGCGGAACTGGAAGCCCGCCTGACTGACAAGACCGATTGGGATCTGGTGCTGTTGGACCTGAACATGCCTGGTGCCTACGGGTTTTCCGGCCTGGTGCTGTTGCGCGGGCAATATCCGCAGATTCCGGTGGTGATGGTGTCGGCCCAGGAAGAGGCCGATATCGTAGTGCGTTCCCGGGAGTTCGGGGCCAGTGGTTTTATCCCCAAATCCAGTTCCATGGAGCAGATTCAAACAGCGGTGCGTACGGTGTTGGACGGTGACGTCTCGTGGCCGCCCCAGGCCTTCGAAGAAATCAACGTGTCCGCCGAAGCCAAGGCTGCCCAGGAAGGGCTCGCCAGCCTTACGCCCCAGCAGTTCCGTGTGTTGACCATGGTCTGCGAAGGCTTGCTGAACAAGCAGATCGCCTATGAATTGAGCGTGTCCGAAGCCACTATCAAGGCGCACGTCACCGCGATTTTCCGCAAGCTGGGTGTGCGCACCCGGACCCAGGCGGCGCTGCTGTTGCAACAACTTGAGTCAATTTCCCACTCGTAGGGTGGCTCGATTCACGCTTTTTTGACCAGGCGTGCTCTAGCTTCCTCCCATCTTTTTTGCTCAGTTGCCTACCTATGTCGCCTTTCAAGGGTCAAACCGGTATCAAACGTATCTTCAACGCAGGGGGCTACTCCCTCGATGGCCTGCGTGCGGCTTTCACCGGCGAGGCGGCCTTTCGCCAGTTGGTCTTGCTCAATGTCATCCTGATTCCGTTGAGCTTCTTCCTCACGGTCAGCCGCGTAGAGCGCGCACTGCTGATTGCCGTGTGCCTGCTGGCGTTGATTGTGGAGTTGCTCAACTCGGCTGTGGAAGCGGCAATCGACCGGATTTCCCTGGATCGCCACCCCCTGTCGAAAAACGCCAAGGACATGGGCAGCGCCGCGCAATTCGTGGCGCTGACCATGATCACCGTAGTGTGGGCCGTGATCCTGATCTAGGCGATGTTCGGCAGGACGATCTCGTCGCTGCGCTGCACCCCGGCGGTGAAGGCGCGGCACAGTTCGAGGAACTCGCGCATGGCCGAGGTCTGGTACTTCTGTTTATGCCAGATAAAGTAGAACTGCCGGGCCAGGTCCAGGTCCGGCGTCTCTACTGGCACCAGGCTGCCACGGCGGAACGCATCTCGTAACGCCAGGCGCGAAATGCAGCCAATCCCCAATCCCGACTCCACCGCCCGCTTGATCGCCTCGGTATGCTCCAGCTCCAGGCGGATATTCAGCGCGCTGCGATGATGGCGCATGGCTTGATCAAAGGTCAGGCGTGTCCCGGAGCCCTGTTCCCGCAGGATCCATGCTTCATGGGTCAACTGCTCCATGGTCGCCTGACCGCGCTGGGCCAGGGGATGTTGCGGCGCGCAGAACACCACCAGTTCATCCTCGACCCAGGTTTGCACCTCGATGTCCGGGTGGCTGCAGTCACCTTCGATTAGACCCAGATCAATTTCGTAATGCGCAACCTGATGCACGATATGCGCAGTGTTCTGTACATGCAGCTTCACCTGGCTCTCGGGATGCTGCTGCATGAAACTGCCGATCAGCAGGGTGGCCAGGTAATTGCCGATGGTCAGGGTGGCGCCGACCGCCAGGGAACCGAAGCCGGACTTGCCGTTGAGCAGGTCTTCGATCTCCTTGGCCTGGTCCAGTAGCGCCACCGCCTGGGGTAGCAGTTGATGGCCGAGGGCGTTGAGGCTCAGGCGTTTACCGGCGCGGTCGAATAATTGACAGCTGGATTGGCGCTCCAGCTCGGTGATCGAGGTGCTGGCGGCGGATTGAGATAAGGCCAGAAGGCCAGCAGCGCGTGACACACTTTCCTGCTGGGCGACGGCGACGAAGACTTGCAGTTGACGGAGAGTAAATCGCATATCGATATAACCGATAACCCTTATCTTAATAATCCAGTTAACAGATATTGTCGCCGCCATTAGAATACTGTGCAATTGCGCACCTATCATTTTGGCGCAGACCCATTTCCAGGAGTTCCCCGTACATGAGCAACATGAACCACGAGCGTGTCCTCAGTGTTCATCACTGGAACGACACTCTGTTCAGCTTCAAGTGCACCCGCGACCCGGGCCTGCGCTTCGAGAACGGTCAGTTCGTGATGATCGGCCTGCAACAGCCTAACGGCCGCCCGCTCATGCGCGCTTACTCCATCGCCAGCCCGAACTGGGAAGAGCATCTGGAGTTCTTCAGCATCAAGGTCCCGGATGGCCCGCTGACTTCCCAATTGCAGCATTTGAAGGAAGGCGACGAGATCATCATCAGCAAAAAACCGACTGGCACCCTGGTGCTGGACGATTTGAAGCCGGGCAAGCACCTGTACCTGCTCAGCACCGGTACTGGCCTCGCCCCATTCATGAGCGTGATCCAGGACCCGGAAACCTACGAGCGCTTTGAAAAAGTGATCCTGTGCCACGGCGTGCGTTACGTCAACGAAGTCGCCTATCGCGAATTCATCACCGAGCACCTGCCGCAGAACGAGTTCTTCGGCGAGGCGCTGCGTGAAAAGTTGATCTACTACCCGACCGTGACCCGCGAGCCCTTCGAAAACGAAGGCCGCCTGACCGACCTGATGCGCAGCGGTAAGCTGTTCAGCGATATCGGTCTGCCGCCGATCAACCCCGAAGACGACCGCGCCATGCTGTGCGGTAGCCCAAGCATGTTGGATGAGACCAGCGAAGTGCTGAACAGCTTCGGTCTGAAGGTTTCGCCACGGATGCGTGAGCCGGGTGACTACCTGATCGAACGCGCCTTCGTCGAGAAGTGACCTCGGGACACCTGTAGGAGCGAGCTTGCTCGCGAAAGTCGTCAACGATAACGCGGTCATGCAGAGTTGACGCGTTGCCCTTGGGTTCTTCGCGAGCAAGCTCGCTCCTACAGATGAAGGCGTTTGCAAAGAAAAGCCCGCATTGCCTGTGAAGGCAGTGCGGGCTTTTTCATTGCTGCGATTTACTGCGCGGCAACCACTTCAAGCACACAAATCATCCCCGCCTCGGGATAGTGCCAGCGCACATCCACATCCCAGAACCGCACGCCGTATTCGCGCTCTGGCCCGGGCGTCTGATAGGCCGGCCGCGGATCCTGCGCCAGGCATTGCTCAATCAGCTCCACCAACGGCTCGCCCAGGCGCTGGGCGTGGCCTTGCGCCTGGTGCAGGGCAGTCTTCAGCCACTGCACGGGAATCAGTTGCGGCGCGCTGCTGGCGATGCTGTTGGTAGCCGTGTCGACGATGTCGGCATAGGGCACATACGGTTTGATATCCAATACCGGCGTGCCATCGAGCAGATCAATCCCGGAAATCCATAGCCGGCCTGGCTCCACCTTGTCCAGTTTTACTACCGACTGGCCGATCCCATTGGGGCGATGGGTCGCGCGGGTTGCAAAGACACCCATGGATGTATTGCCGCCCAGGCGCGGTGGGCGCACTTTCAAGCGCGGCTTGTCTTCCAGGGCCTGATGAAACAGGAACAGCAGCCACACATGGCTGACCTGCTCCAGGCCTTGCACCGCCTCACCCTGGTCGAACGGTGCCACCAGCTCCAACACGCCCCGTGCGGCGGGCGCCAGTTGTGGCTGGCGCGGGATGGCGAACTTCTCCTTGAAGCAGGAGCGCACAAAGCCCACGGGCGAGACGTTGTAACTCATGGCTTACGCGCGAACCCGCAGGGTCAGGCCCTTGAGGAAGTTACGCAGCAACTGGTCGCCACACGGGCGATAGTTGGTGTGGCCGAACTTGCGGAACAGCGCGCTCAGCTCTGGCTTGGACACCGGGAACTCGGCCGCCTTGAGGATGGCGTGCATGTCGTCTTCCTTGAGTTCGAAGGCCACGCGCAGCTTCTTGAGGATGATGTTGTTGGTCACCGGGGTTTCGATCGGCTGCGGTGGACGGCTTTCGTCCTTGCCGCGCTTGAAGATCACCAGGCCATCGAGGAAGTGCGCCATGACCTCGTCGGGGCAGAACACGAAGCCTTCTTCCTCGTCCTTCTTGAGGTAGGTCAGCAGGTCTTCCTTGGACACTTCCATGCCGCCGATCTTGATGATCTCGACCATCTTGTTGTCGCTGATGTCGAGCATGTAGCGCACGCTGCGCAGTACGTCGTTGTGAATCATGGTGGGCAATCCTGGTATTCGACTGTGGACACCGCCCGGACGGGTGATGTCGATAGATAGGGCGACTTAGAACTTTTCTTTGCCGGACATGTAGCGCCACTGGCCAACCGGCACCTTGCCGATGGACACGCCGCCAATGCGGATCCGGCGAATGGCCACAACCTTCAGGCCAATGGCTTCGCAGAACAGGGCGATGATGCCGGGCTGCGGGTTTTTCAGGGCAAAGCGCAGGCGGTTCTCGTTCTGCCAGCTGGCTTTGACCGCCGGCAATTCCTTGCCTTTGTACATCAGGCCGTGGGCGAGGCGGTTCAGGCCGTGCTCTGCCACGTCGCCTGCGACCTCAACCACATACTCCTGCTCGATCTTGGCGGCGTCGGCCGTCAGCTTGCGCAGGATCTTCCAGTCCTGGGTAAACACCAGCAGGCCGCTGGCCTTGGCTTGCAGATCGGCGCTGGCGGTCAGGCGCAGGAAGTGGCCTTTGAGCGGGCGCTTGCTGAAGCGGTGCTCTTCGGACAGGGTCTCGGCGCTCAGGGACTGCATCGCACTGTCGACGTCTACGCCGGCCGGTGCATGAAACAGGATAGTCACCGGCTCAGGAACCGTGGCCTTGGCCTCGGGATCAAGTTCGACTTTTTGTGTCGTGACCTTGAACTGCGGCTCGTCGATCACTTCGCCATCCACCGAGACCCAGCCGCCTTCGATGAACAGTTCGGCCTCCCGACGGGAGCAACCGACCAGTTCGATGAGGCGTTTGGAGAGGCGTATGGGGTCAGTCATGACAAGGGCCGTAACAAAAGGGGGCCGCTATTGTACCTGCCTGGCGCCGGTTAATCCCGGCCCCATTTCAGTGCTCGCGCTTTTTGTGGGAGCTGGCTTGCCTGCGATGGCATCACCTCGGCATACCTGATGCACCGAGTTGACCGCATCGCAGGCAAGCCAGCTCCTACATTTGATTTGGGTTGTGTCAGCCGCTGCGTGTTTGTTGGGCCTGTTTCAGGCGCATGTGCAGCAAGGGATAGGGCTGGCCCATGCCGTCATGCTCGGTGCGCCCAATCACTTCAAAACCTTGCTTGATATAGAAGCCCAGGGCCTGTGGGTTCTGTTCGTTGACGTCCAGTTCATCGGCATTCATCGACGCAACGGCATAGTGCAGCAATTGCCGCCCCAGGCCCTGGCCCCGGTATTGCGGGTCGATGAACAGCATCTCGACCTTGCCTGCGGCGACGCCGGCAAACCCGGTGATCCGTTGGCGCGCGTCCTTGGTACAGATCAGCATCACCGCATCGAGGTAACGCGTCAGCACCAGGTGTCGCAGGCACTCGATGTAGCTTTGCGGCAGGAAGTCATGGGTGGCCCGCACCGAGTCCTCCCAGATCCGGGTCAGCTCCTGATAATCGCTGGGTTTAGGCGTGTGAATAACCGAGTGCTGGCCCATGCCCGCTGCTCCTTGCTGCTTGTTGGCGTTGATGGGGCAAACGATAGACCGAAAAAAGCCCCGCATCTTGTCCAGAAGCAGGGCTTTTTCAATTTTTTCAGCTTAGTCGCGTTTTTGCGCCCAGAGATCGTACTCGTCGGCGTCGGTGACCGTGCACCACACCTTGTCGCCTGGCTTGAGACCGCTGGCGTCGTCGATAAATACGTTACCGTCGATTTCCGGAGCGTCGAAGAAGCAACGGCCGACCGCGCCTTGCTCGTCCACTTCGTCGATCAGTACTTCGATTTCCTTGCCGATGCGCAGTTGCAGGCGTGCCGAGCTGATGGCCTGCTGATGGGCCATGAAACGCTCCCAACGGTCCTGCTTGACGTCATCCGGCACCACGGCCAGGTCCAGCAGGTTGGCTGGCGCACCTTCCACTGGCGAGTACTGGAAGCAGCCGACGCGATCGAGCTGGGCTTCGGTCAGCCAATCCAGCAGGTACTGGAAGTCTTCTTCGGTTTCGCCGGGGAAGCCGACGATAAAGGTCGAACGGATGATCAGCTCTGGGCAGATCTGGCGCCAGTTCTTGATCCGCGCCAGGGTCTTGTCTTCAAAGGCCGGGCGTTTCATGGCCTTGAGCACTTTCGGGCTGGCGTGTTGGAACGGGATGTCCAGGTACGGCAGGATCTTGCCGGCGGCCATCAGCGGGATCAACTCGTCGACGTGCGGGTATGGATAGACGTAGTGCAGGCGCACCCACACACCCAGGCTGCTCAAGGCTTCGCACAATTCGGTCATGCGGGTTTTCACCGGCGCGCCGTTCCAGAACCCGGTGCGGTATTTCACGTCGACGCCGTAGGCGCTGGTGTCCTGGGAGATCACCAGCAGCTCTTTGACGCCAGACTTGACCAGGCGCTGGGCTTCGTCCAATACATCGCCCACCGGGCGGCTGACCAGCTTGCCGCGCATCGATGGGATGATGCAGAAGCTGCAGCTGTGGTTGCAGCCTTCGGAAATCTTCAGGTACGCATAATGGCGCGGGGTCAGCTTGATGCCTTGTGGCGGCACCAGGTCGATCAGTGGGTTGTGGTCCTGGCGCGGCGGCACCACATCGTGCACGGCGTTGACCACCTGCTCGTACTGCTGCGGTCCGGTCACGGCCAATACGCTTGGGTGCACGTTGCGGATATTGCCTTCCTCCACACCCATGCAGCCGGTAACGATGACCTTGCCGTTTTCCTTGATGGCTTCGCCGATCACTTCCAGGGACTCGGCCTTGGCCGAGTCAATGAAGCCACAGGTGTTGACCACCACCACGTCGGCGTCCTGGTAGGTGGACACGACGTCGTAGCCTTCCATGCGCAGTTGCGTGAGGATGCGCTCGGAGTCGACCAGAGCCTTCGGGCAACCCAGGGAAACAAAGCCAACCTTGGGGTTGGCTTTTGCGATGGTGGTGGACATGTCTAACCTCGGTATTGAATGACGCCGCCAGTCGGGTACGACAGGGCTGCGGATGGGCACTTGATGTGCCTCTGATCAAAAAGTGCGCAATTCTAGCGGTGGGAAACGCGCTTGACCAGCTTTATGCAGGGAAATACGACGAGTGCTGCGCTATGCTTCGCGCCGTTGCATTTGGGTAAAGCCGATGGTCAACAAATCATCTGTTACTAGAAGTAAAACAGCGCATGCTGTGAACAGCTTAGGCTTAGCTGTACAGCTGTGTTGTTTATAAAAGACCTTAGGTCAAAAGGGCAGGAGTGGTTGATGGGTCAGGCAAATAGTCAGGCGGCGGATGCCGGGCATTCCAGCGCAAAGCCAATCGGCATGTTGGTGGCAGCTGTCGGGGTGGTCTACGGCGATATCGGTACCAGCCCGCTCTACACCCTTAAAGAGGTGTTTTCTGGCAACTATGGGGTTCAGGTCAATCATGATGGGGTGCTGGGGATCCTGGCGCTGATCTTCTGGTCGCTGATCTGGGTGGTGTCGATCAAGTACATGTTGTTCGTGCTGCGCGCCGACAACCAAGGTGAGGGCGGCATCATGGCCCTTACCGCACTGGCACGACGGGCGGCCGGCAATCACCCGCGGTTGCGCAGTTTCCTGGTGGTGTGCGGCTTGTGCGGTGCGGCGCTGTTCTATGGCGACAGCATGATCACCCCGGCGATTTCGGTATTGTCGGCGATCGAGGGCCTGGAGCTGGCGTTCGATGGCCTGGAGCATTGGGTCGTGCCCGTGGCGCTGGTGGTGCTGGTGGGGTTGTTCCTGATCCAGAAGCACGGGACAGACCGCATCGGCAAGCTGTTCGGGCCGGTGATGGTCACCTGGTTCCTGGTTCTTGGCAGCCTGGGCATCTATGGCATCGTCCAGCATCCCGAAGTGCTCAATGCGATGAACCCGATGTGGGGCGTGCGTTTCTTCATGGTTCATCCGGGTATCGGCGTGGCGATCCTTGGCGCGGTGGTGCTGGCCTTGACCGGCGCCGAGGCGCTCTATGCCGACATGGGCCACTTTGGCCGCAAACCCATTGCTCGCGCCTGGTTCATCCTGGTGCTGCCGGCCCTGGTGCTCAACTATTTTGGCCAGGGCGCGATGTTGCTGGGCGACCCTGAAGCTGCGCGCAACCCGTTCTACCTGCTGGCGCCAAGCTGGGCATTGCTGCCGCTGGTGGGCTTGTCCACCCTGGCGACGGTAATTGCTTCCCAGGCGGTGATTTCCGGTGCGTTCTCGTTGACGCGCCAGGCGATCCAGCTGGGTTACATCCCGCGCATGCATATCCAGCACACCTCCAGCGCCGAACAGGGCCAGATCTATATTGGCGCGGTGAACTGGTCGCTGATGGTCGGTGTGATCCTGCTGGTGCTGGGCTTCGAGTCCTCGGGCGCCCTGGCCTCGGCTTATGGCGTGGCCGTGACCGGGACTATGCTGATGACCACCATCCTCGTCTCCGCCGTGATGCTGCTGCTGTGGAAATGGCCGCCGGTATTGGCAGTGCCTGTTTTGCTGGGCTTTTTGCTGGTGGATGGCCTGTTCTTCGCGGCCAACGTGCCGAAAGTCGTGCAGGGCGGCGCGTTCCCGGTGCTGGCGGGGATCGTGCTGTTTGTGTTGATGACCACCTGGAAGCGCGGTAAGCAATTGCTGGTGGAGCGCCTGGACGAGGGCGGGCTGCCGCTGCCGATCTTTATCAGCAGCATCCGCGTGCAACCGCCCCATCGCGTACAGGGCACGGCGGTGTTCCTCACCGCCCGCCCGGACGCGGTGCCCCACGCCTTGTTGCACAACCTGCTGCACAACCAGGTGCTGCACGAGCAAGTGGTGCTGTTGACGGTGGTCTATGAAGACATCCCGCGCGTCCCGGCCCAGCGCCGCTTCGAGGTGGACTCTTACGGTGACGGCTTCTTCCGGGTGATCCTGCACTTCGGCTTTACCGACGAGCCGGACGTGCCCGAAGCCCTGAAGCTGTGTCACTTGGATGATCTGGACTTCAGCCCTATGCGCACTACGTACTTCCTCAGCCGAGAGACGGTCATCGCCTCCAAGCTCGAGGGCATGGCGCGCTGGCGTGAAGGGTTGTTCGCCTTCATGCTGAAGAACGCCAACGGCAACCTGCGCTTCTTCAAGCTGCCGGTGAACCGGGTGATTGAGCTGGGCACCCAGGTAGAAATGTAACCCAACAAAAAGCCCCCGTTGCCGTGCGGCAGCGGGGGCTTTTTAGTGCCTGAGGAAACTGGCTCCTACAGGATGGGCGATTACTCGGCCTTGGCCTGGCGCTTCTCGATGATATCCACCAAGCGTTTGGCCAGTGCCGGGTAGTTCTCGTCGAAGTGATGGCCGCCCGGTAGCTTCATGGCTTCACCCACCGCAGTCTTGTCGGTACAGCCACTCTCGTCGACTTCTTCCTCGCCGTAGATGCACACCACCTTGGCGGCTGGCAGCTTGGCCATTTCCGGGCCGGTGGCGGCTTCCTTGCCGGCATTGCCCAGCCAGCCTTCCACTTCGATCTCAAAGCTGCCGGTGCGAGCGAAGGCCAGCAGGATAATAGCGTCTACCCGTTGCTGCTCGGCTTCCGGCAGGCGGTTGTAGATGGCCGGCAGCACATCGGCACCGAACGAATAGCCGGTCAGTACAAAGCGCTTGGTGCCCCATTTTTGCCGATAGTGCTGCATCAGCTCGCTCAGGTCCTTGGCACTCTGCTCCGGGCTTTTGTGCTGCCAGTAGTAGCGCAGGGTATCGACGCCGACCACCGGATAACCGATCTTCGCCATCTCGCCGGCCACGTCGCGGTCCAGGTCGCGCCAGCCGCCGTCGCCGGAAAGGAACAGGGTCACGGTGTCCTTGGCCTGGCCGGCCGGTACTTCAACCACCGGGATCGCCAGGCCGCCATTGTCCGAACCCACCAGTTGCTTGCGCAGTTCGTTGTTCAGTACTTGTGGGTAGTTGATGTCGTAGTCGCTGATGCTGGTGGTGGCACGCGGGGTGTCGCGTACGAAGCTAGCACTTTCGTCGTCAGGGTTATCGTTCCAGGCCACCAACCAGTTGCCGTGGGCGGCGGTCTTGGGCAGTGGGTCCTTGCAGCCTTCCTGGACCAGGGCGAAGCCCACGGAGATGGCATTGGCCTTGTCGTCGTTCTGCGTTGCCAGCCAGCGCCAGGCCAGCGCGGCGCCAGGGCCGATGCCGCTGACCAGGGTGGCGGGGCCCTTGAGCTGGCCGAGGGCCGCCTGCAAGGCTTGCTCCTGCAGCTTGCAATCGTCCTTGGGCAGGATCACTTGCACGATCTGCGCGCTGCCGCCCTGGCTCAGGGCAATCAGTTGGCTGTCGGTCAGGCTGGCGTCGGCCATCACGGCTACCGCTACACGGGCCTTGGCGCTGGTGCCAGGGGTCACACGGGTCATGGTCGAGCCGTCGGCCTGGGGCAGTTGTTCCAGGGTCGGTTGAGGGGCGGGGCGATTCCAGTACCAGTAGCCGCCACCGAGGATCAGGGCCAGCACCACCAGGCTTGCCAATACATACCGCCAGGAGCGTCGAATCATCAGCGTTTCACCAATCCAGTCAAGCCGCCTGCGATCAGGGCGGCGGTATCGGCCAGTGCCACCAGCGGATCAAGTCCTGCGGGCACGGCCATGTAACGAGGTTCCCAGTCAGGCTGGAACTTGTCTTTGAAGCGGCGTAAACCTTGGAAGTTATACAGTTGCTCGCCACGGCGGAACACCATCGAGCCCAGGCGCTGGGTCAGCGGTGCGCCACGGCGCGGTTGCAGGCCCGACAACGGCACCATGCCAAGGCTGAAGCGTGCATAGTTGTGGCTCTTATAGTGCTGGATCAAGCCGATCATCATGAACTCCATGGTCAGCTTTGGCGCCTCGGGATGCGCACGCATCAGGTCCAGGCTGGCCAGGTCATGGCTGTAGGTCTCCAGCAGGTTGGCGAACGCCACCGGCTGCCCTTCGAAGCGAATCACCGCAATGCGAAAGTGCTTGAGGTATTCGTCGCTGAAACGTCCCAGGGAGAAGCCTTTTTCGCGCACATTCTTACCCGTCAACCAGGCATCGGAGATGACTTTCAGCGCCGCCATCGGCGCCTGGCCCGGCTCGAAGATTTCCAGGGACAGGCCGTCCCGCGTCCCGCGGTTCCAGGTGTAGCGCAGGTCTTTCATCTCCTTGCCCTTGGCCTCCAGGTCAAAGCGCTTGAGATCGACCCGGGCTTCTTCGCCCAGCTTGATCGCGGTCAGGCCGATGTCCATATAGAAGGGCAGGTTCTCCGCGCGCACCTGGTAGAACACCGGGCGGGCGTGGTGAATGTCGCAGAGGTCGCGGAACTGCCAGATCATCTCGGCCCGTGGCTGGGTCGGGCCGATCGGGTCGTACAGCGCCACCAGGCTGCGGCCGCGACGGGCGTACATCAGGAACGCTTCGTCGTTGGGGTGAAACAGCAGGGCCTTGTCGCCGGTCAGTGCCAGGCCGCCGTCGGGTTGCGACGAGGCCATCAGGATCTTGGTGGCACGTTCCAGCTCATCGGCGGTTGGCAGGTGGATCACTGGGCGGGCGGTGCGCAACAGCCAGGTCAGCGACACAATTACCAGCAGGATGGCGGCGCCCAGCAGCGAGCGCAGGCCGCGCGGGGCGTTGGCGTCGAGGGTGAATTGCCACCACAGTTGATGACTATAAGGTACATCCTGATAGGCAAATAGCAGCAGCCAGATCGACGCACCCAGCACGCACACGCTGGCCACCAGGTACAGCGGCGAAAACGGCAGCTCGGTCAGGCGGCTGGCGCGGTAGAACGAGCGCCGGAAGATCGCCAGCAGCACCGCAGTGGTGGTCATCAGGCTGGCTTCTTCCCAGTCGAAGCCTTTGAGCAGTGAGAGCAGGGCGCCCACCAGCAACAGCACCATGGTCAGCATCCAGGCTGCCGACAGGCGTCGACGCAGGCCCTGGGCCAGTAACAGGCACAGCACGCCGATCAGGCTGGCGCCAAAGTGCGAGGCGTCAATCAGGCGGTGGGGAATCAGGAAGCCGATGTTTTCCAGGCGTGAGTCAATTTCTGGGGTGGCGCCGGAGAACAGCAGCACCACCCCGGACAAAAAAACCAGCACGGCCAACACCGGTGCCGCGAGACCCGAGGCCACCCGCAGGCTGTGCTGGGTTTGGAACAGGCGTTGAGCTTCGTTGATCAGCAGAAGGATGCACGCGATCAATAGTGGCAGTACCACATAGATCATGCGGTACAGCAGCAGGGCGGCGGCCAGCGGCGCGGCGCCGAGCTTGTCGGCAAACGCGGCCAGCAGGATCGCTTCGAACACGCCGACACCGCCCGGTACATGGCTGAGCACGCCCGCCGCGAGCGCCAGCAGGTACACCAGCAGGAACGGGCCGAACGGTGGGGCTTCCGGCAGCAACATATAGAGAACGGTAGCGGCGGCAGCGACGTCCAGGGCGGTAATGATCAGTTGCAGGAAGGTCAGGCGGCGCCCAGGGAGGCGCAAAGTGCGGCGGCCAGCCTTGACCAGCAGGTTGTCGGGGTAGGGTTGTTCGGGCAGGCGGCGGCGATAGATCCCGATACACAACACGGCCGAGAGCAACAACACCGCACCTGCGATCCCGCCAAGCAGCACTGCGGGCAAGTGCAGGGCGTTGGAAGCGGCTGGCAGGTTGCTCAAGGTCGCCAGGGCGGCGAGTGGCGGCAAGGCGCAGCCCAAGGCCAGGCTGGCAAATACGGTCATGCGGGCCACTTCCGAAGCGCCGATGCCATGCCGTGCATATAGACGGTAGCGCACCGAGCCGCCGGACAGCATCGATAGGCCAATCGCATTGCCGATGGCGAATGCAGTAAAACCGCCGTAGGCCAGGGTCCTGGCGGGAAGTTTTACTCCGGCGTAGCGTGCGCCGGAAAATTCGTAGCCCAATAGAATGATGAACCCGGCGATCGCGGCGGCAAAGGCACCCAGCAGGGAAGGCTTCGGTACTTCCAGGATCGAATCGTGGAGGGCGTACAGATCCAGCTCTAGCAGCAAGTGGCGGCAGGCGATCAAGGCGATTGCAAACAGCAGCAGCGTGACCGCCAACCCAATGGGTTGCCGATACTTGCTCAACAGATCCAGCCAGCGCAGGCGGGTGGGCGCGATCGGTTGTGTAGCTGTGACGGTGTCTTGTGGTTCAGACGAATTGGCGCGCATCAATCACCTCTTGGATTGTGCGCGACAGGATGGGGGTATCCAGCCAAGTTACCAATCCCTATGTACAAAATAATTACAAATAGTAACGCGGATCACCGGGTCAGGCGACAGCGTCCATTGGTCGCGCAAGGATGTGCTCGGCACTTGAGCATAGTCCTGAAATGGAAGGACTTCGAAACCCGCGCGCGGTTTCATGAAAGATGCCATGCCATTGTTTCAAAAGAACTTTTTCTACAGATACAAAAAAGGCCACTCTTTCGAGTAGCCTTTTTTGATGTTTGGTTGCGGGAGCCGGATTTGAACCGACGACCTTCGGGTTATGAGCCCGACGAGCTACCAGACTGCTCCATCCCGCGTCTGTGGGCGGCATTCTACAGCGCAGCGACGAGGTGTCAACCGTTAATGACATAAAGGGCAAAATAACTGCGAATCAGCCTAAGTGCTCGATTGAAAACGAGTTTTCACTGTAGGCGCGAGCTTACTCGGGAAAAGCTCAAGGGCGGCGGGTTGATGCTGGATGTGCGCGTTATCGTTGACGACCTTCGCGAGCAAGCTCGCTCCTACAGGACGGGAAGGAAATCGACGCGCACAAAAAAGGCCACTCTTTCGAGTAGCCTTTTTTGATGTTTGGTTGCGGGAGCCGGATTTGAACCGACGACCTTCGGGTTATGAGCCCGACGAGCTACCAGACTGCTCCATCCCGCGTCTGTGTGTCGGCATTCTACAGAGGAATGACGGTGTGTCAACCGCTGATTTCAAGAAAAGCGCTTGTGCTTCAATCGCTTAGCTCTCAAAGAGGGGCGCTGGAAGGGTTTGAGGCCAGTCTGGCCGTGGCTTCCAGCTCTATTGAGGGGAGCCTTTCGATTGAGAAAATGAATTCATCAAGATTTTTTCCGACTGCTTTGTCAGATGATTCAAAGTACTGGTGCTATATACAGGTGTGAATGCGATACTGGCGATCCGTCTACTTTATGTCCCGATCACGCCTCCCTTTATATGACGCAGCGCAAAATCATCCATGTCGACTGTGATTGTTTCTACGCTGCCATCGAAATGCGGGATAACCCGAGCCTGGCGCAAAAGCCGCTGGCGGTAGGGGGCTCGGCTGATCGGCGCGGGGTGATCGCTACCTGCAACTACGAGGCCCGGGCCTACGGCGTGCGTTCGGCGATGTCGTCGCGCCATGCGTTGAAGCTCTGCCCTGACCTGACCATCGTCAAGCCGCGCATGGATGCCTATAAAGAAGCGTCCAAGGAAATCCACACGATTTTCCGCGATTACACCGATCTGATCGAGCCGTTGTCTCTGGACGAGGCTTACCTGGATGTTTCCGACTGCGCGCATTTTGGCGGCAGCGCCACGCGCATCGCCCAGGATATCCGTCGGCGCGTTTCCAATCAGTTGCACATCACGGTTTCTGCGGGGGTGGCACCCAACAAGTTTCTGGCCAAGATCGCCAGCGACTGGAAAAAGCCCAATGGACTGTTTGTGATCACCCCGGACCAGGTGGAAGATTTCGTATCGCAGTTGCCAGTCAGCAAGCTGCACGGCGTTGGCAAGGTCACCGCCGACAAGCTGGCACGCCTGGGGATTGAGGATTGCCTGCAATTGCGCGAGTGGAACAAGCTGGCGCTGGTGCGCGAATTCGGCAGCTTTGGTGAGCGCTTATGGAGTTTGGCGCGTGGGATTGATGATCGTGCGGTGCATAACGACAGTCGCCGGCAATCGATCAGCGTGGAGAACACCTACGATGTCGATCTGCCGGACCTGCCCAGTTGCCTGGAAAAGCTGCCGGAACTGATGGAAACACTGGCTGGGCGCATGCAGCGTATCGACAGCAGTTATCGGCCGGGCAAACCCTTTGTCAAAGTGAAGTTCCACGACTTTACCCAGACCACCCTGGAGCAGGCGGGGGCGGGGCGGGATCTGGAGAGCTATCGGCAGTTGCTGACCCAGGCGTTCAATCGGGGCGGTAAGCCGGTGCGGTTGCTGGGGATTGGTGTGCGGTTGCTCGATTTGAGCGTGGGAAATGAACAACTGGAACTGTCCCTGTAGGAGCCGGCAAGCCGGCTCCTACAGAGGGTCAGCGGGTGCCGGGGTCGGCCACCAGTCGGCCGCCATCCTTGGTCAGGGCCTTGAGAAATTCCTGCTGCAATTCGGGATCATTGCGCGTCAGTTCAATCAGGCTCTGTTCCAGCTCGCTGGCTTCTTCTTCCAGACCCAGCTCCGACAAGCGCTTGACCCGATGTACCCATTGGCTGACTTCGTCATCCTCCAAGTCGTCGTAGATCAGCGTATGGGCCTCCAGCAGCTTGCCACGCAGGGTGGTGCTGATGGCCAGGGATGCGTCCGAATGCACATCGTCCTGGGCATCTTCAATGCTGATCCGCAAGGTACGGACCTGGCTCAGGTCTTGTTCGGCAAACGGGCTGTCCAGCAGGTTCAGGCGCAGGACTCCGTTGCGGTCGGTGGTCATCTCGTGGGTCTGCTTGCCGGCCTTTACCTGCACCGGTCGCTCGCTCCAGGGCAGGCTGGTGTACTCCAGGCGTCGGTCACGCTGGATTTCATCGATGCCCGCCAGGTTCTGTTGCGCCCGACCATGGGACTGCACGTTCATGAACGGGTTGAGCCCGGCCACGCCGTAACTGATCCAGTCGTGGGTCATGCTGTCCGGCAGGTTGCCCAGGGCAAAGATGTTCGCCACGTTGGCCCCAGCGCCCGCCACAACTGCCACGGCGCCCAGCGGGATCTCATAGAGTTCGCGCCAGGGTTGGTAGGGCGTGTAGCGATCATAGTGGCGCGTGACTTCAAATTCAGTGACTTCGAAAGTCCGCTGTTCATGAATGCGCACGCGGCGTTGTGGCAGCTCGAGCACTTTGGGTTCGCCGACATCAATCTGCAGGCTGTGGTCGAGCAATTTGCGCTCGATCCGTTCCTCGTGCTCGCTACGCTGCGACATCTGATTGGCGCAGCCGCTGACCAGCAGGGCGCCGCACAAGGCGGCGCCCCCCAGGGCTTTGGTGTTTCGCTTGAACATGACTTCTCTTGATCTGGTTTTCAGCGACGAATACGCGCCTGAAGGAAGGGCAGCACGTCAGCCACCGGCAACGGTTGGGCTTGGGCTTCGGTCCGGCTCTTGTATTCCAGATTGCCATCGGCCAGGCCGCGGTCACTGACCACGATCCGGTGAGGGATGCCAATCAGTTCCATGTCGGCAAACTTGATGCCCGGGCTGGTCTTCTTGTCGCGATCATCGAGCAGCACCTCGAAACCGGCGGCCGTCAGTTCGGCGTACAGTTTGTCGGTGGCTTCGCGAACCTGCTCGGTTTCGTAGCGCAGGGGTACCAGGGCGATCTGGAACGGCGCCAAAGTGTCGCTCCAGATGATGCCTTTGTCGTCGTGGTTCTGCTCGATGGCAGCCGCCACCACGCGGGAAACGCCAATGCCATAGCAACCCATTTCCAGGGTTACCGGCTTGCCGTTTTCGCCCAGTACTTCGCACTTCATCGCCTTGCTGTACTTGTTGCCCAGCTGGAAGATGTGCCCCACTTCGATACCGCGCTTGATTTCCAGGGTGCCCTTGCCATCCGGGCTTGGGTCACCGGCAACCACGTTGCGCAGGTCGGCCACGGTCGGTACTGGCAGGTCACGTTCCCAGTTGACGCCAAAGTAGTGCTTGTCGTCGATATTCGCACCGATGCCGAAGTCGCTCATCAGCTCGACGGAACGGTCGATGATGATCGGCAGTGGCAGGTTCAGCGGGCCCAGGGAGCCAGCGCCGGCGCCAATGGCGTCACGCAGTTCGGCGTCCGAGGCCATGACCAGCGGGCTGGCCACGCCAGGTTGCTGGGCAGCCTTGATTTCGTTGAGCTCGTGGTCGCCACGGATCACCAGAGCGATCAGCTTGCCTTCTTCCTCGGCATGTACGATCAGGGTCTTGATGGTCTTTTCAATCGGCAGATTGAATTTCTCGACCAGGGCCGCGATGGTCTTGGTGTCTGGGGTATCGACCAGGCGCAGCTCTTCAGCCGGCGCCGGACGGGAAGTTTCCCGTGGCACGGCTTCGGCTTTCTCGATGTTGGCTGCGTAGTCGGAGCCGTCGCTGAAGACGATATCGTCTTCGCCGGACTCTGCCAGTACGTGGAACTCATGGGAGCCCGCGCCGCCGATGGAACCGTTATCCGCTTCGACTGGGCGGAACTTCAGGCCCAGGCGAGTGAACACGTTGCAATAGGCCTGGTGCATGCGGTCATAGGTGACTTGCAGCGAAGGCTGGTCGGCGTGGAACGAATAGGCGTCCTTCATGATGAATTCGCGGCCACGCATCAAACCGAAGCGTGGGCGGATTTCGTCACGGAACTTGGTCTGGATCTGATACAGGTTGAGGGGCAGCTGTTTGTAGCTGCTCAACTCGTTGCGCATCAGGTCGGTGATCACTTCTTCATGGGTCGGGCCTGCGCAGAAGTCGCGGCCATGACGATCCTTGAAGCGCAACAATTCCGGGCCGTACTCTTCCCAGCGCCCGGATTCCTGCCACAGTTCAGCCGGTTGAGTGCTCGGCATCAACACTTCCAGAGAGCCGGCGGCGTTCATTTCTTCGCGAACGATCGCTTCGACCTTGCGCATCACCTTCAAGCCCATGGGCAGCCAGGTGTACAGGCCGGAGGCCAGTTTGCGGATCATACCGGCGCGCAGCATCAGCTGGTGGCTGATCACGACCGCGTCGGAAGGCGTTTCTTTCTGTGTGGCGAGCAAATATTGACTGGTGCGCATGGTAGGCCGTTGTCGGTTGCTTGGACTTGAAGTGACCTGGGATTGTACGGGCGGTCGCCGCCAGAGTACAGGCATTGGCTTTATGTGGGAGCTGGCTTGCCTGCGATGCAGGCGCCTCGGTGTGTCAGGCAAACCGCAGTGATGCTATCGCGGGCAAGCCCGCTCCCATGCAAGCCAGTCCAGCAGGTATCAGCCTTCTTCGGGCGGGTTAAAACGGATCCGTCGGCTTTCCTGGTACCAATGCAGGGCAATCAGCAGCAGCGTCGGCACGCCGAGTAGCGCGGTAATCAGGAAGAAGTTGTGATAGCCGAACTTTTCCACCATGACTCCCGAGTAACCGCCGATCAGCCGTGGCAACAGCAACATGATCGAGCTGAGCAGGGCGTACTGGGTGGCGGAGAACTTCAGGTTGGTCAGACTCGATAGATAAGCGACGAACGCCGAGGTCGCCAGGCCTGAGCTGAAGTTGTCCAGGGAGATGGTGAAGATCAGCATCTGCAGGTCGGCGCCCATGTCGGCCAGCATCAGGAACAGCAGGTTGGTGCCGGCCGAGGTGATGCCGCCGATAAACAGGATCGGCAGGATGCCGAACCGCACGATCAACAGGCCGCCCATACCGGCGCCGACCAGGGTCATGATCAGACCGAAGATCTTGCTGACGCTGGCGATCTGATCCTTGGTGAACCCCTGGTCGATATAGAACACGTTGGCCATCACGCCCATCACCGTGTCCGACATGCGGTAGGTGGCGATCAGCCCCAGCAGCAGCAGGGCCTGCCAGCGGTAGCGCAGGATAAAGTCGTTGACCGGCGTCAGCACCGGCGCCAGGCCTCGGCGGCCCATGGCCGAGAGGCATAGGGCGGTGAGGGTGATATAGAGGATGGCGCGCAGGAATGCGCGGTCTTCCAGCAGCAGGTCGAGCAGGCTCACGCCTTCGAACAGCACGCTGGCAAAGTCGGTGTTGTAGAGCTGGGTGAACATCGCCGGTACCGACACCAACAGGATGATCAGTACAAATACCGACATCAGTTGGTGGGCAAACGTATAGCGCCCGGCCTGCAACTGGGTGCGCAGGGGCACATCGGGTTCACGCATGAAAAAGCTGGTCAGCAGGGCGGGGATCATCAGCACGCCGAACAGTACATAGGTGCCGGTCCATGCCGAATGCTTGTAGTTGAACCCCGTGGAGCCAAAGCCTTCGGCAAAGAACAGCGCGCCGGCGGTGGCTAGCAGGGCGGCGATGCGGTAGCCGGACATATAGCTGGCGGCCAGGGCGGCCTGGCGGCTGTCATCGGCGATTTCCAGACGATAGGCGTCCACCGCAATGTCTTGGGTTGCGGAGGCAAATGCGACGATAACGGCAATGGCGATCAGCCAGGACAGGTGTTTCTGCGGGTCGCAGAAGCCCATGCCGATCAAACCGAGAATCACCAGGGATTGGGACAGCACCAGCCAGGAACGACGACGTCCCAGCTTGCCCAACAGCGGCAGGCGCCATTGGTCCAACAGCGGTGACCAGACCCACTTGAACGCATACGCCAGGCCGATCAGGCTCGCATAGCCGATGGTCTCGCGTGCCACACCGGCTTCGCGCAACCAGACCGAAAGCGTCGAGAACACCAACATGTAAGGCAGGCCGGCGGCAAAGCCGAGCAGTAACAGCACTAAAGTCGAGGGGCTGGCATAGGCAGCGAGCGCGGCGCGCCAGGTTTTACGGGGCATGGGCTGGAGTCTGCCTCAGATTTACGGAAACAAAGCGCGCACTCTAACCGCTGTGCTCTACCGGGCGCCAGCCATGGCGCTGAATATCAACGCGATTGTTCAGGATACTGACACCTTCGCTACGCAAACGCGCACGTTGTTCATCACCCGAAGCGCTGCCCACCGGCAGACTTATCCGACCGCCGGCGGCGACAACCCGATGCCAGGGCAACTTCGAACCCTCGGGAAGTTGGCTCAACGTGCGGCCCACGAAGCGCGCGGCACGCCCCAGTCCGGCCAGGTGCGCCAGTTCGCCGTAGCTGACTACGCAGCCTTCGGGCACTTGGGCCAAGGTCAGGTACAGCGCGGTACGGCGCATTTCGGCCGGGTTTTGCGGGGTGTCGGCGGGCTCGTTCACTGTTCAGGCGACTCTGTTGGAATTGGTCGTGGATATGTAAGAAACGTCTGTAAAAATGCCGTTGAGATTTGAACTCAATAGAAAACCTTGAGTCAGTCCTTGCTAAGACTTCAGCTACGCCGATAATGCCTCCTTTTTCGCCAAACTTGAGCCCCATAACCGCTTATGTTGTCCAGAACCCTGCTGTGCCTCGCTGTCTTTACTGCTTCTACCCCTGTGCTGGCCGATACGGTCTGGTTGAAAAACGGTGATCGCCTGACTGGCAAGATCAAGGTTTTCGACGGCGGCAAACTGTTGATCCAGACCGAATACGCGGGTGCAATCCCGGTGGACTGGAAGCAGGTGAAAACCCTGGAAAGCGACCAGGAGTTGCTGGTCAAGCAGGATGCCTACATCGGCGAAAAGGCCAAGTCCCTGCATCCGGCCGAGGATGGCAAGGTGGTCCTGGCCAACGGTGAGACGCCGAAGACGGTGGAGTTGGCCAGCATCCAGCAGATCATCAAGCCCAAGCCTGTGATCGAAGACCTGGTGTGGAAGGGCAATGTCGACGTGGCGCTGGACTACAAGCGTGCGGAAAAAGACACCGACGACTATGACATCGACTTCAAGACCACTGCCCGTCACGGCAAGTGGCGCCATATAGCCGAAGGCGAATACAACCGCGAATTCCAGAACGAGGTGGTCACCACCGATAACTGGCGCGCCGAGTACGCGCTGGACCGCTTTATTACCGACCAGTGGTTCTGGCAGGGGCGCTTGACCTACAAGCACGACAAGGTTGAAGACCTGCGTCGTCAGCGCACCGTCGGTACCGGTCCGGGTTATCAGTTCTGGGACGATGAGCTGGGGGCATTTTCCCTGGGCTCGTTGCTCAACCGCACTGACTATGAGTACAAGGACGGCGGTAACGACAACTTCTATTCCCTGGCGATGAAGTGGGACTACAACCGCTACCTGATCGGCAAGACCGTGGAGTTTTTCACCAACGGCGAAGTGGGCAAACCCCTGGCCGGTCCGGCCGACTACGCCCTCGATGCCGAAATGGGCCTGCGTTATAAAGTCACTGAATGGGCTTCCCTCAACCTCAAGGCCGAGCGCGACATCATCAGCGGCAGTTCGGACAGCGACTTGAGCAAGACCCGTTACACCGCAGGCTTTGGCGTGACCTGGTAAGCCACCCTCCTGTGGGAGCTGGCTTGCCAGCGATAGCATCATCTCGAGGTGCCTGCATCGCCGGTAAGCCAGCTCCAGACACTGGGCAGCCCTGCTATTACAACCGCAACCCGCCATCCAGCTCCAGGATGCGCCCGGTGTAGTAGTCGTTCTCGAAGATATAGGCCGCCGAGTGGGCGATCTCTTGTGGCCGGCCCATGCGCTTGAGCGGAATCCCCGACGTCATCTTCTCCAATGCTTCGGGCTTCATGCCCAGCGTCATTTCGGTTTCGATAAAGCCCGGCGCAATCCCCGCTACACGGATGCCATAACGCGCCAGTTCCTTGGCCCAGGTCACCGTCGCTGCGGCTACGCCGGCCTTGGCCGCCGAATAGTTGGTCTGGCCCACATTCCCCGCGCGGGAGATCGACGAGATGTTGATAATGGCGCCCTGGTTTTTCAGCTCGACCATCTTCGCCGCCACTTCGCGGGTGCAGAGGAAAACGCCGGTCAGATTGACGTCGATCACCGCCTGCCACTGGGCCAGGCTCATCTTGGTCATCTCGCCGTCCTTGACCTTGAGCAGCAAGCCATCGCGCAGGATTCCAGCGTTGTTGATCAAACCGTGGATCGCGCCGAAATCATCGGCGATCCGGGCCACGGTATGGATCACCTGTTCTTCATCTGCCACGTTGCATAGATAGCTGCGTGCGGTGACGCCATGGGACTGGCATGCAGCCACTGCGGCATCGAGCTTTTCCTGATTGAGGTCCACCAGCGCCAGGTGGGCACCTTTGCTTGCAAAATACTCGGCCATGGAGCGGCCCAAACCCTGGCAACCGCCGGTGATAATGATTACTTTGTCGTTGAGATGCATTCGCATGTCCTGTGAGCAGATTTAAGCGGTTGTCCAAGTCCGTTTTATGACGGATCTTATCGAAGGAGTCATAAGTTGAGCGTCCACGTTGCCAAGAATGCCCGAGAACTACTGCTCAAGGAATACCGTGGGGCGCTCGCCACACACTCCAAGGCCATGCCTGGCTTTCCCTTTGGTTCGGTGGTGCCTTATTGCCTGGACGCAGAGGGCCGGCCGCTGATCCTGATCAGCCGTATCGCCCAGCACACCCATAACCTGCAAAAAGATCCAAAATGCTCACTGCTGGTGGGCGAGCGTGAGGCGAATGACGTGCAGGCCGTCGGGCGCCTAACCTACCTGGCCGAAGCCGAAAAGCTCGCGGACGAGGCGGCCATCGCCGCTGCCGCCGAGCGTTACTACCGGTATTTCCCGGATTCGGCGAACTACCACAAGGCCCATGACTTCGATTTCTGGGTGCTCAGGCCGGTGCGTCATCGTTATATCGGCGGCTTCGGCGCGATCCACTGGGTTGACCAACTGACCCTGGCCAACCCGTTTGCTGGCAAGGCCGAGCTGAGCATGATCGAGCACATGAACAGCGATCACACCAAGGCCATTGCCCATTACGTCGAGCTGGCTGGCCTGCCGACGTTCGAGCCCGCACAACTGGTCGGCATCGACAGCGAAGGCATGCACTTGCGCATTGGCCTGGGCGTGCATTGGCTGCCCTTTGCCGCGACTTGCAATACCCCGACACAAGTGCGCGAGGCCTTGGTTTCCCTGGCTCACGCCCAGGTCTGGCCGAAAAAAGCTGTTACCGAAGCTTGAATTCACGAAAGGGCGACGTCATCTAAGGTCTAGTAGCAAGGCATTCTTGCGTTGAGGAACCATTTGATGCGCCCTTTTTTATTGCTCTTTCTGCTGTTTCCGGTGCTGGAGCTGTTCGTATTCGTCAAGGTCAGCGGGGCTATCGGGTTTTTCCCGGCGCTGCTGCTGATCATTCTCGGCTCGATGCTCGGCGTGTTCGTGCTGCGTATCGCCGGCCTGGCCACTGCACTGCGTGCCCGTGAAAGCCTGAATCGCGGCGAACTGCCAGCCCAGACGATGCTTGAAGGCCTGATGATGGCCTTGGCCGGTGGCCTGTTGATCGTGCCGGGTTTTGTCAGCGATGTGCTGGGCTTGATCCTGCTGCTGCCATTCACTCGTCGGTTGCTGGCAGGCAAGTTGCGCCAGCGTGCCGAAGAAGCGGCGATCCGCCAGCGCGCCTTTGCCGACGACCTGCAGCCACGTGGCGGCCCGGCACCTCGCCAGCCCCTGGGGCGTGAAGGTGATGTGATCGAAGGTGAGTTCGAACACCGCGACTCCAAGTAACGTCATCCCAGATAAGGCGCCTTTGGGTGCCTTGCTGACACAAAAATTTTCACTTGTGGCCCTTGTAATAAGCATATACGCCCTTATGTAACGGTCACCGCAAGGTTTCTGGTGGCGACACCAGACAGACTTCCGCGTTTCGCCTGGCGAACCGCGACCGGCACCGCCGGATTACAACCAGCCGGTACTGATACCGGCCGATGAAACTTACAATTAGGAGAGATCGACAATGAGCAAGCTTCGTCCTCTGCACGACCGCGTCGTTATCCGTCGCAGCGAAGAAGAAAAGAAAACCGCTGGCGGTATCGTTCTGCCAGGTTCGGCTGCTGAAAAAGCCAACCACGGTGTGATCGTCGCTGCAGGCCCAGGCAAGACTCTGGAAAATGGTGACGTGCGTGCGCTGGCCGTTAAAGTCGGTGACAAGGTTGTATTCGGTCCTTACTCCGGCAGCAACACTGTGAAAGTCGACGGCGAAGACCTGCTGGTTATGGCTGAGAACGAGATTCTCGCCGTTCTGGAAGACTGATTCCCCGTTCATTTTCCCGTTACTACAAAGTATTTAAGGAATATCGATCATGGCTGCTAAAGAAGTTAAATTCGGCGATTCCGCCCGCAAGAAAATGCTCACCGGTGTCAACATCCTGGCTGACGCAGTAAAAGCGACCCTGGGCCCGAAAGGCCGTAACGTGATCATCGAGAAGAGCTTCGGCGCTCCGACCATCACCAAGGACGGCGTTTCCGTAGCCAAAGAAATCGAACTGGAAGACCGTTTCGAAAACATGGGCGCGCAGCTGGTCAAAGACGTTGCCTCCCGTGCCAACGATGACGCAGGCGACGGCACCACCACCGCCACCGTTCTGGCTCAGGCAATCGTCAACGAAGGCTACAAAGCCGTCGCTGCCGGCATGAACCCGATGGACCTCAAGCGCGGCATCGATAAGGCGACCATCGCCATCGTTGCTGAGCTGAAAAACCTGTCCAAGCCATGCGCTGACACCAAGGCTATCGCTCAGGTAGGCACCATTTCCGCCAACTCCGACAGCTCCATCGGCGACATCATTGCCGAAGCCATGGAAAAAGTCGGTAAAGAAGGCGTGATCACTGTTGAAGAAGGCACTGGCCTGGAAAACGAACTGTCGGTTGTAGAAGGCATGCAGTTCGACCGTGGCTACCTGTCCCCGTACTTCGTCAACAAGCCTGAGACCATGGTTGCCGAGCTGGACAGCCCGCTGATCCTGCTGGTCGACAAAAAGATCTCGAACATCCGTGAAATGCTGCCAGTGCTGGAAGCCGTTGCCAAAGCCGGCCGTCCACTGCTGATCGTTTCCGAAGACGTTGAAGGCGAAGCCCTGGCGACTCTGGTTGTGAACAACATGCGCGGTATCGTTAAAGTCGCAGCCGTCAAGGCTCCAGGCTTCGGCGACCGTCGCAAGGCCATGCTGCAGGACATCGCCGTTCTGACCGGCGGTACCGTTATCTCCGAAGAGATCGGCCTGAGCCTGGAAAGCGCCACCCTGGAAAACCTGGGTAGCGCCAAGCGCGTGACCATCTCCAAGGAAAACACCATCATCGTTGACGGTGCTGGCGTTGAGCAGGACATCCAGGCG
This sequence comes from Pseudomonas hygromyciniae, assembly GCF_016925675.1. NCBI lineage: Bacteria > Pseudomonadati > Pseudomonadota > Gammaproteobacteria > Pseudomonadales > Pseudomonadaceae > Pseudomonas > Pseudomonas hygromyciniae. Next base: position 4,639,691 of record NZ_CP070506.1, on the reverse strand, counting down.
CGCATCACCCAGATCCGTGCCCAGGTTGCTGAAACCTCCTCGGACTACGACCGTGAAAAACTGCAAGAGCGTCTGGCCAAGCTGTCAGGCGGCGTTGCAGTGATCAAGGTTGGCGCTGGTTCCGAAGTTGAAATGAAAGAGAAGAAAGCCCGCGTTGAAGACGCCCTGCACGCAACCCGTGCAGCCGTTGAAGAAGGCGTGGTACCTGGCGGTGGCGTTGCGCTGATCCGTGCTCTGGAAGCCCTGACCGGCCTGACCGGCGACAATGCTGACCAGAACGTGGGTATTGCTGTACTGCGTCGTGCTGTTGAAGCACCGCTGCGCCAGATCGCTGCCAACTCCGGCGACGAGCCAAGCGTTGTGGTCAACGAAGTCAAGAACGGCAAAGGTAACTACGGTTACAACGCTGCGACTGGCGTCTACGGCGACATGATCGAAATGGGCATCCTGGACCCAACCAAGGTGACTCGTTCGGCGCTGCAAGCAGCATCCTCCATCGGCGGTCTGATCCTGACCACCGAAGCTGCGATCGCTGATGCACCGAAGAAAGAAGGCTCGGCTGGCGGCGGTATGCCAGACATGGGCGGCATGGGTGGCATGGGCGGCATGATGTAAGCCAGCCTTACCCCTGTACTGAAAAAGCCCCGCCAGCGTCATGCTGGCGGGGCTTTTTTATGTGCCTTGTCCCGTCCTGAATAAGGTTTACACCTTCTGACCTATCTTCAGGAGGAACCAATGGATTCGGGCAAAAGGCGGAGCCAGCGTGACTACACGCTAGCCTTTAAATTATCGGTCGTAGACCAGGTCGAAAAGGGCGAGTTGAGTTATAAAGAGGCTCAACGGCGCTACGGCATTCAGGGCCGGTCCACGGTACTGGTCTGGCTACGCAAGCATGGCCGGCAGGACTGGAGCCAAGGCGCCTCAATTCGAGAGCCGAGGAGCAGGTCCATGACCGAGCAAACCCTCCCGCTGACACCCGAGCAGCGGATCAAAGAGCTCGAAGAACAGCTGGCGCTAAGCAATCAGAAGGCGCAATTCTTCGAAGCCGTCGTGAATGTTCTGAAGAATGACTACGGTGTTTGCGTCGTAAAAAAGCGACTCGGCAAGTCCTCTCGCAAGGGCAAATCCAAGACCTGAGCATCACCAGGGCTTGCCTGTTCATGGGCATTTCGCGCCAAGCGTATTACCAACGTAATCGAGCTTTTGACGCAAGGACTCGTCAAGATCAAGAGGTCATGGACTTTGTTCTTGAAAAGCGCCGCCGCCAGCCCAGGATAGGCACGCGCAAGCTGCATTACCTGATGAGCGTCGAAGTTGGCGCGCCAGTGCGGGTCGGTAGAGACCGCCTGTTTAGCATCTTGCGCAACGCTCGAGAACTGGTGGTGCGCAAACGGGCTTACCACAAAACGACGGACAGCCATCACCGCTTTCGCCGCCATCCGAATTTGCTCAAAGAGGGTCCAGGACAAATCGTTGCCAGCAGGCCCGAGCATGTCTGGGTCGCAGATATAACCTACCTTCCGACACAGGAAAGCGTCGCCTACGTGAGCCTCGTGACAGACGCTTACTCGCGCAAGATCGTAGGCCATCATGTGCATGAGAGCTTGCATACCGAGTCGGTGATCAAAGCGATGGAAAAAGCAATTAGCAAACGTCGAAGCAAGCTGCCACTGATCCATCACTCAGACCGTGGAGCCCAATACTGCTCCGAGCTTTACCAGCGCTTGCACGCTAGCCATAACGTTAGATGCTCAATGACCGACGGATATGACTGCTACCAGAATGCTCTGGCAGAAAGGATAAACGGGATCTTGAAGACCGAGCTTTTGCTGTGCCGCCCTAAAAACCTGGCGGAAGCAGTGAAAATGGTGGATGAATCGGTGCTGATCTACAACGGGGAACGGCCACACCTGTCCCTGAAATACAAAACGCCCGATGCGGTGCATCGGGCGTTTTGAGACTGAAACAGGTGTAAACCTATTTCAGGACTAGACACCTTGTAGGAGCGAGCTTGCTCGCGAAAAACGTCAACGATAACGCGTTCACCATGAACAAATGCATCGCCCTCAGGTTCTTCGCGAGCAAGCTCGCTCCTACAGGGCTGCTGCGCTCTTGTGTAACTTCCAGTTCAGTAGGTGTTGCTTGAAGTTATAACTGGCCGCCTGGTAGTAAGTGATCGCGCGCAGGATCAGCGGATCATCGCTGTTGCTCCGCGATTCCTGGCTTGCCCCCAGGGCCTGGTCATGGCGCCGCAGGCCTTGGCGTGGGCTGAGGATGGCCAGGTTGGTACCGTCAAACAAGCCCAGGTGCTGATAGTTGCCGACCACCACACGAGGTGGCAGCGGGTTGTCCTGCAACAGGTTGCGGCCGAAAAACGTCGATTCATAGCTCAGGTTCAACAGGCCCAGAAGGGTCGGGGCGATGTCGATCTGGCTGGCCAGTTGTGCGCTTTCCCGGGCCTCGATCAATTTCGGCGCGTAGATAAACAACGGAATCTGGTAGTTGGCGATGGGCAAGTCTTCCTGGCCCGCGCTGCCGGCAGTGTGGTCGGCGACAAACACGAAGATCGTATTGTCGAACCACGGTTTTTGGCGTGCCGCCTGCAGGAACTGTCCGATGGCGTAGTCGGTATATTTCACCGCACCGTCGCGACCATTGCCGGACTTGATGTCGATCCTGCCATCCGGATAGGTGTAGGGCCGGTGGTTGGAGGTGGTCATCAACTGCAACAGGAACGGTTGCTGCTTGGCATAACCGGCATCCGCCAGCTTCAAGGTTTGCTTGAAGAGGTCTTCATCGGCCATGCCCCAGGCGTTTTTAAAGCTGATTTCGGATTCGGCGACACTGCTCTGGTCGACCACCCGGTAACCGTTGCCGCTGAAAAATGCATTCATATTGTCGAAGTAGCCGCGGCCACCATACACAAACACGCTGTCATAACCGATTGCACTGAGCTGTTGACCCAGGCTGGCAAAGCCGCTTTCCCGGCCAATCCGCTTGACGATGGAGCGCCCCGGAGTGGGCGGGATGGCCAGGGTGATGGCCTCCAGGCCGCGGTCGGTGCGGGTACCGGTGGCGTAGAAATTGTTGAAATACAGGCTGTGTTTACGCAACTCATCAAGGTTGGGGGTCAGGTTACGTCTATCGCCATTACTGCCCATGTATTTGGCGCTGAAACTTTCGATGGTCACCAGCACGATATTGGGTTTGCGCAGGATGCCGGGGTTGTCGATGGCGCGGCGGATATTCAGTGGATCATTGCCGATGAAACGGGCATTGGGTTCACTGAGTTCCGCACGTAATTGGCGGGCCACAATGTCGGCCGGCAGGCTTTTGTAGAATTGGCTGTAGTCCAGTTCATTGTTGCGGAACGCGGCGAAGAATTGGTAAGGGCCATTGCTGGCCAGTTCGTTGTTATAGGCGTTACCACCCTGGCTACGTGGGCTTTCCTGGCTGACCAACTGCAGGCTCAGGCCGGCGACTACCAGCAATCCCAAGGCATTGACCAAGCGCCCGCGCATGGCCGGCAGCGGCGAGTCGAGTGCGGCGTTGAACAGTTTGCGCAAGGCCAGGCTCAAGACAATCGCCAGTATCGCCAACAGGCTCAACAGTTTGCCGATCGGGTAGGACTCCAACAGGTTGTTCAACACCTCATCGGAGTACACCAGGTAATCGACGGCAATAAAATTGAAGCGTACGCCGAACTCATCCCAGAACAACCATTCGGCCACGGAGGTGAACAACATGGCGAACAGGCTGACGGTCAGTACGCCTTGCAGTAACCAGCGATGGCCGCGTCGCCGCCAGAGAGCGGGTGGGCACAGCAGCAGATACAGGCCCAGGGGCAGCGCGGCATAGGCCAGGAAACCCAGGTCGTAGAGCAGGCCCACGCCGAACACCGGCAGCAGGTTGCCGCTGACTTCATCCATGTGGGTTAGGAGCAGTACGCTGCGGGTCAATAGAAAAATGACCAGCCAGGCGCCGGTTACCAACAGCAAATAGCGCATTGGCGCAGTTTTGATAAAACCCATATCCAAGTTCCTTATATCAATGGGGGGCGATTTTCACTCTGGCACTGTAGTCGAGCTGTGAAGCGATAGTGAAAAACTCGTTGCAATGGGCAATCGGTTGAAAAGATTTATAGGTTGACCGTTCAGCCCTAGCGGTAAGCCATACTTGGCCTTAAGCTGCGCGAGCCAACACGGCCGTTACCGCGTACGGAGACACTGCCCATGCGAATTTTATTGGTTGAAGACAACCGCGATATTCTGGCCAACCTGGCGGATTACCTGGGGCTCAAGGGCTACACCGTGGACTGTGCGCAGGACGGTTTGTCAGGCCTGCACCTGGCCGCCACCGAGCATTACGACCTGATCGTGCTCGATATCATGCTGCCTGGCATTGATGGCTACACCCTGTGCAAACGCCTGCGTGAAGATGCGCGTCGCGATACGCCGGTGATCATGCTCACCGCTCGCGATCAATTGGACGACCGCCTGCAAGGTTTCAAGTCGGGTGCCGACGACTACCTGCTCAAGCCGTTTGCCCTGTCGGAGTTGGCCGCACGTATCGAAGCGGTGCTGCGTCGGGCCCAGGGCGGTGGTCGGCGGGAGCTGCAAGTCGGTGATCTGTCCTACGACCTCGATACCCTGGAAGTGACCCGCGAAGGGCGTTTGCTCAAGCTCAACCCGGTCGGCCTGAAACTGCTCGCCGTGCTGATGCAGAAAAGCCCTCACGTCCTGCGTCGCGAAGTGTTGGAAGAAGCCCTGTGGGGCGATGACTGCCCGGACAGCGACAGCCTGCGCAGCCATGTCCACCAACTGCGCCAGGTGATCGACAAGCCATTTGCCAAGCCATTGCTGCAAACCGTGCATGGCGTGGGTTATCGCTTGGCCGAGGGCCGTGATGGAGTTTAAGCAAAGCCTTGCCCAGCGGATCATCATTGCCTTTGCGCTGATGAGCGCGCTGGTGGCGGGCGCCTTTGCCATGGGCATCATCGCCACGGTGCACCTGGTGGAAGAAAAACTGATTTCAGCGGGCCTGGGCGGCGATTTGCAACGCCTGCTGCTGATGGACAGTGTCGAAGACTGGCGCCACCGGCCCGAGCCGGACCAGTTGTTCTACTTCAGCGGCGGGCGCGGGGATTTTGAGCTGCCCAAGGACTTGCGGCATCTGGATGCGGGCTTTCACGAGGTGTTTCGCGAAGCGCTGTCCTACCACGCCATGGTCGAGATCGTAGACGGCCGGCGTTATGTCCTACTGCAAGACCAGAGCGATTTTGAAGAGCGCGAGCGGGTGCTGTTTGCGGTGGTGCTGGTGGGGTTTGTCCTCAGCCTGGCGCTGGCGGTATTCCTCGGCTGGGTTCTGGCCCGCAAGGTGATGGCTCCGGTGGTGCGCCTGGCGCGCCAGGTGCGTCATCGTGACCAATTGTTGGGCCTGGCCCCGCCGTTGGCCCCGGACTACGCCGCCGACGAAGTGGGCGAGCTGGCAGTGGCGTTCGACGCCACCCTCGGCCGCCTGCGCCAGGCGCTGACCCGTGAGCGCCTGTTTACCAGTGATGTCAGCCATGAACTGCGAACGCCGCTGATGGTGCTGGCCAGTTCCTGCGAACTGCTGCTGGAAAACCCGGCCATTGATTCACGGGGGCGCAAACAGGTCGAGCGCATCGCCCGGGCCTGCGAGGAAATGCGCGAGCTGGTGCAAACCTTCCTGATGCTGGCCCGTGCCCAGCATGACGACACCACCATGTCACCCCAGGTCAGCCTGACCCAAGTCGCCGAGGACTTGCTGGGAATCTGGCGTGAACCCATCGAGCGCAAGGGCATCGAGCTGTTCTACCAGCCGGGCAGCCCCCTCGATATCTGCTACAACGCGACCTTTTTGCATGCGGTGATGGGTAACCTGTTGCGCAACGCCCTGCATTACACGGAACAGGGTTTTATCCGCCTGACCCTGGAACCCACGGGGTTTGTGGTGGAAGACAGCGGCGTGGGCATCCCCGAGGACAAGCGCGAAGCCATGTTCGAGCCCTTTGTACGCGGCAATGAAAAACGCGGCGATGGCCTGGGCCTGGGGTTATCGCTGGTGCAACGGATCTGCGATAACCAGGGCTGGGTCGTCAGTCTCAGCACCATGGAACCCAGCGGCTGCCGTTTCCATGTTGAATTGAGCCACGTCAAACCCTGATCCGTTCCTGCCCCTATCCTGGGGCAGACTCCCTCCTGCTCGACGAAGATGGCCTCCTGCCATGCTTTTTCCCTGTAAAACCTTGTAATTCTTTGGGGTTGGACGGGACGTTTTTTTCACAAAGGGTTGACCTGCGGATGACGTGCGACTGCTTAAGGTTGTAGGCATCAGTCCAGGAGGCCCGTTGATGGCTACCCCGATCAAGCTTGAATTTTCCGACAAGTACGACGACCGGCACGCTCAGCAGTACTTGCTTAAACACCAGGACACTTTGGCGCGCCGGTTATCCCACAAACGTGACGAGCAATTGGCCCGTGGTGCGCTGGCGATGGCCGGTGAGCCTGGCTTGGTATTGGACTTGCCGTGCGGTGCCGGACGTTTCTGGCCGCTGCTGACAGAAAAGCCCAACCGGATCGTTATCGGTGCGGACAATTCCGAGTCCATGCTGAACATCGCCATGGCGGCGCAACCCTCTGAGGTGGTCCAGCAGGTACGGCCCTTGCAGACATCTGCCTTTGATATCGATTTGCCCGATAACGCCGTGGACAGCATTTTTTGCATGCGCCTGTTGCACCACATTGGCGAGCCTGCGCACCGAATGGCGATATTGAAGGAATTTCAACGAGTTACCCGCGACAGCGTGATCATTTCATTGTGGGTGGATGGCAACTTCAAGGCCTGGAAACGCAAGCGCCTGGAAGTGCAGCGCCGCAACAAAAGTGAGCAGGAGGGTTACCGAAATCGATTTGTGTTACCGGCTGCTACTGTTGAGGCTGAGTTTGAGCAAGCTGGTTTCCGCGTCCAGGAGTATTTGGACTTCATACCGCTGTACGCCATGTGGCGTGTGTATGTATTGCGCAAGAGGTAGCAGGATGGCAGTAGAGTACGTAGCAGGCAGTCACGTAGCTCCCGAAGAGCGGTTTGATTATTTTTGGCGGCAGCAGGGCGAGTGGGTCGAGGAACCCAATCAACGTCGAGGTGGCGAAAGCGGTGTACAGCGGGTGATCGGGACCCATGGGCGGTTGCTCTACAGCAAGCGCCAGACCGGTCATACCTATCGCAGCTGGCTGCACCCCTTTGGGCGGCCTACGGTGCTGCGTGAGCGTGATGCGCTCAGGGGCCTGCGTTTGCTCGATGTCGGTGTTCCGGAGTTGGTGTTCTGTGGCGCCCGTCGTGACCCTGAACATCAATGGAAGGCCTTGTTGGTGACGGCGTCATTGGAGGGTTTCGAGGAAATCGATAGCTGGTACGCCGCCGGTGGCCGCGAGCAATGCGGGGAACTGGCGCACGAGCGACTGCTTGATGAACTGGCGCAAACCCTGGCGCGCATGCACAAAGGGCGTTGGCAGCATGGCTGCTTGTACAGCAAGCATATCTTTGTGCGGGTCAGCGGGGCGGGTGAGGGGGCGACGGTCGAAGTGGCGCTACTGGATCTGGAAAAGTGTCGCCAACGCTTGACCGCCCGGCGGGCCGCCGCCCATGACATGCAGCAATTGCGTCGCCATTCGTCGTGGAATGCCGCCGACTGGCAAAAACTCAGCTACTTTTACGAAACGGCGTTTGGCAGCGCTATCAAGGGTTTAACCTAATGAAGCTAGAAATAGCACGAGGTTTGTTTCTGGTGGGGGCCTTGGGCATCGCCTCCCTGGCCCTGGCTGCCTGGGAGCAGCCCCGCACAGAAGTCCTCAGCGCGGTGCACAGTGGTGGGCAATGCCCGCTGCCACGGATCGCCAAGACCACGGGGGTTACGCAGCCTGACCATCAGCTTTTGCTGTTTATGTTCGGGATGTCCCAAGGGATGAGGCCAGCCAGTTGAAGAGATTGACGCCCCTGTAAAAGGCCTCGCATAGCGAGGCCTTTTGTTTTGTGCGTACTTGTGGCGAGGGGGACTAGCCCCCTCCCCACAAGTCAGTGCCGTTGCCGCGCCAATGGATAGGTACTCAATCAGCCAAGGGATCACGCTTGGCCAACAACGTATACACACACGGCAATACGAACAACGTAAACAGCGTACCCACCGACATCCCCGTAGCAATCACCATCCCGATATCAAACCGGCTGACCGCCCCCGCGCCCGTGGCAAAGATCAACGGCACCATGCCAAACACCATCGCCGCGGTGGTCATCAATACCGGGCGCAGGCGAATCGCCGCGGCTTCTTCCACGGCTTCGCGGGGTGTCAGCCCCTTGTCCTTGCGCAACTGGTTGGCAAACTCGACGATCAGAATCCCATGCTTGCTGATCAGCCCGATCAACGTCACCAACCCCACCTGGGTGTAGATGTTCATGCTCGACCAACCGAGGAACAACGGGATCAGCGCGCCGCAGATCGACAGCGGCACCGTCACCAGTATTACCAGTGGGTCACGGAAGCTCTCGAACTGCGCCGCCAGCACCAGGAAGATGATCGCCAGTGCCAAGCCAAAGGTGACCCACAGTGCGCTGCCTTCCTGGATGAACTGGCGCGAGGCGCCGCTGTAGTCGAAGGCGTAGCCGGCCGGGGTTTCTTCGATGGCGATCTGGCGCACGGTGTCGATGGCCTCGCCCATGCTGACAATCGGAAAGCCCGAGATCAGCGCCGAGTTGAGTTGCTGGAACTGGTTCAGTTGGCGCGGCCGGGCGCGGTCGCTGACGCTGATCAGGGTCGACAGCGGCAGCAGTTCGCCCTGGGCGTTTTTCACGTAGTAATTGTTCAGCCATTCGGGGTTGTCCCGGTAGGCCCGCTCGACCTGGGCGATGACCTTGTAGCTGCGGCCATCAATGGTGAACCGGTTGATTTCCGCCTCCGCCAGCAAGGTCGCCAGGGTGCTGCCCAGATCCTGCATCGAGACGCCCATCTGCGCCGCCTTGGCACGGTCGATATCCACCACCACCTCGGGTTTGTCGAACGCCAGGTCGATATCCACAAAGGCGAACTTGCCGGACTCCATGGCGCGTTTTTTCACACGGTCGGCCACTTGCAGCAGTGACTCATAGTCATTGGGCGTGTTGATCACAAAACCAAAGGGCAGGCCCTCGCCGGTGCCCGGCAGCGATGGCAGGTTGAAGCCGAATACCTGCAAGCCCGGAATCTGCTCCAGGCGTTTTTGCACCTCAGGCAGGATTTGCATCTGGGTGCGCTCGCGCTCGTTCCACGGCTTGAGCAGGAAGCCGCCGATGCCCGATTGCACACCATTGAACCCATTGATCTGGAACGAGGAGTAGTACTCCGGGAAGTCCTTGAAAATCGTGATGAACTCGTCGGTATAGGTGTTCAGGTAGTCCAGGTTGGTCGGCTGCGGCGCGCTGGCAATCATGAAGATAATGCCCTGGTCTTCGTCCGGAGCCAGTTGCGACTGGGTGAATTTTAGGAACACCGGGATCAGGCACAGCACGATCAGGGCAAACACGATCACCACCGGCCGGGTGTTCAAGGTGCCGTGCAACAGGCTCTGGTAGCGGCGCTTGAGGCCTTCGAAGATCCGATCCAGGCGATGGGCCAGGCCGCTGGGGTTTTCGTCGTGGCGCAATAGCAGGGCGCACATCATCGGCGACAGCGTCAGAGCGACGATGCCGGAAATCACCACCGCACCGGCCAGGGTCAGGGCGAACTCCTTGAACAGGGCCCCGGTCAGCCCCTCCAGGAAACCGATGGGTGCATACACCGCCGCCAGGGTGATGGTCATCGACACCACCGGCACCGCAATCTCCCGCGCGCCTTCCAACGCGGCATCCAATGGTTTCTTGCCGTCTTCGATATGGCGGTGGATGTTCTCCACCACCACAATTGCATCGTCCACCACCAGACCGATGGCCAGGACCATTGCCAGCAGCGTCAGCAGGTTGATGGAGTAGCCCATCAGTTGCATGAAAAACAGCACGCCAATCATCGACAGCGGAATGGTGACGACCGGGATCACCACCGAGCGCAGCGCCCCGAGAAACAGGAACACCACGACAATCACGATCAGCACCGCTTCAAACAGGGTCTTGACCACCTCGTTGATGGACGCCTGGATAAACAGCGTGGCGTCGTAGGCAATTTCTGCCTTGAGGTTGGGCGGCAACTGGGACTCCAGCTCCGGCATCAGCTTGCGTACTTCCTTGATCACATCCAGCGGGTTGGCGCTGGGCGTGGCCTTGATGCCGATATACACCGAGGGCGTGCCGCCAAAGGAACTGATGGCGTTGTAGTTTTCCGCGCCCATTTCCACCCGGGCCACGTCGCCGAGCAGCACCCGGCTGTCGCCATCGGTCTTCACGGTGATGGCGGCGAAGGCTTCGGCGGTCTTGAGGTCGGTGTTGGCGTTGATGCTGGTGACCACATACTCGCCCTTCACTTCGCCGGCTGCGGAGAGAAAGTTGTAGTTGCGCACGGCATTGGTCACGTCGCCGGCGCTCAGGCCGAACCCCGCGAGCTTGACCGGGTCCAGCCACAGGCGCATGGCAAATACCTGGTTACCGAGGATCTCGGCCTCGGCCATGCCGGGCAGGGTGGCCAGCTTGGGCTGGATCACTCGCGATAGATAGTCGGTGATCTGTGGGTTGCTCAGTTGCTGGCTGGAGAAACTGATGTACATCAGCGCCGAGGCGTCTGCGGCTTCTTTGCTCAATACCGGGTCTTCTGCGTCCTGGGGCAGTTTGTTTTTGACCTCGTTGGCCTTGGCCAGCAGCTCGGTGAACAGGCGGTCGCTGTTGGCGCCGATCCGCGCATAGATGGAAATCACCGAGAAGTTCTGGCGACTGACCGAGGTCATGTAGTCGATGCCTTCAGCGCTCGCCAGACTTTGCTGCAAGGGTTGTGTGATGTAGCCCTGGATCGTCTCGGCATTGGCCCCGGGGTAAGCGGTGGTCACCGTGATCAGCGCATTCTCCATGGACGGGTATTGGCGCAACGGTAGTTTGCTGTAGGCCTGGAAACCCAATAGTACGATCAGCAGGCTGACCACCATGGCCAGCACCGGGCGGCGGATAAACGTGTCGGTAAACGCCATGGCTCAGTTCCTTGAACCGTCGTTGCGCGGAGGTTGGCCAGGACTGGTCGGCAGGTTTTTGTCTGCGGTGATAGCAATATGCGCGCCGGTGTCGAGCTTGAGTTGGCCGGCGCTGACCACTTGCTCGCCACTGCTCAGACCCTTGGTGACCAGCACCAGGCCGTCGCGTCGTTCGCCGGTCTCGATAAAGCGCCGCTCTGCGATCAGTATCGGTTGGCCGTTGGCATCCTTTTCGAGGCTACCGTCTTCGGTTTTCTTCTGCGCCACCACATAGGCCGAGTTGCCGTAGAGGGTGTAGGTGATCGCACTTTCCGGTATCACCACCTGTGCCTGCGGATCGGGCAACAGCACTTGCAGGCTGCTGAACATGCCCGGCAGCAGTTTGTTGTCCGGGTTGGCCAGGGTCGCCCGCACCAGCACGTTACGGGTGCTGCTCTCGACTTTGGGGTTGATGGCGCTGAGGGTGCCGGAGAAGGTCAGTTGCGGGTAGGCCGAGACTTGCACTTGCACACCCTGGCCGACGGCCAACGTGGGCACCGATTGCTCGGGCACATAGAAGTCCACGTAGAGGCTGCTCAGGTCTTGCAACGTGGCGATCACCGTGCCGCTGGCCAGATAGTCGCCGACATCCACCTGGCGAATGCCGATGGTGCCGCTGAATGGGGCGAGGATGTGCTTCTTGGCCAGGGACGCCTTGAGCTGGTTGACCGTGGCCTTGTTTTTTTGCAGTTGTGCCGAGAGCCGATCGAACTCGCCCTTGGAGATCGCCTGGCTGCCCACCAGTTGGCTGCCGCGCCCGTAATCGAGCTGGGCCAGGCCGAGGTCGGCCTGGGCGGTTTGCAGCAGGGCGTCTTCCACCGCGCTGTCCAGTTGTACCAGCGGTTGCCCGACGTTGACCTTCTGCCCGGACTCGAACTGCACGCTCTTGACGGTGCCGGCAACCTCCAGGGCGAGGTTCACCCCTTGCAACGCTTTGAGCGTGCCCACCGCCGGCAGGCGCTGTTGCCAGGGTTGTTCGACCGCCGTGGCCACCGCCACGCTGATCGGCGGTTTAGGCGCGGAAAAGACCTGGATCTGCTGGTAAATGGAGAAGGCTTTGTAGCCCCCCAGCAGCAGGACGATTAACAGCACAACGGCCAACATGATCAGCATGCGACGACGCAGCATATTCCGGTTCCTTGGAAAAACTGAGGCAGACGAAGACGAACGATTGGGCACATTACTCCGAGTGCCTGGGGGATTCCAACTGGCATTTTTAGCCGTCAGTTCCCCCTGTAGGCGCCGGCACGCCGGCGCCTACGATCAGATCAGATGCAAATGGTTGTCCCAGAGCCCTGCCGGCAATTCCAGGGGCTTGGCCACCAGTTGTGGCTGTCGGCAATCATAGAAGCGGCAGCGGCCCTGGCCCGAGGTCACGACAAATCCGTCCGCCACCGCACCCACGCCGGCGCAGTCGGGCAACGGCCCGTCCAGGCGTAGTTCGCCGCTGTCCATGTCCCAGATAAAAAAGCGATTGCCCCGTGGTGCGGTCAGTGCCACCAGGCGCAGTTCGCTGTGTACGGCGACGCTGGCGGTGTAGTGCCCCATGGCCTGCAATTGCTCGTCGGCCACCGGGAATGCCACGAATGGTTGCCCCGGACGCTTGATCGCCAACAGCTCGGAACGCTCCTCTGACGGGCCCATGAACTGTTGCCCTGTGAGGATCGTGCCATCGCTGGCGATCCCCATATGGCGCACGCTGTTCATCTGCTGGCCCAGGGTTTCCTTGCTCAACAGCGTGCCGTCGCGCTGCATCAGCACCAGGCTGGGCTCCATGGCGTTGAGGTTCATCTCGACCCGGCTTTCGGCCTCGGTGCGAATACCGCCATTGGCCACGATCAGGGTCTCACCGTCGGGCATCCACGACACCTGGTGCGGGCCGATGCCGTGGGTAGAAATCTCACCCGTGTGTACCAGGCGCTCACCTTCGAACTTGTACACGCCCAACAAGCCGCGACCGGGATCGGTGGTGTCGTTTTCGGTGGCGTACAGCCAGTCGCCGCTCTTGTGGATCACCGCATGGCCGTAGAAGTGCCGGTTGGCCTGGGACGTCACGGTTTGCAGGAGCGTGCCGTCGCGCAGGTCCACCAGATAGCTCTCGGTGCCCGGGCGACGGGCCACGAACAGGGCGATGGGCAGGGTCGGGTGGTTGATGATGTCGTGGCAGCGCTGGCCGACCTGGGTGGCGAACACCTGGGTGCCATCCAGGCGATAGCCCACTGCATAGTGCTTGCCGTCGCCATCATCCCGGGCCGATAGCAGCAGCGGGATGTCGCCCTTGCGCTTGAACAGCGTCCAGCCGCCCAGGGTAATTGCACTGAGCAGCACGCTGCCGATGGCCAAAGCCTGTCGCCTGAGCATTATCAGTCACCGTCGTTGGCGTTGAAGCCCAGTTGGATGCCCAGCGCCTTGGCCAGCTCGCCTTCGTGCAGGCGGTGGACGACGTTGAGGCTGTCATAGATATCGTTGAGTTGCTGGCGCCCGGCGTCGTCGGCCAGCAGGTCGTTGAGCGAGCGCTGGTTGCTGTCGAACAGTTTCAGGGAAGCAGCGTAGGCCGCATCGACCTTCTCGGCCAAAGGCTTCTGGTCGGCGGGCAGCAGACCGCGCAGGCCTTTGTTGTCGACCCCGACCCAGACGGTCTGGGCCGCCGCGAGGCTGGCGCGCAAGCCTTGCAGGGACGACTGGCTGCGCCACGCATCGGCCTGGAACGGCTGGGGGATGCCCTTGGACAGGCGCCCCATCGGTGTGCCGAGCTTTTTCTTCAGGGTATCGAGGGCCGTGACCTGCACGCGCAGCAGTTCGGCGATGGCTTCGTGGGAATCGGCGTAGCGCTGGTTAGGAAACTTGGTCATCTGCGCGAGCATGCCGTCGGTGCTGTTCCAACTGGCGAGGATTTCCTCGGCGAGTTGTTTCTGACGCTCGCCGATGGCGATCAGCAGTGGGCAGTAACGGGCTTTCTGGGCGTCGTTGGCGATGTCGGTCTTGGCGTCATACAGGATGTATTCGTAGGCCGACAGGCCTTGCACCACGACGCTGGATTTGGCCAGGGCGGCGGCATCGATCTGCGGCTGGGCGGTGGCCAGTTGCTCGACCTGGCGGCCGACGAGGTTTTTCTTGTCGGGCCAGAACTGCACCTGCCAGGCGCGATTGCCTTCGGCCAGCGGGCCGATCAGCAGCGGTTGCAACTCGGCCCAGGCTTTTTGCGCGTGGAGGAAGTCGGCGCGGGCGGTCTCCAGGGACTCCTTGCCTTGGCAGTAAGCCAGGGCGCTGACGGCCAATTGCCGGTCAGCTTCGACCCAGCGGCTGTAGGTCGGCAGGATCACTTGCTTGGCGATGGCCGCCGAAGTGACTGCTTGCGGATCCTGCGGCGAGCAGGCGCCAAGGGCCAGTGCGGCCAGGCTGGTGAACAACAACTTGGGACGGAACATGTCGAGCTCCCTTCAATAATTGGGGCAAAGCTTATAGAGAATTCAGGAACGCGAGCAACGCGGCGCGCTGCTCGGCGTTAAACGACAACACATGCTGCTGCGCCGCCTGGGCTTCACCGCCATGCCACAGCACGGCTTCAAGCAGGTTGCGGGCACGGCCGTCATGCAGGAACTGGGTGTGGCCACTGACGTTTTGCGTCAGGCCGATGCCCCACAACGGCGGCGTGCGCCAGTCGCGGCCACCGGCCTTGAATTCGGTACGGTTATCGGCCAGGCCTTCGCCCATATCGTGCAGCAGCAAGTCGCTGTAGGGGCGGATCACCTGGTTGGCCAGCTCAGGTTCAGCGGCATTGGCTGCGGTGGTGAATGTCGGCGTATGGCACGACTGGCAGCCAGCCTGGAAGAACAGGTTCTTGCCGGCCAGCACTTGTTGTTCGTTGACATCACGGCGCGCCGGTACGGCCAGGTTGCGGGTATAGAACAGCACCAGGCGCAGGATGTTATCGCTGACTTCCTGCTCGCCATTTTCGCCGTTGCCGTTGGGCGCCTGCTTACAGGCGACCTGTGCGTCGGTGCAGTCATCGAAGGGGCGCAGGCTGGTCGTCAGGCCCATGTCACCCGAGAACGCGTGAACATTTTGTTGATTGAGGTTCGGTTGCCCGGCTTTCCAGCCGAAACGGCCGAGGACGGTTTTTTGTCGGGCATCATCCCAGACCCAGTTCGGGCGGCCGAACACGCCGTTTTTGTCCGGGCGTTTGCTGGCGTTTTGCAGGATGTCTGCGTCGCTGATGGCTTCGAGCAAACCCAGGCCGATCATCGGCGGAGCCACGCGGGCGGAAAACCGCGTATCGGGGTGCATCGGCCCGTAGCCGAGCTGGGTGATCTGCAGGCTCGGCTTGCGCAACTCGACCACCGTGCCGTCCTTGAATGTGACGTTGACCGGGGTGTAGTCGACCCGTACCTTGCCTTCCGGGACCACGCCGGGCACGGCCATGTCCTGCAACTGCCCGCCGTACACCGGCTCCGGGACGATACCCAGTTGCTCGATGAGCTTGGCGTAGGGCGGCGAATCCGGGATCGACAGACGCACCAGCATCGACACCGCATTGCTGGCCTCGGGCAAGGGTGGATGACCGCGCCCGTCTTTTATATGGCAGTTCTGGCAGGCGTTGGTGTTGAACAGCGGCCCCAGCCCATCACGGGCGGTGGTGGTGGCCGGGGCGATCACCCAAGGATTGCGGAAAAAGCTGTTGCCGACGCTGAAATCCAGACGGCGGGTCGGCGTCAGGTTCGCTGAAGGCAGCGAAAAGGCATTCTGGTCCGTCTTCCTGACCGTCGTGCTGCCTCCCGAACGCGCCTCACCCGGCTCGGCCTGGGTAAACGTCGGCGGCGCGGCGTCATCGCAGGCACTCAGGCTCACGGCCATCAAGAGCGCAGACAGGCGAAGCAGCAAACGGGGCATCGATAATCCTGGAAGACGGGCGACGGTGGATGAAATTCAGGGGGCAAAGTCTAACAGGGCGGGGCGGATTGAATAAGAGCAATTATCGTTTGCTCCAATCTGATGCATTCCCGCTAGAATGGCCGCACATTTTTCCTGGAGGTGGCCAATGCAGGCTCTCGACGCTTTGCTCAACCGTGTTTCCGTGCCGCGCTTGCTGGACCCAGCGCCTACTGCCGAACAGCGCGAAGTGCTGTTCGCGGCAGCCATGCGTGCGCCGGATCACGGCCAGTTGCGGCCTTGGCGTTTTCTCACCGTGGAAGGCCCGGCCCGCGAGCAAATGGGCACCCTGCTGGCCGAAGCGGCACGCCTGCAAGACCCCGCGGCCCCGCAAGGGGTGATCGACAAGGCGCAGAACGGCCCGTTGCGTGCGCCGTTGGTGGTGGTGGTGATTGCCCGTTTGCAGGAACACTTCAAAGTGCCGCAGTCCGAGCAACGGCTGGCAGCGGCCTGTGCGGCCCACGGCATTCTGCTGGCGGCGTATGCCCAGGGGATTGGCGCAGTGTGGCGGACCGGGGAGTTGTCGTATTCGGCGCATGTGGCCAAGGGCTTGGGGTTGAGCGCGGGTGAGGAAGTGATTGGCTTCCTGTATCTGGGGACCGCGCAGAACCCGCCGCGTACGGCGGCAAAGGAAGATATCACCGCGTTTGTCAGTGCCTGGACCGGGCTCTGACCTCACACTGTGTGGGAGCTGGCTCCCACATGGGTATTTGGGTCTACACCCGGAACTGATCCATCAGTTTCATCTGCTGGTTGGCCAAGGCATTCAACTGGCTGCTGATTGCCGCCGACTCCGTCGCCTGGCCAGTCAGGGTCTCTGTCACGGTACGGATCGCCGAGACGTTGCGGTTGACCTCTTCGGCCACGGCGCTCTGTTCTTCGGCGGCGCTGGCGATTTGTAGGTTCATGTCGCTGATCACCGTCACCGCATCGCTGATCTTGCCCAGGGCCTGTACCGCCTGCTGGATCTGCCCGGCGTTGTTCTGCGCCTGGCTCTGGCTCGAATGCATGGTGGTCACCACCCCACGGGTCGCGCTCTGGATGCGTTCGATCACCAGGCGGATTTCTTCCACCGAATCCTGGGTGCGTCGCGCCAGGTTGCGCACTTCGTCTGCGACCACCGCAAAACCCCGCCCGCTTTCCCCGGCGCGCGCGGCTTCAATCGCAGCGTTGAGGGCCAGCAGGTTGGTCTGCTCGGCGATGCTGCGGATCACTTCCAGCACCGAACCGATCTGCTCGCTGTTGACTGCCAGGGCTTCAACCTCGGTCACGGCCTTGCTGACTTCCTCGGCAAGGGTGGTGATATCGCGGGTACTGCGTTCGATGATCGCCAAGCCGTCGCGGGCTGATTGATCGGCTCCACGAGCTGCACTGGCAGCGTTTGAGGCGCTGTTGGCGACTTCGTGGGCGGTGGCGCTCATTTCGTTGGAGGCGGTTGCCACCTGGTCGATCTCACGGAACTGCACCTGCATGCCTTCGCTGGTCTGGCGTGCGATTTCCGAGGATTGATCGGCAGTGCCACGGGCTTCGGTGATGCTCTGCTTGATCTGGGCGATGGTCGGCTGCAGCTTGTCGAGGAAGCGGTTGAACCAGTTGACCAGTTCCCCCAGTTCGTCTTTTTTCGTGTAGGCCAGGCGTTGGGTCAGGTCGCCGTCGCCGCTGGCAATGTCTTTGAGCATCGCGGCCACACTGTTGATCGGCCGGGTCACGCCGGTGGCGGTCAGCCACATCAGCAGCAGGCCCAGCAGGCCGGCTGCGGCGCCCACCAGCAGCGCTTGCAGTGTGCCTCGGGCTTGGGCGTCGTCGAGCACCGCTTGCAGCTTGACCGAATCGGCCAGCAGCACGTGCTTGGGCAGCTTGATCACCACGCCCCAGGGCTTGGCATCGGCAATTGGCTTGACGGGGTACACCGCGCGGATCGTATCGTCTTGCTCGCGCACCTTGCGCGTGTCACTGGCCAGCAACTGCACGATCTCTTTGCCTTCGCCGCCCAGCACATCAACGATGCTCTTGCCGACTTTGTCCGGCTCGCCGCTGTAGCTGGCGATCAGGCCACTGCTGGAGAGGATTTCCATGATCCCCGCGCCATCGAACAATTCTTTTTGCGCGGTATTGGCCGCCGCTTGCAGGGCATCCAGGGCAATATCGACGCCGATCACACCAATCACTTTGCCATCTGCCAGCAGCGGCAGGGAGATGGTGGTCATCAGCATCGCCTTGCCGGCGACTTCGTCGGCGTAGGGGTCCAGCAGGCAAACGTTGCGGGTATCCCGTGGGCAGGTGTACCAGATGTTGTAGGGCGTACCGCTGAGATTGAGGGTGGTCTTGGTCAGGTCCGCTTCCACCATCACCGTGTTCAGGCCTTCACCGCCGGCGCGGCTCCAGTAGCTGGAAAAGCGCCCGACTTCGTTGGAAGCGCGCAGTTTGTCGTCGACAAATTCGCTGTCCCTGCCATCCAGGCCGTTGGGTTCAAACGACAACCAGATCCCCAGCACCTTGGTATTGCGCTCGAATGCGGTCTTGATCCGCTGGTTGAGCTCCTCGCGCACGGCCCCGGCTTCCAGCGAACGCTTGGCGGCCATGTTGCGCAAATCCTTGACCTGGTCGGCGAGGGCGGTGACCACCAACAGGTTCTCGCCAAAAGCTTTTTGTACCTGCACGGCCTGCTCGGCGGCCTTGGCCTGGAGCAGATTCTCCACGCTGGTGGTGAGCATGCGCGAGCTGGAGGCGCTGGTCAGTTGGTCGTTCTGGTTGGACTGGTAGATATTCAGGCTGACGATCAGCGCAATCACCCCCAACAGGCAGAGGCCGGACAGCAGCACGATTTTCAAGCGGATGGAGAGGGTGTCGAACATGGGCTTACTCGCGATTGGACTTGTTGGTGTGCAAGCAGGGCAACGGCCAAGTCCATTCGGCGCTATGCCCGGAACATCGGCACCGACGGGTAATTCATGAGGGGCAGGCGATGAGCGGTAGCGCGCTCAGGTCGTGGTTTGCGCCAGGCGTTCGGGGCGTGACCAGATCCACAGATTGCCCAGGCTCATCCCGGCGATGGCCAGGTAGATCGGCCAGCCGTGATCGAGCATCACCAGCATCAGGGCGGCACACAGCAACATGCTTACCGTGGCGCTGACCTTGGCCCGGCGCGCGATGATCTTGCCGTTGCGCCAGTTGAACAGGATCGGCCCGAACAGCCGATGGTTTTCCAGCCAGGCGCTCAGGCGCGGCGAGCTTTTGGTGGCAGCCCAGGCGGCGAGCAGGATGAATTCGGTGGTGGGCAGGCCCGGCACGACAATGGCGATCAAGCCGATCCCCAGGCTGACATAGGCCAGCAGGCCGAACAGGATTCGGGCGAGTTTGGAGGAGGATTGGGTTGAGCCGGTCATGGGAGCAATGGGTATGGAATATGAGAATTTAAAATTGGAATACGGAGCAGGCCCAGGTAGGCGCTGGTTTGTGTGGGAGCTGGCATCCACACAAGCCAGCATCTACACCCGCAATGGATCAGGCCAGTTCTGGGGCGCTAGCGTACGCCTGTTCCAGCAATACGGTGAAGCGTACGAATGCATCCACCGCGCCTTTCTCTGCCGCCGCTTCATCTTCGGCGCTCAGTTCCAGGCTGTCGAGGGTGCGGGTGAAGCGCTTCCAGCCTTCGGCACGACCACCGGCCGGTTCGCCCAGGTGACGGGCACCAAAGGTTTCGCTCAGGCCCAGGCCGACGGCACGTTTGATCAGGAACGCCGCGCCCAGCTTGGAACCTTCGGACACGAACAGCCAGCCCAGGGCCTCGGCCTTGCTCGGGTTCTGCACGGCACCGGCCACGGGGGCAGGCACTTCGGTTTCCAGGTCGGCCAGGTCCAGCTTGGCGGCTTCGGCGCGGCAGCGCTCGGCGAGGTCTGGAAACAACTTGATCAGCTCGGGATCGTTGTACAGCGCCACCAGTTCCGACTGGAACAGGTATTGCGCGACCACGAAACGGGCGAAGTTGGCTTGGGTTTCAAACGGGGCGTGGGCCTTGACCAGTGCGTCGAGCTTGGTGTGCGGCTCGTGGGTGATCTGGTTCAGGCGCTGGGAGCGCAGGC
This sequence comes from Pseudomonas hygromyciniae, assembly GCF_016925675.1. Lineage (NCBI taxonomy): Bacteria > Pseudomonadati > Pseudomonadota > Gammaproteobacteria > Pseudomonadales > Pseudomonadaceae > Pseudomonas > Pseudomonas hygromyciniae. The sequence goes on along the minus strand of NZ_CP070506.1, from coordinate 4,619,482 downwards.
TTGCGCGTTCTGCGGTGGTGGAAGCGGTCATTGGGGGTCCTTGAGAAGGAAAAGCGCCTTGTTGCCAGGCTGTTATTACTAGACGAACAAGAAGACGCGTCACAGTAAAAAATCCTCACCCCGCTGGCGATAAATCCGGCGGGGTGAGGTTGCTTGGGTCAGATGTCCCAGATCAGGTTGATCGCAAAGTTGCGCCCGGGCTGGGTCAGGCGGTCCAGGCTGGCTGGCGAAGTCACGCCGGCTTCACCCACACCGTCGTAGCTGCGCACGTCATCCCAGTTCCAGTATTTCTTGTCGGTCAGGTTGTACAGGCCGCCGTTGACGGTCAGGTCGTCGGTGACTTTGTAGAAACCGGTCAGGTCGACCACGCCAAAGCCTGGGGTCTTGAAGGGGCCGTTGGCCTTGATGCCGGTCGGGGTAAAGAACGTGGCGCTGTCGACCCGGTTCTGTTTCTTGACCAGGGTCCAACTGACCAGCGCACCGTAGTTTTGCTGGTCGTAGCCCAGGCCAAACACACCCTTGAGCGGGTTGACGCTGTTCAGCGGCTGGCCGGTTTCGTCGTTGCGCCCGTGGGCGTAGGCAATCGCGCCTTTGGTGTACAGGCCTTGCGTTGCGCCGAAGGCGTCCAGGTTCAAGCGGCCTTTGACTTCCATGCCCTTGATGGTGGCGCGCTTGATATTGCCTGGCTGGAAGATGGTGCCAGACGGGCCCAGCGCAGCGTTGTCCTCGTCGATGAAGTCGCGGTACTTGTTGTAGAACAGCGCGACGTCGAAATTGCCCGCATCGAAATGGCCACGGATTCCGGTTTCATAGCTCTTGCTGGTTTCCGGCTTGAGGCTCGAGTTGGGCTCGACGACATAGCCTTCGTCAAGGTTTTCAAAGCGGCCATACAGCGCCTTGGCCGATGGCGTGCGGAAACCTTCGGCGTACTGGCCGAACCAGGTGTATTGCTCGGTCAGTGCATAGGTCACGCCGAGTTTTGGCGAGAAGCGGTGCCAGGTTTTGTTCGAGTTGTTGTGGGGGTACTTGCGGTCCGGGTCGGTGGTATTGAGGAACTCTTCGGTCAGCTTGGGTTTGAGCTGGATGTAGTCGTAGCGCAGGCTGGGCATGATGGTCCAGTCGTTCCAGCTAATCTGATCCTGAGCGAACAGCGCGTAGCTGTTGATAGTCGGGTCCGGGAAGTCGCTGGCTTTTTTCACGCTGTCGGCAGGGGTTGGGCTCGGTGCGCCGATGGCGGTACAGCCGGCACCGACGGCCAGGCAGGTCGCCGCGCCTTCGCGCGAACCGGTGACTTTCTGCTGCTTGATCGTGGTGCCGTAGGTCAGCAGGTGGTCGGTATCACCGATGACGAAGGCCTTGTCCAGTTGTGCGTCGAACACCCACTGCTTTTCTTCGTAGAGGGTGTCGCGGGTGCGCAGTACGCGGCGGCCGACCTGATAGATTTCGCTGGTGGCCTGGTCGGTCTTGGCGATCTGGTAGTTGAGGCTGGTCTTGATGTGATCGGCAATCGGCGAGTCCAGTGCAAACTTGTTTTCCAGGCCAAAGCGTTCGCGGGTGATGGTGTCGTTGCCGCGACGGTCACGGTACATATTCATGCCCTGGCCTTCGAGGAAAATCCCGCCCACTGCGCTTTTCTGATTGATGTCGCGGTCGTCCTTGTACTTCTCGTAGGTCAGGCCCAGGCGGTTGTCGTCGCCATAGTTCCAGCCCAGCTTGGCCAGCACGTTGGTGGTACGCACGTCTTCGGGGTTGGCGCCGGTGCGGGCCAGGCCGGTGGCGTTGTTGCCGTCGTAGGATTCCATCTCGTGGCCATTGCGCTGGCTCAGGTGCAGCAACCCATCGAAGTCCTGCACACGCCCGGCGACGGTGCCGGAGGTCAGCCAGCTTTCGTCAGCCGAGCTGTAGCCGGTCTTCAGGCGGGCGCCGACGTCCTGGCCGGGCTTGATGATGTCGCTCGGGTCGAGGGTGAAGTAGCTGACGGCGCCGCCGATGGCGCTGCTGCCGTACAGGGCCGAGGCCGGGCCGCGGATGATCTCGACGCGTTTGACGATTTCCGGGTCGACATAGTTGCGGCGGGTTTTGGCATACGGGCCGTTGAAGAAGTTGTCCGGGACCTCTACGCCGTCCACCTGGGTGAGGATACGGTCGCCGTCGATCCCCCGAATGTTGTAGCCGGAATTACCGGAGCGGGTGCCAGCGCCACCCACCGAGACACCCGGCTCGTAGCGCACCAGTTCGCGGATGGTGTTGACGTTCTGGCGGTCCAGTTCCTCGCGCTCATGCACCGTGACGGTGCTGGGCACGCTGTCTACCGCCTGTTCCTGGCGGGTGGCGCTGATGGTCATTTGTTGCAGGGTGATGGCACTCCCCGCCGTGCGCTTTTCCAGAACGATATTGTAGTTGCCCAGTTTGCGGTAGTTCAGGTTGGTCCCCACCAACAGCCGGTCCAGAGCTTTTTCCGGGGTCAGCGAACCGCGTGCGCCGGGGGAGGAAACCCCTTGGCCCAGTTCGGCGGGCAGGCCGATCTGCCAGCCGGTGACGGCGGTAAAGGCGTTGAGCGCCGAAACCAGGGGTTGCTGCTCGATGCTGAAGGTGTAATTGGCGTGGCTGCGCGCCGCAGGTTCGGCGGCATTGGCCGTCAGCATCGGGCTGCCCGCCAGCAGGATGGCGGCGGTCAGCAGGCACAGCGTGGGCGAAGAGGGCCGGCGGTTGAAACGAGAGGACATCGAGAGCGCTCCGAGGGACGAGTCTTATAGTTGCGAACCTGAATCAAATAGGAATCAGTTGCATTGGCTAAGACGAGACGTACCAGCAGGAGCTATCGAGTAAAAATAATTATTCTCAGTTGAGAATCACGAGCGCAGGGAACTCCGAGAGCTTGGCCGAGGTGATGTGGGCCAGGGAGCGCACCACGTCCAGCGGCTGGTCCAAGCGGTAGTTACCGGTCACGGCGACGCTGGCCAGTTGCTCGTTGGTGTTGACGATCCAGCCTGGGTAATAGCGCCGCAGCTCTGCCAGCACTTCGCTCATCGGGCAGTTTTCAAAGATCAGCCGGCCCTGGACCCATGCCAGTTCCTTAGTGGCATCGAGCTTGGCCGGTTGGCCGAAGCCTTTGGGGCCGACGCGGATGCTCTCGCCGGCACTCAGGCGCACCCGGTTGTTGCCGAAGGTGGTACTCAGGTCGACATCCCCGCGTTGTACCTGCACCTGCGCCTCACCGTTGAGATAACGCACGGCGAATGCCGTATCGCTGACACTGGCGCGCACCGGGCCGGCGTCGATTTGCAGGGGCAGGCCACGATTGGCCGCGACGTCGAAAAACGCCTCACCCTGATACAGGCGGGCGATGCGCTGATGCTCGTCGATGGTGCTGGAAAACGCCGAGTTGGTATTGAGCAGCACCTTGGAGCCGTCATCCAGTTGCAGGCGCTGGCGCTCGCCGACCACGGTCAAGTGGTCGGCCTGTAGGCGTACTGGCAGATTGCTGAAGCTGAACAGCCCCAGCAACAGTACCGCAGCAGTGGCCAAGGGCTTCCAATGCGGCTTGATCCGCCGCCAGGCGCTGGGCTTGCGCGGCGCATTGAGAGCCACGGCGGCGCTGTGCACCGGCGCACCGCCCCAGGCGGTCTGGGCCTTGGCGAAGGCCTGGGCGTGACTCGGGTCGGCATCCAGCCAGGCCTGGAACTCGGCTTGCTGCCCAGGCTGCGGGCACTGCAACGCGATCAGCCAGTCGAGGGCTTGGTCCATGGCCGCATGTTGCAACACCTCATGAGCCAGCTCATGGGGGTGCAGTTTGTTCGGGTCCGTCACGGTGTTCCTCGGGTCTTCGCCACGTTTTATTCAGTGTCTTGCGTATTTTTGCGACTTTTCTGTCGGCGTGTCCCGACAAAGCTTAAGGGTGATCGAGTCGTTCGGCCACACCTATGCAGATGGCCATGATCAACTTCAGTTCCTTTTGCACGGTGCTCAACGACACCTGCAACTGATCGGCGATCTCCTGATAGCTGCAGCCGTGCAGGCGGCTGAGGATAAAGATCTGCTGCTGGCGAGCGCTCAACTGCCCAAGGCTGACGCTCAGGTGCTCCAGCAGTTGCTCGGCGTGGGCGGCATCTTCAGGAGTGGTGACCGGGGAGGCGACGCTTTGCAGGACGTCCATCGGAACATCTTCCTGCAAGGTGCGGGACTGAATCCGACGCGAGCGCAGATGATCCAGAGCCAGGTTGCGCGCAGTCTGGAACACGAAGGGTTCGAGGTGATCAATCGGTCGTTCGCTGAGGGCCCGCGTCACGCGCAGGTAGGTTTCCTGCAACAGGTCCTCGGCGGTGCTGTGGTTGTTCACCATCCGCTGCAAGGTGCGCAGTAGCACCACCCGTTGGGTGAGGAAGACTTGATTGAAGCGGGATAGGCTCACAGTGGTACCGGACCGATTGGCAGTTAATGATAATGCTTATCATCAACGCAAATGGCAAGTATCACTTTGCTGCAATCTGCTCAACCCTGTAGGAGCGAGCTTGCTCGCGAAGATCATCAACGATAACGCTGGCATCCTGAATGAGCGTGGCGCCTTTGCGTTTCTCGCGAGCAAGCTCGCTCCTACAGTGATCGGGTCGATCAGGTTTTCAGTGGGGTTATTCGGCGTTACACAGCGCCAGGCAGTTATCCAGCATACGGTTGGAGAAGCCCCATTCGTTGTCGTACCAAGCCAATACCTTGAGCAGCTTGCCGCTGGACTTGGTGTGGTTGGCATCGAAGATCGACGACAGCGGGTTATGGTTGAAGTCACTGGAAACCAGCGGCAAGGTGTTGTAACCGAGGATTTTCGAGTGTTGGCTGGCTTCTTTAAGCAGCGCGTTGACCTCATCGGCCGTGGCTTCTTTTTTCAATTGCACGGTCAGGTCCACCAGCGACACGTTGATCACCGGCACCCGCACCGCCATGCCGGTCAGCTTGCCTGCCAGCTCCGGTAGCACCAGGCCCACCGCTTCGGCGGCGCCGGTCTTGCTTGGGATCATGTTCTGCGTGGCCGAACGGGCGCGGTACGGGTCGGTGTGGTAGACGTCGGTCAGGTTTTGGTCATTGGTGTAGGCATGAATGGTAGTCATCAGGCCACTTTCGATACCCAGTTCGCGATGCAGCACCTGAGCGACCGGCGCCAGGCAGTTGGTGGTGCAGGACGCATTGGAGATGATCTGGTGAGATTGACGCAAAATGTCATGGTTTACCCCGTAGACCACGGTCGCATCCGCGCCTTTGGCCGGGGCAGAGATGATCACCTTGCGCGCACCGGCGCTAATATGGGCGGCAGCTTTGTCACGGTCGGTGAACAGACCGGTGCATTCGAACACCACGTCGATCTTGTGCGCAGCCCACGGCAGGTCGGCGGGGTTGCGAATGGCACTCACGGCAATCCGGTCGCCATTGACGGTCAGGCTTTCCTGATCGTGGGCGACCTCTGCATCGAAAGTGCCATGGACGGTGTCGTATTTGAGCAGATGGGCATTGATCGAACTGTCGCCCAGATCATTGATGGCGACGATCTGCAAATCCTGGCGGTAGCCTTGGGTATAAAGTGCGCGCAGGACGTTGCGGCCAATGCGGCCAAAACCATTGATTGCAATTCGAAGAGTCATTTGAAAGCGCCTGTCGTCGATTTGTTGTAAGAATTACAAGATTATTCGCATAAAAATAGAAAACAAGCCTTTTTAGTGGCAATATTTTGTTCAATCTACAACGAGTGACCTGAATCAACTGGTCCGATTGGTCAAGTAACTTCCTGCCAACCTCTTCGCGGCGGGCTTTTGACCAGCATAGACACTCAGGTCGCCACATCCGTTAGCCTGGAGTTCTACACATGCATCCCCGCGTACTTGAGGTCACCGAACGCCTTATCGCCCGCAGCCGGGCAACCCGTGAGGCGTACCTTGCGCTGATTCGCGGCGCGGCCAGCGACGGGCCGATGCGCGGCAAGCTGCAATGCGCCAACTTTGCCCACGGCGTGGCCGGATGCGGCACCGAAGACAAAAACAGTCTGCGAATGATGAATGCCGCCAACGTGGCAATTGTTTCGTCATATAACGACATGCTCTCGGCGCACCAGCCCTACGAACACTTCCCGGAACAGATCAAGAAAGCCCTGCGCGAGGTTGGCTCGGTCGGCCAGTTCGCCGGTGGCACTCCGGCCATGTGCGACGGCGTGACCCAAGGCGAGCCCGGTATGGAGCTGAGCCTGCTGAGCCGCGAAGTGATTGCCATGTCCACGGCGGTAGCGCTGTCCCACAACATGTTTGACGCCGCGCTAATGCTGGGGATCTGCGACAAGATCGTTCCGGGCCTGATGATGGGGGCCCTGCGTTATGGCCACCTGCCGATGATCTTCGTGCCCGGTGGGCCGATGCCGTCGGGGATCTCCAACAAGCAGAAAGCCGATGTGCGCCAGCGCTATGCCGAAGGCAAGGCCAGCCGCGAAGAGCTGCTGGAATCGGAGATGAAGTCCTACCACAGCCCCGGCACCTGCACCTTCTACGGCACCGCCAATACCAATCAGTTGCTGATGGAAGTCATGGGCCTGCACTTGCCGGGCGCCTCGTTCGTCAACCCATACACGCCGCTGCGCGATGCGCTGACCCGTGAAGCTGCGCACCAGGTCACGCGCTTGACCAAGGCCAATGGCAACTTCACGCCGATTGGCGAGATCGTCGACGAAAAATCCCTGGTCAACTCCATCGTCGCCCTCAACGCCACCGGCGGTTCGACCAACCACACCCTGCATATGCCGGCGATCGCCATGGCGGCGGGCATCATTCTTACCTGGCAGGACATGGCCGACCTCTCGGAAGTGGTGCCGACCCTGTCCCACGTCTATCCGAACGGCAAGGCTGACATCAACCACTTCCAGGCAGCGGGCGGCATGTCGTTCCTGATCCGCGAGCTGCTGGAAGCCGGGCTGCTCCACGAAGACGTCAACACCGTCGCCGGCCATGGCCTGAGCCGCTACACCCGCGAGCCCTTCCTGGTGGACGGTGAACTGGTCTGGCGCGAAGGCCCGATCGAAAGCCTCGACGAAACCATCCTGCGCCCGGTAGCCCGCGCGTTCTCCCCCGAAGGTGGCTTGCGTGTGATGCAAGGCAACCTCGGCCGTGGGGTGATGAAAGTCTCGGCGGTGGCCCTCGAACATCAAATCGTCGAAGCGCCGGCGGTAGTGTTCCAGGACCAGCAGGACCTGGCCGATGCGTTCAAGGCCGGCCAGTTGGAGAAGGATTTCGTCGCCGTGATGCGCTTCCAGGGCCCGCGCTCTAATGGCATGCCGGAATTGCACAAGATGACGCCGTTCCTCGGCGTGCTCCAAGACCGTGGCTTCAAGGTGGCATTGGTGACAGACGGGCGCATGTCCGGCGCCTCGGGTAAAATCCCTGCCGCGATTCACGTCAGCCCCGAAGCCCAACGCGGTGGGGCGCTGGCGCGGGTCCGGGATGGCGATATCATTCGCGTCGATGGCGTCAAAGGCACCCTGGAGCTTAAGGTGGACGCCGAAGAATTTGCAGCGCGCGCGCCTGCCACGGGCCTGTTGGGCAATAACGTGGGGGCCGGTCGCGAGCTGTTTGCATTTATGCGCCTGGCCGCAAGCTCCGCAGAGCAGGGCGCCAGCGCCTTTACCTCTGCCCTGGAGACACTTAAGTGAAGCTTGCGCTGGTGGGTGATATTGGCGGTACCAACGCCCGGTTTGCGTTGTGGCGGGACCAGGCACTGCATTCGATCCGAGTGCTGGCCACGGCGGATCACGCCAGCCCCGAGGATGCGATCAAGGTCTACCTCGCCGAGGAAGGCTTGGAGCCGGGCTCCATAGGTGCGGTGTGCCTGTCGGTCGCCGGGCCGGTAAGCGGTGATGAGTTCAAGTTCACCAACAACCACTGGCGCCTGAGCAAGGCCGCATTCTGCAAGGCCCTGCAAGTGGACGAGCTACTGCTGGTCAATGACTTCTCGGCCATGGCCCTGGGCATGACCCGCCTGCAACCCGATGAGTATCGCGTTGTGTGCGCAGGCACCCCGGAGCCATGGCGCCCGGCGGTGGTGATTGGCCCTGGAACGGGCTTGGGCGTGGGCACCTTGCTCGACCTGGGCGCTGGCCGTTGGGCTGCGTTGCCGGGGGGAGGGCGGGCATGTCGACCTGCCCTTGAGCAGCCCACGGGAAACCCAGTTGTGGCAGCACATCTACAACGAGATCGGGCATGTCAGTGCTGAAACCGCCTTGAGCGGCGCCGGTTTGCCACGTTTGTACCGGGCGATCTGTGCGGTGGACGGTCACCCGGCCGTACTGGAAACCCCGGAGGCAATCACGGCGGCGGGCCTGGCGGGCGATCCGGTGGCGCTGGAGGTCCTGGATCAGTTCAGCATCTGGCTGGGCCGGGTGGCCGGCAATAACGTGCTGACCACGGGGGCCCGGGGCGGTGTGTATATCGTGGGTGGGGTGATCCCACGGTTTGCCGATTTCTTTATCAACAGTGGCTTTGCCAAGAGCTTTGCTGACAAAGGCTGCATGAGCGACTACTTCAAGGGTATCCCGGTGTGGTTGGTGACGGCGCCGTATTCCGGGTTGACCGGGGCGGGTGTGGCACTGGAGCAGGCATTTGCGTAGGCAGTGATGGCCTCATCGCGGGCAAGCCCGCTCCCACAGGACAATGCATTCCAACTGTAGGAGCGGGCTTGCCCGCGATGAGGCCCCTGAGAACAACCCATGCTTCAAGGCTTGGCCCATAACAACAAGGAGGCCCCCGTGAGCGTAATCAGTAAATCCATTCTCCTCGTCGATGACGACGAGGAAATCCGCGAGTTGCTGCAAACCTACCTCAGTCGCGCCGGCTTCCAGGTGCGGGGCGTGCCCAATGGTGCAGGGTTTCGCCAGGCCATGGACGCGGCCCCGTGCGACCTGGTGATCCTCGACGTGATGCTGCCCGACGAAGACGGCTTCAGCCTCTGCCGCTGGGTACGCCAGCACCCGCGCCAGGCCCAGGTGCCGATCATCATGCTCACTGCCAGTTCCGACGAAGCCGACCGGGTTATCGGCCTGGAGCTGGGCGCCGACGATTACATCGGCAAACCCTTCAGCCCGCGAGAGTTGCAGGCCCGCATCAAGGCCCTGTTGCGCCGCTGCCAGTTTGGCCAGGAGCGTACCGGTGGCGATGTGCTGGTGTTCGATGAGTGGCGGCTGGATATGGTCAGTCATCGGCTGTTTCACCTCGATGGTGAGGAAGTCATCCTGTCCGGCGCCGACTTTGCCCTGCTCAAGCTGTTCCTTGATCATCCGCAGCAAATTCTTGATCGCGACACCATCGGCAACGCCACCCGTGGCCGCGACCTGATGCCCCTCGACCGAATTGTCGATATGGCTGTCAGCCGCCTGCGACAACGCCTACGCGATACCGAGAAACCTCCACGGTTGATCCGCACCGTGCGTGGCAGCGGTTACCAACTGGCGGCCAGTGTGGTTGCCAGCAATGCCCACTGAGCGCCGGCGCATTCCGGTGCCGCGCTCATTGCTGGGGCGCATGTTGCTGCTGACCCTGTTGGCGGTGCTGTTTGCCCAGGCCTTATCCAGCGTGATCTGGGTGTCGCAGTTGCGCGCTACCCAGCTTGAAGGCCTGGTCACTAGCGCCCGTAGCCTGGCCCACTCGATGACTGCCAGCGTCAGCTATTTCCGCTCGCTGCCGGTGGCTTATCGGCCGTTGGTGCTTGACCAACTGCGCAGCATGGGCGGTACGCGCTTTGTCGTGACGCTCAACGACAAGCCGCTGGATATGCAGATCTTGCCGCAAACCCCGCGCAAACAGGCGGTGCTCGGTGCCGTGGATGAAGTGCTACGCCAGACCCTGGGCGGTGACGTGCATTTTTCGGTGGAGTTTGTCAGTGCCCAAGACCTGCGCATTTTCAATGCCGGGCTCAAGCTCGATGAGCTGCCACGTTCCTGGGCGCATTACGCCCTGACGCTTGAGCCGGTCAACCCGCCGGTGCTGGTGACGCAGATCGAATTGGGCGCCGGCGAGTGGCTGTATATCGCCTCGTTGCTGCCCGAACCCTACACCAGCCTCGAAGAACAGGGCCTGCCCTCCCAACAGGTGTGGTTTATCGTGCTGACCAGTGGCTTCCTGCTGCTGTTTATCGGTCTGCTGGTGCATTGGCAGAGCCGGCCGCTCAAGCGCCTGGCGCGGGCGGCGCGGGACCTGTCCCTGGGCGCCGACGTGGAGCCGGTGGCCGAAGGTGGCGGCAGCGAAGTGGTGGAAGTGGGCCGTGCGTTCAATGCCATGCGCGAGCGGATCAGCCGCTACCTGACCGAACGCAGCCAGTTGTTCAGCGCAATTTCCCACGACCTGCGCACCCCGATCACACGCCTGCGGCTGCGCGTGGAACTGCTGGAAGATGAAAAGCTGCAAGCCAAGTTTGGCCGTGACCTGGATGAGCTGGAGCTGCTGGTCAAGGGCGCGTTGCAGTGCGTCAAGGACACGGATATCCACGAGAACATCGAGCCGGTGGACCTCAATCATGTGCTCGACTGCCTGGTGGAGCCGTACCTGGCACCCAATGGCAATGGGCGCGTGACCCAGCACGGTCGGGCGTTGACGGCCTATCCGGGCAAGCCCCTGGCGCTCAAGCGCTGCATTGGCAACCTGATCGATAACGCCCTGAAGTACGGGCAGAACGCTCACCTGCGTATCGAAGACGATGGTGCGCAGTTCATCCTGCACGTGGATGACGAGGGGCCAGGTGTGCCGGAGCAGCGTTTGGAGCAGGTGTTCGAACCGCACTTTCGCCTGGCCGGGCAGCAGCAGGGCTATGGCCTGGGGCTGGGGATTGCCCGCAATATCGCCCACAGCCATGGCGGCGAAGTCAGCCTGCAGAATTTACGTGAAGGTGGCCTGCGGGTGACCTTGCAACTGCCCCGATCCCAGGACTAAACAACACCGCGTAACCCTGTAGGAGCTGGCAAGCCAGCTCCTACAGGGTTACGCGGTGGGTCAGATGCTTTGGCGTAGCCTGGCCAAGTCGCGCAAAGGCGGCGCGCCAAACAACCGGCTGTATTCCCGGCTGAACTGCGACGGGCTTTCATACCCCACCCGATATCCCGCCGCCGAGGCCTCCAGGCCTTCGGCGATCATCAGTCGCCGTGCTTCCTGCAGGCGCAGCTGTTTCTGGTATTGCAGCGGGCTCATGGCGGTGATCGCCTTGAAGCGGTGGTGCAGGGTCGACACGCTCAGATTCACTTCCTTGGCCAGGTCGTCGATGCGCAGCGGTTGTTCGTAGTTTCCGTTCAACCAGGTGATCGCACGGCTGACCCGATGGCTCTGACTATTGGCTACGGCAATTTCGTACAGGCGATAACCCTGTGGCCCACGCAGCAGGCGGTAGAGAATTTCGCGATTGATCAACGGCGCCAACATCGCGATGTCTTTGGGCGTATCCAGCAGGCGTGCCAGGCGCAGTACCGCATCGAGCAGTTGGGTGTCGATCCGGTCGACATACATCCCGCGCGATGTCGGGCGCGTAGGCACGCCCATCGGGCCGGCTTCGGCAATCAACGCGGTCAACTGCGCCGGGTCGATATTGATCCGCACTGACAGGTTGGGGTCTTCGGGCGTGGCATCGATGATCCGCCCGGCCACCGGCATCGCGACCGAGAACACCAGGTAGTTGAGTGGGTCGTAGGCAAAGATTTCGTCGGCCAGGCGCACCTCTTTGCTGCCGTTGGCGAGGATGCACAGGGCGGGCTCCACCAGCACTGGCATGAAGTCGCGCGGCGTGTTGTGGCGGTTCAGGTACAACGAGGTGATCGCCGTGCCGTAGGAACCGTCCTCCCAGGTATGCCTGCGCACGATACCGGCCAGCTCGGCGCGCTGTTTTTCCATCTCGGCATCGAGGGGAATGGACTGCTGTTCGGGCGACGACATGGGGCGTCCTCTGCATGCTTCTTTGATGGGCACAGCTTAGCGGTGCCTGTTCCAGTGGTGTTAGGTCGATTCTGCACAATCCTTGCCTGATCCTGCGGCGCGTCTTGAATCAGGCAAGCGCACGGCCTGTCATCTCCCTGAAACAAGGCGCCTGTCCATGAAATAAAGCCTGGCGCCACAGCGTCTCTCTAGGTTTCTGGCAGGATTGTGCAATAAGCCGGCAGGAATCGACTAACCGCGCAGAGGCTCGCGCCCGTATCTTTGACCGTGTGGCAGCACGCCTCCACAGTGCTTGCCGAGCATCACTTCTCAACGGGAGAGTCGAACATGTCCACCCCCATTCCCGCGAGCCATATGGCCTTTATCCGCGCCCGCAGCGGGTGCAGCACCGAACTGGGTGCACGCTTGAGCAGTTTGATCGAACCGGGCCGCCAGGCTCAGGGTTGCCTGCAATTCTCGTTGCAGCACTCCCAGGTTGACCCCGATGTATGGCTGGTCTCAGGCTTCTGGAGCAGCGAACAGGCGATGAGCGCCTACTTCAGCTCGCCGGCGCTGATGTTGTTTACCGAGCTGTTGAATGACATGGTCGTGCGCAGCATGGACTTCCAGACCTTCACCGACGCATCCGCCGCCAATGCCTATGGCGAGTACCTGCAATTGGCCGGTTAGGGTTTAGAATGGCCGACTTTCCATTGGCCAGGACCTGCAACATGGCACGTAAAGAGTTTGCCCACCACGAAGCTGTTTCCGCCCTGGTGCGTGAAGACCAAGGGGGCTATAGCGCCGCCATCGCCGTCAAGGCACTGGATGGTATGAGCGCACCGCGCTTTCACAAGATCCTTGATGGCCAACTGTTCAAGACTGCCGACGACGCTGACGATGCAGCGGCCCAGCAACTGGAGCGCTTGATCGATATCGATGAAGAGGGCCAACTGGCCTGGGCGACCGCAACAAGCTAAAGAACACCGCAAATCCAAATGTGGGAGCGGGTTCTGTGTGGGAGCGGGCTTGCTCGCGAAAGCGTTGTGTCAGCCAACCAATTTGGTACTGATCCACCGCTTTCGCGGGCAAGCCCGCTCCCACACAAGCCCGCTCCCACATTTTTAATTGCATTCCATCCAATCAGGGTTTGTTAGCGCCTGGGCGGTACATCTTGAACAGCGCTTGCGGCCCCAACTGGAAGTAATCCGCCGGCCCGCCGCCCCGCAGAATCGGCTCGGCAGCGGCGGTGTCGTACACCCCATCCTTGAGCAGCCACTTGGCGATATGCACCGCGACCACTTCGCCGAGCACCAGCCAGCTAGGCACCAGCTCCTTATCGGCCCGTTGCAGCTGAATGATCTGCGTCACCTTGCACTCGAACGACACCGGGCTTTCGCCCACTCGGGGCACGGCAATCACCTTGGACGCCACCGGCGTCAGCCCGGCCAGTTCAAACTCGTTGACCTCGGGGGACACGGCGGCGCAGCTCTGGTTCATCTGCTCGGCCAGTGGACGCGTGGCCAGGTTCCAGACAAATTCGCCGGTCTGCTCAATGTTGTTCAGGCTGTCTTTGCGCCCGACGCTGGAAAAACCAATGATCGGTGGAATGTAGTTGAAGGCGTTGAAAAAACTGTAGGGCGCCAGGTTCAGGCGGCCTTCGTTGTCCTGGGACGAAATCCAGCCAATGGGCCGTGGGCCGACGATGGCGTTGAACGGGTCATGGGGCAGGCCGTGGCCGTTGGCGGGTTCATAGAAATGGATGTCGTCGGGCATGGACGGGGTTCCTGCGGCGGGAAAAGCACAATAGTGCAGGCCCAACGGCAGGATTTCTAGCGAGCATATGGAATTTTCATCCAGCGCCCACCTATTTTTCACAGCTGTACGGCCAGTCTGCACGCCAGGTCGATACCCCCCCCCATGAGTCGGCCTTTAGAGACTGAACTCTGGAGCCTTCTGCACAATGAACAAACTTCCTCAGATTACCCTGGCGTTCTGGGTCATGAAGATCTGTGCGACCACCCTTGGCGAAACCGCTGGGGACTTGTTGTCGATGACTCTGAGCGTCGGCTATGCCATCAGTTCGATGATCCTGCTCAGCGTGTTCCTGATCACGTTGCTGACGCAGTTATGGTCGAAAACCTACAACCCGGTGCTGTACTGGATCGTGATTCTATCGACGAGCACGGCGGGCACCACCATGTCCGATTTTATGGACCGTACCCTGGGTCTGGGGTACGCCTCCGGCTCAATGATCCTGATTGTGCTGTTGTTGATGGTCTTCGCCGTTTGGCACTTGAGCGGCAATTCGCTGAACGTGAACAAGGTGCAGACCCCGCGTGGCGAGCTGTTCTACTGGATCGCGATCCTGCTCTCCAACACTTTGGGCACGGCGTTGGGTGACTTCCTGGCCGACGACTCGGGCTTAGGCTTTGCCGGCGGCGCCATGTTGATCGGCGCAAGCATCTTGCTGGTGGTGGCGCTCAAGTACTGCACGACGGTTTCGTCGGTGGTGTTGTTCTGGATAGCGTTTGTCTTGACCCGGCCCTTTGGCGCGACCCTCGGCGACTTCCTGACCAAACCCCATGAAAAGGGCGGCCTGGACTTTGGCACGGTGGGCTCGTCTGCGGTGCTGGCGGCGGTGTTGCTGGTGATGATCGCCGGTGCTTGGTATGTACAGCGCCGGGACAACCGCCAGCCGCTGGCTGAGCTGTCCTGATAGAGGATGAAAAAAGGGGCCATGTCATTGCATGACATGGCCCCTTTTCTATACCTGGCGAACGGTCAGTCCGTGGTAATCCGCGAATGCTTGCGGGTGTCTTTCATGGTGATGTAGACCAGCAGCGACACGGCAATACACGCGGTCACGTACCAGTAGTAGCCGGTTTCCATGCCGATGCTCTTGAACCACAGTGCGATGTATTCGGCGGTGCCGCCGAAGATCGACACGGTCAGTGCGTAAGGCAGGCCTACACCCAGTGCGCGGATTTCGGTCGGGAACAGTTCGGCTTTCACCACGGCGTTGATCGAGGTGTAGCCGCTGACGATGATCAGCGCCGCCATGATCAGGAAGAACGCGCCCCACCAGGTCTGGACGGTGTGCAGGGTGGTGAGGATCGGCACGGTGAACAGCGTCCCGAGGATGCCGAATGCGATCAGGATCGGCCTGCGACCGACCTTGTCCGACAGGCCGCCGACAATCGGTTGCAGGCACATGAACAGGAACAGCGTGGCCGCAGAAATAGTGGTGGAGTCGGAGATGCTCATGCCGACGGTGTTCACCAGGTACTTCTGCATGTAGGTGGTGTAGGTGTAGAAGGCCAGGGTGCCGCCCATGGTCAGGCCGACCACGGTCATCAGTTCCTTGGGATGGCGCATCAAGGTGCGCATGGCGCTTTCCTTGGCTTTTTCCTTCTTGGTGAACGATTCGGTTTCTTCCATGCCGCGTCGCAGGTACAGCGCCACCACCGCACACAGGGCGCCGATGGCGAACGGGATACGCCAGCCCCAGGCATACAGTTCTTCGGTGGTGAGCAATTGTTGCAGCACGATCAATACGGCCAGGGCGATGAGCTGGCCAGAGATCAGGGTCACGTACTGGAAGCTGGAGTAGAAACCACGACGTTCCTTGGTCGCCATCTCGCTGAGGTAAGTGGCGGAGGTGCCGTATTCGCCGCCGACCGACAGGCCCTGCAGCAAACGGGCAAATACCAGCAGGATCGGCGCGCCGATACCGATGATTTCATAGCCCGGGCTCAGGGCAATCAGCAATGAGCCGAAGCACATCAGGTAGACCGAGGCCATCAGGGCTTTTTTACGCCCGACTTTGTCAGCGTACAGGCCCATCAACCAGCCGCCGATCGGGCGCATCAGGAAGCCCACGGCGAAGATCGCAGCGGTATTGAGCAGTTGGGCCGTGGTGTCGCCCTTCGGGAAGAAGGTTTTTGCGAAGTACAGCGAGAAGGCCGCGTAGACGTACCAGTCGTACCACTCGACCATGTTGCCGACCGATCCGCTGAAGATCGACTTGATCCGGCTGGAGGTGGTGCGTTCTTTTGCCGGCACGGCGGCCGACCCCAGAGGCAGGGAGTTGGAGTTATCCATTGAAGGATCCTTCATGTCATTGTTTTTGTGGAGCGCGCATCAGCGCAGCCTGGCGCAAGCTATAGCAGGAGCTGTGCCAAGCCGGGTGAGGCCCGGTCTAGAAGGGGTGGGGGATTTTTTTGAGCGGAAAGCCGCTGATTATTTTTGGGTGGTGAGCGGAAATCCGCTTATGGCGACTGTCCTTGTCGCAGCGATGAGGCCCTCAGCAGCCCCCTCAGTCCATCGACATAAACATTTCCCGGGTCAGCCCATGGCGCTGCATCTTCTCATTGAACGTACGCCTTGGCAGTTGCAGCTCGGCCAGCACCGCTTTGATATCGCCCTTGTGTCGGGTCAACGCGCCTTTCAGGCAGTGAGCCTCAAAGGCTTCCTGCTGCGCCGCCAGAGATTGCCCTGCCTCGATACCTTCCGGTTCCGGCTCGCCCAGACCCAGCACCTGGCGTTCGGCAACGTTGGCCAGTTCGCGCACGTTGCCCGGCCAGTCATGGCTGAGCAGTCGCCCCAGTTGCGGCCCGCTGAGTGGTGCGGCTTCACGGCCCAGGCGTTCGGCGGCGCTCTGGGCAAAGTGTTCGAACAGCAGCGGGATATCTTCGCGGCGTTCGCGCAGTGGCGGCAGGCGCAGTTGCGCCACGGTCAGGCGGTAGGCCAGGTCCTCACGGAAACGGCCGGCACGGGCTTCGTCCAGCAGGTCGGGCTTGGTCGCGGCAATGATGCGCAGGTCGACCTTGATGCTCTGGTTCGAGCCCAGGCGCTCGAGTGTCTGCTCCTGCAATACCCGCAGCAGTTTCACCTGCTGGGCCAGGGGCATGCTTTCGATCTCGTCGAGAAACAACGTACCGCCGTTGGCGTACTCCAGTTTGCCGATGCGCTTGCCCTGGGCGCCGGTGAAGGCGCCGCTTTCATGGCCGAACAACTCGGCTTCAAACAGTTGCTCGGGAATCGCGGCGCAGTTGAGCGCGACAAAAGGTTTTTTTGCCCGTGGCCCGAAGTCATGCAGGCAGCGAGCGACCAGTTCCTTGCCGCTGCCGGTCTCGCCACGGATCAGCACGTTGACCGGCAGGGCCGCCAAATCCAGGACCTGGCGGCGCAGTGTCTGCAGGCTGCGGGACACCCCCAGCAGGCTCGACTCCAGCTTGGCCCGATGATCGGCCTGTTGGTGCAGGCGGCGGTTTTCCAGGATCAGCCCGCGCTTGTCCAGAGCCCGGCGCAGGCTGGCGAGCAGGGCGTCGGGGCTGAAGGGTTTTTCCAGAAAGTCGTAGGCGCCGTCGCGCATCGCTTCGACGGCCATCGGCACGTCACCGTGGCCGGTCAGCAGGATCACCGGCAAGCCGGCATCGCGCCGTTGCACCTCGGCTAGCAACTCCAGGCCGCTGAGGCCCGGCATGCGCACATCGCTGAGAATCACCCCGGGAAAGTCCCTGGGCAGTTGCGCCAGGCAGTCCTCGGCGCGGCTGAACAACTGCACCTCGAACCCCGAGAGGTTCAGCCACTGCTCCACGGCCGTGCGGATGCTGGCTTCGTCATCAACCACGATCACCGCGTTCAGCATAGGTCTGGCGCCTCCAGTGCGATGGGCAGGGTCAGGGTGAATACGGCGCCGTCGCCCAGATTGGCAACACTCAGGCGCCCCCCCAGTTCATGCACGATAGCGTAGGACACTGCCAGCCCAAGCCCGAGCCCGTCACCCACCGGCTTGGTGGTGAAAAACGGGTCGAACACGTTATTCAGGTGCTCCTCGGCAATGCCGCCGCCGCTGTCGCTGACGCTCAGGTGCCACAGTTGTTGATCGGCGTGCAGGCGGATTTCCAGGCGCTTGCGCGGTTTGTTGGACATGGCGTCCAGAGCATTGCGCAGCAGGTTGATCAGCACCTGTTCCAGGCGAATGGCATCGCCGCGCACCCAGGCCGGGCGGGTCAGGTCGAGCACGGTGGCGACGGCTTCGTCACGCAGGCGGGCGTCGAGCAAGTGCAGGGACTGATCGACCACGGTCGCCAGGTCCAGGCGTTCGCGCAGGCCGCTGGGGCTTTTGCGGGCGAAGGTTTTCAGATGGCCAGTCAGGGCGGCCATGCGGGTGAGCATATCGTCCAATGGCGTCAGCGCCTGGTATGCGTCGTCGATGCGCCCGTGATCGAGCAGCAGGCGCAAGGTCGCCAGTTGCATGCGCTGGGTGGTCAGCGGCTGGTTGATTTCATGGGCCAGGGCCGCAGACATCTGCCCCAGCGCCGCCAGCTTGGCCGATTGCACCAGGCCATCCTGGGCGGTGCGCAGGGCCTGGGTACGTTCTTGCACCAGGCGCTCCAGTTCTTCGCGGCTGCGTTGGCGCAAGCGGGCCAGGCGCCAGCGCTGGGTCAGGAACAACAGCAGGAACACCAGCGCCAACCACAGGCCGGCGGCGGCGAGGCCAGCGTTGCGCTGATCCTCAAAGGCCACCTGGGGTTTGCGCAGCAGGTGCAGGGTCCAGCCTTCAGCTTTGAGCGGCAGGGATTCCCAGATGTAGTTGGCGGTGCCTTCGGGGCCGGCCACGCGGACCAGGTGACTGTTTTCGTCGAAGCGCTGCAAGGTCTGGGTATCCAGGGGCAGCAGTTGTTTCTTGTCGTATTGGCGCGTGGCCTTGAGTTCGGCCAGGTCGTTGGCCGACAGCGCACGCAGGTTGCGGTAGCGCCACCCGGGTTTATTGGCGATAAACACGATGCCCCGGGCATCGCTGACCAGCAGCAGGTCATCGCCCTGGGCCCATTCGCGTTCCAACTCCGGGAACTCCAGCTTCACTACCATGGCGCCGAGGAACTGATCCTGCTCATCCACCACGGCGCTGGAGAGGAAATACCCCGGAATCCCGGTGGTCACCCCCACCGCATAAAAACGCCCGGTGCCCTGGCTGCGGGTCTGGCTGAAGTAGGGGCGAAACGCATAGTTGTGGCCGACATAACTGCTGGGCAGGTGCCAGTTACTGGCAGCCACCGCCAGGCCGGTACGGTCCATCAATTCCAGGGTGGAAGACTGTGCGGCACCGTTGATGCGCTCCAGTTTGTGGTTGAGCACCTCCTGGGTCGCCGGATCCAGCGGGCTTTTCAGGGCGCGGATCATTTCCGAGTCCAGGGCCAGCACGGCGGGCAGGGCGCGGTAACGTTCGATCAGGGTGTGCAAGGAATTGGCATACAGCGCCAACTGCTGGTTCGCACGCCCGGCATCGTCCACCAGGGACTGGCGTTCGGCCTGGCGGATGGCGACGGCGGCAGCCAAGACGGCACCGGCAATAATCAGCAGGGAGTAGAAGGTCAAACGCAATGGGCGAGGGATCGCGATCATACGAGAATGAACAGCTGCAGTAGGGGGCGAGCACCATAACATGTGCCGCTTGGATCTTGTGGCGAGCGGGCTTGTGTGGGAGCGGGCTTGCCCGCGATGCAGGCGCCTCGGTGTATCAGTAACACCAAGGTGAGGCCATCGCGGGCAAGCCCGCTCCCACATAAGCCCGCTCGCTGCGACAAAATCACCAGACACAAAAAAGGCGACTGCGGCATAGAGCCACAGTCGCCTTTTATCCTTGCAGGGAGGTGCTTACTGCACTTCTACCGCCAGGCTCTCACTGATCTTTTTCTGCCAGATGGCAGGGCCAGTGATGTGGACCGACTCGCCGTTGCTGTCGACAGCCACAGTGACCGGCATGTCTTTGACGTCGAACTCGTAGATCGCTTCCATGCCCAGTTCGGCGAAGGCCACCACACGCGACTTCTTGATGGCTTGCGCCACCAGGTAGGCGGCGCCGCCTACGGCCATCAGGTAAACAGCCTTGTGGTCCTTGATCGCTTCGATAGCGGTCGGGCCGCGCTCGGATTTGCCGATCATGCCCAACAGGCCAGTCTGCTCGAGGATCTGGCGGGTGAACTTGTCCATCCGCGTAGCGGTGGTCGGGCCAGCCGGGCCAACCACTTCTTCGCGCACCGGATCGACCGGGCCGACGTAGTAGATGAAGCGACCCTTGAGATCCACCGGCAGGGTTTCACCCTTGTTCAGCATCTCGACCATGCGCTTGTGCGCCGCGTCGCGACCGGTGAGCATCTTGCCGTTGAGCAGCACGGTTTCGCCCGGTTTCCAGCTCTGCACGTCTTCCGGGGTCAGGGTGTCGAGGTTGACGCGGCGGGCCGACGGGCCGGCTTCCCAGACGATTTCCGGGTAGGCGTCCAGCGGCGGCGCTTCCAGCGAGGCCGGGCCCGAACCGTCGAGCACGAAGTGTGCGTGACGGGTGGCGGCGCAGTTGGGGATCATGCACACCGGCAACGAGGCGGCGTGGGTCGGGTAATCCATTATCTTCACGTCGAGCACGGTGGTCAGGCCACCCAGGCCCTGGGCGCCGATCCCCAGTTGGTTGACCTTTTCGAACAGCTCCAGGCGCATCTCTTCGATACGGTTGGAGGGGCCGCGCTTTTTCAGCTCATGGATGTCGATGGATTCCATCAACACTTCCTTGGCCATGACGGCGGCTTTCTCGGCGGTGCCGCCGATACCGATGCCGAGCATGCCCGGTGGGCACCAGCCGGCGCCCATGGTCGGAACGGTCTTGAGGACCCAGTCGACGATCGAGTCGGACGGGTTGAGCATGGCCATTTTCGACTTGTTCTCGGAACCACCGCCTTTGGCGGCCACGTCCACTTCCACGGTGTTACCCGGGACGATGGAGTAGTGGATCACCGCTGGGGTGTTGTCCTTGGTGTTCTTCCTGCTACCTGCCGGGTCGGCGAGGATCGAGGCCCGCAGGACGTTTTCCGGCAGGTTGTAGGCGCGACGCACGCCTTCGTTGATCATGTCGTCCAGGCCCATGGTGGCGCCATCCCAACGTACATCCATGCCTACGCGCACGAACACGGTAACGATCCCGGTGTCCTGGCAGATCGGACGGTGGCCGGTGGCACACATGCGTGAGTTGATCAGGATCTGGGCCATGGAGTCACGGGCAGCTGGCGATTCTTCGCGCAGGTAGGCCTCGTGCATCGCCTGGATGAAGTCAACGGGGTGGTAGTAGGAAATGAATTGCAGGGCGTCGGCAACGCTCTGAATCAGGTCGTCTTGCTTGATCACGGTCATGAGTCGCGCTCCTCTATAAGGGAACATTCAATAAAGGTGGCTTCAGATGGGTGCATCGGTCGCTGGAGCCACCTTTTCCAAGGCACGCCGGGTAGTGCTGGCGCGACGCTAAAAAGGCGCGGCAGTATAACCCGGTGCGGTGGCCGATACACCCGACGATGGTCACGAATGGCTGGCTCGATTGAGTTGTAGGAGCGAGCGTGCTCGCAAAAAACGTGAATCTGGTGGGTTTCGTCAGGCAGCCCGCGTTATCGTTAGCGACATTCGCGAGCCAGCTCGTTCCTACAGTTGAAGAGTTTTATGCCTGAACTGCACGTCGGCGCACGCCACTGGTCGGTCTCCACCGGCAGCAATCTGCTGGATGCCTTGAACCAGGCCGGGGTGGCAGTGCCCTACAGCTGCCGGGCGGGCAGTTGCCATGCCTGTCTGGTGCGTTGCCGGGGTGAGGTCGAGGACCAGCAACCTGACGCCCTGAGCCCGGCCCAGCGCCAGGATGGCTGGCGCCTGGCCTGCCAATGCCTGGTCACGGGTGATGTGCAGGTTGAGGCCTTTGATCCATTGCGCGACGGCACGGCGGCCACGGTACTGAGCGCGGACTGGTTGCACCCGACGGTGCTGCGTCTGCGCCTGCAACCGGAGCGGGGCCTGCGTTACCGGGCCGGGCAGCATTTGGTGTTATGGGCGGGTACGGTGGCGCGGCCTTACTCCCTGGCCAGCTTGCCTGGGGAAGATCCGTTCCTGGAGTTCCATCTCGATTGCCGCCTGCCCGGCGAATTCAGCGATCTTGCCCGACGGCTACAGGCTGGTGATCAACTGCGTCTGGGCGAATTGCGCGGCGGGGCGTTGCACTACGACCCCGACTGGCAATCCCGGCCACTGTGGCTGCTGGCCTCCGGCACGGGCCTGGGCCCTTTGTGGGGGGTATTGCGCGAAGCGTTGCGCCAGGATCACCAGGGCGCCATCCGCGTGATTCACCTGGCCCATGATACGCACGCCCATTATCTGGCCGAGCCCCTGGCCCAGCTTGCCGCCCGCCATGAAAACCTCATCGTCGAGCTATGGACAGCGGCGCAGTTGGCCGGCGCTTTGGCGCAACTGCGGCTTGTTTCCCGGCAAACCCTGGCCTTACTCTGCGGGCACCCCAGCAGTGTCGAGGCCTTTTCCAAACGCCTGTTCCTGGCTGGCTTGCCGCGCAATCAACTGCTGGCCGATGTGTTCCTGCCTCGTGGTTGAGCGCTGATGTCTATCTGCGAGACTCACCATGACTGAAGCCATCCTGCTGCAACGTGACCGTGGGTTGCTGATCCTGCAGCTCAACCGCCCCGACAAGAAAAATGCCCTGACTCGCGCCATGTACCACCACTTGGCGACGGCGCTGGAGCAAGCCGATGCGGACAGCACGGTCAATGCCGTGCTGCTGCAAGGCAGCGATACGTGTTTTACCGCCGGCAACGATATCGGCGACTTCTTGCAGCAACCGCCCACGGACCTGGACAGCCCCCCGTTCCTCTTTATGAAAAGCCTGCTGAACTGCCGCAAACCGGTGATTGCCGCTGTTGCCGGCGCTGCTGTGGGCATTGGTACCACGCTGTTGCTGCATTGCGACCTGGTGTATGTCAGCCGTGATGCCCGGTTGTGCATGCCGTTCGTCAACTTGGGACTGTGCCCGGAATTTGGCTCCAGCCTGATCCTGCCGCGCTTGCTCGGGCATGCGAAAGCCGCTGAGTTGCTGCTGTTGGGCGAAGGGTTCAGTGGGGAGCAGGCTGCGCAGTGGGGCATTGCCACGCAAGCGCTGGACAGTGGTGAAGCTGCCTTGGCCAAGGCGCGGGAGGTAGCTGAACGCTTCGAGACCTTGGCGCCGGGCGCGGTGCAGATCAGCAAGCAGTTGATGAAGAGCGTTGACCGCGAACAGTTGCGCCAGGTGATTGAGGAGGAGGGCGCATTGTTTACCCAGCGGTTGAGGTCACCGGAGGCGATTGCGGCGTTGTCGGCGTTTATTGCCCGGCGCTGATGACGCTTTCGCGAGCAAGCCCGCTCCCACATGGGAGTGCATTTCAAGTGTGTGCGGGCTTGCCCGCGATGAGCATAGGTATCTACACAATTTTGCTGCATCGCATAAAGCCAAGCAGATAGGGCTGTTGTGGCGAGCGGGCTTGTCGGAACGCCGCATCGCCCGCGCTGGGCTGCGAAGCAGCCCCAGTCAGCCGAATGCGTTGTATCAGATACTCCGTAGCGGCAGGTTCTGGGGCTGCTTCGCAGCCCAGCGCGGGGGAGTTCGTCAGTTTCTGAAAGTTGTGTAGATACCTATGCCGCGATGAGGCCGGTCCAGTCCCCCCATCACCATGATCTGAACAGCAAAAAGCCCCGGCACTCACATGCCAGGGCTTTTGCTTTCAGCAGGTCACTCAGACCATCTTGTCGCCAACGTGCAGGATCTTCATGCCGTTGGTGCCGCCAATGGTGTGGTAGCTGTCACCTTTGGTCAGGATCACCCAATCGCCTTTCTCCACCACGCCACGCTTGAGCAGTTCGTCGATGGCAGCCTGGCTGACTTGCTCAGGCGGCAGCGACGCCGGATCGAACGGTACGGTGTACACGCCACGGAACATGGCCGCGCGGGCCTGGGTTTCGCGGTGCGGGGAGAACGCGTAGATCGGGATCGAGGAGCGGATGCGCGACATGATCAACGGGGTGTAGCCACTTTCGGTCAGGGCGATGATCGCCTTCACGCCCGGGAAGTGGTTGGCGGTGTACATGGCGGCCAGGGCGATGCTCTGGTCGCAGCTTTCGAACACCTTGCCGATGCGGTGGCTGGAGGTCTTGCTGGTCGGGTGCTTTTCAGCGCCGACGCAGATCCGCGCCATGGCCTGGACCGCTTCCAGCGGGTACGGGCCGGCAGCACTTTCCGCCGAGAGCATCACGGCGTCGGTGTAGTCGAGCACGGCGTTGGCCACGTCGGACACTTCGGCACGGGTCGGCATCGGGTTCTGGATCATCGACTCCATCATCTGGGTCGCAACGATCACCGCTTTATTGTGGCGGCGTGCGTGCAGGATGATTTTCTTCTGGATGCCGATCAGTTCAGCGTCACCGATTTCCACGCCGAGGTCGCCACGGGCAACCATCACTGCGTCGGACGCCTTGATCAGTCCGTCGAGGGTTTCGTCGTCGGCCACGGCTTCGGCGCGTTCGATCTTCGCTACCAGCCAGGCAGTACCGCCGGCTTCGTCGCGCAGTTGGCGGGCGTATTCCATGTCGGCAGCGTCGCGTGGGAAGGATACGGCGAGGTAGTCCACTTCCATCTCGGCGGCGAGCTTGATGTCAGCCTTGTCTTTCTCGGTCAGGGCCGGCGCAGTCAGGCCGCCACCGCGACGGTTGATGCCTTTGTGGTCGGACAACGGGCCACCGATGATCACGGTGCAATTCAGCTCGGTGACGGTAGCGGTGTCGACACGCATGACCACACGGCCGTCGTCCAGCAGCAGTTCGTCGCCGACGCCGCAGTCTTTCACCAGGTCCGGGTAGTCGATACCCACGACCTGCTGGTTGCCTTCGGTCAGCGGATGGCTGGTGGAGAAGGTGAATTTGTCACCAATCTTCAGCTCGATACGCTTGTTGGCGAATTTGGCGATACGGATCTTCGGACCTTGCAGGTCACCCAGCAGCGCGACGAAGCGGCCATGCTTGGCGGCGAGGTCACGTACCAGCTTGGCGCGAGCCTTGTGCTCGTCCGGGGTGCCGTGGGAGAAGTTCAGACGGGCAACGTCCAGGCCAGCCAGAATCAGCTGTTCGAGGACTTCCGGCGAGTTACTGGCCGGGCCAAGGGTGGCGACGATTTTGGTACGACGGACGGACATGCACGGACTCCTGAGTTCTAGCGCTGGGGAAGGCTACTATGCTCTTTGGCTGTAGTCATTGTTCGTTTGCACTACTTATTGTCGATTCGCTTGTTTTCACTCTATGACGCCTACGAACAACCTTGAAGATTTTCGCCCAAGGGTCGATACACTGCTCAAGACAGGAGAACACCCCATGCGAGTTTTGATCATTGCTGCCCTGGCCGTCAGTGTTGTCGGCTGCACCCGTTGGTCGATGGACCATCATTTGAACAATGCCTACCGTGCCTACAACGTGGGTGATTGCGAACGGGTCACCCTGGAATTGTCCCAGGTCGACCGTGAGAGCCGCTCGCGTCGTTATGTGCAACCGGAAGTTTCGATGCTGCGTGGGCAGTGCCTGGAGCGGCAGAAGTTGTTTGTGGACGCGGTGCAGACGTATCAGTTCATCATCAGCCAGTACCCGTCGAGCGAATACGCGTTCCGCGCTCGTGCACGCCTGGATACGCTGCAACAACTGGGGCATTACCCAGGTGCAAGCCCTGCACGAGCACGGCCAGCCGCTTTGTGATGGCGGCTATCATTTCATAGCTGGCCTCTTGCCAGAGATGGGCTATCCTTTTGAAGTCTGTTTGTACAACTTTCCATTCGAACAGATACAGTTCCCGGATTCGGCGGCGGTAAAGTGATAGGGCAGAGGCTGTTGCCCCACCGAGATCCAATGAGAGTGGGGTGTTGTTGGTAACGCTCCGGCCCGAATCACTGAACGGTCAGAATAATGGCCATTGGATGGCATCATGTTTACCAATCGACGGATTGAGCGGCATCAGTTGCCCTGTTGTTTGCAGGTGTTCAACCGCTTCACGGACAAACCCATCGGTTATCTGGGGAACATCTCCAGTGAGGGCCTGATGCTGGTCAGTCAGCTACCGATGATGATCAACGTGGATTTCGAGCTGTGCTTGAAAATCCCCGGGCTCGAAGGGGATGTGCATGTAATCGAGTTCATTGCCAAGTGCCTGTGGAGCCGTGAAGACGTCAACCCTCAGCATTATGATTCGGGTTTCACGCTGTTACAGGCACCTGCCGAGTACGGGCAATTGATCCTGGCACTGTCGCAGTACTTCAGTTTTGCTCCCCAGCAGGCTTCGGCCTAGCACGACGACAGTTGTTGGCCACGTGCTGATCGTTGAACGGATACCTGTACCAGGTACACCTTCATAGCACGCCGCCTTTTTTCCAACCTAGATAGCGCGTTACCAGATCCGCACCCAAATCCGACGGGTGAGCATCCAGGACGGCGAGGCCCTGTGCCTTCAGACGGTCATGGAGTTCTTCGCGGGCGTTGAGATAGTCGACGCTGCCACAGTAAGCCAGCGCTTCCGGCAGGGTTTGCACGGGTGCCTGGCGCAGGTGATCCAGCACTTCTTCGCGCAGGCTTGCCACCAAGACCCGATGCTGGCGGCTGATGCGCTTGACGGCGGTCAGCAGATCCTCGTCGTCCTCATCACGCAGGTTGGTCACGACGATCACCAGCGCCCGACGTTTCTGACGAGCCAGTAACTGATTGGCTGCGGCCTGGTAATCGGCCGCGCGCCGGGTACTGTCCAGGTCGTATACCGCGTTGAGCAGCTGGTTCAACTGGCCGCTGCCCTTGACCGGTGCCAGGTAGCGCGGTTGGTCGCTGGCGAAGGTACACAAGCCCACCGCATCGCCCTGGCGCAGGGCCACGTAGCTGAGCAGCAGGCAGGCGTTGAGGGCGTGGTCGAAATGCGACAGTTCGCCGTCCTGGCTACGCATCCGCCGTCCGCAATCGAGCATGAAGACAATCTGCTGGTCGCGCTCATCCTGGTATTCCCGGGCGATCGGCGTGCGTTGCCGTGCCGTGGCTTTCCAGTCGATCTGGCGCAGGCTATCCCCCTCGCGAAACTCACGCAGTTGGTGAAACTCCAGGCCCAGGCCGCGACGCTGGCGCTGGCGTACACCCAGTTGGCTGAGCCAGTTGTCTACCGCCAACAATTGCGCACCGTACAGGCGGGCAAAGTCCGGATAGACCCGGGTGGCATCCTTGAGCGGCAGTTGGCGTTTTGCGGTCCATAACCCAAGAGGGCTGGGGAGGTGCACCTCACAACACTCAAAGCTGAAGTGTCCGCGGCTCAAGGGGCGCAGGCGGTAGCCCAGCTCGCTGTGTTCGCCGGGGCGCAGGGCAATGGACTGTGGCAGGTTTTGCACGCTCAACCCATCTGGTACGTGATCAAACACCTCCACGGCCAGGGGTTGTGCATAGTCATGCTCCAGGGTGATCCGCACCTCGCTCCAGCGTCCTAGCGCCAGGCTGCCCGGCATCTGCCGCCGCAGGCGTGGCGAAGGGCGGCGTTTGAGGCGGACAGCATCGAGCAATGCGAGCAAAAGCAGCGCCAGCAACAGGCCCCAGGCCACGGAGTGCAGGGCGACCGGCACCTTGAGTTGCAGGGCCATGGCCGTTCCGAGGGCGATGCCCAGACCCAGCAGTACCGCGAGCCAGATGAGCAACAGGCGAGTGGGTCTCATGGGCAAGTCACTGGCGTGGCGCTGGCACTTGGTCGAGCAACTGGGTAAGCACCTGATCCACCTCCAGCCCTTCGATATCCAGCTCCGGGGCGATGCGTACCCGATGGCGCAATACCGCCAGCGCGCAGCTCTTGATGTCGTCCGGGGTCACGAACTCGCCACCACGCAGCAACGCACGGGCGCGGGCACCGCGCACCAGGGCGATGGAGGCGCGAGGACCGGCGCCAAGGGCCAGGCCGGGCCAGGTGCGCGTGGTGCGTGCCAGGCGCACGGCATAGTCGAGCACCTGTTCATCCAGGGCCAACTCACTGGCGACCTGCTGCAACATCAGCACATCATCGGCCTGGAGCACGGTGCGCAGCGGCTGTACGTCAAGCATGTCGGCGCGGGAGGAGCGGGTCACTTCGCGCACCATATCCAACTCTTGCTGCGCGTCAGGGTAGTCCATGCGTACCTTGAGCATGAAGCGGTCGAGTTCCGCCTCCGGTAGCGGATAAGTGCCTTCCTGTTCGATGGGGTTCTGGGTGGCAAGCACCATGAAGGGTTGGCCGATGGGTAGGGCTTCACCCTCGAGAGTGACCTGGCGTTCCTGCATGGCTTCGAGCAAGGCGGCCTGGGTTTTCGCTGGTGCGCGGTTGATCTCGTCTGCCAGCAGCAGGTGGGTGAACAACGGCCCCTTGCGCAGCTTGAACTGCTCGGTGTGCAAGTCGTACACGGCATGGCCGGTGACGTCGCTGGGCATCAGGTCCGGGGTGAACTGGATACGCGCGAAATCGCCGTCAAAGCAGCGGGCCAGGGCGCGCACCAGCAAGGTCTTGCCCAGGCCGGGAACCCCTTCGAGCAGCACATGGCCGCCGGCGATCAGCGCAGTCAGCACATCATCGATCACCGCATCCTGGCCAATCACGGCTTTGCGCAACTCGGTGCGCAAAGCCTGAGCCAACTGGGTGGCTCGCCCGCTGTCGAGGGGGTTGGATACATCCACTGGAGAGTCGCTCATAGGGCATTCCTGAGGGTTTGCAGGCAAGCCACCTGGCGGCTGAAGTCGGCGCTGGAAAGCCGCTTTGCCGGGAGAGGGCCGAGGGCCTGGCTGATAATTGAAGATGGTTGGCGGGTCAGGCGTTCGAGTGCTTGCCACTGCCCTGCAGCGTCCAACTGGTCTAATCCGGGATGGCGACGGCGCGCGGTACGCAGGATGTCGCGCTGCAAGGCTTGCAGCAGGCTGTTTTGCCCGCTGCGGCGCAGCAGGAAATCGGCACTGGCATTCAGGTGTTCCTGCAACTGGCGGCGGGCTTTCGGCGCTGGCGCCCGGATGGGCCCCAGGCGTATGCCGGCACGCCATAACCCCAAGAGAATCAAGGCAGCAAGAGCCACCAGGGCCTGGGGGAAATACCGCAGCAAGAGGCTGAACAGGTTTTCGACGTCTGTGTTGGACAGCAGGGTTACATCGCTGCCCTGGGTCAGGTACCAGAGCAGCCAGGCGTTATCGTGCAAGCCGATGGC
Source organism: Pseudomonas hygromyciniae (assembly GCF_016925675.1). Taxonomy (NCBI): domain Bacteria; kingdom Pseudomonadati; phylum Pseudomonadota; class Gammaproteobacteria; order Pseudomonadales; family Pseudomonadaceae; genus Pseudomonas; species Pseudomonas hygromyciniae. The sequence continues at coordinate 4,590,489 of NZ_CP070506.1, read as the reverse complement.
CGGGGTCTTCCACAGCTCGCTGTCGGTGATCACGGTCACGCGGCCATGCCCGAGATTGAGTTGCATCAGGTGACTGGATTTGGCGCTGTTGGCCGAAAACTGGGCCAGGTGCCTGGGGTCGATCAGGGTGAAGTCGGTGTCGAAACTGAAAAACGCCGGTGCAGTTTCGTTATCGACATACAGGCGTGTCAGGTCAGGTTTCTTGCCCTTGCGGGCGCTGGGCGGCTGGTCGAAGTCGTCGCTAAAGGCCTGACGCAACTGCAGGCGATCGAGCAGCAGGTCGCCGCTGTCCTGGGTTTCTTCATCCCATATGGCTTCGGCCACCAACAGCAGATGGCCGCCGGCCTGGGTCCACTCCAGCAGTTGGTCAACCTGATGCGGGGTCATGTTGCTGCGCTCGCTGAGCAACAGCAGGCTGGTGCCCTTGGCGGGCAGGGTGGCCAGGCGCTCCAGGCTGCGGGCTTGCTCGACGGCCAGGCCTTGCTGGCGCAGGAACTGCTCTGCCGCCAGATAGGGGTTGGCCTGGGCTTCGGGTGACGGCCCGCGGTCGACCACTTCTTCGTAGGGAATCGCCTTGTGCCATGCGTAGAGGCCCCCGGCTGTCAGCAGGCAAGCCAGGATCAGCCCGAACCAGATCAGCGGCCGGTTCATCGCACGGCCTCGCTGGCGAACAAGCTGCGCCAATGGGCGCAGAGCTGTTGTTGGGCCAGGGCAGGCGGTACGCGATGGCCGTAGGCGAGGTTTTGCCAGTGCCGGGTCAGGTCGTCGCTGAATGCCAGCAATTGCGGCTGCTGCAAGTGGCGCACATGTTCCAGGACCTGGCCTTCGGTGTCGGCGTTTTTCAGTGGCAGGTTGAAGTCATGCAGCAGCCGGCTGAGCAGGCCGCGATACAGCAGGCCAAGGGCTTCGCGGGGCTCGGTGGCCCACAGCTGCTCGGCGGCACTGGCAATGTCATCGGGTAAGGTTTCCACGCCCATGTCCAGGCCGAACAGTTGTGACGGCACAGGCTGCGCCGCCTTGGACCGTGGGGCGCGGCGGCGGCTGACAAAGGCCTGCAGCCAGTCGCGATAGCGCCAGGCGAGCAGGCTAATCCCGGCGACCAGCAGGCCCCAGAGCAGCACCTCCATCACCATGGCCAGGGACTTGAATGTGTCGCTGTTGAGGTTGTCCAGCAAGGATTTAAGCCAGGCAGGTAACTTGGCATCATCCACGGGCTTGGCTTTGTTGGTGCCCTTGTCCTCGCCGAAACGGTAGCGGGTGACGGTTTCCGGATTCTTGAACGGGGGTTGTTCCAGCAGGCGTTTGATCGATTGGCTGGCCTGCGACGTGCTCAATGGTGTCGAGTCGACCGGTGGATTGGCCATGGCCTGGGGCGTTGGCACGATCACTAGCAGGCCGACCGCCAGCAGCAGGATGGCCACCGTCGCTTCCAGGCGCTGGCGCAGGCGGCGGAACACCAACTCCAGGTCCCAGGCTTCGAGTACGGTACGCCGGTTGAGGTAGAGGCTGAATCCACACGCCACGTAGATGGGCTCCCAGAACACCAGGATCAGGGCGTAGAAGGCATTGCTCAGGTGCTCCAGCCAGAGCCAGTCCTGGCTGCTGGCCAGCGCCAACTGTTGCCAGTCCCAGTCCAGCTCTACCTGTTGGGGCAGGAACAGGTAGAACAGCGCCATCAAGCCAATCCATAGTGCTGTTTCCAGGTGAATGCCGATCAGCGTCAGCCAGCGAGCCGCCCCAGCGTTGCGCTGTTGCAGGACCCCCAACCGTTGTTGGCGGGCCATGCCACCGAGGCCTTCGAGTTGCACCACAGGCATGGCAAAGCTGCGACTGAGGCTAAAGCGCCTCCAGGTCAGGCTGGCCAGCAGTTGCCCCCTGAGCAGCCCTGGCCATTGGCGCAGCGCTTGTTTGAGACTGGGCGTCTCGCCAAACAGCACCTTGGACAGGATATACAGCGGCAGACGCTCAAAGGCCGGTTTCAGCCACCAGAACACCAGCACGGCTACAGACGGGTAGTCCCACAGCAAAACGCTGATCAGGATAAAGATCGGCAGGCTCACCAGGGCCCAACTGCTCATCAATAGCACGCGGTGCTCGCGGGCCAGCAACACCCCCAGGTCCATGGCTTCCCACGAGGAGCGAGGACGAATCACCACACTGGCGTCACTCAGGCGCATGACGACTCCTGCCGGCGAACAACAGATAGGCGATCACCAGCGCCCAGAGTGCAGCGCCCACTAGGTACTTGCCCCAAGGCTGTACGGCGTTGGTAGAGGACCAATAGGCTTCTATAAAGGCTGCGATAAGCAGGAACACCATCACACCGCAGATCATTTGCACGCTCTTGCGGGCTGCCAGCCGCAGTGACTCACCCCGGGGCAACGCTCCCGGAGCGATCAATGCCCAGCCCAACTGCAGGCCTGCCGCGCCGGCCAGGGCAATGGCTGTCAGTTCGAAGGCGCCATGGCCGATGACAAAGGACCAGAAGGTTTGCCCGTAGCCGATTTGTGTCAGGTGCCCGGCAACGGCCCCGATCATCAGGCCATTGAAAAACAGGAAAAACACGCTGCCCAGGCCGAACAGCAAGCCGCCGGCGAAGGTCTGGAATGCGATGCCGATGTTGTTCATGACGTAGTAGCCGAACATCATCCAGTCCTCACTCGATGCCCGTTCGGCCGCGCGCCCCAGGCGACTGGCGTCGGGGTCGTACATGCTTTGCATCTCGGTCACTTGCTGGGTACTGACGATGGTGTAGATCAAGTCGGGGAACAGATAGACCAGCAAGGCAATGCCGGCCAGGCTGCCAAAGAACAGCAGGCTGGCTACCAGCACGAAGCGCCATTGTTCGCGAACCGTACGGGGAAAATCCGCCAGCAGGAAGCCCAGGGTCTTGGCGCCGAGCTGGCTGCGATGGCGATACAGCTGTTGATGGCCGCGCAAGGCCAGTTGTTGCAGCGGGTCTACCAGGTAGCTGCTGTAGCCGCGCTCCTGTGCCAGTGCCAGGTGTTGGCACAGGCGTCGGTAATCGTGGGGGAAGCGCGTCAGATCGTGGGCCTTGGCCTTGCCTTGTTCAAGCAGTGCCAGTTGCGCGGCAAAGGCCTGCCAGTGCGGCTGGTGACGGGTTTCGAACAGGCTCTGTTTCATGTTGGCCCCAACAGGCCGCGAGCCACGCCATTGAGCTGCTCCACGGCACGTGCCGGGGAAACCTGCAAGGGCGTGGCCAGAATCGCTGCCAGCTCATGGGTCCGCTCGGCGGACAGTTCACCCTGGCGCTCGGCAAAACCCAGGATCGCGCGCTGCTCGTTCAACTCCAGGGCAAAGGGCAGGCGCAATGCCGGGGCCTGGGGCAACTGGGGGACGAGACAGGGGCTGTTCGCGATAAACAACCAGGGTCCCGGCTGCGATGTCACCCAGGCGTTTGAAGTGGGGATGTTGCAGGCAACTGATGGCACCGAGAAAGTAGCCGAACGGCAACATATCGACAAAGCGCAGCAGGTTGCGGATCAGCGACGCAGACCAGCCAATGGGCGTGCCGTCATCCTGTACCACGCGCAGCCCCATGACCTGCTTGCCCGGTGAACAGCCCTGGTTGAGCACTTCGAACAGCACCATGTACCACCAACTGACGAGAAACAGCAGGATCGAGCCCAGGCCGACTCCCAGGTTGCCGAGAAACGCCAGGGCAATGAAGAGAATGCCGAGGATCAGGCCACGCAGGCCCAGGTCGAAGCCGAAGGCCAGGGCTCGAGGCATCAGCCCGGCGGGGCGCAAGGGCAGGTCGATGCCTTCCGGGGTCTCGATCTGGTAGCGAGTGTCCAATGGCGCGATGGGCATTGCGTTCCCTGGCAGTGCGGCGTGGCTTGGCATGGGCAACCCTCTGGGGCAGCCGGCAAATTGAGAGGCCGATGCTAGCAGTGTCGTCGATGGAAGTGACACCTGAAAATGCGCCAAGGTTTCACTGAATGTTTATCCAGTGCACATGGCGCTGGCCCCGGGCGGCGTCCAGCGCCTAGACTTTGTCGGTCTTCAGCACAGGAATAGCCCGTGACCTCGATCTTCTGGTACGACTATGAAACCACTGGCATCAACCCACGCAGCGACCGTCCACTGCAGGTCGCCGGGATTCGCACCGACCTTGACCTCAATGAGATAGGGCCGCCGGTCAACCTCTATTGCCAGCCCAGCGACGATATCCTGCCGCACCCGGCGGCGTGCATGATCACGGGCATTACCCCCGGCCAACTGGCGGAAAAAGGCCTGGCCGAAGCCGATTTCATGACACGGGTGCATGCCGAACTGGCGGCCCCCGGCACCTGCGGCGCAGGCTATAACACCCTGCGCTTTGACGATGAAATGACCCGCTATAGCCTGTATCGCAACTTCTTCGACCCCTATGCCCGGGAATGGCAGGGCGGCAACAGCCGTTGGGATTTGATCGATGTGCTGCGCACGGCCTACGCGCTGCGGCCAGATGGCATCGTCTGGCCCGAGCAGGACGGGCGCGTAACTTTAAAGTTGGAGCGCTTGACGGCGGCCAATGGAATCGACCATGGCCAGGCCCACGAAGCCCTGGCCGACGTACGGGCCACGATTGCCCTGGCGCGCCTGGTCCGGGACAAACAACCGAAGTTGTACGAATGGCTGTTTCAACTGCGTAGCAAGCAACGGGTCATGGATCAAATCCGCCTGTTGCAGCCCATGGTGCATATTTCCGGGCGTTTTTCCGCCGAGCGCCATTACCTGGGGGTGGTGCTGCCGTTGGCGTGGCATCCGCGCAATCGCAACGCGTTGATTGTCTGTGATCTGGGGCTCGACCCACAGGGGTTGCTGGATCTGGATGCGCAGACACTGCGCCAGCGTTTGTACACCCGGCGCGATGAGTTGGCTGAAGGCGAGTTGCCGGTGCCGCTCAAATTAATACACATCAATCGCTGCCCGGTGGTCGCGCCGTTGAGTGTGTTGCGGGCGCAAGACCAGCAGCGTTTGAATCTGGATATGAGTGAATATCAGGCTCGGGCGCTGCGGCTAACTGACGCACAGGAACTTTGGCAGGATAAATTGCCAGCGATTTATGCCGAAGAAGATTTCGCCGCAACCGCCGACCCGGAGCAACAGCTCTACGATGGTTTTATTGGTGATCGGGATCGGCGTTTATGTGAACAAGTCCGGGTTGCGGAACCAGCGCAATTAGCACGCCAGCAGTGGCCTTTTGATGATCATCGTTTGCCGGAATTATTGTTTCGCTATCGTGCCCGTAACTTTGCGTACACCTTGGATGACGAAGAGCAACAACGCTGGAAACTATTCTGTCAGCAGCGCTTGTCAGACGCGGATTACGGCGCACCCAATACCCTCGAGAGTTTCAATAAGGCCAGGCTTGAATTGGACGTTAGTGCTACATCGTTTCAGCGTCAGGTACTGGATGAATGGCAGGAATATGCTGACGCTTTACGCCAGCGCCTGAGCCTGTAATCAGCGCTTGATAAAAAGCGGGCAATAAAAAACGCCAGCAAGCTGGCGTTTTTATTGTGTCGCGAATCAGGTGACACCCTAGGGAGCCTTAGCCCAGCAGGGTAGCCCAGCCTTCAACCACGTCACCGCCCCACTTGGCTTTCCACTCTTTCAGAGTCTTGTGATTGCCACCTTTGGTTTCAATCACTTCACCGTTGTGCGGGTTTTTGTATTGCTTGACCTTACGGGCGCGCTTGGTGCCGGTAACTTTTACTGCACCGCGTGGTGCTTTAACTTTCGATTCCGGATCCAGCAGCGCGATGATGTCACGCAGGGATTTGGAATATTCACCCATCAGGGTGCGCAATTTGCCTTCGAATTCCAGCTCGGTTTGCAGTTTGTCGTCTTGGGACAGATTCTTCAAACGGGCTTGCAGCTCTTTGATAGCTTCTTCGGTGGCACGGTATTCGTTGATCAGGGACATGTGGACTACCTTATGCGGGGCGCTGAGGGACAGGGATAGTGGCCTAATAATAGTCAGACAGTTTCCCCAAGTAAACATTTAAGCTCTGTTTTATGTAATTTACTTTGAATGTTTGTAGGCAGAGGCGCTGAGTGCATTATTTAGTGCGCTTGACCGGCTAAAGATAATCTCATTAGATCTTGGCTAATTGCGGTAACAGATGCTTGTACTGACATAGTGCTCGGGTAAAAACCGTACGCTGTTTAGGGATACCGCAAGGAATCGCTCGAATAAGCGTTGAGGAATACTGCAGTTTTTCTACGGTATCGCTAGAATGGCGGCCTTTGCGAAGTTCTGGAGTTTGCCCCTAATGCGCACTTTTCGTCTGGTGATTGCCTGCCCGGATCGGGTTGGTATCGTCGCTAAAGTCAGTAACTTTCTGGCCTCCCATAACGGCTGGATCACCGAAGCGAGTCATCACTCGGACAATCTCAGCGGTTGGTTTTTCATGCGTCACGAAATCCGTGCCGACACGCTGCCCTTTGGTCTTGAGGCATTTCGCGAGGCGTTTGCGCCTATCGCCGAAGAGTTTTCAATGACATGGCGCATTACCGATACCGAGCAGAAAAAGCGCGTGGTGCTGATGGCCAGTCGCGAATCCCATTGCCTGGCGGACTTGCTGCACCGCTGGCACAGCGATGAGCTGGACTGTGAAATCGCCTGCGTGATTTCCAACCATGACGACCTGCGCAGCATGGTTGAATGGCACGGTATTCCTTACTACCACGTGCCGGTCGACTCGCAGAACAAACAGCCGGCCTTCACCGAAGTCTCGCGCCTGGTCGAGCAGCATCAAGCGGACGTCGTGGTACTGGCGCGCTACATGCAGATCCTGCCGCCGGAACTGTGCCGCGAATATGCAGGCAAGGTGATCAACATTCACCACAGCTTCCTACCGTCGTTTGTCGGGGCCAAGCCGTACCACCAGGCGTCCCTGCGCGGCGTGAAGCTGATTGGTGCAACCTGCCACTATGTCACCGAGGAACTGGACGCCGGTCCCATCATCGAGCAGGACGTGGTGCGCGTCAGCCACAGTGACAGCATTGAAGACATGGTGCGCTTCGGCCGCGACGTCGAGAAAATGGTCCTGGCCCGTGGCTTGCGCTATCACCTGGAAGACCGTGTGCTGGTGCACGGCAACAAGACCGTGGTGTTCTGACCGACTGGTTTTAGTTGAAGCAAAAAGGGCCTGGGCGTTAAATCACCCAGGCCCTTTTTATTTGTGTCAGCTATGAGGACCGCACGATGAGTGATCCCCTGGATAAAGCCACGTCCAAAGCGCCTGCCACCTTGGGCGAGGGGTGCTTGAGCCGCTATGACCCGGATGATTTGGATGCCGAGGACGGCACGGATTTCCCCGGTGCTGCCCGGTTGTGGGAGCAGTTGCAGGAAGAGTCGCCCGACACGCCCGGCCCTGACAGAAACAACGCAGGTTGAATGTAGGAGCCATTGAGCCCGAGCGACGCAGCTCCTACATTTGTCTCGGGTTTAGATACGGAAGCTTCCCACCAGTTGTTTCAGGCGCGCCGCTTGCTGCTCCAGATCGGAGCAGGCGCGCAGGGTGGACTGCAGGTTCTCCACGCCTTCCTGATTGAGCGTATTGATTTCGGTGATATCGATGTTGATCGATTCCACCACCGAGGTCTGCTCCTCGGTCGCGGTCGCCACCGATTGGTTCATACCGTCGATTTCACCGATACGCTGGGTCACGCTGCTCAAGCGTTCACCTGCCAGGTTGGCGATTTCTACGCTGTCGAGGCTGTGGCGCTGGCTTTCGCTCATGGTGCTGACCGAGTCCCGGGCGCCGACTTGCAGCTCCTCGATCATCTTTTGCACCTGTTGCGCAGACTCTTGCGTGCGATGGGCCAGGTTGCGCACTTCGTCTGCCACCACCGCAAACCCACGCCCGGCTTCCCCGGCGCGCGCGGCCTCAATGGCGGCGTTGAGCGCCAGCAAGTTGGTTTGCTGGGAGATACTGGTGATCACTTCAAGGATTTGCCCGATATTTACCGTCTTGCTGTTGAGTGCCTCGATGTTGCTGCTTGAGGCGCTGATCATTTCGGACAGTTGTGTCATGGCCTTGATATTGCGCTCCACCACTTGCTGGCCATCTTCGGCCAGATGACGCGCATCGCTGGCCTGGTGCGAGGCTTGGGCGGCGTTACGGGCGATTTCCTGGGCGGCGGCGCCCAACTGGTTGATCGCTGCCGCGACGCTGTTGGTGCGGTTGGCCTGTTCGTCGGAATTGATCATCGAGGAGTTGGAGGCGCTGACCACGCGCAATGCCACTTCATTGACCTGGCCGGTGGCGGAGGACACTTCGCGAATCGAGGTGTGAATCCGCTCCACAAAGCGGTTGAAGGCTTTGCCGAGGATGCCGAATTCGTCATGGTTCTGGATCGTCAGGCGGCGCGTCAGGTCGCCTTCGCCATCGGCGATGTCTTCCATGGCGCGGGTCATGACATACAGCGGTTGCATCAGCACGCGGATCAGCATGCCCAGCAGCGCAATAATGATCGCTACGGCTATCACGGTGGCAATGATGGCCGAGGTGCGGAATTCGCTGAGCATGGCGAAGGATTTGTCTTTATCTACCGACAGACCGATATACCAGTTCACCGACGGCAAACCCTTGATCGGGGCGAAGGTAACAATGCGGGTTTTGCCATCGACCTCGATTTCGCTGAAGTCAGCACTGATCTTGACGGTCTGGTTCGGGTACGCCTCGCCCAGGGTCTTCATCACCAGGCTTTTATCCGGGTGTACCAGGATCTTGCCGTCGGCACTGACCAGGAACGCGTAGCCCATGCCGCCGAAGTTCAGCGCACCAATGTTGTCCACCAGGGTTTGCAGGCTCAGGTCACCGCCAACCACGCCGACGCTTTGCCCGGCCTTGCTGCTGGGGGTGGCGATGGAAATGATCAACTGGCCGGTGGCCGCATCGATATAGGGTTCAGTCAGGGTCGAGCCGTTGCTGGTCTGGGCGCCTTTGTACCAGGGGCGCACGCGTGGGTCGAAGCCGTCGGGCATCTTCGTATCAGGGCGAATGGTGAAGCCACCTTTGCTGTCACCCAGGTAGGTCGCCATGAACGATGACGTCAGGGCTTTCTGCTCCAGCAGGCTGGCAACCACGGTCGGCTCGGGATTGATGGCGATGTTCTGGGCGGCGTTTTCCACCAGGACAATGCGCCCGGCCAGCCAACTCTGGGTATTGCTGGCAGTCACGCTGCCCATTTCATGCAGGTAGCTGTCGAGGTCGCCGCGAATTGCGTTTCGTTGCAGGTAGTCGTTGTACAACGTGAACAACGCAAATGCGGCAATGACGATAAGGGCGGCTGCAAGCAGGATTTTGTGGCTGAAGCGCAGATTTTTATTCATGGCTCGTCGTGTCCGCTAAGGTCTTAGTGTCCGAGGCGCGTCTTTTATGCAGACGCACAAATGGCAGCATTAAATAAAGTGTGATATTTCCATCTGCTCCTGCAGGAATTATCCGGTCTAACTTTTTAGACTTTTTGGGTCTCTCGCTTTGTCTGTATCGACCGTGCAGCGTTAAAGATTAACCATGGGTGAAAAAATGCCTGACTCCTCGCAACTTCTTATTGGCGCAGATCTCGAAGGCCAACCCATCGCCCAGGCTATGCGCCTGGCTAATCGCCATGGACTGATCGCCGGTGCCACCGGCACAGGCAAGACCGTGACGTTGCAGCGGCTGGCGGAGGCATTCAGTGATGCTGGCGTCGCGGTGTTCGCCGCCGATATCAAGGGTGATCTGTGTGGCCTGGGCGCCGCAGGCAATCCCCAGGGCAAGGTGGCCGAGCGTATTGCCGGCATGCCGTTCCTGAATTACGCGCCTAAGGCTTATCCGGTAACGCTGTGGGATATCCATGGTCAGTCCGGTCATCCGCTTCGTACAACCTTGAGCGAAATGGGCCCGTTGCTGCTGGGCAGTCTATTGGAACTGACCGACAGCCAGCAGTCGACGTTGTATGCAGCCTTTAAAGTGGCGGATCGCGAAGGCTTGCTGCTGCTGGACCTCAAGGACCTCAAGGCTCTGCTCAACCACCTCAAGTTCCATCCCGAACTACTGGGCGATGACGCCGCCCTGATGACCACCGGCTCCAGCCAGGCCTTGCTGCGGCGCTTGGCCGTGCTCGAACAGCAGGGCGCCGAAGCCTTGTTCGGCGAGCCGGCGCTGCAGCTGGAAGATATTCTGCAACCGGCCAGCGATGGGCGAGGGCGCATTCATCTGCTGGATGCCAGTCGTCTGGTGCACGAGTCGCCCAAGGTCTATGCGACCTTCCTGTTGTGGTTGCTGGCGGAGTTGTTCGAGCAGTTGCCGGAGCGTGGGGATGCCGACAAGCCGCTGCTGGCATTGTTTTTCGACGAGGCGCATTTGCTGTTTGCCGATACGCCCAAGGCCTTGCAGGACCGCCTGGAGCAAGTGGTGCGGTTGATTCGTTCGAAAGGCGTGGGTGTGTATTTTGTCACCCAGTCGCCGGGCGATTTGCCGGACAACGTGCTGGCCCAGTTGGGTTTGCGCATCCAGCATGGCCTGCGGGCATTTACCACCAAGGAGCAGAAATCCCTGCGGGCGGTTGCGGATGGTTTCCGGCCGAACCCGGCGTTCGATGCACTGGCGGTGTTGACCGAACTGGGTACCGGTGAGGCGCTGGTGGGCACGCTGCAGGAAAAAGGCACGCCCGAGGTGGTCCAGCGGGTGCTGGTAGCACCGCCGCAGTCGCGGATCGGGCCGTTGACCGCTGCCGAGCGCGCGGCCTTGATCGCCAGTTCGTCGCTATTGGGGCGCTATGACAAGCCGGTTGATCGTGAGTCGGCCTATGAAGTGCTGATGGCACGCAAGGAGCTGGGTGCGCAGACGAGCACTACGCCTGCCGCAGAAGAGCCGAGTTTCACCGACAAGGCCGGGGCATTTCTGGGAACTACGGCGGGCAAGGCCTTGAAGTCGGCGATGCAGCAGGCGGCCAATCAGATGGGCCGCCAGTTGGTGCGCGGGCTGCTGGGCTCGTTGCTTGGCGGTAGCAAGCGTAAGTAGTTCTTACGGCAGATGGAATCACCTGTAGGAGCGGGCTTGCCCGCTCCCACATTGGATTGTGCGGTTTTCAGGTTTTGGGCTTGGCGTGAGCCGCCAACCGCTCCAATGCCGCGCGCAGCTTCGGATCGGTAATGCCGTCCGCTGTCGCCTGGATGGTTTCGGCGGCATTCACCGACAAATCCATGGTATGCCCCACCGCACCTTGCTGCACGGTTGGAGGCTGGACCTTGAACTGGATGCGCAGCAGGCTCTCAAAGACCTCAAATGCCTGGAGCTGGCGCTGCAAGCGTTTTTGCTGGTAGCGCAGGCGGGTCGCCCAATGCCCATCTGTGACAATCAGCAGCAGCGTACCTTCGCGCCACGAGGCTACATGGCAGTGTTCGCGGGCCGCTGGTTGCAGTTGGCTTTCCAGCAGGCGCTGCAGGTGGCCCAGGCGCTGAGCGTGGCCAAAGATGGCTTTTAAAGGCTTGGCTTCGCGCAGCAACACGGCGGGAGCACGAGCCGTAAGAGGGCGAAATGCCATGATCTAGACACCTTAGGTAACAGAGCCGCCATGGTAGCAGAAAGCGTGTGCGGCACTGTGGTCATTGCTTTGTCAGCAGTTTATCCATTAAATCAATAAGTAACTTCTCGCTCCAATGGGTTGAAAGTCAGCAAAAAGCCCTTATTTTAAACAAGCCCTCCTGGGACGCTGTGCCTGCATCGTGGAACAACGCCACTTTCCTCACCCTCGTTTCCGGGTAGAATGCTCGTTCGCATGCGGCCGTGAGGGCTGCTCGGGCGACTCACGGGACGCCCCTTCATCCCTAATGTGTGGAAGAACCTGCCGATATGTTTGCGCCTTTGTTAAAGAAACTTTTTGGAAGCAAGAATGAGCGCGAAGTCAAACGCATGCTCAAGACGGTGCAGCTGGTCAATGCCTTCGAAGAGCAGATGGTTGCTTTGTCGGACGAGCAATTGCGCGCCAAGACCGAAGAGTTCAAGGCCCGCATAGCCAAAGGTGAAACCCTCGACAAACTGCTGCCCGAAGCCTTTGCGGTCGCCCGCGAAGCCGGTAAGCGGGTAATGGGTATGCGCCACTTCGACGTCCAGTTGATCGGTGGCATGACCCTGCATGAAGGCATGATTGCCGAAATGCGCACCGGTGAAGGCAAGACCCTGGTGGCAACCCTGGGCGTTTACCTCAACGCACTGTCCGGCAAGGGCGTGCACGTTGTGACGGTGAACGACTACCTGGCCCGCCGGGACGCCAACTGGATGCGCCCGCTCTATGAATTCCTCGGCCTGACCGTCGGCGTGGTAACGCCGTTCCAGCCGCCGGAAGAGAAGCGCGCCGCCTACGCCGCCGACATCACCTACGGCACCAACAACGAATTCGGGTTCGACTACCTGCGCGACAACATGGCGTTCAGCATGGAAGAAAAATTCCAGCGTGAACTCAACTTTGCCGTGATCGACGAAGTCGACTCCATCCTCATCGACGAAGCCCGTACCCCGCTGATCATCTCCGGTCAGGCCGAGGACAGCTCGCGTCTGTACACCGAAATCAACAAGCTGATCCCGCGCCTCGAACAACATATCGAGGAAGTGGAAGGCGTAGTGACCAAAGAAGGTCATTACTCCATCGACGAGAAGACCCGTCAGGTCGAGCTCAACGAAGCCGGTCACCAGTTCGTCGAAGAGATGCTGACCCAGATCGGCCTGTTGGCTGAAGGCGAAAGCCTCTACTCGGCACACAACCTGGGCCTGTTGACCCACGTTTATGCCGGCCTGCGCGCCCACAAGCTGTTCCATCGCAACGTCGAATACATTGTCCAGGACGGCCAGGTTGTACTGGTCGACGAACACACCGGCCGTACCATGCCCGGTCGTCGTTTGTCCGAAGGCCTGCACCAGGCCATCGAAGCCAAGGAAGTGCTCAATATCCAGGCCGAGAGCCAGACGTTGGCCTCGACCACCTTCCAGAACTACTTCCGCCTGTACAACAAGCTGTCCGGCATGACCGGTACTGCTGATACCGAAGCGTTCGAATTCCACCAGATCTACGGTCTGTCGGTGATGGTGATCCCGCCGAACAAGCCGCTGGCGCGTAAAGACTACAACGACCTGGTGTTCCTGACCGCCGACGAGAAATACGCTGCAATCGTTGCCGACATCAAGGAATGCATGACCCACGGCCGTCCGGTCCTGGTGGGTACTGCAACCATCGAAACCTCCGAGCACATGTCCAACCTGCTCAACAAGGAAGGCATCGAGCACAAGGTTCTCAACGCCAAGTTCCACGAAAAAGAAGCCGAGATCATTGCCCAGGCCGGTCGCCCAGGCGCACTGACCATCGCTACCAACATGGCCGGTCGTGGTACCGACATCCTGTTGGGCGGTAACTGGGAAGTGGAAGTGGCCTCCCTGGACAACCCGACACCTGAGCAGATCGCCCAGATCAAGGCCGACTGGCAGAAACGCCACCAGGCGGTGCTGGAATCCGGTGGTTTGCAGGTGATCGCGTCCGAGCGTCACGAATCGCGCCGTATCGACAACCAGCTGCGTGGCCGTGCCGGTCGCCAGGGTGATGCCGGTTCCAGCCGTTTCTACCTGTCCCTGGAAGACAGCCTGATGCGCATCTTTGCCTCTGACCGGGTGAAGAACTTCATGAAGGCCCTGGGGATGCAGTCTGGGGAAGCGATCGAGCATCGCATGGTGACCAACGCCATCGAAAAGGCCCAGCGCAAGGTCGAAGGCCGCAACTTCGATATTCGTAAGCAACTGCTGGAGTTCGATGACGTCAACAACGAACAGCGTAAAGTGATTTATCACATGCGCAACACGTTGCTGGCCGCCGACAACATTGGCGAAACCATTGCCGACTTCCGCCAGGACGTGCTCAACGCCACCGTCAGCGCCCATATCCCGCCACAGTCGCTGCCTGAGCAGTGGGATGTTGCCGGCCTGGAAGCTGCGTTGAAGAGCGACTTCGGTGTCGACCTGCCGGTCCAGCAATGGCTCGACGAAGACGACCACCTGTACGAAGAAACCCTGCGCGAAAAACTGATGGCCGAACTGCTGGCCGCGTACAACGAGAAAGAAGAGCAAGCCAGTGCCGAAGCGCTGCGCACCTTCGAGAAGCAAATCGTTCTGCGTGTGCTGGACGACCTGTGGAAAGACCACCTGTCGACCATGGACCATCTGCGCCACGGTATCCACCTGCGTGGCTATGCCCAGAAGAACCCGAAGCAGGAGTACAAGCGCGAGTCGTTCACGCTGTTCTCCGAGTTGCTGGATTCGATCAAGCGCGATTCGATTCGTGTGCTGTCCCACGTTCAGGTGCGTCGCGAAGACCCGATCGAAGAAGAAGCCCGCCTGCGCCAGGAGGCCGAAGCCCTGGCCGCGCGCATGCAGTTCCAGCATGACGAAGCGCCGGGCCTTGAGTCGCCGGAAGTGTTGGGTGAAGAGGTCGATGTGGCCCTGGCCCAGGCTCCTGTGCGCAACGAGCAGAAGCTGGGTCGCAACGAGCCATGCTGGTGCGGTTCGGGCAAGAAGTTCAAACACTGCCATGGCGAAATCAACTAAGATTTTTGCCTGACGCTGCAATACCCCGCGCCGCGACCGGCATCAGCCGTCGCGGCGTTTTGCCATTTATTCACCGTCGACGACGACGGTGCAGACATCACATCGTTAAGGAGCGCATTCATGGCTGTTGGTCTTGGTCCTTTGCCCACGTTGCACCCGGTTGCCGGTTTTGAACTCGGTATCGCTTCGGCCGGTATCAAGCGCCCCGGGCGCAAGGACGTGGTAGTGATGCGCTGTGCCGAAGGCTCGACCATCGCTGGCGTGTTCACCCTGAACGCGTTTTGCGCAGCCCCCGTGATCCTCGCCAAGCAACGTGTCGAAGGCCCGGTGCGCTACTTGTTGACCAACACCGGTAATGCCAACGCTGGTACCGGCGAGCCTGGCCTGGCTGCGGCTGCGCGTACCTGCGCCAAGCTGGCGGAGTTGACCGGTGTGGACGCCAGCCAGGTGCTGCCGTATTCCACTGGGGTGATCGGCGAGCCGTTGCCCGTGGAAAAAATCGAAGGCGCCCTGCAGGCTGCGCTGGATGACCTGTCGGTGGATAACTGGGCGGCCGCGGCCACCGGGATCATGACCACCGACACTCTGCCCAAGGGCGCCAGCCGCCAGTTCGTGCATGAAGGCGTAACCGTTACCGTGACTGGTATCAGCAAAGGCGCGGGTATGATCCGCCCGAACATGGCGACCATGCTCGGCTACATCGCCACTGACGCCAAAGTCTCCCGCGATGTGCTGCAGAACCTGATGCTTGATGGCGCCAACAAGTCGTTCAACCGCATCACCATCGACGGCGACACTTCGACCAACGACTGCTGCATGTTGATTGCCACCGGTAAAGCCAACCTGCCGGAAATCACCTCCTCCAACGGCCCGCTGTTCGCAGCGCTGAAGCAGGCGGTATTTGAAGTGTGCATGGAAGTGGCCCAGGCCATCGTGCGTGATGGCGAAGGCGCGACCAAGTTCGTCACCGTTGAAGTCAATGGCGGCGGCAATCACCAGGAATGCCTGGATGTCGGCTACACCGTGGCCCACTCGCCGCTGATCAAGACCGCGCTGTTTGCGTCCGACCCGAACTGGGGCCGGATCCTCGCGGCGGTTGGGCGTGCCGGCGTGCCGAATCTGGACGTAAGCAAGATCGACGTGTTCCTCGGCGATGTGTGCATCGCCAGCCGTGGCGCCCGTGCCGAGACCTACACCGAAGCCCAGGGCTCGGCGGTGATGCAGCAGGAAGAAATCACCATCCGCATCGAACTGGGGCGCGGTGAGTGCAGCGAAACCATCTGGACCACCGACCTGTCCCACGAATACGTGAAGATCAACGCCGAATACCGCACTTGATACCTGCCCGGGGCATCGGCAATGCCCCGGGAGGTGCCGGCTTAGAGGACGTAATACCGTGAAACGAGTTCATGTAGCAGCCGCAGTCATTCGCGGTACCGATGGCCGGATTTTGCTGGCGCGTCGTGCAGATACCCAGCACCAAGGCGGCCTATGGGAGTTTCCCGGTGGCAAGGTGGAGGCCGATGAATCGGTTTTCACCGCACTGGGGCGAGAGCTGCAGGAGGAACTGGGTATCCAGGTCACCACGGCGCGGCCGTTGATCCAGGTGCAGCATGATTACCCGGACAAGCAGGTGTTGCTGGATGTCTGGGAGGTCTCGGCGTTTACCGGCGAGCCCCATGGCGCAGAAGGGCAACCCCTCGAATGGGTGGCGCCACGGGACTTGCAGAACTACGAGTTTCCAGCCGCCAACGCGCCAATCGTCGCTGCCGCGCGCTTGCCCGCTGACTACCTGATCACCCCAGGTGAACTGGAAACCCCAGTGTTGTTGCGCGGTATTCAGAAAGCCATTGCCGGTGGCATCAAGCTGATCCAATTACGCGCGCCCAATGGCTATGACCCCAAGTACCGCGACCTGGCGGTGGATGCCGTGGGGTTGTGTGCCGGCAAGGCGCAGTTGATGCTCAAGGGGCCGTTTGAATGGCTCGGTGATTTCCCGGCGGCGGGCTGGCACATGACGTCGGCGCAACTGCGTAAATACGCCAGCAAAGGCCGTCCGCTGCCCAAGGATCGCTGGTTGGCGGCGTCTTGCCACAATGCCGAGGAGCTGGCATTGGCCGAATTGATGGATGTGGACTTTGTCACCCTGTCGCCGGTGCAGCCGACGCAGACTCACCCTGATGCTCAGCCACTGGGTTGGGAAGCGGCGGCGCAGTTGATCAAGGGCTTCAGCAAGCCGGTGTTCCTGTTGGGTGGGGTTGGGCCTGACGAGCGGGAGAAAGCCTGGGAAAGCGGGGCGCAGGGTGTGGCGGGGATTCGGGCGTTCTGGCCTGAGGTTTGAGTCGTCAGTGATGACCCCATCGCAGGCAAGCCAGCTCCCACATTTTGATTTGTGAATACATTCAAATGTGGGAGCTGGCTTGCCTGCGATGGGGCCCGATAAAGCAATACAAAACCCGGCAGAATCTCAGTGCGGCTTAGCCGCCGCCTGCCACAAAATCTCCGCAACCCCCTGGCGTCTGGCAATCACCCTCGCTGCCACAAACAGCAAATCCGATAGCCGATTGATATACGCCAACCCCACCCCGTCCAACGGCTCCAGTGCATTCAATTGCTGGCAACGCCGCTCGGCGCTGCGGGCCAGGCTGCGGCACACATGGGCCTGGGCAATCAGCGCCGAACCACCGGGCAGGATGAAATTCTCCAAAGGCCCCACTTCTTCATTCCAGCGATCAATCGCGGCTTCCAAGCGGTCCACTTCGCCCGCATTAAGTGCCTTGTAGATCGGCATCGCCAACTCGCCACCCAGGTCAAACAGTCGATGCTGGCAAGGGGCCAGTACCTCGACCACATCCATTAACGCAGGGTGCTGGCCGCTTTGCTCCTCGAGCCCGGCCAACAGCAGGCCCAATTGACTATTGAGGCTGTCCACTTCGCCGATGGCTTCCACCCGCGGGTGATCCTTGGGTACGCGGCGACCGTCGCCCAGGCCGGTTTCGCCTTTGTCGCCAGTACGCGTGTAGATTTTCGACAGGCGAAAGCCCATGGTCATTGCTCCAGTTAAGTCTGTTCGAGGGGGGCAAGCTGGCTGCCGGCCAGCGGCAGGCGCAAGGTAAAGCAGGTGCCCTGGCCCAGGGTGGAGTGAACCTCCATCTGGCCCTTGTGATTGTTGGTAATGATGAAGTACGAGACTGATAAGCCCAGCCCTGTGCCTTGGCCGATTTCCTTGGTGGTGAAGAACGGTTCGAAAGTGCGTTTGCGCACGCTCTCACTCATGCCGATGCCATTGTCTTCCACCTGGATCTCGGCCCAGGGCGGGTTGAGCCGGGTGCGCAGGATGATGCGCCCTGGTTCGCTGTCGTCTTCGCGCAGATGGATGGCCTGGGCGGCGTTTTTCAGCAAATTGAGCAGTACCTGCTCCAGCTCGTTGGCAGTGCCGGGCACCGGGCCCAGCGTTGGATCGAACTGGCGAATGATCGCCTGGCCCTTGAAGTCAAAGCCGATCGCCAGGTCGAAGTCATTACCGGCGATTTCCACGGCCTGGTCGATCAGCGCCGGCAGATCGCAAGGTGCCATCTGGCGGTTACTGCGGCGGCTGAAACTGAGCATGTGGGTGACGATTTTTGCCGCACGGGCTCCGGCTTGCTGGATACCGTCGAGCAGTTGCGGCACTTCGCGGCTTTGCAGGTAACGGTTGACGGTTTCCAGCTCCACGCCCACCTGCTCGGCGTGCTCCAGGTTTTTCGGCAGGTCCGTCGATAGGCGCCGGCGGATGTTCTGCACGTTATGCAGGATCGCCCCCAGGGGGTTGTTGATTTCGTGGGCCATGCCTGCGGCCAGTCCGCCGACGGACAGCATCTTCTCTGACTGCACCATCATTTCTTCCAGGGACAGGCGCTGGGTGATGTCATCGATGCGGATCACCACCCCGCGCCCGGCGCCGCCCATCAGCGGGTAAAAGGTCAGGGCATAGTGCTTGGGTTCTTCGTCCTTGATCCAGGTGACGCGCTCGATGCGTTCCACCGTGTGCTGCTCCACGGTGGCCTTGAGCTGGGGCAGGTACGGCTTGAGTGGTTCGAAGGCGAGGAAGATCGGCTGGTTCAGCGCTTGGTCCAGGCGCGTACCGGAAAGGGCGCTGGCTTCCTGGTTCCATTGCGTGACGTAGAGCTGCTCGTCCAGGGCGATCAAGGCAGAGGGCATGGAGTCAATGATGCTGTTGAGGTAGTTCTGGAAACCGGTGAGTTTTTTCTCGATCTTGCTACGCACCTGGACTTCCAGTTCCAGCTTGCGGTTGGTATGCCGCGTTTCCTCGGCCAGGCCCTGGGCCTGGTCATAGGCGGCCTGGGAGTCGTCCCGCGCGCGTTTGAGTTGCTGCTCGCGGGCCTCGATGCGTGACAGCATGGTATTGAACGCTTCGGCCAGGCTGCCGATTTCGTCATGGTTGCCGCGACCGGCCCGCAGGGCGTAGTTCTCCTCGCGAGTGACCTGGCGCGACAACTCTTCCAGCTCGTGGATCGGCCGGGTAATCAGGCGCTTGATCTGCCGGGCGATCACCAGCCACAACAGGACGCTGAACACCAGGATGCCGAGGCTGGCTGTCAGGGTGCCGGTGTAGAAGGCCACCGGCAGCTCGCTGCTGGCCACCAGCAGCAGATGCCCCGAGGGCAGGCCGGGGCGGGGCAGGGTGATGACTTGATTGCTGCGAAACTCGGTGACCCGCCAGGCTTCGATGTCGCGGTAGTGCGCCGGCAATTGCAGGCGCTCACCGTGTTGCAACTGCGCCAGGCGATTGCCTTCGCCGTCGTACAGGGCCGCTGCCCGCAGTGGCGAATAACTGGTCAGCTCGTTGAGCAGGGCATCGGCCTTGGCGGGAGAGTCCAGGGCTTGCGCGGCAAGGGCTGGATTGGAAACCAGTCGGCCAAGCGCCTGCAAGGCCTGGGGGGCCATGCTTTCCTGGGATATCCAGTAGGCGGCGCTGATAAAGGTCAGGTTGGCCACCAGCAGCACGGTGGTCAGCAACACCAGCAAGGCCGCCAGCAGTTTCTGCCCGACGGGGAGATTTTCGAGACGCTGGCGCAGTGGCATCAGGTTGTTCGCAGGCAAGGATCAAGTGGGCAGGGTAGCGCGTGCCTCAGTCGCTGGGCAATCCGCGTGCGTCCAGGTAGCCGGCCAGGCGCACATGCAGTTGTTGCAGGTGCGGCAGGCTCAGGCGATGGCGCAAGGCCGCCTGGCAGGCATGGCCGAGCAGATAGTGGATTTCGGTGCGTCGCCCGTTGGCCACATCCTGGTACATCGACGAAAAGTTGGCCGCCGTCGCCTGGATGACCCGCTCCACTTCGGTCTGCAGGTCCTGTGCCGCTGCCGGCTGGCCGCAGTGCTCCAGCAGCTCGGCGAGTTCGGCGCACAGGGTCGCTACTTCGCATTGGTGTTCCTGCAGCCCGCCATTGCGGCATTGATAGAGCACGGTCAGAGGATTGATCGCACAGTTGAGTGCCAGTTTTCGCCAGAGGCGCGTGAGGATATTGGTGCTCCACTGGTGGGGAATGCCGGCGGCGTGCAAGTCGTCCAGCCACAACGGCGCCGTGGGATGGGTCGCGTCACCCAGCCAGGTAAAGCCATCGCCAGCGAATACCACGCTGCCATCGCTCTGGCGAAACGCACCCTCGGTGCTGGAGGCGAAGATACAGCGGGCCAGGGGCACTTGCGCGGCAACCGCATCCTGGCTGCCTAGGCCATTCTGCAGCAGGATCACTTCGGCATTGGGTGTCAGGCGTCGGGTCAGTTGTGCGACCGCGCCGGGTGCGTCGTAGGCTTTGCACGCGACCAGCAGGCGATCAATCGGCTCGGGACTGTCGGATGTTTGTGCAATAACCGGGTACGACTGGGCCTGCCCCTGCTCGATCAGGGTCAGCCCGGGCGTTGCCCGATAGCTGGCCAGGCGTGCCTGATCGCGCAGGATCAGCGTGACAGGCAGGCCTGCGCGGGCCAAGCGTGTAGCCCATAAGGTACCGAGACTGCCGGCGCCGAGGACATGCCAGGTGGTGGACATCAATTTTGCTCCATAAGCCGCTGGGTGAGCCAAGCAGCTCAGAGTAAAGAGTCGTTATAATGCCCCGGCATTTTACCCGCAAGCCAGGCGCGCTCCATCTCTACTGAGCCGCGCCCCTTTTTTATTGGAGAAACTACATGCCGTCGTTCGACGTGGTATCTGAACTGGACAAGCACGAAGTCACCAACGCCGTCGAGAACGCCGTCAAGGAGCTGGACCGTCGTTATGACTTGAAAGGCAAGGGCAGCTTTGAGTTCAAGGAAAAGGAACTGACGGTCAACCTGACCGCTGAAGCCGATTTCCAGCTGGAAGCGATGATCGAGATCCTCAAGCTGGCCCTGGTCAAGCGCAAGATCGATGTGCAGTGCCTTGAAGTCAAGGATGCCTATGCGTCGGGCAAGTTGATGAAGCAGGAAGCCGTGCTCAAGGAAGGTATCGACAAGGAGCTGGCGAAGAAAATCGTCGCTCACGTCAAGGACGCCAAGCTCAAGGTCCAGGCGGCGATCCAGGGCGAGCAGGTGCGTATCACCGGTAAGAAGCGCGACGACTTGCAGGATGCGATTGCCGCCCTGCGCGCCAAGACCTTCGATATGCCGCTGCAGTTCAATAACTTCCGCGACTAATCGCGTTTTGGGGAACCCAGTGGGCTTTTCGACGTCCCACGCCCCAGAACCTGCAGAAACGATTGAGCCCTTCGGGGCTCAATTGCTGTGGCGACCTTTATAGGCACTAAACAGGAGAATCTAGATGGACTTGAACGCTGAAGTGGATCAATTGATCAAGGCTTCCCAAGCCTGGGTCCCGATGATCATGGAATACGGCAGCCGGGTATTGCTGGCGGTATTGACCCTGGCCATTGGCT
Organism: Pseudomonas hygromyciniae; assembly: GCF_016925675.1. Taxonomy (NCBI): domain Bacteria; kingdom Pseudomonadati; phylum Pseudomonadota; class Gammaproteobacteria; order Pseudomonadales; family Pseudomonadaceae; genus Pseudomonas; species Pseudomonas hygromyciniae. The sequence continues at coordinate 4,568,984 of NZ_CP070506.1, read as the reverse complement.
GGTGGCTGATCAACAAGCTGACCCACAAGGTAGGGCGCCTGCTGGCCCTGCGCAATGCCGACCTGGCGTTGCAAGGCTTTGTGACCAGCCTTGCGAACATCGTGCTCAAGGTGATGCTGATCGTCAGCGTGGCCTCGATGATCGGCGTTGAAACCACTTCGTTTGTTGCCGCGATCGGTGCCGCGACCCTGGCCATTGGCTTGGCGTTGCAAGGCAGCCTGGCCAACTTTGCCGGTGGCGTGCTGATCCTGCTGTTCCGTCCGTTCCGTATCGGTGACTGGATCGAAGCCCAGGGCACGGCGGGTACCGTCGATAGCATCCAGATCTTCCACACGGTGATCCGTACTGGTGACAACAAGACGGTCATCGTGCCTAACGGCATCTTGTCCAACGGCATCATCACCAACACCAATCGCCAACCGACCCGCAAGGTGGTGTTTGACGTGGGTGTCGACTACGAAGCCGACCTGCAGAAAGCCCGCGCAGTGTTGCTGGAACTGGCCAAGGACCCACGGGTTCTGGCGGACCCTGAGCCGGTCGCAGTGGTTTCGACCCTGGGCGACAGTTCGATTACCGTTTCCCTGCGGGTATGGACCAAGACGGCGGATTATTGGGATGTGATGTTCATGTTCAATGAACTGGCGCGGGACCGTTTGAAAGCGGCCGGAATTGATATTCCATTCCCGCAGCGTGTTATTCGCGTGATGCAAGAAGCGCCTGCCAAGTAATATCAGGTGCAGGGATCCAACTTGGCTAAATGGTCAGGTTTTATCTCAATAATAAACTCGATAGTTAGCTTGCTAGTTATCCGGGTCATAGAAATAAAAGTTGTCTAGTCCTGAAATAGGTTTACACCTGTTTCAGTCTCAAAACGCCCGATGCACCGCATCGGGCGTTTTGTATTTCAGGGACAGGTGTGGCCGTTCCCCGTTGTAGATCAGCACCGATTCATCCACCATTTTCACTGCTTCCGCCAGGTTTTTAGGGGCGGCACAGCAAAAGCTCGGTCTTCAAGATCCCGTTTATCCTTTCTGCCAGAGCATTCTGGTAGCAGTCATATCCGTCGGTCATTGAGCATCTAACGTTATGGCTAGCGTGCAAGCGCTGGTAAAGCTCGGAGCAGTATTGGGCTCCACGGTCTGAGTGATGGATCAGTGGCAGCTTGCTTCGACGTTTGCTAATTGCTTTTTCCATCGCTTTGATCACCGACTCGGTATGCAAGCTCTCATGCACATGATGGCCTACGATCTTGCGCGAGTAAGCGTCTGTCACGAGGCTCACGTAGGCGACGCTTTCCTGTGTCGGAAGGTAGGTTATATCTGCGACCCAGACATGCTCGGGCCTGCTGGCAACGATTTGTCCTGGACCCTCTTTGAGCAAATTCGGATGGCGGCGAAAGCGGTGATGGCTGTCCGTCGTTTTGTGGTAAGCCCGTTTGCGCACCACCAGTTCTCGAGCGTTGCGCAAGATGCTAAACAGGCGGTCTCTACCGACCCGCACTGGCGCGCCAACTTCGACGCTCATCAGGTAATGCAGCTTGCGCGTGCCTATCCTGGGCTGGCGGCGGCGCTTTTCAAGAACAAAGTCCATGACCTCTTGATCTTGACGAGTCCTTGCGTCAAAAGCTCGATTACGTTGGTAATACGCTTGGCGCGAAATGCCCATGAACAGGCAAGCCCTGGTGATGCTCAGGTCTTGGATTTGCCCTTGCGAGAGGACTTGCCGAGTCGCTTTTTTTACGACGCAAACACCGTAGTCATTCTTCAGAACATTCACGACGGCTTCGAAGAATTGCGCCTTCTGATTGCTTAGCGCCAGCTGTTCTTCGAGCTCTTTGATCCGCTGCTCGGGTGTCAGCGGGAGGGTTTGCTCGGTCATGGACCTGCTCCTCGGCTCTCGAATTGAGGCGCCTTGGCTCCAGTCCTGCCGGCCATGCTTGCGTAGCCAGACCAGTACCGTGGACCGGCCCTGAATGCCGTAGCGCCGTTGAGCCTCTTTATAACTCAACTCGCCCTTTTCGACCTGGTCTACGACCGATAATTTAAAGGCTAGCGTGTAGTCACGCTGGCTCCGCCTTTTGCCCGAATCCATTGGTTCCTCCTGAAGATAGGTCAGAAGGTGTAAACCTTATTCAGGACGGGACAAGTGTAATAAAAAAGCCGCTCACTGGTTAAAAGTGAGCGGCTTTTTCATTAAGGGCCGAAGCCCTCGAGCATCTTTGCTTACAAGATGTTCAGCGGGTATTGCGCGATCAGACGCAGTTCGTCGATAGACGCCGAACCGTAGTAAACACCATCAGACGAACGATAAGTCGCTTGGCGAATACGCAGGCTCAGATCTTTGGCTGGGCCGCTCTGGATCACGTACTTGGCTTCAAGGTCGCGTTCCCACTCTTTGCCGTTCGAGGTCGAGGCGGTGTTGGCGCCGCTACCGGTGACGTACGCAGCCAGGAAGCTCAGGCCAGGTACACCAAAGGTGGCCATGTCGAGGTCATAACGGGCTTTGAAGGATTTCTCGCCTTCGGCGTTGAAGTCGGAACGAGCCACGGAGTTGGCCAGGAACACTGTACCGCCGCCATCGATGCCGTAGCCGTAATCGCCGTCACCGGTAACCTTCTGTGCTGCCAGGGTGAAGGTGTGTGCACCGATGGTGTAGGCACCCTGCAAGCTGAATGCACGGTTGTCGAGTTTGGTAACGTCGTCTTTGGCGGCGCGTTGCAGGCCGGCACCTTCGCTCTTGGTATCGTAGATGTTGAAGTCTACGGCCACCGACTGGTCATCGCTCAGGGCGTGGGTCCAGTTGACGTTGGCGTAGTATTTGCGCCAGTAGTCTTCGACTTTCGAGTAGTAGAGGCTGGTGGTGAATTCAGGCGTCCAACCGTAGGTGCCGCCTACGAAATTGGCTTGCTTGATGCCTCGGGAGGTTTCAGGGAAGTCGAGGATACTGTCCTTGAAGGTTTGCGCCTGGGCAACGCTGGAAGTGAAGTGACCGGCTTCCAGCTTGAGGTCCTTGATCTCGTTGCTGACGATCGAGATACCTTGTGGCAGCTCTGGCAGCAAGCGACTGTCGTCGGATGCGAATACCGGTGCGGTGGTGTACTGGTCGCCGACTTTCAGCACGGTATTGGAGAGGCGGAACTTGATGGCGCCGCCGCCCTTGGAGTATTCATCCTCTGAGCGGCCATCCGAACCTTCCGGGAACAGGCCAGTGCCATTACGGCCTCTGCCGCTGTCCAGTTTCACGCCCAGCAGGCCGATAACGTCAACGCCTACACCGATGGTGCCTTGGGTGAAGCCCGACTGGTACAAACCGTTGAAGCCCAGGCCGGATTCCCGACTGTAGCTTGCCCCCGATTTGTTGTTGCGGTTATCCCGGCTGAAGTACAAGGCGCGGGTATTGATGCTGAAGGTGCTGTCTTCGACAAAACCTTTGGCATCATCTTGGGCGGACGCCATTGCGAACTGTGAGGTGCCTGCTGAAACAGCGAGGGCGATCATGCTCCACTTCATCACGCGCATCGTGATTTGCTCCTTTGGTTTTAGGAAGAGTACTGCCGTCCCACCTGTATTTTTGTCTGGGCGGCTCTTTCTTTTTTGTGACAGCGCAAACTTATAGCACGCTGGCAATAATTGGCGATACTTGCACATCTGTCCTTTCAGCTTCTTTACGAGGCTGTCGTAAATTGCTAGATCCATGTCGCAAATCTACAGTCTGTTTGTAGCCAGACTGACAACTTCAATACTGTTTTTAATACCCTGGGCAGAGGTCAAAAGTACCCTGTCAAAAGTTTAAAACTTCCTGTTTGTGTATTGACTCACTGTTTTTTTATCGTGAAACACCGCCTTCCTGGGAGGTGCCGTTGTCGACGATGTGGGAGTGAATGCAACAAGCGTGCTCAAACTGCCAGGCAGATGTCATTTTTTCGTGAAAAATGTGGTGAGTCTGTGAAAAGCGCCTGGGCACGGGGCTTTCGCGTGGTTTTTTTTGGAATTCAAGGCGTCGGTTGTGCGGGATTTCGAACGGGTAGAAATAAGTTTCTGTAGGAAATGTTACCGGTCCACCCTGTGCAGTGAGTAATCGGCGGATAGGTCCTGCCCGATGTGGGGCATAAAAGACTCATTTTGGTGCGTTGGTGCCCGGCCGGCAGATTCCCCGTGGTGAGGCGCCGATTGCCCCGTGAAGCAGTCGTCATTCGCAGGTATGCTGGGCGCCTGAAACTGACTAGCCGAACGGAGTGCCTGTGGTGTTCGCCTTGGATCCACGTCTGCAAAACGACACCTTGCCCATCGGGGATTTCCCCCTGTGCCGGCTGCTGCTGTCCAACGACTCTAACTACCTCTGGCTTATCCTGGTGCCGCGCATTGCCGGTATCAGCGAAGTGTTCCAGCTTGATGCTGGCGACCAGTCCCGGTTGTGGCACGAAACCACGATATTGGCGCAGCTGCTCAATGAAGGGTTCAGCGCCGACAAAATGAACATCGGTGCCCTGGGCAACGTGGTCAACCAACTGCATGTGCACGTGATTGTGCGCAAGCGCGACGATGCGGCCTGGCCTGCACCGGTCTGGGGCAGGCACCCGGCGGTGCCTTATACCGACGATCAGGTGGCGGTCATTCGAGCCCGCCTGCGGGAGTTGCTGCCGCCCGAATTCACTTTTGCCCAGGACTGAACCATGGACCTGCAAGACCGTGTGATGGACCTTGAGAGCCGCCTGGCTTTCCAAGACGACACCATCGAGACATTGAATGACATCCTGGTTGCCCAGCAGCGGGCGGTAGAACGCCTGCAATTGCAGATGACTGCCCTGCTCAAGCGGCAGGAAGAAATGGGCGGGCAGTTCGAATCCTCCGAGGAGGAAGCGCCACCGCCTCATTATTGAGGGCAGGGGAAAACTTGCGGCCATAAAAAACCGCGATGCAGTTTCAGCTGCATCGCGGTTTTTTTTCGGGTCTGGTCTGAAATCAGCGACGCGGCAGGGCGGCGATCACGTCTTCAGCTTGCAGGCCTTTGTCTCGGTTCATGACGGAAAACTCCACGCGCTGGCCTTCCACCAGAACACGATGGCCTTCGCCGCGGATGGCCCGGAAGTGGACGAAGATATCGTCGCCCGAGTCCCGGGAAATAAAACCGAAGCCTTTGGAAGTGTTGAACCACTTGACGGTCCCGGTATCCCGGTTGGTCATGTCGTAGTTTTGCGAGGTGGCAGGGGCAGATGAGCGGTAGAAGCTGATGGCCAGGTGAAGAACGATAGCGACCACAGCGATGGCCAGGCTGAGCAGGATGGCTGGATGGCCGCCGACTTCAGGCATGGGGGCCAGGAGGGTGAGGGTTTGTACGACGACAGTCAGTACCAGCAAAGCGCTGACCAGGTTTTGCAGTTGATGGCGTGTGCCTTTGTTCCAGTAGGGAATCACTGGCGCTAGCGTCAGGTTGAGAAGGCCGAACAGAGCCAGGTACAGCGCGTCGTGTTGTTGCAGGTACGGCAGGCTTTCTGGTTGCAGGCTCGGGATAAAGGACAGCAGCAAAGCTGCAGCGCCCGTTAGCAGGTGGACGATTTTCAACATTTTGATTAACTCACGTTAAGACGGATCACGAGGAAGAGCTGACTGGCACGGTTCGCTTCTGAACAATGGGAGGCGTTGGGCACGTGCGCGGTTATCAGCCTATGCCGCTTGCCGCAGGAAATAGCGGTGGCGACACGCTGCCTATTTAACAGCAAAGGCTGTGCCTTCTCAAATCAAGCGTTTCAAGGCGTTGCGAAGATCATGGCATTTGTGCGGCAAACCCCTGTTCTAGAGAGGTTCGGGGGTTTTCTGGCCGCGCCAGGCCTTGCCGGTTTTGGTCGTGGGCGCTGCAAAAGGGCGATTTGCCGCAGGCCTCCTGCGGCGCTAGGGCTGCGCAAGGCGAGCACTCTTGCTAGAGTGGGTTAGCACCTGATCAATGAATTTTCATTAATTGAAGGGAATAAACATGGCAATCGATATCGGTATCAGTGAAGAAGATCGTAAATCCATTGTTGACGGGCTTTCGCGGCTGCTTTCAGATACCTATGTACTTTATTTGAAAACCCATAACTTTCATTGGAACGTCACGGGCCCGCAATTTCGTACATTGCACTTGATGTTTGAAGAGCAATACACCGAGCTGGCGCTGGCCGTTGATTCGATCGCCGAACGTATTCGTGCCCTGGGCTTTCCTGCGCCGGGTGCTTACTCCATTTATGCCCGCCTGTCCTCGATCAAGGAAGAAGAAGGCGTACCCAGCGCTGAAAACATGATCAAGCAACTTGTCGATGGCCAGGAAGCGGTTACCCGTACGGCCCGCGGGATTTTCCCGTTGCTTGACAAGGTCAGCGACGAGCCGACCGCGGACTTGCTGACCCAGCGCATGCAGATTCACGAAAAAACCGCCTGGATGTTGCGCTCACTGCTCGAAGGCAAGTAAGCCCCCGCTGTCCAGTGGCGCCTGGCACGCGCCGCTGGTGTTACCTGATTGCTTCCTGACACATGTGTTGGCTTGTCCTACGAACAGCGACTCTCCGTCTTCTGGCTGCACTTGCCTGCTTGATGTTTTATAGGCTCAACGGCTAATAACAGCCGCGTATTCAAGAGCCGTTTGGCAAGGGAGTGTCAAGTGTATGTCGCGTAGTGTGGGTAAAGGGGGGCTGGAAACTTCTGGCGTCTACAAGATAAAGATCGATCCCTTCGTCAAAGGGTTCGATATGGCGCTGGCACGGCCGTTATCGCGTTCTGTCCGGTTGAATGGTTTTTCCACATGCCTGCGGCTTGAAGAGGTCTATTGGAATATTCTTGGCGAAATAGCCAGGATCAATACCTGTTCGGTCAGTGCGTTGCTGTCTTACGTGGATCGCGAGGTGCACTTGCGTTATGGCGGGGTCAAGAATTTCAGCGGTCTGGTCAGGGTGGTGTGTGTGGTCCATGCGTTGAAAGGGCAGGTATCCACCGCAGATCAGGCTGGGGTTATGTAGACGGGTTACCCTGTATCAGAAGGGGCAGGGGTGTTTCTATATGACGCGCTGTACGTTGCTACGGCTGCACAGCCTCGATTTAACGGATATAATCTCGCCCTTTGCTGCGCATACCGGCTGGTACGGGGCGTGGCGCAGCAGTGACGTGATCGCCGAGATATTCCATGCCCATGTACGATTACCAATGCGCTTCCTGTGGTCACCAGCTGGAAGCCATTCAAAAGATCAGCGACGCGCCGTTGGTCGATTGCCCTGCTTGCCAGGCGCCCGAGTTGAAAAAGATGTTGTCCATGCCGGGCTTTCGCCTGAGCGGTAGCGGCTGGTACGAAACCGACTTCAAGACCGGCGCCAAGAAGAATCTGGCAGGCGGCGACAAAGCAGACTGAGTTGAACTCTACGCGCGAGCTCCTGCATTATCCGTGACCTGACTCAACAGGTGCGGTGTCCGAGCAGGAACTCCACCGAATTTCGAATTACGAGAAGTGAAACCACTACCATGATGCGCAGCCACTATTGCGGCCAACTGAACGAGACCCTGGAAGGTCAGGAAATCACCCTTTGCGGATGGGTTCACCGTCGCCGAGACCATGGCGGGGTGATTTTCCTCGATATCCGTGATCGTGACGGTCTGGCCCAGGTGGTATTCGACCCGGATCGCGCCGAGAGCTTCGCCGCCGCTGACCGCGTGCGCAGCGAGTACGTCGTGAAAATCACCGGTAAGGTTCGCCTGCGTCCGGCCGGTGCCACCAACGCCAATATGGCGTCGGGCATGATCGAAGTCCTGGGTTACGAGCTGGAAGTGCTGAACGAATCGGAAACCCCGCCGTTCCCACTCAACGAGTTCTCCGACGTTGGCGAAGAAACCCGCCTGCGTTATCGCTTCCTCGATCTGCGTCGCCCGGAAATGGCCGAGAAGCTGCGCCTGCGTTCGCGCATGACCACCAGCATCCGTCGCTTCCTCGACGAGAACGGCTTCCTCGACGTCGAGACGCCGATTCTGACCCGTGCTACCCCAGAAGGCGCACGTGACTACCTGGTGCCAAGCCGTACCCACGCCGGTAGCTTCTTCGCCCTGCCGCAATCACCGCAGTTGTTCAAGCAACTGCTGATGGTCGCTGGCTTCGACCGTTACTACCAGATCGCCAAGTGCTTCCGTGACGAAGACCTGCGCGCCGATCGCCAGCCTGAATTCACCCAGATCGACATCGAGACCAGCTTCCTCGATGAAAAAGAGATCATGGGCCTGACCGAAGAAATGATCCGCAACCTGTTCAAGGAAGTGCTGGGTCTGGAATTCGGCGAGTTCCCGCACATGACCTTCGAAGAGGCCATGCGCCGCTACGGTTCCGACAAGCCAGACCTGCGTAACCCGCTGGAACTGGTCGACGTTGCCGATCAGCTCAAGGAAGTGGACTTCAAGGTGTTCAGCGGCCCGGCCAACGACCCGAAATGCCGCATTGCCGCACTGCGTGTACCAGGCGGCGCGAGCATGCCGCGCAAGCAGATCGACGACTACACCAAGTTCGTCGGCATCTACGGCGCCAAGGGCCTGGCTTACATCAAGGTCAACGAGCGTGCCAAAGGTGTTGAAGGCCTGCAGTCGCCAATCGTCAAGAATATCCCGGAAGACAAGCTCAATGTGATCCTCGATCGCGTGGGTGCAGTTGATGGCGATATCGTGTTCTTCGGCGCCGACAAGGCCAAGATCGTCAGCGAGGCCCTGGGCGCGCTGCGGATCAAGCTGGGTCACGACCTCGACCTGCTGACCTGCAAGTGGGCCCCGATGTGGGTCGTCGACTTCCCGATGTTCGAAGAAAACGACGACGGCAGCTTCAGCGCCCTGCACCACCCGTTCACCGCGCCCAAGTGCACGCCGCAAGAGCTGGAAGCCAACCCGGCTGGCGCTCTGTCCCGCGCCTACGACATGGTGCTCAACGGCACTGAGCTGGGTGGCGGTTCGATCCGTATCCACCGCAAAGAGATGCAGCAATCGGTCTTCCGCCTGCTGGGCATCAACGAAGCGGAGCAGGAAGAAAAATTCGGCTTCCTGCTCGACGCCCTGAAATACGGCGCTCCACCCCACGGTGGCCTGGCCTTCGGCCTTGACCGTCTGGTGATGCTGATGACCGGTGCCCAGTCGATCCGTGAAGTGATTGCCTTCCCGAAAACCCAGAGTGCTGCGGACGTAATGACCCAGGCTCCAGGTGTGGTGGATGCCAAGGCACTGCGCGAGCTGCACATCCGTCTGCGCGAGGCGCCGAAGGCTGAGTAAGGCTGCGGCGTGAAAGCGCGATAAGGTTGTACGCAGTCAAAAAGGCGCATCTTCGGATGCGCCTTTGTGTTTAAACGAGGGAAATCCTGCCTGGGGTGGGATTGAAAGGTTTCTATAAGAATTTCGGAGTTGTGTTATGGCTGGCCATTCCAAGTGGGCGAACATCAAGCACCGCAAAGAGCGTCAGGATGCCAAGAAAGGCAAGATCTTCACCAAGTGGATTCGCGAGCTGACCGTCGCTGCCCGCCAGGGCGGCGGTGATCCAGGCTCCAACCCACGCCTGCGCCTGGCGCTGGACAAGGCCCTGGGCGCCAACATGAGCCGCGACATCATCGATCGCGCCGTGGCCCGTGGTGCCGGTGCGGCGGACACCGACGATATGGTCGAGCTGACCTATGAAGGTTACGGCCCGGGTGGCGTCGCGGTGATGGTCGAGTGCATGACCGACAACCGCAACCGCACTGCAGCTGCCGTACGCCATGCGTTCAGCAAGTGTGGCGGCAACCTGGGTACGGATGGCTCGGTAGCCTACCTGTTCGAGCGCAAGGGGCAGATTACCTTCGCGCCGGGTACGGATGAGGATGCGCTGATGGAAGCCGCGATGGAGGCGGATGCCGACGACGTGGTGACCAACGAAGACGGCTCCATCGACGTGTTTACCTCGTTTGCCGGCTTCTACGCGGTGCGTAACGCCTTGGAAGCTGCTGGCTTCAAAGGCACCGACGCGGAAATCGTCATGCTGCCGACCACCAGCGCCGAGCTGGACCTGGACGGCGCACAGAAAGTGCTGAAGATGCTGGATATGCTGGAAGACCTGGATGACGTGCAGAACGTCTACTCCAACGCCGACATCCCAGAAGACGTGGCCGCACAGCTAGTCTGAAGGCTGGTGTAGACCAAAATGTGGGAGCGGGCTTGCTCGCGAAAGCGGTCTGTCAGTCAGTACATGCGTGACTGAAGTACCGCTTTCGCGAGCAAGCCCGCTCCCACATGGGATCTTCTCTGTATCAAAAAATGTGTTCACCCAACCTGCAGGCGTTATGACTTTAATCCTAGGTATCGACCCCGGTTCGCGCATCACTGGCTTTGGCGTGGTGCAGCAGACTCCGCGTGGCTGCATCTACGTGGCGTCGGGGTGTATCCGTACCGGCGCCGGGGAGCTGGCCGAGCGTTTGCAGATTGTCTATCGCGGCGTGCGGGAAGTGATCCAGACCTATGGGCCGGTGACCATGGGCATTGAAAAGGTGTTCATGGCCAAAAACGCCGACTCGGCCCTGAAGCTGGGTCAGGCCCGTGGCGCAGCCATTGTTGCCGGGGCGGAGGAGGGTATGGAA